>CAWCHX010000031.1:0-362663 GCA_963795445.1 uncultured Acidobacteriaceae bacterium | reverse complement strand
GGCTCCCCGACATGGATTCGAACCACGATTAACGGCTCCAAAGGCCGCTGTCCTACCATTAGACGATCGGGGATTGGGCGCGAACACCCCAGTTTAACAAGGGCCAACGCATTCTCACCAATCGGCGTAGGCGCTGCCGTCCAAGGAAGTCTTATCGGAACCGCTCTTGACGTCGAAAATGCCCGGTGGGCTGTTACTGCCGCCGACAGACTCATCCTCCATGACGATTCGCCAGGTCTGATCGGACCCCGTCATCGGATCTTGCGGAACTTGTCTGAGATACCCCTCCGAGACCAACTCCTGCAAAGACTCAGGCGCGTGTTGCTTATCGATGGTGTACTCGTCGATCATGGTTCGTATCGTAAAAAGATTGTTGCGCAGAACGCTCTCTTTTGCGCGTATGATCGATTTCTGATAAATAGGCAGCGCAATGGCTAGCAAAATCGAGATGATCGCCATCACGACCATCAGCTCGATCAACGTAAAGCCGCGCAGCGCGCGTTTGAGCTTCGCTAGCTTGGCGGGCCTGAGCCGATCTGGAGCGCTCATCACCATTCCGAGTACGCAGTTCCGTCACTGGCCTTGTCCATACTCTTGGAGTACACGTCAAACACGTTCTGGCCGCCCCAGGAGGTAGAATCGGCATCATCTTGCATGCTCCGCTTGCCCCAATCGGTGTCACCGGTCATGGGGTCCTTCGGAATGCGCCGCAGGAATTTCATTTTGCCGCTTTCACCGGCGCCGGCAATCGTGTTGGTCAGCTTCACGCCATCCACCAGCGCTTCCAGAGTTAACGGATAGCAGTATGCGTCCTGGTTGGTCGCTTGAAGTTTTCCCTGATCGCAGTAGTCTTTGTATTTGTCGATGGCATGCCGCATATCTTCCAGGTCGTTACGGAGCTCCTTCTCTCGTTGGCGCCGGATTTGATAGCGCGCCATGGGAACTGCCATGGTGCTGAGAATCAGCAGAATGGTGAAGGCAACAATCAGTTCAATCAGCGTTAATCCAGCCTGGCTCTTGCGCCGTCTTGCTAAGCCCGGGCTATCGTTCCGTCGTAACATGTACCGCGTTCTCGATTTAAGGATTTGGCTGTCCTGAAGCGGGATTGGCAGGAGGCGGCGAGACTACGCGCGGCCGATTGGGCGGCGTCGTCATCGGCGTCGAAGCTGGCGGTGTTTGCGGCCGAGGATTCCCCGCGGGTGAAAGCGGCGATGCCGGAGCAATGGGAACAGTTGCTGGCTGTGTTACGGTCGAGACCGGCGTGGCTTGCGGACGGCGCTCCACCCGGATGACCCGCTCCGTTCCGGCGAGAACGCCTTCGTCACCGCTATTGCCCAGATCCGGCGCCCGTACGATATGGGGAATTATCGCAATCAGAACTTCGTCCTTGTTATGGGTCTTGGTCTTTGTTCCGAAGAAGTACCCGAGCACCGGAATGTTCGTGACGCCTGGAATCCCGGCAACCGAGTTGTCGTTTTCATCGTCGTACAAGCCGCCCAGAACGCTGACCTCACCGTCCTTCATCCGAATATCGGCTTCGTTGACCTTCTGTTCGATGATGGGCTGCTGAACGCCCGCGATGGTTTCGGTCGATAGTACGCTTGAAACCTCCACTTTAATGTGCATGCTGACGTCTTCAGTGCCGTTGACATGCGGCTGTAGATCGATGTTGGTACCGACATCCACTTGCTGGAATTGAGTGGTCGCGTAAGGGATGGAGCCCGGGGTCGCGACAGCAGAGTTGAGCGAGCCCGAAACGTAGGGAATTTTGCTCCCGATTTTGAGCGTGGCCTTGCCGTTATCGGTAACCCGCATCTGCGGCCGTTCCAGCACCCGCGTCGACGCATCGGTCAGCAGAGCTTGTATGAGCGCGCCCGGCAAGCTGACGGAGAAATCGCTGCTCGCAACATGGGCCAATTGCGATAAAGCAATGTAAGAGCCGGTCGTCGTGCCGGTGGTGGTGCCGGTTGTGGTTCCAGTCGTGAGGCCGGTTGTTCCGGTGGTCGTACCGGTGGTCGTTCCAGTCGTGGTCCCGGTGGTGGTACCAGTTGTGGTTCCGGTCGTCGTACCGGTTGTGGTCCCAGTCGTGGTTCCAGTTGTCGTACCAGTCGTCGTGCCAGTGGTTGTTCCGGCGCCGAAAAGAACCGGATTTCGGGGCGTGAACTGGATGGCAGTATTTATACCGCCAGTTTGTCCGGCCAGCGCCGCTCCCAGCGTAGTGGTTTTATTTCTTGCCACCTCCATGACGATGACGTCGATCACCACTTCCGGTTTTGGCCTATCCAGATCGTGGATAAGTCTTTCAGCTAACGCGATGGTATCCATACTGCCGCGGATGATGATTGCGTTTTGACTGGCCACTGAGAACGAGCCGGTAGTTAACTTGGCGCCTTGACGAACACCATTAAAAATCTCGTTGAATTCATTTGCCGTGGTGGCATTCTGGACGTAGAACACCTTCACAACTTCGTCCTGATATTCCTGGCGCTTGGGGTCACTTTCCTGGGTTACGAAAATGGCATTTCCGCTGATCGGTTTCCAGAACGTGTGCGTCTCCAGAGCGATATAGTTCAAGGCTTCATCTAAGGTCACGTTCGTCAAGTCCAAGTTGAAGTTCTTCCCAGGGACAGTTTCGATCCCTTGCGGGTCGTAAAGAACGTTGATGCCGGCCAGCTTGCCCACGCTGTCGTACATTACCCGCGCCGGCTGATTGTTGATCTTCAGCAGGGGGAGCCGATCGTTCAAAGGCTTGAGCTGCGGCGGACCTTCCAGCGAGTTGATCCGCCGCTCGGTCTCCTGGCGTGCTTTTTCAGCCGGCGTCAGGATGGGCGTTCCGGCCGGGACCCTGAACGCTTCTTTGATCATCTCTGTCGTCTGGCGAATTTCCTGCAGCGCGATCTGCGATCCAGGGTCTGCCAGGAAGGCTTTCTGGAACTGAACCAGGGCTTGGTCCAGTTTCTGCTCCTGCTGCATTTTCCGGCCCTCCGCAACATGCGCCTCCGCTGCCTTTCCGCGTACGCGCTGGTCGGCCAACAGATAGGTAGCTTCCTGACGGTCCGTGTCCAAAGCTTTGTCGTAATAATTGAGAGCTGTGTCGTAGTCCTTTTGGGCCTCGGCCTTCTGGCCCAGTTTCATGAGTTTGTCGCCCTGTTTGGTGCGGGCCTCAAACGGTGGAACCATTAAGACAAGGGCGCACGCCAGCGCAAGACCCTGCTGCAATCTCTTCGAAACATTCACCTTAGACGCATCCCCAGCTCATGTTAGACTACTAAAACGCATATCGGTTCGGCTCAGCGGTCACAGTACACACTTCGTCCCGGCCCTAGCCTAAAGAAACACTGTCGCATGGGCGGTCTATTCCTCTCTTCTGTCAGTGGAAGACGTTCGGGCCGGACCTGCCGTGCAGACCCAAACCCTGCCGGGCGACAATTTAGAAAAGAAGACGGCTGACCCGAGTGCCGCAGCAAGGCGAGATGCAGATTTTGAGCGAAAACCGCTCGGCTGGCCATAATTATCATCTACTCGATCGTTACGAAGCTGGGATAGTACTGGCCGGCACAGAGGTGAAGTCCGCCAAAACCGGGAAAATTCAATTGAAGGAAAGCTACGCTGAGGTAAGCGACAACGAAGCTTGGCTGATGAACGCCCATATAAGCGAGTATTCTCACGGCAATATCATGAATCACGCGCCGGTTCGCAAGCGCAAACTGCTGCTTCACCGGTCGGAAATCGAAAAATTGCGCATCGAGACGCGCGAAAAAGGCCTGACGCTCATCCCCACCAAACTCTATCTGAAGGGCGGCCATATCAAAGTGGAGATCGCCGTGGCGAAGGGCAAAAAGTTCCACGATAAACGCGAGGCCATCAAGGCCAAGGAAATGCAAGCTGAAGCGAAAGCCGCGATTGGCAGACGTGCTCGCGAATGACTTCGTTCCAACGATGTCAGGCCCCCTCACCCGCCTAAAGGAAATCCATGCAAATTCAACTTGAAACTTCACCCCTCGAGAAATTGCCGGTCGACGCTCTGGCGGTGATCTGCTTTGAAGCCGAAGAGAAGAATGCGGCCGAGGCTCCCGCAGTTGCGTCCGAGTCCAGCGCGGACCCCGAAATAGCGGCTCAGTCCGGCTGGCTTGCCGATCTTCGCAATACCGGTGAATTTACAGGCAAACTGTACGAGATCGCCATTTTGCATCGTCCGCAAGGGACAAGCGCGAAGCGGCTGGTCGTCATTGGCGGAGGTAAGCGAGAGAAGTTTTCAACCGTAGAGGCCCGCAGATTGGGCGGCGCTCTGCTCCGCTCGCTCAAAAGCAAAGGCGCGCGTACCGTCGCGCTGTCTCTGAACGGTTTCGAAGCTCCGGATTATATTGCGGCTGCCACTGAAGGCGCCCTGCTGGGCCTTTGGGAGGCAGACAAATACAAATCCGATCCCAAGAAGAACGAGAAGCAAATTGATTCCTTCTCGATAATTGCTCCGGGCGCCGATGCCGATTCTCTCCAACCGGCGATAGCGCGCGGGCAGACCATAGCGGAATCTCAGAATCTGACTCGCGACCTGGCCAATGAACCAGCTAACAAGCTGACCCCCGCGGCGCTAGCGGAAGCTGCCAGACAGATGGCTACCGAACTGGGACTTGAATGTGAAGTGTTGGATCAGGACCGCATGCGCGATCTGGGAATGGGGGCATTGCTGGGAGTCGCGCAGGGCAGCAGTAATCCACCTTTTCTGATCGTCATAAAATACCGTCCGTCCATGCCCGTCGGCGAGGACCATCTGGCGCTCATCGGCAAAGGCGTGACGTTCGACACCGGCGGAATCTCGATCAAGCCATCCGATGGCATGGAAAAGATGAAGTACGACATGGCTGGAGCCGCGGCTGTGATCGGCGCCATGAAGGCTATCGCTCAGCTCAAGCCTGCCATCCCCGTCACCGCCTATGTCCCCACCGTAGAGAATATGGTCAACGGCAATGCGCAGCGGCCCGGCGACATTGTGACATCGCTCGCCGGCAAGACCATCGAGGTGCTGAATACGGACGCGGAAGGTCGTCTGATCTTGGCCGATGCGATCACGTACGCCAGCCGCAATGGCGCGACGCACATTGTTGACGCCGCTACGCTAACCGGCGCTATCGGCATCGCGCTCGGCCACTATAACGCCGGCGCATTTACGAATAAACAGGAGTTTCTGGATCGTTTCCTGGCGGCCGCCCGCATCGCCGGAGAAAAGACCTGGCAGTTGCCGATGGACGACGAATACAAAGAATATTTGAAATCCGCCTATGCCGATTTGCCCAATATCGGCGGGCGTTACGGTGGATCCATTACCGCGGCATGGTTCCTGCGCGAGTTCGCCGATCCAACGCCCTGGATTCATCTCGATATTGCGGCCACGGCCTGGCTGGATGACAGCAAGGCGTGGCTATCCAAGGGCCCCACCGGTGTCGCTGTGCGTTCCTTCGTTCAGCTCGCGATGGATTGGAATCACAGCTAAACACTACTCGTTTATCCTCACTGGTAAAGGTTGTGGCGCAGCTTGCGAGTAATCATTCTTGCCCACCGCCGTCTAGCAAATCGAAATACCTGTTCGGATATGCTTAATCGGCGGAGGTTGTCAGCATGCAGCTTCGGGTTCTTTCGTTTGTGCTTGCCGGCGGGAAAGGCACCCGCCTTTATCCATTAACGAAAGAGCGGGCCAAGCCTGCGGTACCATTCGGTGGCCGCTATCGGATTGTCGATTTCGTTCTTAGCAATTTAGTCAATTCGGGGATTTATTCCATTTACGTTCTGATTCAATTCAAGAGCCAATCCCTGTTGCAGCACCTGCGCGAGGGCTGGGAAGTCAGCGGTCTCCTCAAGAACAACTTCATCATTCCAGTACCGGCGCAGATGCGATCGGCCCAGGAGGATTGGTACCGCGGGACCGCGGACGCGATCTCTCAAAATCTCAACCTGATCGAGCAGGCCGACCCTCACGTCGTGGCTATTTTCGGCGCCGATCACATCTACCGCATGAATATCAGGCAGATGATCGAATACCACGTGGAGAAGCGCGCCGGCGTAACGGTAGCCGCCATCCCCGTACAAAAGGAACTTGCGGAGGAGTTTGGCGTGCTCGAGACCACGCCGGAGGGCAGTATCGTCGGGTTCCACGAAAAAAAGTCCGATGCGCCCACGATGCCCGACGATCCGACGCGCGTGTACGCGTCCATGGGGAATTACGTATTTTCGACAGATCTGCTGCTCGAGGAGCTTTATAAGGACAGCAAAAACGAGGAGAGCTCGCACGATTTCGGCAAAGACATTCTGCCGTCCCTGATAGGCCGCGCGGATATGTACGCGTACAACTTCCAGACTAATGTCATTCCCGGAGACCCCATCGGCTCGCCACAATATTGGCGCGATGTGGGAACTTTGGATGCCTACTACGAAGCCAGCATGGATCTGCGCGCGGTTTCGCCGGAGCTCAATCTATATAACCGGCAGTGGCCCTTGCGAACGGCCGGCTATTTTGACGCGCCGGCCAAGTTTGTGTTCGATGAAGAAGGACGGCGCGGAATAGCCATCGACTCCATCATTGCCGGAAGCTCGATCGTTTCCGGCGGAATTGTGAAAGGCTCCGTGCTCGGGCGTGGCGTTCGCGTTCACACTGGATCGGTGGTTGAGAATTCCGTTATTTTCGATAACTGTGACATTGCCCGCCACTCGAAAGTCCGGCGGGCCATTTTAGACAAGAACGTCAGGATTCCCGAGGGAACGCAGATCGGCTACAACGTCGACGAAGACCGTCAAAAGTATCACGTTACCGAAAGCGGCATTGTCGTAGTGGAAGGGCACCAGTCGACGGTGGACATTTCGACTATCCAGGTTTAGTGCAAGCTGATTTATTTAAGGCGGCCGGCGGTTGGCCGCAACGCCGAAATGGCCAGACCGACCGCGACAACCACCAGGCAGCCGATCACGTTGTACCAGAGGAAAGAGATCTGCGTGAGGGAGGCCGTGGCTAAGATCGCAGCTTCGCCGGCTAACACCCCATAAAAAGCAGCCGTACCGCGCACGCGTTTGCAGAAAAACGCGAGTACGAAGACGCCTAGTAACCCTCCATAAAACCACGAGCCAACGATATTCACCCGCTCGATAAGAGCTCCAAAGCCGCGCGCCCCAATAGCGGCAAAGGCGACCGCGTAAGCTCCCCAAAACACAGTCAATATTCGGGAGGCGAGCAAATAGTGACGATCGCTGCGATTGCGGTTCCAGAAGCGGCGGTAGATATCGATGACGGAAACCGTCGCCAGAGAGTTGATCTCCCCGGAAGTAGAACCCATAGAGGCCGAAAAGATCACCCCAATAACCAAGCCAACTAAACCCACCGGCAGGTAAGACTTCACGAACGAAAGAAAGATATAGTTCGTGTCGTCGAACTTTTCGCCGTGATGTAGATTCTGCACAATGTGGAGAGCTTGCTGCCTGGTTTGATTGAAGCTACCCTGAGCGGAACGAAAATCTGCTAGGGCCGAAGTCGCTTCCGGGCCAGGACGATGAATTGCATTCGCAAACTTGTAAGCCGCATCGCGGCGCTCTTCAAAGGCGCGCTGGTATTGTGCTTCGACAGGTTTCCAGGACGACGTCTTGGCGGCGCGATCTGCCTCGACCGGCTGAAAGATCATTGGCGAACGAACAAATAACGACAACACAAACACCATCGCTCCAATAAACAGAATGAAGAGCTGCATGGGAATCTTCACTACTGCATTGAACAGCAGGCTGAGACGGCTCTGTGCGATAGATTTGCCCGTCAGATAGCGCTGCACCTGGCTTTGATCGCAGCCGAAGTAGGCGAGCGCCAAAAATCCGCCGCCTATCAGGCCGCTCCAAAGGGTATATCGGTCGTTCAGATCGAAGCGAAGATCGACTAAGTTCAGCCGCCCTGCGGCACCGGCCAGGTGCAACGCGTCCAGGAATGAAACGTTGGAAGGCAGCGCGTGCAGGACGATGACAAGGCTCGTCACAAGCGCAATAAAGATCATGGTCATCTGCTGCACGTCCGCCCAAGTGAGCGCCTTTATGCCGCCGCTGGCGGTGTAGGTGACGACTAGCGCTCCGATTAATATGGTGATCAGCCGATCGGACCAGCCCAGGACTGCCGATAGCGCCACAGCCGGCGCGTACAGGCCGATTCCGGCCGCAAGACCGCGCTGCACAAGAAAGACGATGCTGACCAGCACGCGCGTTTTTGCATCGAAGCGCTGCTCCAGGTATTCATAGGCGGTATAAACTTTGGCGCGATGGAAAATCGGGACGGCTGTCGCGCAAAGTATCACCATCGCAACTGGCAATCCGAAATAGAACTGCACGAACCGCATCCCATCGATGTAGCCTTGCCCGGTAGTGGAAATGAAAGTAATGGCGCTCGCCTGGGTCGCCAGAATGGAAAGACCCATCGCATACCAGGGCATCGACTTTCCCGCCAGTAGATATTTATTGGTCGTGCTGCTGCCGCGCCCGCGATATAGACCGAAAGACACCAGCGAGATCAACCATGCGAACATCACCACCCAATCGAGTGGTCTCATACCAGAGCGCTTTTCAGAGCGGCGATCCTATCGCGGCAGACAATGCCCGCATACGTTTGCGGCACCCGCGCGGCGCGTCCGACGTGAATCTCCGATAATCATCGAATCCCCCTTCACACTGGCGAGAAATGAGGCGCACAGGCCTACTCCAACGAGGATTTTAATCTCCGGAGCGGCTGCATTCTGCCACTTGACAAGGCGTTTTCTCCGATCTGCGCAGGAGCCTTCTCCGCCGATAGTCAAAATGCGGTCGACTTGCGCAATTCTCTTCAGATCATCTATCGCGCGCAGAGGGTCTTGGGCGTATTCGAAGGCGCGATGGAAAGTGGCTCTACAGGTGGGCGCCGCCGCCAGAATTTTCTGCGTCGTCTCCAAATCCAGGGTCCCGTTTCTGACAAAGCCCAGAACTAAGCCTTCAATCGGAATTTCGGCGAACCGTCGCGCCTGCGTTGTGAGCTGGTCCATTTCGGTTCCGCTCCCCAGGGACATGGAAGCATTTTCCCGAAGCATCACGCGCACCGGAATCGATACGGCTCTGACGAGTTCACGCGCGGTATCTGCGGAAGGGGTCAGGCCGCCCTGTTCCAACGCGCGCGCCAGTTCCAAACGATCCGCGCCACCAAGCTGAGCTTCAACTCCCTCCTCTACTGAGGTGACGATCACTTCGACGAGTTTAGGCATTCAGATCCTGCTAGTACCTTAAAAACAACGAAATACAGTACAACCCAACGATCAGGAGCGCAAGGTAACAAAGAACTGCCGTGTACACGCGCGGCCAAGTCCCCAGAAATGGCGGCGGTTCATCTTTAAACTCGCGAATTGCCGGGTTCTCAGGTTCCATTACGGTTTAAGCATGCCCTAGAAGTGTCTTCAGTAGCAACCTGGTCTCCGGCAGATTAACCTAGGAGTTCCGGCCAAGTTGGGAAACGCTCCGGTGCCTTGCACCGGTAGCTAATGACTGTGGTCCGGTACACTGAAGACTTTGGGAAATCAGTCCACACGGCAGGCTACTAACGTCCTCATCGTCGACGATGAAGAGTCGCAGCGCACCCCGCTCGCGGCCATGATCACGGCGTGGGGCTTTAACGTTGAGACCGCCTCCGATGGCCAGGAGGCGCTCGATAAACTCGCCACCTTTTCGGCCAATGTCATCCTGACCGATCTCATGATGCCGCGCATGGACGGTTTCGAGCTGATGAAACGGTTGGATTCGGACGGCAATATGCCTCCTGCCATTGTTTTGACCGCCTTCGGCAATATCGAAACGGCTATCCAGACCATCCACGATCTCGGCGCATTCTGGTTCCTGGAAAAGCCGATTCAACCTGCGGCGCTGCGGGTGCTCTTGGAGCGGGCCTCGGCACAGAGCCAGTTGGCGGAAGAGACGGAGCGCTTACAACGCCAGCTTTCTTATCAAGGCGTTCTGGTCGACATGGTCGGCACATCGGCGCCCATGCAGCAGGTGTTTTCCGTTATCCGGCAGGTTGCGCCCAGCAAGGCTGCTGTTCTGGTGGCGGGCGAAAGCGGAACTGGTAAGGAACTCGTCGCACGGGCGATCCATCAGCTCAGCAATCGGCGCGCCGGTCCGTTCGTTGCTATAAATTGCGCCGCCATGCCGGAAACATTGATGGAAAGCGAGCTGTTCGGCCACGAGAAAGGCGCCTTCACGGGCGCGCTCGAGCGGCGCGCGGGCTGCTTCGAATTGGCGCAACATGGCACCCTGCTGCTGGATGAACTTGCCGAGATGCCGTCCGGCACGCAGGCGAAACTGCTGCGCGTGCTCGAGGATTCGCGCGTGCGCCGCCTCGGGGGCAAGAGCGAGATTTCCGTAGATGTGCGCGTCATCGCGGCCACTAACCGGAATATCGATGACGCCTTGAAAAAGGGTGATTTGCGTGAGGATCTCTATTATCGGCTGAATGTTTTTCAGATTGGACTTCCGCCGCTGCGTCAGCGGATGGCTGACCTGGCCCTTTTGTGTGAGACCCTGATCAGCCATTTGAACAAAAAGCACTCTTGCAACGTGACGTACGTGACCCCGGATGTCATGGAAGCATTTAAGAAGTTTTCGTGGCCAGGGAACGTTCGCGAGCTACGCAATGTCCTGGAGCGCGCTGTCATCATGGCAGGGGAGGGCGCCATCCAGATGGCTCACTTGCCGTATGATTTCGGAGTTTCGGTGGGCTCGCGGCCGCCGGCGCAAGTCTTCGAACCGGAAACCGTTCGGCTGCCCGTTGGCACTACTGTGGGCGAGGCTGAAAAGGCGCTCATTCAGCTCACCCTTCAGCACACGAAGAACAATAAGACCCGCGCTGCGGAGATTCTGGGGATCAGCCTGAAGACTCTATTCAATAAGCTGAAAGAGTATGGTTCCGAGAATGCCGAAGCGCCCGCCTGACCAATGAGTGCTGCCGGGGACCTCAAGAAAACATCTCTGTTCGACGTTCATTCTTCGCTGAATGCCAAGCTGGTCGATTTTGGCGGGTGGAACATGCCCGTCCAGTACTCCGGCATCTTACAGGAGCACAACGCTGTCCGAACGGCGGCCGGCTTGTTCGATGTTAGCCACATGGGTGAGATTGAGATTCGTGGCCCGGAGGCAGCGAACCTGGTGGATTATGTTGCGACCAACAGCGTGGCGAAGCTAAAGGTGGGACAAGCGCATTACTCCGGGTTACTTTACGAGCACGGTGGTTTCGTCGACGACATTCTGGTTCACAAGATCTCAGATACCGATTTCTTTTTGTGCGTGAATGCCTCGAACCAGGAGAAGGATTTCGAGCATATCCAGGCCCTTAATCGCTTCGACGCTGAAGTGATATTTGCCAGTGAGCGCTATGCGCAGCTCGCCATTCAGGGACCGAAGGCGCTTTCGACCCTGCAGAAGCTGACCGAGACCAAACTCGGTGAGATCAAGTATTACTGGTTCAGCGATGGAGTGGTGGCCGGCGTGCCGGCGCGAATCGCTCGTACCGGGTACACCGGTGAAGACGGCTTCGAGATCTACATCCCGCCCGAGTCGGCGCCGCAGATTTGGAATGCTGTTTTAAAAGCAGGCGAAGAGTTCGGTATCAAGCCCTGCGGCTTAGGCGCGCGAAATACCTTGCGCCTGGAAGCGAAGATGGCTTTATATGGGCACGAGATTACCGCATCCATCAATCCATTCGAAGCGGATTTGGCGTGGATCGTCAAAATGGACAAAGGTGATTTCGTAGGCCGCTCAGCGCTGGAGAAAGCTTCTCAAACACTTACTCGAAAACTGGCCGGCTTTGAAATGAAGGATCGCGGAATCGGGCGCGATGGCTACGAGGTTTGGATCGAGGGTCAGCCAGCGGGATGGGTCACCAGTGGTGGACCGTCTCCGACCTTGAACAAGAATATTGGGCTTTGCTATTTGCCAGTCGAAAAAGCAGTTCCCGGCGTCCCCATTCAAGTATTAATTCGAAATGTGCCGGTGGAAGCAGTCACCGTTGCGACGCCATTCTATAAGAGAGCAAAAGGATGAGCTATCCAGAAACCTATAAGTACACATCAGAACATGAGTGGGTGCACGTAGAAGGCGGCCAAGGGACAATAGGCATCACCGATCACGCTCAGCATGAGCTTGGCGATATCGTGTTCGTGGACTTGCCGAAAGTGGGTGCGAAGGTCGAGAAGGGGCACACATTCGGCTCCGTGGAATCTGTCAAAGCAGTGTCGGACATCTATTCGCCCATTTCTGGTGAAGTTTCGGCTGTTAATGAGTTGCTTTCGACGAACCCGGAAAAGCTCAACGAAGACCCGCATGGGGAGGCGTGGCTGATCAAAGTAAAACTCTCCACGCCCGACGAAACAGGCGGGCTCATGTCAGTTGCGGATTATCAAAAGTACATCGGCGCCGAGTAGTCAAGGCCGATTTCGTTTCAGAGTTAGGATTACTTGCGCTATTTACCAAAATCAGACTCCGATCGTCGCGACATGCTTGCCGCGCTCGGCTTCAAGTCGGAAGAAGATCTGATCGCCTACCTGCCTGCCGAGATACGCTTCGACAAGCGCCTGGAAATTGAGAACGGCAAGAGCGAGTACGACATTGTCGATTACTTTAAGCAGCAGGCGGCGCGAAATGCCAGCGCTTATGCGAGCTTCCTGGGCGCTGGTGTTTACAACCACTACCGGCCCGTCGTAGTCGATACGGTCGTGTCACGCGGTGAGTTTCTCACCTCCTATACTCCCTATCAAGCGGAAATTTCGCAAGGCACGCTCACCAGCATCTTCGAATTCCAGACCATGGTGTGCCAATTGACCGGAATGGAAGTGGCAAACGCTTCCATGTACGACGGCTCTTCGGCTGTCCCGGAAGCCGCCATGATGGCAGTTCGTATCACGCGCCGCGACAAAATTCTAGTCGCTCGGACCGTCCATCCCGAGTATCGCGAAGTCTTGCAGACGTATACCAAGCATCAAGGTATCCCGGTTGAAGAGCTAACTTACGCCAAGAGCGGCCGGCTCGATCTGGACGATCTCAAAAAGAAGCTGGATCACGACGTTGCGGCGGTCATCGTGCAGACGCCCAACTTCTTCGGTTTGTTGGAGCAGATCGACGAGATTTCGCATATTATTTCAAGCCAGGGCGCGTTGCTGGTGGTGGTCTTCACCGAAGCCGTGGCCCTCGGTCTGATCGAACCACCGCGCGCGGCCGACATCGTGGTCGGCGAGTTGCAGAGTTTCGCCATCTCTCCCAGCTACGGCGGCCCTTATGCCGGAATCATTGCGACGCGCGAGAAGTACATCCGCCAAATTCCAGGCCGCTTGGTCGGAGAGACAACCGACGCCGAAGGGCGGCGCGCCTACTGCCTCACGCTGGCAACCCGCGAGCAGCATATCCGGCGCGAAAAAGCGACTTCCAACATTTGTACGAATCAGGCGCTGCTCGCGCTGATGGCCGCCGTGTTCATGACACTCTACGGCAAGGAAGGATTGCGTGAGCTGGCCGCGCAAAACTTAGCCAAGGCCCACTATCTTGCCGGCAAACTGCCGCTCCGCTTTGAAGGACCTTTCTTTAACGAATTTGTGGCTCGCAGCGACGGAAAATCGCCTGACCAGATCAACGCAGCGCTGTTGGAAAGGAAGATCGTGGGCGGTCTATCGCTCGGCCGGTTTTATCCCGAGCTGAAGGATTGCATGCTGCTTTGTGCCACGGAAATGAACAAGCGTCAGGATATGGATACCGTTGCCGCCGCATTTGGGAACTAAGTTGTGATCAAGAAAGTTTCTAGACATATCGTTCAAGAAGAGCCGCTTCTATTTGAGCTGAGCTCGCCCGGGAAATGCGGCTATCAGCTTCCCGAGCTCGACGTTCCGCCGGTCGATCCGGCAACCGCGCTCGGAAAAGAAAATACTCGATCTGAGATCGAAGATTTTCCGGAGGTCAGCGAATTCGAAGTGGTCCGGCACTTCACGCGCCTTTCAACCTGGAACTACGCCATCGACTTGGGCCTGTATCCGCTGGGTTCGTGCACCATGAAATACAACCCGCGCGTGAATGAGCTGGTCGCTCGAACCGAAGGCCTGGCTTGGGCTCATCCATATCAGCCCGAGAGCTTGTCGCAGGGATGCATGGAAGTGATCGCCGCGCTCGAGCAAGCACTGGCGGTGATTACCGGCATGGATGCGGTAACTTTACAACCCGCCGCCGGCGCCCACGGCGAGTTCACGGGTATTCTGATGATGCGCGCGCTGCTGGAAAGCCGCGGCAATGCGCGAAAAAAGATTCTTGTGCCCGATTCCGCGCATGGCACCAACCCTGCTACGGCGATGACGGTCGGCTATACCGTGCAAAACATCAAGTCGAACGATCGCGGCATGATCGATCTCGAAGTTTTGAGCCGCGCCACAACCGAAGATGTTGCCGGCCTGATGATCACCAATCCCAACACGGTCGGTGTTTTCGAAGAGAACATCCGGAAGATCTGCGCCATCATGCACGACAAAGGCGCGCTGGTTTACATGGACGGCGCCAATATGAATGCCCTGGTTGGCATCGCCCGCCCCGGAGATTTCGGCGTCGACGTCATGCACCTCAACCTGCACAAGACGTTTTCGACGCCGCATGGCGGCGGCGGCCCCGGATCGGGCGCAGTAGCTGTCGCCAAAGTTTTGACTCCGTTCCTGCCGAGTCCCCGGCTGAAACGCGAAGGAGACGCCTGGAAATGGAATTACGATCTGCCCGATTCCATTGGCCGTGTGCGCGCATACTACGGAAATTTCGGCGTCCTCGTTCGAGCGCTGGCCTACATCATGGCGCATGGCGGCAACGGACTTCGCCAGGCAACGCTCGACGCTCTTCTCAATGCCAACTATCTTCGCGTGCTGCTGGAGCCCTATTATCAAATCGCCTATAAAGCTCCTAGCATGCATGAGTGCGTCTTCAGTGATGATCGCCAGGCGAAAAAAGGAGTGCGAACGGGCGATATCGCCAAGCGCTTAATCGACTACGGCTTTCATCCCTACACGGTTAGCTTTCCCCTCATTGTGCGTGGCGCCCTCATGATTGAGCCCACGGAAACGGAGAGCAAGCGCGAGCTGGATCTGTTCGTCGATGCGATGATCTCAATCGCCAAGGAAGTCGACGAGAATCCCGAAATCGTTTTGAAAGCCCCGCATTTGACTCGCACGCGCCGCGTCGATGAAGTCACTGCCGCGCGCAAGCCGATCGTTCGATGGACTCCGCGGCCATCCGCTAGTCAAGCAGCCGATTAGCTACCTTCAAAACCGCCTCGATTTCAAGCTGGTCGATAGGATTCGAGTGAAGTACCGTCACGTTTTCTCCTCTGGGCGCCCAGGTCTCCGGCGCCGTCGGGCCGAATAGCGCCAACGTGCGTACACCCATAGCAGCAGCCAAGTGCGTCATTCCTGAGTCGTTGCCGATGTAAAGACGAGCTCCGCCGATCCACGCGCCGAGATCTGCCAGATCCACAAACCTCGTTGCCCCGGCAAGCTCTTCTTCGGGACCAGCGGTCCATTCGACCGGATACCGAAGGGCGGTCGCTAATTGGCGGAAATATTCGAGGGGCCAATTCTTCCTGCGGCTGCCGGAGAACGGATGAATCACGACTGTCTCTCGCGTGGCGCCCGGCTGAATGTCGAGCCGTGGAACTAAGCCTCTGGCAGCGCCAACCTGCTCAGCGAAAAAATCAGCCGCGTGCTCACCGTACTCGGCTGGCGGCAATGCCCGGTGAAATTCGCACGGCACCCCGACCTCCAGCAGAGCCTGCCGAAACTCCTCGCGGTTCGCGCCGTACCAACTCACGATAGAGTCGAAGCTTGCAAGCCTCGCTCTCAATCGCGCGGGCATCTCCAGATCGCCTATTCCAACTAAATCGAGGCCGGTCGAGCTGAGCGGACAAACGGCGCTGGCGAATCGGATGAGTGGAACCATCGCTGAAGGAAGCCAGATCTCGGTGTAATCCACGGCAAGGCGCTCGAGAGCTGGCAGCGACAGAATGCAATCGCCGATTGCGCCCGGACGAATGAGGAGACGCCGCACGTGGCGCGCTTAGAACCCGTACAGTTGCCGAGCGTTCTCTCGCATCACCATGCGGCCCATCTGTTTCGCGCGGTCGAGCGTGATCTCTCCGTCCTGCACCATTCCAGTCAAAGCGAGTCCCAAAGCGAGCCGGCCGTTTCGCGATCCGATCCAGGCTGTCTCCTCCCAACCGATATTGTTGGAAAATGGGCTCGCATCCGAGCCGTAAAGCACCTTTTCCGGAGCCGCCTCCAGGTAAAGCCGCACCGCGCGCGCGGCTTCGACCGGGTAGGTCAGATACATAAGCGCGGATTGATCCACGTACACATTCGGCTTTAAGATCATCGCCGCAGCCTCTCTAGCAAACGGCCAGCCCCCATGGAGCATGACAAATCTGGTTTTCCGCAACGTTGGATCGTTGAATAGAGGCTCCAGCGCCAAGGGGTCGGCATTGGCCTCGCGAAAATAGCTTCCGCCGCCCAGCGCGCAGTGAATGTGTACTGGCATTCCCAGACGCCCGGCCTCGCGCGCGATATGCCGGAACAAATAATCCTGCAGAATCTTATATTCTTCGATTGTCGGCTCCGAAGATTGCGCATAAATAGAATAAACGCGTTCTGCATTCTCACGCTGCGGATTGCCGATCTGCAGATCGCGAAGATAGGCGAGCTCGAATTTAACGGCTACCGCGCCAGTCGCTCTCCAGCTTTCAAGCATGTGTGAAACAAAACTCAGATAATCGTCGAAACTTGCGGGCAAGCGTCGCAATTGCGCGCCCGCCAGATAGCCCCTCAGTAGCTCTTCCTCTCGATTGAAGAACACCGTGTGATCCGGATCTTTCTTCATCGCCTGGTTATTCAGCGGAAAAAGGAACATGTCTGCAAATGGAACCCACTTGAAGCGGTCATTTGTAAGTCCGCGTCCCATCGAGACTCGATTCGCCAGCATGATTTCGGTGTTAGCTTGGTTGAGCACCCAGGACGGATACAGGTCCCGTTTCTGTTCGGCGAGCGTGCGCTTGGTTTGCTGGAGCCGCGCCAAGTGTTCCGGCTTCGAATCCGAATACTCGTATCCGAAAAGAGCGTGCCAGGCTTCCGGAAAGTAAGGGCTGCCTTCCCGAAACGGAGCTGGCATGGCAAGATCTTGAATACCCTCCATGGAGAGTGCATCGTAATCGTGGTCCTGTTCTCCGGCCGATACGACCTTCATTGGATGAGCATGATTATCGATGGCCGGAATCTGTCGCAGTTCCGATTCGATTGAGCTGTTGACGTAGAGGTCCGAAGCAGGGGGCCGATTACAACCGGACAGCAGGCACAAAGCAGCCAGCGCGAAGCAAACCGGGAGACGCGCCATTTCCTTCGCTACTGAATGACAACAGGAAGCCTGACATCGATCGAGGCCGGGCGAAAGCACATCTGGTTATTACAGGCCTGGTAACGCAACTTGCCGGTCATGGACGCCGGACCCGCGGGCGACTGCTCCGGTACTTGGAACTCCGTCCGGACATCGAAGGCCCCAGTGAACACAACCACCATGTCCGGCCCCACCTTGATCTCTTCCGGCTTTGGATAGGTAATCGACTTTGGCACCAGCGGCCCACCCGTCCAGGTTAGCTTCAGTGGAATCAAATACTCGTCTTTAGGCTTATCGCTGTTTACATGGAACCCCGGAAGAACTTCCACTCTCAGCGCCTGCGAGACTGTAGCGCCGCGTTTCACCAAGATTTGCTCCGGCGCGGCAACGCTGAGCTTATTTTGCTGGGCCAGGGATAAGAAAGGCAGGCTGAGAGTGCATACCGTGGCCAGAAGTGGTCGTCTGAGGGGCACAAACAAGGGTTTGAATCTCATTGAGATATTCACTTTTTGCGGCGAGGCCAATATGCGGAGAAAATGCGAATTTTCCGTCCCGGTCAATTAGAAAGGTGGTTGGCAGCGAGTCTACTCCGCCGTAGAGCTGCGTCACGGAATCATCGCCTAAAAGAATTCGATAGTTGATCTTGCGCTCCGCCAGATACGGTTTTACCGCAGTCCATCCATCGTCGTCCATGGAGACGCCGATCACCTCGAAGCCTTGCGATTTATACTGCTGCTCGAACTCGATGAACCAGGGAATCTCTAACTGGCAGGGGCCGCACCAGGTTGCCCAAAAATTGAGCAGCACAACCTTTCCGGCGTAATCGCTGAGCCGGACAGAGTTCCCGTTCGAATCCGTCAGCTTGAAGTCGGGCGCCATCTTTCGACCGCTGGGCGCTGTGTAGGAAACCTTGGCTGGCATGCCGGCGCATGCCTTGGCGGAAACCTTGGTCGACCTGCCCGAACATGCGGAAAGGAACACGGCCGATGCCAGACTCAGCAGCGCAGCAAAGTTCCGTTTAGTCACCGACACCTCAATCTCCAGTTTATCGTCACCGGCATTATTCTTTTGATTGGACCGAGCGAGACCGCGTTTGAGCAAGATGCCTCTGGGCCTCCCTATTGCCAAGGCCCGCGGCTTTCTGATAGAGTTCGTTGGCCTTGTCCAAATTCTGGGTGACTCCCCGGCCACCTTCGTACATCGTAGCGAGATCGTAAATCCCGGCTGGGTTTCCCCGGGCAGCCGCTTTCTCAAACCACTGCACTGCTTCGTCATCGCTGGCGGGTATCCCGTCGCCGAGTAGATACATAGCCCCAATGGAGAGCATACCGGCTGAGTTTCCCGCGTCGGCGGCCCGTCGAAACCATCGCAGCGCTTCGCTGTCGTCTTGGGTCACGCCCTCACCAGCGCGATAGCTTTCGCCCAGTTCCACCATAGCGTCGGGGTCGCCCAGATCTGCCGCTTGACGAAACAGCGCCACAGCGTCTTCAAGCCGGCCCTCGTGGCGCTTGGCGACGCCATCATCGTAGAACTGCTGTGCCCGAATGGAAGACGGAACCACGGGTGCGGATTGCGGTCGCACGCCTACTGAAGCGCTGGCGCTTACATTATTCGTCAAGTCGTTAGCCGTGAGTGTGTATTTCGTCGAAATCGTTGGCACCACCGCCAACCTGCCGCTCGCCGCTACCCTTCCGATTCCCTGATCAATAGTCACCTCCTTTGCGCCGCTGACGTCCCAATTCAGCGTCGCGCGCTTTCCGGCTTCAACGAAAGGCGGATCCGCGCTGAATTTCTTTACGACCGGAGCGACCGCTCCGGCTGTCGATGGTTGAACCGGTTTCGGACGATTCGGCTCTGCACGGGGATGAAAGCTCTTGTAGGGTACGACCGCGAGCGCTAGCACCACCAGGACGCCCGCAATGCCCGCGACAGATAGGAATTTATGCAGAGTCCGCTTTCTCCTGTATTTAGCCCGCTGCGGAACTGGTGGAGGCGCGGCCTCTTGCACCAGTTGCTGCTGGAAGGCCCCGTCGAGCGCAGCAACGAATTCGGCGCAGCTCCCAAAGCGTTCCTCGGGAAGCCTCCTGAATCCGCGCTGAAACACTTGCTCCAACCCCAGCGGCAAGGCCGGATTCCTTGTCCGAACTAGAGGCCGGGGTCCATAGACGATGAGGTGCGCTAAGGTCGCAATCGAATCGGCCTCGAACGGCTTGGTACCCGTCAACAATTCGTAAGCAAGCACGGCCAGCGAAAACTGATCGGACCGTCCATCAACAGGCCGTGCCTCAATTTGTTCCGGGGACATGTAACTTGGCGTGCCCATCACCAACCCCTGGACTGTTGTCAGCTGTGCGGACATGATCTTCGCGATTCCAAAGTCGGCCACTTTTACGGTCACCCCATCCTGCAGCATGATATTCGCGGGCTTAATATCGCGATGGACAATGCCATGGTGGTGCGCATAGTCCAGGGCCGCGGCGGTCTGTTGAAGAATACGCAGCACCTCGGAAGAATCGACCGGACGCCCCGGAGCGAGAACCTGTTGGAGCGTAGGGCCTTCGACTCGCTCCATCGCAATGAATGCGGACTCGCGGTGTTGTCCAACATCGAAAATGATGATAATTCCCGGATGAAAAAGCTGACCGGCCGACCGAGCTTCCCGGAATAGTCGCTCTCTCAGAAACTCGGCTTCATTAGGTTCCGTCAAGGCTTCCAGGCGAATCACCTTTACCGCAACTCGTCGCCCGATCATAGGGTCAACCGCGTCATACACTACACCCATAGCCCCGCGGCCCAGTTCTCCTTGGATCAAGTAGCGGCCGATGCGGGGCGGCCGGGCGGAGTCCCTTTCCAGGAAGGATTTCGACGCGTCACGTGCGTGCAGCAAGCGCTGCACCTCCCGAAACAGAGTTGCGTCACCGGCGCACGCCGTCTCTAGAAAGACAAGCCTTTCGGCTTCCGGACGATCCAGCGCCTCATCGAAAACTTGACGCACACGTTGAGGAAGTCCTGGCGGCACTTGTTTAACGCTTATCGACGGCGAGGGGGGGCTCGTGGCTATCGCCATTCATGCGGTCAAATAACCAGGAGCGCGCAAATTCCCAATCCCGGCGGACCGTCGTCAAAGGCACCCCCAGTACCTCCACCGCTTCCCGATCTGTATAACCGCCGAAGAATCGCAATTCCACGACTTTGGCGGCGCGCGAATCAATCCGTTCCAGCTCACGAAGCGCTTCATCGAGCTGAAGCAAATCGATGCCTCGGGGATCTATGCCAGCCTGGACTCTATCGAGTTCCAGTGGGACTGCTCCACCGCCGCGCCTTTGCGCATTTCCCGCTCTTGCGTAATCCACAAGGATGCGCCGCATCTGCTGGCTGGCAACGGCAAAAAAGTGGCTTCGATTCTGGATTTCCAACGCGTCCGATTCGACTAGGCGAGCGTACGCTTCGTGGATCAAAGCCGTTGTTTGCAGCAGATGACCTGGCCGCTCTCTCCGCAGCTCTCTGGAAGCGATACGGTGCAGTTCGCCATATACCAACGCGACGGCCTTTTCGGCGGCATCATGATCTCCGAGCCGCATTTGCCTGAGCAAGAGTGTAAGGTTAGAGGGCTCAGCCTTCCCGGATTCCGGCGCGGCCGTCATTTTGGACCAGTATACAGCGGGCACAAATTACAGAGCTGCGGGCATCGCCACTTACTCCCAAGCGCGCTGAGAAAGGCCAGCGGCGAAAAGTTGGGCATTTTCGATCCGATTCCGCGCTATCTATGGTGACGATCGATTTACTCCTAACTTGAATGCGAGACCCAGCCGGTGTATAGTATGTCCACCCCAGTTTTAACCGTTACAAAAGGAAATCTGCAAGACCTTACAAGGATTGATGTCCCCATGCGCACGACTAAGATGCCTCGTTACTTTATCACCCTTCTCATCGCGGTGTGCTTTTCCGCCCGGGCCCAGGACCAGACCGCTCTCCAGCAGAAACTCGTGTCGGAGTATGCGCTCACGCAACCGACGGCGGCGAATGACGACATCGTCTCGGCAGGGGCCGTCCTTGTCCTCAAAAAAGACAACCTGATAACGAGTCCTGTCAGTTCCCGGCTCTCCTGCCAAAACACTTACAAGGACGGAAGAATTACGCAACCCCGCCTCGGGATTCTTACATGCAACCATCATCCAACGGATGCTAATCCTTCAAGGATCTTCGTGGCCGGCGAAAAAATGTGGGTTACCAAGATCGATATCAAGCCGGATGGCGTCTTCTTTGACTTATTCACGGACCCATACAATGATGCGCGTTATAGAGCCTCTCTCAAATTCCCTTTTGCGAAAGGCTCTATGCCTTCATCGGATCAAGTCGAAAGGCTTGTCGCGGAAGTGTTTAGCGTGCAGCCCGCGGATGGCGCGAACGCTAAGGGGCAGCAACAGGGTCCTCCGAGGGAATCGCAAGGAGCACCAGCGCATGCGCAGCCCCTGGCTACCCCTAGTGCGCCACCGCCGCAGGCCGAGGCGCCCCCTCCACCTATACCTCCTCCTCCGCCTCCTCCGGCGGATCCGAAGACCATCGCCTTGAAGCAAACGACGGATCAGGTGGTCGCCAGTTTTGGACAGCCGGAGAAAATCATTAAGCTCGGCACCAAGGAGATCTACGTGTATAAGGACATGAAGGTCACCTTCGTCGCTGGCAAAGTCACTGACGTACAGTGACGTCCGTCCATTTCTTTCGAAGCTTTGTAAGTAATTAGAAAGAGACTCTTATGAACGCGCCTAAAGGCAGCACGACGTTTTCGTACGGTTATCCAGCAGCGCTGTTGGCGCTTATCCTTTTAGGATGTTCCGCCGCCATCGCCCAGACGAAATCTACCAAGCCGGCACCCGCGCCAGCGCCGGCTAAACCCGCAGCCGCCCCTGCCAGGCCCGCAGCCAGACCGGCGGGGGGAGCGGGCACCCCCAACACCGCGCACGGCCCAACCACGGCCAGCCACGGCGTGACCACTGCAAACGGCGGTCGAGGTGTAAGCACTCCTAATGGCGGACACGGCGTGACCACTGGCAATCGCGAGCGCGAAATGCCCGCGGGTCGTACGTCAGGCACCTATGGGCGCGCGGCAGTGGGTCATCCCGGGGAGCCAAGGAGCAACCGGATGGTCCACACTGCGAACGGCGGTGAAGTGCGGATGCGTCCGAATGGCAGGCCCGCCGATGTGCACATGGCTAATCGCGGAATAGACATCCATCACGGGCTGAATGGCAATCGCCGGGTAGAAGTGGAGCGCGCCGATCACTCCCGCATCGTCGCCGAGCGCGGCGGCCGTGGATATGTTCAGCATCCCTACAGGTATGGAGGCCGCGATTTTGCTCATCGCACCTATTACTATCATGGCCGTGCCTATGATCGCTATTACGGGCAGTACTATTATCACGGCGCTTACCTGGACTATTACACTCCCGCTTACTATTACAGACCGGCTTTCTATGGATGGGCATATAATCCGTGGGGTGCCCCGGTTCCCTACGCGTGGGGCTGGGCCGGCAATCCTTGGTATGGGTATTATGGCGCTTACTTCACGCCTTACCCGGTGTATCCCAGCGCGTCTGTCTGGCTGACGGATTATTTGATTTCAACCAGCCTCGCCGCAGCCTATCAGGCCCAGGTCGACGCGAATATAGCCGCTCAGCAGCCTGCGCAGCGACGCAGCGCCTTTGACACCACAGGTGAAGGATATGATCGCGGCGGAAGTGCAGCGCCAGATTGCTCTCGAAAACGCTGAGGCCCAAGCTGCGCAAACCGCCGTTCCGGACGCGGCCTCCAGCAGCGTTCAGCGAATGCTGACCGATAACGTCCCGCACGTGTTCGTTGCTGGACGCGACGTTGACGTAGTTGACGCTGGAGGAGCGGAATGCGCCATCAGCGAGGGCGATGCACTCCAGCTCGCCGGGCCGCGGCCCCCAGACGCAGCAGCCGCAAGTCTGGTGGTGCTTTCAAGCAAAGGTGGACCGGAATGCCGCCGGGGCGTTACTGTTTCCGTGAATATCACCGACCTGCAAGAGATGCAGAATCACATGCGCGAAACCATCGATGAGGGAATGGGAGAGCTGCAAACCAAGCAGGCGAAGGGCGGATTGCCCGCGATTCCCGTTTCCGCCAATGGGCCACCGGTAACGGCCGCTTTCGCCGCCGCAGCTCCTGGGCCTGATCCGGACGCAGCCGCTGAAATCAACCAGCAAGCGCAAGTTGCCGATCAGGCCGAGCAGCAGGTTCTCACCCAAGTGTCGACAGACTCTGCTGCATCTGGACCGTCTGCCGGCGGGCTCAACGCCGCACCGGTGCCAGCACCAGCGCAAGAGCCGCCACCGGTACCCACACCGGCCCCGCCGCCAGCTAGCCTTTCCTTGGGCCAGAGCATTGACGAAGTCACCGGCATTGAAGGATCGCCCCAGAGGATTGTCGATCTCGGCACCAAGAAAATTTATGTTTTTAAGGACGGCTTAAAAGTTACATTCAAGAATGGGAAGGCTACTGACATTCAATAGCGAGAAACAGGACTTGGCGGCTAGCGCGTCAGGTCCTGTCCGGGTTGCTAGCACCTACACCCCTCTCGCATCGTAGCCTGAAGCCACACTCTACGCCGATCGCTCCAGCGCTTCTTCAAGGTGAACGATTCGTCTCGCTTGACGCCCGAATAAAGCCAAGCCGCGGTATCGCAGAAGCTCTCGCAGACATAATCACGCCACAAACGAGAGTTGCGGGGTTGACCATGTGCGGTAACCAATTCTTTTTTCCGATTCGAAGATTCGCCGAGTTCTCCTCTGGCCCTCTCCTGATATTCGCGCAGAAGCAACTCCGCAAATTCATTCCTTGCGCCGTTACCTAACCGGGTCCAAACAAAATGAAAAATCTCATGAATAACAATGAGGCGGAGAACCCGTGGAGCGCTCAGCAGTTCCGTCTCCAGGACGATCTCGCGTTTCCGGACAAAGGTGGCCGCATGGACGGGGGTACCGCGCTGCGTGCGTGAAAGCAACTTGCCTCGATGGCCGGTGAGTTGAGGCCGGGTGTAGATGCGGATCGGGCCGCCGGTAAGTTGCGGCAGTCCCATCAATGCTTCCGAGATCTGAAACTGCGCTTCTCTATCGACCCTGAGGCTTAGCTGGAGGCTGGCTTGGCGCAGATGGCGCCGGCCGCTGAAGCGAAGGAATGCTTGGGGCGTTCGCGGCACTGAAGAAATCCTGATCTTGAACCTGAATCTTATATTTATCGAATTCCAGCTTCTGGACAATCCCTTGTTTGGCTATCGCGAAGGGGACTTTCGTACGGCTATCCACTTTTAGAATGAAATACCCGCCCGCCTCGCGAATCGGTTCCGAGACTTGGCCTGCTTGTAATTTGCCGACTACCGGTCTAATGTCCGCCGGCAAGGTGGCGTCACCAGGCACGAACACGGAATCGCCCATCTCGAACCTGCCCAACTCGCCTCCGCGCGCGGCGGACTGCTGTTGATCGGAATCAGTCCTGGCCAATGCGGAGAAATCGCCCCCCGCCTTGATCTTCTTTTCCAAGTCAGTCGCTTTATCTTGAGCCTGCGCTTCCGTTCGCGTAGTAGCTGTCGCCGAAGCCGGTGTTCCGGGCGGATTAAACGAGACCACGATACCGCTCAGCTTTACCTGGTCGAAATCTGCTGAGTGCGCATCGTAGTACTGTTTCGAAGCGTCAGTCGGCCCGCTAGTCGCCATCTGGTTGATGTAAGCCTGCGCCAAAAGTTGAGTCCGCTCTAACGCCAGGCGCTCTTTCCACGGCGATTGCTGATCCAGTTTCAACTTGGCTGCTTCATCCGCAAACTGATCGAACATATATACGCGCTCGAGCAGGGTTGAAAGGTTCGTCACGGAACGCCGCTGGTCGTCGGGCACTTGCTTCAGCAGATTGACGGCTTGTTGCGCCGTAATTTGCTTGCCGTTAATTGTGGCTACGATGCGATTCGGATCCTGCTGCGCAATTGCCTCGGGTCCTCTCAGCTTAAGTTGCCCGGAAGCTCCGAGTGATTGAGCCGCAGACGCAGGAGGTGGGGCGGGAGGCGGAGGCGCGCCCGGTTTCAGCGTGGAAGGAGATGTGCCCTGCGCCCAAATGCAGGAGCCGCAGAGGAAGACGGAGACTACAAATACACTGCTTTTCATTCAAAAATGTCGATTCGGTACCTCCAACTTTAGCACGCAGCGCCGGGTTGCCAGGGTCGCGTTTTTACTGCTGAACGTATGCTTTCTTGAGGTTAGAAGCCGCTTTCGCGCTGGAGCTGATCTGGATATTGTTGACTACTTGTAGCGCGCCGGCGGTCCGGGCCATGCGAGTGGCAGAGCCTTTATGTTGAATGACATTGGTGGTCCCCTCCCACGTCACCACGCCATGCTGCACGTGGAAACGGAATCCGTCCTTCCCAATCTTGGATTTAGCCAGCTTCGTGCGAATCGCAGCTTCAATCTGCGCATCGGTCAGATTTGCGGTCTTTTGGCTCGCGGTTGTACGTGGAGGATTGGTGGCAGGTCCTGGCGACGCGGGAAGAACAGCAAGGCACGCTAGGACCAGAGGGATGGCAAGAAAGCGTCTCATAAGCAGCTCAACTCTATGAGTGCGGAAGAGAACGTATAATTCGCACATGGGATCGAATAGCCGCAGAGATTTCTTGCGTGAGAGCACCGGTTTGGCTGGTTCGGGCGCGCTGGCCGTGACCGCCGCATCGTATTCGCGCGTGCTCGGCGCCAATGAAAGAGTAAATCTGGGCGTCATCGGCGTCGGCGATCGCGGCACCCACGTCATGGGCCTGTTCCAGAACAATGCGGCCGTTCGGGTAATTGCGGTCTGCGACATTTACGGCCAACGAATGAACGCTGCCATGCAAAAGGCCCCCGGATCGAAAGGCACGGCCGACCACCGTAACGTTCTCGAAATGAAGGAAGTGGACGCCGTGCTGATCGCTACTCCCGATCATTGGCATTCGGCCATTGCCATCGACGCACTGAATGCAGGCAAGGACGTTTACGTCGAAAAGCCCCTCACTCGGACGATCGATGAGGGTCCGCCCATCGTCAAAGCGGCCCGCGAGAATAACCGCGTCTGCCAGGTGGGAATGCAGCAGCGATCCGCCAAACATTATCTGCACGCGAAAGAAAAGTACTTCGATTCGGGCAAGCTCGGCGGCGTTACTTTGGCCCGCACCTGGTGGTATGGCAATAGCTGGCACTTGCGTAAGGCGCCGGTTTCCCTGCAGACCCAACCCAAAGACCTCGACTGGCCGCATTTCCTTGGCCCGGTGAAGTGGCGCGATTACGATCCGCAGCAATATTACAACTGGCGCGCTTATCTGGATTTCGGCGGCGGCCAGGTCACGGACCTATTTACTCACTGGATCGACGTCGTGCATATGTTCCTGGGGAAAGATGTTCCGTTTTCCGCCTCCGCGGCCGGCGGCATTTACAACTACAAAGACGGCCGCACCGCTCCTGACACCATCGACGTCCTGCTGCAATATCCCGGACCGCACGAATTCACCGCCACCTTCGAAGCCACGCTGGTCCCCGGCATCAAGGGCGAGGCCATCGAAATTTGTGGCGCGGATGGCCGCCTGTGGATCGACCGTTCACGCTATGAGTACTATCCAACCGGCGCCAAGCAACCGGAGGAGGTGGTAAAAGCAGAGGTGATCGAGGGTGTCAACGATTCGCTCACGCAGGATCACGTCAACAACTTTCTCGATTGCCTGAAAACGCGCAACCGTCCCAACGGCGATGTCTTGATCGGCCATCGATCGGCTCAGGCCTCGCACCTCGGTAACATTTCTTACGAGCAGAAGCGAAGAATCAACTTCGATACCCAGCGCGAAGAAATCTTGCCGTTGTAAGTGAAAATGGATTACGCGGACACCTTGGGAGTAAAACACATGCCGCTCAACATCGAGGTTTTTACCGAGCCCGCGCGCAGTCTTCTTCAGAAATACGCGACCGTGTGTGCTGCCATTAACCCGCACGGGAACGTGCCACGTTGAGGACGCCGCGCAGGCGACCGGCGCGCCACTGCTCTTTCCGGGCGCGCGCGCCCCGGAAGCGGCCCTAAGTGGCCTGCTGCTCCTCTTAGGCTGTTGGGACAAGAGCCATCAAGTCTCGCAAGAGCTGTCTTCTCCTGAGGGCAGCTATTGGCACGCAATCGCCCATCGTATGGAGCCCGATTCCGCGAACTCAGCATACTGGTTTCGGCACGTGGGCGAACATGATATCTTTCCGGATCTTCATCAGAGAGCCGCTGAAGTTCTCCGGCGCTGCCATCCGTCCGATTGGCGGCTGAAGCCGCTTTGGGACCCATTTCTGTTCATCGACTGGTGCGATGAAGCGCGCCGGGCGTCCGGCACCCAAACCGAACTCGCCGCCCTTGAAATACAACGCGCCGAATGGGAACTTTTATTCGCGTGGTGCGCCCTGGCGCCAGCGCGATAGTGTCTGCCCTAGCGTTCTACTCGGCCTTCACGCGCGATTCAACCCGTGATCGGATTTCCTTCGTGACACTCTTCCTCAAGCTCGCCGATTCGCCGCTTCAGGTACCGGCGCTCCACTGCATTCGCGGTCAGTGACAGAGCAATCTTGTAAGCGGCAATAGCTTCCTGTTTGCGCGACAGCCGGCGCAGCAGATCGGCCCGTGCCGCGTGGTACAGATGATAGCGGTCGAGCGCACCCGATCCCCCAATTTCATCCACAAGAGCGAGCCCGCAATCCGGCCCCTCGCTCATCGCCACCGCCACCGCGTGATTCAGAGCGACGGTTGCCGATGGATGCATTCGAGCCAGTTCCTGGTAGAGCGCTGCAATCTGCTTCCAATCGGTATCGCTGGCAGTCTTGGCTTCGGCGTGCACGGCGGCGATGGCGGCTTGTAGTTGATAGGGGCCGATGCCCCCAAGGCGCAGAGCTCGCTGGATCAGTTCCAGTCCTTCCTTGATTTGGGCCGCATTCCAGAGTGTGCGGTCTTGTTCTTCGAGCAGCACCAATTCGCCGCCGCCAACGCGGGTATCGCGCCGCGAATCGTGCAGCAGCATCAGCGCCAGCAATCCCAGGTTTTCGGGCGCATCGGGCATGAGCTCACATAAGGTGCGCGTAAGGCGAATAGCTTCGCTGCACAGTTCGCGGCGCAGCAGACTGTCGCCGGCGCTCGCGATGTAGCCTTCATTGAAAATGAGGTAGAGCACCGCTTGCACCGCGCTCAGCCGTTCCGGTAGCGCGTTCGCGGCAGGCACCTCGTACGGGATGCGGGCCTGCTGAATCTTGCGTTGCGCGCGCACCAGACGTTGGGCTAGCGTTGACTCGGGCACCAGAAATGCGCGCGCGATCTCGGGCGTGGCCAGACCTCCCAGCGTACGCAGGGTCAGCGCGATTTGTGCTTCCTTATTTAGAGCCGGGTGGCAGCAGGTGAAGATCAGCCTCAGACGATCGTCTTCGGCACAAATCATGCCGGATTCCAGTTCTGGATCCTGTGTCGAGTTACTCTCATATCTCAGTTGGTCTTCTTTGGCGCGTCGAGTTTGTTCGCGGCGCGCATAGTCGATGAGTTTGCGTTGCGCCGTGGTGGTGATCCAGGCGCAGGGGTTCTCAGGAAGACCTTCGGTACTCCAATGGATCAGCGCCGCCGCGAAGGCGTCCTGCATGGCTTCTTCCGCCAGGTCGAACGAGCGCGAAATGCGGATCAGGCTGGCGATGATGCGTCCTGACTCACGCCGAAAGATCTCCTCTACTGTGACGCGCAGCTCATCCATTGACTTCTAAGTAATAGCCCGGCAACGCACTGCGCCGAGGCTTGGCGATTAGCGGCCAGTGTTGACCAAGCACCGCTTGGCTGCCGGGCTAGTGAGGTTTGGGGATCTCGCGAATTGGCCGCACTTCAACATAGCCGGCAGCACCCTGGCAGGTGGTTGGGATTTTAGCTGCCCACTCCAGCGCCTCATCCAGGTCTTCGCAATCCAGAATGTAGTATCCCGCGAGTTGTTCTTTCGTTTCGGCAAAAGGCCCGTCTGTGAGAAGCACATTACTCCCCTGCACGTGCACCGTAGTGGCGGTTGCAGCCGACTCCAGTGGGTCGGCCGCGCGGAATATTCCGCGGCGCGAGGCTTCTTCCATCACGGCCCGGTGCGCAGCCGCAGTCTCCCGCATTTCGCCGGCCGTGGCCGATTCGTTTTCCCGGCTGTAGATCAGCAGCATGTAACGCATTTCAACAGTCACTATGCCGAAACAGACCGGTCACTCGCAGTTTCCCGGAAAGCTGGCACACGCCTTGACTTCCAGGATCTGGTTAGTATGTCTCGCGCTATGCGCTCCTGCCGCCAAAATCCATTGGTAACCGTCCCAGTTGCCCATGATCGGATGCGGCATGACGTGTCCCCGCAGAGCAGGCGCTTCGACCAGTAATTCGAGCGTGCGAGCCCGGCTATCGAGGAAACGGGCGAGCGCTTCCGCCGGATTCCATCGCTGCGCTGGCAAAACGTGCGGCGGCGCTTGAAATTTCGTCAGACGCTTCGGTATCTCGCTGAGGATCGTTTCTTCCACTTGTGAATTTACTCGATCCGCCTCGCTGGCAGGGGCCTCTTGCATCCGGCCAATGAGGCCCAGGACGCGCTCCTCAATTAACACCACGTGCTCCAAAATCTCAGCGATGGACCACTGCTCCAAAGCGGGTTTGAAATGCCATTGCGCATCCGACAGGCCGCTCACGGCGGCGTGAAGATTGTCCCGAGTGGTGATCAGACAGTGTGTGGCCTTGGACAACTCCTGCGAGCTCAAGGGCGAAGTCGAAATCTGGGAAGAGACGGTACTCATAATTACTCCTTAAAAAATATTTTGGCCTAAAGAGCGCCGGATTAAGGTCCGGCGCCCTGACGCGCAGGCTAAGAAAACACCATAACCGGGCGCACTTCGATGGAGCCGTAGCGCGCGGCCGGAATACCTGCGGCAATCGCCGCAGCTTCGTCCGGGCTGTTCGCCTCAATCAGGTAATACCCTCCGAGTTGTTCTTTCGTCTCGGCGAAAGGACCGTCGGTGGTGATCGCCTTGCCCTCCCGTACACGCACGGTTTTCGCGGTACCGGTTGGCTGGAGCGCGTTTCCACCCTTAATAGCGCCAGCGTTCTTCTGGCCGAAGGCGCCGTATTCGGCGTACTCGGCTTCCGGGAATCCGTTGGCAAACCGTTGTTCGGCTTCGTAGATCAGCAGTAGATATTGCATGTTTTTTCCCTCTCTGTGTACACGACGGACGAAATCACTAAAATCGACAGTAGCATCGAAAATTTCATGCGCAGATTGGAATGTTGCTGCCGGTCTCAAAACGGTGTGACAGACATCTGTCAAGGATGCCATAATGGTGTCATGGCCGTTCGAACCACGGTAGACATCCCAGATTCTCTGCACGATCGATTGAGATCCCGGGCGGAAAGGTCCGGCGCTTCCGTCCGCTCGCTGATTGTGCGGGCGATCGAGCAAGTCTACACCGACGCGAGTAAAGGTGAGTATTTGGTCGGCCCTCTCGTTAACGGTCCTGGCAAACTTGGGCCGGCGTTCCCTGAAGACGAAACCCCGCATGACCTTGTTTTTTCCTGACCTGAATGTATGGCTGGCACTCTCTGTTGCGGGCCACTCACACAGCGCGCAAGCCTGGAAATGGATGAATCTGCTGCCGCGCGACGCGCGGCTCATCTTCTCTCGTTACACCCATATTGGCCTGCTGCGCCTCTTGACTGATCAATCCGTGATGGGTGAGCAAACTCTGACACTCCGAAAAGCTTGGGCCGTGTACGATCGGTGGCTCAGCGACCCGCGCGTTGAGTTCTATCCCGAACCGCGAGGCATCGATGCAGTCTTCCGCCAAACGACAGAGCCGTTCGCAGCTAAGCAGGCATCGAAGTGGGTCGGAGACTGCTATCTGCTGGCTTATGCAAAACAGAACGAGTCCACGCTCATTACTTTCGACGCAGCCTTGCACGCACACGCACGAAACCAGGGTCACTCCTCCGTGATGCCGGGCTGAAATTAACAGCTTTGATTCCGGTGATCGCCGCCCATGCAGAAACTTATCGTGCAAGCGTATGCCTTCCTGCCACACTTGATTTCAGGCCCCATTCTTCTTTCGCCTCGCCATGCGCATTTTGTTTCTCTCGCCACGCCAGTGTTGGCCGCCTCTGACCGGCGCAAAACTCCGGGAATACTATCTAGCTAAAAGCCTTGGGGAGGAAACCGAACTCACGCATGTCTCCTTTTCCGATACCCAATCCGGTTTATCCGTCGCGGAGCTTCCCTTCTGCCGCCGAGTAGTTTCCGTTCCCCGGCCGCAACGCTATACATTCACCAAAATGGTCCGTGGCCTCCTTGGCCGTTGGCCGCTGCCCGTCGTCAATTACACCTCTGACGAAATGAAAGCCAGTCTGGCGACGCTTTTTAGCCAACAAGATTTCGATCTGCTCCATCTTGAAAGTCTTCACATGGCCGGTTACCTTCCGCTCCTGAAACAGAAGAGTCGAGCGCCAATTGTATTCGATTGGCATAACATCGAGTCGGAACTGATGCGGCGCTCTCGCGACAGCTCCCGCTCCGTGCCGCGCAAGCTCTATATAGGTTGGACCGCCGCGCGTCTGGCCCGCCTCGAAGCGCAGATACTTCGTCAGGCCGCCGGTCACATCGTGTGTAGCCCGCGGGAATTACAGAAACTGCAGGCTATCGTTCCGGACGCACGCATCGCCGTGATAGAGAACGGCGTCGACCCTGCGTTTTTCGGCGATACCGGCGCGCCGGTTACTGGCCGCGCTCGAATTGTTTTCGTCGGATCCATGGATTACCACGCCAACGTTGAAGCGGCCTGCGCATTCGTTCACGCCGTGTGGCCATCGATTCGCGCGCGATTTCCCGACTGGCGGCTTACTCTGGTAGGTTCGAACCCCGCGCCTGCCGTCCTGGCGCTCGGGCATCAGCCTAACGTGGAGGTGACCGGAACTGTTCCGGACGTGCGTCCTTATTATCGAGACGCTCTCGCCGCCATCGTCCCTCTGCGCACGGGCGGGGGCACTCGCCTGAAAATACTCGAAGCCATGGCCGCCGGCGTGCCTGTCATTTCGACCACCTTGGGAGCCGAAGGTCTCGCCGTAATCCCGTCGGCGAATATCCTCATTGCAGACAATGACGAGGATTGGCTGCCGCTCATAACCCGCATGGTCGAGCAACCCGAGCTCTGGAGCAGCCTTGCCAAAGCTGGCCGCGACTTGGTGCGTTCCCGCTACGATTGGCAAATCTTAGGAAAATCGCTCTATCAGACCTATTGCCGCTGGTTCGGCTGGTGAAGCTTCAGTCGGTCGCTAAATGCAGAGCGACAATCGCTAGCACGCCTCCGGCTGTCAACGTCGCTCCAGCGATGATTACTGTCGCCAAGTGCGCTTTCAGCACCGCCAAACTCTGCCGCGCCGCCTGCCGCAGTTGAACCTCATTACTCCATTTGCGCAACAGCGTGGCGCAGCCGGTAGCCAGCACGGTCAATGGCAGACCGATGAGAAATCCCCACAGAGCTATGTGCGGCCTTCCGGCGTACCACGTAACTATCTGCTGCGCGGTATGAGCCGGCTCGTATTGTGGAGGCTGCACGTTGCGCAGGAACAGCGCGGCCATGAAAAGAGCGGCGGGGAAAATGAGCAGCAGTTCCGTGGCGGGGATGGTGTATTTAGGTAATCGCATAAGTACTTTATACAGAAAAGCACAGCCGCACGCAAGCACGAAATTTAATCCTGTTCTTCCACGGCCTCTATTAAGTACCTTGACAACCTACCTACCTAGAGCGCCATACTAGAGAAATAATGCCGGACAAGAAGACCGACCTCATCCAAGGCACGCTCGATCTGCTGATTCTAAAAACCGTCGCGCACGAGCCCATCCACGGCTATGGAATCGCGCAACGCATTCTTTTGACCTCGAAAGAGATATTGCAGGTGCAACAGGGATCTTTATATCCCGCCTTGCACCGGTTGCAGCGTAAAGGGCTGCTTAAGTCCGAGTGGAAAGAATCCGGCAGCGGGCCGATGGCGAAATACTACTCGTTGACCGCCTCAGGCCGGAAAAGTTTGCAGGAAGAGCAGGCGCAGTGGCAGCGCTATGCCGGCGCAGTCGCGCTGGTGCTGGAAGCTTAGCGAGAAGGACGAAATGCGTTTCCCCTGGAATCGAATGGAGAGCGAACTGAAGCGCGAGCTGGCGCATCATCTGTACCAGTTGACAGCGGAGTATGAGCGTCGAGGGCACTCCCACGAGGAGGCGCTGTGGATGGCGAAGCGTGAATTCGGTGGCCGCGAGCAGGTGAAAGAGCGCTGCCGTGACGAGCGCCGCTGGGCGGGGCTGCCTGTTATCTGGATATCCGGTCTCTGGCAGGATGTTGCCTTCGCGCTTCGCCAGATGCGCCGCTCTCCCGGCTTTGCCATCACCGCTGTGCTGATTCTGGCGCTGGGGATTTCCGCCAATGTCATCGTTTTCGGCGTGCTGCAGGCGTTGATTCTGCGGCCCCTGGATGTGCCTCATGCAGAGCGCGTGATGACGCTTCAGCCCAGAGACGATGGCCCCTTTCTTGCCTATCCGGAAATGCGCGACATACGCGATGGCAATGCGGTGTTTTCGACTGTTGCGGCTTATGAAATCCAGAACTTCGGCCTGGAAGCCAACGGCGTCACCCGGCCGGTCTGGGGATTCGAGGTGAGCGGGCAGTACTTCGAGACAGTCGCCATCAAACCGTTCCTGGGGCGTCTGCTGCGGCGCGCCGATGACGATCATCCCGGAGCCTCAGAAGCCGCCGTGCTTTCCTGGCCGGCTTGGAAAAGCGATTTCGGCGCCGATCCCGATATCGTCGGAAAGACGGTCCGCATCGATAAGCATCCGTACACCATCGTGGGCGTTACCCAGGAAGGTTTCTACGGAACTGAAGCTATCGGGCAGCCTGACATTTTCGTTCCCATGGCGAACGAAGCCTCCCTCGATGGGGTCAACTGGCTGGAATCGCGAAGCTATAAGAATGTCTTTTCTATCGTGCGTATCAAGGACGGCGTCACGCTCCCCCAGGCGCAGGCTGATTTGAACACCATTGCCGGCCGCATTGCCCGCCAGCATCCGAAGGATGAAGAAGGGTTGGCATTCAAGCTGGCTCGTCCTGGTCTGGTCGGCGACTTTATCGGAAAGCCCGCGCGCGCTTTTCTGGCTGGCGTGATGGGACTCGCCGGTATTGTACTGCTGGCGGCCTGCGCAAATCTCGGCGGCCTCTTCGCGGCGCGTACCGCGGACCGCACTCGCGAGATTGCCATCCGCATGGCCATTGGGTCGAGCCGCTGGCGCATTTTCCGCCAGGTGGTCATCGAGGCCCTGGTAATTTCAATTCCCGGGGGAACCTGCGCCTGCGGTTTAGCCTGGATGGCCCTCAGCGGCTTGGCTAGCTGGCATCCGCCCACCGAATTCCCTCTCAGGTTCCACGTACTGCCGCAGCCGTCCTTAATGCTGATCGCTTTGCTGATCGCGGTCGTCGCGGGCGTTTTGTTTGGCTTGATGCCACTGCGGCAGATATTCAAGACCGATCCAAATGACGCGATTAAGAGCGGTGCCAACCAGTCCTTCGCCGGACGGCGCTGGGCCTTTCGCGATGTTCTGCTGGCCGCGCAGATCGCCCTTTGCTGCGTCACCGTAACGGCTGCTTTTGTCTCCCTCCGCGGCTTGCGCAAAGCAATGACCATGGATATGGGTTTCAAGCCACAGAATGCCGTACTGGCGAAATTCGATTTAAGCCAGGCCGGTTATTCGAGCGTGGGCGCCGATCAGTTCCAGCGCCAGTTAAGGGAACGGGTCTTGCAGCTCCCGGGAGTCATAGCGGCAGGTTACGCGAGCACCACGCCCCTCTCCGGCTATCAACGGGTTTCCGCTGTCTTTTCTCAAAGGGCTACCGATTTCAGGCCCTCAAAAAAGGCGTTTGATGCTTATCACTACGACGTTTCGCCTGGATATTTGGCCGCCGCTGCAACACCATTGCTGGCGGGACGCGATGTAAGCTTTAGCGACACTCCGAAAACGCCGGCTGTCGCCATTGTGAATCGGGAGTTCGCCCGCCGGCTCTTCCACTCCGAGCACGTGGTCGGACGCTATTTCAAGAACATCTCCGGGGTGCCGATTCAGATCGTGGGCATCATGGCGGATGGAAAACATTTTACGCTCGGTGAAGATCCGGCGCCGGCGGCATTCTTCCCGATTTCGCAGGAAGGAATTACTCAGACATCGCTTGTCGTCCGGACCTCGCGCGAGGCGGCCGAAATGGCGGCCACCATTCGCAAAATGGTCCGCGATCTTGACCCCGCCGTGCCTATCTGGCAATCGAGCGCCTGGATCAACCAGCTTGCACTGAGTTTTTTTCCGTCCCAGGTGGCTACGGTCGCCCTCGGCCTCTTCGGCGCTTTTGGACTCCTGCTCTCCATCACCGGCACCTTCGGCCTCGCCTCCTATACGGTTAGCAAGCGGCTGCGCGAACTGAGTATTCGTGTAGCGCTCGGAGCGCAAGCGAAGCAAATTCTCTCGGCCGCGCTGGGCCGTATGCTGATTTTGCTGGCGAGCGGCTCAGTGCTAGGCATTGTGCTGGGCGTGGCGGCGAGCCGGCTGCTTTCTGCGATTGTCTACCAAGCCTCCGCGCAGGAGCCATTTGTGCTCTTCTCGGTTGCCTTTACCATGCTGCTCACCGGATCGCTTTCCGTTGCCGGTCCCGTTCGCCGCGCTCTCCACATCGATCCGGCAAGGCTGCTCCGTGAACAATAAGTTTCCTCCCACGGCGTTAATCGGGGGCGCGCTCTCCTTGACAGCTTAGGAAAGTCACACTATACTCCTTATTAGCTTAGGAGTGTCAATGTCGGCCCAGGCCCAGCTTCTTCCAGGAACTCTCGATCTTCTTATTTTGAAAGCAGTCTCTCTGGGCCCTCTTCATGGCTACGGGGTTCTTTTGCGCATCGGGCAAATCTCCGCGCAAGCGCTACTCATTGAACAGGGAGCGCTTTATCCCGCATTGTTCCGGCTGGTGCGCCAAGGCCTTCTCAAAGCACGCTGGGGCACTTCGGAGAACAACCGCCGCGCCAAGTTCTACGAACTCACCGCTGTGGGGCGCAAACGTCTGCGAGAAGAAACGGATGGGTGGAACCGTGTTGCCGCAGCCATGGCTTCTGCGTTGGCCGCTCAGCCGGAGGAAATATGAACTTCCTGGCTTACCTTCGTTGTCTTGCCGCTAAGCTTTTTCATCGCTCGCAGATTGGGGATGACATGGAGGAGGAACTTCGTTCGCACATCCAGCATCGCGCCGACGATCTGGAATGCTCCGGCCTGGATCGCGTCCAGGCGGAACGCCGCGCGCGCATCGAGTTCGGCGGCCATGCGCGCTTCAAAGAGGAATGCCAGGAAGCGTTCGGCGGCAATCTCATCGACACTCTGATACAGGACGCGCGCTTCAGCCTTCGCGTGTTGCGCAAGTCTCCCGGATTTGCGATCACCGCCGTTGCGACGCTCGCTTTGGCAATTGGCGCAAATGCAGTAGTCTTCGGTGTTTTGAATGTTTCTTTGTCCCGATAGTGAACCAGGAACAGGTGGACGGGTCGAATCTCTGGAACGCGCGCGAAAACCGTTGGGTTCTTTCGGTGGTGGGCCATCTAAAGCCGGGAGTCACTCCGGCACAGGCGATTGCCGATCTCAACTCGATCGGCTCGGATCTGGAAAAGAGTCATCCGAAAGACGATGGCCAAATGGCCTTTTTATTAGCGCGTCCAGGTCTTGGTAGCGACATTCTTGACCGTCCGGTACGGGCCTTCGTTACGGGATTGATGCTGCTCGCGACTTTAATTCTGCTGGCTGCCTGCGCCAATCTGGGCAATCTTTTCGCCGCGCGCGCCGGTGACCGTTCCCGTGAAGTTGCTTTACGGCTCGCGCTGGGAGCGGGCCGAATACGCATTCTGCGGCAGCTCTTTACCGAAGCCGTGATGACTTCAATGATGGGAGGCTGCTCGCCGGATCTATGCAGCAGAGCATCGCGCTGTTGCGCTGGCTGAGCGCGTGGCAGCCATTTCCCCAGTATCCCTTCCATATGGCCTGTCAACCCTGGACGGAAATGTTTATGGAGTCGCTTCGCTGTTGGCCTTCGCAAGTGGATTATCTCGTGTTGGCTGCGGTCCCCGTCACGGCAAGTGCTTCGAACAGATCCGTATTGAATAAACTTAAATCAGGATCGAGAACTACTGCTGGCATCGACGGATTACTGCCAGGGACGCTCTGTTGCCTCGCCGTACAACTTACGATTCGCGGGGTGCTGGGCGTGACTGCTTCAATGCTTGCCGTGCGGGGACCGGCATCTTTCGCTGGCGCGAACTTCGGTTTTGCAGCCGGGTAACGCGATGCTGGCGGAATCCGATCTGAGCATGGCGGGTTACCGGGGCGCAGCGTTCCCGCCATGCAAAAGCGCATGCTCGATGCGATGGCCGCGTTGGGACGGGCTTTCAAACTGCTGACATTCGGTTCGGTAGCGGGATTGATTCTGGGAATTCTGGCGAGCCGCGTACTGGCATTCATTGTGTATCAGGCTACTCCCCGCGATCCGCTGGTATTGGCCGGTGTTGTTGCCGCTATGGCGTTAGTGGGCTTGCTGGCCACGTGGATTCCCGCACAACGCGCGCTGTCGCTCGATCCTTTAACACTGCTGCGCGAGGAGTGAATCAGGCTTTGAAAGCCGCCTCTGAGTGACGCACTACACTAGTTGGTGAGCTGAAATGAGATTTCACCGGTGGATTATGCGGGTCTGGATCATGTTTGTTTCGATCGGAGTAGTGTCGATCGCCATCTGTGGTTCGTATGCCCACGGGCAAAACAGCGCAAGCAAAGACGCGGAAATCATGGAAGCGAAGGGGATGCCGCCGCGGGCAACTCCGGGCGATTATCAGGCACAGGCTCACGCAGGCAACGTGACGATTGGGGCCGAATTCATGGGACACTCCGTCCCGAGGCCGCAAGGGCCGCTCTCGACCGAGAACTTTGTGGTGATCGAAACCGGACTGTTCGGGCCTCCAGGGGCTCGGCTCAAGATATCGGTCGATGACTTCTCTCTCCGAATCAACGGGAAGAAAGCGCTTTTGCCGGGCGAGCCTTTCGGAATGGTGGCGTCGTCGCTCAAAGATCCCGAATGGATACCGCCTGACGCTCCCGCGGCGAAGTCGAAAAGCAGCTTTGGGACAGGCGGTCAGGGTGATTCCAACTCGCCACCGCCGCCGGTCCACGTGCCGGTCGAATTGCAGCGCGCAATGGCGCAGCACGTTCAAAGGGTGTCGCTACCGGAAGGAGACCGCCCGCTTCCCGAGGCAGGACTCATTTTCTTTCAATACCGCGGCAAGGCCCAGAGCATTCGTTCGATCGAGCTGATTTACTCTGGGCCCGCGGGGAAAGCTACGTTGGCATTGCAGCCATAGGAATCCGGCGGACGGGTTGACACATTACCCGGCGACGCCCATACTCGGGTTAGATGGCTACCCAGGACGAGAAAGGCCGAGTGGCCCTGCTGCAAGGCACGCTCGACATGCTGATACTGCGCACGCTGCGCTTCGGCAAACAGCACGGCCAGGGCATTGCGCGCGCGATTCAAGAGCAATCGGAGGACGTTCTCCTGGTCGAACACGGAGCACTTTACCCCGCGTTGCAGAGGCTGGAAGCGCAGGGCTGGATTACGGCGGAGTGGGGAACGTCTTCGAACAATCGCAAAGCGCGATTTTACACATTGACAAAACAAGGGCGCAAGCAACTGGTGGAGGAAACAAGCCGGTGGCGAACGCTGGCTTCGGCCATTACGCGGATATTGGGACCAGAGGGGCAGGAGGGCTGAATATGTTTGGGCGGGGTGAGCGTTGGCTCACTGCTGTTCACGATTAATCGGCGACCATGAACTCGCCCGGCAAGATGGGGCGCGTGCGCGGGAGCAATCCGAAGCCGGCAGCGGCGCTGGTGGCGCTGAAGAGCTAAAAGGAACGCGATCAGTTTACAAATATCGGCCGCGTGCGTGCGCGGCAGGGTCTTCCACAGCAGCAGAAGTACGAACTGGGCGAAACTGACGGACCATAAGGCTCCGTAGAAATAGCGCCGCTCCATGCCTTCACCCTTGGTTGAACGCCGCACTCGCGGCAAGAGTTCAAACAAAGCGAGAACGATAACGGCCAGAAAAACGGGAAGGTAAGCGTAGCGGTAGATCTGCTTCAAATACCAGGCGCCCGCCGCGACGGCAACGATGAGGCCAATGAGATTCAACAGCGCGAAGCTGAGCAGAGCGTTCCAGGCAAAGGTGTAGCAGATGCGCCGGTAAAGTGGATTGGGCTTGTCCTCGCAAAACCGCAGAATGTACGGGCGCGGTTCTACTCCGGGCAATTGTCCAAAGACGCCCGCGATGCCGGTTGCTACTAGTACGAAAAACAGCCACAGGATGTTCCGTACGCTGCCGCCATGGGCGAACAGGTCAAACGTCAGTGGGCCCGGCGCGAGAAAAAACACCCAGATCCAAATAGGCCAATGCGCCACGCGATAGATGCGTTTGTTACGGTCGCGGATTTTGCGCTGATGGGCGTATTCGACTCTAATCGCGCGGGGCATCGTACTATTCTCTTCTACCGATGTTTTTGAGACTTTTGAAGCGGTGTTTTCGTAATTAGCTGTGAAGAGCAAACGCGGAAGACTTGGTAGCGACAATTCCATCACGGATGGCTCCGGTAGAAGCAACCGGGCTGCCCACATTTGCCGCGGCCATCGAGATGCACAAAGCGATGGTGTACAGCATCGGCTGGCACTTCTTGCGCGATCGCGCGTTGGCGGAGGAACTGGGGCAGGATGTTTTCTTAGAGCTGCATCGGCATTGGGATTCGATCAAGTCGCCGGCCCACATGCTGTTCTGGCTGCGCAAGGTGACCAGTAGGCGAGCGATCGACGAGGTGCGGAAACGGAAAATCCGGCTGGAGACGAGCCTGGAAGAAACGGGCGAGCCGACGGTGCTGGAACGGGTACACGATGCCTTTCTTTCGTCGTATCTGGAGCGCATGGTGGCCTCGCTTCCGGAGAAACAGCGCATGGCGATTGTGCTGCGCTATCAGGAGGGCATGGAGTTGGAAGAGATCGCCGAGGTTCTGGAGATGAAAACGAGTACGGTGAAGACGCAGATTTTTCGCGCGCTGGAACTGCTTCGAGCGAAAACGGCCCAACGGCTGGCGCCGGGCGGGAACAGGAGACACAATGACACCGTTTGAAGAACAACTCAAGAGCGCTATGGCGAGGCGGGAGCCGCCGGGCGATTTCACGGCGCGGGTGCTGGCGAAGGCCGGCCGCCCTGTGGCGGAACCCGGCAAATGGGGGCCGCGGTGGATGGAACGCATTCGACTGTGGCGGCTGATTCCGGTATTAGCGATGTTTTTGTTGATGACGGGAGGAGCGGTCTATCAGCAACGCCAGCGCGCGGCGCGGGGAGAAGCGGCGAAGGAGAAGCTGCTTGTCGCGATGCAGATCGCGGGATCGAAATTGCACGATGCGCAGCAGCACGTGATTGACGTGGAAGGACCCGAGGTTAACCGATGAAGCGAAGTTTACTGACTTTGATATTGACGGCGATTTTGAGCTTGCCGGTTTGGGCGGCCGAAGACTTAAAGATGCCTGTCAATCTGGATAAATTGGCCGGGCGCGCAAGCGAGTCGGTGGATGTGACGTTGGATGCTTCGATGCTTCAACTGGCGAGCGGGTTCCTTTCCAAGAGCGATCCGGATGAGATGCAGGTGAAAAAAATCATTGGAAAGCTTAAAGGCGTCTATGTTCGCAGCTTCGAGTTCGATCGCGAAGGGCAATACTCGATGGCCGATGTAGAAGGGATCCGCTCTCAATTAAGGACGCCGGCGTGGTCTCGCATCGTGGGCGTGAAATCGATCAAAGGCGAGAACACGGAAGTGTATCTGAAAAGAGATGGCGATCAGGTGGCCGGGTTGGTGGTTCTCGCCGTAGAGCCGAAGGAGCTGACGATTGTGCATATCGATGGACCGATTAACCCTGAGGAGCTGAGCGAGTTGGGCGGACACATGGGTATTCCGAGGCTGGACGGATCGAAGCCGGGAGTCAGATACAAGTACAAAGACAAGGCAACTAAGGAGGATCGCTAAGCCATGCGGCGAGTTATCGCGATCCTTACACTGACCCTGGCCACCGCGGTCTTGCTTCCGGCAGGCGAATTCGACTGGTTGGTGCGTGAGTTTTCACGCGAAAGCGGAGCGAAGCCCGTACACGTTCCATTTTTCGGACTGGCGCGATTTGCGGTGGCGCTAGGACATCCTGCCGGAACGAGCGACCTGAGGCTGGCGATCTTCGAACACACAGATCTTGAATCGCACCGGTTCAGTGAATTGACAGATGCGGTGGTGGGACGGGAGTGGAAGCCGATCGTGCGAGTACGCTCCCGCGACGGGGAATCGACCAACATCTACACGCAACAGCAGGGCAAAGAACTGCGATTGTTGATTACGTCGCTGGACCATCAGGACGCAACTTTTGTGCAGGTGAAGATCAGGCCCGAAGAGCTGATGAAATTCGTGGATGAGCACGGGCGGCAGAATCGCTAAGCTAACCCGTTGCGCTTCTGTGCATCCTCTGCTACGCTACCCATAGAAGTAGGAGGTATGCATGGCAACCCAGAAATCCGCCCTCCCGCAAGGCACCTTGGACCTGTTGATCCTGAAGGCCGTCGCGGTTGAGCCGGTGCATGGATACGCCATCACGCAACGGCTGGAACAGGTATCGAGTGGCGTCGTTCAAGTTCCGGAAGGTTCGCTCTACCCCGCGCTGCACCGCCTGGAAAACCGCGGGTTCCTGGCGGCGGAGTGGAAAAAGACGGAGACCGGGCGCGAAGCGAAATTCTATCGATTGACGAGAAAAGGCCGGAAGCAGCTTGAGGCGGAGGCCGCCAGTTGGCAACGGTTAATCGAGGGCGTCGGCCTGATCCTCGGTATGGCTGAAGGATGAGCCCGCGCGTTTCAGCGAGGCGAAGATTGAAGCATCGAGGTGCTCAATGAACTGGTGGTCTCGGTTGTGGCACCGCAACCGGATGGAAGGGCAGCTTGAAAAGGAGCTGCGGTTCCATCTGGACCAGCATGAAAGTGACCTGATTGCCCGCGGCCACTCCGCCGCACAAGCGCAGCGTGAAGCCCGGATTGCGCTGGGCGGGCCTGAGCAGGTGAAGGAACGGTGCCGGGATGCGCGTGAAACCCGCTGGGCCGAAGAATTGTTCCAGGACACGCGCTATGCGCTCCGCAGCTTCCGGCAGAAGCCCGGTTTCGTCGCCATCGCGCTGCTGATCTCGGCGCTCGGGATTGGCGCCTCGCCGGGGATCGCTCGGCGCTTGGCGGAAAGCTTGTCTTCGATGGCAAGACTTATGTGGTGATTGGTATCGCGCCCCCCGATTTTCAGTTATCGGGTGAGGCGGACGTATTCACTCCTCTGGGTCAAAGCACTGACCCGAGAATGCAGAATCGCAATGCGGCTTTCATTAAGGTGGTGGCGCGCCTCGCTCCCGGGGTCACTCTGAATCAGGCTCAAGCGGAAGTCAGCCTGATCAACCGTCATTTGGCGCGAGAATATCCGAAGTCGGACGCCGGGGTCAGGATGCTCGTCCGTCCGTTCCTGCAGGATTTGGTCAAGGACGTTCGCGGCACTCTCTGGTTGCTCTTGTCCGCCGTAGGATTGGTGCTGCTCATCGCCTGCGTGAATATCGCGAGTTTATTTCTGACACGCGCCGTTTCTCGCGAGCGGGAATTGGCCATACGGGTCGCGCTTGGCGCCAGCCGTGGACGGCTCGTTCGCCAATGCGTGACCGAAAGCGCCGTGCTTGGACTTTGCGGCGGTGCTCTGGGTATCTTCGCGGCCGCCGTGAGCTTGCATCCTTTTGTGGCGCTTTGGCCGGGTACTTTGGCGCGCGCAAACGAGATCCATATTGACTGGCGCGTGCTTTGTTTTGGAGTGGGCATCTCGCTTCAATGCGGTCTCTTTTTCGGGCTAACGCCGGCGCTTCGGGTTCCGATGCATCGGCTTGAAGGTGTATTGCGCGCTAGTGGCCGAAGCGTCACCGGGAACTACGCGGCGCGTCCGGCGATCAAACGCTTTACGAGGCCCGCACCATGGAGCAGCTCGTCGGCGCGTCGCTTGACCGCCAGCGCTTCCTCTCGCTGCTATTTGGCATATTTGCCGGATTAGCCTTGCTGCTTGCGTCCATTGGCGTTTACGGCGTACTGGCCTACCTCACCGGACAGCGAACATCTGAGATCGGCGTGCGCATGGCGGTGGGGGCGAGCGAGCGCGACGTGATGTGGCTGGTGCTTCGCCAGAGCTTGAAAATGATCCTTGTGGGGATGGGTTTCGGCATGATCGCGGCTTTCGCAGCAGCGCGACTTTTGCAGTACATCGTTGAGGGGATGCGGCCCGCGAACGCGGCAACGTACGCGATGATGATGTCACTGCTCAGCCTGACTGCGCTCCTGGCCAGCTTTGTGCCGGCCCGCCGCGCCAGCGTGATCGACCCCGTGAGAGCATTGCGGGAAGAGTAGGCAAACCTGCTTTCCTCAAATCGAGCCTTATGGGGTTTGCCCCAATAAGCGTTAACTTAAAGCTTCGGCACCGCCATTCTCCTCGGTCTTCTCGGGGTAACAAGCTGGTTTTTCGACTGCAATTTGCGCCTCTTGCACGAGTCACTTCTACGAAATGCCGACAAACCGTCAAAGTGAGTTTCAACGCGGCCAGAAGAAACGGTGTATTCAACAGGTGCAAGGCTGTGACGGAAGCTGCTCCTGGTCAACGTTTCAACGGATTGCGAATTTCATAATAGGCCGCGACACCTTCGACCTGACGCCTTGCATATTCAGGGTCACAATGAACTTCATCTGAATAGCTGACGTGGCGGGGAGCCCTAAACGACGCGCTGCGAATTTCAGTAGTAACCGGCTTCATCATGTCTGTTGGGATGCGAAAATCCGCTAAATTGTCACCCGGTGATGGAGCCTCAGGGGCAGATAATATCCCATGGAATTCTTCGATAGCTCGCGGGTGCCATCTAATTGGCGGCGAATTTCTAAAGGCTGTGAACCGCGCCCAAGCGATATGCCATTGTTATCTCTCGTCCATAAAGAGCTTTACCGCTTGATGGGATTGCGCCCAGCAAAGTAAGCCGCGACACCTTCCACCTGTCGTTTCGCAAAATCATCATCACAATAATATTCGTCTGTATAATTCTCTTCTCCAGTCATGACATTGTAGGCAGGTTTGGTGAGGTGCCATCCTGCTTTTGGGAATGCGAAAGGCTGTGAGATCGTCGCCGGGAGATGCCACTTCAAGCGCGGTCAGCACCTCGTGAAAATCTTGAACCGTCTGCGTATCCCACCAGCTTGGCGGCGCCTTCTGGAAAGCAGTAAAACGCGCCCAAGCCACATGTCACGGCCTGTTGTCATCCATAAGCCGCAATCATAGCGCCGCTAGGTCACTTGATTATGAAGCGGTCCCTGAACAAATCCCTCGGCAACCGTATCCCAAAAGTAAAGCCACGTGCTGCGGTGAGCGTTGCCAAAAATATCCTGATAGTGAGCTTCGCCGTGGAGCAAGAATTTGCCTTTACCTTGCATCAACGCGTTCCACTGTTCGGACTTGAACCGCATAAGGGGCGTGGGCACAACCCAAAATTCACCGCCCGGTGACAACACGCCCATGCTCGTTTTTGCGGGAGTAAGTTGAAGCTCTGCTTCGCTCGGAAAATCATCGCAAACCTGCATGCGGCACGCGACGGTTAGAGATGAAGCAGGGGTTTTCCCGAAGTTGTGCAGGATCACATCTCGGGCAATTGAAACTTCCAAATTGCGTGAAGCTTCTTCGGCGCTGCTGTCATGCGAAATGATTTTACCGACGTGAATCCATGCACGGCTCCCCGTTTCCAAAGCGCCCTTGGCTTGTTCAAGGCTCTGCTGCGCAACCTTTACGCTGTTACTTGCGGCCTCTGCCGATGCTCGCGCGGCCCTAGCTTGGGTGACAGCCAGATAAGCAATACAGGCGTTTACCGCAAGGCTGATTGCTGCGACAATCGCAGCCCAAATAGCGATATTGTTGGCGTACCATTGCGCCGCGTCGGGGCCGGGGTTCACGGGCTCAATTTAGCAAAGCGCGAGTTCGGGAGCGCGCGCCGTTGGCGAAAGCTGAAAGGGTGGCGCTATCGACTAAAGCAAAGAAGCTCGGGGCCTAAATCGCGTTTGGCTCATTCTCAAAACTTAACCTTTTTGACACCGGAATCGTCCCCTTGGCCGGGAAATGCGCTACTGCCCAATATCCGCAATGCCGACTGCACACCCAAGTGAAATGGAATCACAACACAATGCCGAAGCATTGCTGTAGAACTGCACGGCGCTCATCTTCGGAGGCCAGCATGCGCTCTTCTCTGGTCCCGTTTTTCGTGGTAATGAGCTTCAAATCAGCCAGTGTAATTCGTCCGTTGGGAACGGCGACAGAGCAAATACGCTTCTGCGTGAAGTGGGAATCCGGTGAGGTCTGGTGAAAATGGCACATCGCGGTAAAGTCCTGCAGCAGTCGAGGCGTCAACGTGAACAGGTATTCCGTTTTCCACGAGTTATCTGGCTGCAAACTCTCGACCGCCAAAGAAGCGCTTTTTTCAACAATACGGAAGGTTCCTGGCTCCCGCTTCTGGTCAATGCCCGGCTGTAGCAGCAATGGTTCCGCAAAGCAGTCTCCAAAACCAACGTCAGCGAGCCAAGCCTGCTCTAAATCAACGCGCAAGGCGAGATGATCAAATTCAGGACTGAGGCTCCCATTTTCGCGGGGAACCCGGCCCGACACCAATGTAACCTGAAATCCGAGCGCACGCAGCAGTGCTGCAAAGGCGCCGTTCAGTTCATAACAAAAACCGCCGCGGTGTTCCTCGACAACTTTGTGTACGATCGTATTCTCATCCAGCACGATCGGTCGCGAGCGCGAAATGTCCAAGTTCTCGAACGGCACCGTTTCAAGATGGCTGCGGTGAAGTATTCGCAGCATTTCTGGAGTGAGTTCAGTGGGACCTCTGTACCCGATCCGATCAAGATATGCCGGAACATTCATCTGCCAGCTCTTCCTCTCGCCCAGTAAGCTCTTCTCCTGATGTTCACAAAGCGGCTTCGAGAAGGAGTTCGCCGCGCGCAGGAATCACCTGCACATTCGTATCGGGACGCGCCCCCGCGTGCCAACCGCCGAACTCAAGGCGGAAAGGACCGGTGAACACTCGATTCTAGTTCCGGCTCGGTCGCATGCAATGCAATTTGCCGTAAAACGCGCAAATCATATACTTGATGAATTGCCGGACAGCTGGCACGAACAGGGTTCGCATCAAGCGCTGGAACTGGTTGTCACGATGCGGAAAAGCCGAATTCCTAATTTCCGACGTTAAGTTCACGCTTATGGGGTTTGCCCCCGCTGAGATTGCCACCAGGTGCCCGCGAGCGTGGCGGAAATGATCAGCGCTCCTCCGCTGAGTGCTAAACGGCTGGGCTGTTCAGCTTGAATGAGCCAAGTCCAAATTGGATTGAACACGGGCTCGAGCAGGAGCAGAGTGGCGGCCTCGAGTCCGGGCACGTAGCGAATCGAACGCGTCAGCAGGAAATAGGCGAGCCCAATCTGAAAGATGCCGAGATAGAGGAGCACGGCCACGTCCGCGAATGCAATGTGAGTGATGGGAAGAGCGACGGGAAGCGATATCAAGAAAGCGATAAAGTTGCCGGCGGTAACAATCGCGACAGGTGATTCCGCGTTTCCCGTTCGCTTGCCGGTCCAGCGGAGACCGGTTAATGTGAGCGCCCAAGTGAGGCCGGAAAATATTCCGAGCAGATTGCCACGCGCTGGATCCGGCGCGGTCGCGGCAATGCTCTGTGAGCCGAAGAGCAGCAACAACGCACCGGCCGCAACGGCGGAGATGACCAGGATGTCGATGCGCCGGATAGGTTCATGCAACACCAGAGGACCGAGCAGCAGCAGATATAACGGCGCGGTGGATTGCAGAAAAATTGCGTTGGCCGAAGTGGTGAGCTTGGTCGCGAGCACGAACAGCACCAGCGTGGCCGCGTAGGCGATGCCAACCAACACGGTTCGCCAACGCCAACCGCGGCGCGCCTCGGGCAGCAGAATAAATAGCGTGAGCGCGGCGATGCCGGAGCGAAAACCGGCGATTTGCCAGCTCGAGAGCGAACAGGCTTTGATGGCCGCGCCGCCGGTGGAGAACAGAAAAGCGGCCGCGAAGAGCAGCAGCCGGTTCAGAGTCAAGAGTTGGTGTCGCCGTAGAGGAGCATTTGAGGCCGATCTTTCAAGGAAGCGGTGTCTTTCGAATAGCTAATATTCCACACCCGATCAAAGACATTTCCGCCGGGCCACTTGGGCGGATTGTTGACGTGAAGCGCGGCAGCAAGCTTCTGGATGTGGCCGTGGTGCCAGCAGATCAAGAGGATTTTGTCCTGGTATTTCGAATGGGTCAGGACGTGATCGGCGAGTTTGGCGTAATCGGCGTCATCATATTGATGGTCGTAATCCATATTCAGAGCGGCTGAAAGAGGCGTGATCGTTTCTACCGGGCGATTGCTTTGAGCTGAAGCTTTGGTGGCGAAAAGGAACTCCGGCGTAGGGAATCTCGGTGCTTGACCGCTCATTTTGGTTGCCACGTAATTTGCTTTGAAGTGCTTGCCGTTGCGATCCAAGGCGCAACTCAGTTCCGCCGGAGCGGCAGGAACAAATAGCGATGGCAAGGCGGCCGCCCGAGCAGATCCGCGGATGGACAGGTTAGGCCCGCCTTCGGCATCATCGGTGGGATCACCAAGTTTTTCTCCATGACGAATGATCAGAACCTCTTTTGGACCGCGACTGCTCATCTGGTGCTCCTTCCGATGTGGCTGTTCCGTCGATTATTTCACGCCCGAAAAATCAGCGGCGCCCACACGGATGATCGTGGTTGCGCCGGGCCGCTGACCTCGCGTAGCGGGAGTTTGCTGGCCGGCTGCGGCGGTCGCTTCAGTCCAGATGCCATAGACCCGATTATTGTGGGCGGCTAGCCAGGTATAGTCACCCAGAAAGGCTCCTTGAGCTTCGAATGGTCTATCGGTCCAGTAGTAATTAGTGAAGGTTCGTCCGCGGTCCGTTGAGCGCGCGAGGGTCATACGCATTTTGCGATTGGCAGGGTCGCCGCGCCGATCGTAGAAGGAGACGTAGACGGCTCCGGTGACCGGATCGACGGCCATCCACTGGTAAAACTGATCGATACCGTTGTGCACTGGATCGTCATTGACGCGCACGGGAGCCGACCATTTGCGGCCATGATCGGAAGAGGAGGCGATGAAGATATCGACGTCGCCGTTACGGTAGTCGCTCCAGCATATATAGATGTTGCCGCCCTTGTTGGCAGTAGTAGGATCCACGGCAATCTGCGGAAAGCCCTCCACACGCGAGATGCCCGGAACCTCACCGAAGTAAGGCGGCCCGGTTTCGATGACAGCTCTGGGGTGACTGAAAGTCTTTCCACCATCGTTCGATTCGGTCAACACGATGGAGTTCCCGTCGTCCCAAATGGCGTAGATGGCGCCGTCCGGCGCGATGGTTTGGACGAAGCCGCCTAATGAGCCATTGTCATCGCGCGGCAATCCAGGGTGCGTGCTGATCTGCATGGCGGGCGACCACGTCTGGCCGTGATCGGTAGATCTGGAAAAGAGCATGACGGATTTGTCGATCTGCCATTCGACCCAGCCCACGTAAAGATTTCCGGCGTAAGCGGCTGTGGCCGCCATTGTCGGCGAAAATACGCGGCTCATCCTCAAACTGCAGGTTCTGCTCATGACCGGTAGGGAAAGCCTTCACGGCCACGGAGTCTTTCGCCCAAGTCTTGCCGCCATCCAGCGAGCGGCGCACGAAAATACCATTTCGGCCGGCGTTGTGGGCCCAATACGAATTAGTGCCCAGCCGATCGAACGCGAGATAGCACCAGAACGCGTGACCTTGATTGTCGAAAGTGGTCGTCACATCGCCGACGACGCGCCAGTCAGCGGGTTTGGCTGCATCGGCGGGCGTGAATGTTCGGCCGCCGTCAACGGAATACGCGGCGCCGCCGCTGCCCTGAACCGCCGAACCACCTTGATAGACGGCTACAAGTTGGTTGGGATTATTCGGATTAATCGCGATGCTCGGTTCGGAAACTCGACCGCCAGAGGGCGTGATATCGAGCACCGCCGCGCCGGGAGCGGGCGGGAGAGGCGATTGCGCGAACAGCATCGCCGTCAAGAGCACGGGAGATATAAGAAGCCTGGCTGAAGTCATTGCTCATCATTTTCTCTGATCGAATTGATCTATTCCTGACGAAGCGCGTGAATGGGATCGATTCGGGTTGCGCTCCAGGCTGGAATAAGGCAAGCGCAACAAGCGACTGCCAAAATAAAAATTGGCACGGCAATGAAGGTCACCGGATCGGTTGACTTCACGCCGAATAGCCAGCCGCTGACGACGCGGGTTGCGGCGAAAGAAACCGCCAGACCAAGGAGCAGCCCGAAAGCGCTGAGACGCAGGCCTTGCGAGAGGATCAAACGTAAGATGTGGGCGCGAGATGAACCGACCGCTAAGCGAACGCCGATTTCCGCCGTGCGCTGCTTGACCGCATATGACATCAGCCCGTAAAGCCCGGCCAGAGCTAATGCCACCGCAAGCGCGGCAAAACCCGTAAGCAGCGTGGTCTGGAAGGTACGGCGGGCGTTGTTTTCCTGTATGCGCTCAGCCATGGTGCGAATGCTTTGCAGAGTCAGACCAGGGTCCAACGAGCGAAGCGCGGCGCGTGTTTCGGCGATCACTTGGCCAACCGGAACAACGCACTGAATGGCAAAGTTGTCACCGGTCTCTGCCGGCAGGAAGAGCTGCGGCTGGCTTGCTTCTTCGAGGCTGTTATGTCGAATATTCCCGACCACACCAACAACTGTCATCCAGGGCGCTCCAGAAAAATTGCCGATGCCGATGCGGACCCGTCCGCCCAGCGGATCACGGCCATGAAAGAAGCGTATCGGCAAACTTCTCGTTCACCATGACGACTGGTGTTTTGGAGTTGATGTCGTGCCGATCGAGATCTCTGCCCCGCAATAAAGGCGTACCGAGGGCCTTGCGGTAATCGGGTGTGACGGAGCGATTTTCCACCATCTCCTTTGCCCTTCCAAATCCGAGTATCTCGGCGAACGTGAGCGACTCCTGATTACTCAGCGGCGTGGAATTGGACGCTCCCACGTACTTCACTCCTGGCATGTTTTGCAGTTTTTGCAGGAAGTTTTTGTAAAACGCAGCTTGCAGTTCAGGTCTGTTGTAGCGCCCATCCAAATTGAGCCTGAATGTCAGCGTGGCCGGTGAGAAACCGGGATCAACTGCTTGGAGCGCAAGATAGCTACGGATCAGCAGGACTGCGCCGGTTAATAAAACCACCGAAAGCGCCACTTCCAGAACGATGAGCGCGTATCGACCCCCGTTATTACCGCCCGCGACTCGATTTCCACCCTTTCTCAATAAATCAGTGATGGAGGCTCGTGAGGCAGAGATGGCCGGTGCAAGACCGGATATAACACCGGTCAGCAACCGAAAGCGTCACACCGAGGAGCAAAACCCGCCCATCGACGTTGACGGCATCGAAACGGGGGATGTCGCCCGGATTGAGACTTGTTAGTAAGCGCACAGCAGCGTAAGCGAAAGCGATACCCAAAGCGCCGCCCACACAGCTCAGCAGCAGGGATTCCGTCAGCAGTTGACGAATGATACGGCCGCGTTCTGCGCCGAGAGCAGTACGGATTCCCAACTCGTGAGCTCGCGCAGTGGCGCGCGCCAACAAAAGATTCGCGACATTGCTGATCGCGATCAGCAACACGATGCCTACCGCGCCCAACAGCAGCCAAAGCATCTTCTTAACGGGTCCAATGATCGTTTCGACAAGTGGTCTGACGAGAGCAACCCAACCTCTCCACATTTCTGGATACAGTGGCTGCAGGCGGAGTTCGAGCCCATTCAATTCAGCTTGTGCTGCGCCTATGGAAATACCATCCCGCAATCTAGCGATGGCGTCCGCGCTGTCGAAGTTTATCCGATCTGTTTTTTGTTTGAGGCTATAGGCCACGGGCAACCAAATATCCGTTTGTTTGAATTCGGATTGCTCATAGGGGATGTCTCCAGCGAATGGATATCCGAAGTCTTTCGGCATCACTCCAACCACCGTGTAGTTCTGACGATTCAACTGAATCTGTTTTCCGATGACCTCCGGGCGGGAGGCGAATTGAGATCGCCAGAACTGGCCGCTAATCACCGCGACGTGATTATGGCCAGGCCGATCGTCGTTCGCATCGAGACTCCGGCCGATAGCAGGCCACGCTTGCAGCGTTCGAAAAAAGTTGCCGCTGACGAAAGCCGCTTCCACGCGTCTGGCAGAACCATCCAGAAACAGGTTTAGCGCAGCTTGCCGGAATATGGTCATGGCCGAGAAACTGTGACTGAGGCGTTGCCAGTCATAGAAGTCGGGGACATTCGGACCCATCTCCTGCGGAACGCCCTTAAAGTTCGGATTGGGACTCCATAGATAGACCAACTTTTCCGCGTGCTCATAGGGCAAGGAGCGCAACAGCACGGCATTGACAACGCTGAAGATGGAAACAGTGGCGCCGATTCCGAGCGCAATGACCAACAGCGCAATGGCAGTAAAGCCCGGTACCGCGGCCAGGAGGCGAGCTCCGTATCGTAGGTCGGAGAGCAGGATGTGCCAATGCTCTCTTGGAGCGCTGAAGGCAAGATCCGCGGCAGTTTCGAGCCACAGGCGCAAGCGCGGCTCGGATTGCAAACGATTTGCAAATAACTGCTCCATTTCGGCCCCGTACTCGTGACGGAACTCAGCCGGATAGCAGTAGAGCAACGCCCGAAACAGTCTAATTTGGCTTTGCGGCCAATCCATGCGCCCTCGCCTGTTCCAGAAGTTCAGCCATGCGGCTCACTTCGGCCCTTGCTGCCTTTCGGCCGAGCGGAGTGAGGCGATAGTAACGGCGGCGCTCATCATCGCTCGCCTTCTCCGGCCGCTGACGTTCGCGCAGCTCAATAATGAGACCTTCCTCCAACAGGCGTTTGATGGAGCCGTATAAAGTTCCGGCGCTGAGGCGCAGTTTGCCGCTTGTTCGCGCGGCAACGTCTTGCATGATTCCATAACCATGCTGATCGCGGCCGGCAAGCGCGACTAGAATATGAAAGGCCTGAGGGCTGAGAGCGGCCATGCGAAGATTATACCGCTTCGCTGTATAGCGAGGAACGATATAGTCTTAGATTAAAGCTCGCTCGAGAGAAGGCCGGCTTAATTCAGCGACATTTTTCGAAGGAGATCGAAGTTTTCCAGCATCTTGCCGGTGCCTAAGACGACCGATGCGAGGGGCTGGTCGGCCAGCAATACGGGCATGCCTGTCTCAGTGCGAATACGCTCGTCGAGATTGCGAAGCAAGGAACCGCCTCCGGTAAGAATGATGCCTCGCTCGCTAATATCGGCGCTCAATTCCGGTGGAGTCTGTTCGAGAGCGCCGCGAATGGCTCCGACGATGGCGGTGACGCACTCGGCGATGGCTTCGCGAATTTCGCTGTCCTTCAATGCGACGGCTTTCGGGAGGCCGTAGATCAGATCGCGCCCTTTCACTTCGGCGGTTATGGGCTGCTCGAGAGGGAATGCGGAGCCGATCTCGATCTTAATGTTTTCGGCCGTTCGCTCTCCGATCAGCAAGTTGTATTTCTTTTTGACGTAGTGCATGATGGCGTCGTCCATCTGGTTTCCGGCGATGCGAAGGGAGCGCGAATATACGATACCGGATAGCGAAATCACCGCAATGTCGGTTGTGCCGCCGCCAATATCGACAATCATGTTCCCGCTAGGCTCAGTTACCGGGAGACCAGCTCCCAGAGCCGCTACCATGGCCTGCTCGACCAGGTGCACTTCGCTTGCTTTGGCGCGATAGGTAGAATCCAACACCGCTCGTTTTTCGACTTCCGTGGTTTCGCTGGGGACACCGATAACGATGCGCGGATGGACCAGGCTTTTGCGTTTATGGGCCTTATGAATGAAGTAATTGAGCATGCGCTCAGCCATTTTGAAATCGGCAATGACACCGTCGCGTAGCGGCCTGATGGCAACTACGTTGGCGGGGGTACGGCCCAGCATCTCTTTCGCTTCGGTTCCACAGCCTACGATTTCTCCAGTACTTCGGTTTACTGCAACAATGGAGGGCTCGTTCAACACGATCCCCTTTCCCGCTATGTAAACCAGAGTGTTCGCGGTGCCCAGGTCAATGGCTAAGTCGGAGGAGAACATCCGGAAGAGGGAGCGGTAAGTCATGTGGTCCTATCCAGTTAGTGAACTCATCGGGATACGAGTCTCAAAACTTCAGCCCTTTCCCAGATTATTCAGTAGGAAGACGGCCAAGCGCTAAGCCAGTAGTGCGGTTGGCGAATTGGTAGTACAACGGTTAGATGACAAGAACGATGAAGATACCCGCACTTTTAGCCTTGGCGGCAGTCTCGCTGGGAGCGCAGGATTGGGCGCGGCAGCAACTGGAAAAGTCGCCGCGGCATCGCGAATGGGTCACGGTGAAGCACGACGGCCGCTCGGTGGAGACGTATGTGGCGTATCCGGAAGCGAAGGGCAAAACGCCGGTTGTTCTGATCATCCATGAAATCTTTGGGATGTCCGATTGGGTGCAAGAGCTGGCCGATGAAGTTGCGGCGGCCGGTTACATTGCCGTGGCGCCCGATCTTCTATCGGGAATGGGTCCAAATGGCGGTGGCACGAAGAGCTTCGGGGGCCAGAGCGAGGTGACGCAGGCGGTGGGCAAGCTGGATCCGGATCAAGTTACGACCGATCTCAATGCGGTAGCCGATTACGGGCTTAAACTGCCAGCGGCGAGCGGCAAACTGTTTGTGGGCGGGTTCTGCTGGGGCGGAAGCCAAACATTCCGGTTCGCGACGAACCGGCCCAACCTGGCGGCGGCGTTCGTGTTCTATGGAAGCGCGCCGATGAAGGACAACGCGCCGGACAAAGACGCGCTGGCCAGGATTAAGGCGCCGGTGTACGGGTTCTATGGGGAAAACGATGCGCGCATCGATGCCACCATTCCAGCGACAAAGGACGCCATGAAAGAACTGGGTAAGACCTACGACCCGGTGATCTACGACGGGGCCGGCCATGGTTTTATGCGGGCGGGCGAGGACCCGGCCGGAACGGAACCCCACCACGACTCCAACGTCAAGGCGCGCACGGAGGCCTGGGCGCGCTGGAAGACGCTGCTGAAATAGCGGCGACGGCTCTACAGGAAGTCAGTCACGCCTCGCAATAAAAAACCCCCTGCCTTCTTTTCTTCGGCTTAGACCCTAAATTTGCCCCAACTGGCATCCGGCCCTTCTTCTCGCGTGCTAGCCTCCAACCGGGCCTATCTATATGACATCCCGCCAAGCACGTCGCGAGCGCCGCGAAGCCGAGCGCAAAGAGAAGAAAGCGGAATTCAAACGCATGAAAGCCGCCGGGCACGAAGCCACTCCCGAGCCGAATCCGCAGCTCGAACCGGAATTCTCCCCCGAATTCAGCGTCCCGGCCAACTCCGCCCGCGCTCGTGTTTATGCCCGCATCGGACTTCCGCCTACTGGCTTCGTTTCGCAAACCGCCGCGGAACCGTCCAAACGCGCCGAAATCAATCGCCGCAACGCGGAACACTCCACCGGCCCCCGCACTCCCACCGGAAAGCTGGCTTCGTCTCGCAATTCGCTCAAACACGGATTGGCCTCGGGCGAAATGATCATCCCCGGCGAAAATCCCGCCGCTCTCGAAGCTCTTCGGAGCGACCTATTAGAAGAGCATCGACCCGCTGACGCGACCGAAGAACTCCTCGTCACGGAAATGGCCCAATCGTTCTGGCTCACCCAACGCGCCATTCGCTTCCAAAATGAATGCTTTACCGAAAACGGGGTAGACGAAAAGCGCCTCGCGTTATTCCTGCGCTATCAAACTACCCACGAACGCGCCTTTCACAAAGCCCTAAACATCCTCCTCCGCTTGAAACAGAGCCGCGCGCGTCAGCAAGCCGTTGGGTTCGTTTCGCACAGGACCTCCGATCCCCTTCCCGATTCTGGCTCCGTTTCGCAGAATCCACCTATTACAGTTGAACCCGGCCAGTTCGTTCGGCAAAATAGGACTATTTCTGCACCCGGCAGTGCAAGGGAAGCCGCCTAAATCGAAAAGCAAATGCGTGCTAGACTCGTGCTCGAACTTCAGGAGTGAGCGGCCGTGCGGCGTGGATCGTTAGTATTCTTCACAGTCTTCGCTGCTTTGTTCCAAGGCGCGCAACAGGACTCACAACCAGTTCCTCTGCGGGTAGAAACGACGCTGGTCGTCATACCGGTGACCGTGACTGATGCTTCAAACCGGTTCGTACTCGGCCTCGAGAAGCAGAACTTCGCGGTTTTCGAGAATGGCGCCGAGCAAAAGGTGAAGCAGTTCGCCGATGAAGACGCGCCGCTATCGGTGGGCGTGCTGGTCGATACGAGCGGCAGCATGGGAAGCAAGCTCGAGATCTCGCGACAGGCAGTGGCTGAATTCCTGAAAACGATGAACGAACAGGACGAGGCGTTTCTGATCGATTTCAGCGATCGAGCTGAATTAGCGGTGGGATTCACCAGGCATCCGGAAGACATCAAAGACAAACTGACTTCGATCGATTCGCAAGGGCTCACCGCGTTGCTGGATGCAGTGTCTATGGGCATCCGCCAGATGAAAAAAGCAAGAAATCCACGCAAGGCGCTGCTGATTATTTCCGACGGCGGGGATAACAACAGCCGCTATACCGCCGAGGAAATCAAGAATCTGGTGCGCGAGGCAGACGTGCAGATCTATTCGATGGGCGTTTTCGAGCCATTTTCATACCTCGGCCTCTCGGCGGCGGAACTATCGGGACCAAAACTGCTGGCGCAGATATCGGAGCAAACCGGCGGCCGGGCATTTCCCGCGCGGAGCTCGAGCGCGCTGCCCGGTATCGCGAGGCGTATTGGAATTGAGTTGCGCAATCAATATGTGCTGGCTTACTCGCCATCGAACCAGGAGAAAGATGGCCAATACCGAAAGGTTGAGGTGAGGCTGAAGACGCCTGAAGGGCTGTCCGGGCTCAAGGCGCGTTGGCGCCTGGGATATTACGCGCCCATGAAGTAGCTCATCAGGTATTAGCGGTGAGCAGCCGCATGTGCTGCGCCACCGCCAGCCATTGGATGTGGCGCGGCAGTGCGCATATGAGAATATCCCATGTGAGAATATCCAGGGCTCACCGTTCCGATTCTGGGCGAAAGCGGACGGAAGGTGGAGTATGCCGGCGTGCGCATTGGCAGGCTAGCCGTTCCGGCAGTGGTTGAATGCCAACCGGAGCTTCCTATTCCATGTCCAAACATACCGGCATCGGTACCTCGATGTGGCCATCTCGATCCGGTCGGAGCGGAGCCGGGAGTGTAGGGCGTATGCGGCCACTTGGAATTGGTCCAGCGCTCGCCATAGGGATGGCGAACGATGAACACGGGAAACATCATGGAGGGAAAGAAAGGGCCGCCGCCGAAAGAATAGAAAGGGTTAAAAAGAGCACTGCCGGCGCCATAGTCATAACCGGGAACCGCGTAGCCGGGAACACTCAGGTTTGGCGAGCCGGGATAGGGAACCGGGACCATGGGCGCATTCGGATCGTTGTCCATATCCCCGGCGTCAGCGGCGCTCTGCGCGGCTAGCTGATTCTCCGCGGTGATGGTTTCGTTACGCGCCCGCGCCCAATCGTAAAATTCATCTTCAGTGCCCTCATTGACCTTGTCCGTCTGCATCCCCAGCGAGAAGAAAAAGAGATGGGAATCGTCCAGGTGGGACAGCTTGCCATCTTGAGTGACTTCGGCGCGGCCGCTGTAGGCCTGCAACAATTCTGTGTCGGAATCGAGCCGATATACTCCCTGTTTCGGGAAACGGACTTGGCAATTCTTGTAGATCAGGAGAACCGGGCTAGCGGTGGGCGCGTCCAGCGAATCCACAATGGCGGCGCCATGAAGAAACTCTACACGAGTGTCCGTAAGGGAATTCGAGCGCATACGAATCGCAGTATTTTCGTCTAAGCGAAGAAAGACGCCCGGCGTTAGAAGGACTTCCGCGCGACCCTTTTCGGTGCGCAGAGTGGAATCCTGCTTGATGGCGGGAAAGGTGGCGAATTTGCGATCGAGTGGCTGGTCATCGATGAAGACAGCGCCTTCTGAAAAATGAACGATTCCGGAATGGGCTGAAATGACTTCCTGCGCGGCGGCGGGAAGCCAAAGCAGCAACGCCAACACTGCGGGAAAGAGCACGCGCGTACAGCGCATAAAAGCAACTCCTGTTGAAACGATTCTACTCCTATTGGAGTAATTGGCTACTGTAAAAGTGCGCCGTATTGCGGCAGTCGCAGTTATCCAAAATTCCCGCTGAATTTTCGCGTTCTGGGAGTCATCCGGCGCCGGGACGTGAATTCGCAGCAAAGACGAGCTTCCGGCTCGAGGCCACGTGGTGATTCTTAAGCGACAAATTGTGGCGGAGTTCCGGTTTGGATTGCGCCCCTGGGGTGCAGCAGCCTTGGCCGTTTTCAGACATGTCGATTGTGATTCGAGCTGATTCCAATCCGGCGTTGCTTGGCGGATGAACTGCGTGATCCGCTGTGCGATCAACTCGATAGCAGCCTGGCAGTAGCTGACATTCGATTGATGGACCGAGTCGCTGGGCTCCGTGCTGGGTCAACCCAGGCGGATCCAATGACCGCCTTGCGCGCCGAATGACCGGGAGACTAGAACCATATATTCCCATCGGAGGTAGAGTATAAGATTGACGCACGACGGTGTCCCGGTACACCGAAAGAAGGTTGTCCCCAAGTATGAGCGTTGCTGATCAGAGCGCCCCGGCATCGAGATTACCTCGCCGCGTTCCCTTAGCGATTCGATTATCCCCCCAATTCGTGAATCGGCTTTGCGCTCACCTGCTGAGATCGGCAGATTCGCGCATGGATCTCGCGGGACTGCTTTTTGGCGTAGCCGACGATGGGCTGATGATCGTGCAGGCGTTTAAGTCCTTCCCCGTTGGGAACTTAACTGTAGATACTCCCGAACAGGCGCGTTTGGAGCAAGGTTTCGAAGAGCTAGCGAAGTCTTCACAGACAGATCCGGAAGTCTCCGCGCTTGACGTGATCGGCTGGTACTCGACACGGCTCAATGGGGGGCTTCGTGAGAGCGACGTAGAATTTCACAACCGCCGTTTGCGGCGCCGGAGCGACATCGCTCTAATCGTGACGCCTCAGCAAGCAGGCGATCTCGTGTTGGAGCTGTTTAGCAGAGCGGCGGATGCACCGCTCTCGACCGCAGAGTATCGCTGGGCCGCGCAGCGGGTGTCGCCCGAAGCACCTGTTGCAGGCGTGGTGGAAGTGACAATGCAGACGAGGGGGAGCGGCGACTTGCAAGCGCAGCCCTCGATCCCGAGCCAAGAGAATGAACCGCGGCCAAGCAGAGGCCGCTCGAGAAGAACGGCGCTATCGATTTTGGGCTCCAGCATGGGAAGCCGGGAGGAAAACGGCGATGCCGGATTTCACCTGGCAACAGCTCCGATGCAGCGAATCAGCGTGCGTCAAGCGCGGCCGGCCGATCAGGCGCATGTGGATCAGCAACGGGCGTCCCGAATTTATGCAGGGCCGCCACCGGGACTGCCAGCGCTAATCAGCGAAAAGAGACGGGGCGTGCCCTGGTTTTCGATGACGATTCTTTTCGTACTGGCGGCGGGCATGACTTTCGCGCTGCTGGTCCTGCGCGGACTACCTTCGGGCGAAGCGCCACGGTTTCTGCGGACGATTCTTCCGGATTCCGGACTCAGGCTACGGGTTGAGGGCCAAGGGGACCGGGTGCTGCTGAGTTGGAATCGGCTGAATCCGGTGGTGCGGTCCGCAACTGACGCCACTTTGCACATTGACGATGGGTCCCAGCATCGCGATGTGCGTCTCGACTCTGGCCAAGTCGCGAATGGCGCAGTGTTGTATAGGCCGGGCTCCGACGACGTGACGTTCCGGCTGGAGGTGCATGGACAGCAGGGCTCCATGGTGGCGGAATCTATGCGCGTGCTGGACGGCCAAAAGAGTGCGTCCGTGGTGGACTTGAGTGCGACGAAGGCGGAGGTGAACACGCCTCCCGTTCTAGACACGGTCCAGCCGCCCGCCGAGCGCCACGACCGGAGAATAGCGGCCGAGACAAGGCCTTTGGCGCCTCCTTTAACGCAGACAGCGGAGCGATCGCGCAGCGCAATAGCAGAACGGGCCAGTTCGCCTGATGTTCCGGCGCAGAATGACCGCGGGACGGTGTCGCCAGCATACCTGCCACCTGCGTCCGCGCCGCCCGCAGCCGCGCCGGAAATGAAACCTGTACCCGCGGAAACGAACCCGGCGCCCGGCAGTGGCGGGCTGACGAACCCGGTGGGAGTCAATGCAACTACCGCGAAATCGACGCAGAGCGCGGCTGCGGCGCCGCCCGCTCCTGAACCAGCGCCGGTGCAGACTGCGGATACGGCGCACTCCGCCGATCAGGCGCCTAATTCAGTTAAGAGCGATATAGCTGCCGGAAATCAGCAGGCAAGCAGCGCGGCCAACGTGAAACCTGCTGAAGCGCGGCCGCCGGCAAATGTGGTCCCGAATCCAGTGCCCACGCAAACGGCGCCACCGGCGCAGTCTCCTTTGAAGGCTGTATCCGGAAACAAATCGATGGCTGATTATGTACCGCCGCGCCCGCTCAAAGAAGTACTGCCAAACGTCCAGATCCTACCCCCCGGAATAATGGCTTCGGTTTCCGAGGTGGAGGTCAACGTCGAGGTAGACAAAAAGGGGCACGTACTGCGTGCGCGCATAGTTCCGGCTCACGGCAAAATCGCTCCGGCTATTGAGGGCGCCGCTTTGGATGCCGCGAAACGATGGACGTTTGAGCCTGCCAAGCTTCACGGCAAGATTATCCCGAGCGCTCACACGATCGTCTTTCAGTTCCAGTCCGCGCGGCAGTAGCGATCGCCGGCCGCTTACGACGGCTTCTTGGCGAAGACGAGATTCTCCGATTTATCGTTCGGCTCAATGTGAGTAAACTCGACGTTGAGCGTGTTCCCATCGGGCGAGAGTTCCAGTTTCCACTGCGTGACGGAGTCCTCCTTAGGGCCGTCTGTTTTCAGAATCATCAGCGCCGGGCCGTTATACCAGAGAGACACCTTGGCCTTGTGGCCCGCCTCGTCGAAATCGCACTGGTTGCCGCCGGTCTTACAGGAGAAGCGCGAGGTAATCTCTTTGCCGTCCTTTTCCTGATTCACGCGGGTGAAATCGATCTTCCCAGAGGCATCTTTGATTGTGAGGGTCGCGGTTCGGCCATCGCTCGAGGGACTCTTGGCGGCGTCGAGTTGCCATGTGCCGCTGAAATTGGGCGGGCCGTCGCCCGCGGCGAGTAGAGATGAAGTAAACCAAGGCGTGGCAAGCAACACCAGCGCCAAGCAAGAGCAGCGCATTGCGGACCTCCCTGCGCGGTCCTCCGGCAGAGCGGTGGGCCGTGAGTATTTTTTGATGTATCTACGATACCTCAAAAGGTTGGACGTTGGGCCAGCGAGTTCGTACCATAAGCGGCGGAAGGGCTATGCTCGCCACTTGATGTTGCAACCGATGCTTGGCTTCTGGTCCTGATCGATGGGGCGCTCGTTCAGCAGCGCATCGATGGCGGCGCGCAGGTCGCGGCCGGTGACCGGGATGTCATTGCGAGGACGGCTGTCATCGAGTTGACCGCGATATGCCAAGCGGCATGCTCCATCAAAGAGAAAGAAATCGGGCGTACAGGCGGCGGTGTATGCTCTGGCGACGTCCTGACTCTCGTCGTAACAAAACGGAAAGTTGAACTCGAGCTCAGAAGCCATCTCGCGCAGGCTGGCGGGGGCGTCATCCGGGTAAGCGCTGGCGTCATTCGAAGAAATAGCCACGATGCCGAGGGGTTCGCGGAGGTAGTCTTTTCCGATTTTGGCGAGTTCCTGTTGCACGTGCTTTACGTAGGGGCAATGGCGGCAGATGAACATGACGAGCAGCGCTTTTTTATCTTTGAAGGCGTCCAGGCCGAGGATGCGGCCGGAGACTACATCGGGCAACTGAAAGGCGGGCGCAGGCGTTCCGAGCGGCAGCATGGTCGATTCCGTACGTGACATCTGTGTCCAACGTAGCAAGCGGGCATCAGGAGAATCGCCGCGCGACGGCGTATCATCTCCTTGGTATGGACAAGCCGACTTTCGACCCGGGCCTGACACAGCAATATACCGGCTCTCTCAGCCGCGCCATCAATCAGGACGGGCAATTCAACGTGCGCCGGACGGGAAGAACCTGGCGCGACGTTCATCCTTATCTGTTCTTGATCAACGTGCCTTGGATCGGCTTCGCGGGGATTGTCGCCGCGGTTTTCATTGTGGTGAATATAGCCTTTGCCGGGATGTACACGGCCATTGGAATCGAGCACGTCAAAGGAACCGGAGCCCCGACGGAATGGCTACGCTTCATGAACGTCTTCTTCTTCAGCGCTCATACGCTGACCACTGTGGGCTACGGGAATATGTATCCGAGCGGTATAGCCGCCAACACAGTGGCGGCAATCGAAGCCTTGCTAGGTTTAATGGCATTCGCCATTGCGACGGGATTGTTATTCGGGCGATTCTCACGTCCCTCCGCGCGCATCGGATTCAGCAAGACTATGGTGATTGCGCCGTATCTGAACGGGACCAGCCTACAATTTCGCGTGGTGAACCGCCGCTCAAATAATCTGATCGACCTTGAGGCTCGCTTGCTGCTGATGACTGTTGAGTTGACCGGTGACCGGCCACGCAGACGTTACGAGCCGTTGGCGCTGGAAAGACCGAGTGTTCTTTTCTTTCCCTTGACCTGGACGGTAGTACATCCGATTGACGAGCAAAGTCCGCTTTATGGAAAAACGCCACAAGATCTGGAGGGGCTGCAGGCCGAAGTGATGATCATGATGAAAGGCTTCGACGATACCTTCGGCCAGACAGTACACGCGCGCTCTTCGTATCGCTTCGATGAGATCACCTGGGGCGCGAAATTCGCGCCAGCCTTCGACGTCGATCCGAATGGTGATTTGCGCGTGGAGGTGAACAAAGTGGGCGCCATTGAAGCCGCCAGCCTGCCCCAATAGGCGCTTGAACAAAGAGGCGCTGGGGCTACCATATTGGGCGTGGAAGTTCAGCCGTGTGTCTTTTGCAAAATCGCTGGAAGGGAACTAGCGGCGTATGTCGTGTACGAAGAGGCGGATTTCGTGGCTTTTCTGGACAGCCATCCGCTGTTTCCGGGACATGTGCTGCTCTGCCCTCGCGAGCATTACGAAACGCTACTCGAATTGCCGGGCGCTTTGACCGGGCCGATATTGGCGGCGACACAGCTGCTGGCGCGAGCCATTGAAGCGGCTCTCGATGCGGAAGGCACCTTCGTCGCAATCAATAATACGGTAAGCCAGACCGTTCCGCACTTGCACATTCACATCGTTCCAAGAAGAAGGAAAGACGGATTGCGCGGATTTTTTTGGCCGCGGCAACACTACAAAGATGAGGCTGCTTGCGAGGCGGTGCGGGACGCGATTGAGCGAGAGGTCCGCAAGCTTCTGGTCTCGTAGAGCAAGCCAATCGAGCTTAAGAAGCGCCGGCCAGGGAGGGCCCTTTAGAAAGCGCGTCCAGCAGCTTTTCGCGTTCACGGAGGCCGCGCTCCACGGCAGATTGGGTGGCGATCCGGTAGACGATCAGGCCGATGATGAATTCTACGAGCAAGACGCCCAAAAGGGCCCAGTTGCTATCGAGCGCCCAGCGGGCAAGAAAGGCGAAGCCAACCAGCAGAAACATGCCCACGCTGGACAGAAGAAACCACAACTGCATCTTGCCGCCTGATTGTTTTCTAAAGGTCTGCTTGGGATCGAGCGGACGAGCCATGAGGATGGAGGTGAGATTCCCGATGGTCAGGAAAAAAAGCCCCACGACGGCCGCCGCTCCGATGGCATTGGCAATGTTGAACGGTGTCACGGCGACGCGCAGCAGTATTCCGAGCAGCAACACGATTCCCGATTGAATAGCGATGAACGCGATGGCGGTTAAGTTTTTTGCCTTCAGAACGACCTCGAAGGAGACCGGCGCGACAAAGTAGATCTGGGCGGCGCGGCGGTCAAATCCAAACACATTCAGCAGCAGAGCATCGCTCAGCAAAAGGAGACCGTAGAGCGTCGCCACCGGAAGGAAGTTGTTGGTGATGAAGGTGTCTCTGCCGCGCGCGGCTGCATTCAAGGACATTGGAACGAAAATAACTACGCTAAAGATGCAGGCCATGCCGAAGATGACCCGGAAGCGGGGCATGCGTATGAGCGACTGAAACTCCTTTTGCAAGAGCGCGGCCATGGGATCGCTGAATACACGGCCGGATACATTGACCAATCTGCCGGAAAGGCCGAGTTTTTGGGGTTCCCCAGGTCGAGCTTTAACCACGGATGCAGGGGAGCGAGAACCCTTCATCCTGCCGCAGACCCTTCTCGAACTGCCAACGCGCAAGCCAGTAACACGCAGCTGTCCAGGCGCAGATAAGGACCAGATCCAGCGCCGTGAAGGACCCAAGAGCGAGCGAGCCGGCCTCGCGCCAGGGCGTGCCAGCGCCGCGCGCCACGTCCAGGAAGTAAGGCATAAGCTTCCGTCCCAATGCCGTTCGAGCCAGCATCTGCGGAAGGATACCAATGCTGATAAGAACGATCGCGAAGAGCTCACGAAAACGATTGCGCTCAAAAGAGTGCAGAATCACCTCTCGAATGCCGAGAGACAGAAGCAGGTTCAATGGGATGAACAGCAGCAGGAAGAACGGAGCCCAGAATGGAATCTCGGGATGGCGAAGGAGCCCCACAAAGGCGCCGGCAAGCACGATGATCATCTCGGGCGCAGTCGTGAAGCGAAGCAGCACTTCAATTCCGAAAAGGGCGCTGTTGCTGACCGGGTACATTTGCAGCTTGTTGAGCTGCAATGACCAGCCACTGCTTAGGGTAAAAAGCGGGATGACTTGCCAGAACAGGAAAACGCCCAGCAGACCGACAGGCAGCCATTGCCGCAGTTGGGCGAGAGGAACTTCAGCCAACCCAACAGCAAGAAAAACAGCCAGCCCGGCGTAAAGACCGTACCACACCAGCGACAGCAACCCAGCGAGCACGCTTCCGATATTCGTGCGCGGGAGATGATTCCGCATGGTGCGGAATTGTGCCCAGCCGATGGCGCGAATCTGCTGAAACATGCGTTTTATAACCAATCCAGCTTTTCGCTGTAGCGCTCGCCGCCGACAAGATTGACGAAGATATCTTCAAGCGTGCTGGCTCCTTGCGTCGCTTGCTGGCGCAACTCCGCCATGGTGCCTTGAACGATAATCTTGCCGCGATTGATGATGGCGACCTGATCGCACAGCCGCTCGACCACCTCGAGCACATGCGAGGTAAGGAAAACGGTGGCGCCGCGATGCACCTGCTCGAGCAAAATATCTTTCATCAAGCGCGCCCCGATGGCGTCGACACCCTCGAAGGGTTCATCCATCAGGAACAGCCGGGGGCGATGGATTAGAGCAGCGGCCATGGCGACGCGCTTACGCATGCCCTTTGAATACTCGCCAATCAGTTTCCGCTGGTTTTCACTGAGCTGAAAAAGTTCGAGCAACTCGCGCCCCCGTTCCTTGGCGAGGGGACGCGCAAGACCGTAGAGACGAGCCACGAACTCGAGGTATTCGGCCCCGGTAAGATAATCGAACAGCAGCGTGTCATCGGGCACGAGCCCAATTTCTTTCCGAATTTCCAGCGAGTCCTGGGGCATGGGCATACCCAGGATCTGCATGGTTCCGGAATCCGGCTGGGCCAGACCCATCAGCATCTTAATGGTGGTGGTCTTACCTGCGCCATTGGGGCCCAAAAACCCAAAAAAGCATCCTTGCGGCACGGTCACCGATAAGCCATCGACAGCGCGGGACCCCCCATATGTCTTCACAAGGTCGTGAATTTCGATGGCAGCAATGTCAGGCAGCGAGGACGGAGAAAGGGCGCCGTCCGGCGAAGCTTCAGAAGCAGGAGTCATTCAGGTTTCCCGGCTGCTTGTCCCGTACGGACAGAGGCGAGCAAATTACCAGTCTGCCGCAAAATGGCAAACTTCGCGCGCGCCACTTGCGTGTCGGCATCGTACCACGCGATCCAGCGGTTCCCTTCTTCGAGACGCGCTTGCTCAACGCGGCTGATGGGCACGCGTCCTTCACCGTTTTGGGCCAGAAGAACGGTCACCTCTTCGCGCGCGAAATCGAGCTGCTCACGCGCCAGATCGCGGATGCTCTCGGCTTTCTTCCATTGATCGTAGCTACGCCGGGTATCCGCCAGTATGCGATTGCGAACTTGGTCCATCTGGATACGAATCTTCTGTAGATCTGTAGAAGCCTGCAGAGCCAGGCCGCTGGGCGCTGCCCCCACCAGGATGGGAATGGTAATGGAAGCGCCAAGCTGAAAATTGTTGCGCTGAAATTTTTGGAAGTATTGCTCGTAATTGTATTTCGCAAAGAGCGCGTATTGCGCGACCAGGTCGACTTTCGGCAAGCGCTCCGCTTTGTAGGAGCGCAGATCCATCTCTTTGGCCAGCACGTTCGATTGCATCTGACGCAGTTCCCGATTATTGCGAAGGGCGGAATCCGCGGCAGCTTCTTCGGAGGGCGGCGTGACGATAGTAGAAAAATCGGAATCCAGAGGCTTCACGCGATCTGTCGCGGGGTAGCCGAGGACGACCGCCAGCATCATCTCGTTGTAATCCGCATCCAGGCCGGCGGCGTCCAGTTGCTGCTGCGACATGTCCAGATTTACGCGGGCGCGCTTTAGCTCGAGTGGCAATTCGCTGCCTTCGTTGACAGCCGCCGCCATCGCTTGCACCACGTTTTGCAAGCCTGGAAGCTGCTCTCGGATGCGGCCGCCCTGATGTTCCAATTGGCTGGCCTCCAGAAACAGGTCAGCGGCCTGATAGGCGACGTCATCGGCCTTGGCTTGGGCGCCCAGTTGCGAGCCGCGCGCCACCTCTCTTGCGGCGGCCACCTGATAACTCTTCGGCCGATTGTAGAGTGACATATCGGTTCGCACTTCAAAGAGACTGGGCGCGTTCCCCTCGATGCTGTTCGGATATCCATAGGTATAGGCCAGGCCGCTGCCGCCATAAATTTTCGGACGGAATGGATCTTGAGCAACTTTGATGCCCTGCTCCGCGCGTTGTTCGTCGAGGCGAGCAAGGGCAACGTCCGGATTTTGACGGGCTGCTAGTTCGAGCGCCTGCTCCAGGGTAAAGGAGTGCACTTCGGCGCTCGCCGCACTCGATATAACAAGCAGAATCAGAGCGATTTTTTGCGTGAACACTTACCCATGCTAGCGTGCCCTGCGCGCTTATCGGCACGGGTCAATTGTGCCGCAACGCCGTTTGGATATTCATGCCCGCAACACGCGCCGCGGGTACCGCGGCAGCAATACAGGAGCATAAAATCACGGCCGGAATGGCAATGCCAAAAACTAACGGATCGTGTAACGTGACGTGGTAAAGCTGATTGCGCGCGATAGAGAGTCCGAACCAGGCGGCAGGTAAGGCCAGAACAAGGCCGGCGGCTATGATGACGGTTACCTCACGAAAAACGAGCCACAGAATGTCGGGCCGCCGCGCGCCCAAGGCGAAGCGCACGCCAAATTCTGGCGTCCTCAAGGTGGAGCTGTATGCGACGACACCATAGATCCCGACCAGCGTGATCACCAAAGCAAGCACGGAAAATGATCCGATCAGCAATGCCATAGCACGATCGCCAGAGGCGAATTCAGCCATTCGCACCGGCATGCTTTGCACGTCAAAGACGGCCACCCCGGGAGCTTGGCGACGGACGATAGCGCGGATCTTCTGCTCGTTTAGGCTCGCGCCGGCGGTGCGGACATAAAACGTGATTGCCTGGCTACGATTCGCCTGTTGCGCCGATGTATAGACAAGCGGGCCGTTCGAGCGTTTCCAGGAGACGTGGTGGTCAGCGACGACACCGATGATGGTGGCTTGCCAATTCGGATCGCAGTCCATTGAAGACGGTGACCGGCTGCCCGACGGCAGCGCGGTCGCCGAACAACTTGCGTGCTAGCGTTTGATTGACGACGATACCGGCAGGGGCGCCGGCGCGATCGCGATCGTCGAATTCCCTGCCCGCGAGGATGGGAATGCCAAGCGTGGCGAAGTACCGCGTCCCCACGATGGAACGTATTCCGCTCTGATGTTTAGCCGCTGGGGATTTCATGGCGGGACTTAGCACCGCCACATCCGACTCGTCGGGAAAGGGTCCGCCGGTTCCGTAGGTGACGGATCGAACTCCCGGAGTTTCCTGCAAGCTCGCTTGAAGATTCGAGTACAAGAGCCGGGAATTCTGGGGAGTTGAGCCGGCGAGTTCGGCATCGACCGAAAAGACCGTGAGGTGGTCGGGATTAAACCCGACCGGCACCGAAGTTAGATTGTGCAGACTCTTCGCGAATAGACCTGCCGTGATGAGGAGAACCAGCGAGACCGCGATTTGTACCGCAGCTAGCCCACGCCGCGTGCCTGCCTGCGAGCGGCTGGCGGAATGAGTGGACGCGCCCTCACCTAACCCGGCGGCGAGGTCGGCGCGCGTCGCATGCCAGGCTGGAAACAACCCGATGAGAAGTCCCGCCGCTATCGCAGCCAGCCAGTGAATGCCGAGTGCCTGATTGTTGAGCCCGGTGGCTAAAGCTCCGCCGTTATCGACACGGCCGAGATTTAAGAGCAGAGCTGGCACAGGCGCGCGCGAGCCAGATACCCGCCAGCCCACCGGCGACGGACAAGATAATCGTCTGCATGAAGTACAGGCGCATTAAAGCTCCACGGCTGGCGCCCAGCGCATAACGGACGAGTATTTCCTGTCTTTGCTTGATAGCGCGAACCACCATAAGGCCGGCTATATTGACGCACGTCAGCAGCAAGACGGCCGCGGTGAGCCACTGCAAAATCCGTAAAGGCTGGCGCCAATGGTCCAGCATGCCGTGGCTGCCTTGAGAAGCCGGTAGCAGCAACACGCGCTCGTGAGCTAGCTCCTGTAGATAGTCCGAAGGTTGCGCGGGTTCGGTTGCCAGCTCTTCACGAACCGCCGCTCGATAGACGGTTCCGAGCTCAGCCTGAGCTTGATCGATGGAATGTTCCGGAGCGAAGCGGAAAAAGATGTTGAGCCAGCGGACACTCCAATCGTTCAAACTATTCCAGCCCGGGCGGATGGCGGATCTTACCGAGAGAGGCACATAAATCTGCGGCGCTTGTCCGGCAATGAGTCCCGTGAACGGACGTGGCGCAATGCCGACGACATGGAACGGGACGCCATTCACGCGAATGGAACTATTTAAGGCCGCGAGTTCTCCACCGAAAGCTTCCTGCCAAAATCCATAGGACAGGACCGCTACATGACTCGAATCGGACAACGTATCATCGCTATCCAGGATCGCCCGGCCAATCACCGGCTTCACGCCTGTCACGGCGAAAAAATTCCCTGAGACCAGTTCGGCCCGAAGATGCCGTGGACCTTCGGGCGTGTCGATATTCACTAGCTGGCCGGCGCGCGCCACCGTACCGGAGGCGGCGCTGAAGTGCTCAGATAAGTATCGAAAGGCGGGCGCGCTCACAACCGTTTCGGCCGAATCGCTGTCGGATCGGCCCATGTGATTGACGTTCGTACGCAGAACGAACAAACGCGATGGATCCGGGACCGGCAACTGCGCATAGACTACTTGCCACAGCAGCGTAAAGACTGCGGATGTTAAACCGATCCCAAGCGCCAAGAGCAACACGGAGACGACCGTGAAGCCGGCATCGCGGCGCAGGCCGCGTAACGTGAGCGCGGCTTCTTTGAAAAGGATTTCGATACGCCAGTCCCGTGATCTTAACAAGAAACTCCCCTTTGCGAAACGAACCCAGGCCTTGGTCTCTTCGCCCGATTGATGATCGCGCAGTTTCCCGCCACAGAGCGTCACTTATCAGCCTAAACCACGGGGAACAAAGCATATCGGACTTATGCGCCGAGCTGTGAATGCGTTTGGGAGAGCAGTCTAGGGAGCCTTTTACCGAACGAACAGGCGCAATCGGAAGGCACAAAGGCGAAGAAAGAGCGCATTTTGCGAAACGGGGTTTCCTCGCTGGCGAATTGGGTTCGTTTTTTCGAATTCAGGACGCTGTGCGCGAGCGCACGGAAAACAGATTATCGAAGCGCGTTTCCGGAAACGAAATCAAGGTCGCTCACGCTTCCGGCTCAGTTGCGGGGGCCGGCGGGTGGTTTGACTGACCCGGGAGTTCTCGGCGCCGCAGTACCGGGAGTCGCCGGTGTTGTAGCCGGCCCGCCGTTTACTGACGTCTTGTCGTACAACGCGATAATGTCTTGCGTGATGTCAATTCCCTGGGACGCCCAGAGAATAGGCGTGCTGGGGCTGCTGTCGTCCAGTATCACCGAGTAACCGTTGTCTTTCGCATATTTCTCCAGCACCGCCATTACCCGTTGACCAAGGCCCTGCACCAAGCGCTGCTGTTCGCTCTGGAGCGCTTCTTCGGCATCCTGCATATCGCGCTGCAGGCGTTTCTTTTTCTCGTCGATATCGCGCGCAAGCTGATTCCGCTTGTCCTCGCTCATCACAGTGCCGCCCTTGTTGTATTGATCCTGAAGCTGGGCGATCTCGTTCTGGCGAGTATCGAACTCCTTCTTCTTGGGAGCAAACTTGCCATCCAGTTCCTGCAGGGCCTTCTGTCCGTCTTTCGTGCCGGCCAGCGCGCCTTGCATGCTGATGATGCCGACCTTTGGAACCGGCTGTTGGGCGAATGCGCCAACGGCAAGGCACAGCAGGGCTGCCCCCGAAACTAAACTACTTCTCGTTACCATGTACTTCTGTCCTTCCGTAAGCCTTCATTTATTAGAACGTTCGTCCGATGGAGAAGCGGAACAAAGACCGCCTTTCATCGTACGGAATCGCCAGCCCGAATTGCTGTAGCGCGGTTTGGAACGTTGCGTTATTCGGGAAGAACGACCGGTCTGCTACCACCGGCGGCTGCAAGTTTGTATTGACAACACTCAAATTATACGCCCAATACAGGCGAAATGGGGCATTCACCACTGGCATGAGTACTTGCAACTCAAGTCCGGCGGAAATTCGCGGCTTCTGGGTCCCGGGCGCTATGACGGCCCGTGGATTGAAATCGGCCTGCGGGAATTCTCCATTCAACTGCGCCACGCGCGCCGCGTTTAGACCCAGTTGGCTCGGCAATGTGAGGCGGTCCTCTCCGGCATCGATGAAGGGCGCCAGCGTGATGGGCCCGATAATCGGAATTCGATATTCGTAATTGAAAACGGTAGCGGTGTCTCCGCCGGGAAGAATCAGTTGATAGACGGGAATTGTTTGTGTCACCGGAACGGTTCCTACCGACCCGTCGGCATTCACGGTTTTCTGAACACGCTGGGTGCCATCGTTGTTTAACACGTTGATGGTGGCGTCCGTCGGAATGAACGCAATGGGACTGATGGTAAGAATGTCGAAACCACGAATATCGTCTTCGCCGCCCATATAGTAGCGGCTGTACGGAGGCGCCACCCTCCCGCCGAATCCGCTGATAAAACGCGCGTTCACATGGAAGCCCATGACATTGCTCTTGAAGATTCCGCGGCGGAAGTAGGCGACGTCCACGGCCGGCTGCAGGGTGTTGACATTGCCGCCCAGCACGCTTCCGGAGAACCCGAAGCTAAGGTTCACGCGGAGACCGCGATGTGGAATGATCGGGTGGTCAACCGTGTTGTAGGCGTAAGTGGGGGTGATGGTACTGGTTCGAATACCAGACAGAGGGTTGCATCCGGTGATGGCTGTAGACCCGCTGTTGATGGGGCAGGTTGAAGCGAGAGAGTTTGGTCCGCCCACACCTTCGAAATCGAGATAGTTGAAGTAGTTGCTTGCAGCGGTTGTCAGAGGCTTCAAAGTTTGAATACTGTAGCCGTAACTCAGGCCGAAGCGGGCCCAACTGCGCCGGGGCGCATAACTGAGAAAGGTCGTGAACCCTCTGCCATCCGTGACGTAATTCAGCAGGTTGCACTCTGTTTGCCCGGTTGGACAACCCTCCGAACCGAGCGCGCTGTAATACGAAATTAGATTTTGGCCGGCCAGGACCGAAGCTTGCTGCCCCTGGTTATAGCTATAGCGCTGATAGAAAACTGAGAAGCCGGCTTGAATCGGCCTATCGAACAAATAGGGCTCAGTGAATCCAAAAGTGATGTTGTCGAGCAGCGTACCGATTTGCGCCCCCAGACTGAGTGTTTCTCCCAAACCTAAGAAGTTGTTGGTCGAGTAAGAAAAGCCGATAAAGCTGCCCGAAATTCCCGAGACGCCGCCGTTCAACTGAATCGAATTCTTGCCGCGTTCCTTCAGCTTCAGCAGAAGGTCCACCGTGTTCGTTTTTGTGTCGCGCGTGATGTTGGTCGCATCCTCCGGCTTCAGCGGATCGAAGTAGCCAAGCTGGTTCAGGCGCAGGATGCTGGTGTCCCACAACTGCTGGCTATAGAGATCTCCCTCGTCGACAAGCAACTGGCGGCGAATCACTTTATCGCGTGTCGTCGTGTTGCCCTGAAAATCGATGCGGCGCACGAAGAATTGATGGCCTTCATCGACATCGATAGTGAGGTCAACCTGATCCTTTCCGGGCACTACCTCCGGGTCCGGCGATGGAACGAAATCGATGTAGCCGAAATTGCCGTATAACTTACGAAGATCTTCCAGGCCCTTCTGCAATTTCTCAGTGGAGAAAACATCGCCTGGCCCCATCTTGAATACTGACCGCGCAATCAGATCGGGAGTGCGGAATAACTTCATACCAACGAAGTTGAAATTTCTGAGGTAGTACTTGTCGCCCTCTCGCACGAACATCGTGATGTCGACGTGCTTACCCGGCTTCTTAGGATTGAGAAGCGGAATCTTTACCCCGTGGCCGTAGACATCGTAGATCTTCTCGGAATGATTGATAACCCGCGCTTCGAAGTATCCTTCCGACTGATAAAACTGGCGGATGCGATCGGAATCTTCGTCGAGCTTAGTGGAGTCGTATGTGCGCGCAAACAGATTTTCAAACAGCCAGGAGTGCGGGATACCGATCGGTTTGAGATTCTTCATGGCCCGAATCACCACGCGCTGGCTGAAGGCGTGATCGCCATCTATGAAGATGCGCCCAACCTTCACCTTCGGACCTTCATCGATCGCGAAAATAATGTCAACGCCGCCCGGCGGAACCTGGCGGATCTGCGGCGTCACGGATGCGTATTGATGCCCACGCTCCGATTCGTACTCTTGTAAAACGTTCCTGGCGCGCTGCACCTTGCCGGGATCGTATTGAGATTCCGGCGAGAGGTTGACCTTGCGCTCCTTGAAGCGGTCCAGGATTTCCGACTTGCTGATGGACTTGTTGCCGGTGTAGTCGATGGTGTGAACGGTGCGGCGCTCGGTGACCACGAAACGCAAGATGATGCCACCGTTCGGCCCGGTCTCTCTTTCGATGCGAAGGTCGTCGAATCGGCCGGTATTCCAAAGAGAGATGAAATCGCGGTGAATCGACTCTTCGTCAAAGACATCGCCCTTCTTGGTATAGATGAGCGCGCGCAGGGTGTCTTGCGGTACTTTGTGTTGGCCGCGAAACTGTACTTCTTCGATGATGTTCGGCCCAATGGTCGCCGGCTTTGCTTCCTGAATGTTGGCCGGATTGGCGGCAGGCGGATTGGCCGGGGGCGGGGCCTTTTCCGGAGCGACGGGAACGTTCTCGAATGGATTTTGCGCAGGCCGCTGCGCCGGTGGATTCTGCGGCGGTGGCGTCTGCTGCGGAGTTTGCTGTGGCGGTGGCGATTGCTGCTGCGGCTGAGTCTGCTGTGCGGCAGGATCATCGACACTGGACACCGCTGTGCCCGCTGCCGCTCGCGCACTCAGCGATACCAGGAAAACACCCCAGATAAGACAAGCTGCTGATGCTGGCATACGCAGGCTTCGAAGCCTGTGATGAATCATCTAGTAGCGAATCCTTTCAATGTCACGGAACACTCCCCTGACGTTGCGTAGCCAGCGCTGGTTTCAGCATAGGCGCGGCATTGGTGGATAAAACAAACCCCGAAACGCAAACTCAAACTCCTTAGTGTAGCCGATGGGGTGGTAAAAGGATGCGACGGCGGCTTAGCTTCAAATTGCGCGCCTAAGCCGCTGCAAAGCTGGGCATATGGCTAAGGAATCGCACTGCTCCGCAGCTAGACTGGAGAGTGATGAACAAAAGCTATTCGGCGCCGCCACCCATGACGATCGATCTATCCAAAAAGTATGCGGCGACATTTGAAACATCCCGCGGCACAATCGTCGTGGACCTTTTCGCGGCAGAAGCGCCCAAGACCGTCAACAACTTCGTCTTCCTGGCTCAGGAAGGATTTTATGACGGCACGGCTTTTCACCGCGTCCTCGACAATTTCATGATTCAGGGAGGAGACCCGGAAGGTACCGGACGCGGCGGCCCCGGCTATCGCTTCGAAGACGAGACGAAGGGCAATCCACACAAACACAAAGTAGGTTCTCTTTCGATGGCTAATGCGGGGCCAAACACCAACGGCAGCCAGTTCTTCATTACCCACGTAGTGACGGATTGGCTCGACGGAAAACACACCGTTTTCGGACAAGTTCGCTCCGGGCAAGACGTGGTGAATGCGGTCAAGCAGGGCGATAAGCTGAAAACCGTAAAAATCGAAGAATCGTAGCGTGTGCCGCCGATGACCAGAGAAGAAGCCTGGAAGATTGTGTGCGAGTTCGTGCAGAGCGAGAGTTTACGGCGCCATATGTTGGCGGTGGAGGCTTGCACTCGAGCTTACGCCAGAAAGTTTGGTGAAGATGAAGAGGCTTGGGCCGTCACTGCGCTGCTGCACGATTTCGATTGGGAGATTCATCCCGCCGCGCCGGACCATCCGATGAAAGGCGAGCCCATCCTGGCAGGACGTGGAGTGGACGAGGTTACGCGTCGAGCCATTCTTTCGCACGCCACCTATAGCGGCGTACCCAGGATCTCTCTTTTGGAAAGGACGCTTTTCGCCTGCGATGAGTTAGCGGGATTTCTGACCGCTTGCTCTTATGTCAAGCCCGGGAAGAGCATCCATGAAGTAGATGTTTCATCCGTGAAACGGAAACTCAAAGACAAAGCTTTCGCCCGGAACGTGAATCGCGAGGACATCGTCAACGGCGCGCAAGAGTTGGGAGCGCCGCTGGAAGAACACATCGCGTTTTGCCTGGAGGCGATGAAGGCGCGCGCGCCGGAACTAGGTCTGGCAGGAACGGCGCAAACTCAAAATGCCTAGCATGCGAACTTGCGCCGCCTCGCGCCCTCCGAACTGAATCCCTCTGAGTTATAGCGTCAGCGCGCTTCGTAACGGCGATCGCGCGCCAGCTTTAGATCTGTTTCGTCGTGTAACAGAGCATCGCGGCTGCTGGCTTGGAGAACGTTATGCTCCAGGATGTTGTGTATTTCGTCAATCGATTTCTGGAGCTCTCCCTTGTCGAACTTACCCTTGACAAGGTTGCGGTCGAAGGTTGAGAGATGGCCTTGCGCGTTGTGATACCGGTCGCGCTGCTTATCGTTTCCGTGTTCCAGATCGGCGGCCGCGCGCAAATCACTTTGGGTGCGATCTACTAGCTCGCGAAGACCGCTATAAGGGGCTGGATAATCTTGAAAACCGCTATTACCTGAGGCAAGCGCCGGAATCGACCCGGCCGCTGTTAATCCGAGGGTAAGTAAGAAGACCGATATTGAGCGATTGAACAACTTCATGCAGAAGCCTCCATTTGTCATTTCGCTAGTGAGACGCTTTTGACGCGAGCGGAATTATTAAGAAAGAGAAGCGGCCAGATTAAATTTCTATAAGTGTCGCTGAGCCAAGGCCAACGCGCCATATAAGACACTGTCATCTCCCAGTTCCGCCGGTACGACGTCGCGCCGGGCTCGAGACCAGGAAGTGATTTCGCGGTTAAGTTGTTCGCGTAATGGTCCAAAAAGCCGCTCGCCGGCTTTGCTGATGCCTCCGCCAATTACGACGAGCGCAGGGTTCAGCAGCATGATGGCCGCCTTCAGTCCGCGGGCCAGGTACACTACATAACGCTCCACAAATTGCGCGTCCAGCAGAAGTTCCTTGGCGGGACGTCCGTAGTCGCGCTCCAACCACAAGCCGCAACACATCCGCTCCAAGCAGCCGCGCGAACCGCACAGGCAATCCGGCCCATCCGGCACGATGTTCAAGTGGCCGATCTCACCAGCGAAGGAGTTGGCCCCGCGATAGATGTTGCCGTCGATAATTATGCCTCCCCCAATACCGGTGGAGAGGGTCATATAAAAGAGCGGGTCCATGCCGCGTCCCACTCCATATAGGCTTTCGCCCAACGCCCCGGCGTTCGCGTCATTGTCCATCACTACCCCAACTCCGGTAAGCTGTTCGAGCCGCTGAACCAGCGGATAACGCGTCCAGCCTTCCACGTGAGTCGAAAGCGTAATGGTCTGGGAGGGAAAGTCAACGGGACCGCCGAAGCCAATTCCGCAGCAGCCCGGTTGGAAGCCGTGATTTTCACGCCATGCATGGAAGATTTGCTCGATCTGCGAAAACATCCACTCGGGCCCACCGCTTCGTTCGGTTGAACGGGTTTCGCGAATTAGCAGTTGATTATCCGTGAATGCCGCCAGCGTAAATTTCGTGCCACCGATGTCAATAGCCAGCGTTTGCATTCTTTTATGATGCACGGGTGCATTCCCCAACAAAACGAAAGCGGAATGAACCGAGGTCCATCCCGCTGTAGAGTCTTTTGTTTTGTTCGCGCTTTAAGGTAGACCGCGGCGGTCGACCAGGAACAGCACCAGGATGATAACCAGTATCAAGCCTAAGCCGCCGGGCAGGTAGTAGCCTGTTCCCCACCCTGACGAATAGCCCCAGGTCGGCAGCGTTCCCAGGAGCATGAGAAACAGAATTATGATAAGCAGCAAACGGAGCATATTACCGCATTACCTCCTTCAGGTTAATGCCTTACAACGTATCAGAATCCGCGCTAGTCCGCTATAGCGTGTAGTACTCACGAGATGCCCAGTTCGTCATGCTCTGAGCCGGCGCGCCTACATCTTTGAAGAACTGCCGCCGGACATGTTCGACTGAATGCCCTTGATTTTGTCGAGGTGTCCTTGAATCACCGGCAGCGTACGCGAGGCGAAGCCTTTGATCTGATCGTCTTTACCGCTATTCGCTTCCTTCTGGAATTCCTTCACATCCTCCTGGTGATCCATCACCATGTCCTTCACATAAGCGCGGTCGAAGGCATCTCCCGAGAGCTTTGACAGCCGGTCGTACATCGCTTGTTGCTTCGCATTGACATCGGATGGCAGTGTCATGCTTTCGTTCGCCGCAACGGACTTAAGGTCGTCATTCGCTTTGCTGTGATCGTCCACCATCTGCTGGCCGAAAGCCTTCACGTCGGGGTTGCTCGCTTTGTCGGCGGCTAACTTTCCCAACTTTACTTCGGCCATTCCGCCTTGCGCGGCCTTCATCGCGAAAGTCGTGTCGGCGGACTTCACCATCTTTTTCGCACCGTTGTCCATATGCTGGCCCGCTGTATTCTGCGCGCCTACGAGCATCGGCGCCAGTACTACGAATCCGGCCAAAGCCGCTGTTCGAAGCCCAGTACCTACATAGCTTTTCATTTTGTTAATACTCTCCTGCCGTTGGATTTCTCCGTGCCAGACTAGTTACCCCAATAATGAACCGCGACGAAATTTGCGATCTGTTGAAGCGGCGATTCTGAGCCGAAAATACTGGTAGCGTGACCAAGTGGATCCTAAAAGTTGAAATAAATGGGGAGTGGGAGGAGTGCGCGTTTCCCTCCCGTAGCCGGGCACTGGCGACGTTCATAGCCCTTGCCACCGATTACATCGGAAGTTTAAGCAAAGCGCTTATTATTCCAGAGCGGCTGTGGCGTGTTTATAGGCAACACGCAGCCCGCCAGCCTGTAAACTGATCGCTAACCCAAATTGCGCGCGATTGCGTAGCGCGTCATTTGCGCCGTCGAGTGCAAGCCGAGCCGCTGCATAATAGCCGCCCGATGAAACTCGGCGGTCCGCACAGAAACATTCAGGCGATTAGCGATGTCTTTGGCGCTGCAGCCTTGCGCAATCAGCCGTAGCACTTCCCGTTGCCTTAGCGTGAGATCTGCCCCGCCCGATTGCGCTTGCGCGGCGCCATCCCCCAGCGGCTTTAGCAGAGATCCACCATCTAGAACGGAGCGGATGGCGGAGATCAGCTCTTGCGCGGGCATGCGCTTGGATAGATATGCCTTGGCCCCTACGTGTACCGCTTGATCCACGTAGCTGGAATCCGCATGCATGCTCAAGAACACTATGGGAAGCCGGGGCTTGCGCTCCAGCGCTTTGCGGGCCGTGGTAAAGCCGTCGCCACCGGGCATACTGACGTCAAGAATCCCGATGTCCGGCTGAAAACCTTCGACGGCGCTGATGAAAGCCTCGCTGTTATCTACCGCCAGAATGTCGAATTCATTCTTCATCATCGCTTGAAGGGCATCCAGTATGAGATGGTGATCGTCAGCCATCAAAATCTTCGGAAGTATAGTTGCATTTACAGGCGAAGAAGCTAAAGTTGACACGTAATATCCTCGCTATTAAGATGTTTTCATTGGGCTCGCAGGTATCCGCGTGCGCCCGCTTTTGGCGGGTCTTAACTAGGGACAAACCTAGGCCTTCAGTGTTATAGATTCCTGAACGGACGCGGGGATGCCGAAAATTATGCCCATCAGCTCTCTGATCTCCAGGTAGTTGGGAATGATGAAGTCCGCTCCTACCTTGATCAGCCGCCGCCGCTTCCATTCATCGACGCTCAGGCAGTCAGGCTCAGCCGTCGCAACACCGACCGCTATTCCTCCCGCCTTCTTTACCTCTTCGATTTCAACGTATCCGTCGCCGAACACCAGCAGTTCCTCGGCGCGGAAAGCGGCGCGGGACAGGATTTCCTGGACCAGGAGAGCTTTGGAGAATCTGGTTAGATCATCTTGCGCACCGAAGATCCGGTCCTCGAAATAGCGGTCGACATCCAGCAACGCTGCCTCTTCCTTCACGTTAACGTCGTCGGTACCGCTGGCGAGATAAAGCTGCAAACCCCGGTCTCGCAAGAACTCCAGGGCTTGCCGGGCGCCGGGCACCAGATAGCGCTCCGGCGGCGCTTGTCCTTTCCGGAGATCGTCCAGGCGATTCCCGATGCGCTGCGACAGCCGGTCGAGATACATTCGCTTATACGCGAGCGGCTCAAGCGGCGACCCTCCCCGTTCGCGAATCGCTTCGGCAAGGGCCATCATCTGGTAGATCGTCTCTTTGCCGGTCAGCCGCCAAACGAACTCCTCGACCACTTCGGCCAGCTTCGCTTCCGATTCGCCGCTATCAAGCGCCGCAAGTTGCTCGACGCACATGGGAACCATGACATCCATCCAGCCGGAGCGAATCAACGAAAGAGTTCCGTCGAAATCGAAGATGACGACTTTGGCCTTGGCGGCAGAAGCGGCGCTGCGAATGATCTCAATCACTTCTCGCATTTTCCCACGCCGTTCTGCGGGGTTTCCGGGGTATCATACGGCAGTAACACGACAAGACTTCGCCTATGCGTGTAGCGATCATCGGAACCGGCTATGTCGGCCTGACCACGGGCGTGTGCCTGGCCTTCTTAGGGCACTCTGTCTCCTGCCTGGATACGGACGAAGCGAAGATCAGGGCTTTGTCGGCAGGAGAGGTTCCCATATTTGAGCCCAATTTGACGGACTTGCTCGCCGAGGCTCGCCCCAACCTTCATTTCACAACCAGTTACTGCGAGGCCATTCCCGGAGCGGAGGTCGTGTTCATTGCAGTGGGGACTCCTCCGACGCCCTCGGGCGCGCCGAACCTGGAGTACCTATCGCAGGCCGCTCGCTCGATCGGGCAACATATCAACGGCGAGTTCACGGTGGTGGTGAACAAGTCGACAGTGCCGATCGGCAGCGGCAATTGGGTGGGCGCCTTGCTGCGTGAAGCCTTCGAACAGCGCCACCCCGGTTCAGCGGCGGAGTTTGCTGTCGCCTCCAATCCGGAGTTTCTGCGCGAGGGCTCGGCCCTGCACGACAGCCTCTATCCCGATCGCATCGTTATCGGCGCCGACGAGCCGCGAGCGCTTGAAGTTCTCTACACGTTGTATCGGCCCATCGTGGACCAAACCTTCACCGCGCCCACTTATCTGCCGCGGCCGGAGTCTGTTTTTGCCATACCGCTGCTATCCACCGATCTGGCTTCGGCCGAACTGATCAAGTATGCCGCCAATGCTTTCCTGGCGCTCAAAATCAGCTTCATCAATGAAATCGGCCTGGTCTCGGAGCGGGTGGGCGCGAACATTGCCGAGGTGGCTCGCGGCATCGGCTTGGATTCACGCATAGGACCGCGCTTCTTGAGCGCTGGCATTGGTTGGGGCGGATCGTGTTTCGGTAAAGATACGGCCGCTTTGATGGCAACGGCCGGCGAGTACGGTCTGAATCTGCCCATCGTGGAGGCCGCGCGCAAGATCAATTGCCGGCAGCGCGATCGGGTAGTCGAAAAGCTACTTCAGGAGCTAAAGATCCTGAAGGGGCGAACGATCGGACTCTTGGGTTTGGCGTTCAAGCCGAATACCGACGATTTGCGGGAGGCGCCCGCGATCGAGATCGCGCAGAAGCTGATTGACCGGGGTGTTCGCGTTAAAGCGCACGATCCCATTGCCATGGACCGGTTCCAAAAAGAACACAGCGGAATGGGCGATCCAGCTTTGTGGGAGCGCCTGCGAAGTGGCCGAAGGCTGCGACGCGCTGGTTCTGGTAACGGAGTGGAATGAGTATCGCGATCTGGATTGGGAAACGGTCGCTAAGAAGATGCGTTCTCCGTTCCTGCTGGACGGGCGGCATGCTTTGGATCGGGAGAAACTGACCCGCGCTGGTCTGCGCTACGTCAGCATCAGCTAATTCCTAGCTTTTTTAGCTTTGGAGAAAGGTTCGCTTTCGGATTTCTCCGAGCCGGGCGATTGTCTTTCAATTTCATCTTTCAGCCAGCCGGGTGGGCGGCCGCGACGGCGCGCCTTACCTTCCGACAGCCGCTCGAGCGCCACAATTGCTTCATCTAGCCGCTGGCGTTCTGCCTGGAGCTCGGCAATCATTTTATGCAGGTCCATTAGATATTTGTGGGCTGCCTTACCTACGCTAATACACTCAGAGGCACCTGCAGGTATGACACAAAACCCCAACTAGTGTTTCCACTGGTTGGGGTTCTATGAGTTTTATTAAGAAATTAATCGGGCGACTTCCTACTCTCCCACACACTCGCGCATGCAGTACCATCGGGGCTGAAAGGCTTAACTTCCGTGTTCGGGATGGGAACGGGTGGAACCCCCTCGCTGATATCACCCGAAAGTTTGCTGAACCCTGGAAAGGGGCTCAGACTGAAACCTGGGTTTTCTTGAATAGTATTGACGGGCAACTAGAGAAACAACTTAAACCGCAGAGTTCATTTTATGGTCAAGCCGAACGAGCTATTAGTAACGGTCAGCTCAACAGATTACTCTGCTTACACATCCGTCCTATCAACGTGATCGTCTTTCACGGCTCTTCAGGGAGATCTCATCTTGGGGAAGGTTTCGTACTTATATGCATTCAGCACTTATCCTGACCGAACTTCGCTACTCAGCTGTGCCACGGGTGTGACAACTGAATCACAAGAGGTTCGTTCACCCCGGTCCTCTCGTACTAAGGGCAAGCCCCCTCAAATCTCCTACGCCCACCACAGATAGGGACCGAACTGTCTCGCGACGTTCTGAACCCAGTTCACGTACCGCTTTAATAGGCGAACAGCCTAACCCTTGGGAGCTTCTACACCCCCAGGATGCGATGAACCGACATCGAGGTGCCAAACCGGAGCGTCGATGTGAACTCTTGACTCCGATCAGCCTGTTATCCCCGGCGTACCTTTTATCCGTTGAGCGATGGCCCTTCCATGCAGAACCACCGGATCACTAAGTCCTGGTTTCCCACCTGCTTGACTTGTAGGTCTCGCAGTCAACCTGGTTTATGCCTTTGCACTCGACCGCTGATTTCCAAACAGCGTGAACCAAGCTTCGAGCGCCTCCGTTACAATTTAGGAGGCGACCGCCCCAGTCAAACTACCCGCCTTGCAATGTCCTTCCCCCGGATTACGGGAGTAAGTTAGAACCACAGAACGATCAGGGTGGTATCTCACCGTTGGCTCCCTCAAGCCCAAGAGCCTGAGTTCAAAGCCTCCCACCTATGCTGCGCAGACCGCACCATAGTTCATTGCAAAGGTATAGTAAAGGTGCACGGGGTCTTTCCGTCTAGTGGCGGGCATCCGGCGTCTTCACCGGAACCACAAGTTCGCCGGGCGGAGCGCGCCGACAGTCGTCAGATCGTTACGCCATTCGTGCAGGTCGGAACTTACCCGACAAGGAATTTCGCTACCTTAGGACCGTTATAGTTACGGCCGCCGTTCACCGGGGCTTCAGTTCAAAGCTTCGCCTTGCGGCTAACCTCTCCCTTTAACCTTCCGGCACCGGGCAGGCGTCAGCCCCTATACGTCGTTTTCGACTTTGCAGAGACCTGTGTTTTTGTTAAACAGTCGCCTGACGCGTTTCACTGCGGCCCACCGAAGTGGGCACCCCTTCTCCCGAAGTTACGGGGTTAATTTGCCTAGTTCCTTCGCAACTCCATCACCCGAGCGCCTTAGAATACTCATCTCGTCCACCTGTGTCGGTTTGTGGTACGGGTACGTTTATTCTCCTTAGAGGATTTTCCTGGCACACAACCCGGCGGATTTGCCACTCCGGATCTCACTCAACCCATCCTTGACCCTTCTCGCAGATGAGCCTCTGTGGTGCGTCCCCCCATCGGTCTTTATCGAACAAACGTAGTCACGGAATATTAACCGTCGTATCCATCAGTTACGCCTTTCGGCCTCACCTTAGGCCCCGACTAACCCTGAGCGGATTAACCTTTCTCAGGAATCCTTAGACTTACGGCGGCCAGGGTTCTCACCTGGCTTTTCGCTACTTATGCTGGCAGAGTCACTTCCTAGCAATCCAGCACTCCTCTCGGTATACCTTCACTTCGCTAGGAACGCTCTCCTACCACTCGATGTTTGAGTCTTCGCCTCGTGAGAGGCGCGGGCTCATCCATGCCGGCCTTGCGGCCGATCTCTTGAGTCCATAACTTCGGTGACATGCTTGAGCCCCGTTGGATTGTCGGCACCGAATCCCTCGACCAGTGAGCTATTACGCTTTCTTTAAAGGATGGCTGCTTCTAAGCCAACCTCCTGGCTGTCTGAGGAACTCGACTTCCTTTCCCACTTAGCATGTACTTGGGGACCTTAGTTGATGGTCTGGGCTCTTTCCCTTTTGACGATCAAGCTTAGCCCTGACCGTCTGACTCCCGTACTACTCGTTCTTGGCATTCGCAGTTTGGCTGAATTCGGTAACCTGGGAAGGCCCCTAGTTCAATCAGTTCTCTACCACCAAGACGGACCATACGAGGCTAGCCCTAAAGCTATTTCGGAGAGAACGAGCTATCACGGAATTTGATTAGCCTTTCACCCCTACCCTCAGCTCATCCGAGCTGTTTTCAACCAACACCGGTTCGGACCTCCATCCGCTGTTACACGGATTTCATCCTGGCCAAGGGTAGATCATCCCGCTTCGCGTCTAATCCCAGCGACTGAACGCCCTATTCAGACTCGCTTTCGCTACGGCTCGCTTTCGCTTAACCTTGCCACTGAGACTAACTAGCCAGCTCATTATTCAATAGGCACGAGGTCAGACATTGCGCCACGGTTTAACCCGCAGCGCCATAGTCCTCCCACTGCTTGTAGGCATGCGGTTTCAGGTACTATTTCACTCCCCTCACAGGGGTTCTTTTCACCTTTCCCTCACGGTACTAGTTCACTATCGGTCGCAAGTGAGTATTTAGCCTTGCCGGATGGTCCCGGCGGATTCCCACAGGGTTTCTCGTGTCCCGCGGTACTTAGGAGCCACTGGAAGCTAAGATGGCATTTTCAGATACAGGGCTGTCACCTTCTTTGGCCGGTCTTTCCAAACCGTTCTCTTAACGCTCTCTTATAACCTCGTTAGAATAAGCCCTGGTTGCCGCTGTCGTTGAGTCTTCGCCTCGCTGAGAAGCGCGGGCTCATCCAACCACCGCAGCCAATGCTTATTCTTTGTGGTCCTGCAACCCCGCGCTCTCCTTTCGAATCGCGCGGTTTAGGCTGTTCCGAGTTCGCTCGCCACTACTATCGGAATCACTGTTGTTTTCTCTTCCTAGGGGTACTGAGATGGTTCACTTCCCCCCGTTCGCTCCAGTCGACTATGTATTCATCGAAAGGTAAGCCAGTTACCTGGCTTGGGTTTCCCCATTCGGACATCCCCGGATAATAGAATGCTTGCTTCTCCCCGAGGCTTATCGCAGCTAGCCACGTCCTTCATCGCCTACTTGCGCCAAGGCATCCACACGCATGCCCTTAGTAGCTTGACCATAAAATTAACTCTACGTTCTGAGTTATCTCTCTTCACCCGCATCGTCACCAAACCGCTTGCTTACGCGCGCGGCTCAGTTGGCTACGGGTGGCGCTGCTGCCACATATTGGTTTCGTGGCAGCGTTGCAACTTGTAGTTGCCCGTCAAATACTATTCAATTGTCAAAGAACCTTGTTCCTGCATTCGCATTACCGAACGACAGAAGTTACCACTTGATCCTCGCTGACCAAATGATCACTTTTGCCTTTCAGTTCGTGGGGTGCTTGGTGGGCCTGGGTAGAGTCGAACTACCGACCTCACCCTTATCAGGGGTGCGCTCTAACCAACTGAGCTACAGGCCCAAGTGTTGGAAGCTGGTGGAGCTGGTCGGGATCGAACCGGCGACCTCCTGAATGCAAATCAGGCGCTCTCCCAGCTGAGCTACAGCCCCTTGTTTCTGTTGACCGGGAACCCGGTTGGCTTCCCGGGTCAACAAGGAATTGTATCGAGGCCGATTGGACGCTGCCACTCGCGACCAGCACGAGCGACATGAAGCACGCAAACTTCTCAAGTGGAGAATCCGGAGCGGGTGGACTGGAAAGGCTGCTACTTACTTGAACCGGCCGCTTGCTTACGCGCGCGACGCGGTTCTCTTCAGTAGCTCCAGCCACTGTCTCTCTTAGAAAGGAGGTGATCCAGCCGCAGGTTCTCCTACGGCTACCTTGTTACGACTTCACCCCAATCATGAATCATACCTTGGACCGCTGCCTCCCTTGCGGGTTGGCGTGCAGGCTTCTAGTACAATCCACTTTCGTGATGTGACGGGCGGTGTGTACAAGGCCCGGGAACGTATTCACGGCGTCGTTCTGATACGCCATTACTAGCGATTCCAGCTTCATGCAGGCGAGTTGCAGCCTGCAATCCGAACTGAGATCGGTTTTTTGCGATTAGCTTCCCCTCGCGGGTTTGCAGCGCTTTGTACCGACCATTGTAGCACGTGTGTAGCCCTGGACATAAAGGCCATGATGACTTGACGTCATCCCCACCTTCCTCCAACTTATCGCTGGCGGTCTCCTGAGAGTGCACCTTTTAAGGGGTTAGCAACACAGGACAAGGGTTGCGCTCGTTGCGGGACTTAACCCAACATCTCACGACACGAGCTGACGACAGCCATGCAGCACCTCGACTACAGTCCCTTGCGGGAAAGCCAGTGTTTCCACCGGCGGTCTGCAGCCGTTCGAGCCCAGGTAAGGTTCTTCGCGTTGCGTCGAATTGAACCACATGCTCCACCGCTTGTGCGGGCCCCCGTCAATTCCTTTGAGTTTCAGCCTTGCGACCGTACTCCCCAGGCGGCATACTTAACGCGTTAGCTCCGGCACCGACCAACTGAATGGCCGACACCAAGTATGCATCGTTTAGGGCGTGGACTACCAGGGTATCTAATCCTGTTTGCTACCCACGCTTTCGTGTCTCAGCGTCAGCAATGGTCCAGAAAGCCGTCTACACCGCAGGTGTTCCTCCTGATATCTACGCATTTCACCGCTACACCAGGAATTCCGCTTTCCTCTCCCACGCTCGAGCATTCCAGTTTCCGGCGCACCCTCCCAGTTAAGCCGGGAGATTTCACACCGAACTTAGAGCACCGCCTACACACTCTTTACGCCCAGTAATTCCGAACAACGCTCGCTGCCTACGTATTACCGCGGCTGCTGGCACGTAGTTAGCCGCAGCTTCTTCTTCAGGTACCGTCATTATCGTCCCTGCCGAAAGAGCTTTACACCCCGAAGGGCTTCATCGCTCACGCGGCGTCGCTGCATCAGAGTTGCCTCCATTGTGCAAGATTCCCCACTGCTGCCTCCCGTAGGAGTCTGGCCCGTGTTTCAGTGCCAGTGTGGCCGTGTGCCCTCTCAGGCCGGCTACCGATCGTCGCCTTGGTGGGCCGTTACCTCACCAACTAGCTAATCGGCCGCGGGCTCCTCTTCCAGCGCATTGCTGCTTTCCCTTCACAGGCTTATGCGGTATTAGCCCCGGTTTCCCAGGGTTATCCCCCACTAGAAGGTAGATTACCCACGTGTTACTCACCCGTACGCCGCTGTACTCAGGGATTGCTCCCCTTTCTCGCTCGACTTGCATGTGTTAAGCGCGCCGCCAGCGTTGATTCTGAGCCGGGATCAAACTCTCGTTTGATCTCATTGATAGACCGCGCACAACGGGCAAAAAACACCCTGTGCGCTTGTCCGAGTATTAGCCCCATCCGAAGACGGGGCGTTTTAATCGCTCCAGCTTTTACTCAAAAAGTCTGACGAATTACTTCATTGCGTCCAACCAGATTGTCAATCAACTGCGCAGGACACCGGACGATGACGAATTGCTTCGCAAGATCCGATGGCTGCCGGCCTCGAAAGCCGTTTGAGCCGTGCTCAACTCTGCCGATTTCTCCGGTCGAGTCGCACCGCACTCAGAGAACTGTCGGGAATAAACCCTAAACTTCGGTAGCTTGGAATTATTTCAGGACTGCTTGAGAACTGCTATGGAGTCCAAATCGCGTCCGGCCTCGCAGCCGGAGCGTACTGCCTACCTGCTTCCCGCTGGCGATTCAACATCGCCCATCTGTTACCTTATCAATCTCTCTCGATTGATGCAAGCCCGAAAGAGTCATTTCGGCTTACTTTCAATCGCTTCGCCCGGGAAGCATTCACTTTCCGGCGACTTGTCCAGCATAACAAACGCGGGCCTAGCCCGCAAGCCACGATGGGGGAAGTTCCTGTGGAAATGGACCCGCAGAGCCATACCCAGGCAATTCCTATGGATTCGGCGATGATTTCCGCAGCGTTGCCAGCCTTTTCCTCTGGATTTCCACTGGGACAAGCTTTTGCCACTATTCCAACGTGAGGTGGAATGAGTTTGACGCTGCGGGTTGGGTTTCGGAAGGGCTTGGTGTCACATAACGGAAGTTTGCTAACTTCTCGACCCTTGATCCGTATCCTTTTGGATGGAGGAGTGATGGCTGATCTTCGACAGGCGCTGCGGCAATTGTGGAAGGCACCGGGGTTCACGGCGACGGCGGTGATCACGCTGGCGCTGGGAATCGGAGCGACGACCGCAATCTTTACGCTTGTGCACCAGGTGATGTTGAAGTCGCTGCCGGTGACCAAGCCGGAAGAGCTGTGGAGGGTAGGAGATAAGATCCGCTGTTGCAATTGGGGTGGATATACCCAGGGAAGCGATGGCGATTTTTCGCTGTTCTCGTGGGAAGCCTACAAGAACTTTCGCGCGCACACAGCGGAGTTCGCCGATCTGGCGGCCTTACAGGCGGGGAATGCGCCGCTGGGCGTGCGCAAAGCGGGGTCGCAAGCCCAGGCGGATACGCGTAATGGCGAGTACGTGTCGGGCAATTTTTTCAGGACTCTGGGCGTGAATCCTTGGATTGGCCGGCTGATGACGGATGCGGACGATGAAGAGGGCGCTCCCCCGGTGGCGGTTATGAGCTATCACATCTGGCAAGCGAAATACGGCTCCGATCCCGCAGTCGTCGGCGCCAGTTATGAGATTAATGGGCATCCGTTCACGGTAATCGGCGTGGCGGCACCGGGATTTTACGGAGCGAAGCTAGCGGGCTGGGGCATGCCGGATTTTTGGCTGCCCGTGACGAAGGAAGTATTGATCGATGGAGATACGGCGCGGCTGAAAAGGCCGAACGGCAACTTTCTCGACCTGATCGGGAGAGTGCGTCCGGGAGTCAATCCGAAGGCGCTCGAAGCAAAACTGAAGGTGGAATTTCATGCCTGGCTGGCCAGCCACGTGCCGGATATGGAACCCGGCGAGAAGCAACTCTGGCGCCAGCAAACTCTGCATCTCGTTCCCGGCGGCGCGGGCGTGGCGGCGATGAGGGACCAATATCAAGCTGGCTTGAAACTGCTGCTGATCGCGGCCGGTTGCGTACTGCTGGTAGCCTGCGGCAATCTGGCGAATCTGATGCTGGCGCGCGGATTGAGGGATCGCTCGCAAACGTCGCTCCGGGTGGCGCTGGGTGCTCCGCGAAGCCGGCTGGTGCGCAGGGCACTGGTGGAGTCCGTGACGCTGGCGATTATAGGAGGAGCCTTGGGGGTCGGCGTGGCCTATGCCGGGACGAGGCTGATTTTGCATCTGGCATTCCAGATCGGCGGCCCGAATAATTACGTACCGGTCGACGCGACACCCTCCTGGCTGGTGCTGCTCTTCGCATTCGGAGTGTCGCTGCTGACTGGAGTAGTTTTCGGGATCGCGCCCGCATGGATGACGTCGCAGGTCGACCCGGTAGAGGCGCTACGCGGAAGCAACCGTTCCGTCGGTGGCGGCGGCTCGCTGGCACAGAAGTCGCTGGTGGTGGCGCAGGCGGCGATGTCGCTGGTGTTGCTGTCGGCAGCGGCTTTGCTGGGCCAGAGCCTACGAAATTTGGAACACCAGAATTTCGGGTTCGAGACGCGGGGCAGGTATATCGCGTGGATCAATCCAATGCTGGGCAATTACAAGCCTGAGCAAATGGAGCCGCTGTTCCGGCAAATTGACGATCGCCTGCTACGCACTACGGGCGCGCGCATGGTGGCTCCGGCGCTGTATGCACCCATGACCGGCGATAGCTGGAACGACGGAATTCGCATCGAGGGACGTCCGGAGCCCGCAGCGAAAGAAGATACGGGCGCGGGCTGGGCCCGGGTGATGCCAGGGTTCTTCGACACCATAGGCGCGAAGATTGTGCGGGGGCGACCCATCACAGAGGAGGACACTCCGGCGACACGGAAAATAGCCGTGATCAATGAAGCCTTTGCGAGGAGATTCTTCAAAAACCAGAACCCGATCGGGCAGCATTTCGGGCCCGACAAAATCAAGTATTCCGCGAATTACGAAATCGTTGGAGTGGTGAGGGACATGCGATATATGACCTACGATTACAAGGACCCGATCCGTCCGATGTTTTGGCTGCCGGAAGCACAAACGGTGAAGTATGACGATCCGGCCTACGTCAGCGGTGAAATCTGGTCGCACTACCTGTACAACATCGTGATCTGGGCTCCGGGCGACCCGCCGGGGATGGAGGACCGCGTGCGCAAGGCATTGGCCAGTGTCGATCCCAGCCTGGTGCTCTACGGGGTGGACTCGTACTCGAAAGTCTTAAGCGCGGATTTCCAGCAAGAAAACATGATCGCCACGTTGACGATGCTGTTTGGAGCGCTGGGGCTGGTGCTCGCGGCGGTGGGGTTATACGGAGTGCTGGCCTACACGGTGGAACAGCGAACAAGTGAGATTGGTGTACGAATGGCGCTGGGGGCCGATCGCGGAGGCGTGGTCAGGATGGTGCTGCGCGGCGCTTGTTCCCAGGTAGGTATCGGACTTGCGCTTGGCATTCCATCGGCGATTGCGGCCGGGCGGCTGATGACGGATCAACTGTTCCGAGTGAAGCCCTGGGATCCAAGCATGCTGACGCTGGCCACGCTGTTACTCTGCTCCGCAGCGCTGCTGGCATCGTGGATTCCCGCCATGCGGGCGGCAGGCGTCGATCCGATGGTGGCGCTGCGGAACGAGTGAGCCATGGTCCTTTGGCCCACTCAAAATGTGTTGCTACGGCAAGCGGCTTCCTGCAAGCGGGCATCACGTCACTTTGTTTTAGGGTTACGTGTGATCGGGCAACAATCCGGAATAATCGTCAGAGTGCGATTGTTAAAGACTGGCCGACAAGCGAGGAGCTCACCATCCTAACCTTATTGGCAGCTGGTATTGTGCGCTCCACGAACTGACAGAAATGTTATGCTCGCGGGGGCCAACGAAAGTGGTCCAGCAGACGTGGGAGCGCCCGCCATACGTGGGAGGGCGTCGTCAGCGCCCAACTTCAGCTCCGCCCCGTTCAGATCGACGCGGGTGTCTTCGAGATTAGGCGCAGTCAGCGTGTAGCGCACAGAGGGGACCGGAAGAGTGAGCGTCTTGGAAGCGGTTCGATCGTTGTTGATGGCAAGAATAGCCACCGCGCCGGGCACGTTTTTTAAACAGTGCGCATACAGACGAAGACCAGCGACCGGGGCGGGCTTCAGCACGGTGCTGCCCATCAGGTTGTGCCATAGCAGGGCTGCCCAATAGTTCGGTCTCGGAGTAAATGTGTTCTCGTCGAGAAGGCCGTAGTCACTCGCGGCAAGCGTGTTGTGGGCAACCACCCGGATGCCGCGCTGTGCCAGCCTGCCGTGCTGGTCGAGATAACGAAAGGTATCGAGGAACGTGGAGGCCCAAGGATTGCCGCCGCATGCTGCGTCGGCCGTTTCGGTAATCCAGATCGGTTTGCCGGGTTCGTAGCGGTCCCGCAAACTTGTATAGAACGCGTTGATCTCGTCAGGGCGTGCCAGCCACTCGTCTGAAAGAGCGGCGGCGGCTGTTGTTCCTCCTTCGGGGCTCATGCTGGCGCAACGCTGGGAAACGGCTGGATAAAGATGATAAGAGAAAACGTCGTACACGGGTCCGCTGGCTTTCAGCAGATCTTCCGAACGAAGCATTCCCAGGTTGGGTGGAACGACGCTGGAACGGCTTTCAGCCACCGAGCCAGGACCCAGGAAGAGAGTAGCGGGTGAGGCCCGCTTTAGGAAGGCGCGAAAGAGTGCGACGTCTCGCGCGTAGTCAGCGGCGCTATATCCCCGCGGCGCCCCGCCAATGGCGGCCAGGTTCGGCTCGTTCATAAATTCGGCTGCGGCGATCTCCCCGCCGAGCGACTTCGTGTACGACAGAAATGCGCGAGCCTGGTCTGGCGTCCACACGCCCTGTGCATTGCGAGCGCCGGGGCTAACTGCGAATGAAGTGATAATCTTCGCGTTTGCGGCACGAGCAAAGTCAACGACGCCCTTCAGTTGCTCGCGCGTGAGTACTCCGTTGAAGCCCTGGGGCGGCGCAGCGGAGGCTGAACCATCGGTATCTTGGAAATACGTGGTGTTGGCCCACGTTCCGCTGACGCGGAGGTACGCGGGCCCCAATGCGCTAGCGAGTTTTCGTAAACGGGCATTGGAGAGATTCATGGGCGGCCGGTATTCGTAAAGGTTGGGATTCATGCCCGCCGGAGTGGCAGCGGACTTTTCAGCGTCCGCGTTCTTTTCGCGGGCCGACTGCAAGTCTTTGTAGGGCTTCCAGAATCGCCCTCCGGTAACTTCTAACATTTCAATGTTGTAGGCCTGGAATCGCGTGTCCACGTTGGCTATGGCTGGCATGGCCGCGGGGTTCAGCGATACATCAGCGGCAAATGTGCTGGTGACGCAACTTAGGCCGAGTACAAGGCTGAGGATCATGCGCGAATAAGCACCCGTGTTGTTTTGGTTCATCTCTAACCTTTAATATTGGCGCAATCCGGAGAAAGATTACGATCCGATCGGCAGGCCGGAGAAGCGCACGGGTCGCGGCGACGCGGGCACATCTCGAATATTCCATTGAGACTTTCGGGGCGCACCTGATCATTTTGGCTGGGTGCCCTTTCGCGGGACCAGCCCGGTTATCTTGAAACGAACCAGAAAGCGTTTTGAGCAGAGGAGAGGAGCAAGCAGATGAGCAAGCAGAGTACTCCGGGCGGCAGCTTCACGTTCGCACGCTCGAGTATGACAGTGAACCGCATGGGTTATGGCGCGATGCAACTGGCGGGACCGCATGTATGGGGACCGCCTCGCGATCCTGTAGAGTCCGTTAGGGTCTTGCGCGAGGCGTTGGAGGCCGGCGTGAACCACATCGATACCAGTGATTTCTATGGTCCTCATGTGACGAATCAGATCATCAGACAGGCGCTCCATCCTTATCCGGATGAATTGGTGATCGTCACCAAGGTGGGCGCGCGCCGGGGAACCGACAAGTCGTGGATTCCCGCTCTTTCGCGCCAGGAGCTGATCGATGCGGTTCATGACAATCTTAGAAATCTCGGCCTGAATAAGCTCGCTGTGGTCAATCTGCGCGTAGGCGAAGTGCTGAAACCCGCGGAGGGATCGATTGAGGAACCACTCACGGTTCTGGCCGAGCTGCAGCATCAAGGTCTAATCCAACACCTCGGTTTAAGCAATGTCACACCTGGGCAACTCGCGGAGGCGCGGAAGATCTCGAAAATTGTGTGCGTGCAGAACTTTTTCAACATTGCACAGCGGGACGATGACGCGTTTGTGGATGAGCTTGCAACCCAAGGCGTAGCGTACGTGCCGTTCTTTCCTCTGGGCGGATTCACTCCGTTGCAATCGTCGGAGCTGGATGCGGTGGCGGCATCGGCAAGCGCGACGGCAATGCAGGTGGCGCTCGCGTGGCTGCTTCATCGCGCAAACAATATCCTGCTGATCCCCGGCACATCTTCGATCAAACATCTGCGCGAGAATCTCCAGGCTGCGGCGCTGCAACTTTCGCCGGAAACCATGGCGAGGCTCAACTCTATCGCGGGCGGACCCAAACAATGACCTCGAATGGACCACCACAACGTCATCAGCCGGATCTTGGCGTCGATGGGTGTATGGTTAGAGTTTACAGCGCGTCTTGACGCCCGGTAGACATGCCAACGTAGCCGACTGAAGCAGTCACTTCTGTGACGGCTCCAGGGGTCGCACCTCGGTGCCAGAAGTCAGCGAATCTGAGGGATTTTCGATGATCGCGTCCTGGGCTGTCAGGCCGGAAAGCACTTCCACCTCGGTTCCATAATCGCGACCGATGGCGATCCCTACAAGCTCAGCCTTGTTGTTCCGAACCACTGCCACCTGCATACCACTGGAGCGGAAAATCAATGCGTTGACGGGGATCACGACGGCGGCGGACTGGGATTTCAGCTCGAGGTGGACCGATAGAAATGCGCCTGGCAGCAACTCGCCAGCCGGATTGTCGACGTCGACTTCGGTCAGCAGCGTACGCGATACCGGGTCAATCGAATCGGAAGTACGCACGATCTTTCCGGGGAACCGCCTGCCGGGAAATTCCGCCTGGGTGAGGTAGGCTGCACCGCCGGGCTTCACAGCGCGCGAATACTGCTGGGGCACGTTGATGTAAACACGCAACCGGTTGGTAGCGGCGATGTCGAAAAGTTCCTTGCCTGGGGCATTTCCGCCAGCGTCGATCAAGGCGCCAACATCGATGTTACGCGCAGTGATTACGCCATCAAACGGAGCATAGACGTTCTGAAAGTGCTGCGTCTCTTGCAGTCGCCGCACGTTGAAGGCGGCCGAATTGAGCATCGCTTTTTTCGCCTGGAGGTCGCCGATTCGATCGTCCACGTCCTGTTTTGCGACCGAATCGGTCTTGAATAACGTCTGATAGCGCGCCGCGGTGGTCTGAGCGAGGTCATAATTGGCCTGAGCCGTGGCCAGATCGGCGCGGGCCTGATCGAGTTGGCTGTCGACTTCCGGAGTCTCAATCACGGCCAACAGCTGGCCGGCTTTGACATGCGCGCCAATATCGAAATTCCAGCTCTTCAGGTAACCGTTGGTGCGGGCATAAATCGGCGTGGCGACGTAAGCCTGGGCATTGCCGGGAAGTACCACCTCCTCCACATTCCCGCCGGGCTTCGAATGGATGACGCTCACCGTAGGAATGGCCATTTTCAGCGACTGCTGTTTCAGAGCGGTCGCCGCGTCGACCCGCGACTGAATGCCGTTGAAGATGTCATAGGCGATTGCTACCACGAAGGCACAGATCACAACCGCGATCACGACGCGGAATAATGCGGAGATGCGCGGTGTCGAGGGTCGATCGGGACCGACGGTTTGCTGAATGCTCATCGATGAGACGCTCCAGCGGAGCGGGCGCGCGCCCGGCTATGCAGAAATGCGAAAACTGCCGGGACGAAGGTCAGAGTCGCGACCGTTGCGACGAGCAGGCCGCCGATAACCGCCCGTCCAAGCGGAGCATTTTGTTCCCCGCCTTCGCCCATCCCCAGCGCCATCGGAACCATGCCGATGATCATTGCCAGAGCCGTCATAATTACGGGACGGAAACGGGTGAAGCCCGCAGCCATTGCAGCACTCACAGGATCGTCAGATTCCAGCAGCGCCTCTTTCGCGAAACTGACCACCAGGATGCTGTTGGCGGTAGCGACACCCATGCACATGATGGCTCCCATCATGGCGGGGACGCTGAGAGTCGTATGAGTCGTAAAGAGCATCAGAAGGATGCCGGCGAGGGCGGCAGGCAACGCGGTAATAATGATGAACGGATCGAGCCAGGACTGAAAATTGACTACGATCAGCAGATACACCAGCAGGATCGCGAACAATAGGCCACCGACCAATCCTAAGAACGATTCACGCATGGTCTCGATCTGCCCCCGGATAACCATCTCCGAGCCGCGCACCAACTTGGGGCGATTTGCATTCACAATCCGTTCAATATCGGCTCCGACGGCCGCCAGATCCCGCCCGTCCGATGCGCCGAAAATATCGATCGTCCGCTGAATATCGTAATGGTTGACCACGGCCAGGCCATTGCCGCGGCTGATGGAGGTGACATCGTTGAGTATCTCCGAGGTTCTAGGCTGTGCTGCCGTGAGCGGTAGGTTGCGCAGGTCCTGTAAGGATTTGACGTCGTATTGGGGTACCTGGGTAACCACGCTGTAGCTAACGCCGCTTTGAGGATTGAGCCAGAAAGTGGGCTGGGTCTGAAAGCTCCCGCTGAGAGAGATCAGCAGACTTTGCGCGACATCGGATTGTGTATAGCCGCTTTCGGCAGCCTTGGTGCGGTCTGTGAAAACGTGCAGCTTAGGCTGATCGAAAGTCTGCTGGATGCGAAGATCGGCGATACCCGGGACGCGGCGCATCTGGTTCACGATGCGATCAGCCAGGTCGCGATTGGCTTCTACATTCTTGCCGACAATCTGAACGTCAATGGGCGCGGGCAGACCGAAGTTTAGGATCTGGCTGACGATATCGTCGGGCAGAAAATAAAAATCGATACCGGGAAATTCCCCCGGCAAGCTACTCCGCAAAAGACGCACGAATTCCTCGGTGGGGCGGTGCTTTTGGGCGAGTGAGACCATGATGTCGGCATCGGCCGAGCCCACCGGCGCCGAATTGCTGTAGATCGTATTGATGCTGCTATATGGCAAGCCGATCTCATCCAGGATATTGAGCAACTGATCGGGAGGGACCTGGCGGCGAATGGACGTTTCCACCAGATCGCAGATTCGCGCGGTCTCTTCGATGCGGGTTCCTGTTTTGGCTCGTAGATGCAACTTGAATTGGCCAGCATCGGATGCCGGGAAGAAGTCCTGGCCGATCCAGGGGTAAAGCAGAAAGGCGGAAAGGCAGAGGAGCAGGAACGCCGGGAGAAACATGGCGCGGCGGCGAATCAGTACCACAAGGACGGCCTCATAACCACGGCGCAGGCCATCAAAACCGCGCTCAAATGCCCGCTGGAACAGCACGAAAGGATTGCGGCTTGGCCCGTGATGCTGGTGCTTCAACAAGTATTTCGCCAAGGTTGGCACAAGAGTACGCGAGAGACCGTAGGAAGCCAGCATCGCGAATACGACCGCTTCGGCAAGGGGTACAAACAGGTAGCGGGCTACGCCACTGAGAAAGAACATCGGCAGGAAAACGATGCAGATGCAAAGCGTGGATACTAAAGCCGGGACAGCAATCTGCGAGGCGCCGTCCAGGATGGCCCGCTCGACTTCCTTACCTTGGTCCAGATTCCGGTTGACGTTTTCGATTTCCACGGTCGCGTCATCCACTAGAATTCCAACCGCCAGGGCCAAGCCTCCGAGCGTCATGATGTTGATCGTTTCGTGCAGCAAACTGAGCACGATAATCGAAGTAAGAATGGAGAGGGGGATGGAGATTGCGATGATTAACGTGCTGCGCCAACTTCCGAGGAACAGGAGAATCATCAGGGCGGTGAGGGCCGCGGCGATAACTGCCTCGCGAACTACGGCATTGATGGAGGCTCGCACGAAGATAGATTGATCGGCGAGGGGCTGGATCTTTAATTCCGGAGGCAGCGTCGCCGATACGACCGGCAGCAACTTGCGGATGCCGTTCACCACGGATAGAGTCGAAGCATTGCCGGCCTTTAGAACGGTGAGCAACACCCCGCGGCGGCCATTTTGCCGAACGATATTGGTTTGCGGCGCGAAGCCATCGCGCACGTAGCCAATATCCCGGATGTATATCGGCGAGCCGTTCACGACTTTAATCGGAAAGTTGTTGAATGCCGCGACTGTGGCCGGAGATGAATTCAGATCCACGTCGTACTCGAACTGGCCGATTTTTGACGTGCCGGCCGGAATGATGAGGTTCTGTTTGTCAATGGCCGCAGTAATATCGGCTGGCGACAAGCCCTTTGACTCCATTGCCGCTGGGTTGATGTCAACCACGACTTCGCGCTGCTTACCGCCGTAGGGATACGGAATAGCGCAGCCGGGAATGGTCACTAGCCGCGTGCGGATGAAGTTGACGCCATAGTCGAATAGCGCCTCCTCTGTGAGTCCTCGGCCGGAGAGACCCAGTTGGATGATGGGCACGCTGGAAGCGTTGTAGGCCACGAGAAACGGCGCGGTTGTCCCTGGCGGCAACTGCCGCAGCACCGGCTGTGAAACAGCGCTAATCTGGGCCATTGCCCCGTTGATATTGACGTTGGGTTGGAAGAAGACCTTGATAATGGCGCGCCCATTGATGGACTGAGACTCCATGTGCTCAACGTCGTTGACTGTAGTCGTTAGCGACCGTTCGTATATGGAGGTAATGCGCTCTTCGATCTCCTGGGCATTCAGGCCCGTATAGTTGAAGGCGGCGGCGATTACGGGAATATCGATGTTCGGAAAAATGTCGGTGGGAGTTCGGAGAATGACAACTGGAGCCAGAATCAGTATGAGCAGCGCCAACACAATAAATGTGTAGGGGCGCGCCAGCGCGAGCCGGACTATCCACATTCCTGGTTATTCCAAAGGGTAGCGGGCGTCATGAAATAGTAGACACGGCGTCTCGTAATTCGTATATTCAAGATTGTCGCACGGAATGGCCACTTCTCAACAACACGCACGGGGGAGAGGCCGACCGCGTGACGAATCCGCGCGGCGGCGGATACTGAACGCGGCGCTCGAACTGATGGACATAACGGCGTTCGCCCAGGTAACCGTCGAGGCCATCGCCGAGCGCGCCGGGACCAGCAAGGCCACCGTATACCGCTGGTGGCCAAACAAGGCGGCAGTGGTGATTGAGGCTTTCCGGGAAGCAATCGCGCCGGAACTACCTCTGCGGAACGCTGGGACGCTGCGCGATGACCTGACTGGCCAGCTCCGGAACTTCTCGCGTGTGCTATCGGGCCGGGGCGGGCGTATGCTGCGATCTTTCGTGGTAGCGGGCATGAGCGATCCTGATGTGGCGGCGGCGTTTCGCTCGACCTGGAGCGCGCCTCGGCGGGCCGAGGCCAAACAGATGCTGCGCCAAAAACAGGTGAGCGGACAATTGCGGGATGATGCCGACCTTGATCTGGTGCTGGACCTCTTGTACGGCCCACTGTATTACCGGTTCCTGGTCAAGAACGAGTCACCTTCTCAGAAGTATGCCGAAGCGGTCGTCGAGTTGCTGATCCAGGCGTTAGAGCGATGCCAATAAAAGGGCGTTCCTCTGAGCTTGATTCTCAAAGCGATGCGCGATACCGTCCGATATTCGTTCCATACTGACCACTCCCTTCGGTCATGGCTCTGAAAGATTTCCAGCGTTTCAACACCTTACCGAGCCGCAGCGCGCCGATCTCCCCTCCATAATTCGTACTACGTTATTTGACGGCGTGCGCGGTCGCGGGGCCTTGGCTAAAGCTCCTTAGCTCGCCTGCCGATGATAACCAGAGGGGTGCTGTGATCGCCGAACTCGAAACCGGCAAGAACGGCCGCGTCGCAGCCGGAGGCGGTTGCCGTTCGGGGACAAAAAGCGGCCATCTCCGTCACGTTAGGTTGCTCGAGACGTCGCCCCGGGCCACACTCCTGATCCAAAACGAGGTGGTTGGGTACGCCAATGTGTCAGCTATCGAGCTATTCGGTGCGGACAATGCAGACCAGCTATTGGGAAAGCCGTTGTTCGGCCTGATCCATCCTGATTTCCACGCCATCATTGCCGACCGCCTCCGCCGCGTTCTAAAAAGCTCCGTCCGGAATCCGCCTTTGGAACAAAAGATGATCCGGCTGGATGGTTCGATCATCGACGTTGAGACGATTAGCTGGAGCTTCCTGAGCGGTGGGCACCGGCTGGTGGCAGCGGAGATCTGTGACATCACGGAACGGAGGCGGGCAGAAAGCGTGCTGAGGGACAGCGAAGAGAGATTTCGCAGCCTATTCGATGACGCCCCCATTGCTTACCACGAGCTGGATTGCCAAGGAGTCGTGCGGCGAGTGAACCGGACCGAATGCCAGTTGCTTGGTCTTGCAGCGGAGGAAATCCTGGGCCGGCACGCCTCGGATTTTGCCGCCGACGTGAAAACCAGCCAATTGTCGTTGGCTCGCAAACTTTCGGGAGAAGTTCCTCTGGTGCCCTTCGAACGATGGTACCGGCGTGGCGACGAAAGCGTCTTTCTGGCCGAGGTAAACGAGAATCTCATTCGGGACCAAACCGGCCGCATCATCGGAATCCGAACGGGGCTCCTGGATATTACCGATCGCGTCAACGCCAAACAGCAACTCGACGAGTACGCGCAAGCATTGCAAGTCAAGAATCAGGAACTCGAAATAGCGCTCTCGATGGCGCAAGAGGCCGCAACCATGAAAGACCGCTTCCTGGCGAACGTGAGCCACGAAGTTCGGACACCGCTGACTGCGGTTATTGGGATGGCGAGCCTGATGCTCCAGACCACGTTAGACGAGGAGCAACGGGAGTGCATCGAGACGGTCGTCCGCGCCGGGGAGACGCTGACTGCCATCATCAATGACATTCTGGATATCTCGCGCATCGAAGCCGGCAAACTCGAGCTGAACCAAATCGAATGCAATTTCTCCGAAATCCTGCAGCGTGCCGCGCGCCTGCTATCGGGCCGCGCGCTGGAGAAAGGACTACAACTCAGCGTCTCGATCGCGGAAGAGATTCCCCTAATCGTTTGCGATACTGTCCGGCTGGCGCAGGTGCTCTGCAATCTGCTCGGGAATGCGATCAAATTCACCGACCGCGGCACCGTCTCCATACAGGCCCAGATCATTCACGAAGGCGAGGGATACATCCGCTGCGAAGTACGGGACAGCGGAATCGGAATAGAAGCAAGAGACCTAGGCCAATTATTCCAGCCGTTTACTCAAGTGGATGGCTCGATCACCCGCCGTTTTGGCGGAACAGGCCTGGGACTCGCCATCTCGAAGAGAATCGTGGAAGCGATCGGCGGCCAGATAGGCGTGACTAGCGAACTGGGAGTTGGTTCCTGCTTCTGGTTCACGGTTCCGCTCTGCACCGCGCCTGGGTCCGGCTTGGTTCAGCTTTCAAACGCAATCGAATCGCAAAGCGTGAGCGAAAACGTGTCGACTCTCCCGGGCCATTTCGCCTGAGGACTTGTCGCGGCAATCCCAGCTTCACTGCGCGAGCAGTTCCGCGTAGATCGGGTAATGATCCGATCCTTTGAATTCTTTACGAACTCTTCCTTCTTCAATCTTCACCGGACCGCGGGCGAAGATCCAGTCGAGAGCCATGGCGATGGCATGAGTGCGTTCGATTCGTTCCCCGGTTGCGCTTTGAAAGTTTTCGCTTTCCAACTTACGTAGATAGCTGGATGGAAAATACTTCGTGTTCAGGTCGCCACCCAGGATCACGGCAGTGCCGGGCGGATATTGCTTCAGGTCCGCGAGAATCTCATCCAACTGCTTCATCTGAATAGCCCCCAAGCTGCGGCTCTCCAGGTGCGCGTTGTAGACCACCAGCAGGTGGCCTGCGAATTCGAGTTCAGTGACCAGAGCGATGCGGTTTCCCAGGCGCCTCTGCATGAGCGGAAGCGAAGAAGGTATCCAATTATGCGGTCTCCAGAAGTCCGATTGGGTTTGAAATCGAAGAATCCTCGATTTGCGGATCGGAAGACGGCTGAGTGTCGCCTGACCGATGTATGCGGGTTGGCCATGCTCCTGGCTGAGCTCTTCGAATTCGATGCCGTAGGAAAAATTCAGATGCAGACGTTTGGCCAGTTCGGCACCTACATCCAGGTTCTTCGCGCGACTGGTATTCCAATCCACTTCTTGCAACAAGTAAAGATCCGCCGGATCGTGCTCGAGTTCTGAGCCGACAACGTTGAGCTGGGCGCCGCGATCGATATTCCAGCTCACCACACGCAGGGATTTTAGATCGGGCGCGGATTGGATGCCCTTGATTTCTCGCGGCGTGTTGAAATCGGCAGGTAAAGCGGCGGAGGCACGGGGCTTTGATTGCGCCTCGAGCACAGCACGGCCAATCAGAAGCACAGTTATGACACACAGCATTCTCACGGCTACGCGGCTGATCTCCTATAGCTGGACGAACGCAGAGACCTGGGCCTAATGCGCTCGCGGATGAACTGTTCGTCTTGACGCGCCATGGCGAGCATGCCTATGAGTGCAAAATACCAACCGCAAACTCCTAACCGGGCAAACGGATAATCGACCAGCGCGTGAAGACAGACCGCAATCAGCCCAATGCCCCAAACTGAGCGCAAAGCCGGCTTGATACTCCAAATGAAAACAACCAGCATCAAGCCTGAGAAAAAGATTCCCCCTTCGGCGGTCCATTCGAGCCAATCGTTGTGTGCTCTGTTCACGTAAGAGCCGTCGTCATAATGAGCGAACATCCGGTACACAGGCACATACGTTCCGAGACCCCAGCCAGTGAGCGGCCGCTGCCGGATCATTTCCAGCGAAGATCTGTTTATGTCGCGGCGCACCGCCAGCTGATCGCGTTGCTGCAGCTTGCGGCTGAGCGTATCGAAACCCGCGGCGTAGATAAACAGCAGGCTCACCAAAAGCGCCGATGCTGCCGCATAGAGGAACGCTTTATTGCGATTGCGAAGATAGGCAATTACCATCACCGCGATCAGTTCCAGAATGACTAGAGCGCTGCCCGCGCGCGAGCCTGACGCCACTACCGCGCCAATCTGCAATCCGCTCAAGATCAGATAGCGAAGGTCGGGCCGCTTCCTGCCGACGCTCAGCCAAAGCGTGATGGGCAGGAAGAGCTCAACGAATTGAGCAAAATTGTTCCAGTAAGAAAACGGTCCGCTGACAGTCGCATATCTACTCTGGAAAAGCCAATAGTACTTGTTGGTATGCGATGCCTGCTCCAGCAGCTCGAGCACGCAAATCGCACTGCCAAATATGACTAACAAAAATCGGAATCGACTGGCAGCTTGGCGGTCTTTGAAGACTTGTGTTGCGAGTAGAGTGATGGCCGCGGCGGTCAGCCAGAAGAGCACGCCGGTCCAGCCGTCGTAGACGATCTTTTGCGGCGACCAAAGGGTCTGGGCGGCTCCATAACAGGCCATCAGGAGCAAGCAGACGATGGGCACAGTGAAGGTGAGGCCCTGGCGGGCGGGGAAGCTCAAATAGAAAGCCGTCAGCAGAAGCATTGCGGCCGAGATGATGCGCGGCGCAATGTCCCCGCCATCTAACGTGCACAAGGTGTACGCCGCGAGAACGGCGAATAGGCCCGCAAAGCCCGCCTTGCGGCGCAGCCTGCTCGCGAAACTGAAGTGGGCGGGAAGTTCAACTTCCGCTACGGACATCGACCGCGGATCTCATTATCAGGATCTCATTTCCCGGTGTAGACCACCCGCCAGATGGATTTTGAACCGTCGTCGCTGACCATCAGTGAGCCGTCGGGCGCAACGGCCACGCCCACAGGACGGCCCCACGCGTTACCCTCCGGCGTGACAAATCCGGTGAGGAAATCCTCGTATTCGCCGTTTGCTTTGCCGTTGTCCAGCGGCACTCGGACCACTTCGTAGCCGGCGCGAACGGATTTATTCCAGGACCCGTGCTCAGCGGCAAAGATGTCGCCTTTGTACTGCTTCGGAAACTGCTTTCCTTCATAGAAGGTCAGTTCGAGCGAAGCATTATGCGGTTGCAGAAGCACGTCGGGAACAATCACTTTGTCCTTCAGCTCAGGATGCTTGCCCTCATGCCGTGGATCTTGGTGATCGCCCATGTAATACCAAGGCCATCCGTAAAAGCCGTCTTCTTTCACTGAACTGATGTAATCGGGAACGAGGTTATCGCCTAATTCGTCGCGCTCATTCACGGAGCACCAGAGCTGGCCAGTAGTTGGATTCACCGCGATGCCTACGGGATTGCGGATTCCCGATGCATAGACCTTCACGAACTTACCGTCGGGAGTGAACTCCAAGATGTTGGCGCGATGAAACTCGGCCGGATGGGTATCCGGATCGTTGATGTTGGAACCGGATCCGACTGACACAAAAAGCTTGGCGCCGTCCGGCGAGAATGCCAGATCGCGGGTCCAATGGCCTCCTCCGGGCGGGAGAGCCGGCACAATGACCTGCGCCTCCCCACTGGCTTTGAGGTCTCCGCTGTGATAGGGAAAGCGGACTACTGAATTCGTATTGCCAACATAAAGCCACTGCGGATTATTGCCGCGAGGATAAAATGCCATGCCGAAAGGCCGCGTTAAGCCGGTGGCGAACACCGATCGCTGTTCGGGCTTACCGTCCTTGGTGATGCCGCGAAAAATATCGATCTGTCCCGCCTGGCTGTCGGCCAGGAACAGATCGCCATTCGGCGCCGTGCGAAGCTCGCGAGGCTGCGTCAGCCCGTCGCTCACGTACAGTTCAACTTTGAACCCTTGCGGGGCTTGTGGCCAGGCGTCCGCCGGTTTTGGGACGACTCTGGGCGGATTGCCCGCGGATTTTGTGGCAAAAGGCGCCGGCAGATCGGCCACCGTGATCTTTCGAAAATCCCCTGGCTTCTCGGTGTGGTAATCGTCAAACGCCGCTTTACCCGAAATGACGTTTTTCACGTCGGATTCGTCGGGGCCTGGGGCTGCTCCCCAGATCAGAAGTGTTGCAGCAAGAGCAATTGAACCGGATACTGCTGCCCAGCGAAGGGGCTTCATCTTCATTCTTAGTGGACCTCGAATCGATATTTGTCAGTTAGATGTGGACAGATGGCGGAAAGTAGCAATGTCAAAAGCCAGCTACGCCAAAAAGGGTGGCGCTGGCCCAACTTCGCTGGTTACGCTGTTCAGTTTGCGCAGATCTTCCAGGCTGAGACGCCCAGTGTAAATCGACATGCCGATCGCGCAGTGAATATCCAGCGCGAGTAGTGCCTTTACATCGTCGAGCGTCGTGATACCGCCAGCCGCCACCAACTCGCGCGTGGTGCTCTTCCGGAGCTTTTCGAACCACTCCAAATCGGTGCCTTGCATCATGCCTTCTTTGTCGACATAGGTGCATAGGAATTCGGAGCAGTACGGTTCAAGCTCCTGCATGACATCGACTGCCGTCCACTCAGTGGATTCTTGCCAGCCTTTGATAACAATGTGCCCGGCCTTGCTGTCGAGAGCGATCGTCATCCGTTTTGCGCCGATGGCTTCACGCAAGGCGTTAAGGAACTCGGCGTTCGGCCCAGTGCTAGAAAACGCCGCTGTTCCTACGATGATGCGTTGGGTGCCTGCATTCAATAATTCCAAAGCGCGAGCGACCGTCCGCACGCCACCGCCGGCGCGGACGCCAGCGCGTTTCGCCAAATATTTGACGATCCCATCGTTTGATCCCTTGCCCATCGCGGCGTCCAGATCGATAACCTGAATCTCAGGAAAGCCCGCGAACAGCGCCAGCATCTGCTCCGGCGATTTACCCTCCAGCGCTTTCTCGCGCCCTTGGATGAGTTGGACCACCTTGCCGTCCATCAGATCAATACATGGAATAATCATGCCGCTGGCCGCACCGGCACATGCGCCTGTTCAAGAGCGCGCTTCAAATGGGCCACAGTGTACGTGCCGTAGTGAAAGACGGATGCCGCGAGTGCAGCGTCTGCACCACCTTCCGTGAGCACTGCGACGAAATCTTGCGGCTTGCCCGCGCCCCCCGAAGCAATCACTGGAACAGTTGTGGTTGTCACCACTGCGCGGGTCAACTCGCAATCAAATCCGGTCTGCACGCCATCGGTATCCATCGAAGTAAGCAGAATCTCGCCAGCGCCCAGCGCTTCGCCTTGCTGCGCCCACTCGACGGCGTCGATGCCCTCATCCTGACGGCCGCCTTTCGTGTAGACGTTCCACTTCTTCGGGCCGGAGCGCCGCGCGTCTATCGCCAGGACAACGGCTTGCGCGCCGAATTCCAGACTCAATTCGCGGATGAGATCGGGCCGATGCACCGCTGCAGTATTCACGCTGACCTTGTCCGCGCCGGCGAGAATAATCTTGCGCGCATCAGCGACACTCCGGATTCCACCACCCACGGTCAGTGGAATAAAAACCTTTCGGGCGGTGCGGGCGACCAGATCCGCCAGGATCTCGCGGGCATCGCTGGACGCAGTGATGTCGAGAAACACCAGTTCGTCGGCTCCCTGCGAGTTGTAACGTTCCGCCAGCTCAACCGGATCCCCGGCATCGCGCAAATCGATAAAATTAACGCCCTTGACTACTCGCCCGCCGGTTACATCCAGGCACGGAATAATGCGTTTCGCCAGCATTACAATTCGAGGAAATTTTGAACTACGTGCAAACCTACAGGCCCTGATTTTTCAGGGTGAAACTGCACGGCATAGACGTTGCCTTGCTCAAGAATTGCCGTATATGGATGCATGTACGTACACGTGGCCGCAGTAGCGCTCATGACTGGCGCATAATAGCTGTGCGCGAAATAGGTGAACGTCCCATCGTCCAAGCCGCGAAGCAAGCGGCAAGGCCTGGTCTGGAGTAACGAATTCCATCCCATATGGGGGATTCGGGCCTCGCCCACGAAGCGCTTCACGGCGCCCGGGTAAATTCCCAGCCCTTGGCTTCCCGGCGACTCTTCGCTGGATTCGAAAAGACATTGCAGCCCGATGCAGATCCCCAGGAATGGCACGCCCGCGCGTATTCGCTCGATGATCGGCTGGCGCAGCTCGAGCTCATCGATGGCCCGCATCATCTGCCCGAAATGACCGACACCGGGCAAGATCACTTGGCGAGCCTGGCTGACGATTTCCGGCCGGTTTGTCACTTCGTAGGCGGCGCCCAGCGCCTCTAAGGTGTTCTGCACTGAACGCAAGTTCCCCGCCCCGTAATCCACAATCGTGGTCATAACAGACCCTTGGTCGACGGGAGCTGATCCTTCAATCGTTCATCTGTGGAGCACGCGTAGCGCAGCGCGCGCGCAAAACATTTGAAGATCGCTTCTATTTTGTGATGATTGGAACGGCCGTAGAGAACTTTCGCATGCAGATTCGCTCCCGCGTGCTGCGTAAATCCGGTAAAGAAATCTTCCAGCAGCTCGGTTTGCAGATCGCCCACGAGAACCACGTTTACCTGCTGATCGTAAACAAGCGCGGGACGTCCGCCGAGATCCACTGCTACTACCGCGAGCGATTCATCCATGGGTAAAACGAAATAACCGGCGCGATTGATGCCGCGGCGATCGCCCAAAGCTCGCGCAAACAGATCGCCCAGCACAATGCCAGCGTCTTCCACGGTGTGATGCTGATCCACGTCCAGGTCACCGCTCGCCGCTAAATCTAAATCGAAGGCGCCATGTTTCGCGAACAGCTCGAGCATGTGGTCCAGGAAACGGATTCCGGTCGAAATGTTATAAGTGCCTGCGCCCTCTATTCGAAGGAAGCCGGTAATCTGGGTTTCCTTCGTAGCGCGCTCGACAGTTGCTTCTCTCATTGCGCCAATGCAGCCGCCCCGTTGACGAGAGCTTCCAACTCATTGATGTCCTGAATGACCGCGAACGCGCCGAAGCCTCTGAGAATGCCGGCAATTTCGGTATGGCGTGGATTGTGAGGCGTCGAGACGCCGATGAACGGCACACCGGCCGATTGAGCGCTACGAGCGTCGTCGATGGTATCGCCTAAGTACCACACGTTCTTGTTCGGAAACTCACGCTGAATCAGATGAAGGCCATCGGGAGCGGGCTTCGGGTTAGCCACGCATTCATCCGTGATCAGAGGATGAAACCGGATGCCATCCGCGTAGCGGTTCAAGGTCACGTCGGCCTCATACTTGGCGCGGCCCGTGAAAATGGCCAGTGCCGCGTGTTCGCTCAATCGTTCCAGCAGGCCTTTGCGCGGCATCCACTTCTCATGGCGAATCAGTCCATCTCCTTTTTCGCCGAGAAACACTTGATTGAAATACTCGACGACCTCGCCGTAATCCACTTTCTTCCCGCGATCGGAAATCATTCGCTGCGAAAGCAACCAATCGTTATTCCAGCCGCCGGCGTTCTTGAAGTCCTGAATCTCGTCGTGGGAAACAAGCTGGCCGGTGAAATGGCGCACGGTCTCGCGAATGGCTTCCCGATACGACTCCATCACCTCCACCAGCACGCCGTCCATGTCAAAGACGAGAACGTCGGGGGGTTGTGTCGAGGCTACCAAATCTGCTCCAGCTCATCGAGGAAACGCTGCGCCTGATCGCGCGTCCCTACTGTTACGCGAACGCACCCGGGAAGTTCATAACTTCGATCGCGGACTAGCACTCCCCGAGTTCGCAACTCATCGCGAATTTCGATGGCCCGGCCGCCCGCTTGAAACAATACGAAATTTGCCTGGCTCTTCACGTAGGAAATCTTCAACCGCTCGAGCCCGACATACAGCAGCTCGCGCGCGGTAAGAACTTCCAGAACGTACTCTTCCACGAATTTCTGATCCTGCACGGCGATCCTCGCTGCCATCGCCGCCAGCGCGTTTACGCTATACGGCGATTGCGCTTTCCGCACATAGGCCATATTTGACGGCTGTGAGAACAGGCAGCCACAGCGCATCGCCGCCATTCCGTAGATTTTTGAAAACGTGCGGCTGACGAAAAGATTTGGATATTCGGAGAGCAGCGGCAACACCGTAACTCCGCTGAATTCGTAGTAAGCTTCATCGACGTACACGGCCGCATTAACCGCTTTGGCGAGTATGCGCTCGATGGCGGCAACACTTGTCCCCGTACCGGTTGGATTGTTTGGATTGCTGACGAACACCGTGCGGGTGTTGGGCGTGATTCGATCCAAAAGCTGCTCGAGGGGGAATTCAAAGCTCTCGGCAACATAGTCGAGCTCGCGCAGAGTGGCTCCCGCCAGCTCGCTATAGAACTTGTACATTGCGTAGGAAGGGCGCAAGATCAGCACTTCATCGCCATCGTCGACATAAGTGTTGATGAGAAGCTGAATGGCTTCATCCGTTCCGTTTGTAAGCGTCAGCTCATCGATGCCAACGCCGAAATGGAGCGACAAATCCTCCAGCGCATGATCGTACTCGGGATAAGTGCTGAGATCGGCAGCCGTCAAATATCGTTTGATGAAATCCAGCACATGCGGGGAAGCGCCAACGGTGTTTTCGTTGAAATCGAGACGCAGTTTGTTGCGGCGTCCGCCGCTGGGTGGACGATAAGGCGCCATCCGCAAAACGGCTTCCCGAGGCGCAAGCGCCTGCTGTTGCGATTGCGGCTTTGTTTCTAATGCCGATTCAGTTGCCAGAACGAACCTCCACGGCGCGTGCGTGCGCCTCCAGACCTTCTGCTCGGGCGAGCGTCTTAATTGTCGGAGCGAGCTCTCGCAACGCCGGCTCCGAGAGTTGCTGAATAGCAATGACCTTTACGAAATCCGCAGCCGAGAGTCCGCCCCGCAGACGTGCGGCGCCCCCGGTGGGCAGAACGTGACTTGGGCCAGCGGCATAATCTCCGGCGGATTCCGGCGAATTTTGACCCAGAAACACTGTTCCCGCATTTTTGATTTTCGGAAGTAGCGATGGATCGTGAAGACTCAGGTGTTCCGGCGCGAGATTATTGACAAGCATTGCTGCAACTTCCATGTTAGGCAATATGAGGATGAAGCTATTCTTCTCGATTGCCTGCCGGGCCACATCGGCGGTTGGTAAATTTGCAAGCTGAGATTCCAGTTCGGCTGAAACCGCCGCTGCCAAAGTTTCCGAAGTGGTCAAAAGCATCGCGCACGCGTCCACGTCGTGCTCGGCTTGCGCCAGCATATCGGCGGCGATAATCTTCGGATTCCCATCTGCGGTCAGGATCAAAATCTCTGTAGGTCCTGCAACGAAATCAATGCCTACGTCACCGGCGAGCAGCTTCTTCGCTGTGGCGACGTATGCGCTACCGGGTCCCACAATGCGATTCACTGCCGCAATGGTCGCGGTTCCGAAAGCCATCGCGGCAATTGCGTGCGCGCCGCCCACGCGGTAAACCTCGTGTATGCCCAGCATGTGCGCGCACCCCAGAATTTCTGTCGATGGGCGCGGTGACGTGACACAGATACGCTGAACACCCGCCACCTGCGCCAGCACTGCGGTCATCAGCAGTGTCGAAGGCAGCGGATACCGTCCCGATGGAACGTAGCACCCAACCGCATCCAGCGGCCGGACAATCCAGCCCAGCTTACGTCCTGGTGAAAACTCTTCGAAACGCTCGCGCGGCAACTGCGCTTCTGCAAACTGCCGTATGTTGCGGATCGCCACTTCAGCAGCCTGGCGAACCTCGTCGCGCATCGATGCTGCCGCTGCGCACAGTTCCTCTTCAGCAACGCGAAGCGGCGAATCGCCTAAACCGTCAAGCTCGCGCGCGAAACGAAGCAAAGCTACGTCGCCTTCGCGGCGAACCGCCTCGACGATGGGCCGGACAGCGTCCTGCCGGCTCGCCGTATTGACGGATCGAGACACTGGGAAATCCCGTGCGTCCCTGCATTTGTGAATCTTGATCATCGCCGCTTACATGACGATTTTGTTCAGCGGGTATTCCACGATGCCTTGCGCTCCGGCTTCCTTCAGCCGCGGAATAATATTCCGCACTGTTATCTCTTCCAGAATCGTGTTCACCGCCACCCAGGACTCATCGCTGAGCTGTGAAATCGTCGGGTTCTTCAATGCGGGGAGCACCGAAAGCACGGCGGTCAGTTCGTCTCTTCGGACGTTTAACATCAACCCGACTTTCCCCATCGCATTCATGGCGCCTTCCAGCAGCAATTTGATGTCCTCGAGTTTTCGGCGCTTCCATTCATCGGCCCACGATTGAACGTTTGCGATGAGTTGTGTATTCGATTCGAGCACCGTCTCTAGAATGCGCAGCTTGTTGGCGCGAAGCGAGGAACCGGTCTCCGTCACCTCCACAATCGCGTCGGCCAGTTCGGGCGGCTTCACTTCCGTCGCGCCCCAACTGAATTCCACCTTAGCCCGCACGCCTTTGCTAGCGAGATATCGCGTGGTCGTCGAGACTAGCTCTGTGGCAATTACCTTTCCTTCCAGATCTTGAACACTTCGATAGGACGAAGCTTCCGGGGCCGCTAGCACCCAGCGCACTTTTCCAAAACTCTGCTTCGCGTAGATCAAGTCGGCCACTGTCTGGACGCTGGCTTCGTTCTCTTCCACCCAATCGCGGCCGGTAAGCCCGGCATCCAGCACGCCATCCTCGACATAGCGAGCCATCTCCTGCGCGCGAATCAGCATGCATTCAATTTCGGGATCGTCAACAGCCGGGAAATAGCTACGGCTGCTTGTCGCGATATTGAAACCAGCACGGCGAAAGAGGTCGATAGTAGCATTCTCCAGACTTCCCTTCGGAATGCCGAGCTTGAGAGTCACTGCTGGGCTCCATACACCGCATCGGGATCGTAAGTTTTCTCTTCCCTCTCAATCCAATCCCCGTCCTGCCAGGTCCGATAGAAGCAGCTTTCGTAACCGTTGTGACAGACGCCGGGACCGATCGGCTGCGCTTCTACCAGCAATGCGTCGCCGTCGCAATCCGTAGCCATCGACTTGAGCATTAAGTAATGGCCTGAGCTTTCCCCCTTTGTCCACAGCTTCTGGCGTGAGCGGCTGAAGAAGGTCACGTGCTTTGTCGCCATGGTTTTGTCGAAGGCCTCGCGGTTCATGTAGCCGACCATCAGCACGCGGCGCGTCTTCGCATCCTGCACTACCGCCATAATCAAGCCGCTCTGTTTATCAAAATCGAGAACTTCGCTCATCAATGCCTTTTGTAATGAAAAAGCCCGCCGGTTGGGGCGGGCCATTGCAACTCTGAACTAGAAGATTGAACGCGCAGCCTCGCCTTTTAAAACACCAGGTGATGGTGATGATGGCGGCCAGCGTTGTGAATCATCAAACCGAAGTATAGCAACACCACATCGGTCTTCGCTCTTTGCTAAAACATTCTTAGGTGAAGATGTATTTGAGGAAACTCTGTGGAAATTCGCTTTAGAATTCGCCTGGAACCGCAACAGGTCTCAAGCCCGTTGTGGAAGGTAAACCTTCCTACGGATTTTATGTCGAAAATGGAGCAGCGTCGGTTAACGTAAACGGGTCCCCTGTATGGCTGTACGCGATCTCAGTCTCGATCACCCGCTCCCGGACAATCTCGACGCGGAACGCTTTCTGCTGGGCGCGATTATGAGCAGCGATACCGCCTATCTACATGTTGCCGGCACGCTTGCTGCCGACGACTTCAGTCTGGAGAAGCATAAACGCATCTTCCTGCGCATGGGCGAACTGCACGAGCGCGGAGAAAAGATCGATCGCGTGACGCTCGCTAACGAGCTGATGAAGCAAGGCCAGCTTCAATCCGTCGACGGCCTAAGCTACTTAGTCTCACTCGATGACGGTCTTCCGCAGCTCTATAACCTTGAGAGCTACGTTTCCATCGTTCGAGAGAAGTCTCTGCTGCGGCGCATCATCACGGTTTCGCAAGATACCATCAGCCGCTGCCTGGGTTGCGACGAAGATCCGAAGCAGATTTTAGGCGCGGTGGAAGACGCCTTCATGAAGCTGGGCGACGTTCAAACCAAGAACTCGCTCGCCAACCCCGCGCAAATCATCGCCGATTACGACGGCGGCATTAACGCGTTTCTCGATACCAGCAAGCGCATCAAAGGAATCAGCACGGGTTTTCTCAAATTCGATGAGAAGACGGGCGGGTTGCGTGAAGGCGAGCTGTTCATCTTGGCGGCTCGGCCCGCCATGGGAAAATCAGCCCTCGCGTTGAATATCGCCCAGCACGTAGCAGGCAACCAGAAGAACCCGAAGGCTGTCGCGTTCTTTTCACTCGAAATGTCCAAAGAGTCGCTGCTAACACGCATGATCTGTTCTGCCGCAAGCGTAGATCAGCAGAAGTTTCGAGCCGGATATTTGAATGCAGAGGATCGCAGCGCCCTGCAGAAGGCCATGTATCGGCTTGTCGAATCCCCGCTGTTCTTTGACGACACGGCGGGCACTAACATGATGGACGTGCACTCGAAGCTGCGCCGCTTGCAGGCGGAGCACGATCTCGGGCTGGTCATCATCGATTATCTGCAGTTGATGCAAGGCCGCGGACGCTACGAGAACCGCGTGCAAGAAATCAGCGCTCTTTCGCGCGGTTTAAAGCTCATGGCAAAAGAGCTCAGAGTGCCGTTCCTGGTACTCTCGCAGCTCAGCCGGGCGCCGGAAACTCGACAGGGCGATCACCGTCCCATGCTCAGCGATCTCCGCGAATCGGGAAGTATCGAACAGGACGCTGATCTGGTGGCCTTCATTTTTCGCGAGGAAGTTTACCGCCCTGATAAGGACAGTCTGAAAGGCATGGCGGAACTGATTCTGGCGAAACAGCGCAACGGTCCCACTGGGCGGGTAAAGCTCGCATTCCTGAACCGCTATACCAGATTTGAGAATCTTACTTCCGATACCGGGGACGACGAAGCCCCGTTCCAATAACCGTCAGAAGCGCAGACAGATCTTGCCGAAGTGGCGCTGCGTTTCCATGTAGTGCAGCGCGTCCTTTATCTCAATCCAGGGAAAGACGCGATCGATAACCGGCTTGATGCGGTGGAACTCGATGGCGCGGTTCATGCGTTCAAACATAGCGCGAGATCCCACGTAGATGCCCTGCACGCGAATGCTGTTCATGAGAATCGATCGCGGGCTAATGGTCGCGTCTACACCGCTGAGAACGCCAATGACGCTGATGGCCCCTTGCACGCGCACCGCTCGCAAGGAGCGCGGCATAGTGTCGCTGCCGCCCACTTCCACAACATGGTCGACTCCTTCGCCGCCGGTCAGCCGTCGAGCTTCTTCCTCCCAATTCGGAGTGGTCTTGTAATTGATCGTCTCGCTCGCGCCCAGCGCTCTAGCTCGCTCCAGTTTCCGATCGCTGCTCGAGGTGATAATCGTGCGCAGACCTGCGGCCTTGGCGAACTGCAGAGTGAACATCGAAACCCCGCCTGTTCCTTGGATCAAAACGCAATCTCCCGGAATCGAGGGTGTGTGCTCGAAGAGCGCGTGCCAAGCTGTTACGGCGGCGCACGGCAGAGCAGCAACTTCTTCGTCGCTTAGCGAACCCGGCGAGTGGACCAAACCATCTTCGGAGAAAACAGCGAACTCGCGCAGCACCCCGTCAAGAGCGCCGCCCAAAGCCGAGGCGCCCTTTTCGCGCGTGACCGGCCCATCGATCCACTTCTGCATGAAGCAGGCTGCCACCCGGTCGCCTTTCTTGAAGCGCGTCACGCCCGCGCCGATCTCCTCCACCACGCCTGCGCCATCGGACAGCGGCACCATCGGGCGCCTCAACTTCGGGTTGTAGATACCTTTGGCGACCATGAAATCGCGGTAATTCAGCGATGCCGCGGCAAGCTTCACCAGAACTTCGCCCTGCCCGGGCTGCGGCGTTTCCCGATCCACCAGGGTGAGATTGTCGATCCCGAATTCCTGGATCTCAAACGACTTCATGACTCAACGTCCCCACGAATTCGACTAACTGTTCCAGCTTCCGCTTCGCTTCCCCGCTATCGATAGATTCCGCAGCCATGGGAACGGCGCTTCTCAAATCCGGTGCTCGGTGGGCCACCAGAAGGGACGCCGCCGCATTAGCCACAACCACATCACGGCGCGGTCCAGGTTCTCCCTCGAGAATGGAACGAACAATGCCAGCGTTCGTCGCCACATCCCCGCCTTGTAGTTCTTCAATAGAAACCTGCGGAAGCCCGAAATCCGCCGGGGACCAACGGCCCTTTTGAACCCGTCCATTTTCCACTTGAAAAACGGTAGTGTGCGCAGTGGTGGTGATTTCATCCAGTCCGTCGCCGCCGTGTACCACGAATGCTCGCTCGACATCGAGCCGCGCGCACGCTTGCGCCACCATTTCCGCGGCACGCACGGAAAAAGCTCCAATCAGCCGTACTCGCGCATGCACCGGATTCGTCAACGGACCAAGCATATTAAAAACAGTGCGGCCTTTCAGCTGCAGCCGCGCCTCTTGCGCGTGCTTCACTGCCGGATGAAGCAACGGAGCATGCAGGAAACCGATGCCGGTCTGACGAATGCACTCGATCACCTGTTGAAGGGAGAGATCGATCGGCACGCCCAGCGCTTCCAGCACCTCGGAGCTGCCGCACAAACTTGAGATCCGGCGGTTTCCATGTTTGGCAACGCGCAACCCCGTGCCCGCAACCACAAAGGCAGTCGCAGTAGATATGTTGAAAGTGTTGGCGCCATCGCCGCCCGTGCCGCACGTGTCGAGCACCGGGTCCTCCGATTGATCCAAGTCAACCGGCTGGCTCATGTCTCGAATGGCATTTGCAAAACCTACCAGTTCCGCGACGGTTTCGCCCTTGCGGCGGAGAAAGCTCAGTACGTCTGCAATACCCTCGGTACTCATCTCGCCCGACAACATTCGATGCATTAGGTCGTATGCTTCCGTCTGGGTAAGATGAACGAAATTCCGAAAAGGAAGATGAGACATGCAAATCATCTATTGTGAACCACTCGGAAAGCTATACCCGGCCCGCAGGTGCTTTGGGTCCGCTACCCTGAAAGGCAAGGGGATTCCTCGACAGTGCTGGTTGTGATGAAGGCCCAGGCCGGGCCGCAAGAGATAGCAGGCGTTTGCGAGCGCATTGAAACCCTGGGTTTCAAGCCGCATATCATTCCCGGCGAACAGCGAACAGCCATCGGCATCACCGGCAATAGCGGGCCGATTGACCCGGCGGAAATCGAAGATCTGCCAGGCGTCGCCGAAGCCATTCGTGTTTCCAAGCCATACAAATTAGTGAGCCGTGAGACTAAACGCGAGAACACCGTCGTTACCGTAAACGGGGTTCCCGTTGGTGGTCGTGAGATGGTTCTATGCGGGGGACCTTGCGCTGTCGAGAGCCGGGACCAGATTCTGGAATCGGCGCACGCGGTGAAACGAGCCGGTGGCCAACTGCTGCGCGGAGGCGCTTACAAGCCCCGCACCTCACCCTACAGTTTTCAAGGACTCGCCGAAGAAGGCCTGCGCTACCTGGCTGATGCGCGTGAAGAGACCGGGCTGGGTATCGTCACCGAGGCCGTCGACGTCGAAACCTTCGAGTTAGTCGAGCATTACGCCGACTGCGTCCAGATCGGCGCGCGCAACATGCAGAACTTCTCTCTACTGCGGCGCGCGGGACGCTCTCGCAAACCGGTTTTACTGAAGCGCGGCATGTCCTCCACTCTCGAAGAGTTCCTGATGGCAGCCGAGTATCTTCTTTCCGAAGGTAATTACAACGTGATTCTTTGTGAACGCGGCGTTCGCACTTTCGCGGATCACACCCGCAACACGCTCGATCTCAGCGTGGTGCCCGCCGTGCAAACCTTGAGCCACTTACCCATCATCGTCGACCCCAGCCACGGCACGGGTAAACGCGACAAAGTTATGCCCATGGCCTTGGCCGCCATCGCTGCGGGTGCTTCCGGTCTGATTGTCGAGATGCACCCCGTCCCGGAACGCGCTTTATCTGACGGATATCAATCGTTAGATCCGGCACAATTCGCCGAAATGGCGGACGATTGCCGCGCCTTGGCCGAGCTGCTGGCATCGCGGCGTAGAGTGCCGGCGAGTGCGCAGTAAGCCCGAAGCCGATAGGCTTTAAGAATAAGCTGGATGACCGCCGATCGTTGCCGCATCACTATCGAACCTGGGAAACGCGACGGAAAGCCTTGCATACGCGGGCTGCGAATTACGGTTAACGATATCCTCGCGTGGCTCGCCAGCGGAATGACCGAGGACGAGATTCTCGAAGAACATCCGGCGCTGGAAAGGCGGATTTCCCCGCTGTCTATAGCTTCGCTAGCGATATCGCTGAGAGGACGTACGGCCGCGGTTGAGGATTTTGCTTGACGAGAATCTCTCTCCGAAGCTCGTCCATCGCCTCTCTGACTTGTTTCCTCTCGTGAGTACCATTCACGATTTTCTCAGTTCCGAGCGATGTCTGCTCATGCTTCGAGCCCGATCGTGTTAACTTCCGCCGGCGCCCTTCGCTCCCACATGTTCAAAGCGAAAGTGGTTCTTTATATGAGCGTTGAAATACTCGCCCTTCGATTCGGCTGCCAGAAGTTCTCTATAGATGCGAGCAGGAACGAGAAAATAGCGGTACACCTCTCCCGTCCGGAACACTAACTCCAACACTGCGTGCTTGTCGGAGTACCCAGCTTCGGATAACGTAGTAGACCTGACATGAACTCGCTTCGTGATCGCCTCCAGCGCAAGACTTTAAGGTTGGACGGAATTTCGCCCCCGCGAGATACACTAGCGATTGGCTCGAAGGCAGCTTGCTGCCGCTTCTGAGCGCCACATCATCTATGAAGATTCATGAGTATCAGGCGAAAGCGATTCTCGCCAAGTACGACGTTCCTGTCCCCCGCGGCGAGGTCGCCTATACGGTCGAAGAGGCTGAGGCGGCTGCGAAAAACATCGGCGGCAGTGTCGTGGTCAAGGCTCAAATACACGCCGGCGGCCGCGGTAAAGGAGGCGGAGTAAAGATCGCGAAGAACGCAACTGAAGTGGGAGAGATCGCCAAGAAAATGCTCGGCATGACGCTGGTGACTCATCAGACCGGCCCCGAAGGCCGCGTCGTGCAGCGCCTATTGATTGAAGAAACGCTCCCCATCGAGCGCGAACTGTACTTGGGCATCGCTCTGGATCGTGCCATCGGTGAATCCGTTTTCATGGCATCGCAGGAAGGCGGAGTAGAGATTGAAGAAGTCGCCGCAAAGACACCGGAGCTGATTCTGAAAGAGCGGCAGTTGCCCGGCCGTCCTCTGCAACCGTTTCAAGCGCGCAAGCTTGCGTTTGGCATGGGCGTTCCGGCGACCAGTGCGAATGCGGCTGCCGCCGCCATGATTGCCTTATCCAAAGCCTATGACGCTATCGATGGCTCATTGGCTGAAATTAATCCTTTTATCTTGACCAAAGAAGGCAAGGTCTACGCGCTTGACGCAAAAATCAATCTGGACGACAACGCGCTCTACCGGCACAAGGACTTGCTCGAATTGCGCGACATGAATGAAGAAGATCCGCTCGAGGTCGAAGCTTCTCGTTTTGGTTTGAACTACATCAAGCTCGAAGGCAACATTGCTTGCATGGTAAATGGCGCTGGGCTCGCCATGGCAACCATGGACATTATCAAATACGCTGGCGGCCAACCGGCCAACTTTCTCGATGTGGGCGGCGGCGCCAGTGCTGAACAGGTCAAGAATGCATTTCGGATTCTACTTTCCGATCCCAGCGTCAAAGCAGTGCTCATCAACATTTTTGGCGGCATTTTGCGTTGTGACACGCTGGCCAACGGCGTGGTCTCGGCCGCGCGCGAGCTCGGCATCAAGATCCCCGTCGTGATCCGCATGGAAGGGACAAACGTCGAGTTAGGTCAAAAGATTCTGACGGAATCGGGCTTCAACTTTACAGTCGCCGACGGCATGAAGGACGCCGCGGAGAAGGTCGTGGGGTTGGCACAATGAGCGTCCTCATAAACGAGAACACCAAGGTATTGTTCCAAGGCTTCACTGGCCGCGAGGGCACATTCCATGCAGAGCAGGCGATTAAGTACGGTACGCAGGTCGTCGGTGGAACAACGCCGGGTAAAGGCGGCCAGAAGCATTTGGATCGTCCCGTCTTCAACACTGTTGAAGAAGCGGTGAACGCGACGGGCGCAAACGCTTCAGTCATTTTCGTTCCACCGCCGTTTGCCGCCGACGCCATTATGGAAGCGGCCGATGCCGGCCTGCCACTGGTTGTCTGCATTACCGAAGGTATCCCTATCAATGACATGATTCGCGTTTGGGCATTTCTGAAGACCCGGCCTGCTACCCGGCTAGTCGGGCCGAACTGCCCGGGCGTGATCACTCCTGGAAAGTGCAAGATCGGCATTATGCCCGGCCACATCCATAAACCCGGTCACGTCGGCATCGTGTCGCGCTCCGGCACCTTGACTTACGAAGCCGTGGGGCAGTTGACGAAGCTCGGTATCGGCCAGTCCACCTGTATTGGAATTGGTGGTGATCCCATCATCGGCACGAGTTTCACCGACGCAATCAAGCTCTTCAATGAAGATTCCGGCACGCACGCCATCATCATGATTGGCGAAATCGGGGGCAGCGCCGAAGAGACCGCAGCCGCTTACGTCAAGGAGCACGTGCGAAAACCCGTCGTCGGTTTCATCGCCGGCCAAACTGCTCCGCCCGGACGCCGTATGGGACACGCGGGCGCCATTATTTCAGGGGGAGCAGGTAAAGCTGAAGACAAGCTGGCCGCTATGGCTGATGCTGGAATCGCTGTTTGCCCTTCGCCCGCTGTCATGGGCGAAAAGATGCGGGAGGCGCTCGGCGGCAAAGCTTAGCAGCCAAAGCGCTAAAGAAAGAGTTTTGAATGGCTTTAGAACGTACATTTGGCATTATCAAGCCGGACGCTGTGGCGAAAGGTCACGTGGGCGAAATCCTGACCATGATTCAGGAGAACGGGTTTCGCGTTGTGGGAATGAAGATGCGCCGCATAACGAGACCGGAAGCTGAAGCCTTCTATGCGGTCCATAGAGAACGTCCATTTTTCTCCGGCCTGGTTACGTTCATGACCGAAGGCCCCGTTGTGATCCTGGCCTTAGAACGTGAGAACGCAGTCGTCAAGTGGCGCGAACTGATGGGCGCGACTAATCCAGCCAATGCAGCGGAAGGAACAATTCGCAAGCGTTTCGCCGAGAACATCGAGCGCAATTCAGTGCACGGCTCCGACGGGCCCGAAACTGCCGCTCAGGAAATTCCCTTTTTCTTTAGCGCGGCCGAATTGCTATAGAAAACACAGCAAAAGCGTGGCCGCTCGTCCGGATCGGCCACGCTTTTATCTCACGTCACGGTGACGTCGAGCTTCAAGTGTAAATTTACGCTACTTTAGCTTCCAGCCCGGGCACTTCTAAAGCGCTTGCCAGCGCTCTCTTGGTCTTCTCTGCCAGAGTTCTCAGGCGGGCATGCTTTGGACGGCTGAGTCTCCGCTCCACGCTTCGCCGCGCCCGCAACAGCCGAATTCTTACCGCAGTCTCTGACCACCCGTGCTTGCGCGCGATTTCTTGTACCTTGTATCCCTCAATATAATGTCCTTCCAGCACCACGCGATCATTCGGTTTGCAGTCGCCCAGAATGCGTTTCACATCGATAGCCGCCACGTTCATGCGAGGGGGCGCCTGCAGCTCAGGCAAGGTCTGAGTTTGCGGTTCACGCCGCAGAAATGTACGGTGAATGTTGAGCGCGATGCTGTTTGTCCACGTCAGCACCAGGTTTGGATCGCGCAACTGTTCTCTCCGTTCCCATCCCTTGGCCCAAGCTGCTTGAGCTGTGTCCAGGGCTGCGTCGTAGGAAAGACCTCGCGACACCAGGAACCGTACTGTCAAATTGAAACCACGCTGATACGCCTTGCCGTATTCTTCTGTTGTCATTTAGTTCCACCGCTCCTAATTGTTTTTTTAGTCAATCCGCCAAGCATCAACGGAAGTCGATGACCTCTTGCGATCATCTTGAAGGCTAATTGCTACCACCTACGGCATAGGCTTAGGCAGTTTTGCTGCCACGTGAGAGGAGTTGATCTACAGCCTGGAATAAGCAGAAGAAATACCTTCGCAATCAGTTATTTCGCGGGTGAATGCAAGTAAAAAAACGAGCGGGACATAAGCTGCGCGTACGGAGCAATTCTTTCCGGCTGGTGCAAAAATTTCTGCTTTTCCGGCGAAAAATAGAAACCTTTTCAGTGGATGGGATTCTGACCAGAGTACATCCGAGCGCACCTACACCCTACGCAATAGAATCGCGCAGGGAAGTGTGCTACTTCGGAGTCGAGTCGGTTTGCTTCTGCGCGGGCGTTTCGATCTTTTCCGGTTCTTCGGTAGCAGCTTTCATGCTGTCGCGGAAGGAGCGGATACCCTTACCGAGCCCTTGACCCAATTCAGGGAGCTTCTTAGGGCCGAAAATGAACAGCGCAACCACTAAAATGATCAGTAGGTGGCTGGGCTGTAGTAATCCTTCTATCATGAGGGTTCTCCACACGGAGGGCCGCACTGAGGCTTTCTTCCGTGCTTCCAGTATATATGACGAAAGATGCCAGGGATAGTTTAGTTATATACGGCAAAGATGCTAAGTAAAGTTAAACGTCAAGCGGTCCTCCCGGCTCGTTTACCGAAAGAGGCGCGCCGGTTGACATCGCCCGGAGGGTCCGGTATAGTTCTGAAGTACTGAACTATCAATGAGTTGAGGCCCCCGTCGGGTATTCTGTAGAGTTCAGATTTTGTGAGTTCCATAGCGGTTACCTTCCAGTCGCATCTCCGCCATTGCAGGTATCTGCTCACGGTGAAAACAACGCATGGCCGGTCCATCTGATGAGTATTTGGAGTTGCCTGGAACCGTCGACAACGCTGATTACCAAGCGTTCCTCGATGATTACAGTAGCCACTTTGCCACGAATGAACGAGAAATACTTCACGGAAACGTGCTCAGCGTTTCTGAAAAAGAAGTCATTGTTGACATCGGACGAAAGAGCGAGGGTCTCGTTCCCGCGGCGCAATTCTCATTCGTCGAGGGGAAACCTGCTGTCAAGCCCGGAGATGTCATTGAGGTCATGTTTGACCGCACGGGCGAACCGGTGGAGGGCTATATCCTCCTTTCCTACGAGCGGGCGCATCGGATTCAAATCTGGGATCAGCTCGAAAAGGCGGCATCCGAAGGCACGCCTGTCAGCGCTCATGTGGTGAGCAAAGTCAAAGGCGGACTCGCGGTCGATCTCGGCATCGCCGGTTTTCTCCCCAGCTCCCAAATTGAGCTACGGCCTATCCATAACCTGGATCCTTACCTCGGACAGGAAATTCAAGTCCGGATTCTGAAGCTGAACCGCCGCCGCGGCAATGCCGTTGTCTCTCACCGCGTTCTTTTGGAAAGCGAACTGCTCTCCAGGAAAGCCGAGGCATTGGCCAATGTCCACGAAGGCGGCGAGGTCACCGGCATCGTGAAAAATTTGACCGATTATGGCGCGTTCGTGGATTTGGGCGGCATCGACGGCCTGCTGCACGTCAGCGATCTCAGCTACGGAAACGTCACTCACCCGTCTGCCATCGTGCAAGTCGGCGAGCAGCTAACGCTCAAGGTTCTGAAGTTCGATCGCGAGAAGGAGCGCATTTCGCTAGGTCTCAAGCAAATGCATCCCGATCCTTGGAACAATATCGAGGCTCGCTATCCGCCCCAGAGCCGCGTGATTGGGCGTGTCGTCAGCGTAACCGATTACGGCGCTTTCGTCGAGCTGGAGCCCGGCGTCGAGGGTCTTATCCACATTTCGGAAATGACCTGGAGCCGCCGTATGAAGCATCCCGCCAAAGTCGTCAAGGCCGGCGATCAGGTGGAGGCCGTGGTTCTCGATATCAAGTCTCGAGAGCGGCGCATTTCCCTCGGCATCAAACAGCTTGAAGCCGATCCATGGACCACCGTCGCCGAACGTTACAGCATCGGTTCAGTGGTCGAGGGACGCGTGCGAAAACTCGCCGATTTCGGAGCATTTATCGAAATTGAAGAAGGCGTCGACGGGCTTGTTCACGTCTCCGACATGTCCTGGACCGTACACGTAAAGCATCCCTCCGAGCTGGTGAAAAAAGGGCAGGTCGTGCAGGCAGTCATTCTCAATATCGACGCGCCTAACCGCCGCCTTTCTTTGGGCATGAAGCAGCTTCAGCCCGATGCCTGGGAGACCTTTTTCCGCACGCATCACATTGGCGACATTGTGAAAGGACGCGTGTCCCGCGCCGCCGGATTCGGCGTATTCGTCGAGTTGTTACCGGGCGTCGAAGGCCTCTGTCATCGCACCGAGATCACCGGCGAAGCGGGCAAACGAAGCAATGCCAAGCAAGCCGCGGCGGAAGAACCCGCGCTTCCCATTGGTAAGGAATTCGATTTCAAAATAATCAAAATGAACGAGGCGCAAAAGCGCATTGGGTTGAGTCTCCGGGCGAACACCGAAGAGGATGAGCGCATTCGTCTCCAGGACTATAAACGTCAAGCCGCCGTGGCCACATCCACCGTCGGCGATGCTATCAAGCAGCACAAATCGGAAGAGCAGAAACGCTGAACAATAATAAGGAAGAAGTATGACTAAGGCTGAGCTGATCGAGGAAGTATCGAAGGTGGTGGAGATGACCCGGAAGGATTCCGAGACCATTGTGGAGACCATCTTTGACAGTATTGTGAACAGCCTCCACAAAGGAGAGAAGATTGAGATTCGTGGTTTCGGCAGCTTCCGCACCCGCCAACGCCAGCCGCGCGTGGGGCGTAATCCAAAAACCGGATCCCGTGTCGAAGTGCCGTCCAAGCGAATTCCCTACTTCAAGCCGAGTAAGGAGCTGCGCGATTTAGTCAATCACTCTTCTCAGGCCGGTCAGGCCGAAGCCGCGTCCAGCGAGCCGCAACCGGCCCACGCCAGCACCTTGCCGGATCGCGGCCCTTCCGGTTCGTAAGCCCGCTCGCTCCATGACTCACCTGTGGACGCCGTGGCGTTCCACCTACATGGAAGAGAAGAAAGACAAGAGTCGCTGTATCTTTTGTGAGGCGGCGGGCAGTGCTGAAGATGAACAGAACTTAGTTGTTCATCGGGGCGAGCTGAGCTTCATCATCTTGAATCGCTACCCCTATACCAGCGGCCACTTGATGATCGCGCCGTATGTCCACGTTGCCAGGCTGGGGGAAACGAGCACGGCGACCACCGCGGAAATCATGGACCTGACTCGTCACGCCGAGGCAGTTATCGAAAATGCCTATCGTCCCGATGGCCTGAATGTCGGCATGAACTTGGGAAGCGCTGCCGGCGCTGGGATTGAACAGCACATTCACATGCACGTGTTGCCCCGCTGGAGCGGCGATGCGAACTTCATGACCAGCGTGGGCAACACGCGCGTGATTCCGGAACTGCTCACCGATACTTACGCCAAGCTAAGAGACGGATTCTCCGCTCGGCTTAGTGGCCAATGTTGATTTGGAGAAGCGAATCTGAGTGGTTGTGCCGCCAGTCCCAGTAGGCTTGTTGCTGCCGCGCGTTAGCTCTATCCCAATCAACGTATGGACGGTGCTGCTGCTGCCAGTAGATGCGCCACGCCTGGTCTTCGTTGCCATTCCATTGGTGGTAATCCTTATGATGCCTGTCGTAGTACCGCTTAGCATTGTGGTCGTCCCGATCATGATGATCGTCCCGATCCTGCGCGCTCAGGTATGCGGGAGCAAGTAGGCCGACGCTGACAGTCAGTGCCATTATAATTTTTTTCATAAGTCAGTAGGTTCCTCCAACCTCGCTGATTAGACCCTCGAATAAGTTCCGGGTTTCATTTCTAGCCGAATTGCCGGCATTGCGAGAGGGCGCGAAATCTGGTACGTTCCAGAGACACCATCTCGTAGATGACTAAAGGCTTAATCGCGTCCAGACGCCTCCATAATTCGGCCGCAGGTTTAGCATTTTTCATCGCAGCGTGGACCTTATCGCTCTCCAGTTGCACATCCCCGGCGGCGGTGGCTGGTTTCGCAGACATCGCGCAAAAAGATTTGGCTCAGGGTCCCATGATCTTTCACGATATCCACGACTCATGCGTGCGCCGTCATCTCGATGCGCAACCAATTACGCCTCTGTTTCTTGCGGGTATCGGCAAGACGGGGGCAGGCGCCAGCCCTCCCGCCGAAAACCCTGTGTGTACGCCCTTCACGGCGCAAGCAGAGGCGCTTACCAAAGCTTCCGGCGTGCTGACCGCTTATTTCCGAGCTATGCAACAACTCGCGGCCTTCAACACGAGCAGCGTGAGTGGTCCGGGTGCACAGGCCGCTCAAAACGCCGCCTACGCCGCCCAGCTTAGTTTCGTCCAGGCCGATTCCGCCGGCAAGCTCGCCGGTATCATCCTGCAAGCCTTCACCGCCCGTTATCAACGCAGCCATCTGACCAAATACTTGCGCGATGCCGACCCCAGCATTTCGTCGGTGACTCAAGGTTTCGAAGATATAAGTTCCAAAGACTACGAAGGTCTACTTCACGAGGAGCAGCAAACTCTTACGGCTGAATATCAAAAAGTTGGCGACGCCAGAAATAGCGCCACGGTCCTGCTGCTGAATCAAGCTTATGCGGACGCACTCGCCGAACTCAATCGCCGCAAAGCTGTGGCCGATGCGTATGCGGAGGCGCTCGAGCAGATTCGCGAAGGCCACAAAAAGTTAGCCGAGAACGCGGATCACCTCACCGGCGAGAAAATGAGCGTCGCCATCCAGCCTTATACTACAAAGCTGCAAGCACTTCTTCCAGTGTTAGAAAAAGGATTTTGACCATGCCCAGCGACGCCGATGAGGCCCGGCAATTGGCCAACTTGTTTGCCAGTATGTCCGAAACGGTGGATGCCTATCGCACGCAACACTTCACGCAATTGACCCCGCAGGAACGCGATCAGTTGGAACAGAAAATCCAGCAGCTCGACGACATTCATGACGGCTTCACCGCCACTGCGATTCAAGACACGCTCAACGCCATTCAAAGTAGTCTAGATCGAATCACCAGCGTCACGACGCAAGCCCAACAATCGCTGCAGCATCTCAACACGGTCGCGGCCATAGCCAGAGTTGTCTCCGCGGCGTCCGAACTTGCCGAAGACATCTTCACTGCCGATTACGGCGCCATCCCGCAGGCCATCGAAGATGTGGTTCAAGCGATCGCCAAAACGTCCGATAAGAATTCTTCCGGCGGCGACCCTTCAGGCGCTGAGCTCACTTAGCCGTTTCCCGGCAAACAGCATTTGGCAAGATAGAAGAACCGCTCATGTTTGATTGGTCTCTGGACCCCCGGTCCATGCTCGCGCTTTTGTGTCTTTTCACGGCCGTCGTGTTCTGGAACAACGACCTGCTGTTCTTCACCTTTGCCATTATGGCCGTTTGCACCAGGCTAGGTCCTCAAACGTTCTGAGCCTCGCCATTACTGGCTCTTCGCCAGCGGCGAGTTCTCGTACTGCCGCAGCAGATCCTCCGGTCCCTGGTAAATAGCGATGCAACCTGCCGCGCGCAGATCCTTTTCCGGAAAACCGCCGCACAGCACTCCAATAGTCCGAAGCCCCGCTTTACCGGCCGCTTCCGCGTCGTGCGGACTATCTCCCACGACCATCACTTCTTCGTGGGGAACTTTGTCTCCCAGCCGTTCCAGCGCCGCTTCGAAAATGTCAGGGTGAGGCTTCGATCGCTTCGCGTCTGCCGAAGAGGTCTCCACTTCCACCAGATCGTCGATTTGCGCGATGCGCTCGAAATCCTTGAGCTCATCTCCCTTCGCTGAAGACGCAAGCCCAATCCGCTGTCCCTTCTCCTTCAACTTCAGGAACAAGGCCCGTACTCCCGGAAATGGCTTCACCTTGTCCAGATACTTTGCTTTGAAAAGTTTGCCTCGAAACTCCTGCAGCTTTTCTCCCTCGTTTCTTAACTCTTCGGGGGATAAAAATACCGGGAGTAACTGGTCCCCGCCTTTGCCGATCTGGCTGCGGATCTGATCGAACGCGATCTCATGGCCGAAATCTCGAAATGCCTCTTGCCATGCCTGCGCGTGCAGATCCACTGAGTCCAGCAATGTTCCGTCTATATCGAAAATAATCGCTTCTGCCATGAGGTTCGATATGTGACACCCAGCATCTAAGTAGTGTTTCGACTGCAAAGTGCATCCAATCAAACGGATGTCAGCGCCACCGAAAGTCGTTTTGAGGCTCCCCGACGAAGTCAAGTCAGCCGAACAGGCCGGCTTGCGCTATGTGATTCCGAAAGGAACCGGCATACGGCGTCGCCGCGCCGGAAGCGGCTTCGTCTATCTGGATCGTGACGACAAGCCTATTCACGATCCTGACACCCTAACTCGAATCGGCTCTCTGGTAATTCCACCTGCCTGGACTTCCGTTTGGATCAGCCCCCACGCTAATAGCCACATACAAGCTGTAGGCCGGGATGCCCGCGGCCGCAAGCAATACCGCTACCACCCCAAGTACCGTGAAGTGCGGGATCTCGTGAAATTCGATCGTATGCGAGGTTTCGGCAAGGTGCTGCCGCGCATTCGCCGCATCGTAGGCCGCGATCTCGCCCGCAAGGGCCTGCCAAAAAGGAAGGTCCTCGCGGCGGTCGTGAAGCTTCTCGAAACCACCTACATCCGGATCGGCAATGAAGAATATGCCGAGGAAAACGGCTCGTTCGGGCTCACGACTCTGCGTAACCAACATGTCCAGATCTTAGGTGGCATGCTGAAGTTCCGCTTCCGCGGCAAGAGCGCCCAACAACACGAGATCACCTTGCAAGACCCGCGCTTGGCCAGCATTCTGCGGAAGTGCAAAGATCTCCCAGGCAGCGCGCTTTTCGAATACCTCGATGCCGATGGGCAGCCCCAAAGCATTGAGTCCGGCGATGTCAACGATTATCTGCGCGAGATTAGCGGGGGCGAATTCACCGCGAAGGATTTTCGCACCTGGGGAGGAACCTGCCTGGCCGCCAGCTTTCTGCTCGAGAAGTGTACAGGCGAAAGCGGCGACGAAGTCGTGAAGTCAGTTCTGGTCGATGTAGTGAAGGAGGTCGCTTGCAAGTTGGGCAATAAACCGGCAACTTGCAAGAAGTATTACATTCATCCAACCGTCATGGAGTGCTACTCCGCCGGAACCCTCCGCGAATTTGCCGAGAAGTTCCGGGATTCCCGTAGCAACTATTCATACGAACAGATCGTGCTTTCGCTGCTCACGCCTTTGAAGCGCGCGCGCGCGAAAGCGGCTTGATCCGCAGCGTCCTAGGCGGCCGCGCTTTGCGCCTTGATCAACTGAACCTCGAAATCCAGCTTCAGTTCGTCGCCCAGCAGAAATCCTCCGGTCTCAAGCGCTGCGTTCCACGACAGTCCGAAATCGCTCCGCTTGATCTTGGTCTTGGCCGATGCGCCCAGCCTGGTTTTTCCCCACGGATCTTTTCCCTCCGGCGTAACTTCCTCCACGTCAAGCGCCACCGGCTGGGTTGCGCCGTGAACGTTCAGATCGCCGCTGATCTTCAAGCCATCTCCCTGCTTCTCAACTTTGGTGCTTCGGAACGTGATGGTTGGATAGTTTGCGACGTCCAGAAAATCGCCGCTTTTCAGATGCCCGTCACGTTGCTCGTCGTGTGTGCTGATGGTGGAGGCGTCGATATCGGCCTCGACGCTGGAAGCGGAAGGATTATCGGCGTCGTAAACAACCGTTCCTTTTACGCCTGTAAACGTTCCACGGACGTTCGAGATCATCATGTGGCGCACGCTGAACTGTATGCTCGAGTGTGCCGGATCGATTTGGTACGTCGCTTTCATATTTCTCCTACAGCACCAACTTTAGCGAAGCTTACTGCAGCCGGACTGTCAATGACGTGAAATCGATTGTAACTTGATGCGCCAGCCGGAGTACGTCCAATCCCAAACGTGCGTAGAACCACTGGCTATTCGGCGTCGTCGAAGCAAGCAGCACATGAGCCGGATGAACATGCGCTTCAAATCCGCCCACTTGCAGCGTCAATTCGGGAACAACTCTCTCCGGGACCTGAGATCTTCCGCCCACTCCTCTTTCTAACTTTGTGCCTTTCTTACCGGATGCGTTCACTACGTCCGCAAACCGCATCGCGAAAGGGGGCCAGATCTCCGTTACTTCAGCTCCCGTGTCAAGAACAGCCGGAAGCTGCTGCTGCTCAAATCCGATCTTCACGATAGGCTCCGGTCCGTCAAAGCACAGGGTGGGATGATCCGGATCCTCGCTTTCAGAGGGAAAACCGATTTCGAATTTGCCTTCACTATTGAACCGAACCGTGCGCAACGCCAGCAGCACGGGCAGCCCCAATGCGCCCCGCTCCTCCAAGGGCAGCTTCGGAAACACCTCCTCCGCGTCAGCCAACACTAGAAAAGATACGTTTCTTAACTGCACGCTCCCTATGGTGAGTTCATCGGCGACCGCGGTCCGAAATGCCGCCTGTGTCCCCGCCGCGCCCTGCACCTTCATATCAGTTCCGTGAATCGTCAGACCAAGATTCCTGGCCTCCGATTCGCTCATGAATGAGAAGTTTGCATCCGAGTCTATGAAGAACTCGGCCGCTTTCCCCTTTATCGAGATTGGAACGAACAGCTTGCGTTGGTTGCACCGGCACGTAACAGCGCATTGCTGAAAGCTGCTGATCGATTGGTCAGGCAGTGTTCGCAGCATCGCCCCTAGCGAGGATTCCACGTTCACTTGAACCACAGCTTTTTGATATTGGCCCGCCCTCAAGTAGACGTAACTTAACCATTGAGCCGCCTGTTCCGCCTCGGCATCGGGCGTGCTGCTACTGTCGATCAACGGCTGCAGAAGGTCTTGCGCCTCGGCGGTTTTGTTGAACGCGGCCGCCACTGCCCCTCGATACAACGCCGGTCCTTGCTTGCCCGCCATCGCCTCTCGTAGCTCGAACCACTGGTGGCCTTCGTACAGCGATTTCAAGTCAGTGGTAGCTGACGCGTTTTGACCTGGGGAAATGACCAACCCGCAAAGCAAGATCCCAATGGTTGTTCGGACAAGCGTGCCCATTACTGTTTCTTTAATCGGCTCCAAGGCTTCATATCAATATAGTTCGCACCGACATGCTCGCCCCAGCGTAACTCCTCTTCCTGCTATCGTGTCCAGCAGGAAGGAAGTCTTTATGAAAGTCACTCGCCGCCAATTCGCCCAAAGCTTTGGAGCCATCGCCGCCTTCCCCGGCCTCGCGCCTCTCGTCCGGTCCCAGGATCAATCCGCTTCACGCCGCAAACTGGGCTATTGCATCGTCGGCCTCGGCCGCATCTCAATGCAACACTTCATGCCTGCGTGCAAGATGTCCCAGAACTCTCAAGTGACCGCTCTCGTCAGCGGCCATCGCGACAAGGCGGAAAAGATGGCGGCCGAGTACAACGTCCCGGCCAAGAACATCTATAACTACCAAAATTACGACGAGATTCGCGACAACCACGACATTGACGCCGTCTACATCGCCCTCCCCAACAGCATGCATGCCGAGTACACCGTCCGCGCCGCCAATGCCGGCAAACACGTGTTCTGCGAGAAGCCCATGGCCACCACCGTAAAGGACAGCCAGTCCATGATCGCAGCCTGCAAGGCAGCCAACAAGAAGCTCATGATCGCCTATCGCTGCCAATACGAGCCCACTAACCTGCGCGCTATTCAGATGATCCGCGATGGAACGCTCGGCTCCATCCAGGCCATCGAAAGCGCCAACGGCTTCAGCGAGCACCTCGGGGAGTGGCGGCTCAACCGGAAAATGGCGGGCGGTGGACCGCTGATGGACGTCGGCATCTACTCGCTTAACGCCTGCCGCTATCTCACCGGCGAAGAGCCCGAGCATATCGAGGGCTATTGCTCTGTCATCGACAAAGATGGACGCTTCAACGAAGTGGAAGAAAACGTGTCTTGGACCATGCGCTTCCCGTCTGGAATTGTGGCAAGCTGCAACACCACCTACGGCGCGCCGATGAACGGCTTCTACCGCGTGCACGGCTCCAAGGGCACTCTGCATGTTGAGCCCGCCTTCGGCTATGAAGGCCAGCGCCTGAAAGCGGAAATTCACGGTCAGCCGCCCATTGACGAGCCGAATCCCAGCAAAGATCCCTCCCAATTCGTGCGCGAAGGCGACTATTTCGCCGATTGCGTCTTCAACGATAAAGAACCCAAGAGCGATGGCGAAGAAGGTCTCCGCGACATGCAGTTAATAGCCAATATCTACAAATCCTGCGGCCGTTCCATGGGTTGAGCGGCCTAGCCATAGCTTGACCCTACAAACAACCCGCGCTCTTATAGAAGGATGTGCGGCGATCCATTCCTCTTAGCAGCCCTCGAAGAGGCGCGCCAAGGTCTCGACGAAGGCGGCATTCCCATCGGTTGCATCCTTGTATGTGAAGGAAAAATCATCGGCCGCGGCCATAACCGCCGCATTCAAAAAGGCAGCGCCATCCTGCACGGGGAAATGGATTGCCTCGAGAATGCCGGCCGCCTAACAGCCCGCGTATATCGCGCCTCGACCATCTACACGACTCTGTCGCCGTGTCCCATGTGCAGCGGCGCGATTGCCCTCTACAAAATTCCTCGCGTCGTGATCGGTGAAAATAAAACTTTCCTTGGCGCCGAAGGCTACCTTCGTACCCACGGCATCGAAATCGAGGTCGTGCAAGATGCCGAATGCATTCGCCTCATGAGCCAGTTTATCGCCGCAAATCCCGCGCTCTGGAACGAAGACATCGGGGTCTGATCCGGCGGTGAACACCCCCAATCCCGGAATCGCACATTCGTTGCCTAATCCCTTGGTAAACCCAAATGAAGCAATGCGCGATGGATCGGCAACGAAATTGCTCTCTATCACTCGTTCGGTGAGCTACTTCATTCAAGATTTGCGCTACGGCGCCCGGGTCCTTCTCAGAAGCCCCGGGGCGACCGCCGTGGCAATTTTGGCGCTCGCGCTCGGCATCGGCGTCAACACCTCCTGCTTCATCTCCGTCAACGCGCTCGTCTTGCATCCGTTGCCGTTCCCGCATCTGGAGCGCCTCATGACAATTTGGGAAACGGTTCCTAAGCTGCGCTCGGAACGCGATGCGGTCGCGCCCGCGAACTTCCTCGACTGGAAACAACAAACCCGCTCATTCCAGGAACTGGCGGCGTATCAGAGCTGGGATGTCAACCTGACCGGCACCAGAGATCCTGAACGCGTCCAGGCCTCGCTCGTCTCCCCAAGCTTCTTCTCCGTGCTCGGAACGAACCCGGCGCTGGGCCGGACTTTCTCGCAGGACGAGGACCAGCCCGCTCATTCCAGAGTCGTCGTGGTGAGCCAGGGTTTCTGGCGCCAGCACCTGGCCGGATCGCCCGATGCACTCGGGAAGCTAATTGAACTCGGTGGGAGCAAGTACAAGGTCGTCGGCATCATGCCCAACGATTTCGATTTCCCGCTTGCAACCGATGTCTGGGCTCCTTTGGCCATGAACCTCGCGGAACAGCATCAGCGCGCGGCCCACACACTGCTCGTGCTTGGCCGTCTAAAGCCGAACGTGTCGGTTGCCCAAGCTCGCGCCGAAACCGATGCCATCGCGCAACGCTTGGAAAGCCAATATCCCCGCACCAATGAGGCCCGCGGCATGGCAGTCGTGCCAATCCGCGAACTTCTCAATCCCATCACTGACCGCTTTGTCCTGATCCTCCTGGGCTCCGCCACTTTCGTGCTTTTGCTCGCCTGCGCCAATGTCGGCAACCTGCAACTCGCGCGAGCGGCGGCTCGTGAAAAGGAGATTGCCGTCCGCGCCGCGCTGGGCGCCAACCGGTTCCAAATCGCTCGCCAGCTATTTGCCGAAAGTCTTTGGATCGCTGTGGCGGCTGGGATCCTTGGACTCCTTCTGGCCAGTTGGAATCTCGACCTGACCAGATCGAATATCCCCGCCGCAACTTTCCGCTACGTCGCCGGCCTGAGGAACATGCACGTCGATGCAAACGTCGTCATCTTCACCTTTGCCGATTCACTGCTGACCGGGCTTCTCTGTTGCCTGCCCGCCATCTTCCAGCTCATGTATCAACGCTCTCGTACGGATCTGAACGTCTCTCTCCGTGAAGGCGGCCGTACCACGAGCGCTGCCGGCTCTCGCAGCCGCGTGCAATCCGTTCTCATCGTTGCGGAGGTAGCGCTCGCATTGGTCCTCCTGATCGGCGCCGGTTTCATGGTCAGCACCTTTCAACGAATGCTGACCGGGTATTACGGATACGATCCAAAGAATCTCTTGACCCTCCAGGTCTCACTCCCGCCGGCGAAGTACAGCGAAAGTCCGCAACTCGTCTCGTTTTATGACCGCGTGCTTCAGCGCTTCCAAACGCTTCCCGGTGTCCGCGCCGCTGCAGTTTGGACGCCAGGCGGCCCCGCAGAGCGGCTCTATATTGAAGGCCGGCCGGAGCCCCGCCCGGGTGAGCCGCACCCGGATGTGCAGGCCGTGAGCGACAATCTCCTGCCGTCCACCAAGATTCCACTTGTTGCGGGACGTTTCCTATCGGAGCAGGATCGCCCTGAGTCTCCCCGTGTTGTCGTTATCAGCGAATCTCTGGCCCGCCACTACTGGCCTGGAGAAGATCCCATCGGGCGCCACATCAAATTCGATAATTCTCCAGCCGGATGGCTTACGATTGTCGGGATTTCCGGCAACACCGTCAAAGACTGGTTTACCGGAACTCCCGCTCTCACCGCCTACGTCCCCTATACCCAACTTCCCCCGCGCTCAACTACCTTGGTGATCCGCACGGCGGAGGATCCCATGCAGGCGGCGGCCGCCGCCCGCGCCGAGATCCGCAAGATCGACAAGGATCTTCCCGTCTATGACGTCAAGAGCATGGATCAATTCATGTCGGAGCAGATGCATGGCGTTCGTGTCGCGGCAACCACCATGACTACTTACGCACTTATCGCTCTGCTTCTCGCCGCCACGGGTATCTTCGCCGTGATCTCCTATTTCGTCGTGCAACGGAGACACGACATCGGGGTGCGCATCGCCCTGGGCGCGAACACCGCCGATGTACTTGGCATGACGTTGCGGCGGACTTTGCGTTTAACCGGAACCGGTCTCGCCCTCGGCGTCCCGGCCGCCTTTGCCTTATCGAAGTTAATGTCGAGCTTGCTGTTCAACACCGTCAGGCTGGATTGGATGACGTTTGCCGGTTGCACAGCCATGCTCGCCTGCACCGCTTTTCTGGCCAGCTACTTCCCTGCCCTGCGCGCCTCCAAGATCGATCCCATCGTCGCCCTCCGCCAGGAATAGCAGCGTTACTTTTGCTCCTGCTTCGCGGCCAAGCCTTTCACCAAGGCCGTCAACGACGTGAGCATATCCACCGGTACGGGAAATATCACTGTCGTATTCTTCTCCGTCCCGATCTCGACCAGCGTCTGCAAATACCGCAGTTGAATCGCCACTGGTTGTGTCTGAATCTGTTGCGCCGCCATGCTCAACTTCTCCGCGGCCATGTATTCGCCCTCGGCATGGATGACTTTGGCGCGCCGTTCCCGCTCCGCCTCCGCCTGCCGCGCGATGGCGCGAATCATCTGATCCGGCAAATCCACTTGTTTCACTTCCACCATCGCTACCTTCACGCCCCACGGCCCGGTGTGCTCGTCCAGCACGGCTTGCAGACGAACGTTGATCTTCTCGCGCTGGCTGAGCAATTCGTCCAGTTCGACCTCCCCAAGCACGCTCCGCAAAGTCGTCTGCGCAAGCTGGCTGGTCGCATATAAGAAGTTCGTCACTTCCAGAACCGCCTTGGTAGGATCCACCACGCGAAAATAGATCACCGCGTTCACCTTCACCGTCACGTTGTCGCGCGTCACCAGATCCTGCGGCGGCACTTCCATCGCTTCGATCCGCAGCGAGATCCGCACGATCCGATCCAACGGCGCGAATACCAAAATGATCCCCGGCCCTTTCGGCTCGCGCAGCACCCGCCCCAGCCGGAAGATCACGCCGCGCTCATACTCGGCCAGAATCTTCACGGACGAAATCAGGTAGAAAAACAAAATGATGATGACGATGAAAAACGCGCCCGAGAAAAGCCCTTCAATTCCCATCTCGCTCTAAGCCTCCTTAACCCACACGACTAAATCCTGCACCCGCTCTACCGCGACGCGCTGCCCCGCCGGAATGCTGCGATCGCTGCGCGCCTTCCAGTATTCGCCATGCACGAACACCGTTCCCTCGAGATTAATCTCCGTTCGCGACTCGCCGATCTCACCGATCAGGCTCTCCACGCCCGTCAAATGTTTGCTCTTCCGCGCGCGCATACCCAGAAATCCAAGGAAGATCGTAATAACACCAAACGCCGCCGATACGGCAAACGCCAGGCTGGGCGCCACTTTGCGCGGCCCCTGTAACAGCGCCATCGCCCCGAAAGCCAGCAGGATTGTCCCCGCAATCCCGGACACCATGTGCGTGTAATACTTCAGCTCGATCGTCAGAAGAGCAGCCGCCAGAACCACCAACGTCAATCCAAACCAACTCGGCGAGTCCTGGTACAGCCCGTACGCGCCCGCAGCCACCAGCAGCACGCCCAGAATCCCCGGAACCATCATCCCCGGCGCGTGCAGTTCCCAATAGATTCCTATCAATCCGAGTATCAGAAGCACAAACGCAACATTCGGATCGGTTAAACCCGCGGCATACATGATCTACTACTATGTCAATTTCTCAGCGCGTCTGCAGGCTGAAGGAACTTTAACTGGCCATAAATAAACCATCTGAGCGCCCGCTCGTCTGTTGAGGTAGAGATGGCAACTACATCTCCAAAGGAATAAACCAATGAAAAAACAAATCTGTTCACTAACTCTTTCCACACTTTTTGGACTAGGTGTCGCACTAGCTGCACCGCAAGCTCAGAATCAACCAGCGCAGAATGAGCCCGCTCAAAACGAGTCCGCTGGCCCTCATCAACCCGATCCCGATCGGCAAATCCGGATGCTCACTAAGCGGCTAAACCTCACCGCCGATCAGCAAAATCAGATCCTGCCCATCCTTACAGCGCGCCAGCAACAGGCCGAGAGCATTCGCGCCGATAACTCTCTCGCGCCGAAAGACCGTCACGCCAAGATGCGCGCCGTCCGCGAAGACAGTGAATCCAGAATACGCGCGGTCCTGAACGATTCCCAAAAACAGAGCTACGATCAGCTCCAGCAGCAGATGCGTGAACGCCAACAACAGCATCGGGAGCAGCGCCAGAACTCCGGCCAGGGCGCGATCAGCTAAACCCAAAAAAAAGGAGCAAAATAAAACTATGAAGAACAAGATTCTTTCCACAGCATTACTCGGCCTCGCACTAGCTGTTGGTTCTGCGAACGCGCAGGTCTATGTTCGAATTGGTCCACCGCCGCCTCGGCATGAGGTCATCGTGGAACGCCCCAGCCCACGCCATGTATGGGTCGCCGGTTACCATCGATGGGACGGCAACGCCTACGTCTGGGTCCCTGGGACCTGGGTTGTTCCACCCCAGCCGTATTACCATCGCTGGGTTCCAGGACACTGGCGAAACACTCCGCGTGGCTATGTCTGGGTCGAAGGACACTGGCGCCGGTAACTCTTCTGCTCGTGCAAGGGAGCTGCTCGATCCATGAGCCCTGCTCCCTTGACCTCCTATTGTCCCGATGCCGCTTGAGCGTCGACCAAATCTTTCTCCGGCTTCACGGGTGACTTCTCCATCTTCTGTTGCTCACCCGGCCTGCTGCGTTTCTCAAACGGCCCTAGCTTCACCGGCTGTCCCGATCGCATCGATTGCAGCAGCGCCTCCACGATCCGTATATCTGCCATTCCCTCGTATCCCGACGGCTCCGGCTCCGTGTTCTCCAGCACGCAGCGCGAGAAGTATTCAACCTCGCCGCCAAACTGGTCCGTCTTGTTGAACTTTGTCTCTTTCTCTCTGTCCCCGATCTTCAGCGTCATCCGCAACGGTTCGTGATAATCGAACGCCGGCTTCATCCACAGCTCGCCCTTCGTGCCCACAACCTGGTAAGCGTCCGAAGGCGCCGCTCCGAAGCTGCATGTCAACACCGCGATCCGCTCACCTGGGAACCGCAAAATCCCCGTCGCCATCTCGTGTACTTCGCTGAAGCGCGCATCCCCGCCATTCGCGCCCACTCCCGTTACTTCCACCGGCTCATCCCGAAAAAGGTAGCGGCAGGCGTTGATCGGATACACGCCCATATCCATCAGCGGCCCTCCTCCCATGCTCTTCTTCAGCCGGATGTTGCCTTCCGGAACCTGCTGGCTGAACACCGAGCTGAAGATTCTCAACTCGCCGATCTCCCCGCTCTGCACCGTCTCAATCGCTTTCAAATTGCCGGGTTCAAAATGCAGCCGGTACGCGATCATCAGCTTCACGTTGTTCTGCTCCACTGCCCGGATCATCTCCTCGCATTCCGCCACCGTGTCCGCCATCGGCTTCTCGCACAACACGTGGATACCCGCTTGGGCCGCGCGAATTGTGTAGTGCTTGTGCATGTTGTTGGGAAGCGTGATGTACACCGCGTCGATGCTGCCATCGCGCAGAAGCTCGTCATACTGTTCGTAGCTGACCGTCCGCGAAACGTCGTACTCGTCCCCCAACTCCTTGGCCTTTTTGGAGTCGTCGGTCACCAGCGCCGCCAGCTCCGAATTCTTCAGCGCCCTTGAAGCCAGGCAAGATCACCTCTTGCGCAATCCATCCCAGCCCCACCACCGCGTAGCGTACTTTCTTCGAATCTGTATCGCCAAATAGCGCCATTGTCATAACTCCTTCATCCGCTGGATCGAATCACGCGCTGCGATGTTTCAGATGTTCACCACCCTGCCACCTGAGAACCCCACCGGTCATCCTATATAGGTGGCCCCCACCCCAACCGATCCCGTTTGCGGAATGCGGGTCGATCCGCAAAAATCCGCCGGCTTGAGCGAGCACAACGGCATAACATATTATTTCTGCGGCTTAGGTTGTAAGAAAAAATTCGATAACAACCCGGCTCAGTTCCTTCAGCCCACGCCTGCCCGGGTCCCGCCTAGCTCAACTCAGGCCGAATACACCTGCCCTATGCATCCCGAGGTGCGCCAGCTCGGTCCCGGTTCGTGCCCCAAATGCGGCATGGCGCTGGAGCCCGTCGAAATCACCGGCGAAGAATCCAATCCCGAACTGCAGGACATGTCGCGGCGCTTCTGGATCAGTGTCGTCCTCACCGTTCCATTTCTGCTCTTCATGCTTCTCCCCGGGCGAATCGCCCCGTCGCTTCAACTCGCCCTCGCCACGCCCGTTGTGCTTTGGTGCGGCTGGCCATTCTTCGAGCGTGCCTGGGCCTCCATCCTTAACCGCCACCTGAATATGTTCACCCTGATCGCGCTCGGCACCGGCACAGCCTACCTGTTCAGCCTCGTCGCCACACTTTTTCCGCACGCCGTCCCGGCATCCTTCCGAACCCGTATGGGAGCTCTCCCGCTCTACTTCGAGCCCGCCGCCGTCATCACCACGCTCGTTTTGCTCGGCCAGGTTCTCGAGCTTCGCGCCCGCGCCCGAACCAGCAGCGCCCTTAGATCGCTCCTCGACCTCGCTCCCAAAACGGCTCGTCTCGTAGAAGACGGCGTCGAGCGCGACGTTCCTCTCGAGCGCATCAACATCGGCGACCGTCTCCGCGTCCGCCCCGGTGAAAAAGTTCCGGTCGATGGCCTGCGTGCTCGAAGGCGCCAGTTCCATCGATGAATCCATGCTGACGGGTGAATCCATTCCCGTCGAAAAATCAGTAGGCGCTCGCGTCGCTGCGGGAACCGTCAACGCCACCGGCAGCTTCATCATGCAAGCCGATCGCGTCGGCCGCGATACCCTCCTCAGCCAAATCGTCCGACTCGTTAATGAGGCCCAGCGCACGCGCGCTCCCATCCAGCGCCTCGCCGATGTTGTCGCATCCTATTTCGTGCCCGCGGTCATCGTCGCCGCCGCCATCACCTTCGCCGTCTGGGCCATCTATGGTCCCGAACCGCGCCTCAGCCACGCTCTCGTCAATGCTGTAGCCGTGCTGATCATCGCCTGCCCGTGCGCGCTCGGTCTCGCCACTCCCATGTCGATCATGGTCGCGACCGGCCGCGGAGCCACCGCGGGCATCTTGATCCGCAATGCCGAAGCCCTTGAAGTTCTCCACAAAATCGACACCCTCATCGTGGATAAGACCGGCACTCTCACCGCAGGCAAACCCAAGCTCACCGCCATCCTTCCACTGAACGGTTACTCCGAGACCGAACTGCTCCAGTTCGCCGCCAGCCTGGAACAAGCCAGCGAACATCCCCTCGCGGACGCCATCGTCTCAGCCGCGAAAGAGCGAACCATCGCTTTACGAGCGGTCGAAAACTTCCAATCGCTCACTGGAAAAGGCATTCAGGGAAACATCGGCGGTCATCGCGTTCTCGCCGGCAACCCGTCCCTGCTGCGCGACTCCGATGTTCCAACCACCGAGCTCGCCGCCCGCGCTGAATCACCAGGCTCCGAAGCTCAATCGGTCATCTTGATCGCCATCGACAACCAACCTGCCGGAGTCTTAGCTCTGGCGGACCCCATCAAGCCGTCCACCGCCGAAGCCGTCCAGCTTCTCCACGCGCAAGGAATCCGCATCGCCATGCTCACTGGCGATAATCGCGCTACCGCGCAAGCCGTCGCCCAGCGTCTGGGCATCGACGATGTTGAAGCCGAAGTGCTGCCCGCTCAGAAAGTCGACGCCGTGAAAAAGCTTCAGTCGGGCGGCCACATCGTCGCCATGGCAGGCGATGGAATCAACGATGCTCCAGCTCTCGCCGCCGCTGACATCGGCATCGCGATGGGAACCGGAGCCGATGTCGCCATGGAATCCGCCGGTGTCACGCTGGTTCACGGCGATCTGCGCGGCATCGCTCGCGCCCTGCGCCTCAGCCGCGCCACTATGCGCAACATCCGCCAGAATCTTTTCTTCGCCTTCGTTTATAACGTGCTCGGCGTTCCCATCGCCGCAGGCGTCCTCTACCCCTTCTTCGGCATTCTGCTCAGCCCCATCATCGCCAGCGCCGCCATGACCTTCAGCTCCGTCTCGGTGATCGTCAACGCCCTCCGCCTCCGCAGAATTCAACTATGATTTCTTCTTCTGCTCCCGCTTGAATCTCTGGATCGCCCTGTCCAGCAATTCGAGCGCCTGCTCCGGGCCTTCCACCCCCTGCACTTCATCCTCTTTCCCGGAATTCTTGTTATAGAGTCCCAAGAAGTCGCTGATCTGCTCCACCAGCGGCTTCTGCAATTCCGAAATCGACTTCACATCTTTGAAATCGAACGAACGCTCGGCCACCGCCACCAGCCGGTCATTCTGCGTCTTCTTCCCCTTCTCCGTCTGCTCTACCCGAATCACCCCAATCACCCGCACATTCAGTAAGCAGCCCACATGCGCCGGCTCATCCATCAGCACAATAATGTCCAGCGGATCGCCATCCTGCGCCGCCGTCGAAGGAATAAATCCGAAATCAAAAGGGAAACTGAAGCCCTGCGGCAGCAGGTTCGACAACGAAAACAATCCGGAATCCGGCTCGTATTTGAACTTGTTCCGACGCCCCTTCGGCGTCTCAATAATCGCCTGGCATTCCTGTTTGGCCTTGTCTAATCTATGCGGTAACCGGCTGATGTCTTCCATATTCCTTGCCTCTTAGATTAGAATTCCAAGTCTCCTGAAACAGTCATTCGCTACTAGCGCGTCAGATCATCGCATGCCCACTAAGAAGAAAAAGGACGACATTGTTGCTGTCGCCCGGAAAAACTTCGAGTTCGACTCGCTCCGTCCCGGCCAGGAAGAGGCCATCCGCGCTCTCCTCGCAAAAAAAGACACGCTCGTGGTCATGCCAACCGGCTCCGGCAAATCCGCTATCTACCAAATCGCCGGCCTCATGCTGGACGGCGCCGTCCTGGTAATCTCCCCATTGATCGCCCTGCAAAAGGATCAGGTCGATTCCATCAATTCGCAGGGCGCCCAGCAGGACGCTCAAGCCGAAGCCGTCGTGGTCAACTCCACTCAGCGCGTCACCGAAGCTCGGGCAGCGCTCGAAAAGATCGAAGAGGGTCGCGGCAAATTCATCTTCCTGGCCCCCGAGCAGCTTCATAAACAGGAAACCATCGAAGCGCTCGAAAACGCCAACATCACCCTCTTTGTCATCGACGAAGCGCACTGCATTAGCGAATGGGGCCACGATTTCCGTCCCGATTACCTCCAACTCGGCCCCGCGCTCGAGCGCCTCGGCCACCCCATCGTCCTGGCCATGACCGCGACGGCGTCACGGGAAGTGCGCGACGAGATCGTGCAGCGCCTCGGCTTGCGCAAGCCGAAAATTTTCGTCCATGGCTTCGATCGCCCTAACATTCACCTGCGCGTCGATCACTTCGATAAGGAAGACAAAAAACTCGAAGCTGTGGTCCATCGCGTCCGCTGGTCCGCCAAACCCGGTATCGTCTACACCGGAACCCGCAAAGCCGCCGAAGAGATCGTGCGATTGCTCGGTGAAGAAGGAATCGACGCGCTCTTCTATCACGGTGGCATCAAAGCCTCTGAGCGTCACGGGATTCAAGATCAGTTCATGTCCGGTAACGCCGAAGTCATCGTCGCCACCAACGCCTTCGGAATGGGCATCGACAAAGCCGACATCCGCTTCGTCTATCACTACGACATCCCTGACTCGCTCGATTCCTATTACCAGGAAATCGGCCGCGCCGGTCGTGATGGGGAGAAATCAGAAGCCATTTTGTTCTTCCGCCAGGAAGACATCGGCGCGGCAAGTTTTAAAAGCAGCGAAGGCAAGCTTGAACCGCAGCAGGTCGAGCACGTCGCCGAAATCATTGCCGATCAGCAAGGGCCCGTCGATCCTGAAGAGATCGGAGAGCAGGCCAACATCTCCGAACGCAAACTCACCAGCGCGCTTCATCGCCTGGAAGATGTGGGAGCTCTGGAAATTCTGCCCAGCGGCGAAGTCCAGCTAACCGGCGATTCCGATTTGCCCGAAGCCGCCCAAGCCGCCGCGGAAGAACAAGAGCGCCGCCGCGAAATGAAGAAGGAGCGCGTGCGCCAGATGCAGGAATACGCCGACACCAGCGGCTGCCGCCGCGAGCATATTTTGCGCTACTTTGGCGACGACTTCAAGGGCCCGTGCCACAACTGCGATAACTGCGAAGCCGCCACGCCCGGGATTCAAGTTGATCCCGGTATCGGCACTCGCCGCGAAGTCGCCTAATTGAACGCAGATGAGCCAGGAAGGCCAGAGCTCTTTCACCACTGTTCGGACTGGCCCTTTTGCAACGTCCAAACCTCTATCGAATCTTTCTGTAGTTTGGCCGCTAACTCTTCGGGGCTCCCGGTGAGTGCCGGAAAGGTTCCGTAATGCATGGGAATCACACGCTTCACTTTGAGCAAGCGGGCTGCATGAGCCGCTTGATGCGGGTCCATCGTGAAGTGATCGCCGATCGGCAAGAAGGCAAGCTCCGGCTCGTGCAGCTGATGGATCAAGGCCATATCCGAAAATAGAGCTGTATCGCCGGCGAAATACGCGCTACGTCCGTCTTTCGTTGAGAGGACGTATCCCGCGGCTTCTCCGCCGTAGATTAATTCGTCGCCGTCTTTGATAGAGCAGCTATGGATGGCGTGCGTCATGGTGAGCTTTACGAATCCCAGATCTACCGTGCCGCCCTTGTTCATCCCTATAGTGTTCTTCACGCCTTTTTTCTCAAACCAGGAAGTCGTCTCAAAGATCCCGACGACCTTCGGCTTAAATTTCTTAGCGAGCGGAATGACATCGTTCACATGATCGAAATGCGCGTGAGATATCGCGATCGCGTCCACCCTCGCAATTTCGTAATCCTTCGGATAAGCAGGGTTGCCCTCGATCCAGGGATCCAGAATTAAAACCTCGCCAGTTTCAAAGCGAAGCTCAAAAGTTGCGTGTCCAAGCCAGGTAATCTGTATCATTCCGCTCCGTTAGATGCGGTCTTGGCTTTAGCTGGTACATCCAGACCGTCTCCTACTTTTGCCAGCCCTGGAATGGAGACAGGCAATTTGCCGGTGATCGGGATTTCGCCTAAAATGGCTTTCGCTGCCGCGATCTCCGATGTGCTCGAGGTGCTGAACGTCGCTGCATACGACGCCACGTCCGGGAAATCCCGCAATAGATACGGATTCCCCAGCGAGATCAGAGCGACTGGCGCCGGGCCGTGTATCAGCGTAGTTAGGAAAGAATTCAGGCCACCCTGCAAGGCGACGCTACCACGATTCGCAGACACGGTGACGAAGGCCGCCACATAGATCTGCGGGCACTGCGCTGCGTCATTGGCGATGGCCGTGAGGACGGCGTCAGAGACGCTGGGGTTCACAACGTAGGTTTTCAGTTCTCGAGCGCCTCGGCGCAGCTCGTGAACGAGAGCTTCTCCACGCTGGGAAAACTGTCCTTCACCCATAATCACCAGGCAGGTCCCGCTGGGGCTGGGCATGGGAAATAAGTGCTTGTCATCTTTGACCAGAGTGACTGCTTCATCGGCGACATGTTGCGCGAGCTGCTCCAGTTTCGGATCTTCTATCTCGTCAGTGAGTCCGTCGAGGCTGACCGAACGGTTGCGCATCAGACCGAGGCGCTGCTTGGCGAGCATCACCTTTGCCGCGCTGGCATCGATCCTCTGGCGTGAGATGCGCCCGCTATTCACGGCGGCCATCAGGGCGCGAATACAAACTCCTGGATCGGTGGGCATCAGCAGCACATCCGCTCCTGCTTCGATGGCGCGCACTGCCGCTTCTCCGGGCGAGTACAAAGACGCGATGCCCTGCATTTCCATAGCGTCGGTGACTATCAATCCTTTGAAACCCAGTTCATCGCGGAGCAAGCCCGTTAGTACATTCTGAGAAACTGTTGCCGGAATCGGTTGCGGTTCGAATGCCGGGACGGTCATGTGCGCCGTCATGATGGAATCTACGCCGTGCTCCACGGCCGCGCGGAACGGAACCAGTTCCACCGATTCGATTCGCTCCTTGGGTTGATCCAGCTTCGCCAGCTGCATATGGCTGTCTTCGGCGGTGTCGCCGTGTCCGGGAAAATGCTTGGCGGTCACCAGAATATAATTCCGCGGATCCGAATGCGCGCCTTCGATGAAAGCTGAAACAGCGCTAGCGGCGGCGTGCGGATCTTCTCCGAAAGAGCGCACGTTAATGATGGGATTATCGGGATTGTTGTTAACATCGGCGTCAGGAGCGAACACCCAAGTGACCCCGAGCGCTCGCGCTTCGCGGGCCGTTGCCGCGCCCAGTTCCTTTGTGGCGGGCAAGTCGTGAGCTGCGCCAAAAGCCATCATGTAAGGAAATTTGGCAGTCTCGGCAACGCGCATGGACGCGCCGCGCTCGAAATCGGATGCCACCAGCAACGGAGTTTTTGAAAGCCGTTGCATGTGATTAATAAAAACGGCCATTTCAAAGGGTTGAGCGCTGATAACGTTGCCATCACGGATGCGCCCCGCAACGATGAAACCGCCGACATGATCCTCGCGAATCCAGCGAGTGAAGGTACGAAATTCGGCGTTATCGGTGGGAGGATAGTCCCCGTAGCCGCGAACCACGATGAGCTGAGCGATGCGATCGTGTAAGGAAAGCGAGCGAAGCAAGGAAGACTTGCCCGAACGGGCAGCGTTCGTCGCTACGGGCCGGGCAGCTCTAGCGGGGGACTTGGCAGATTGAGCCGGGAAAGCGTACAAGACCGATGCGGCTGCGCACGCGGAGAAGACCGCTTTGAAGATAACCATTCCCCTCACTATAGACGGGGGCCGCGGGAAATAGCTTAGGAGCCGGAGCGCCGGGAACGCGGAGTATTATCGCCAGAATCGTGGGAGCGAACCGGCTTCTTGGGAAGGTGAAGCAGGCGTTTCGTGTGGCGCACCAGGCTCGCCACCTCGTTAGCGCTTTTCTGAATCACAACGTCGGCGCCGGTATTCTCGGTGCGAAGACCGATACTATCCGCGAATCCGGTCAGCAGAATGATCGGATTGCGGAAATTCCGCTCGCGTAAATTTGCGATGAGCTCCAAGCCGTCCATCGGAGACATCTTGAAATCCGTAATAATTAAATCGAACGTTTGCTGTTCGAAACTTTGCAGGGCATCTAGGCCACAACCGGCTGACACCACTTTATAGCCCAACTCCTCCAGAACCGATCGGCGCGCCATAACGCCGTCGCGATTGTCGTCGACGAGAAGAATCGTTCCGGAGTTTTGGGCGCGAGCAGAAGGAGCGGATCGCATCGAGACCCAGTGAACTTAACAGACGGTGCTGAAACTGTCAATGAGGCGCTATCAACCTCAAACGGAAACAGATCCAGTGCTTGACAGTTGCCTCGCGGGGTGGCTCGGCTCTATTCCACTTCGCGAGGAGCTTTATAGCCGGCCTTAGCTATCACCTGATACTTCATCGGCTTGCCCTTCTCGTTCTTGATACTCAATGGTTCGTTGGTGGAGGGGTTGATGAGCTCTACCTTAATACGGCGGAACTTGCCGTCGCGCGCGGTGTTGGTCGGATGATATGCCAACGAATATTGATTTCGGAGAGCTGTTTCAATTTGATGGAACACCTCCGGATATTCCGCGACAAAGCGCGGGAAAAAGGATAATCCGCCAGTTTCTTTCGAGAATGTCTTCATCTCGTTATCGGCTTGAAGAAAATCCATCTCAGCCATCGGGCTCATGCCCCTGGATTCCGCCATAATTCGCGCGATCTGCAACACACTGACCGTGTAAATGGGTACGCCCGATTCCTGCAACGATCGGCGAGCTTTGTCGAAAGTGATCTTGCTAAATGTGTCAAGGCCGGTCCCGATAAGAAGAATCGCCTTACGCCCTTCAATCGCTGTCATGCGATCCGCCATGTCAGTCAACGCGTCGAAAACATTCGACTCGCTGAATCCGGGGATGCGCAGAAGGCTCATGGCTTCCTCGGCTTTGCGCTTATCGGGCGAGAAATCGGACAGAATCGTGGGTCTAAGGTCGTACTCGACGACTGCGACATTGTCTTCCGGCTTGAGGGTTTCCAGGAAGCCGTAGGAGGCCTGCAGAGTTTCATACCAGCCGCCACTCCAGAAGGCCTGAAAGCGGCCGCTGAATTCGATCAGCATGCAGATAGTCATCGGCGCTTCCCCGTGACCGAATTGAGAAATCTGCTGAGGAACTCCGTCTTCGAGGACACGAAAATAGCCCTGTTGAAGTCCTGGAATAAAACGGTTGTGATCGTCCAGGATGGCCACGTCTACGCTGACGGTAGTTGCATTCGAGCGATACGTGGGGGTGTCCGCCGGAACGTTTTTCGGTTTCTTGTACTCCGATGGAATCGGTTGCTCGTCCGGAGAAGCCGTGTCGGTGGGGGGCTTTTTCGGTTTGGCGACAGAATCGCCGCTTTGTGTTTGGGGACCTGCTTGAGCGCGTACGTGCACTGGAAGCAGGTACGCCAAAGCTAACGCGAGACCGGCAAGGCCGGCAGAAAAAGTACTGAACTTCATTACTGTTTACCTTTGCTGAATTGTCTAAATTTAATGAATCCAGCGATCACGATTGGAATCTTGCTTTCGGAGGTAGACCTCAAACTTCCTCTTAGCGCGGCGTAACTTCCATTCCTTGTATCCGGCGACGACCGGCTGCCGCACTTGCGATTGCAGTTTTCGCCCACGCAAGTATATATAACCCGCGGCGAGGCCGCCCAAGTGCGCCAATACGGCGACTCCGCTCCTTTGTCCGCCAACGGTGGCGGTGTAGGACTGCAGGAAAACAATCGCACCCATGATCATGACGAAGTATTTGGACTTCATCGGAATGAGGAAGCCGAACAGGATGGTGCGGTCCGGGAACATCAACGCATAAGCCACAAGAATGCCGAAGATTGCGCCGGACGAACCCACGGTGCCGAGGCCTATGCCGCCAAAAATATAAGCTGCTACGACTACCGTTAAGCCCGCACTGACCCCGCAGGCGAAATAGAAGCGCAGGAATCGAGCCGTGCCCCACAAGCGTTCCAGCTCCGCCCCAAATAACCACAGAGCGAGCATGTTCCAGAGAATGTGGCCAATTCCCGCATGCAGAAACATGTAGGTTACGAGTTGCCAGATTGCGTAGGTCTGGACCACTTGGGCCGGAACGAGAACAAAATTCTGCAGAAACGAATTGGTGCCGCTGGGCTGCAGAATATAGCTGAGGGCGAAGATGCCGATGTTGACGATCAGAAGCCACTTCAAGCCCGTGGGAAAGCGGTTAGACGGAAGATACCGATTCACGTAGGGACGCGAACTGAAGGACATCGGCGGAGGGAATTCCTTACTTGAGAATAACAAAGAACGTTTAGCGGCGAACAGCGAAACAAGGCACGCCAGGCGCAGCATGGCCTGAACAAACGAAGCTATAAATGTTTTTTATGTGTTAGCGGGATTTCTCAGCTTGGGTGTGCCGTTTCAAGACGCTCGCTGCGAGATTCACCAGGATTGCAATCCCGAGCCACACTAACCAATTGGATAACGGACCAGCAGAGAAAACAAAAGTGTTGGTCCAGCCCAAATTGCCTGCCAAACTCCACAGGGCAAAAGCGTAGGCTGAAAAAACCGCGGGTCCCATTAATGCGGATAACAGAGCGCCAAATTGCTGAGCGGTATCGGCTGCCCACGCGCCAGCGTGACCAAAGCCTTCACCTAACGCTTGCACTGCGTTGAGCACCCAGGCGCGCGCCGGCTCAGTCCATATCGCGATTGCTGTTGTTCTGATTTCAGGCATTAATGGGCCCTGCTATGTTTCTCGATGCACGCCAAGTGCCGAAAGTTTCCAGAGCGTGGCGCATTGGAACCAGTTCACTTACCGCACACTTATCGGACGAAAGGAGCGGCGAAGTATGTAAAAAATTCGCCGGGCGTGCGGAAAAGAAAGGGACGGCACCCGCTACAAAATTTTGTAGCCAGGTCTACGTAAATCGGAATGCGGAGCTAGCGCGAGCCGTCTCGTTGGTCTACCCCGTAGCGGTTTAGCAGGCGCGCCAACAGTACAAGCGCGGCAGCAGCAGCCAGCCACGCTTGCCAATGGGAGAAAGGCCCGGTCGAAACGAAAAACTTTGTGGTCCAACGGAGCTCCGCGGCGATACTCCAGAAAGAAAGCGTGAAGGCGATTAGCGCCGCCGGCGTCAGCAGCGTAGCCAACGCAAACGCGGCATTTCGAAACCGCTCCCTGGCCCTGTTTTCGGCGCTGTGCCAACGAATGCGAACTAACATTCAATTAGACCGTTTTCATAATTGTGTCATCCGTGAACAGCCCGGCCCGTACCGGTAGGTTGTAGAGTGTTCTGGAGGGATAATCCAACATGCAAAAGATCAAGACGGCGATTGTTGGCACAGGTTTCATGGGGAAGGTTCACGCGGAGAACGTTCGCCGTCTCGGCAATGTCGAAATTGCGGCGGTAGTCGGGAGCCGGCCCGAAACAGCGCAGAAGTTTGCGGAAAGTGCCGGGATCCCGATCGCAACAAGCAACATCAAGGACGTTCTAGACAACAAAGAGATCGTCGCGATGCACATCTGCACGCCGAATGTCGATCACTTTCCGATGTCGATGGCTGCCATCGAGGCTGGCAAAGCCGTTCTATGCGAAAAGCCATTGACCATGAACGTGGAGGAAGCGCGGCGATTAGTAGAGGCGGCACGATCCAAGAACACGGTGAACTGCGTGGAACATAACTTGCGCTACTACCCGGTGGTCCAGCAGATGCGCCAGATGATCGCGGCCGGAGATCTGGGCGAGATTCTCATCGTGCAAGGAACCTATTCCCAAGACTGGCTTCTCTATGACACCGATTGGAACTGGCGGCTTGACTCCAAGTCAAATGGCAAGCTGCGCGTCATGGGAGATATCGGGTCGCATTGGATGGACATGATCCAGCACCTGACTGGCTTGTCGATTACGGCTCTGTGCGCGGATTTGTCGACGTTCCATAAAACGCGCAAGCGGCCGCGCGGATCGGTGGAGACTTTTTCGGGTAAGAAGAGTGGCGCGGGTGATTACGATGTCTTCCCGGTGGATACCGAAGATTTCGGAGTCGTCATGCTGCGCCTGGGAGAGAAAGCGCGCGGGGCGTTTACCGTGAGCCAGATGTCAGCCGGATGTAAGAATCGCTTTGCTTTCGAGATCTTTGGGACCAAAGCGGGAATCGCCTGGAACCAGGAGCAGCCTGACACATTGTGGATTGGACATCGCAATGAACCGAATCAAGTGATCATCAAGGACGGATCGTTGTTTTACCCGGCTGCGGCCGCTTTCGCGGATTTGCCCGGGGGTCATAGTGAAGGTTACGACGACTCGCATAAACAGGTCTTTAAGCGCTTCTACGCGCGAGTCGCGGATGCTTCGGCGCCCATCGAATATCCGACCTTCGAAGACGGCCTTCGCGGCATGATCCTGCTCGAGAAGGTCGCTCAGAGTGCGGCGAAGCAAGCTTGGGTAGAGGTCTAGTTTGCTTCGCCGCGCCACGAGCGCAGAGTTCTAGTGCTCGCCGACAACGATCACGGTAGTTGAGTCGTTTTGCGCGCTCCCGCTTCCGAGAACAGTACTATTTCCCAGCGAGCTGCTACTGCCCAGCATGCTACTGGAGCCGAGTACGCTGCTACTTCCCAGGACACCGCTCGATCCTAGAACACTACTGCTGCCTAAGGAACTGCTGCTGCCGAGTGAACTACTGCTGCCGAGTGAACTACTGCTGCCAAGTGAACTACTGCTGCCGAGCGAGCTGCTGCTGGCCGCATCGGTTCCGACAAGGGCCGTAAAAGCGGCATTGCTTAACACTGGGGCTGTTCCGGACACAGCGGTTGTCCCCCATACATCTTGCGCTAGCCAGCCTGAGGCGGCCCAGGTAGAGCTAGGGTCGAAAACCAGATTTACAATTCCGGTGGAAGAGTTGAATGTCGCTGTAGGAGAAAGTGCGTTCCCACTTATGGCGTCTGTATTCGCCAACGCCGCCGCCAGATCAAGATATCCGGCTCCGATGCTAAAGACATCGTAGTAATCGGTAAACGTTGCGCCGCTGGTGGGATCCGCTGCCACGCTGTACTGCGGGAACACCTTGTAAGCGGTCTTCATCAAGCGGGCTTTTACCTGATCCGGTGTAAGGCTGGGCTGAGCCTGCAAGAGATCCGCGACGGCGCCGCTGACAGCGGCGGTCGACATGCTGGTGCCATTCAGCATCAGAAAACTTGCCGCGCCACTGGTGTTTCCGCCATTCATGAAGTATGCCGGTCCCATAATGTTCTGGGGGAATTCGCTCGCCAGCGTGGCACTGGCCGAAGCGAGTAACGACACCACGTTGTTGCCGGCCGCCATCAGGTCGGGTTTCACAACGTTGTCGTAGAGTGTCGGTCCTTTGCCGCTGTAACTAGCAACCAAGTCGTCGGACCGATCGAAGGTGCCCATGGCCTTCATGGCGCCGACAGTAATCACATAGGGGTCGTTTCCCGGCGCAGTAATGGTGCCGTAGCCATTCGTCCCCAGCGAGTTATCACGGCCTTCATTGCCAGCCGCGGCCACCACTGTGATCCCGGCCTTCCAGGCCGCTTCCACTGCCTGACAGAGTGGGTCCTGTTGATAGCTTTCGAATACCTGCCTTCCTAGTGAAAGGTTGATTACCTTAATGTTGTAAGTTTGCTTTAACTGAACGGCGGTTTCCAACGCCGCTATTACGGCGCTATCCGAGGCTTCGCCGTTTTGATCGAGCACGCGGAGATCTACCAAATTAACGTTCGGAGCAAAGCCCTTAATGGTATGGACACACGTGGCGCAAGTGGAGCTACGTCCATTGCTTCCGATAATTCCCGCGATATGAGTTCCGTGGCCGTAATAATCCAGCCCGTCCGTGCCGATGAAATCTTGTGTATAGACCACTCGGGATTTGGAGCTCTTGTCTGTGAGGTCGCCGTCCGGAGTGATGCCGCTGTCGATAACGGCTACACCTATACCGCTGCCGTCCAGACCGAACGACCAAGCGGCTGACGCATTTGCTGCAGCGGTTGTGTAGTCCGCCTTTGCCGTTAGCTTATGGTCTATCGAGATATGAGCTACGCTAGCGTCGCCCGCGATAAGGACCAGCATGCGGGCCGGAACCGTGTAAGCACCGCCTTTGATGAAATCCAGGTGCCGGCGGAACTGACCACCGTGGCCGATGACCATCTGATGGGAGGCCGATGAAGGGACTTGTTTGAATTGGACGATGACCCGAACGTTAGCATTGGGATCCGCGCGCTGCAATTCGGAAGATAACTTTGATCTGGGTTCCTGGGCTAGGATCACTCCCCCGGCAAGAAACACTGCCGCGAATAGACGGCCGTATGACATATGAATAGCTCTCTTTCTCTGACAACTGGGTCCGGAAAATCCCGGCCTTAGAATCTCTAAAGCCCTTATCGACTCTTGCTCCGCCCCGATTACCTTCCCAAGTACTGGGAGCGCGGTACTGGGCCAGCGGTACGCTTACTTGGTTGCGGGTTTGACGCTCACAACTCAAGCCCCTCAGACCGATACAACTTTGTAGCTTGCCCAGCTAAATAGCGAGGGGAGTAGACGGCTCGGCGAATGAAGATCTTGTCTAGACTGGTTGCCTGCGTACTCGCCCTGGGGCTGTGCAGTGTAAGCTATGCCCAAGCCGCTCTCGATCCCGCCAAGGCCATCACGCAGTACACGCAGGGCTTTTGGAGTGCGGAAGCCGGATTGCCTCAGAACTCCGTCATCGCTATCGCGCAGACGCCGGATGGCTATATATGGATAGCCACTGAAGAGGGCTTAGCTCGGTTTGATGGCGTGCGCTTTACCATCTTCGACAAGCAAAACACGCCCAACCTTCAGAGCAATGAGATTTCAGCGCTGCTAGTGGATCGCGAGAAGAATCTTTGGATCGGAACTGACGCCGGGCTGAGCCGCTTCAATGACGGAAACTTCACCAGCTACACGACTAGGGATGGTTTATCCAATGACGCCATTTCGTCGCTGTATCAGGACAGTCGTGGCATCCTTTGGATCGGCACGGATGGCGGCGGATTGAATACGTTCAGTAATGGACGTTTCAAAGCGTATACGACTAAAGATGGTCTGCCGAACGATGCCGTTTTCTCTATCTGCGAGGACCAAGATGGAAGTCTTTGGATTGGTACGCACGCCGGGCTGGCGCATTTTAGGAATGATAGGTTTACCTCTTACACGACCAAAGATGGCTTGCTGAGCGATTACGTTAAGTCCGTGTTGCTCTCCCGGGGGGGCGACCTTTGGATCGCCACGAGCGGAGGCGGGTTGAGCCGTTTTCGAGGCGGAGGCTTCAGAAACTTCACCACCCGGGATGGGCTTTCGAGTAACACCGTGCTATCGCTTTGCGAAGACGCCGCGGGCAGTCTCTGGGTGGGCACGGCGGACGGCGGCCTGGACCGCTTTCGTGACGGCAAATTCAGCAGTCTCACGATTAAACAGGGCTTATCTGCCGATCGCGTGCTCTCGGTTTTTCAGGATATCGAAGGGAACCTCTGGGTAGGTACGGTGGGTGGGTTAAACCGGTTACACGATGGCGCATTCACAACCTTCGGCGCCGCCGAAGGGCTCTCCAGCGATGAGGCCCGGCCCGTTTACGAAGATCCGCAAGGCGCCATATGGGTGGGAACGAACGCGGGGCTAAACCGGCTGAAAGACGGGAAGGTCACCGTCTACACCACTAAAAATGGACTCTCTGACAATGCAGTTTATTCTCTTACCGGTGATCGTCACGGCATTCTCTGGATTGGCACTCGCAAGGGCTTGAACCGCCTCAAGGACGGCAGATTCACGCGCATCAGCAGCGAGCACGGACTTTCGAACGACATCGTGCTGTCCACGCTCGTCGATCAGACGGGCAATCTTTGGGTGGGAACTCGCGCGGGCCTAAGCCGGTTTGACGGCGCCCGGTTCACCACCTACACCACTCAGGATGGGCTATCGAACGATTATGTGCTGTCCCTCTACCAAGACCAGGAAGGGGTTCTATGGATCGGTACCGGGGGAGGCGGCCTGAACCGTTTCAAAGAAGGCCGCTTCACTGCCTACGCCACCGCGGCCGGTCTCTCTAATAACTTCATCTGCGCGATCTACGGAGAGCCGGACGGAACACTCTGGTTAGGCACCAGAGGCGGCGGCTTGGATCGTTTCAAGAATGGGCGTTTCACCAAATATTCCACGCGGGAAGGTTTGTTTGACGACGCAGTTTTCCAAATCCTTCCGGACGAGCGTGGGAATCTTTGGATGAGTTCAAATAAGGGAGTTTTTAGCGTCTCGGAGGAACGCCTCAATGCGTTCGCGGAGGGGCGCGCGAACTTCATCAAATCGATCCCCTACGGCGTTGCCGATGGAATGAGGAGTAACGAATGCAATGGCGCGTTCCAACCGGCCGGCTGGCGAACCCGCGACGGACGGCTACTCTTTCCGACCATGAAGGGCCTCGTCATCGTAGATCCCTCGCAGCTTAAGACTACGGCAGTTGCGCCGCCCGTGCTTCTTGAGCGAGTTACGGTGGACGGTAAAGCTTCCGATTTTCGAAAACCGATTCGAGTTCTACCCAATAAGGGAGCGTTGGAATTCGAGTTTACGGCTCCCACGCAAGTGTCTTCCGAAAGCGTTCATTTCAAGTACATGCTGCAGGGCTTCGACCGGGATTGGGTGGATGCGGGCACGCGCCGTGTCGCCTATTACACCAACATTCTCCCCGGGAATTATCTCTTCAGAGTAATTGCCCGGAATAAAGAAGGCATTTGGAGCGCGCAGGGAGCGGCCGTGGGCATTACTCTGCTCCCGCACTTTTATCAAACTCACGGCTTCGAAAGCATATGTTCCCTGCTGACCATCGCGTTGTGCGCCGGGGGATATCGTTTGCGCATCAGGCAACTAAAAAGCCGCGAGGAAAAGCTGATCTCACTCGTCGATGAGCGCACGCGCGAGCTAAAAGAGGCGAGTCTGGCCAAAAGTGAGTTTCTCGCCAACATGAGCCATGAAATACGTACTCCGATGAGCGGAATCATGGGGATGGTACAACTTGCTTTAGACACGGAGCTTACTCCGGAGCAGCGAGAGTGCCTGCAGCTGGTGCAGATTTCAGCTGATTCGCTTCTTACGATCATCAATGATATTCTCGATTTCTCGAAGATTGAAGCGCGCAAGCTTCGCCTTGAAGCGATCGAGTTCGACCTCAGGAAATATCTCGATCAAACGCTGAAAGCACTGGCGGTACGGGCTCATCAAAAAGGGCTGGAGTTGATCTGCCATGTCGCACCCGACGTTCCGGTGACACTGATTGGCGATCCTGTCCGCCTGACGCAAGTTGTCGTGAATCTGGTCGGCAACGCAATCAAATTCACGCACCGTGGCGAAATTGTGGTCCTCGTCAAGAAGGAAACTCAAAGTGATGACGGCGCTCGCTTGCACTTCACGGTCAGTGACACGGGTATAGGTATTGCGGAAGACAAACAGCACGCGATCTTTGAAGCCTTTACGCAAGCTGACGGATCATGTACGCGGCAATATGGCGGCACCGGTCTGGGCCTGTCTATTTCTTCTCAACTCGTAGCGCTGATGGGCGGCAAAATTTGGGTCACTAGCACATTGGGCGAAGGAAGCACTTTCGCTTTTACCGCCTCATTGCCCGTTCCCAGCAAAGCCGGCAACCACAACATTGAAGTTAACCTTCAAGGAGTTCGCGTGCTGGTTGTGGATGACAACGCCACCAACGCGAGATTTCTCAAGGACCTGCTCAGCAATTGGGGTGCGGAGACGGTGGTAGTTCTCGATGCGCAGGCTGCTCTGGGTGCATTGCGGCCCAACCAGGAGAATGGCATGCCGTTCTCTTTGATCGTGGTGGACGCTGAAATGCCGGGCATGAGCGGTATCGCCTTAGCGGAGCGGATGCGCCAACACCGCCAATCGACGGCTCGAATCATCATGATGCTGAGCCCGGCCGGTGATCTGGCCGACGCTGCGCGCTGTCGGGAACTGGGCGTGCAAGCGCAGCTGATGAAACCAGTGGGAGAACCGGAGCTGAAGATCGCCATTCGTCGAGCGCTGGAGCAAACTGAAGACCCGCGCGAACCCGCTAATCGTTCCGTAGGTCAAACCTTGGAATCGAACAGTTCGCATTCTCGACGAGTTCTCCTGGTTGAAGACAACGGCGTGAATAAGATCGTCGCCCTGCGGCTGCTGGAAAAGCGCGGACATGTCGTGACGACAGCCGAAAACGGGCGCGAAGCGCTGGATGCCTTAGAGAAGCTGAATTGGGAAGTGGATCTAGTCTTGATGGACGTGCAAATGCCGGAGATGGATGGATATCAAGCTACCGCGATCATCCGTGAACGTGAGAAACTGCTGGGGACCCACTTGCCGATCATCGCTTTGACGGCCCACGCCCTGGAAGGCACGCGCGAAGTCTGTCTCAAAGCCGGAATGGATGGATATCTCTCTAAGCCCATCCGGTCAGAGAAGCTGTTTGAGTTAGTAGAGAGCGTCGCGAGCGATCTGCAGGCCGTTCACGCCTAGGCGCTTCCTGCCATTATCCGAGCGCCTGGTCGATATCCCAGATCAGATCTTCGGCATCCTCTAAGCCGATCGATAAGCGGACTAACTCCGGAGTCACGCCCGCCGCTTCCTGCTCGGCCACGCCGAGTTGTTGATGGGTAGTCGAAGCCGGATGAATCACCAGGCTGCGCGAATCGCCCACGTTGGCGAGGTGCGAAAAAATTTTGAGCCTGTTGATGAACTTCTTTCCTGCTTCATAGCCGCCCTTGATGCCGAACGAGAAGACCGCGCCTGCACCCTTGGGCGTGTACTTCTGAGCCATTCCGTAGTACGGGCTGGAAGGAAGAGAAGCATACTTGATCCACTCAACCGCGCCGTGACTTTCCAGATGCTTTACGACCGTCGCGGTGTTTTCAAGGTGCCGGTCCATCCGCATTCCAAGGGTTTCGATTCCTTGCAGGAACAGGAATGAGTTGAAAGGGCTGACGCACGGACCTATGTCTCGCAATGCTTCCACGCGCGCCTTAATAATGAAGCTGATGTTTCCAAACGTTTCCCAGAAATTCATCCCGTGATAAGCCGGTGATGGACTTGTAAAGTGCTGGAAATTGCCGTTGTTCCATGGGAACTTGCCGCCGTCCACAATGATGCCGCCAATCGAGGTTCCATGGCCGCCCATGAACTTCGTAAGAGAATGGACTACGACATCCGCGCCATGATCGATCGGCCGAGTGATATAGGGCGTGGCAAACGTGTTGTCAATGACCAGCGGAATGCCGTGATCGTGCGCGATCTTCGCCACCGCGCCGATATCGAGAACATTACTGCGCGGATTGCCGATGGTCTCGCCGTAGAGCAAGCGCGTCTTGGGGGTAATGGCCTTGCGAAAATTCTCCGGGTCGTCCGGTTCGACGAAGGCGAAGTCATAACCCAGACGGCGCATGGTGATGTCGAACTGGTTGAAAGTTCCGCCATAGAGAGTGCTGGCGGAAACGATCTGATCGCCTGGAGCCGCGATCGTAGTCAGCGTGAGAAACTGGGCCGCTTGACCGCTTGAAAGAGCAAGCGCCGCCGCGCCATTCTCGAGCGATGCGACACGGGTCTCCAGAACCGCCGTGGTGGGGTTCATGATTCGGGTGTAGATATTCCCAAATTCCTGCAGCCCGAATAGCCTTGCGGCATGTTCCGTGTCGTCGAAAGTGAAGGAAGTCGATTGGTAAATCGGCACCGCGCGAGCGTGCGTGGTTGGGTCCGGATCATAGCCAGCGTGCAGCGCGCGCGTGTTAAAGCCTAGCGGCCGTTCAATATCTTTGGTGGGCATCGCCCTCAGTATAAATTGCGGCGCAGGTTGATGCCCGCAAGCATCAGGCCTACGGCCAAGCAGGTCCACGCGAACCAGTCACCATGGCGTGCATAGAAGGTTGTAGTCTCCACCACGCCATAGTTCACGGGAGCGGCAACCTCCTGGTATGGCGGCAGCCGCCTGGTGATTTGGCCGGCTGGATCGATCACGGCCGTTATGCCGTCATTGGTGGCGCGAATGATGTATCGCCGATTTTCCGCGGCTCGCATGCGCACGAGCAATAGGTGCTGCTGGCGAGCTTCCGAGCGGCCGAAATATGCGTCATTTGACAAATTCACCAGAACATCCGCACCCTTAGCCGTGAATTGCCGGACCAGATCGGGGAAGGCCGATTCATAGCAAATAAATACGCCTAAGCGGTGGCCCGCGGCGGCTAGCACTTTGATATCGTGGCCCGGGACGAAATCGCCTGCCTCTTGGGTCACCCGATTCACGAAGGAAAACGCAGGCGGAACAAATTCTCCGAACGGAACGAGATCGATTTTGTCGTAGCGGCCGACCTCCACGCCGTCAGGACCCAGCAGCACAGCGGAGTTCATCGGCTGCTTTTCAGAGGTGTACGCAACGGTACCGAACAAAAAATATCCGTGACGCCGGGCGATCTGAGTGGCTGCCTGCCGAAACTCCGGGTCGTCGTAGTAATAGAGTGGCGCGGGCAATTCGGGCCAGACCACAAGCGGCGCGGCGAATGTCTCCGACAGCAGGGTAAGTTTTTCTTCTGTCTTTTGCTGCAGCAGTTGCGTCCATTGAACGGCCGGATCCAGGTCGGGTTGTATCAACAAGGCTGTTTCCGGCGCGGCAACACGTTGCGGAATCGCGGGAAGAATCCACAGCAGCGGCAGAATCAGCAAAGGCGCCAGGCGAATGCGCCGGTATCGCAGGATCACGCAAGCCGCTCCGGCGGCGAGCATGCAAAAAACGAACGAGAGTCCATAGACCCCGACAAAGGGAGCTAGCCGGAGCGGCACCGACATATCTATGCCGGCATTGCCCAGGTCCAGCCAAGCGAAGCCGAATGTGGCATGTGTCCTCTCAAGTCCGGTCCAGAGCGCCGCAACAGCAGGCACTGCGTACGCGGTTCGCATCAGTGGCCCAGCCAGCCAACTGAATACTGCCAGGTGCAGCGCCTTCAACACGCAAAAGAGAAGGAACGAACCCCAGGCTCCCCAGCGTCCCATTCCGCCATGCACTTCCAGCACGAACTGGATCCAGGTGCAAAGGAAAAACCAGTAGAAGATACCGGCTGCCCAGCCGTAGACAAATCGCTGCCATCCATCTTTGGTGCGCGCCAGAGCTAGCAACAAGGGAGTAAGCGCCACGGGCGCCAGAATACGGGCGTCAAACTTCGGAAAGATCAGCAGCAGCAGGACTGCTGAGAGGAGCGACAGAACCGTATTGAGGACGATCTGCCGGTAGTAAGCAGCTGTTGCACCGAATTCAGCGCCTCTTATCCTGAAAGTAAACATTCTGTAACTCATAGCCGGTTACTCTGTCCTTGAGCGAACAGCTTCCCGGCAGACTTAACTTACTTGAGATAGCCCAGCCACTTTGGGTCTCCTGCGCAAAGAGAACGCAGGACCTCAGTTGCCACTTCCCAGTCGCCTATGACGGGATATTCCAACATCGCAAGACGTGCCAGCGCATGTGAACTGGAAAGAGCGGCGCGGATGATGGTTCGTTCGTAAGCTTTCACTGACTGGACGAGCCCGCGCACAGAATCGGGTAGACAGCCGACCGGCCGAGGCCGTGCGCCGCTGGTGTCAACATCGCATGGCACTTCCACAACATCGTCCGATTCGAGATCGTCGATCGCGCCTTTATTCGCCACGTTGAGCACAATCTGCCGGGGAATATCCGAAACTAAAGCGTTCATTACCTCAATTGCAATGCGGTGATATCCGGTCGCGGTGTCGAACGGATCGTAGTTTTCTTCCGGAACCGTAAAAGCGGACCCGCCCTCTGCTTCCAATTTCATGTACGATGCGTTTCGACGCACGAGATATTCGCGATAAATTGCCAAAGCCTTGGTCACGTCTTCAATATCCAGCCGATGGAATAGTTCCTGGTTTAGCCGCTGCAGTTCCTCTCCACGGCTCGCCCCGGCCCGCACCTGATTTCGATACGCCCTTCGTTGGCTGTAGTAGAAGAACAGGTATTCCGTGGGGATGAGATGAAGTGTCTGAATCAACTCCGGATCGAACAAATCGGAGGAATAGAGTCGCCGCAGTAGCGAGGCATCGTCCAAAAGCTTTTCGGTGACATCTTCGCCGCGCAGCATAACGCGGCGGATCCATCCCAAGTGATTCAGGCCTGCGTAGTCGAAGCTCATATCGCTAGAGGGCTCACCCAGCACCTCGGCGATTCTATGAAATAGTTCAGCGGGAGTGTCACAAATCCCGATTACTCGAAGCGAGGTGTTTTGAATAAGCGCCTGAGTAATCAGGCCAGCCGGATTCGTAAAGTTAATGAACCAGGCTTGCGGCGACACGCTTTCTATTGTCTTTGCGTGCGCGAGCGTCACAGGAAGCGTGCGAAGCGCCATGGCAGCACCCCCGGGGCCGGTCGTCTCCTGTCCCGCCAACCCATGCTCAATCGCAACGCGCTCATCGCGCGCACGGCTGGAAATGCCGCCAACGCGAACACTGTTGAGCACGAAATCCGCGTTTTTCGCAGCTTCCTCCAACCGCGAGGAGATGCGAATTTCGAACCCATTACCGAATCCCTTTACGATTTCACGGCCAAGCCGCGCGACCGTGTTCGTCCGCACAGGATCGATATCGAATAGCGTGACTTCACCGATCTGCAGCGAAGATTGTGCCTGCGCCAGTCCGTAAATCAAGAGCGGCGTGCGCACACCGCCGCCGCCGACAAGCGTTACTTTGCGCATAGCTGTCCTTTCGTGAGCTCCCGATTCAGACGCTCAATGGTTGGAAAAGCCGTGATACCGCCGTACGCTTCCGTGGACAGCGCTCCACAAATATTGGCGATTTGCAAACACATATCCGGCGGATGCCCGCCGAGCCAAGCGTGCAGAAATCCGGCATCGAAACAGTCCCCTGCGCCCGTAGTATCGACGGGGGTCACGGGATGGGTATCGGCGAGTACGATGTCCCCGTCCCATAGCAGCGCCCCGCCGCGAGCCCCCAGTTTCAGCGCGACTCGTTTCACTCCGTTCGCCTGAAAGGCTTGCAAGATCTTGACAGTGTCTTCTTCACCCGTAAGATGGCGAGCTTCAATCTCATTGGGGAATAAGATGTCTATGTTCTGAAGAATTGTCAGAACACGGGAGTTCGCGAGCCACTCCTCACGCCATCCAAAGTCAATCGAAAAAGTGCACCCGCAGTCGCGAAGTTGCCGGCTGAGTTCTGCCGCTGTTTCTATAGGAGGCGCGTAGGCAAGATGCACATGGCGCACGCCGGAGAATAGCTTCGCGTGCGCCGCTTCCCTCAGCAGCGGGTCAAATGCTCTATTCGCTCCGGCATAAGTAAGAAAAGCGCGATCTTCGGGCGTAGTAGCGACGACGGTTAACGCAGTCGTTTCCGTCGCATCGAAGCGGATCCATTTCGTTTCAACTTTGCTGCCCTTCAATCGATCGACGAGCCACTGACCGGAATCCACGCCGACGGCGCCCAGCACTGCGGCACGTGTTCCCAGCTTTGCGAGGCCACAAGCTGTAATCGCTGCGCCTCCACCTATCTCTCTGTGGAATTCTCGTGCGAATATTTCTTTGCCGGCTTGGGGCCACGTCTCAAAGCCACTGAAGATGAGGTCGATGAATAGTTCGCCGGCAACGAGAACCTCAGGCGTGTCCATCAGATCTGTACCTCAACCGGCTCGAAGGGCCACTCGTGGTGCAAGCGCGCGCGCCAGAGATAAGCGCAAATGCCGGCTGTCAACAATGCGAAACCTGTGAGGATGTATGGCACTCCGCTCGCCACCAAAATGTATAGCCAGCCAAGAAAGGCGATGACACTGGTCAGAGGATATAAGGGCATTCGAAACGGTCTCACGATGTCAGGCCGATTTCTGCGTATAAGCGTCACTGCAACTACCTGTGCCATGAATTGAATCAGCACCTGAATCACAATCAATGCATTAATTAGCACGTCAAGTTCTAAGAAGCACGCGAGGGCGGAAGCGAGACCGATGAAGAGCACGGAAAAGGTGGGAAAATCCTTCGAAGGATGCAGCCGCGCAAAGACTCGGAAAAAGCGGCCGTCGACGGCAGCGGCATAAGGTACTCGAGAATAGCCAAGCAAGACTGCAAAGACTGAGGCGAAGGTGGTCCAGAGCACCAGCGTGGTGACCACCTGCGCGGCGCGTAGACCATAGATGCGCTGGATGAAATCCGAAACAATGGATTTCGACTGAATGGCCTGGTGCCACGGAACGACTCCGATGATGGTGATATTCATCGTCAGATAGAGGATCGCGACCGCTAAGACGGAGAACAAAATAGAGCGTGGAATGACCCGCTCGGGGTTGCGCACTTCACCCGCAAAGAAGCACACATTGTTGTAGCCGCCATAATCGTACATGGCAATCAAGGTTGCGCCTCCCAAACCGAAGAAGAAGGCTCGCGATGGCGTGAAAGCCCCGGGAGGAAAATTAAACGCGAGACGAGGATCGAAATGCGTGACGCCCGCGAAAGTGATCCATGCCACCGTGCCAAGCACGACCAGCCACATCGCAACGGATAGCCGGCCGACCGAGCGGATCTCGCGGTACAAAAGCGCGGTGATCAGCAGACAAATTGCCACCGCGATGAGTTTCTCCTGCCACCAGAACATTTGCTTGAACAGAAATTTCGCGTATTGCGCAAAACCGACAGCTCCCGATCCGATCGATAGCGGAGCTAGAAAGATCGTCTCCCAGATAAAAAGAAAACTCATCAGCCGCCCTAAACGCTTCGGGCCATAAGCCTCCGAAAGATAACGATAGGGACCGCCGGTGCCCGGCATGGCAGCTCCGAGTTCCGCCCAAACCAGGCCGTCGCACAGCGCCACGACAGCTCCCAGGATCCAGCCCAGAATTGCTTGCGGGCCATTCGCTTTGGCCAACAGAATCGGGATCGTGATGAAAGGCCCCACCCCGATCATCTCCAGCATATTCGCGGACGTAGCGCCGAAAATGCCGATGCCGCGGACTAAGTGAGGGGATTCGGCGTTAGACAACGCCATAAGTTATCATACGGATGCTTTGCGCAAGGTCCTGCTGTGGATAGTTTTGTCTACATGCGCCTTTGCGCAATCGGCCCTCGAGCAAGCGGTCACATTGGCGCGCGCTAAGCGGTATATCGAAGCCGGTAGAGCGCTCCAGGGCGTGAAGGAACCGATCGAGATCAATCAGCGTATTGCGTTTCACCGCCTCAAAGCGGCCATTGCATCAGGACTGGGCCAGGCGCCGTTAGCCGCCCGTGAGATGCGGTCCGCGCTAGAGTTGGCGCCCAACGACCCAAACCTTCTCTTGGCCACTGCGGTGGCGGAACTTCAGGCTGATCTTCTCGACGACGCGCTTCGGCACGCGAAGCAGGGGGGAGATACACCCATCGCAAAGGCGCTCACGGGTGACATAGAAGAAAAGCTTGGAGAATACCGCGAAGCGGTTGAGGCGTATCGCTCGGCGGTTGCCTTAGCGCCTGATCGCGAGCAGTATCGAATTGATCTGGCCTTCGAACTGATCGAACATCAGACCTTCAGACCGGCGATCGATCTGCTCGAAGCCTCGGCTCCGTTGTTCCCGAAATCTGCGAAGCTTCGTACGCTTCTTGGAATCGCGGAGTACGCGTCCGGAGAAATCAAGGATTCTGAACTGTCGTTCGAGGATGCGATTGCAGTAGATTCGCATTTCGATTCCGCATATCGGTGCCTCGCGCGGATTGTTCTTCAATCATCCGCCGCTCCCCCGGAGCGAATTATTCAGTCTCTATGCGCCTGGAATCAAATTGTTTGTAGCGCCTTGAAGCTTCGCGTAGCGCGTGAGAGCGGCAATGGCAAGCTCGAACAGGAAGCGATCGCGGGTCTGAAGCTTGCGCCTAGCGATAGTGTCGTGGGCCGTTGTGAGCTGGCGCGGGCGTACGAATGGACGGAGCAATGGCAACCAGCGCGCGCTCAGATGGAAGCGTGCGTGCGACTCGACCCGATTCCTCAGAACCACTATCGCTTGGGACTTCTTTACAGCAAAATAGGTCTCACCGAACTCGCCCGCCGGCAGATGGAATTGCGCAACCAGGTTCTGCAGAAGATGTCAGAAGAAACGGCGCTCGGGCTAAATGCGCTTCAGTCCTTCGATGCCTCTCGCCGGTAAAATCGCGAATCTCCCGGCATTCAATACCGCTTCTGCGCGAGCCGGAATTGAATGCTTTGCGGGTTCCATTTCAAGAACCGCTCAATCGTTTTCATGGCGTCCGAGGTCCGTTGTTCGCTGTCGTACAACACGGCCAGTTCGGCGTACGCCTGCATCAGAGAAGGATCAAGGTTCACGGCGCGAAGTAGCTGCCTGCTCGGCTTCGTCCAGATTGCCCGCGCGCTTCAAGGCGATGCCGAGATTCATCGCAAACGTGGCGCTTAGCGGCACCGCCTCGACAGCCCAACGACTCAGCCTCACGGCTTTTTCAGGAGCGCTTGTCTGCAAATAAATTGCCTCGAGATTGGATAACACGTCTGGGTCGCTGCTCTGTTGTGCCGCCGGGAGCGCTTGAAGCAGCCTCATGCTGTCGCTGAGCATGCCGGGTAAGTGCTTCTCGATGCCGATCTCCAGTTCAGCGAGAGCCAAATCACGCTGTCGAAATTCGGCGGGCGGTTCGCGCCAGGCGACAACTGCATCCGGTCCGCTTATCGGGAATTTCGATATCCCCGGCCGGACGGTGAATACGGTGATCGGTTACCGACACGTGAGCGATGTTTGAAGTTGTCCTTTTGGGCATATGGCAGGTTACGCATTCGGCTTGGCCTGCTGGATGAGCCGGCTTGGAAAGCACCGGGTGACAGGATGTGCAGACATCTCGAATGTGCCGCTGGCGGTCTGCATTCGCCCCATGAGGATCGTGGCAACTGCCGCACCACAGCCTTCCGCCGCTCGCCCGCTCACAACGGCTTTCGGCGAGTTCTTCCACCTGACTGACAGCGGGCCTCACCTGACCCGTCTGCTTGAGCCGATACGTGACCAAGGTTTGCTCAAGACTCTCACCCGCACGATAGTCATGCAAAGTTTTTCCCGGATTTACGATGCGGGTTTCACCTTCCAGATGACACTGTTCGCAAATGCCGTCCCGCTCTGGCCCCATCAGTCGCGCCGGATTAACGATGTTTTTCGCGGAGGGATGCCGAACGTGAGCGTCGCCCGGCCCGTGGCAGCGTTCGCACGTAATCGCCGTAACTGTAGGGCTTGCCAGCCTTCGGCCATCTGCGTCCGAAAACTTCGCCTGCCCAGCGTGACAGAAAAGGCAGCTATCGGTCACTGGACGATCAAAATCGATCAGTTGCAGTGTCTCGTATCCAGGCGAGATGTCCCAGCCCCGCGTCCGGTACCATGACACTGGCGATTCCAAAAGATAGTTACCGATTTCGACCGCGTATGTTCGCCCTTTCGCGCCGCTGCCAATCTGATATGCAATCGAATAATCGGCCGTCAGGCCGCGCTCTGCGAGATTCTGGATCATTCGTCCGTTCTGCGTTCGAATGCTTATGACGCTTCCTGACGCATCATGTACAACGCGGCCGGGCGGAAGAGGCTCTGGCGCGCTTATGGATTTACCCATCGCAGAGCTTAGAAAGCGGGCAGTCTCTTGAGAATGGCAAGCGGCGCAAGGACTTGCAGCGTGAGCCGAAAGCGATATCGGCAGCGCCCAGGCTATGCCAAGAAAACGTCTGAATAAAGAGCTTGCACACGTTTGCACACTATGTTACGATTCCGCCACGGTCGTTTTCTGGGGAGAGATAAAGCTCAATGCAAAACTCAAGAAATCATGACTCCTGCCTACGGAGATTCTGGACAATTGTCGCGTGCGCTGGGTTACTCGCTGGCACTGCGCTCGCTCAGATAGACACCGGCTCCATCGTCGGTACCGTACGAGATAGTAGTGGCGCGGCCATTCCGAAGGCGACTGTAACGGTCACGAATAAAGCGACGAATCAGGTTCTGACAAGGATGACAAACGACGTTGGAGAGTACGAAGTCACTTCCTTGCATCCGGGGAGCTACTCTGTGAAGGCGGCGGTCAGCGGCTTTACCGCGCAAGAAGTTCCCGATGTGCAGATCGACGTACAATCGCGCGTCTCCACGGACTTCCAGCTACAGGTCGGCAATGTTTCGCAAACACTCGAGGTGCAATCTACCACCCCGCTGCTGGATACTCAAACCGCGGAACTCGGCGGGGTGGTGCATGAGCAACAGATCGTCAACCTTCCGCTGAACGGACGCCGCTATGCGGATCTGGCGCTACTGGAGCCCGGAATCTTTAAGGATCCCTCCGTCGCGAATGCTGCTCCGGACCGGTTTAGCTCGAACGGGAATCTGGAAACCCAAAATTATTTCTCGCTCGACGGCGTGGATAATAATTCGGGATCCACGAATCTGCAGGAAGGATCCGTACAGACGGTCCAGCCTCCTCCCGATGCCCTCCAGGAGTTTCGAGTTCAGACCCGCACATACTCCGCGGAATTCGGTACCTCCGCCGGCGCCGTTATCAACGCCACCATCAAGAGCGGTTCAAATCAGTTCCACGGAGATCTATGGGAATTTCTCCGGAACAACGATCTTGACGCTAATCGGTTTATCAACAACGTTGGCGGAGTGCCAAGGGGACATTTCAGCCAGAATCAGTTTGGCGGCACCTTCGGCGGCCCGATCGTCAAGGATAAAACGTTTTTCTTTGTCGATTCACAAGGCCTGATAAGCCGTAAGGCAACCACGATTCTATCCACTGTCCCCACTCCGTTGATGAAAACGGGCAACTTCACGGAACTGAAACCTGCTCTTGCAAATTCTCCCGTGGCAGGACAGAGCGGCTGCATCTCCGGAAACGTTATCGCGACTTCCTGCCTGGATCCGGCGGGCGTCAAATTGCTGAGCTTATATCCCAACCCGAATATCCCCTCCGCCGTTGCCCGTCAGGGATTGCCAGGCTAGTTGGACGGGTGCAAATAATTATCAGTTCGTATATTCAGTCCCGATCGACACTTATTCGTACGATGTGCGCGTCGATCACACTCTCAACGTAAACAATCGGATTTTCGGCCGGTTTAGCGACTACACAGTCAACCGGCAGGATCCTCCATGGACCAGTAATCCCATCGCGGGTAATGGAAATTTCGCGACGCAGTATTTCATTCGAGGAAAGTCCGTTGCTCTTTCCTGGACGGATGTGATTTCGCCATCCGCGGTGAACGAGCTTCGCGGCGGATTCAGCCGGGATAACGCTTCGAGTGATCCGATTGGCGTCCAGCTTGGCACGTCGGCCGCGGCCACCTACGGTCTCAATGGGATACCCGCGAGTCCGTTCGACGCCGGACTTCCGCCCATCAACATTAGCGGTTTACAGCGCTTGGGAACGGCCCCATGGCGCCCCCAAGTGCAGGTCGCGCAAGTGTGGCAATTGCTGGATACGCTCAGTTGGTTGAAAGGCGACCATAGTCTTAAATTCGGCTACGAGTTCCGCCATGAAAGCGACAACTTCCTCGACGCTCAATCTCTCCAGGGCCAAATTACCGCGAGCGGCATTTACAGCGGCAATACCGGCCTTGGCGTCCCGGATTTTCTGCTGGGCGACATCAGCACTGCTTCCTTCACAACTCCTACGGTGGTCCACAATTACAAATACGGAAGTAGCTTTTTCGCTCAGGACAGTTGGCGGGCGCGTAAGAATCTGACCATCAATTACGGAGTCCGCTATGAGCTGTTTTCGCCCCTTCTGAATCACCAGAACGCCTTCGCGAATTTCACGTCCGCAAATGGTGGTGGATTCGTAGATGCTACGAGTGGAAGTTGGTATCAGCGCGCGTTGGTGAACCCGGATAAGAATGATTGGGCTCCGCGATTTGGTTTTAGCTATGAACCTTTCAGTCGACTCGTACTCCGGGGCGGCTATGGAATTTTCTATCAGCATGACGTGCGAATAGGTTCCGAAAGCGTGCTCGGGGAAAATCCACCGTTCTTCTTTGATGAATCGCTTTCCCAAAGCATAGGCAGCACTACACCTGCTTTCATTCTGCGCAATGGTTTCCCGGCAGGCCAGTTCAGCCCTTCGGCGGTTAGCCTTCCCAAACTTCAAATACGCGCCCAGGACCCGAACGAGCGGACGCCATACGTGGAGCAGGCAAGTTTCGGTCCGGAGTTTGAGTTCTCGCAAAGTACGGTACTCGACATCGACTATGTCGGAAATTTCGGACGCAAGGAGGACCGGCTTAGAAATGCCAATCAGGGGATTCTACTTGGCTACCTCCCAAATGGAACGCCAAACGTAATCTTCCCGTACGCGAATTTGAACACCAGCAACCTTCCTAGTGGCCAGCATGCATTTTTAGAGCTAGCGACAAACGACGGGAATACAAATTACAATGGCCTGCTGGTTTCGTTGAAGAAACGCTTTTCGCACGGTCTTGCTTATGGCCTCAGTTACACCTTCAGCAAGAACTTTTCGGACTTCGTGGATAATTTGACGGGCGGTTCGACTCCTGCTTACGCATATAACTACAGCCTGGAGCGAAGTTTCTCGCCATTTGACCAGACACATCGCTTTGTCGGCAACGCTGTTTACAACCTTCCCATTGGCAAAGGCGGCATGATCCTCAACAACGGCGGAGTGGCGAGCCGGCTGATCGGCGGATGGCAAGTCAACAGCATCGTCACTCTCCAGACCGGAACGCCGTTTACCGTCACCGCTCCCGATGAGAGCGATACTGGAGCCAATCACGCGAGCCGCGGAAACTGCATCGGTAATCCTTACGCAGGCGCAACCACAAATCCGTCGTTGCTCTTCGGAGGGAATGCGCCTGGTTTCTTTTTGAATCCCGCCGCGTTCGCAATACCGGCGTTTGGCACGCTCGGCACTTGCGCTCCGCGAAGCTTTCACGGGCCCGGCTTGGAGGATGTGGATCTGAGTCTCTTCAAGATTTTTCCGGTAACAGAGCGCTGGAGGCTGGAGTTCCGAAGCGAATTCTTCAATTCCTTTAACCATCCGAATTTTCCGAATCCGAACTCGAGCATCGCGCCGTCTTCGATCGGCTCTTTTGGGAAAATTACCGGTGATACGATCACCGATCCAAGGGAGATTCAGTTCGCTCTTAAGCTTTATTTTTGAATCGAGATGCATCGGCGCGTCTTCGGCCGCAAGATTATCATGAAGCGTTTCCTCGTAATGTTCGTCGCGGCCTGCGCGTTCGCGCAAGTGCCTTATTCCACTTCCTTTCAACCGGCCTCTGTAGCGCACGAGATCTCTATGAACCGGGGATCCGCCGCTCTTTGGCAGAGCCTCAAAAAGCTGCACACGCGCGCCAGCCTAATCATGGTCACGGCGCACCCGGACGACGAGGACGGGGGCATGCTGGCCTACGAATCTCGAGGCCAGGGAACTCGCGTCGCGCTGTTGACGCTGAATCGTGGAGAAGGCGGGGCGAACGTGATGTCGCCTGACTATTTCGACGCTCTCGGGCTTGTTCGTACGATGGAGCTGCTAAGCGCGGGCCGCTATTACGGAGTGGATCAATATTGGACGCGCGTTATCGATTACGGCTTCTCTAAAACGAAAGCCGAATCGATCAGCAAATGGACGCATGATCGCGTGCTGTACGACGTTGTGCGAGTCGTTCGAATGGTTCGTCCGTTGGTGATCACTTCGGTGTTTGTCGGCGGACCGAGCGATGGGCATGGCAATCACCAGACGGCCGGCGCGATGGCTCAGGAAGTATTCAAGGCGGCAGGGGATCCAAACGTTTTTCCGGATCAGATAAAGGAAGGACTGCGGCCATGGACGCCTCTGAAGGACTACGCCCGCGCTCCCTTTGGACGTCGAGGAGGTGGCAGTGGACTAGCGGTCAACGTTGAAGTCCCTGAGGGAACATACGATCCCGGTGCTCGGCATGTCCTATGTTCAGATCTCACGCGAGGGGCTGGGATATCAGAAATCTCAGAACGGCGGAAGTTCCATACCGGAAGCCGGGCAAGTGCTCAGCCGCTATCATCGCTTTGGCTCCAACGTTCAGGCAGCGGATAAAGAAGAAGGCTTTTTCGATGGCATTGATATCTCGCTGCTTGGCATTGCCACTCTCGCAGGGAACGGTGATACTGGCTTCCTGACCTCTGGGCTGCGCAACATCAATGCGGCGGTCGAGGATGCTATCTCGAAATTTTCCGCGACGAAACCGGAGAATACGGCTCCCGGCACTGGCTACCGGGCTCAAAGCAACAATCGCTCTGATTAAAGAACTGGATGAGAGCAGCTTGTCCGCCGACGCGAAATACAACATTCGCCACGAGCTAGAGATTAAACGTGTTCAGTTCAACAACGCGCTCTCCGAAGCGTTGGGCCTATCTTTAGCGGCCACAGTCACGCCGAATACCGAGCCCAATCCGCTCATGGCGATGTTCATGGGCGCCCCCGATACGTTCCGTATAGCTATACCGGGTCAGACATTTGCTGTAAAGGTTCACGTCGTGAATCAAGGCTCTACGCCGGTGAAGCTCGAGCATGTCGCGGTCGAAGCATACGAGCAAAAGGAGGCTTGGAAGGTGACTTCGCAGTCTTCTGCTATGCCGAATGAAATCGCCGGCGATCAGCCTGTCGACGCGAAATTCACCGTGAAGGTACCGGAAAACGCAGAGTTCACCCGTCCTTACTTCACGCGCCCCGATATCGAGCAGTCGTATTACGATATCCGCGATGAACGCTTCTTGAATAGGCCGCTGGCGCCGTATCCCCTTGCCGCTTGGGCGGAATTCAGCTATCAGGATATGCCGATTCGGATCGGCGAATATGTGCAGACGATACAGCGCGTCACAGGAGAGGGCTCAGTATTGCAGCCACTTGTAGTGGCTCCTGCAATTAGCGTTGCAATTGCGCCTCGTGCCGGCATCGTCCCGCTTAGCGAAAAATCTTTTCCTGTAACAGCCGTCGTACATAGCAATGTGAAAGGTCCTGCCAAGGGGAGCGTTCGCTTGGAACTGCCGCAAGGCTGGGAAGCCCAACCCGCATCGGCCGAATTCTCTACCTCCGATGACGGCCAGGATCAGTCTGTGACCTTTCAAGTTGTGCCCAAGAACTTAGCGCAGAGGCCATATCGAATCACAGCCCTATCTGAGTACGATGGGCATCGCTACACCGAGGGCTACGAAGTGACCGGGTATTCGGGGCTTCGCCCTTACTTCCTATACAGGCCCGCGACCTATCGTTTAACCGGCGTCGATGTCAAAGTGGCGCCGGACCTGCATATCGCCTACGTGATGGGCAGCGGCGACGATGTGCCAACGTCGCTCGAGCACCTCGGGCGTGCACGTGAGTTTCCTTGGCCCTGCGGATATTGCCACCGGCGATCTGAGTAAGTACGACGCGATTCTGCTCGGGGTCCGAACTTACGCCGCTCGGGACGACTTGCGCACTTACAACAGCCGCATACTGGATTATGTGAAGGATGGCGGCGTGGTCATCGTCGAGTACAACACCCCTGAGTTCGATCGGAATTATGGACCCTATCCGTACACCATGAGCTCGAACCCTGAAGAGGTCACGGACGAAGCATCGAAGGTCGATATTCTGAATCCTGCGAATCCCATTTTCAATTGGCCAAACAAGATCACTGAAGCCGATTTTGGAGGCTGGGTTGAAGAGCGCGGCTCGAAGTGGATGAAGACCTGGGATTCGCATTATGAAGCTCTGCTGGAGACTCATGACGAAGGCCAGGAACCTCAAAAGGGCGGCCTGCTCTACGCGAAATATGGAAAGGGCATTTACATCTACAATGCTTACGCGTTTTATCGAGAGCTGCCCGAAGGTGTCCCAGGCGCATATCGGTTGTTCGCCAATATGATCAGCTTGCCGAAAAATCCACACCGTTAATGGTGGTGATACGATGCACGCAATGACTAAACTCAGCTGCTTCGCGGGCCTCCTCCTTCTGATTTCCTGCAGTGCGCCGCCGAAGCCAACCACTCCGGCGCTCACACCCGAAACGGCAGGAGAATTATTGCACTACAACAGCAAAGCGGAAACATGGCTTGTCCATGTGAAGAAGCAGGACCCCAGCTGCGAGTACAAACTCGATCTGCCCGATCAGACCACGCATCCCGCGGAAATCGACATGCAGCACATCGTGTACTGCGGGAGCAGGCAAAGTCCCATGGAACTGGATGCCAGTGTATCGTTCGCCTTCGACAAAGATAAAAACCAGTGGGTAATTACGCGCTTTTCGAGCTAATCAGGCGCCCGCCGTTTTCGATTCGCCCTTCTCAAGCCCTGCGCTTCGCGCCAGAACAAGCGCGATGCTGGACCAATCCAGGTTCTCCTGGCCATGGGCCATTGCCGAAACAAGATGGTCGCGCACCACGCTGGCAAATGGCATCGCCGCTCCGAACTCCTGGGCGGCTTCAATCGCCTGCCGAACGTCTTTAAGCCCCAGCTTCAATACAAACCCGGCTGGCTCGAATTTTTCGTCCGCGACGATCGTGCCATAGTTCTTGTACACGGGTGACCCGAACAGCTCATTCACGACGTCGAGAAAAAGATGGTGGTCGATTTCGGCCTTGCGCATCACTGCAAACGTCTCGCTAAAGGCCTCCAGCATGCTAGCGATCATGAAATTCCCGCACAGTTTAACCGCGTTGGCTTGCCAAGGTTCATTTCCCGCAATGAATGTTTTCCGGCCAATGGCATCGAATAGCGGCTGCAAGCGCTGAACCGTCGCGTTCTCTCCGGCCGCAACTACGATCAGCTCCTTGTTTTCGGCTGCTTGTGGGCGTCCGAAAACGTTCGCGCTCACAAACACCTGTCCTCGGCTGCGGTGCTCTTCGGCAAGTTTACGGCCGAACGCCACGCTGATCGTGCTGCTTGAGATGTGTACCGCGCCTTTGGGTAACGCCGATGCAATTCCTCGCTCACCGAAGACTACTTCCGCCACCGCGCTGTCATCGGACAAAATTGTAAATACCGCCTCTGCATGGCGAGCCGCATCCGCCGGTGAATCGGCCACGCTCGCGCCATCGCCCTTGAGCGCCTCTGCCTTCTCGCGTGTTCGATTGTAGATAGTGAGCTGATGTCCGGCGCGCAACAGGTTGCGCGCCATCCCGGCGCCCATTTTCCCAGCACCTACAAATCCGACATTCATAGCTGAACTTGCCTAGACCTTGAACGATGGCAATATCGGCATGGATCGGACGCGCGCTCCCGTCGCGTTATGGATCGCATTCGCGATAGCAGGTGCTATTCCGACAATCGGTATTTCCCCGGCCCCCGCCGACGGAATGTCCTTGCGGTCCATCAGGATCACATCGATTTTCGGCACATCGCTAAAGCGCGGCACGCGGTATTTGGACAAACGCGAGTTGACGATCCGCCCGTCGGCGAAATCAATGGCTTCAAACAGAGCGCCGCCGAGTCCCATCACGATCGCGCCCTCCACTTGATTCTTGAGGTGCTCAGGATTCACGATAGCGCCGCACTCCCACGCTTCGACGATTCGCTCGACCCGAAGCTGCTTGTCTGCACCCACCGAAATCTCGGCGCAACACGCCACGTATCCGCCCTTTTCCGTGCCGCAAGCCAAGCCGAATCCTCTGCCCTTCGCGGCCTTATTCTTCGACCACCCGAATCGTTCCGTGGCTGCCTGCAGCACAGCCTGAATTCGAGGATTATTCAGATTCTTCAAGCGAAAAGCAAGTGCATCCATCCCTACTGCCGCAGCGAGCTCATCCATATGAGATTCGCGCGCGAAGTGATTCGCGGTTGAAGCAAGACCGCGATAGGAGCCTTCCCGCAACGGCGATTTCGCCGGATGATAATGCACGCTTTGATTCGGAACTTCATACGGCGTCTCCAGCCCTGACGGTCCCGAGAGATAGTTATGAAACTCCCAAGCGGTCAACGTTCCATCCTTCCCCACGCCGCTATTCACCTCAATGACTCCAGCGGGACGGAAGTACGCCCACGTGAATTCTTCTTCGCGCGTCCAGATCAGTTTGACCGGCTTACCGCAGCCCTTCGCCAGCCGCGCCGCCTCGATGGCGCATTCGCCCGTGTGCTTGCCTCCGTATGCTGAGCCCATATCGGGCATGAGGACCCGCACCTGATCCTGTGGAATTCCGAAAGCGGTCGCAAGCTCAGTGCGCACCCCGAAGGGACGTTGAGTGCCCGTCCAGACGGTCAGTTTTCCATTTTTCCAATCCGCCACAGCGGCGCGCGGCTCCAGCGGAGTGTGCGCGATATACGCAACCGTATACGTCGTCTTCAGCGTTTTGTCGGCGCTGCTCAGGCCAGCGTCCATCGATCCACGCACTGCGCCGCCGCCTCTGCCGCTTTGCTCTTCGCTCACGTTCGCTTTGATGTAAGAGAACAGATCGCGCGTGGAGATTTGCGGAGTTTCTTCCCACTTGGCGCTGATACTCTCCACACCCTTCTGCGCTTGGTGCTCGTCTGGAGCGGTAACCCCAACGAAATCGCCGTCGCGCACCACCGTGACGCCCGGCATTTGCTCCGCCGCCGCGGTATCCACGGAGACCAGCTTCGCTCCAAAACTTGCCGGCCGCAGAACGCGCCCATAAACCATTCCTGGCAATTTATGATCGGATGTGTATTTATGCGTGCCCGTCACGAGTTCGCGCGCATTTACCTTTCGCACGCTCGTGCCTGCAACCTGCCATTTTGGCGGTGGCGTGACAAAGTCGTCTTTGCCAACGGTGTGGGCCCAATCGACGCCGGCCGCGAGTTCTCCGAAACTGGCGCTCTTGCGGGCCGCGCGATTCATAACGCAGGCATTCGCAACTGTCAACGAACCCCGATCCACGCTCCATTTCTTCGCCGCTGCGTCGACCAATGCCTCTCGCGCCGTTGCAGCCATTCTGCGAACCACCGGTACCATGGTCGGAGTCGTTCGACTGCCGAAGGTCCCCATGTCCCACGGAGTCAATGCGGTGTCGCCCATCACAAACTGTACGGACGAAGGCGAGCATCTCAGCTCGTCGGCGACCGCCTGCGTCAAGGACGTCCGGCTATTCTGACCGACTTCCACCTTTCCGGTAAAAGCGGTAATCGCGCCGTCCGGTCCGATGTGCAGCCACGCGGCAACGTTCTGCGGAAGCGCCTCGCCTCCGCCCCGCCGGCCGCCGGATTCCTGCGAGTCCGAAGCGCCGTCCAGTGAAAACAGCACCAGCAGCCCGCCGCCCAACGATTTAAGAAACCCGCGACGGCCAAGCGTACTCTTCAGCCCTTGTGTCTCTAACTCAAGCATGGCGGCGCTCCTTTACTTCGCTCACCATGGCGGGCGTCGCCTTTTGAACCGCGGCAATAATTCTGTTGTAAGTTCCGCAGCGGCAAACGTTTCCCCACAGCGCCTCTTTGATCTGCGCTTCCGAAGGCGCGGCATTCTTGCGCAGCAGCGCGACACTGGCGAGAATCATTCCCGGCGTGCAGTAGCCGCACTGCATGGCATCGCATTCGATGAACGATTCCTGCACCGGATGCAAACGGTTGCCGTCAGAAAGCCCTTCAATCGTGGTAATTTCCTTCCCCGCGACAGTTCCAACCGGTGTTACGCACGAGCGATGCGGAACGCCGTCGATCAGCACCGTGCATGCGCCGCACTGTCCTTCGCCGCAGCCGTATTTCGCTCCAGTCAGGTCCAGCTCGTTACGCAGAACAAATAACAATGGGCGTTCGGGGTCGACGGCTACGCGCGTATGTGTGCCGTTAATGACGAGATCCATAAGCTTATTCTAGATCTCTTTCGGGAAACAATGCGGCTTTCACGCTGAGGTGAAAGCCGCTGGTTGCGCTAATTTGATTGCGCTAAAAAGTCAGCTTCATCGCCAGTTGAAGCTGGCGCGACGATCCCGAGTCTCCCGGAGGAAATCGCGTGTTGCTGATTAGCCCGAATGTGCTCGTCCCCAGCGTGGAACCAGGCTGGCCGAAATTGGCTTGATTCAATAGATCGAAAGCATCGGCTCGAATCTGCCAAATCAATCGCTCGGTGATCCTGGTGTTCTTGACCATCGCGAAATCCAGATTCGAAAAACCAGGCCCGATGATCACGTTCCGTCCCAAATTCCCGAATGCATTGCCCTGATTGAAAAACACCGCCTGATTCTGAATGTAGGTTACGAATGCCGCATTCAAGTTCGTCGCCGGAGTGTATCCAGTCGTCACGGGACCGGTCACGCTGGGCCGCAGAGTACCTGCCCCGGTAAACGAGGTATTGGAGGTATGGAAATTGATCGGATTGCCGCTTTGGATCTGCTCGATCATCGAGAATTCCCAACCGCTGACCAACCGATTCCTGGTGAAGGGCAACTGATAAACAGCGCTTAGAACAAAGCGGTTGCGCGCGTCGAAGTCCGACAGGCCTCGATCGCCTTTGATGTTGTAGCTGTTCTGGATCACTAGCCCCTGCACATTGCGCGAATTTTCATCGATTGACTTTGACCATGTGTAATTCGTGTTGAACGTCAGTCCCTTGGACAGTCGTTTCTGCGCTGTTACCCACAACGCGTTGTAAGAGGAATTCGCGTCGCTCTCGTACACGACGATATTGCCCAACGGCTTACCTGGATCGATCGGACTGCTGGCGGAAAGCGCTGGATACGGACGTAATCCGTTGATCGGCTGATTGTAGTTGCGCGCGATATTGAGATCCGTTCCCTTGTTCGCAAAATAACCAATCATGAGGCCGTAATTATTCCCCAGATCTTGTTGGATGTTGAAGTTCCAGGATTGAACGTAGGCGTCTTTGTAATTGTGGGCCACCGAGGTCGGCGAAACGCTGCCGGCGGCGAGGTTATATGCATTGCCAAAATTCAGATTCGGTCCGGAGGTTGTGAAAGTAACCGGGAACGCGAAGGGCGGGTTTGCTGATAATCCGCCCACCAAACCTTCCACCGGCTGATCGAGGAAGATTGCGTAAGCGCTGCGAATTACCGTCTTGCCGTTGCCAAACGGATCCCACGCAAAGCCCACGCGCGGCTCGAAATTCCGGGCACTTTCGTTGTAGGCGTGGCTCGGACCGCCGTGCCCAACTTGCGCCAGGGCATTCGCCACCGGATCGTACACTACAAAGCGGCTCTCCGCTTCAGTAGGCGTACCGTTCCAGTCATAACGAAGTCCTAAATCGAGCGTAAACCGCGAACTCACCTTCCAGCTATCCTCGACAAAAGCGCCGATCGAATTGATATAAACGCGAGAAGGCCGGTTCGAGTTATTCGCGCTGAAGGCGCTCGCCTGGTCATTAATAAAAGCAGTAATGCTCGGAAATGTGAAAGTACCGGGCGTGTAGCTGAAGCTATCCGCAATCACGTGAAAATACTCAGGCCCGAACTTCACAGTGTGGTTTCCGTGTACCCAACTCAATGTGTCGGATAGCGTAATCGTGTCATCGCCGCGTCCTTGCGGAAAACCGCTGATTCCTCCAAAAGTAAAGGCGCCACTCACGGAAATCTGCGGTAATCCGATCGGTGCATTCACGCCGGAATTGATGCCATACGTGGCGGCATTCAACGTATTCTCAGCCGCAAACACAATATGAATGCGATTGAACCCGGCCCGAGCTTCATTCACCAGCGTCGGCGAGAGTGTATCGCTGTCATTCAGCGCCAGAAGCTGCCGCCAGCCCTGACGCGAATCCCCATACCCGGGAAGCGTGTTGCCTTGCGTAGTGGGCGGCTCGTTGCGCTGGTCGTGCTGCATCGCATAGTATGCGTTGAAGCGGTTATTTTGAGCAAACTGCTGCGTGAAGTTCGCCGTCCCCTGATGAATATTCACCGGCGCAACCGCGGAGCTGATGTATGAATTTCCGGGCGAGTTCGCCAACGGGATCAGCGGCAGAAGCTTCTGAACAATCGGGTCAGTAACCTGCGCGCGCTGAGCGGGACTCAAAACGACGCTGGTCAATGGAACGCTTTGCCGTTGTACCAGCCCCTCATAGCTTAGAAAAAGAAAAGTCTTGTCCTTCTTCAGCGGTCCGCCGCCATCCGCGCCGAACTGGTTCCGTCTGAAGGGCGCTTGTGGCTGGGTGATCGAGGGATTGCCAAAATTTCGCGCGTCCAAGGCATTGTTGCGCAGGAAGTAATACACTTCCCCGTGAACCGCGTTTGTCCCCGCTCGCGTGGCAATGTTGACGATCGATCCAGCATTCCTTCCATACTCCGCGCTGTACGTCGAGTTATCAACTTTGAATTCCTCCACCGTGTTGATCGTTGGCTGGAACGTGATCTGATTTTGCGACATGTCGCTCATCTGAATGCCGTTGATCATGAAGTTGATCTCGTCTTCTCTACCCCCCGCCGAGTTGAATGCGAAAGAACCTTGGCCGCGCAAAGGCGCCGTCAGGAATCCGTTCTGCGGCGGTGTCACCGAACCCGGAATAAGCAGCGCCAGATCCACAAAGTGCCGTCCGTTTAGCGGTATCTCTTGCACCGTTCGCTGGTTAATAACTGTTCCGACCGAGACTGAAGTGCTCTCTACTACCGCGGCCGAACCTTGAATCTCGACGGTCGTCGAGGTCGCGGCGACTTTCACGCTGAAATTTTGGGTGGTCGTGGTACCCACTGCCACCACCAGATCGTTCGCCGCGGTTGTTTGCATACCAGGAGACTGAACCTCCACCTTGTAGCTGCCAGGCGCCAGACCTGGAATGGAGTACAGACCGGCGCTATCGGTCTTCAGCGGGTGAGTTTCACCCGTCGCCTGGTTCGTAACTGTCACTGACGCATTGGCAAGCACGGCGCCCGTAGCATCCGTAACCGTCCCCTGGATGGAACCGGTGCTTTGCGCAAAGGCGATTCCGGCAATAGCAAGTAGGAATACAATTCCGCAGACCCTTCGAACGAGTCCAGGCATAGCTGTACGTAAGCTTACTTCCATAAGAACTAACCTCCTCAACGTCGTGAGACGCCGAACTCTGTTGCTCGAATTTTAGCAGGTCCAGTGCCCTATTTGACTAACCGTTACCAAACGTATACATAACTTTTGCAATCGAGGGAGTACCACCGGTCAGCCCCGGATCAAGGCCAAGGCGCAGTCGCGGATGTTCCGTCATACTTACGTCGTAATCGCAAACCCATTCCGAGAGGATGACGAAGTCATCGAGGACATCTCAATTGAGACGATCCCGCGCCAAGCTATGTCAGACCGGGAACGGGCCTTGTCGGACAGCGCTATCGATCCAACAATCGATCGCGCGACAGAAGTAATCGGCGACCGCCAAGAAGCCATGCGCTGGCTCGGCGCGCCGGTCCGCGGACTTGACTTCGCAACCCCCATCTCCCTTCTGGTAACGGAAGAGGGGCAGATGCGCCTTAAGGACATTCTGGGCAAAATGGAACACGGCATTTGGTAACGAGTGACCGTCTACCGAATTTGCGGTTTTAAATATCCGAACAACGATGGTGAAGGTGCCCGGCTCTACGGAGGCCGAAGGATCCGTTCCCTCCGCGATAGTGCCCAATGAGCGCAACTACTTAGTAAACCCGCTGCATCGCGACTTCGCTCTCATTCGGTTCGGCGCGCCAAAGCCGTTCGTCTTTGATCCGAGGCTCAAAATAGACCGCGTCGACAAGATCTCGCAATTAGCAGAGTTGCCGCGCTTGCACGTATAACGCGCATCCTAAAAGGTTCTTGTTAACTGAGTGCTAGGCCGAGCCGTGGCGTGAGGGCAAATATAATCGAGGGTTGTGAGAATAGGAAGAAGATGCGTCGTTTAAACCAAGTTCTTTTGCTGGTTGGGCTGCTCTCGGCGGCTGCGGCCTGCATGTGGGGCCAGGAGCCGGCTGTCGAACCCGCGCACCCTGCCCGTCCGGGGAATGCCGATAGCATCAACGCGGCCGCTCTCGCCGGATCTAAGCAGGACCCCGCCGCTGTGGCCCGTGGCGCCAAGGTATTCGCCACATATTGCGCCGGTTGCCATGGCGCTGCCGCCAACGGAGGGCCGGGCGCGCCCGATCTGGTCCGTTCGGTGCTCGTTCTGGACGACGAGAAAGGCATTCTCATCGCGCCTGTGGTTCGGGAGGGGCGTCCCGACAAAGGAATGCCCAAACTGAATCTCACCGAACCGCAAATTGCCGACGTCGTCGCCTGGTTGCACGTCCGAACCTACACAGCCGGCCACCGCACAACGTACATCTTCCAGAATGTCGTCACTGGCGATCCGAAGAAAGGCGAGCTCTATTTCAACACCGAAGGGAAGTGCAATACGTGCCATTCGCCCACTGGCGATCTCGCGGGTATTGCGCGCAAGTACGATGCCTTCTCGCTCCAGGCGAGCTGGCTCCAACCACGCAACGCACGGCGCGGTAACCGGGCTACTGCCGAGGGTTCAACCACCTCTCGCTCTTCCACCCCCATCGTCACCGTAACGCTGCCTTCCGGACAAACTTTTTCAGGCACGCTGGATCGCATCGACGATTTCACCGTCTCTCTTCGTGACTCCAGTGGCCAATTCCACTCCTTCGCTCGTGATGGGGCAACGCCTAAAGTGGAGGTGCATGACCCGCTTGCCGTCCACACTCAAATGCTTCGCCACTACACAGACGCCGACATCCACAATGTAACTGCCTACCTGGTGACGCTGAAATGAACATCCGCCGCTTCCTCTCACTCCTTCTGATCGCGTTTCCAGCCGCGCTCTTGGGGCAAGGTCTCGATCCGGCTGCGCTGCTGAAACAGCCTGCCAACATGTGGCCCACTTACAACGGGGACTATTCAGGCCGCCGCTTCAGTCCCTTGTCCCAGATCAACTCCTCCAACGTGCATAGTTTGTCGCTGGCCTGGGCCTCGCGCTTTACCAGCACCAATGCGGGCACCGGAATTACCATCAAAGCCACTCCGCTGCTCGTCAACGATGTACTCTACTTCACTGCGCCCAATAACGTCTGGGCCGCCGACGTGCGCACTGGCCGCGAGCTCTGGCATTATCAGTACCAGACGAACACCGGAAGCACCATCGGTAATCGCGGCGTCGGCATGTATGAAAACTGGCTGTTTTTCGAAACACCCGACAGCCACCTGGTCAGCCTGGACGCATCCACCGGCAAAGAACGTTGGAAGGTCGAGATTGCGGACCCGAAGCTCGATTACACTTCGACCGTTGCGCCCGTCGTCATCGGCAACCACATCGTCGTTGGCATTGGCGGCGATCATCTGGACAATCCCGGCTTCCTCCAATCGCGCGATCCCGAAACCGGAGCTCTCCAGTGGAAATGGTTCACGACTCCGCGCAAAGGCCAGCCCGGTATTGAGACTTGGCCGGATGAGTATGCTTCCGCGCATGGCACCGGACAGACCTGGATGCCCGGCACTTACGATCCCGAACTCAACCTATACTTTCTCGGCACCGGTAATCCGAATCCGGTGATGGCTGAAAAGAGCCGCAAAGGAGACAACCTCTACACCTGCTCCATCGTCGCGATTAATCCCGATACCGGAAAGCTGGTCTGGTATTACCAGGTCTCGCCCCACGACGTGCACGATTGGGATGCAGTGGAAACTCCGGTTTTGATCGACGCTGTCCTTGATGGCCAGCCGCGCAAATTACTCGCGCAAGCCAGCCGCAACGGTTATTACTTTCTCTTGGACCGCACCAATGGGAAACACATTGTAACTCGACCGTTTATCGACACCGTGAACTGGTCGAATGGCTTAAATCCAAAAGGGCAACCAATTCCAAATCCCGCTAAGTTTCCCACTCCCGATGGAGTGCTGGTATCGCCATCGTCCAATGGAGCGACTAACTGGCCCGCGCCCAGCTTCGATCCTGAGACTGGGCTCTTGTATGTCGGGTCCAGCCGCACTTACAGCATGTATTACTTGACCGACACCGACGCGCGTCCGGAAGGTTGGGGTGGACTTGATCGCGTTGTCGGTGGAGACGGCGGCGCGCTGCTTGCCATCGACTACAAAACCGGCAAGATCGTTTGGCGGCACGACTGGCCTAGTGGCACCGGCGTCGTCTCGATGTTATCGACGGCAGGCAAGCTGCTGTTCGCCAGCAACGGAAATTATCTGATCGCCTTCGACCCGGCGGACGGCAAGATACTTTGGCATGCCGGTCTCACCGGATTCCCCAGCGGCGGACCCATTACTTATATGTTGGACGGCAAGCAGTACGTGCTTGTCGCCGCCGGGGACAGCGTATTCGCCTTCACCGTCAATCCGCCAGCCCATTGAGCCGAGCTTAATCTGGCAGGGGAACTGTTTGGGGGTGCATGCAGCACTTCCTCGACGAAAGGAGTTATGTTGCGGCGAAACTTGGAGCCCACCGGCGCAGTCTCGGGAGAGTTTGTCACCGAGACGTTCGACTACGAGGGTGGAAGGCAGGTCACGGTCTACGTTCCACCGGACCCGCCCGAAGCAATCGTCTTCGCCGCTGACGGTCAGCGAATCTCGAAGTGGGGCCGGTTGCTCGAGAAGGCCGACGTACCGTCCACAATAATCGTCGGTGTACATGGGCTGACCGATGAGACGCTGCGGCTCCATGAGTACTCACCGGGCTTTGAGCCGGAGCGGTTCGCGGCGCACGAGAAGTTCTTCGTCGAGGATGTTCGCCGATGGACGCAGTCGCGGTTTGGCGTGGCGCTGCCCACTGAACGTACTGCAGTGTTCGGCGTGTCGGCGGGTGGAGAGCTGGCCCTCGCCCTTGGGCTTCGGCATCCACATGTCTACGGTGCGGTCTTGTGCGCCTCGCCTGGCGGCGGTTACAAGCCGCCAGGCATTATGCCGAGTCCGCTTCCGCGCACATACCTCGTCGCTGGCACACAGGAGCCGTTCTTCCTCGAGAACGCAAGGAGGTGGGCGGACGCGCTGCGCGATGCAGACGCGGATATCGTCATGAATGAGCGAGCTGGGTCGCACGGCGGCGCATTCTGGCGAGAAGAGTTCCCGCTGATGGTGGCGTGGGCATTCGGACGATGACGCATCTCGGCGTCTCATCTGCGAGCCGCAGCACGGGCGTTCGGCTCGGACATGCCTCGCGCGGCCAACTCCTGAGGCATAATGACTGGACATAATGAGCAGACTCGTAAGCTGTGCCGTGCTTCTGATGGCGGCCAGCGCTTTCGGCCGCCAAGGGCAGGAAATTCTGCGTATTGTTTGGACCGCTCACTGGATCGATGTGCCGGGCGCCTCGAAACAGGATTACGGCATTTATCACTTTCGGCGTACCTTCGAACTCCCTGAGAAACCGGAACGCTTCCTTATATATGTCTCGGGCGATAACCGCTACCAACTTTACGTCAATGGAAAGCGCGTCTCGTGGGGGCCGGCTCGCGGCGATCTGACCCATTGGCGCTACGAAACGGTTGACATCGCCGCCGACCTTCACGCCGGTAAAAATGTGCTCGCCGCAGTCGTTTGGAACGACGGGCAATATCGGGCAGTCGCGCAGGTTACGAATCAAACCGGGTTCGTGCTCGACGCCGATACTCCTGAACATGCGGTCGTGAACACGAATCGCGGCTGGAAATGCATTCAAGATAGAGCGTACTCACCCCAACCGCTGCCGCCCGAGCAAGCAACTGGTTACTACGCGCTGGCCGCGAACGAACGGCTGGATTCGAATCTCTATCCCTGGGGCTGGGAACAGTTGGATTACGACGATTCAAGCTGGCTCGCCGCTGAGGAGGTGAGTCATGCGGCCTTACGCGACGCTCGCGACGCGCCGAACCGCTGGATGCTTGTCCCGCGCATGATTCCCATGGAAGAGCAGATCCCGCAGCGAATTTCAAGCGTGCGCGAATCACACGGGTTTGCACTCAACGGCACGCTCGGTGAACACCGCCCGTTCAAAGTCGCGCCGCATTCCAAAGCGTCGTTATTGCTGGATCAAACCTTTCTCACCACCGCTTATCCGGAGCTGACGGTGAGCGGAGGAAAAGGAGCGCAGATCGATCTGCGCTACGCCGAGACTCTCTACATCGGCAGAAATCCGATCAATAAGGGTAATCGCAACGATATTGCGGGAAGGCAGTTTTACGGCGCTTCGGACACTTATATTGCCGATGGTGGAACGCGCCGCTTGTATCGTCCGCTCTACTGGCGGACTTATCGCTATATTCAACTCAACATCGCAACCGCCGATGAGCCGCTCACGCTTGAGGATTTTCAGGGCGTCTTCACTGCTTACCCGTTTCAAATGAAAGCCAGCTTCCAAGTAGCCGACAAGGCGCTCAACAACGACTTAGACAAAATTCTCTCGACCGGCTTTCGGACTGCGCGGCTATGCGCCCATGAAACGTACATGGATTGCCCCTATTTCGAGCAGCTCCAGTACGCGGGTGATGCGCGCATTCAAATGATGATCTCGCTCTACGCGACGGGCGATTCGCGGCTCATGAAAAACGGCATTGCGCTGTTGAATTCTTCCCGCACTGCCGAAGGCGCCACTTACAGCCGGGCGCCGTCTTATCTGCAGCAGTACATCCCGCCCTTCTCGCTGTGGTGGATCGGCATGGTGCACGACTATTGGATGTATGTCGACGATCCCGAGTTCGTCAAGGAGATGCTCCCCGGGGTTCGCTCTGTGCTCGATTTCTATGCGCGTTATCAGAAAGCGAATGGCTCTCTCCAGCACATGCCCTGGTGGAACTATGTCGATTGGGTCAAGCAGTGGCCGAACGGCGAACCGCCGGCTGATCCGGATCGGTCATCGGCGGCCGCGCTCGATTTGCAATTAGTGCTCGCGTATCAATGGGCAGGCGAACTTGAGAGTGCCCTTGGCAGCAAAGCCCTGGCAGGAGAATACACGTCAGCGGCGGAGCGCCTGAAAGCTACCGTGCTCGCTACAGATTGGGATGAAGCGCGCGGACTCTTCGCGGATCAGCCATCGCATCGCACTTACTCGCAGCAAGTGAACACACTTGCCGTTCTGGCCCGTGTCGTAGGTGCGGCTCAGGCGCGCTCGGTTCTCGAAAAGACCATCGGCGACGATTCGCTGGCTCCTTCCTCTATTTACTTCCGCGCCTATACCAACGGTGCATTGCGAGAAGTTGGACTAGGCGGCCGCTACCTGGACATGCTCGGTCCGTGGCGCGACATGCTGGCTCAAGGTCTGACCACCTGGGCTGAGTGGAACGGACCGGATACACGTTCCGATTGCCACGCCTGGGGCGCGAGCCCGAATTTCGAACTCTTGCGCACCGTTGCTGGGATCGAATCGATGGCGCCCGGTTTTGCGCGTGTACGCGTCGCGCCGAATCTCGGCAAGCTAACGGGCGTCAGTGCCAAGATGCCGCACCCTAACGGAGAAATCCGCGTCGAGTTTCGGCAAACCGCCGGCAAGCTTGTTGCCGACATCGAACTGCCGCCCGGCATCCCAGGGGAATTCGATTGGTTAGGAACGCGCCACGCCCTCCAGCCCGCGAACAACCATCTGGAGCTTCGAACCCCGCTACAATAGGAACCATTTCCTATGCAACCCGCTTGCCTGATACGGCTGCTTCCGTGCGCTTTGCTGCTGGCCTCATTTGCGCCCGCGCAACAGATGGACCAGGACTTCGCGAAATCTGTTAAGGAATGGACCACGCGCCCGGAATTCTTAAGTCCCTTGGTGGATCACCTGCCGAAATCGGCCACCGGTGCCTTCGCCCAAGGACGTGCTCGGCTACTACATTGGCGCGCCGAAGAAGCTCACGTATTACGAAGACATCGTTCGCTACTACAGAACGCTTGCGGCAAAATCGCCCCGCGTCAAGGTAATCGATATCGGCAAAACAGATGAAGGCCGCGAATGCGTTGTCGTGTTTATCGCATCGGACGATTCAATCCGCGATCTGGAGATATATCGCAAGTATCTGGCGCAGCTTGCCGATCCGCGCAACATAACGGAAGCGCAGGCCCAGGAGATCGTCGCCAAAGCAAAGCCGATCTATCACGTCATGGGTGGCCTGCACAGCGGCGAAACCGGCCCGCCTGAAATGCTGATGGAGCTGGCGTATCGGCTCGCGACAGAAGATACTCCGCTGATCAAAAGTATTCGCGACCACGTAATCGTTTCCATTACGCCCGCCGCCGATCCTGACGGGCGCGACCGCTATACGGATTGGTATTACCGCTACAAGATCAACGAAACCGGCGAGCAGGACAACATGGGCGGCCCGCCCTATTGGGGCAAATACATCTTTCACGACGACAATCGCGACATCAACTATTCGCAGATGCCTATGCGCCGGCTGCTCGCCTGGTATCTCGAGTGGCACCCGCCGATCATGCATGAGCTGCATGAATCGGAGCCGTTCATGTACACCTTCAGCGGCCAAGCCCCGCAGAACCCCACGCTCGATCCCATTCTTTATGGCGAATTGCCCTGGTTCTCAAATTTCGAGATGGCGCAAATGATCAAGTACGGCATGCCCGGTGTGTGGACGCACGCTTTCGTCGATATGTGGTCGCCCGGCTACCTGGGATTTATGTCGTCGAACCATAACGGCATGTTGCGCATGTACGAGACCTTCGGAAACGGCGGCGCGAATACCATGCATCGGCACATAACCGGCGGACCCGGAGCGGCGGTGGTGGTGCAGGCGGAGGACCTAGCTGGCGCTCCTGGAGCGGAACGCGGCGGAGGACCGACCGAGCGCGAATGGTATCGTCCCGTGCCTCCTTATAAAGAGGTGGATTGGTCCATGCGCAATAACACGAATTACATGGAGACCGGCGTGCTTACCGCGCTCGAGATGACTTCGGCGTTTCCCGCAAGTGATTCTCGATGACTTCTACCACAAGAGCCGGAATTCTATCGAATCCGGCAAGAAGGACGCGCCCTTTGGATATGTGATTCCGGCGAACCAGGCCGATCCCACGCGTATCGCCTTCGTGGTGAATGTTCTGCGTTTGCAAGGAATCGAAATCGGTCGCGCAACCGGCGAACTGAAGCTGAAGGAGGGCACCTTCCCGGCTGGTTCATTAATCATCAAACGCGATCAGCCCTACGGGCGTCTCGCCAAAATCCTTCTAGAGAAGCAAGTCTACCCCGATCCAACTTTGCGAACCTATGATGACGCAGCCTGGACGATGGGCTTGATGACTCACACGAAAATTGTGGAGAGCGCCGATCACGCGATTCTCGATGCGCCCGTTCAGCCGGTCGAAAAATTCGAGCCGGAAGGAAAAATCACCGGCGGCTCCTCCGCCGCGAACTATGCTGTGCTCGACAACGGATCGGTCAACATGGTCACGCTCCGTTATCGCTTGAAGAATGTGCCGGCGCGAATTGCCGAGCAGGCATTCAAGTCGGGCGATCAGGCGATTCCGGCAGGCTCCTTTATTTTTGCTGGCGACGCGTATGACCAATTGAAATCCGCCATTACGCCGCTGGGTCTCACGGCTGTCGCGCTGGCGAAGCCTCCCACGGTTCCCATGCATGATGCCGATCTGCCGAAGGTCGCGATCTACAGCACCTGGGGAAGCACGCAAGATGTCGGCTGGGTGCGCTACGCGTTCGATCACTATGAAGTTCCTTACGACCTCATCTTTAAAGAGCGCGTGAAGCAAGGCGACCTGCGCGCCGCTTACGACGTCATCGTCATTCCAAGCCAAGGCCGCAGCGCCAAAGCGCTGGTCTTCGACATCGAGCCGAAGAAGCAACCGCTCGCCTATACCAAGACCGATCAGTTCAAGTACCTGGGAGATTACGGCTCGTCGCCGGACATCACGGGCGGCATGGGTCTGGCGGGCGTGGTTGAAATTCAGAAGCTTCGTCGAAAAGGGAGGTCTACTGATCACGCTGGGCGTAGCGAGCGATTTTCCCGCCGATTTTGGCATCACGCGGCGCGTGGAAGAAACGCACCCGTCGCAACAGTTCTACGCGCCAGGACCGATTGTGGAAGCGGAAGTTCTACGGACCAACGCATCCCGTCTTCTATGGATACACGGAGAAAACCATGCCGGTGCGCTGGGCGAGCGGCCCTCTGCTTGACGCGTTCCTCAGGCCGATCGTGAGAAGCAGGTTCTGATGCGTTTTACCGGCGGCGATCAAGCCGTGCTCAGTGGAGTCATGCGAGGCGCGAATGAGATTCGAAACCGGCCGGCAATTCTCGATGTACCTGTGGCGCAAGGCCGTGTGCTGATGTTTGCGACGAACCCTTGTTACCGCTGGCAAAATCTCGGCGAATTCCGCATGCTATTCAATGCGTGATGAATTACAACGATTTCACCGCGAAGGCGACGTATCCGCAGACCATTAAACGTACTAAGCACCACTTTAATGTGGTGCTTAGTTGATGTACAATGAAGGCGCAGGAGGATCCTAGTGAAATCCGAAGCGCCCAACCCTAACACCATCGTCTGGTTTCAGAATCGATTTGTGCGGCTTGCAGAAGCGAACGTCAACATCCTCACTCACGCGCTGAACTATGGAACCGGCGTGTTTGAGGGCATCCGCGGCTACTACGACGACAAGCAGAAGGACTTGATGCTCGTTCACGTACTCGAGCATTACGAACGCTGGAAGCTCAATTGTGGCGTCCTCCGGATCAACGTGCCGAAATCGGCCAGCGAATTGTCCGAGATCACGGCCGAGCTTTGCCGCCGGAACGGATTTCGACTCGAATGTCTATGTTCGCCCGCTCGCTTATAAAGCTTCGGCGCGGATCGGCGTTGCGGCCGACGACAATGATGCCTACGCGATTGTGGTGATGCCTTTTGGCGACTACTTCGAAGGCAAGAAGGGCCTGAAAGCCGGAGTTGTTTCGTGGCGGCGCATCGATGACACCATGATCCCGGGCCGCGCGAAGATCTGCGGCGCCTATGTGAACAGCGTGCTGGCAGGCGATGAGGCGCGGCACAACGGCCATGACGAAGCCATTTTCCTGACGCAGGACGGCCATGTCGCGGAAGGCGGTACGTGCAACATCTTCATCGTGCGGAAAGGCAAGCTGATTACCCCACCGGTGACTGACAACATCCTGGAAGGGATCACGCGCGATAGCGTGATGGAACTGGCGCGTAACGAGTTGAAGATAGATGTCGTGGAGCGATCCATAGACCGCAGCGAACTATATATGTGCGAAGAGGCGTTCCTGTGCGGCACCGCCGTTGAGGTTGCGCCGATTCTGCAGATCGATCATCGGCCGGTAGGCAACGGCGAGATCGGCAGAATGACGGAAAAGCTTGGGTCACTTTACGTGGATGCAACGCGCGGACGCATGCCTGCTTACCGGCACTGGCTCTGGCCGGTTTATCGCGATGCGGTGATCGAAAAGACAGCGTAATCTACAGCTATGGGTTCCATAGCGGCACACCTCGGAAGATGATCTCGCGACTCGCAACGGGTCGGCAGGACGCGAGATCGATTCCCGCTTCGATTGGAGACGCGTCGCACGCCTGTTTCTCACCTCTCGAGCGCTGGACGATTTCGAAGAATCAAAGCTCTTTCCCGAAAAGAAGATTCTGTATCAGTTCTCGGCGCGCGGCCATGAGCTCGGGCAAATTCTACTTGGCAGCTTATTGACGGGTGAGCACGATGCGGTCGGCGCTTACTATCGCTCGCGTCCGCTGCTGCTCACGTTAGGCCTCAGCGTGTCCGATGCGCTGGCGAGCGGAATGGCGAAATCCGGCGGCGTCACGCGATGGCCGCGATATCGGCGTCGTCTTCAATCTGCCGAGGAAGAACGGGGCGCTTGGTTTTGCCCATGGCGGGCGGCGTCGGCACGCAATACACGCCAACGGCTGGCTGGGCGCGGGCTATCGTTTATTACCGCGACACGCTCGGCGACGCGTCGTATCGTAATTCCATTGCAGTCGCTTTCGGCGGTGATGGATCGGTCGCGACGAATGGTTTCTGGTCGGCGCTGAATACCGCGACGACGCTGCGTTTGCCGATGCTGTTCTATATCGAAGACAACGGCTTCGGCATATCGGTTCCATCCACGCAACAAACTCCCGGCGGTAACATTGCGGCGAACCTGGCCTCCTTCCGCAACCTGCGAATCACTTCAGCCGATGGCTGCAATCCAGCCGATACTGCTCGCTGTGTCTCTGAAGCGGTGAGTGCGGTGCGCGGGGGCGAGGGACCTGCGCTGGTTCGACTGACGATGCCGCGGCTGAGCGGGCATTCGGGACAGGACTCGCAAGCTTACAAAAGCCGGGAGCTAGTTGCTTTGGAGCGAGCGAAAGATCCGTTGACCGCTCTGCGCAGATATTTGATCCCAGCCGTTTTCTCCGAAGACGAGTGGACGCGTCTACAAGCGGAAGCCGAAGCAAGAGGTACGTGCTGCATACCAGGAGGCGCTCGCACGGCCGGAACCGGATGCCTCGCGTGCCACTGGCTACGTTTTCGCGGAGCCTCGAGAGAACGATGCACACCAGCCCGCACCGGCACCGGAGCGAATACGGATCAACATGCTGGACGCGATCCGGCGCACCATGGAACACGAGTTAAGAATCAATTCCAAAGTTCTGGTCTTCGGTGAAGATGTCGGGCCGAAGGGCGGCGTGCATACGGCGACTCTGGGATTGCAGCAGAGGTTTGGAGACGATCGCGTCTTCGACACCAGCCTTTCGGAAGAAGGCATCATCGGAAATGCAGTGGGCATGGCGCTGGCGGGATTGAGGCCGATCGCGGAGATTCAGTTCCGGAAATACGCCGAACCTGCGACGGAGCAATTGAACGATTGCGGCACCATGCGCTGGCGAACCGCAAATAAGTTCGCTGCGCCGATTGTGGTTCGGATGCCCGGCGGATTCAGCAAGTGCGGCGATCCCTGGCACAGCGTTTCGAGTGAGGCGACGTTCGCCCACGCGACAGGCTGGCAGGTTCTTGTACCATCCAATGCGGAAGATGCAGTAGGGCTGTTGCGAACGGCATTGCGCAGCGAGAATCCCAGCATCTTCTTTGAACACCGCGCTCTGCTCGACGCTGCTTGGGCGCGGAGACCATATCCGGGTGATGATTTCGTTCTGCCGCTCGGCTTAGCGAACGTCGTACAAGAAGGTTCGGGGCTGACCATCGTGACCTGGGGAGCGATGGTGGAGCGCTGCGTCCTGGCGGCCGGGAAGACCAATGCATCGGTCGAGATTATCGATCTGAGAACGATCGCGCCGTGGGATCGCGATACTGTGCTGAATTCCGTGAAGAAGACGCACCGCTGTTTGATCGTGCATGAGGACACGCTGACAGCGGGATTCGGGGCCGAGATTGCCGCCGTTGTGGCGCGCGATGCATTCTTCAGCCTGGATGCACCGATTGAGCGCATTGCTGTTCCGGATGTGCCGCTTCCATATAGCGTGCATCTGCTGAATGCAGTTCTGCCTGGAGTGGACAAGATCGCAGCGGGAATCGAAACCCTGCTCGCGTTCTAGGGGAACATGGAGATGGAGATGAGCTTCCAGGAACGGATCGACGCGGGGATCAAGATTGAGCCCAAAGATCCGATGCCGGAAGAGTACCGCAAGGCGCTGATCCGGCAGATCTCGCAGCATGCGCACTCGGAAATCGTCGGCCAACTTCCGGAAGGTAACTGGATCACGCGCGCGCCCACGCTGAAGCGCAAAGCGATTCTGCTTGCCAAAGTGCAGGACGAGGCGGGTCACGGACTGTATCTCTATAGCGCGGTCGAGACGTTAGGTATTAGCCGCGAGCAGACGATTGCGGATCTGCTGAGCGGCAAAGCGAAGTACTCCAGCATCTTCAACTATCCGACTCTGACTTGGGCTGATATCGGCGTGATCGGCTGGTTGGTCGATGGAGCGGCGATCATCAACCAGATTCCAATTTGCCGTTGTTCCTATGGGCCGTACGCGCGAGCGATGGTGCGGATCTGCAAAGAAGAGAGCTTTCATCAGCGGCAAGGCTACGAAATCATGCTGACGCTCTCGCGCGGAACCGCAGAGCAGAAGGCCATGGCGCAGGATGCTTTGAATCGCTGGTGGTGGCCGTCGTTGATGATGCACGGACCACCCGATGCGGATTCAAAGCACAGCGCGCAATCGATGCAATGGAAGATCAAGCTGTTCTCGAACGATGAACTCCGGCAGAAGTTCGTGGACCAGACCGTGCCGCAAGCCGAGTATCTGGGCTTGACGATTCCCGATCCGGACTTGAAGTGGAACGCGGAGCGCGGCCACTACGATTTCGGCAAGATCGATTGGGATGAGTTCTATAACGTGATCCAAGGCAACGGTCCTTGCAACCGCGATCGCTTGCGGGCGCGGGTCAAAGCGCATGAGGAAGGCGCCTGGGTGCGCGAAGCAGCGGCTGCTTATGCGGAGAAGCACGCGAAGCGGAAGGCGGCATGAGGAACGATTGGCCACTGTGGGAAGTATTCATTCGAAGCCAGCACGGCTTGGCCCATAAACATGTAGGCAGCTTGCATGCTCCTGATGCCGAGATGGCGATGAAGAATGCTCGGGACGTGTACACGCGCCGGAATGAGGGAGTAAGCATCTGGGTGGTGAAATCTTCCGATATAACCGCAAGCAGCCCGGGCGAGAAAGAGCCTTTGTTCGAGCCCGCCAATGACAAGGTATATCGCCATCCGGCGTTCTACGAAGTTCCGGAAGAGGTCAAAAACCTCTAGATGTCAGCTCTATTTGAATACCTGCTTCGCCTGGGGGATAACTGCCTGGTGTTGAGCCAGCGCTTAGGGGAATGGTGCGGGCACGGTCCGGTGCTCGAAGAAGACATCGCGCTGACCAACGTGGCGCTGGATCTGTTGGGGCAGGCGCGCTTCTGGCTTTCCTATGCGGGTGAGGTTGAGGGTCTTGGACGCGACGAAGATCAGCTCGCCTTTCTGCGCGATGCCGGCGAGTTCAGGAACGTTCTGCTGGTCGAGCAGCCGAATGGCGATTACGGGATGACGACGGCGCGGCAGTTCTACTTCGATACTTGGCATTACTTGCTGCTGCAGAAGCTGCGGCACTCGAGCGATAGCCGCATTGCGGGGATCGCGGAGAAGGCGTTGAAAGAGGTCACCTATCATCGGGAACGCAGCACGGATTGGGTGATCCGGCTGGGCGATGGAACGGCGGAGAGTCACGAGCGCATGCAGGCGGCGATTGACGATCTCTGGATGTACACCGGCGAGCTGTTTGAGACCGACGAGGTCGAGACCGGTGTGGGCGTGAACCTTGCCGAACTACATGAGCCGTGGATAGAGCAAGTGCAAAAGACGTCTGGCTGAAGCGACGCTGACGATGCCCGACGGGAAGTGGATGCAGCGAGGCGGCAAGCAAGGGACTCACACGGAGAACCTCGGCTACATTCTGGCTGAGATGCAATTCCTGCAACGAAGCTATCCGGGGGCGCAATGGTAGCGGCGCATCCGGCGGTTACGGAAGTCTGGGGCTGGCTGGAGCAGATTCCAGATCCGGAGATCCCGGTTCTTTCGATCATCGATCTCGGGATCGTGCGCGATGTTCGGTGGTCCGAAGATGAGACAGAGCTTGTCATTGCGATCACGCCGACGTACTCGGGTTGTCCGGCCATGGACGCGATTGCCGCTGATATCGGTTCTTCGATGAAGGAACACGGCGTTGAGAAGGTCCGGCTTGAAACAAAGCTGTCGCCGGCTTGGACGACGGACTGGATGAGTGAAGAAGCGAAAGAGCGGTTGAACAAGTATGGAATTGCACCGCCGCAGTTGATCTCAATCACTGAAACCGCTCCTCGTTGCCCGCATTGCGGGTCGGCTGAAACCGAGGTGGTCAGCCGCTACGGATCGACAGCCTGCAAGGCCCTCTACAAATGCCGAGCTTGCCTGGAGCCCTTCGATGTCTTCAAGCGTCATTGACGTGGCTTCGAATCCGGGCACCAGCGCGATCAGTCATTTCTACCCGCTCACGGTTCGCAAGGTCCAACACGAGACCAGGGATGCGGTGACGGTTGTCTTCGATGTTCCTGCGAACCTGGAAAGCCAATTCCGGTTTACGCAGGGGCAGTATCTTACGTTGCGCGCGACCATCGAGGGCGAAGAGGTGCGGCGGTCCTATTCGATTTGCTCGGCTGTGCAAGACGGACAGCTGCGCGTCGGCATCAAGAGAAGCCCTGGCGGCTTGTTTTCGAACTGGATCATCGACAATGTGAAGCCCGGCGACAGCCTTGAAGCGATGCCGCCCGAGGGACGCTTCCATGTGCAACTTTCGGCGACGAATGAGAAGCACTATGTTGCGTTCGCGGTGGGCAGCGGGATTACGCCGATCTTTTCGATTGTTAAGACAACTCTGTTTACGGAGCCGAACAGCAGCTTTACGCTGTTCTACGGCAATCGAGCGTCGAGCACGATTATGTTTCGCGAAGAGCTGGCTGAACTGAAGGACACGTTTATGAGCCGCTTCAGCTTGATCCATGTGATGAGCCGCGAACATCAGGATGTGGAACTGCTGAACGGGCGCATCAGCGGCGCGAAAGCGGAGGAGCTTGTGCGGCAATTCTGCCGCTTCGAGAGCATCGATACGGTCTTCTTGTGCGGGCCGCAAGAGATGGTGGAGGAGGTAGCCGAGAGACTCACGAAGCTCGGGCTGCCGGAATCGCGAATCAAGATTGAGTTGTTCACGGCGAACGAATCCGAGCGCAAAAGCCGCCGGGCCGTTTCGGCAGCGGCGCTTGCGGCCGAGTGCCAGGTCAAGTTGATTGTGGATGGCGGCACGCTCCAGTACGCGATGCAGAGAGACGAGACGATTCTGGATGCGGCGCTGAACAGAGGAATCGATCTGCGGCATTCGTGCAAGAGCGGCGTATGCGCGACCTGCCGGGCGAAGCTGCTGGAGGGGCAAGTGGATATGGATGCGAATTACGCATTGGAAGATTATGAGATCGCGCGCGGGTTCATCCTGACGTGCCAGAGCTATCCGGTGACAGATCACGTGACGGTGGATTTCGATCAGGACAATTAAGTGCCAGAACACTACTTCAATCGCCATAAACAACTGTTGGATCAAGCCGTGGAAGCGATCCAGAAGCGGGGTTACTGGAGCGCTTTTCCAGAGATGCCCAGTCCGAAGACTTACGGCGAAACTGCTAATGAAGACGGTAAGAAGGCTTTTGAAGCACGACTGCATAAGCCGTTTCCGTTGGAACAGCCAGGGACGGTTGGGCAAGTGGGAAAAGAAGACTCGCCTTTCGGCGTGGAGCTTGGCATTACGTATCCCAAAGCGGACCTGGATGTTCTGGTCCCTGCGATCCAGAATGCTGCCGCGGCTTGGCGAAACGCCGGGCCGGAAGTATGGGTGGGGGTAGCGCTCGAGACACTCGTCCGCTTGAACAAAAGAAGTTTCGAGCTGGCCTATGCAGTGATGCATACAACAGGTCAGGCGTTCATGATGGCGTTTCAAGCGGGCGGTCCACATGCGCAAGATCGCGGATTGGAAGCGGTAGCGTACGCCTGGTCGGAGATGAGCCGAATTCCGAAAACTGCCATTTGGGAAAAACCGCAAGGGAAAAACGAACCGCTCAAGATGGAGAAGCGTTACCGGATCATCCCACGCGGAATTGGGTTAGTGATCGGGTGCTGCACATTCCCGACGTGGAACAGTTACCCGGGAATATTTGCAAGTCTTGTGACCGGGAATGCGGTGATCGTGAAACCGCATCCAGGCGCGACTCTGCCGCTGGCGATCACGGTGGAAATCGCGCGTGAAGTGTTGGCAGAGGCGGGTTTCGATCCGAATATCGTGACGCTGGTGGCGCATGAGAAAGGGCGATGACGTGGCGCAAGAACTCGCTTTGCGGCCTGAGGTGAAGGTGATTGACTTTACCGGTAGCTCAGCCAATGGAGAGTGGCTGGAGAAGAACGCTCAGCAAGCGCAGGTGTTCACGGAAAAGGCAGGCGTAAACCCGATCATTGTCGATTCCACGAATGACTTCAAAGGACTGGTACGGAACATCGCCTTCTCGCTGTCGCTTTACTCAGGGCAAATGTGTACCGCGCCGCAGAACATCTATGTGCCGAAGAACGGCATCGACACACCTGAAGGACATTTGAGCTTCGACCAGGTGGCGGGAGGAATTGGCGACGGCATTCGGAAGCTGCTGGGCGATGCGGCGCGGGCGGTCGAGATACTGGGCGCTATTCAGAACGAGAGTATTGTCAAGCGGATTGGAGACGCGCGCGGGCTGGGCGAGATCGTGGTTGATAGCCAACCGATGACGCATCCGCAGTTTGCTCATGCGCATGTTCACACGCCTTTGCTTCTCAAAACGGATGCGGGCGATGAGTCGAAGTTCATGCAGGAACTGTTCGGCCCGATTGCGCTGGTGATCGCGACGGACGATACCGAGCAGAGCATTGAGCTTTCAAAACGCGGCGCAATCGAGCACGGCGCGATCACGATGTCAGTGTATTCAACGAGTGAAGCTGTTCTAGATGAGGCGCGCGATGCAGCGGCGGAAGCGGGCGTGGCGCTCTCCTGTAATTTGACGGGCGGCGTGTTCGTGAACCAATCGGCGGCGTACAGCGATTTCCACGCTACGGGCGCGAATCCAGCGGCGAATTCTTCGCTGACCGACTCGGCGTTCGTGGCTAATCGCTTTCGCGTGGCGCAGAGCCGAGTACACGTTTGATGGGCGCCATTCTGCTGGACATTCAGCACGGTGCTGCTCGCCTGACCTTGAATCGGCCGGAGAAGCTGAACAGCTTCAACGTGCAGATGCATGAAGAAATCCGCGATGCCTTGGATCAGGTGCGGAGTGATGGCAGCGTTCGCGTGCTGGTGCTGACGGGCGCGGGACGAGGATTTTGCGCGGGGCAGGATCTTTCGGATCGGGCGATTGCGCCCGACGGTGCTGTGGATCTGGGCGCATCCATTGAGAAGTATTACGCGCCGCTGGTGCGGCGGCTGCGTTCGCTGGAGATGCCGGTGGTGTGCGCGGTGAATGGCGTGGCAGCAGGCGCCGGAGCAAACCTCGCGCTGGCTTGCGATATTGTGATCGCGACGAAATCGGCTAGCTTTATTGAATCGTTCTGCAAGCTGGGTTTGATACCGGATACCGGCGGCACGTACTTTTTGCCACGACTGATCGGGACCGCGCGAGCGATGGGATTTGCGCTGCTGGGTGACAAAATCTCTGCCGAACAAGCGGCGGAGTGGGGACTGATCTGGAAATGTGTTGACGATGCGGAGTTCCAGGCCGACCGTGGACAAGCTGGTGGCGCAGCTTGCAGCCGGTCCCACCCGCGGCCTGGCACGAATTAAGCAGGCCATCTACGGCTCGGGTGAGCATTCGCTCGAGGAGCAATTGAAGCTCGAAGGCGATCTGATGCGAGAGCTGGGCTACTCGCAGGATTATCGGGAAGGCGTCGCCGCATTTCTGGAGAAACGAGCGCCGCAATTCACGGGCAAATAGAGTTACTGTTGACCGGGCGAGTCCGGCGAGCCCTGTGGGCCTCGGCGGCTGCGGCTCGGGCTTGCCTGCATCCAGGTCGTTCCAGTTCAGAATTGCGTTGAACGCGAGGAAGTATGTCCCCTGCGTTTGCCAGCGCCAGAAGGGGCGCAAGGCAAACATCACGATGTGACCTTTGCCGAGTGAGACATCCAAAGCGAGCGCCTTATTTGCGAGGCTTTGGCCGCCGGCGAGCATGCCAGAGAGCAGCATGTCGTCCGGCTTGGCGGGAAATCGCATGATGACACGCGGCGGCACCTGGGGGGCAACACCGAAGGCGCGCATCTGCTGGCGCATGCTTTCCGCTTCTTGTGCTTGGGATTGCTGGACTTGGGGTTGGAGCTGCGGCGTGGTATCGCCTTCGTCTTCCTGCCAGGGTGAGATGTGAACAGGCACCGCATTGGGCGTCACGTTTTCGCCGAAGGTTTGGGCACCCTGGCCTCGACCGCCGCCTCCGCCGAATCCTCCTCCGGCAAAGCCGCCGCCTGCGGTCAGGACCGGATCCTGGTTGAAGTAGATGGGCAGCTCTTTGCCGTCGTAGCCATAGGCGATGGGGCTCTTACGGTCGGCAAATACTCCGCGCAGAATGGTTCCACGCGCGGCAAGACCTTCGGGATGATCGACTGTGACTCCAGAGGCTAATCCGTACTCTGCCATAAGTGAGGCAGTGGAGCCTTCGGTGATGAGAGTGCCGCCTTCCTCAACGAATTTTGCGAGCTCGCCGAGGCCTTCGATGCCCATACCGCCGCGGATGTCGTCACTCTGGTCATTCGCGCCTAGATTGGGCGTGAGCTCGGATTTCTTGTAAGGCACGGGGTCGTTGCCGGTCTTCGGAATTCCGTTCACTTGCGACTGCGCGGTACCGCCGACGTTCGGGAAGATGATCACGTCATATTGAGAGCGCAGATTTCCGTCGCGCAGTTTCTGATCCGCGAAGTAGGTGTAGGGGACGTTGTAATGGTCGAGAGCAGCGCGAACCCAGCCTTCATCCTGCGTGCGCGACCACGAATGAACGTAGCCGATGCGGGGGACATCGAGATCATGCGTCTTGACGGAGGGAGTGGACGAGACGGCCCAAGCCGACAAACCCAGTTCTTGAATTGCGGGTTCGAGCTTGGATCGATCGGCATTCGGAATGATGAAGGCGCCGGCGCGGAACTTGTGGCCGCCCAGCTCGAAATCATCTTCCGCGGCGAGCATTTTGACATCGCGATTCTTGAAGCGGAAGCTCATCAGACTGTTGTCGGTGGTGTGATCGATGACGAGGACATCGCCGCTGCCTTGAATCGCGCCGGGCGGTTTGGCGTCGGCGGTCAGCATGGTCATGGGTGAATCGAGAATCGATTTATCCGTTACCGGCAGCAACGTGACGTTGCGCATGAATTGCATGGTCCAGCCGGTGTCGTCGTAGGGACGCGGATTCGCCACGGGATAATTCTGGATGCTGAAGTACATGTCGGCGAGCTCGCGATAGGGCTGATCGGCACGCACGATGTAGTCGCCCGCGGCTATGTTCACCTTGCCGGCTTTGAGCGCAGAGTTGGCGGTTTCAACTTCGAGGCCTTGACGGCGCAGGGCGTTGACCATGTCGGCCGCATCGGCGCGGCGGCGCTGTCCGGCGGGAATGACCCAGGCGTAGGTTGGCCCGTTCTTCCCCTTGTCGATGGAGCGCTTGTTCTTCAGCCAATAGTTCTCAAGGTAGAGCTCGCGATTGGTTCCGACCTGATGAAGCGCAATGAGCAGCGCGGATTCCTGAATGTTGGTGTTGTTGCGCGGTCCCCAAGCGATGGTGGGGAGCGGTGGATTGGGACGATACCATTCGCGGCTGGTGGTTGCGGGCTGAAGGCGCAGGTTTTTATTGATGTCGGGACCGTAGCTTTGGACTTCGTAGAAGCGGCCGAAGGAATTGTGCGTGACGGCAATCCAGAAAAGATAATTCGGCACCCAGCCGTCATAGAACCCGTAAGTCCAAACGCCGGGCACGCCGCGTTTTGCCATCTCCATGATTTCGGTTTCAGCGAGCAGCCACCATTCGTTGACCTGAATGGGATCGAGCGAGTCATTGTAGGGACCCGTGCCGGTGGAAACGTAGAGATAAGATTGCGCTTCATGCAGGTCATGCAGAATCGTCGGATGCCATTCGAGCAAGCTGCTGGTGATGTTCTGCGTGAGCTTCAAGTACTGGCCCATGCCATCGCGATTGTTATCGTGCTGGACGTATTTGCCCCAATACATCAACGGCGGCCGAGGCTTGCCGGTCTTCTTGCCGTAGTAATAGGTATCGACCTCTTTCTCGCGGCCGTCCACTTCGACCACGGGCGTGATGAACACGATGGTGTTGTTGCGGATGGCCTGGATGAACGGAGTCTCTTCCACGATGAGGCGATAGGCGAGCTCGATCAGCATTTCAGGGCCGCCGGTCTCGGGCGAATGGATGCCGCTGGTCAACCAATAGATCGGCTTGGCGGTCTTGATGATTTGCCGGGCCTGCTCTTCGCTGGTTTTGCGCGGATCGCCTAAGGACGCGAGCATGTCCTTATACTTGTCGAGCTGTTTGATGGTGCGCTCGTCGGCGATGGCGAGGATGACCATGTCACGACCCTCTTCGGTCTGGCCGATTTTCCAGAAGCGCGCGCGTGGAGATGCTTTGGCCAGGGCCTCGTAGTAACGGTGGATGTCCTTGGCGTAAGTGAGCTCGCCGGGCGTGCCGGGAATGCGGCCGAAGAATTTGAGCGGCGTGGGAACGGTGTTCGAGGCGGGGAGATGATCGACTAATTCGGTTGTGACACGCGGGTCTTGCAAGTACTGCTTGATGAGCTTGGTGTACTCCTCATCGACTTTTTGCGTTTGGGCTCGAGCGTGGGTCGCGGTAAGGGTGAGGGCAGTTGCGGCGATAAGGGCAAGACGCGAGAGACACATAGATTTGGTCATCGTAATAGCTTCAGATTATAGCGGTTGTTAACAGGCGTTCGCGATTGCTATTCGGTTACGGTGAGGGCCTTTCCGGAGTAGTTGACAGTTCGATCGGGCTGGGCGGTCATGTCGATGCCGGTTCCGTGACCGTCGCCGACGATGACGAAACGGAATGTACGGGTGTTCAACATTCCCGGGAAGCTGCCCTTGCGATCGCCAATCACCAGGGTGTGGCCTGCGTCGTTCCAGTGAAAGGAAATCGTGGCATAAGCGCCGGTTTCGTAATGATAGGTGTCGCCTTCATCTTCATAGAGGGTGAAATCGGCATCAGCACCGGGGAAGACGCGCAGCTCGAGGGGATCGGCGGGCTTTTCGTCGGCGTATTGCAGATCGGGACCCATGGGCAGGATGGAGCCGGCGCGCACGTAGAAGCGGGATGCGACTTAGCGGCGCGGGCGCGTCGACGTCTTTGCCGCCGTTCTGGCTGGCGCCAGTCCAGAAGTCATACCACTTGGCATTGGGCAAATAAAGATGGCGAGTGGTCGCGCCCTGCCCGGTGACGGGGTTGACCAGAATGGCAGGGCCGAAGAGGAACTGATCGCCGATGTTTTGCGCTTTCACATCGTCGCGGAAATCCATGACGAGCGGGCGCATCAGAGTGTAGCTTTCGTTGGTTACTTTCCAGGCAAGCGAATAGATGTAAGGCATTAAGCGATAGCGCAGGCGATCGAAGCTGGTGAGAATGGATTGCGCATCGGGACCGTAGGACCAGAGTTCGTTGGCGTCGGGCGCGCGAGTACCGTGGACGCGAAAGATGGGGCAGAAGGTACCGTATTGAAACCAGCGAATGAAGAGCTCGCGGTATTTAGGATCGTTGGGATGGCCGATGAAGAAGCCGCCGATATCGGTGGTCCAGTAAGGAATTCCGGAAAGGGCAAAATTCAGGCCGGCGGGGATTTGGCGCTTGTAGGTTTCAAAGTCAGACAGAATATCGCCCGACCAGGCGGCCACGGCGTAGCGTTGGATTCCGGCGAAGGCCGAACGAGACAGAATGAAGACGCGCTTCTGGTCAGTCGCCGCGCGCTGGCCTTGATAGACGCCCATGGTGGTCATTAACGGATAAATATTGGCATAACGCGCCCCGTTTCCGATGCTGATGTTGTGGTTCAGCAAAACGTTCTCTTCGCGCCCTTCGGTCTCCGGCTCAGTGGTATCGAGCCACCAGGCATCCGCGCCGATTTTAAAAAGCGCGTTGTCCATGAGCTTCCAGTAATACTTGCGGGCGGCGGGATTGGTGGCGTCGTAAAGAGCCGCGCCTTTGGGATGAAAGGCCGCGACGGTGGTGCGGGCGATGAAAAAACCGCGTTTGTCCATGTCGGCATAGGTCTCGGTTCCGGGATCGAAGAACGGCCAGACGGACATCATGAGGTGGAAGTGATCCGCATGCAGTTGATCGATCATCGCTTTCGGATCAGGATATTTGTCGTTGAATTTGAATTCGCCGGTGTGCGTCCACCAGAACCAATCCTGCACGATGTTGTCGATGGGAATTTGCAGCTCACGATATTTGCTCGCGATGCCGAGTACTTGCTGCTGAGAGGTGTATTTATTTTTGCTCTGCCAGAAGCCGTAAGCCCATTTGCCGAATAACGGGGCAGCGCCGGTGAGCTCGCGATAAGCGGCGACGATGCGATCGAAATCGGGACCATAGATGAAGTAGTAGTCGATCTTGTCGGCGACTTCGGAGCCGAGAAACAGGTAATGAACAAAGCGATTGTTGAAGCGGCTGATGGAGGTGTTGTTCCAGAACACCCCATAACCGTTGCTCGACAGAAACATGGGGACAGCGATGTTGGCGTTGTCTTGGGAGAGGTCGACGGACTCACCGCGAAAGTTCCAAACTCCGGCCTGATGCTGGCCGAGACCATAGAAGGCTTCTTCGGATCCATAGAGCTTGATGACATCTTCGGCGTGATACGTGTGTTCCTTATTCACGACGGCGGGCGTCATCTCTTTCGGTCCTTCGGTCATCAGATTCTTTCCATTCACGCCGGTGTAGGCGATAACGCCGTCGGCGCGCGAGACGCGGACTTTTAGACGAGCGGTTGTGATGGTGACATCTTTATCGGTGGCCTGCATGTTCCAGGGGACGGCGGGCCAGTCGCTCTTAATGACAACGTAATCGGGACGCTGCGGGGGCGGCCAACTCGGGGCATAGAGAACGTGAAGCATGGAATCCGAGCACACCTGCAGCTTCAGCGTTCCGGTCTGCATGGTGAACAGCACGCCATCGGACTGCTTTTCGACGGCGGTGACCGGATTGGCGGCGATCCATTGGGCCGGCGCATGACAGACCCACAGAAAAAGACCAATGAATACGGCAGAAACGGGAGGTCGTGTTCGCATTGTTTCGATGGGCACACTTTGCCCTTTCAACAACAGTACACGGCACATTACGAGATACGCCAGCCGGCGGTTGGGATGCTAAGCGGCGGTTTGCGCCTTCAGCCGGAGACTGACTTCGTTTACGGCGAGCTTGAAAACCTCTTTCATGGTGTCGAAGGGGATGCGCATGTGGCCGGGAAGGGGAGCCTCAATGGTTTCGCGCACCTCATTTTCGATTTCGCGCTCGAGACTCTGGGCATTGATGGCCCGGACACGCGTTTCGTGCATCTCCTGCTTGCGAATTTCGGCAGATTGCTGGCGGAGTTCGGCGGCGTGGCGGCGGGCTTGCGCGGCTTCTTCCTGCTGCTGCGATTCGAACCCAATGGCAGCTTTTCTCTTTTCAGCTCTGAGTTTTAGCAGATCGTTGAGGCACTTATGGAAGGCGCGATCCTGGGTGACCTGATAGCGCATGAAGAGCGAAAGCTCCTTCTGCATCTGGCCTGCAGCTTCCGGCTTGAAACAGAGATCCTGGAGGGTGAGGGCGCGGCGGCTGAGCCAATGATACTGGGCCATTCTTTCGACGAGCAGGGTTTCAGTGGCGGTGCCGGGGCGAAATTCGGCGCGTAATTCGCAAATCACGTGCTCGAATTCAATTTGACTTTCACAGGGAAGAACTTTGAAACGGCCGGCGAGACCGTGACGGAAATTATTTTGCGAAGAAGCGGACTTGCCTTCCTCGGATTTGGGCCCGGTACTTTGCTGTGCGTTGGCCTGATTCGCTGCGATTTGCGGTGCTGTGGACATAGTTGTGACTCCTTTAGGAAAAATGAAGCGCAACGGCTTCAGGGAATGGGGAGCGCTGGCAGGCTTCCGGGGGAGGCGCTAAACGGGAAACTCCAGTTTGGCGCTTGCAAGATCAGTATAGACCCGCGTGTCAAGTGATTTTGAGGAAAATGGGCGGATTTATTGGGAATTGGGGTTGTGACTGGGGGTGGGGGGGTTCTCAAGTGACTGGCTCGCGCCTCGCTCGTGATTCCACTGCCGCGCTTCCGATACAGCCCCACCTTGCCACGGCCAGCGCAAGTGCTGCTACGCTGGACAATTCAAAACGGTGTTCAACGCGATTCTTGATAGTCCCAAATTCAAGAGAGCACCCCTTCCGATAACGGCCTTCGGCGTTGTTGGATGGTGGGAAAGCCGCCGTTTTTTTTATAACGTCGTTGTCGGATGCACAGGGCTAGCTACCTGCGTCCTTGTGCAGTTTGTGCGGTTGTCTCGGATGTGACAATTCACGAACCAATCGGCCTGCCAGATGGACCGTTGCTAGGAGTCTTCGCCATTGTCGCGTTCGGCATTGTCGCTAACATCTGTTACACGGCGGGCTGGATTTGCGAACTCATCGTGAGAGCAGTATCGACTCGCGAGAAATCGACAGCGTTCGGATCGAGGAGCTTCCGGATTGGTGTTCAGTTGTCAGTGCTCCTCACGCTTTTGCCTGCAGCAATCTGCTGGATTGTTCTGGCCATTGCCCTGATTACGGGGAAAAACCGCAGGCTGGCCCGAGTAGCTAAGTGCCACGAGTCGCATTACTCGGTGCCGTTGATAGCGAAAGGCCGGTAATTTGCGAACGTGGCCCAGGTATGACAGCACCGCTTCTCAGCGGAACTGAGCGTGAAGTCTCCCCCTTTAATGGCGATACTCTTCTGGATGGGTGCACTTTTTGAGAGAGGGAATATGTGGAAGCTCTGGATTGGAATCGTGATCCTCGTGTTCTTTTTCTGCATAGGTGTTGCCCATGTGCTTTATCCAGATCACTTCCTCAGGCGTTCTGGGATATGGAAGGGAGGCGAAATGTTGACCGACTTCAATCGCCTGGGTATACGGCTTGCCGGGATGATTTTTGCGGCGTTCTCAGGCTTTGTGCTGTACCTGCTATTAAGAGACATCCTGGCGAGCTAATTACCGGCCCGCCAATCAAGCGGATTTATATCGGTTAAACAACGAGCAGCTCACGCAATTCACGCGATGCGGCGGCACGCAGACTCTCGTGATTCCAACGGGTGCTCTGTTCACCGGGATTTCTGCTTGATGTGAATGAAGCGGTCGTGGATTTGTTTTTCACGCTTGCGGGTTTTGCGCAATAACATAAGAAGCCTGCATCCGCATGAGCGTGTCCATCTTCACGCCGAAAGCTTTCTCGATACGTAGCGCCATATCGCCGGCAGGCTCGCCTTGCCGTTCAGCAAGCTAGACAGAGCAGGGCGGGAGACCTGAAGGGCTTTCGCCGCGTCCGTGACGGTCAGGCCGGCGGTTCGATGATCTCGGTCCGAATGAAATCTCCGGGGTGCGGAGACTCCGATGCCGCCGGAGAAAGCTTCAATAACGATAGGACGTTTCGCCGTCACCGCACGCGCCGGCCTACGTGCTTCCTGTGTCCCAGAGCGGGCCACGTTGCTTCTAATTGAAGAAGATTCTGTTCACCGGGATTGTGCTTCGGTTCCGCCGTCGCAAATGCCAGAAACCGCTTCCTCCGGGCGCGGCTCGGATCAAGCGTCAACCGGACAGATGCACAGTTGCGCTCCTGCTGGTGCGCTTTCGGAGTCATGCGTTGCGCAAGGGCGGTACGATCCAGCGGGGATTCTGGCCCGCCCGTGGCCGCTCAGGTGGAAGGTAGACAAGGGGCCTTCCTTTCTGAAACAGGATCAAGCTGCACGGCCCAGACGCCCTCGAAATCGACGAAATAGGTTTGGATGCTAATGCCCGGCATGGCCTTCCGCAGGCATTCGGCGGCGCGCCGCAATTCGTCCTCGTGGTGCTGCGCTTCCGCCCGTGCGTTGTTTCCGAATCCGTCAACCAGTCCTCCGTACGCTCCACAATCTGAATGAACCATCAAAATGACGAGATCTGTTCCGTGGAGGCGAATGGATATGCGAATCTGTTCCAACACGAATTCACGATCCATTTCACGTTGTGGCGATGCCAAGCACTTCGCTCCGCCGGCAATCTTGATCGGATCCGGATTCGAGATTCCAAGGCGCGTCAGGAATTTACTAAACCCGAGTTGGAAGCGGTTATCAAAGCAGCCAACGACAGCCGCGTCACAGTGATATTTCTCCCGAGGAGCATCGAAATGAAAGACCTTGTTCATCAAGGACATTCTCTCGCTTGCGTGCTTCGGCGGCGGCGGGTTCGACGATCTCGGAGTTACCGGGCGAAGATTTCTATGCCCGCTCTTTGCGCTGCTTTTTGCAAGTTCCTGTCATGCGTTGCGAGTGGGATGCCGTGACGAATTGAGAGTTCAAGATAAGCCGCATCGTAGGTCGAAAGTCCGTATTCACGGGCGAGAGGGAGAACATTGTCCATGGTCTCACCGACCGGCTGCAGATCCTGCACGAGAGAGAGACTTTTCAATAAGGTGGTGAATTGCCGGACGTCAGGTTGATTCAGGCGTTTCTTCCGCTCGCCAACCAGAACTGCATTGGCGATTTCCAGACTCCATATCGCAGGAACCAGTATTGTCTCTCCTTCCAAGGCCACGAGAACGCCATCGGCATAATCGCTGGTTTCGTCCGGGAAGCACCAGGCTAAGGCGATCGAGGCATCGACGACAACCCCGATCAAAACCGCCGGCCCTCATTGAGCATTTCGCGAACGGTCATTTTGCCTCGCTTCACGCGCTTGCGCAGTGCGCGCATCTCTTCCACGATTTCCTTGTGCGACAGTCTTGCCGCAGTCGCGCCGACGGGGACCAGCAGGGCGGCAGGTATACCGTGTCTGGTGATTGTGATCTTTTCGCCTTTCGCGACCCGGTCGAGGAGCGCGGAGAGGTGGGTTTTCGCCTCGAAAGCGCCAATTGTATTCACGCTGACTAGTTTAAACCAGTCGTGACAGCGAGCCGCCGATCAACGCTGATGAACGCGGATTTTGGGGTGAACCCCTGAGGTGAGACACGGGGAATGAACACCGTTTCCCGTTCAGTGAATTCTGCAGCCCGAGCATGTGGCAACGCTGGACGTGGCAGCGCCCGACGCCAGTTATGCAAAGGATGCGGAGGCCATCGCGCTGGAGCGGCAGGCGGTGGGTATTGCCGTGGGGCTGATATGCTCGGCAGCTGCGGCCACTCTCATGCGCGGCTTGCTGTTCGGTACTCGCGCAGGGGACGTACCGACGTTAGCGGCTGTGGCTGCGGTGCTCGGGATTTCAGCGCTGCTGGCAAGCTATATTCTGCCGGCGCGGCGCGCGTGAACCCGGTGGAAGCACTGCGGGCGGAATAGCGATTGTGTCCGGAACTGCATTTAGCGGAAGTTGGTCTCGCGCTGGATCTTCATCTTGTAGCGGCAATGAAGAACTCCATCCGCGGCGCGCGTGAGCGGTTGAACGGAACTGAATTTGCCCTGAGTTGACGCGTCCGCCAATATCTCCGGAGTGATGTAGCGGTCGCCTTCGAAGCGTAACTCTTCGACCCATTGCGGCGGGTAACCTCGACCCCAGACGCTGAAATGAACGTGCGCGGGCACTTGCATGCCCGGATAGTTGCCGGGATGAATGGTGCGCAGCTCGAAATGGCCACTCGCATCGGTCTTCATCCAGCCATACAGACGAGGAGGGTATTCTTTGCGGTCGATGCCGTAATACCCTTCAGCATCCGTGTTGTAGGCGTATACCGTAAGACCTTCGACCGGGGTCGTACCATTGGGGGCAAATACCTGGCCCTCGACGATTAGAGGCTGACCTGGCTCGTCGGGGCGGACGATCTGAGCGTGGCTGGAGAGCAAAGCGGGCGCGGGGCGGTGAATCATTATCAGACCGTTACGCCGAGTGTTTTCCCAGGAGCTCTTCGGCAGAGAATCAAATGGATCTGCTTTGTCCTGTGCGGGCGCTGCGAGTGTCGACAAACACATAGCGGTCCAGAGCCCGGTCGCGTTTCGAATAAAAGAACGACGGGAATTTACCCCACCCAAGCATGCGGAAAGCATTGCCGATCTCCTCCTGGTATTAGGGACGGGTTAGATGCCTAAAGTGTTAACGCCGGGGGGAGAACGTAAGGATGCTAAGCTGTCGATGCGGGTCTGGGGAAGCTATTCGTCCTGACGACGGCGTTGTCGGAGCGCTTAGCTGACGCCATCACCTTAGTGATCATCAGTTCAGTGGTGTTGCTGACTCTTCCATCAAGACCAGGGTGGAATCTACCAATTTGTCGCCGTCACTGTCCTGACGCCATTCGGGTTTAGCCGAACAGATGCGATTGCGTATATTATTCTGGCGCAGGCGTTGCAATACGTTATGACCACGTTTTGGGGAGTGCTGGCGCTCAGCCGCTCACGTGGATTCAGTTTCAAAGCAGCGATACAAGAGAAGGTCGCATGACGGTGGGCGAAGCTATCGCATACCTGGACCAGGTGGCTGGGGATGGCAGGAATGGGTTGCCGGAGGAACTGTTCCTTTTTATCAGCCGGGTGACACCGGTAGTGAACGTCGACCTGCTGATTCAGGATGAACAGAGGCGTACGCTACTGACCTGGCGAGAGGACGATTTCTATGGGGCAGGATGGCACGTCCCGGGAGGAATTATTCGCTACAAGGAACATGCGGCCGAGCGAATCCGAAGGTGCGCGGAAGAGGAGATTGGGTCGGCGGTAAGTTTCGAGCCGGAGCCCATCGCCATTACCGAGAGCATCGGGGAACAGCGCGACCGCGGCCATTTCATCTCCATGTTGTATCGCTGCCGGCTATTGAGTGAGCCCGACCCCGATCGAAAGGCCGGAGTGACACCGCAACGCGCTGAATGGAAATGGCACGATGGTTGCCCGGCCGACTTGCTGCCTGCGCACAAAGTGTACGCGCAGTTCATCTAACGGGGATTGACGCGAGTCTCTTTCCATAAGCGCCGCGCCGGAAAAAATAGAACAGCCGTGGCGCACAGCGCGGCGGCAACGAGGACGACGAAAGCCCGAATGACGGCGGAGAGGCGCTTCAGCGGATTTTTTTCCGGAACGATAGGGTCGAGCAAGGCGAAGAAATAAAAAGCAATCTGGCAGGCGAGTGCGATCGCGCGCCATGGCTCAAGCAGGCCCAGGCTACTGATTGCCACCGCGATCAACGCGAATGGAAGCAGCAGCCTAGCTAACTTATGCGACAAAAAGTGCACGAAGCGGCGGTTGCCCGGCCAAAGCAGTTTCGGGAAGCGGAAGAGAATCTGATATACGCCGGCTTGCGTTCGCACTTTGCGCCAAAACTCGGAGTGCAAGGAAGTCGGGAGATCATAGGCTTTCGCTTTATCCTCGAAGCAGATGCGAAATCCACGAAAAACCGCGGCGAATGGGATGTAAACGTCGTCGAGTAAAATTTCAGGCGGGATGGGCACCGCGAGCTCACGGCGAATGGCGTAGATGGAGCCCGTGGCGCCGAGCATGGCATCGATGCGGTTCAGGTTGCGCCTGATCCACTTCTCGTAACGCCAGTAGAGACCGGTGTTGTATTCCTCACGACTGAGACCTTGATGAATGACCAGTTCGCCAGTAACTACGCCGACGGACGGATCCGCGAAACAGGCGAGCAGATTTGCTAATGCGTCAGAATCGAAGGCTTGACGAACGTCTGTCAAGACGATGATTTCGCCGGAAACGAGATCGAAGCCGCGACTCACCGCGACAGCTTTTCCACCAGGCGGAAGCGCCAGAAGGCGAACACGCGCATCGGGATAACCTTCAACAATATTGTTGGTCCGGTCGGTAGATCCATCGGAAACGATCAAGATCTCCAGGAGCTCACCCGGATAGTTTGAGGCGAGCAGCGAATCGATTTTCGCCTTGACCCAGGGCGCGCCATTGCGAACGGGAACTACGATGGAGAGGCGCTTGCGGGTGGGTTCTTTGCGAATCGGCTCTTCGAAAAAGCGGGCGTAAATCGCTAGTAAGAGCGGATATCCGATGAGCACGTAAACGATGAAGCCAGCGCTGGCGGTGAAAATAATGGCGGCCGCGTTCATGCGGATAGCTTAATGGTATCGACCTGTGGTATCGATCCGCTGGTTCACTGAAGCAGAGGCCTCCAACAACTGCTGTACATCGGTATCCAGATCCGCTCGCCTGCACCATACTTCGCAGCGTATTGCGCGATGTTAGCGGCTTCTTCGGAATTGATTTGCGAGCGATATCGTTTGACGACCCGGTATTTATGGGCTATGCCGTTGTGAGCGCGAATGATAAACGGCCGCAACTTCACGAGCGCGGCCCGTTCGGTTTGGGCTACTCTTTCGCGGAGCGCGGCGTCCGAGGTCCAGGCCGCATACGGCAGATCTTCGTAGAATGCCAGCTTGGCAGCTTTGGAATTGGCGAGAGCCGCCCTCCTGATAGCTAAGTGATCGACGTGATCACCCAAGGCGAGCGGAGCTAAGACAGGTCCAGGCGTGAAATATCGCCGAATCCGGCAAGCAATCGAATCGATTTCGCTGTCCGTCTGCAGCGCGGCGGTTTCAGGATTGGATATGGCGGCGGGGCTTATGCCGAATCGAAGTGGCGCATCCAGTAAGTCGAGCGATTCTATTTTGACTGGTTGAGAGATTGAACGCAAAGCCCTGCGATCCTCTGTGGCGCGCAGGGCCGAAACGGTTGATGGCGTGGTTGACGACGCCCTGGGGGCATAGGCGCTTATAGTGAAACAATTGACTACCGTAAGCGCCACGGGCAGGCTGGACCAGCTAGACAAAGCTATGCAAAGCGAGAAAGCGGCGTCATCCCGGTGGGGTGAAAGGACGGTCAACTCCAGCATCCGCCGAGCGGCGCCTAAAAAGCCGCAGCCGGTTGCGCCGGGAGCGCAGCGCCGACCGCAGCAGCCGCAGCGGCGGGCTTTACTGCGACGTCTACCGCAGGGACTAAATGCTTGCACAGCGTAAGTGCCTGGGCGACGACTTGATCCATGTTGTAATACTTGTAAGTCGCGAGCCTTCCCACGAAATGGACCCGCTTGGTGGCAGCAGCCAGCTCCGCGTAGCGCTTGTATAATGCCGCGTTCTCCGGCGTCGGAACGGGGTAATATGGATCTCCCTGGTTGGCCGGGTATTCGTAAACAACACCCGTTCGAGAGTGCACCTGGCCCGTCAAATGCTTGAATTCGGTGACGCGCGTATAAGCATGGTCATTCGGGTAATTAATAACCGCGACCGGTTGCGAGTATTCAGTATTCAACGTTGAATGCTCAAAGCGCAGAGAGCGATAGGGTAACTCACCGTATCTATAATCAAAGAACTCGTCGACAGGCCCGGTGTAGATGAGCTCGCGGTATTTCAGGCGTTTCGTTAGAGCGCGGAAATCACATCCCAATTCAATTTTAATATTCGGGTGGTTAAGCATGTTCTCAAACATGCGGGTGTAACCGTATTTCGGCATTGCCTGGTAGCGATCTGTAAAATAGCGATCATCCCGATTGGTACGCACGGGAATGCGAGCTGTGACCTGGGCATCGAGCTCGGAAGGATCCTTTCCCCACTGCTTTCGCGTGTAGTTCCGGAATAACTTCTCATAAAGATCGCGTCCGACTTTGCTAACGACAACATCTTCGGACGTTCTGATGGACGGACGAGCCTCGGCGCGCGAAGCAAAAAAGGCCTCGACTTCCTGTTCCGAAGTAAGGTTCAGGTTATAAAGACGATTCACGGTGGTGAGATTGATAGGAACCGGGACCAGCTTTCCATCGACGGAGGCCAGGACTCTGTGTTCGTAAGGCCGCCATTCGGTGAACTGTGAAAGGTATTGGAAAACCTGATCTGAGTTGGTATGGAAGATATGCGGACCGTAGCGGTGAACCAGTATTCCGTCTTCGTTGTAGTGATCATAAGCATTACCCCCGATATGGGGGCGGCGATCTAAGAGAAGAACTTTCTTTCCATGATGGCGGGCCATTCTTTCCGCGGTGACGGCCCCAGCGAAGCCCGCGCCGACAATCAAGTAATCAAACATTGGAGACGCCTTCAACATTAGTCATTGGCGTACGGTGAGGGCGAGTCCCAACGGGCGAGGTCTTCAGCAAGAATTTGTTTTCCATAAGTGTGTTCATGTCGCTCCATGTTTTGTCCCAAGAGGACTGCGAAAGAAATCGATCTACTCGGGCGCGGTGCTCCACAGCAGGTAGACTCTGTAAGAGCGAATCCGCAGCTCTGACAAATTCACTAGGACCGTCCGCGATTCGAACGAGACCGAGATCCCCGTAGGGAGTTATGACATCGCGTATGGGCGCCGAAATAACGTGAAGGCCCGCGGCCAGATACTCAGGTGTTTTAGTAGGGCTGATAAATTTAGTCGATTCGTTCAGCGCGAAAGGAAGCATGCCTATATTCCACCCGGATAGATAGGCCGGAAGCTCAGAGTATTGCTTCATGCCGAGGTAATGGATGTTTTCGGCGCGCGGGAGGGAGGCCGGGTCGATTTTCGCGATGGGCCCTAGAAGAACAATTTGCCAGGCGGGGCGTTCGCGAGCGATGAAACGAATCAGGTCGAGATCCATACGCTCATCGATGACGCCCGCATAACCTAGGCGTGGCCGGGGCAAATGGAATTGATCGTCAGGTTCCCGGTCGATAGCTCGCGCGCGGGAGAAATGCGCAACATCGACGCTACTAGGAAACAGGTGAACGGACTGATGTTGTTTTCGTTTGGATTCGAAGAGGCTGGCACCGCCGGTGAAGACCAGATCAGCTTCCTGGAAGAGCGCGGCTTCGTTGTCGCGCATGGCTGCAGGCGCGCCAGCAAAAGCAGAAAGCTCGTCCATGCAGTCGTAGACGGTGAGGCTAGATGGCAGGGTGGAGGCGAACTCCCGGGCCATGGGCGTGTAATACCAAGACATGCTGCCGGTGATGCTGTTTTGCTCGAGCATCCGGTTCACAAGGATTCTTTGTGCTTCTGTGATCTGCTGCGGCGTCAAGCCGTGAGGCAGAACGGGCGTATGGACACGCACGTTGGTGCTGGGGCAAACGAAGGAGCGCAAATGAGGTTCGCCATCCTGGAAGACAGGCTCTTCAAGAAAGAAGACCCTCCGCGTACGAGCGAACCGGCTCATCAGGTGCTGAGGACGTTGGAAAACGAACCCCCATCGGAGATGGGACAGGCAGATCAGATCGATGTTGTTCGGGATCATGTGTGAATTGATAACTCCGCTGCAGCCTTAGCTGCTGATTTAGAATTGCGTACGCGAGCGGCCAATGAATCTCTCGATTGCCGGACGCGTCAGCGTAGTCAAACAGGCCGTTACAGCAATGCCGGTCATCTTCCCAGCCGGGGTGATTGACGATCGGGTAAAGGCAGAGACCGTGGACGGGAACGTGGAGCTGGTGAGCGGCTATGATTTCGTCACAGATGTAGTTGAACCAGTCTGCGCGTCCGTCGCCCTCGGTTCCAGTTTCAGAGATGAAAAGAGGCCGTCGATAACGATTCCAGACCTCTTCGAGAATTTTGTGAAAGGGCCTGTAGGCCGGATCGTTGCGAGAAAGTGTTTTAGAGTTGTGGACCCATTGGTTGCGGTCGTAGAAATTGACGCCGATGATATCCAGGTACTCGGGTTTGCCGCCGAGTTCGGGAGCGATTCGGCCGGAGAGCATGTCCCAAGCCTCAAATTGAGCGAGACGATATTTCTCGGCTTCGGAATCATCGCCCGGAATGGCTGGATTCCCGACGATGTGAATGACCGGCTCGGGCGAGACGAGTCTTACCCGATCCAACTCATTGAGCAACACTTCGCTGGCCGCTATCGCAGCGCGCAGAAGATTGCGCTTCAGCTCAGGACCTCTTCCTCTTGAATGCGGGTTAATGCAAGCCACATCACCGCCGCCCCAAGAAAGAAAGGACACTTCATTGACGGGAGCGAAGATGTTGCAGCCGTTTCCGCGATGTTTCACGAATCGCGCGAGAGCGCGCACGAAACGAGCGAAGTCTTGCGGAAACGAGGGCGCGAAAACGTGAACGTGCTCCGGCCAGCCGAAGTGCAGCAGATCGAGAACAATCTCCATACCGGCTTCAGCAGCGGTGTCCAACAGGACGGCAAGCGACTCAAAATTGTATTCGCCGGGCGACGGCTCAATCAGGTGCCAGCGCGCGGCTAAACGAACTGTACGGATTCCAAAAGCGTGGAGACGCTCGTAATCTTCATAGGCGAAGCGATCGTGCTGGGTCGACGCAAGAAGGTCGAGACGCTTGCCATTACGAAGTTTGTGAGTAGAGCATTCAAACCCCGCTTGAAGAAAAGTTCGAAAAATTGGATGCGAAGATGACAATACTATCCCCTAAAAAGGCGCACGAGGCGCAATCAACTGAGAGCGTTCGAACCCGAGGTGCCTAGGCTTTTCTCCAGATGAGGAGACGGCACAACAGTGACCAGTCGCAAGCGACTGTGTATCCCTGCGTTATATGGATTGCATTTAAAGGGATTAAGTTACTTACCTGGTAATTTACCCGGCAGCGCGCTTCACTCATTATACTTGAGCGCGGCATTCTTACCCAGGACAGTTAGCGCTTGGAAGAGCTTGCCGAAGGCCTGGTTCAAAACCTTTCCGGTGCGAGAGTTCTTCTTGCGCGAGGCGGGAAGAAGAGTTCGGTTGACAAGGTGGAGAAGATTTCTGGTGGTTTCAGGGAGTAGCGCTTCAGCAGCAATTAACAGCTTGGCAGGCAGCGAAATGGTGCAATTGTTTTGCTGGTTTTGGAGAGCTTTACGAACACAACCAGCGGCGTAAGCGGCAGCGACAGAGAATCCGGGCAAGTTACCCAAAAGTCCGAACCAGGCAAACTCATCCTTGGATGCGCCGGTAAATTCAGCATTGAGATATGAGCCTGTGCGCATCAATCCCGGAACAACAGTCAAGACGTGAATTCGCTGGGGGCGCAGTTCGGTAGCTAATACCGGAAGAAAAACCGACCAACGCGAACTTCGCGCAGCTGTAAGGCAGCAGATGAGGGACGCTTACGCGCCCTCCGATAGACGTGATATTTACGATGCGCCCTTCTCCCTGTTTTTTCATGAGAGGCAGAACCGCGAATGTGAGGTTGACCGGAGCCCAGAACATCAGGTTCATGGCGTCGTTCGAAGTCGGCATGTTCGAAACTGTCAAGCGGGCCGACTTTGATAAAGCCTGCGTTGTTGACGAGAATGTCGATGCTTCCAAAGCGCTCGACCACGCGTGTAAGGAGCGAAGGAATCTCCGTTTCCTTAGTGATGTCGCAGATGAAGGGGGCGGCCTCAATTCCCTTCTCCGCGAGACGGCGGCAGGCCTCCTGTAGTTCGCGATCATCGCGAGCACAAAGGGCAAGGCGGCTGCCGTGATTTCCAAATTCTTGAGCTAACGCGAAGCCGAAACCGCGTGAGCCACCGGTGATCAAAGTGACTTTGCCGCGCAGATCGAAATTGCGATCGCCGCGGCAGGTGGTAAGGAGTTTCTTCGCGGCGTAGACCGTAACAGCGGAAGCAGCAATGCCTGTGAACCAGGAGAGGGCGGCGGTTTTGCGGTGGTGGTTTTTCATCAATTCGTCCGTAAAACTGGATTCGTGAACGCTATAAACGTTTCGGGCGGTAAGGGAGCAGCGATGATATCCTGAAGCAGAAAGTTGCTGGAACGGGCCGGTAGCTCAGTTGGTAGAGCATCGCACTTTTAATGCGGTGGTCGCGGGTTCGAGTCCCGCCCGGCTCACCATGATTCTAAAGCTTTATTGAATCTGCTCATTTTGTCTGACCCGGCTGTCTAGCCCAATGGCTCACGTTCTGCTTGAAGTGCGTTTCGACGCTCGAGCGAGCTGCCTCAGGCGCTCGCGGACGATGTGGATCCTCGAAGAGGTGCTCGTGTTTTGTGACCGCTGATTTCCATTGCTTCCTTTTCGCTGAAGCCGGCCTCGATCATGTTCGTCAGCGCTCCGCGGCGTCAGATCGTGAAAAAGAGCGTTGTCAATTCGCGCTAGTGCCGCATGCGGTCTTCCATGATCTTTCCCAATCGGCGACACGTCTTTCCGTCGTGTTGGACGAGGAACGGGCATTTGGGATCCGCAAGCGAGATCGCCATCTCGAACTTCGGCTTTCATGTCGCCATAGATCGGCAGGTAACGCGCTGTCTTGTTCTTTACGTGGTCTTGCCCGGCAGTTCGATGCGCTGGCTTTGAAAGTCGATCTTCTCCAGGCGAATGTTTCTGGATCTCTCCCTTTGCGCGCGCCAGTTCAGGGCGCTTCTGACCCGGGATCGTAAGTTGTCCTAAGTCAGTAGGCCTAACGATCCGGCAGCAATTGGCTGCTGCCGCCAACAAGGGATTGCTTTCTAGCCCTAATGGCTATACAGTGCTCTGATCCTGCAAATCGCAGCCAAGGAGCATCCATGTCTCGACTTCTCCGATTCGGCGTACTTATCGTTTCCGGACTCAGCGCATTTAAATCACAGGCGCAATCGCCCATGCCGCAAAACTTCGTCTCCGTTACTCCCTGCCGACTAGTGGATACGCGTACGTCAAGTGGTGGCAGCGGTGTAGTTCCAGCGCGGACCTATCAGAACTTCACGGTGGCTGGCATCTGCGGGATTCCCTCTAGCGCCTCAGCTTACTCTCTCAATGTAACACCGAACGGTACCGTCCGGGTCTTTACTGTATGTCTCTGTGCTGCCTGCACCTCGAGTACGCCCAGCGGTCCACCAAGCTCTTCCACTCTCAATGATCCGAGTGGGACCATCATCGCGAACGCTGCCGTTGTTTCGGCACGGGCAAATGGCGCGGTTGCAGTTTTCGTATCTGATTCCTCAAATGTGATTTTGGATGTCGATGGATATTTCGTAACCGAAAGTAGTACATCCACGGGAAACACCGCTCTTGGACCGGCGCGCTTGTAGCGAGTGCGAGGGCGAACAACACTGCTGTCGGTATCATTTAGCTGGTGACAGCGTCCTCGGGTATGCGAATCCGGCTTCGGAATTCCTGGCGCTTCATGATCGTGCGGTTACTAGCACGGGATATGTGTGGATAGCGACTGCTAGGCAATACCAGCGGGCTTCGAATTGCGTGATGCGTACCTCACGAGTTCTGGGAAAAACGGCTCGAATCTCCAACCGGCCGCCGTCGACGCTTCCACGTACTCCGACAGCGTACTCAAACCGGTTACCGAATAGGTCTGTCCTGTGTTCAATCTTCGATACTTACGTTGGTGGAATAGATAACACTCCCATCGGACTTTCAGCGCTGCAATTCTCAACGGGAGCGGGGAATATCGATATCGGCAGCGGCGCTGGTTCAAAGGTGACCAGTGGGAGCGATAATGTTGAGATCGCAAACGATGGAAACTCCAACGACAGCGGCGTCATCCGAATCGGCACCGGCAATCAAACGTCCACTTTCATCGCCGGAATCTCTGGCGTGACGGTCATTGGGGCTGCCGCGCTTGTGAATTCCCAGCGGCCAGCTCGCCGTGCTATCCTCTTCGATCCGATACACGTAAGATGTACGCGATCTGGCCGACGGCAGCGACGCCCTGATGCAACTGCGGCCAATCAAGTTTCGCTACAAGCAGGCGGAAGCCGATGGCAGCGAACCGTTACAGTTCGGACTTGGCTAAGAGGTCGCTCAGGTGTATCCCGAGCCCGTTGTGCGGAACAAAGATGGCCAGATCGACTCCGTGCAGTATCAGCAGCTTCCAGCCATGCTGCTGAATGAGATCCAAAGCAGCATCGCACGATTGAACGGCAGGATCAGGAGATTCGGTCATTGGAGCAACGCTTGGCTGCGCTGGAGGCGCTCATACCTGCTGCTCCGGTTGTTGTTGGCTCAGTGCGGTAGCTCTCTCCATGACGTAGCACGAACGTTCACGCCCTCTCATGGCGATTGCGCTTAGGCAAATATGTTGTCGGCCCTGGAATCAGAACCTGCGCGCGTGCCGATTCGCGTTTCGCGCCTTCTTCGCGCTCTTTATCTCCTACAACAGTACTGACGCGCACCCCTAGTTTTTGACTGGGTACCACCTGCACCGTATAATCGCTGCATCCAAAACCGATGAACGATCGATAAAAAGACTCTATTCGTAGTCTTTGGCTCTGCTTTTCTTCTAGCGACTGCCTGCTGAGCTCAGATCCGCCGGACACATTCCGGGTGAACTACTTCACGGGCCTGCAGGGCGGCGCGACCTTTACCGCCCAATTTTTACTTCTTATCTGGAACACCTAAAACGGCAATGTCTATAACATTGTTCCGGTCACGGGCGCCACCACGCCGGATGAGCTCGTGGACATCGTCAATCCCGGTACCCATGGCGCGGGTCCCGGCGGCGCGGGCGATCTCTGCGCCCTGATTTATGTCGTGGATCCGGCCGAAGAACTGCGGGAATGCTGCGGCTGTCTCCTCAGTCCAGATCAGGCTTTAGAGCTATCGGTCCAGAACGATCTGGATGCGAATCCATCGAACGGCACAATCCTTCACAATGGGGCACTCAAGATCATCTCGTCGACTCCAACCACCAGTGGCGCGTTCAGCGACAACGATAACTCGGTGTGCGATCCCGGCCCGCCCGTTCCCACGCCTATGCTTCGCGCTTGGTTCACCTATGTGCGCAATTTCGCAGCTGGCAACGGACGCATTCAGCAACGCTGCGCTCAGCGGCTCCCACTCTTTCGCCGAGGCGAGTTTGGTTCTCTGGCCAATCATTTGCCGCCTTCATTCGCCAGTATGCCTCCAGCGCAGGGTCGCCGCTATTGTCCGAACGTATTCACGTATGCGAACACTTTTAGCTACACCGCCGGACCGCAGACCTTCACCGTACCCGTTTCAGGAACGTATCACATCGTGGCGAATGGTGCGCAGGGCGGATCCGATTCGATTGATGAAAAGGACGGGGGTCTCGGCGATGAGTTGATTGTCTTTCACCGGTGAGGCGAAGCCGGCGCTCTTGTGGGCTTTGCTGATTGCCGCCAGATGATAATTCAGGGTGGATGCTTTCAGCCGTCCAGCTTGCGCACCGAGATACATCGCAATCTTCTCCGGAGATGCCGGCATAGCATCCATCCCGACAGCGTTGCACCATTTTCGAATTGCTGGAAGCTTATACGGTAGCCGCGGATCGGTTACGAGCGCGGGCACATTCGAGGTAGCCGCGGACGCGGTCCCCGTTTTGTACGAGGACCGCAATTTGTGGATTGAAGGTAGGAACAAGCTCGCCGCTGCTAAGCATTGCCTTCCTCGGCGCGTTTTCTTCCTTCCCCGAGGCAAGGAGCTCAGGATAGTCAAGGTAAAAGCAAATGCGCCTCATGAAGAGCATCGGACCAGTTTTCTTGAAACGCCTGAACGTCCTGCATCACGGAGTCGAATCCGGGAGCATAATGAGACGCCGACTTCACCAAAGCGCACGCTAGCTCCTCAAAAGGCGTACCGCATCCTATTTTCCAGATACTACGTCGCGATGGGCATTCCACTTCGCGTCCGCATCGACTACTTCTTCCGCGGCGGCGTATCCCAGCTCGCGCAATTGGCGGAGAGACATAGCTTTGAGATTTTTCTTCTTTTCGGCTGACTCTGCCGAGGGCTTGGTCTTCCGTTCACGTCCAACCTGGCTGGCGGCGTCAACGTTTGCCGTTATCCTCTTCGATCTGGCGAATGGCTACTTCACCTCCTCGCACATCAAGAGATCCCCGAGCACGTCCTCGGTGTCTCTGTCGTCGCTTCGGACCATCAGACCCATAAGCAGCCCGACCTTCTCCAGCGTATGCCTCCTCCGCGAACATCCTCGCAACCTGATCAAATCCGTCTGCTATCGCGAGGCATATTCGTTGATTGACCGCCGCGCTGGTTGAAGCGGATCCGTTTCCGCTTCGGCAGCATAACCACCGCCGCCAGTACACGTTTAACGAGGAGAGCCAATGCGGGATTGTTTTTCTTCGGGCGAGCTGACGGCTGTGGAGATCCGCGCTCTAGCCGCTTCGATGTATGAACCCCGCAAGCGCCTTTGGATGAACGGGTGCTGGGAATGTCCCCAGTGCCGAACTCCTAACAGAAGGCATCGCCGACAGTGTGACTGGGGGATCACTCGCGACGGTCTACCAGAATTTCGCGAACAGCCCGGAGGTTCAATTTCATTGGTATAACATTCCGACTTAGGCGTGGCAGGTGAACACCTGGATCTGCTTCGTGAGATCCCGGATTGTCCTCAAGAGACGTCTGCCTCCCCTCTGGGTGCGTCATCCGCATCATCCCCGAAATTCTACTTGGATCGGGCTGAGCTAATCACCTTCGAGCTATGTGGAAAGCCGTAAAGTTGAAGAGAAAGGGCGGCTCTCGTCAAACCGCCCTCTTCCTGTCCAGTTTGTGTGCAGCCGTCGGTTCGACGCGATGCTAACAATCAAACGGGCCAGGAAACAGGTACCAAGATGCAACGAGGATTGGCTCCCTGCATATGGGCCAGAGGGGAATAGTACGTACCAAATCTGTGCGATGAGGGCCGCCGGTGTGTGGATCAAATCTTCTGATTGTCTGACCGCCTTCTGACTTTAGATAACTATTCGAATCGAACGTCAACGCGCCTGCGCGAGAGATCTTCGCTGCTGTTCACGAATTCGCCGTCTCACGACTCCACCAACTGCCAGTAAGCCGAAAGTGGACAGCATAAGCGATATCGGCTCAGGAATCGGTGTCGCCAGAAAGCCGTTCGCCTGAAACGAAAAATCTGTGTAAAAGCCGACTATGTCACCTTCATTATTGATCCCGGTTAGATATGTATTGGTCGCGCCCGGGATGTCAAGCGTGGAAAAGTCGCCCTGACTGTAAACAAAAGCCCTGATATCCCTCGTTTCCTGAGAATCTGTATGCACCGACAATTGTTGTCTGGTTATTTATCCCCGTTGGAATTGTCTCCGGTGCTGCTTCCTGGGAAGTCGATATCGGAAATCGCGCCATTACTTAACAGGAAACCTTCCGCGGTGCCCCCTACAATTTGCCCAGCGTCGTTAATTGCGCTAAAAAGACCATAAATATTCACGAAAGAAAAGGTTCCCCCAGCGAGAAGGAAAACTTGGTGGTCGCTGAACGGAGACAAAGAAGCGCTCCCTATTATTACTCCGGAATTATTTATGCCATTGACCGTCGCATAAAGGCTCCCGGGAATGCTAATCGTCGAGAAGCTTCCTCCCTCAAACAAAAAATCCATTGGGACGGCGCCATTGGGATAGAAATCTCCCACTATCTGACCCGCATTATTGATGTCCATAAACGCTGTGGACCCGAAGGAAGTATTCAGATAGGAGTAAGTCGTGAAAACTCCGTTAGTCAGCAGGAAACCCTGCCCGAGCGCCGTTTTTCCCACAATTTCGAGCTCATCATTTATTGCAGCGGGGTTCGCACCGACCGGAAGCGTTGTGATTGAATACGAATCAGCGGACATCTTTGGCGAAGCCAAAAACAGCGACGCGAGTAGTGTTATCAACACGTCAAGTTTCATAATGGCTTGAGGGCCTGGCCCCAAGCTCCTCAGTGTATCGCCAGTTTCAAACTGCAATCAAGTAGAAAGTCTAACGGAGGTAAGCGGGCCGCTTACGCAGCGGCCCCTTTGTCCTTCGCCTGGCCATCCGGTGTTTTCACCGAATCAATCACCACTTCCGTGACCGGCCACTCCACCTTCACCAACCCGCTATCTGTTTCCACCGTCCGCTCATATTCGCGATAGACCAGCTCGCCTTCAATCAGCACGTGAGCTGCGGTTGCAGCTTTGCGGCGTGCTCTGCGAGTGGCCCGTAAGCAACGCAGGTATGCCATTGCGTCTTCTCCTGCCATTGCTGCTGACCGTCTTTATAGCGCTTCGTGGTTGCGACGGAAAGCCTCGTGATCTGTTTTCCCGCCTGAGTTGCTCCGGTTTTGGCATCACGCCCGGTGAAACCGATGAGAGTTATGCGATTCAAAAACATGGAATTTGTTCCTTTCTGGCAAGGGAATTAGGGTTGCGAAATGCAACCCCTGCCCTTGCGGCGAGCAACGGGGAGGCAAGCAACAAGGTTTGCGAGCGAAGCTTTTCGGGGGAGACCTTCAGGGGGAATCCGATCCCGCCGTTGTGCTTTGGCCTAATCAGCTTTCATACTCCGTTGATCTCATAGCTAAAGCCCCGGTCCCGTCCTCCTATGGCAGCTACACCGAGACCATCACGTGACCCTACCTTCTCGAATTTGTCCTCGTCGGCCATTACGGAAGTCGTCACGGTACCGGTAACTTTGGCGTTACGGAAGCCGGTACCGACGTACAGGACGGGGCGTCCGATGATTTCCTTGTGCAAGTTTATAAAGGGACTACACTTTTTAGCCAAATCGAGCAGTCAGCTACCCCAAGTCCGAGCATTACAGACTCCTTCGGCGTTGCGCCCGGCGCCATTTATACTCTGGACTTTACTGGACAGTTCACAGCCACGGCGGCGGAGCCCCGCCAGAGCCGACATCCTTCGGGCTGATCGGCGGTGGCTTTGTAGCACTGTTTTTAGCCGGCTCAATTACAGGACGTGTCCGACGATAACCCACCGGGCGCGGCTTCTGTTTCCTGAACGGTGGATTTCAAGCGGGTGCGCTTGGTACATCGCGTTTGACCGCACGAAAGGGTACCCCAGGACGGCGTAGGAGCTTCTCGCCGTGCAGGCGAGCCGATAAGAAGTTAGAAGACGCGACCAACTACGATGAGGTTTATCTGTTGGATCTTTGGGCACAAAATCTCCTGGCAGCTGGCGGGGCAGTCGGCAATATTGCTGCTGCCACGTTGTCGTCGATGCAAACAGCGTATCGGCCAGTCAGACCGAGCTGCTCACCGGGACCCCTTCTATTTGTAAGCGGCCCGCTTATATACTGCCGCGGTGGAACCTGCGCGGTGTAGCCTGGAAGTGGCCCGGCTGACGAATTCCTTGAAAGCATGCTCATCGACGATGAGGAAGATCCGAGCGTAGTCGCTCCGGAATTGACCGAGAAACAGCGCGAAGAAGCGCAAGAGAGGACCTCGGTCAGCGTCGATGTAGTCCATGAGGCCATCCGGCACGACGGCGAAGAAGAGCTGAACCGTTCAATTTCCGCGCTGGCGTGGTCGGGCCTGGCGGCGGGGCTCTCAATGGGTTTTTCGTTTGTGGCGCAGGCACTTTTTCGGGCCTATCTTCCAGATGAGCCTTGGCGGCCGCTGGTGGTGAGACTTGGTTATCCGCTCGGATTTTTGATCGTTATCATCGGGCGTCAACAGCTATTCACCGAAAACACTCTCACCGCGATTATTCCGCTCTTCGCAAAGAGGAATGTGAACACGCTTATCAGGGTCGCGAGATTGTGGACCATCGTCCTGATCGCGAATCTGGTGGGCGCGCACCTGTTTGCGTGGGTGGTGGGCAATACGCCTATGTTCCAACCGAACGTACAAAGCTCGATGCTGGCACTCGCAAAGGACGCGGCGGAAGTGACGTTTGGAGCGGCCATTCTGCGCGGCATCTTTGCCGGGTGGCTGATTGCCATGGTGGTTTGGATGCTGGCAGCGATCGATACCGGCCGCGTGGCGGTTATCGTGATCCTCACCTACATTGTCGGATTGGCGAATTTGACGCACATAGTCGCAGGCGCAGTTGAAGTATTATTTCTGCCCATGGTGGGCGCTAGGAGCTGGGGCGCGGTGGCTTGGGGTTACTTGCTTCCGACCCTGCTGGGGAACATTATTGGCGGCGTGTCCTTAACCGCGGCCGTAAACCACGCGCAAGTGGTTTCGGGAATGGCGGGTAAGAAGAAGAGCCGTCTGGTGACGGATTGAATTCGTTAGGAATTTCGCTCAGTTACCAAATCGATTATGGCGTGTAGCGCACGTTGGGCGGGCGAGTCAGGGAAGTTCCCGATCATGGCGCGTGATTTCTGGGTAAACGCATGAGCGCGCTCGTAGGCACGCGGGATGGCGCCGTGGTGTTCGAGGATCTGTAAGATGCGCATGAAGGGAACCTGCTCGTAACTGGCGTCGCCGATGACCATCTCGATGGCCTGGCGTTCCTCAGCGGAGGCCGTTTCAAGGGCGTAAATTACCGGCAACGTCACTTTGCCTTCGCGCAGATCGTTGCCGGAGGGCTTTCCGAGGATTCTTTCAGTGGAGGTGAAATCGAGAATGTCGTCCACTAACTGGAACGCCATGCCGAGGTTCCAGGCGAAATCGGCGAGCTTCGATTCGCTCGCTTCATCGGCTCCGGCGGAGGCGGCACCCAAACAGGCGCAAGCCGAAAAGAGACTGGCGGTCTTGCGATCCACCAGTTCCATGTAGTCGGCTTCGGTGATGTCGATGCGGTGCAGCCTTTCCAGTTGCAGCAGCTCACCCTCGACCATCATCTGGGTTAGCGAGATCAGGACGTCGAGAATATGGAAATTGCGCTCGCGCAAAGCGACCTGGAACGCTTGCATGTAGAGCCAGTCGCCGGCCAGCACGGAAATGTGATTGCCCCAGACCACGTTGGTGGAGGGGCGGCCGCGGCGGGTCTTGGCTACGTCGATCACGTCGTCATGAACGAGAGTGGCGGTATGGATCATCTCGACGACGGCGGCCAAGCGGCGGGCGCCATCGGTAGAACTACCGAACAGGCGGTTGCAGAGGAGCAGCAGGGCGGGCCGCAAGCGCTTTCCTCCGCCCGCTTGCAAATACTGGTTGATGGTAGTGATGGCTTCGACAGAAGCCACGGAATCCACGCTAATTTCGCGTTCGACTTCCTGCAGATCCGATTGAACGAGCTCAAAGGCTTCGCGCGCGCTAATCGATTGCCGGATCTTGCTGAACATGGTTCCTCGGTTTCGGAATCCTCAGTGTAGCTGGAAGAGAGCTTCGAAGTTGGCGGTGGTTTCAGCGGCGAGTTGCTCAACGGGCACGCCGCGAACAGCAGCGATCGCGGTAGCAGTGTGGGCCACGAAGGCTGGCTCATTGCGTTTGCCGCGGTATGGTACAGGGGCGAGGTAGGGCGAATCGGTTTCGAGCAGCAAACGGTGGGTTGGCGTGATGCGGGCGGCCTCACGAATTTCGGCTGCCTTGGGGAAGGTCGCGACGCCGCCGAACGCAAGGTAAAAGCCGAGGTCCAGACATTCGCGCGCTTGCTCGGCGTTTCCGGTAAAGCAGTGCATGATGCACGGAAGGCCAGTGGAGGCCCAGTGCGCGCGCAGAATTTCAAGAGTGTCGGCCCACGCGTCGCGCGTATGAATGACGACGGGCATGCGAGCGTCCCGGGCGAGCTCAAGCTGCCGGATAAAAATTGGGAGCTGCGTTTCTTTGGGAATGCCCCAGTGATAATCGAGCCCAATTTCGCCAATCGCGACAACCTTAGGGTGCTGAAGCATATTTTCGAGATCCCGGAAAGTGCTCGCTTGAAGCTTCAATGCATCGTTAGGATGAACGCCCACTGTGGCGAAGACGAACGGATACTCATCGGCGAGACGAACCGCCGCTTCAAGATCCGGCGGGCCCTCGCCTGTTCCGATCGAGAGCAGGTACTTCAGGCCGGCGTCACGAGCCCGTTGAATGACCGCAGACCGGTCGCCGCTGAACTGCGCGTCATCGAGATGGCAATGAGAGTCGACCAGATGCACTGGCGCTACTTGAGGCGGGCACCGACTGGCACCTCTTCGTGGAAACCTGCCAGGACGGGCGATCCGTCTTCGAGGCTGGCAGCAACGATCATGCCTTGCGATGTAAGGCCGCGCAGTTTCCGGGGCTGCAAATTCGCAACGATTACGACTTTGCGACCCACCAGCTGTTCGGGCTTATATGCGAGCGCAATACCGGCTACGATGGTGCGCGGCTCGGGCTCGCCGATATCGACTTTCAGGTGCAGCAGCTTGTTAGCACCTTTTACCAGTTCCGCGGATTTCACTTCACCGACGCGAAGGTCGACTTTGGTGAAGTCGTCAATGGCGATGAGATTGGATGAGGGCTGCGGAACGGGCGCGGGCGGTTCGGCTGGTTTACCGAGTAGAGCAGATTGCCTGCTCTTTTCTATCTCTTCGAGCTCTTGCATTTTCTGAATGGTTGGTTGGAGATCAAGCCGCGGAAAAACGGGAGCAACGGGGCCGATTTGCTGGCCTTCTTTGATTAAACCCCACTGGAGGGCGTCGGACTGCATGCTCGATACCGGTTCCGTAAAGCCGAGTTGCTTCCAGATTGCTTCAGCAGCATGAGGGAGTACCGGCGCGACCAAAATCGAGATAATGCGAAGCGCTTCGGCGCAGGTATAAAGCGACACTGCGGCCCGGTCTTCGGTCTGGCGCCAGGGCTGTTCGGCGACGATGAACCGGTCGAGTTCTCCGATGAAGGTCCAGATATGCTCGAGCGCTTTCGAGAATTGAAAGTTCTCGTAGGCGTCGCGAGTGGCGGGGATCACTCTAGCGGCCGCCGCTTCCACTTTGGCGGAAGATGAAGCGCCGTTTGGTATCTCACCATCACACTTCTGCTGGATCATTTTCAGAGTGCGGCTGGCCAGGTTGCCAAGCCCGTTGGCGAGATCGGAATTGTATCTGCCTACCAGCGCGTCGTAACTGAAACTGCCATCCTGCCCGAAGACGATCTCGCGCAGCAGGAAGTAGCGCAATGCGTCGACGCCCATTACTTCGGCGATGGGAGCGGGGCGAACGATGTTACCGCGCGACTTACTCATCTTGTCGTTTTCGAACAGCAGCCAGCCGTGCGCGAATACGTGTTTCGGTAATGGCCAACCCGCCGCCATCAAAAATGCGGGCCAGTAGACGGCGTGAAAACGCAGGATCTCTTTGCCTATCAAATGAAGATCGGCGGGCCAGAGATCCTCGCCCTCAACAGCGCTGACGTAGGTGGTAAGGGCGTCGAACCAGACATAGAAAACGTGAGACGGATCCGCTTCAACCGGTATTCCCCACTTGATGCTGGTCCGCGTGATGGAAAGATCGGCTAAACCTTGCTTGACGAACGCCAGAACCTCATTACGCCGGATCTCAGGCTGGATGAAATCCGGGTGCGCTTCGTAGAATTCGAGCAGGCGATCGGTAAACGCGGAGAGCTTAAAGAAATAGTTTTCTTCGGTGACTTCTTCGTAAGGCTGGCCGGTTTCAGGATCGATATCGCCGGGCTTGGCGTCGTTAACGAAGGACTCGCTAACAACGGCGTATAGACCGGTGTAAGTGCCCTTGTGAATGTAGCCGTTTTCTTTACAAGCGTTAAACAGAGCGTTGACCAGCTTGGCGTGAGCCGGCGCGGTAGTGCGTTGAAAACGATCGATCTGAAGATCGAGCTTCTGCCATTGCGAGCGGAACTCATCGGAAATGACATGGACGAACTCTTCAGGCGTTTTGCCCTGCGCGCGAGCGGCGCGTTCTACTTTGGTGCCGTGTTCGTCAGTACCGGATGTCAAGACTACGTCGTAACCTTGCATTCGCTTAACGCGCGCGATTGTGTCAGCAGCGATGGTGGTGTAAGCGTGACCGATGTGGGGCGCGGCGTTGACGTAGTAAATCGGCGTGGTGAGGTAATACTTGCCTTTGCTCATCGAATGGTTTTAAGATTTCAGGCGACTGCGAAAAGCGTTGTTTGCTTCCGCAATCACGGTCCGGAGCGGGACGCCCTTTTCCGCGGCAGCCTTCCGGCAGTCGTCGTATTCGGGAGCGAAAGCGCCTGTCTCAGTGTATTTGACGCGCACCCGCCCGTACAAGGTATCGACTTCGGCGATCTTTCGCGCCAGTACGCGACGCTCGGCCTGAACAATGCGTATACCTAATGTCGTAGTCTCGGCGAATAAAATCGAAGCGAGTTGCTCAGTCAGTTCTGGCGCCGAGATCACGGAGATCAGCGTGGCGGGGCGATTCTTTTTCATGAAAATTGGACTCAGCGAGACGTCGAGCGCACCGGCATCCAGAAGCCGTTCCATGGCGTAGCCGAGGACTTGGGGGGTGGAGTCATCGATGTTTGCTTCAAGCACAGTGATGGAGGTGGCTTCAGGAGCGCCGGTACGCTCGCCTATCAAAACGCGCAGCACGTTAGCTTGCGTGGCAAAGTCCTTATCGCCCGCGCCAAAACCTTGGGAGAGAACACGTAAGGCGGGCATGCCATTAGACTCGCTGGCGAGCGTGGCGAGAAGAGCGGCGCCCGTAGGGGTCGTAAGCTCGGTTTCCGGTCCGGCGGAATAGATCAGGCGGTCCTTCAACAAATGCGCGGTCGCGGGCGCAGGGACGGGCAGAACACCATGTTGGGTATTGACCGTACCACTTCCTACGTTGATCCGAGAGCTATGAACCTCGCGAACATCAAGCAGGTCGAGCGCAACGCACGCGCCCACAATGTCGCAGATGGAATCGACAGCACCAACTTCGTGAAAGTGAACTGCTTCTAGAGGCACAGCGTGGGAAATCGCTTCCGCTTCGCCCAATCTTTGGAAAACAGCTAAGGCATTCTTGCGGCTGGTTTCCGAAAGCTTCCCGGCAAGAATGATGCTCTCGATGTGCGGCAGATGGCGGTGTTTGCGCTGATCGGAGCTTTCGACGGCGAATTTCGATGCAGCGATGCCCTTTCGTTTGGTTTTCTCAATCCGGAACGATGCGCCCAAGTTCAAGCTGTGGAGTGACGCCTCCAGAGCTTCCCAGTTAGCGCCTGCATCCACTAGCGCACCGACAGTCATATCGCCGCTGATGCCGGAAAACGCATCGAAGTAGCAAATTTTCATTAGGCGAGGAGTGATTCTTCGGGTTGGGAAGTAGTCATCTTTAGTTTACAGGGCTATGCCGCCCATCCCTGTCTCATGCGGCAGGAGAACTTGGGCGATACGACCTATGAGTGGGCGGAAGACTACATAGGTGAGCTATTTGCGTCGAGTTTTAACGCGGTCCTACTTGCTCAATGCGTGCACGTTCCTGCTTATTCCTGGCTTGGTGCTGGCTTATGACTTGCACCAGCGAGTGGGCGTGCTGGCCGACATCTACATTCGGGAGATCGAGGCTGCAGTAACCGGTGCATTGGCGCTGGCCATACTCCTGATGTATCGCCGCTGGCGCGGACGATTGAAGCGGCTCGAGGCACAACGAAACGAACTGGCACTAGCGGTGATGCTGCGCACGCGAGAAATTCGCCGCGAGAAGCAAGTGGTGGAGCAACAAAAGCAGCAGATCGAGGAACTCCTGAAGAAGGCGCAGGCGAGTAATGAGGCGAAGGATGAGTTCCTGGCCAATATCAGTCACGAGATTCGGACCCCTTTGCACGGGGTGCTCGGTATGACCGATCTGACGCTGCACACCAGTTTGACGGAGGAGCAACGGGAATACCTGGAGTTGGTGGAGAAATCCGCGAAGTCTTTGCTGGCTCTGCTCAACGACGTTCTGGATTTCTCGAAGATTGAGGCAGGGGGATTAACGCTGGAATGCGCGCCCTTCTCGATTCGCGAATGCGTGGAATCGGCAAGCGCAGGTTTCGGCGTCACCGCCAAGAAGAAGGGGCTGGAGTTTCAAGTTGACGTTTCCGCTGAGACGCCGGAGAAAATGGACGGCGATGCGTTGCGGCTGAGGCAGGTGCTGGTGAACTTGATCAGCAATGCGCTGAAGTTCACGGAGCGAGGCTCGATTCATTTGGACGTTTCGGTTCAAGACGCAGGCAATCGCCTCCAATTCCGCGTACAAGATACCGGTATTGGAATACCGCAAGATCAGGTAGAAGCCGTCTTTGAACCGTTCCGCCAAGTGGATGGATCTACCACGCGAAAGTACGGAGGAACAGGGCTGGGGCTCTCCATCTGTCTCCGCCTTGCGAAACAAATGGGAGGCGAGCTGACGCTCGAGAGCGAGGAGGGCCGTGGAAGTACGTTTACTCTGCAACTTCCCGTCGCCCGTTCCCCGGAGTGCGTGGATGCGATCGATGAGTCGCAAAGCGAGCTGACTTCTACTTCGCCGTAGACACGAAGTCAGCGGATTGCGTCAAAAGCGTCCGAGCCGCCTGGGCATCTCTCAAAGCTACCTCCGGCGTGCCGGCCAGCGCCGTCAGGTGTCCCATCTTGCGTCCAGGGCGCGGAGCCAATTTGCCGTAGAGATGCAGTTTCACATCGGCGATTGAGACGGCACGCGCCCAATCCGGCTCGCCAGTTGCCCAAAGATCTCCAAGCAGGTTCGCCATGGCGGCGGGAGTAAATTGCGTAACCGCGCCAAGAGGTAGCAGGCAAGCCGCTCGAAGCTGCTGCTCGAATTGGCTCGTCAAGTTTGCATCGAAAGTGAAATGGCCGGAGTTGTGGGGGCGCGGAGCAAGCTCGTTGATGAGCAGGCGACCATCCTTGCAGACGAAAAATTCCACACAAAGAACGCCTACGAGTTCTAACTTCTCTACGACAGCTCTGGCAATCTCGACGGCGTCGCGAGCAACGCGGTCCGGTATAGGGGCGGGGGCGATTGAAATATCGAGAATGCCGTTGCGGTGATGGTTCTCGACAGCGCCGTAATGAATGAACTCGCCGTCGACGGTGCGGGCTGCAACCACTGAGATCTCGCGATCGAAGTCGATGAAGGCTTCGAGAACGGCCTCACGCTCGCCGACGGCCCGCCATGCGGCATCGAAGTCAGATTGACTAGCGATGCGGAATTGTCCTTTGCCATCGTAGCCGAAATCGGCGCTCTTGAGAATGGCCGGCAAACCCAATTCGGCGGCGGCAGGCGGCAAGTCTTCAAATTTCGCAACGCGGCGGAAAGGAGTAAGCGGAAGACCAGCCTTCAACAGAAACGTCTTCTCGCGCAAACGATGCTGAGTGGTATGCAAGATGTGGCCGCTGGGCCGGACAGGCGCGCACTCCTCGGCGGCGGCGGCCGTCGGGGCGGGAACATTCTCGAATTCAAATGTTACGACGGAGACGTTGCTGGCGAACTTTCTGACAGCATCCAAGTCTTCATAAGCGGCGTTGACCTCCAGGTCCGCGACCTGACCTGTCGGAGTATCTTCGTCCGGCGAGAGCGTGTGAACGCGATATCCCATTCGTCGCGCGGCGATGGCAAACATGCGGCCCAATTGCCCGCTTCCGAGTACGCCGATGGCGCTGCCGGGCAGCACCGGGGAGCGGCTATGGCGATGCATTACGGAACGCGATCCTGGAGGACCGACTCAGTCTGCTCACGGCGCAAAGCCTCCAGGCGGCTTCGAATCTCGGGATATTTGTTTCCCAGGATGCTGGCGGCCAACAGCGCCGCGTTTGCCGCACCAGCATTCCCGATAGCGAGCGTGCCTACAGGAACCCCGGCGGGCATTTGCACGATGGACAGCAAGGAATCGACGCCGTTAAGAATGCTGCTCTTAATGGGCACACCCAGGACCGGCAATATCGAATGGGCGGCAACCATGCCGGGCAGGTGGGCGGCGCCTCCAGCGGCGGCAATGATGACCTGGATGCCTCGCCCGGCGGCACTTTTCGCGTATTCGGCCATCCATTCCGGGGTACGATGCGCGGAAACGACACGGCACTCGTGAGAAATGCCAAGCTGGGTCAGCAACTCACTGGTACGCTGCATCGTCTCCCAATCGGATTTACTGCCCATGATGACGCCGACCAGGGGGTTCTCGGAAGCGGGTTGCGGCGCGCTCATGACAAAATCGTCTTTCGTTTTTAGCAGGTTAGTTCAAGCGCTCCGCTACTTTTTCCAAATATTGGGGAGTGGTCAGCCACTTTTGGTCCTTGCCGACCAGCAGCGCCAGATCTTTGGTCATGAAGCCTGCTTCCACGGCTCCGACAGTCGCTTGTTCTAATTTGCCGGCGAAGGCGACGACATCCGGAGTGTTGTCGAACTGGCCACGGTAACGTAGCGCCGAGCTCCAGGCGAAGATGGACGCGATGGGATTGGTGGAAGTCTCCTTGCCTTTCTGGTGTTCGCGGAAATGGCGCGTGACGGTGCCGTGCGCGGCCTCGGTTTCGACCGTCTTGCCGTCGGGCGTAATCAACACCGACGTCATCAGGCCAAGCGAGCCAAAGCCTTGCGCCACCATGTCAGACTGCACATCGCCGTCGTAATTCTTGCAGGCCCAGACGAATCCGCCATCGGATTTGACGGCAAACGCCACCACGTCGTCAATCAGGCGATGCTCGTACACAAGTTTCGCGGCTTCGAATTTTTGCTTGAATTCACTGATCGTAAACCGATTGGAAAATGTCCTTGAAACGGCCGTCATATTTCTTGAGGATGGTGTTCTTGGTGGAATGATAGACGGGAAGGCCGCGAGAAAGGCCGTAATTGAAGCAGGCGCGCGCGAATCCGGTGATGGACTCGTCGAGGTTGTACATACCGAGGGCAACGCCCGCGCTTTTGAAGTCGAACACCTCGTAGTGAGTGGGCGGCGCACCGCTTTTGAGGCGTGAAAGTCAGGGTGAGTTTGCCCGGTTCCTTCACCACCATATCAGTCGCGCGGTACTGATCGCCGAAGGCGTGGCGGCCGACAATAATGGGCTTGGTCCAGCCCGGCACGTAGCGGGGTACATTGCGGCAAATAATCGGCTCGCGGAAAATGGCGCCATCCAGAATATTGCGGATGGTTCCGTTGGGCGATTTCCACATATGCTTGAGATCGAATTCCTTGACGCGCGCCTCGTCAGGGGTAATGGTGGCGCACTTAACCCCGACCCCGTATTGCTTGATAGCGTTGGCCGAATCGACGGTGACCCGATCATCGGTAGCATCGCGATTCTCGATGGAAAGATCGAAGTATTTCAGATCGACGGCCAGATGCGGCAGGATCAGCATGTCCTTGATCGCGGCCCAGATAACTCGCGTCATCTCGTCACCGTCAAGCTCCACGAGCGGAGTCTTAACCTGGATTTTCGTCACAGAGCCATTAAATCAAAGCCGGCAAATCGGCTGGCGGAATTCTTGCTAAACGAGAAGGAGTACACTGACAGTGTTGGTTTAAGTCTCCTCCCAGTCAGCAAGCCTATCTAGTGAAGGACTACCTAGCGCTCACCAAACCCCGAGTGACCTGGCTCATCGTCATGAGCGCAGCCGTCGGTTATTATTTCGGCCATTCCGGGCCTTGGTCGGTGTGGGCAGCCTTACATACGCTGATCGGAACGGCGCTTATTGCCTCCGGTACGGCGGCGCTGAATCAGTGGTACGAGCGAGAAGCTGACCGTCATATGCGGCGAACACAGATGCGCCCGCTGCCGGCAGGACGTTTAAAGCCTGATCAAGCGCTTAGGTTCGGGATCGTGCTGTCCCTGGCTGGTGGTTTAGAGCTGGGTCTCGGCGTGAACTGGCTGGCATCCGCGCTGGGTATTGCCACGCCTCTGATGTACCTCTTCCTTTATACGCCACTGAAGCAGAAGACCTGGTGGTCGACTACGGTGGGGGCGTTTCCCGGGGCTATGCCACCGCTCATCGGCTACGCGGCCGCCGCGACATCGATTAACCGCCGGAAGCCTGGGTCGTTGGCGGCAATTCTCTTCCTATGGCAGTTTCCGCACTTTTACGCGATTGCCTGGATGTATCGCGAGGATTATTCGCGCGCTGGTATCCGCATGTTGCCGGTAGTTGAGCCTGACGGCGAATCGACAGCCCGGCAGATTCTGTTGTATTCCATCCTGCTGATTCCAATCAGCCTGCTGCCGAAATGGATGGGAATGACGGGCACCATTTACATGGTGGGCGCGATTGCGCTGGGACTTTTATTCCTCTATTCAGGCATTCGAGTATCGCTGGACCGAACTAAGCTGCGCGCCCGCAAAGTACTGCTCGCGTCCGTGATTTACTTGCCGGCGCTCTATGTTCTGATGGTGCTGGATCCGATTCGGCTGTGAGTACGCGAATCAGAGTACTGGTTTTCTCCTTACCTCCCATCGCTCATTGGCGCGACGGCTTGCACGGACGCGGCGAGCAAGCTGCCCAATTACGGGAAGGTGCCTGCCTTCACCATGACGGATTCGCAGGGGCGAAGCTTTCAGCGGCTCGCGCTGGCCGGAAAGGTGTGGATCGCGGATTTTATCTACACGAACTGTCCGGCGGAGTGCCCGCTGATGACTTCGCGAATGCACAGGTAGAGCAGCAGGTGAAAGGGGAAAGCGACGTGCAGCTGGTCTCCTTCTCAGTCGATCCGGAACACGATACGCCGCCGGTACTGAACGAGTTTGCGCATCGTTTTGGCGGGCCCACCGAGCAGTGGATATTTCTAACGGGCTCGCCAGCGACAGTGCATTTGATTGCCTATCAAACCTTCCACGTCGGAGACGTGATTGGAAAGATAGAGCACAGCACAAAATTCGTGATCGTCGATAAAGGCGGAAACATTCGGGGATATTACTCCAGCCTGGGCCAAGATGACATCGCAGCGATGTTGAAGGACGTGGAAGACCTTGCGGAAAGCGAGATCGTGATGCCGTTCGCGTTCTTTAGCATTCACGATCTCCCCATCGTTGAACGCGACGTCTGAACGGGTTGGCGGCCATCTTGCTGGTGATCGGCTATATCTTGATCCGGCAGTACAAGGTGAATGCTCATCACAAGGTGATGATTACGGCGTTCAGCGTATCTTGCGTGTTTTTGGTTTGCTATCTGGTCTATCACTACAACGTCGGATCGGTGAAGTTCGATAAACCCGGTTGGGTGAGAATCACCTATCTGTCGATTTTGGCAACGCACACGATCCTTGCCGCCGCAGTGCCGGTGCTGGCCATCGTCACCCTGAGGTTTGCTCTAAAAGGTCAGTTCGATAAGCATCGTGCCATTGCGAAATGGACGCTTCCCATCTGGCTGTATGTCAGCGTGACCGGCGTGATCGTCTACCTGCTTCTGTATCAAGTTCGACCGCGTCTGTAGAGTCTATCTTGAGTCTATGGCGAAGCCAGCACTCCTGGGATCCGGAGTTGTACGAAGCACGTCATTCATTCGTTTGGCAATTCGGCGAAGAGCTCATTGATTTGCTCGATCCAAAAGCCAGGCGAGCGCATTCTAGATCTCGGCTGCGGTCCGGGACAACTGACACAGAAGATAGCGGAACGCGGGGCAGAAGTGCTGGGACTGGATGCGTCGCCAGAGATGATCGGACAAGCCCGCCAAAACTACCCAGGGTTTGAACTTCACGCTGAAAGACGCGGCGGCGATGGAGTTCGAGAGCGAATTCGACGCGGTGTTCTCCAACGCGGCGCTGCATTGGATGCTGGACGCTTCCGGCGTGGTCAAATGCGTTGCTCGGGCGCTGCGTCAGAAAGGGCGGTTCGTGGCGGAGCTCGGCGGCAAAGGCAATATTCTTCAAATCGAATGCGCGCATGGAGGCTGTGACGGCGCGCTACTACGGAGATGCGCTGCCCAACGCGCCGCACCTTCTTTCCATCGGTCGGCTGAATACGCGGCATTCTAGAGGCGTATGGCATCGAAGTTCGATCCGCGACACTATTCGACAGACCGACACCGTTGGAAGGCGAGGAAGGCATGAAGAACTGGATCCGGCAGTTCAAGTGGTACTACTTTGAGAGCTCTGCCAGGCGGCGCAGAGAGAACAAGCTTTGCAGGAAGTGATTGAGGAACTGGAGCCAGTCCTGTTGAAAGGCGGGATGTGGTACGCGGATTATCGGCGTCTTCGAATTACCGGAGTAAAGATCTGAGGGACTTGGCCAGGAGCGGCGTTGTAAGCCCCTCCCAGACCGAAGTTGCTGCTATCGTCTGCTGGCGGCGTAAGAAGCGGTAGCGCCAGAAGCCTGCGGGTTCACCGACGATTCGGCAATTGAATTGAGTTTCTCGTCTGCCGCCTTCTCCTCCTGAAGTGTTTGCTGCAGAAGGCTGGCCGCCTGAGTTAAGCCCAAGCGCCGCGCGAAGGCTCGAGCCGTTCCGTAACCGGACATCTCATAGTGCTCAACCCGCTGAGCCGCTGCGATCAAGGCCGCATCCTTGATATCGGGATCGCCCTTCGCTTTATCATCTGCTCGCCCTCAGCGATCAGGCCTTTCATAGCCGCGCAAGTTTCCCGCTCCGGTTCGACGTTAATCTCGCGGAAGATCTGCTCCAGACGCGAGACGTGCCCTTGTGTTTCCGTCAGATGGTCCTGGAAGGCTCGTTTGAGCTGGGTAGAATTCGCACGCCTCAGCCATTTTCGGCAACGCTTCCGTCAGGCGTTGCTCCGCATCGTAGAGATCCTTGATCTGTTCTTCAAACAGGTCCTGGAATGAATTGAATTCAGTATTGGTGAAAAGTGGCATGATGTTTTACCTCTGTTTGCCTGCCGGGCGCGTGGCCCAACGTTTTGCAGGCTACTTATGGGACTCACGAGCGCGGCTGACGTTTCGGAGCTACCTGCAGATCGCAAGATAGGTGCACGTCTGGAAAGTAACGAGTTTCCGTCCAACTGCATCGAACAGCGGAGGCTAAGGAATGGCGAATCTTTCGAAGACCACGCAAGATCACGGCGAAATTCAGAGATGGGCCGAGGAACGCGGCGGTAAACCCACCCATGTCAAGAGCACCGGCTCAGGCGATGACTTGGGGATCCTGCGCATTGACTTTCCAGGCTATAGCGGAGAAGGCAGCCTGGAGCCGATCAGCTGGGACGACTGGTTTGAGAAGTTCGATGACCAGAATCTCGCCCTTCTGTATGAGGAAGAGACGGCAGGCGGCGAACGGAGCAACTTTAACAAGCTGGTGAGCGCCGCGACCGCGGCCGAAAACGAAAGGCAGAAGCCGCCGCGGGGGTCGCGCGCGAGCAGATCGCGCAGCAGAAGTGCAGGTTCAGGCTCTAAGTCCGCAACTAAGCGGGGCGCGAAGAAGGCCGCGGGGAGCTAAGAAGGCGGCGAACAGCATCGAAGAGAGCCATGCTACAAAGAGCTCGAAAAAATCCGGCGGGCGCACTACGAAGAAGCTCGCGAAGAAAACTTCTAAGAGCAGCTCCAGATCTACGTCGGCCAGATCTACCTCGGCCAGATCCGCGGCGGCCAAGCGCGCTCCGGCGAAGAAGACAGCTTCCCGAGGTTCCAGCAGCAGGAAATCGGTCGGCAGGAAATCCGGCAGCAAGAAGAGTTCGGCGAAGAAGCGCCGCTAGGCCAGCCGGCGATCGGCGCACCGAGCTTCGGTGTTTTAGACTTGCTCATAAGAGGAGATGGTGCCGCCGGCTACAGTTCGCAAAGAGAATTCCCGTTGCCTCACTATTATCGGAGCCATCGTGCTTGCCGGTCTTACCTTGGGCTTGCTCTACTTGAGCAGGCCTGTTCCGAAACCCGCTACCAGAGGCTCCGGCTTCCCCGGAAGCAAAGGCATACGTCTCAAAGCTCGAATTGAGCGATGTGACGATGAAGGCGACCGAAAACTTCATGAAGCAGCAATTGGTCGAGATGCAAGGAAAAATCGCCAATGAAGGCGCGCGTTCATTGCAATCTGTCGACGTGTACTGCCTGTTTTATGGCGTGGATGGCCACGAGCTTCACCGGGAGCGAGTGCCGATTGTGCAAGCTAAGGCTTTGCCTTTGAAACCAGGCGAGGTTCGTCCTTTCCGCCTGCCTTTCGATAGCTTACCGGATGGTTGGAATCAAGCCTTGCCGAAAATGGTGATCGCCCAAATCACCTTCGCTCAATAGTTAGAGCGATCCTGAACGGCATGAAGGTTCTGGTCGCCGACGATAATGAAGACCAGCTTTTCGTGCGGAGCATGTTGCTTCGTCAGAATGGATTCGAGGCCTTTGAGCGGCCGACTGCTCTTCCGCCATCGAGGTAGCCAAAATGCATAAACCGGAATGCGCGGTGATCGATTTGCGCTTTCCGACGGAAGATATCGGGCTTAGTCTAATACGCGAACTGAAGGCTCTCGACTCCGCCATCCACCTGTTCCTTCTTACAGGGACGCCTCCCGGCCGGCTGTGCCAGCGCTTAGTGGAGGGCCTGGTGGACGAAATCATGGTTAAAGGCTTCTCTTCGGCTTATCTCATTCAGAAACTCAAGGCTCTCGCGGCGGACTGATCACGGTTTGGAAGTGCCGGCTGGAGTAGCAGCCCGGCGGGCATGATCGACATCGACTGCGAGCTGACGAGCGATTTTCGCGGCTACGTCCGCACTTGCGCCGCGAAACTTCGCGCCCAGGCTCTCCTGGGTTGTGGACCACAGTACGTCTCCGTCACGATTGCAGAGGCGGACTGCGGCGTAGGCTTCGTGCTTGCGTTCTTTTATGTGGTGCGATTCGTTGTCGCCCATTGACAACCCTGCAGATATGCCGCCAGATCTCGAAGAAATCCCGCTGCCCGAACCTGATTTCCCGCCGTTCTCGCGCGCGGTTAGACTTTCGTCGGAATCGAACGTATCGGTGAAGCTGCGATCGTCGGCGGCGCCCTTCAGAACAGCGTCAGCGCGATCTTGATTGTCTGTCAGGATGAATAGTTTCGTGGAATCGAGGCTCGCGATGATCAACTCGCGCAAAGCGTCCGCCTGCACGCCGCCGGTCAATTGCGCAACGTAGATGCGCCTGACCTCCAGCAAATTACCCGCGTTTGTTGGTGCAGCAGAGCTTTTGCGCCTGAAGAATCCAGCAGAAAACAGCAGGCCGGGTAGCGCAACGAAAGAAGTAACGGTTTCATCCTTTGCCAGCGATCCTCGCTTCCTCATCCTGGTACTGAACCTGTTGGCCGGTACGGGCTTCGAGTGCAACCAACGTCAGCCGGATGTCGCCTTTGTCCACGCGAAAGACCATGGCCTGCTGCCGCCCCTCATCATCCTGGAATCCGACGGTCAGAAAATGGTCTCGCTTCTTAGCCAGCAGGAAGAGCGGCGAAATTACGACCGCAGCGAGATAGCGGCGGTTGACTTTCTGCCCATATTCAATCAGGTTTATGCGCTCATAGGGGACCTTCACCTGTGTCTGCCTGGATAGAAACACAAAATAAACGTCATCCGTGATTCTGATCTGACCGGACTTATTTCCCGGGATATCGGCTCGCGTACCGCCGATGTACTCGGCGCGGCTGCCGGAATGCGCGGCCCACCCGCTGAGGGCGGCTAGAGAAAGAGAAACGACCAGAACGAAGGCGCGCATGGGTTCCGAAGAAGATCTCAGAACCTGAGTGGGAAGAGACCGGCGATTCTCTCGGAGGCTAGTGGGCTTAGGCCCAGATCTTTTCGACCGGCACGCCTTTCCTGCACAACTCGCAGGAAGCGGAATCCTTATAGTACGTAGCGTCCATTTGGGCGAGATGGAACATTGGAAGATGGCCGAAACTGGCGATAGTGGGGTTCGGCTGATAGACTGCCACGGCGATTCCAACTACTTCCGCGCCTTTCGCTTCCACCAACGCGCGCAGATCCGTGAGACGCCTGCCAGAACGCAGAATATCGTCCACGAGAAGAACCCTTTCACCTTTCTCCGGCTCGACGAATTGGCGGAACCGCAGGGGAGCGGAATCCGTGTCTTTCTCTGCCCAGTAAACCTGATGAGCGCGGAGCGCCTCGCAGACGCCGTACGCAATTGGAAGGCCGCCCGTCGTTGGGCAGACAATCGAGAGCTCTTTGATCATGGCGCGGATCTCCGAGTCAGCTCGTAGACGGCGGCTTAGACCGACGCTCAAGATCTTGGCCCACTGGAAATAGCGGAAAGCGAGCGCAACCTGCAGGAATTCGTCGGCGTGCATGCCGTTGGAGTACTCGAAATGTCCATCGCGCAGAGCGCCTGTCTGGCGGAGCATAGCAATTACTTCTTCGTTGGTTGGTATGAGATGCATGGATGCTGGGTTGGTTGTGGATGGCGAGTCTTTAGTGAGCGCCCTTGCCGGCCAGGACGTGAGGAATCGTTCTTAAGATAATCGACCAGTCTAATTTAAGCGACCAGTTCTCAATGTAGGAAATGTCGAGCCGCATCCAGGCGTTGAAATCGATGTGATCGCGGCCGGCAACCGCCCACAGACAGGTCAAGCCCGGGCGCATGCGGAGCCGCCGCCTTTGCCAACGCTCGTAGCGGTCTACTTCATCGGGCAACGGCGGCCGGGGACCCACGATGGACATATCGCCGCGCAGCACGTTGTAAAGCTGCGGCAACTCGTCAATGGAAAACTTGCGAAGCCAGCGGCCAATCGGCGTCACGCGCGGATCACAAGAAAGCTTGAAGGCGATTTCCCGCTCGCTTAGATGTTCTAACTGCGCCTTCATCTCGTCGGCCTTTTCGACCATCGATCTGAATTTATAGAAGATGAAGCGCCTGCCATTGAGTCCGCAGCGGGCCTGACGGAAGATAACCGGACCGGGTGACGTGAGCTTGATTAGCAGCGCAACGACAAGAAATACGGGCGCCAGAAGCACGAGCGAAATGGCCGAAACAACAATGTCGAAGAACCGCTTGAGAAGCAGCCGAAGATCGTCGAGCGGCGCCGCGGAGAAGGTCAGAAGCGGGGCGCCGCCCACCCGATCGAGCGTGATCTCACTGTTCACATGCGGGAAAAAAGTCGATTGCCACGCGGGTGCGGACTCCCTCCTCATCGCACTGAAGAAAGACTTCTTCGAGGCCAGGCAGCTTACTGCTATCGACATCAAAGATCACTTCATCGACGACTTGGCGCAAGAGCAGCTTAGGAAGTTCAGCGGCACAGTCTTCTTCGTTGATGCTGGCCGATATCTGAATGCGAAAAGGAGAGTCCTGGCATAGATGGCGCGCGAGCGAGGACGCCTTCTCTCCATTTCCAACAATGACGATGTGATACGGGGTGCCGAAACCGCGCTGGAAAGCGCCGACGAGCCGAGGGCGAGATCCAGCGGAACAGCGCCAGCAGCAACAGATCGTAAAGCAAGAAGAGCGACAGGAAGCTGCGGCTAAGTGGGGGATCCAGACGGAGCAAGTATTGAAACAGAATTACGAGCACCGTACCGAAGAGGGATTGCTTCAGTGTGTTGACGACCACGCGCCTGACGCTGGCGGAATCGAGATACTCATAAACCCGCTGCAGAGATCCGAGAGCAACCCATACAACCACGCAGAAGCCGAGCAGCAGAACGTGCGGTTCAAAACGCAGAAAAAACTGCCGCTCGAGTGTCAGCCTGGTCCGGGTAAAGTATGCAATTTCAAACGCCAGAACGGTAAGAATGGCGTCTGCTACAGCAAACAATAGCTGAATCTTTTTTCGATGATGGGCGAACACCGGATCTTATTCAGTGTATTCGCAGGACGAATGCAGCGCGTTCTCCAGGTCGGCTTGAATGTCTTCGACCGCCTCGATACCGGCGGCTACGCGAACCAGGTTTTCGCGAATGCCCATGCGTTCACGCATTTTGGGCGACACGTTGCGATGCGATGCAATCAAGGGATAGAGCAGGAGCGTGTGCACGTCGCCGAGCGAAGTTCCCGGTACAACCATTCGCAAGCGATCCATAAAGGCGAGCACCGCCGCCTTATTCGCGCCTTTCATTTCGAAGCTGAGGATTCCCCCGAAAAGACCCGGCGAGAAGTACTGCTTAATCGCGGCGGCATCCGGATGATTCGGATCGGAACAATAGTAAACGCGATCCACGCAGGGATGGTTGCAAAGCCATTCGGCCAAAACCCTTGCATTCGCGCATTGGCGCTCAAAACGCAACGCGAGGGTCTTAATTCCACGCATGGTGAGATAGCTCTCGAACGGACCCAACACCGGGCCCACGATGCGAGAAAGCATGCGGATGGTTTCGTGATGGTGCTCATCACTGACCACGATTCCGCCCAGCACGTCACCGTGTCCGGCCAGATATTTGGTGGCGCTGTGCACCACAATATTTGCGCCGAGTTCCAGCGGGCGCAAGAGCATGGGCGTGGCAAAGGTATTGTCGACAATCAGAGCGGCGCCCGCGGCCTGAGCGAGTTCGGCGATCTTGTCGATTTTAGGAACGCGCAGCAAAGGATTTGAAATGCTCTCGATAAAGATGCAGCCGGGCTTGTTCTCCGCGATTGCCCGGGAGAGCGAATCCAGATCGCAAACGTCCACGTACTTGACCTTCACATTAAAAGGAGCGAGCACCTGATCGAGCAGGCCAATGGTCGCGCCATATATCGAATGGGATGCCAGAACGCAATGAGGCCGATCGAGCAAGGCTGCCTGAAAAGCGATTTGAACGGCTGACATTCCCGATGCGGTTGCCAGTGAACCGTGCCCATGTTCGAGATCGGTGGTGAGCTCTTCGAGCGCTTCATTCGTCGGATTGGCGTAACGAGCGTAGCTAAAACCTGCATCTTCGTGGCCTAAGACGCGATCTAGAGTGGCCGCCGAATCGTAGAAATAGGTGGTGCCCAGATGTATGGGGGTGGTGGACGGGATGGGAGCACCGGGGCGGCGCTTGCGGTCCCCGGCGTGAACGACTTGCGATTCGAACTTCATTTACGTTTCCAGCGGACGCCGTCCTTGGTGTCCTCGAGCAGAATTCCTTTCTCCTGGAGAACCGCGCGAATCTCGTCGGCGCGCGCGAAATCACGAGCCCTTTTAGCTCGCGATCTTTCCTCGATGTAGGCGTCGATCTCGGAGTCGGCGAGCACCGGGGACTGAGGCCCATCATGGGTTGCACCCGGTACTGCGGCGGGCTCGCTTGGCTTCAGGATATCGAAAACACTGTCAAAAACTTCCAGAACCCGAGCCGCATCCCAGCGGTTTTCTTCACGGAACTGATTTTCATCGATGGCGGTGTTCATGGCGCGAACGTATTCGAAAATCGCCGCCAGAGCTTCGGCGGTATTCAGATCGTCGTCCATGCCTTCTTCGAACTGCCGGATGGCTTCGCGGGAACGCTCGGCCAGCTCTTTGTTCTGGCCGGGAGGAAATTTCGTGGAGCTTACGCGAAGCTCGAAGTCGCGCAGACGCTCAATGGTCTTAGCTGCCGCCTTCAGACCCTCGAAGGTGAAGTTCAGCTTGCGGCGGTAAGGCACCGATGCCAACAAGTAACGTATGGCTTCGGGGTGATAACCCATGTCGAGAAGGTCGCGCAAGGTGTAGAAGTTCCCGAGCGACTTGGACATCTTCTGCGATTCGATGTGCAGATGCTCGGAATGCAGCCAGAAACGGGCAAAGGGCTTATTACTGATCGATTCGGATTGAGCGATTTCGTTCTCGTGGTGCGGAAAAATAAGGTCAACGCCGCCTGCATGAATATCGAGCGTCTCGCCCAAATAGCTCATCGCCATGGCGGAACATTCGATGTGCCAACCCGGGCGTCCGGCGCCGAAGGGGGTATCCCACGCGGGCTCGTGGCCCTTTTGGGCTTTCCACAAAACGAAATCGCGCGCGTCGGCCTTGTCGTACTCATCTACGTCGACACGGGCGCCAGCGCGAATGCCACTGAAGTCGTTGTGCGATAGCTTTCCGTAATCCGGGAAGGTGGAAATGCGGAAGTAGGTGGAGCCCTCGCTGGTATAGGTGCAACCTCGCTGAGCTAGTTGCTCGATGGCCTGTACCATCATCGGAATGTGCTTCGTCGCCGGAGCAACGTGCTCGGGCTGTTCAAGACGCAGCGCGGCAGCGTCTTCAAAGAAGGCCTTGGTGAATTGCGCTGTGTACTCGTCGATCGACTTGTTTTCTTTGGCAGCGTTGAGGATGATCTTGTCGTCCACATCGGTTACGTTCATCACGTGATTCAGCTGGTAGCCACGGTAGCGAAGCCAGCGCCGCAGGATGTCTTGAAACGTGAACGTGCGGAAGTTTCCGATGTGAACAAAGTTGTAGACAGTCGGTCCGCACGTGTACATCCGTACCGTGTTGTCGTGTAACGGGTGAAAAACTTCCAGCTCTTGGCTAAGAGTGTTGTAAAAACGGAGAGCCATCCAGAGGGATCAGACTCAATCCTAACAAGCAGACGCGCGCAGGCATCGTTCTCCACCTGAGGTTGGAGTTGCTTCTCGACCATTCCGCCGAAGACACAACTCGCCTTCCTCGCTTAACCTACATGCAACTTTCTTTATGCTGGTTAGGCAAGTTCTTATTAGCTTGCAGATGCTCGGCGTCTGCACGTGTGTTACTTTCGCTCAAGACCCGACCGGCGTGCTCCAAGGCCAAGTCACGGATCCGTCGGCGGCGATGGTTCCAAACGCAACCGTCGTCGCGCGGAGCGTCTCAACTGGCTTCGCTGCCACTCAGCAGACCTCAGAAAACGGTAGCTTCCACTTCTCTTATCTGCCGGTCGGAGAATATAACCTACGCGTCTCCGCGCCCGGCTTTACGGATTTTCAGATGACGAGCATCCGCATCGACGTGGATAGAGTGGTGAATCTCCCCGTAGCATTGGAGATCAGGCCCAAGGGCGATCTGGTCGACGTCGCAGCCAATGCTGCCAACGTCGATGTCAGTTCGACCCTCGGCAACGTTGTTTCTGCCCGCGAAGTGGTCGATCTGCCTCTGAACGGACGTAATCTGACACAGCTTGGGCTCCTGCAGCCCGGTGTCGCTCCCATGACCTTCGGTCTTGCGGAGGCGGGCGGCATTGCGCGCAGCGGTCAAGCCTATGCTGTCAACGGACAACCACCCGAATCCAACAACTATCTTCTTGATGGCGTAAGCAACGTCGACAGTGTAAACGGCGGCTTCGCTCTGCGCACGCCTGTTGACGCAGTGAACGAGTTTCGGATCTTGACTTCAAATGCTCCAGCCGAGTATGGGGAAACCAGCGGTGCGACGACTACCGTGATCACTAAATCGGGAACAAATGCATTTCACGGCAGCATTTACGATTTTCTTAGAAATAACTTTTTCGACGCTCGAAACTTCTTCGCCGCCACAACTGAGCCGCTTCATCAGAACCAATTCGGCGTTACCCTTGGTGGCCCGGTTCGACGCAACAAAGATTTCTTCTTCGCCTACTACGAAGGCCAGCGCGACCGGCAAGGTGAAACAGAAACGGCAATCGTCCCAACGGCCGCGGAACGCTCTGGGGATTTCTCCGGCGTTGTCGACAGCAGCACGGGACGACCCACGCCGCTGATTAACGAATTCACTGGCCAGCCCTTTCCAAATAACAAGATCCCCGCGGCTTTGATCAATTCCATTGCGCTGCAAGCGGAAAAGCTCTATCCGCTCGGGAATATCTCTCCTTCGCTTTTTGCATCCACTCAGATACTGACCAACAATTACGACCAGGGCGGCTTCCGTCTCGACCATTACTTCAGCAACTCAGACCAACTGTTCGCACGTTACGCCATCTCGTCTCTTCACGAACTCGATCCGCTTCCAATCAACGGATCGAATGTCCCCGGATTTCCGGTGACGGATAACATCACGACGAATTCCGCGACCATCTCGGATGTGCATCTGTTTTCACCGCGTACCGTTCAGACATTGCGCGTAGCTTTCTTCCGCAATGTGTTCTTTGAGGGTACGGCGCAGAACCACACGCCAGCGAGCAGCCTCGGCTTCACATATCAGCCGACATTGTCCTCGGTTATCGGATCGCCTTATTTGATCGTTAGCGGCTACGCGGCCGTAGGCAACCCCATTACCGGGCCCCAAAACACATACCAAAATGATTATCAAGGCTACTATTCACTGGCATCCACGCGCGGCAGCCACAATCTCAAATTCGGCGCCGATCTGGACCGCCAGCAGATAAATGCACTCTTAGGCATCGCCACTAACGGCTTTTTCGTTTTTGCTCCATTCCCCGCCAGCGATTCGTTCGCAAGTTTCCTGCTGGGACAACCCGTCCAGTTCTTCCAGGGCGGCGGCGATTTTAACCGTGGGCTTCGAAAGTGGATCGTCGCTGGATATGCACAGGATGAATGGCGCCTTACGCCAAACTTCACGCTCAGTTATGGCTTGCGATATGAAGTCAACACTCCCTATACCGACATTCGTAACAGGCTGAACGCGTGGGCGCCTGGCCAGCAATCCAAAGTGATGCCGGGGGCGCCCACGGGGCTGCTGTTTCCTGGCGATCCGGGCATCCCGGCCGGAATCGCGCCAGTCGATTACCACGAGTTCATGCCGCGCGTTGGCATGGCCTGGGATCCCATCGGGGACGGGCGCACTACTGTGCGGGCCGGCTACGGCATCTTCTACGACGGCTATACGAATGGAGTTGGCGGTCCTCTACAGGCGGCTGTGAGCGCGCTCCCGTGGACAGAGGCTTATCAACTGGCAGGCCCTGGCCTGAATTTTGCAAATCCATATAACGGACAAACTCCTCCATTCGTTACGCAGCAGTTCGTTCGCCCCGCAACGGTACTTACTGTGCAGTCGGGCATGTTGCCGCCTTATTCGCAGAATTGGGACTTCTCCGTGGAACGTGTGATTGCGAGATCGTATCTTCTTGATATCCGGTATGTGGGAAACAAGGGAACACACCTTCCGCGCTTCATCGAAGCAAATCCGGCCATCTATGGAGCAGGCGCGACAACCGGAAACGCGGATCAGCGGCGTGAATATGCTGACTGTTCAGCCGCTCTGGGCTCCTGCGCTTTCGCGTCAGTCGGATTAATCGCGGATAACAACAGCTCCACGTATCACGCACTCCAGGCGGCATTCTCGCATCAGTTCACAGGCGGCTTCTCCTTTCTTGCGTCTTATTGGTGGTCTAAAAGCCTCGATTACGTTTCGTCGCTCAATCTTGCTGGATCAGCGCCTACGCTCGTCGCCGGGGAGAACGATCTTGCCCAGAATCCTTTCGACCTCAAGGCGGAACATGGGCCGTCGCTATTCGATGCCACGCATCGATTTGTTTTCAGCGGCACCTATGTTCTTCCCCGCTGGCACTCTGCGCCACGGGCGGCGGACTTGCTTGTGAATGGCTGGCAGCTCAATACCATCGCCAGCTTCTCTTCGGGCACTCCTTTTACCGTCTACGACAGCGACAATGCCTCTATGCAGGGGAGCTCTCCAGAAATTACCGGATTCTACTCCAGCCGTCCAAACGTTCTCTCGGATCCGAATGCAGGGCCGCACACGCCGAATCAGTGGGTCAGCCGGAGCGCGTTCGAGGAACTGACGCCGGCGCAAAATCCAGGGCAATTCGGCGACGAAGGCCGCAATGCAGTTCGCGGACCTGGGCTGGCTACGCTCGACCTATCGCTGTTCAAGAATTTCGCCTTAACCGAATCGAGACGGGTTCAGTTTCGGGCGGAGGCATTTAACACGCTTAACCACCCGAACTTCGCACTCCCGGAGAACGATCTCGCGTCGCCTGAATTCGGCCAGATCCTTCAGGCTGCACCGCCTCGGCTGCTACAGTTGGCCGTAAAATTTTTATTTTGAGGAAAGAGGGCGTTGATGGAACCCATGTTTCTGAAGGATGTCCAAGAGCATCGTAGCGACGACAATTACACTCGCGCTATCGAAATGATGAAGCGCGCAGGACCCGAATATCCCCAGATCCTGCACATGTTCTCCTACAAAATCAAAGCCACGGTACACCTGGAGCGATTCACGCAGGAGATGATGCGGGAAGCGGCGCCGCTTTCTCCGGGCATCCGCGAATTGATCGCTGCTTACACGTCAAGTTTGAACCATTGTCCGTTTTGAACGAAATCTCACGCCGCGGTCGCGGCGGAATTACTTGGCAGCTCGGAGCTGGTAGCGAGCGTTCTGGCGGATGTCGAAACCTCTCTGCTTTCAGAATCGGAGAAGGTCCTGTTTCGCTTTGTCCGCAAGGTGAATGCCGATTCCGTCTCCATTCAACCCGCTGACGTGGAAATCCTGCACGAGGCAGGATTCACAGACGAAGCAATCTACTATGCAATCACGGTCTGCGCGCTCTTCAACTTCTACAACCGCTGGATTGACGCAAGCGGCGTTCATCCGATGAGCGACGAAGCGCATAAAGCGGGAGCAAAACGATCAGCAATCCATGGTTACTCCAGGAGTTCTCAAGCCGCGCCGCAAGCACCAGATAAATGAGGGGCGAACGCCGCGGCGCGCTCTGATCTTACTGACCGCTTGTTGCGGAGTTTTTGTCAGTTTCGCGTCTATTGTCGTTTACACGTTCGGCGTTTTCCTGAAGCCACTGGTTGAGGCATTTGGCTGGTCACGCGCGGAGGTCTCACTCGCCTTCAGTCTGGCGGCCCTGAGCGTCGCCGCCTGTTCTCCTTTCATAGGCCGCCTACTTGATCGCTTTCCGGCGCGTCGAATCGTCATCCCCTGCACGCTGATCTATGGCGTCGCGTTCTCCTCGCTTGCCTTGCTCACTCCGCACCTAAGCCACCTGCTCTGCGTATTCATCATCCTCGGAGTGGTTGGAAACGGAACGACGCAACTCGGGTACGCGCGAGTTATAAGCGCGTGGTTCGACCGTGAACGCGGCCGTGCTCTAGCCGCGGTCATGGCCGGATCTGGACTCGGCTCTGTGGTGTTTCCTCCCATTGCTCAGGCTTTGATTTCTGCTTATGGGTGGCGCGCGGCGTATGGCGTATTGGGCAGCATGATTCTTCTACTCGGCATCCCACTTGCGATTGTCTTCCTCTATGAACCAGAGGCTAAACCGAGCAAACAGTCTCTCCAACGGGAGCATGGCGAAATAGCGATATGGCGATCGATTATCAGCTTTCGCTTCCTGGGAATCGTGACGGCGTTGCTGCTGTTTTCGTTCGCGACTAACGGCCTGAACGCCCATTGGGACGCGCTGCTCACGGATCGAGGCTTTCCGGCCGGGCGCGCGGCGACCGTTCTTTCGGTTGCAGGGTTTGCAACACTCACAAGCAAGCTATCGACTGGATACCTCTTGGACCGCTTTCTGGCAGGTCGCGCGGCCGCAGTGCTGCTGGCGGTTTCTGCTGTTGGGTTCCTCGCTGTCATCTACGGACAGAGGACGTGGCTCGCGTTCGCCGCAGCCGTACTGGTTGGTATTGGGATGGGCGCAGAATCCGATGCAGTTCCTTATTTGCTCACCCGCTACTTCGGTCTGCGCCGATTTGGCGAGCTATATGGATATACGTGGTGTGTCTACGCAGTCGCAGGAGCACTCGGTCCCCTGGTAATGGGCAGAATGTTCGACCAGACGGGTTCTTACAGAGTCGTACTCTTCGCGTCATTCGCGATGATTGCTATTGCCGCAGCTTTTTTCGCTTTGTTGCCTAGATACGAACGCGCTTTATGAGCGCAATTTCGATCGAACAGCGACAATCGGCTACATGGTGCTGATCTTGATGTAGCGCTTGATATCGGGAAGGTTCACGATCACGGTTGCTGCCACGGCGGCGATCACAAGATATCGAACAATGCTGGAAAGCTTCATGTCTGGGCTCCTGACCTAGCGATTACAACATTACCTCTTCTCGATTTGGGATCGAAGAAAGCGCCTAAATCGGCGGAATCTCCGAACATTGGATCACGCTCGATAAAATATCGGTCTGGAACCCAGTCGTCTCGAACATGAAGAATGGACCGGCCGGCCTGAGTGAAGCGCCCGAGGTTGTGTTGCTTGATCCGGCGATGAGAATCGAGCAGGCCGAAGCCGCGCTTGAGCAAGAGCGCAGCATCGCAGCCGCCATTCTCGATACTGTTCCAGCGCTGGTGGTCGTGCTGGATCCCGACTTCAAGATTGCGCGCTTTAACCGATCGTGCGAGCTAAGTACCGGTTATCTATTTAGCGAGCTCAAGGACAAAGAGCTCTGGCCGCTGTTTTTCGCGGATGAGGCTGCCGACCCTTTCAGGGCCGCCTTGCAGCGGCTACAGAAGAATGGGCGGTCAGACCGGTTCGAGAGTTATTGGAGGAAGAGAGACGGTTCCCCGGCCGCGATCAGTTGGACCATGACGGCGCTTTTCGATCGATGCGGCCATCCGGTTTATCATCGCCACCGGCATTGACGTAACGGAAAACAAGCGTTTGGAAAACGCGGTCATCGAGATCAGCGGGCGCGAGCAGCGGCGCATCGGCCAGGATCTGCACGATGGCCTGGGTCAACATCTCACCGGCATTGCCTTCCTGGCGAAGGTGCAGGAACAAAAACTGGCGGAGAAATCGCTGCCGGAAGCCAGCGAAGCGGCCAAGATCGTCCAGCTTGTCAACGAGGCAATTCACAAAACGCGCGAGCTCGCGCGGGGACTTGTGCCGGTTCTATCCGGTCCGCATGGCCTGGTATCGGCTTTGCAGGAATGGGCGAGCGAGGTGCAAGATATCTTTCGGATCCAATGCCGCTTGGAGTATGACGACCCTGTATCCATTCAGGACGACGGCGCCGCCAATCATCTGTTTCGGATTGCGCAGGAGGCGGTGCACAACGCCATTCGCCACGGACGGGCCAAGAACATCGTCATTGTTTTGACACGCGCCGAAGAAGAAGGCGTACTCACCATTCGCGATGACGGCTCCGGAATCAGTATCGAGGGGTCAAATCGCGCTGGAATAGGTTTGCGCATTATGGATTATCGCGCTCGCATGATCGGCGGCAGTCTCAGCATAGAGCGCGCGGGTGAGCGCGGAACGCTGGTCGGGTGCGTCTTCCCTCTTCGGAAACGGAACGACATGCAATGAAGCGAAAAGTTCTGGTGATCGACGATCACCCGATAGTTCGGGAAGGGCTGGCGCAAATGATCAATCGCGAGCCCGATCTCTCCGTGGTCGGCGATGCCGCCGGCATGCAAAAAGCCCTGCAGCTTATTGAAGCTTTGCGGCCGGACATCCTGATCGTCGATATCTCTCTAGAGGGACCGGACGGCCTCGATCTTCTAAAGCAAATCCGGACACACGATCCCGGCCTTCCCGTGCTCATTCTGTCCATGCACGACGAATCGATCTATGCCGAGCGCGCGCTGCGGGCGGGCGCAAACGGCTACATCATGAAACAGGAAGCGACCGACAACGTTCTCAATGCATTGCGCCGCATTCTGAACCACGAAGTTTACGTAAGCCAGCGAATCGCCAACAAGATGCTGCAGCAGTTTGTCGGAGGGCCCGGTAGCGACAAGAGCCACTCGTCCGTGGACGATCTTTCTGACCGCGAGCTGGAGGTGCTCCGTCTGATCGGAGCGGGCCATGGAACCCGGCAAATAGCCGAAGAACTGCATCTGAGCGTCAAGACAGTGGAGACCTACCAGGCACATCTGAAAGAGAAGCTGGCGCTGCGCAACGCGCGCGAGTTGGTGCAATATGCCACGCGTTGGGCGATGGGCGCGCGAGCTGCGGGGGCCTAAACGGCTATCAGGGAAGCCCCGACACGTACAGTAGGGTGACACCTCATGTAGAAAACCGGAGTAACCTGCTTCGAAGCATTCTCTCAATCTGCCGGAATAGGCTATAAGCGACGCAATTAGCAGCGAGGAGAGCGCTAGGATGCCCGATACTGTCCCTTACGGCCGAAAAACTCAAAGGCCGTCTCCTGTTTCCGATGTCCACATTCTTTGGATGACCTCCGGGTTGAGCTGTGATGGAGACTCGGTCTCGATCACGGCAGCCACCTTGCCGAGCGTCGAGGATGTATTGCTCGGCGCGATTCCTGGTCTGCCGAAAGTGCATTTGCACAATCCCGTTCTCGCCTACGAAGTGGGCGACGATTTCATGAAGTATTGGTACCAGGCGTGGGAGGGTAAGCTCGACCCCTTCGTCCTGGTCGTGGAAGGCTCCATCCCCAACGAGCGAATCAAGCGCGAAGGATATTGGGCCGCGATGGGTACCGATCCCGGCACCGGTCAGCCGATCACAACGAACGAGTGGATCGATCGTCTGGCTCCGAAGGCGCTGGCCATAGTGGGAGCGGGCACCTGCGCGACGAATGGCGGCATTCACGCGATGGCCGGAAATCCGACCGGCGCGATGGGCTTACAAGATTACCTGGGGCGGGATTGGAAATCGAAAGCGGGCTTGCCCATTGTGAATGTTCCGGGATGCCCGGTGCAGCCCGACAATTTCATGGAGACTCTGCTGTATCTGCTCTATCAAGTTGCGGGGCTTGGCGCCGATGATTCCGTTGGACGATCAGAATCGGCCGAAATGGCTCTTCGGCTTCACGGTCCACGAGGGTTGCGATCGGGCCGGCTATTACGAACAGGGCGATTTCACCGAAGAATACGGTTCGCCGAAATGCCTGGTAAAGATCGGCTGCTGGGGCCCGGTAGTGAATTGCAACGTCCCGAAACGCGGCTGGATGGACGGGATCGGCGGGTGCCCGAACGTGGGGGGCATTTGCATCGGCTGCACGATGCCCGGGTTCCCCGATAAATTTATGCCGTTCATGGACGAGCCCCCGGGGGCGCGCGTGTCGGCAGGAACGATCGGCATTTACGGCGCGGCGATCCGGGCGCTGCGCTCCATCACGAATGACACGGTAAACAAAGAACCGAAGTGGCGGCACCCGGGCAAGCAACTCACTACCGGTTATCAGCCAATGTCGTTTTAGCCAAATTAGTCAGCACCGCGAGATTAGGAGTCAATAATGAGCACAATCACCGAAGCGAGGCCGGGAGTCGAGAGAAAACCGCGCAACCTGGTGGAGATGAATTGGGATCCGATCACCCGGATCGTGGGCAGCCTCGGCATTTTCACGAAGATCGATTTTGATAACCGCGAAGTGGCCGAATGCCACAGCACGTCATCGATCTTTCGCGGCTACAGCGTCTTCATGAAGGGCAAGGACCCACGAGACGCTCACTTCATCACCAGCCGCATCTGCGGCATATGCGGCGACAATCACGCCACCTGCGCCACTTACGCGCAAAACATGGCCTTCGGTGTGCGGCCGCCGGACATGGCCGAGTGGATCGTCAACCTGGGTGAAGCGGCCGAGTACATGTTCGACCACAACATTTTTCAGGACAACCTGGTGGGCGTCGATTTTTGCGAGCAGATGGTGAAGGAGACCAATCCCGGCGTTTGGACGAAGGCGCAGGGGACGAAGGCGCCGCACGCGCACCTGCATGGCTTCCGAACCATCGCGGACATCATGACCGCGCTGAACCCGTTCAGCGGCACGTTCTATCGCGAAGCTTTGCAGATGAGCCGCCTGACGCGCGAGATGTTCTGTCTGATGGAAGGCCGCCACGTGCATCCATCCACGCTGTATCCCGGCGGCGTCGGCACGGTTCCCACTCACCAGCTATTCACCGATTACCTGGTTCGCCTGATGAAGTACGTCGAATTCATGAAGAAGGTGGTGCCGCTGCATGACGACCTTTTCGACTTCTGGTACGAAGCGCTTCCCGGGTACGAGAAGGTAGGGCAGCGGCGGATCTTGCTGGGCTGCTGGGGCTCCTGGAATAACCCGAAAGTTTGCGATTACACGTACAAGAACATGTCCGAATGGGGACGCGCGATGTACGTTACTCCCGGCGTAATAGTGGATGGCAAGCTGGTCACCACGGATCTGGTCGACATCAATCTGAATATCCGTATTCTTCTGGGCCATTCCTATTACGACGACTGGCAACAGAGCGAGACCTTCGTTAAAGAAGATCCGTTGGGGAATAAAGTGGACCAGCGGCATCCCTGGAATCAGACCACCATTCCACGCCCGCAGAAACGCGATTTCCAGGGCAACTATTCGTGGGTGATGTGCCCGCGCTGGTACGACCGGCGCACAGGCGATTATCTGGCGCTCGATACCGGCGGCGGGCCGATCGCGCGTTTCTGGGCGACGGCATTGGCGGGATTGGTCGATATCGGTTACGTGAAGGCCACCGGCCACAGCGTCAAGATTTATCTGCCAAAGACCGTGTCGCTGCCCGAAACGGAGTTCGAATGGAAGATTCCGAAGTGGAGCAACGCCATTGAACGGGACCGCGCCCGGACGTATTTCCAGGCCTATGCCGCAGCCGCGGCGCTGCACTTTATTGAGAAGGCTTTGGGCGACCTGCACGCCGGTAGAACGAAAACGTGGCAAGAGTTCAAGGTGCCGGAGGAAGCCATTGGGTGCGGGTTCCACGAAGCGGTTCGAGGCGTGTTGTCCCATCACGTTGTGATCCGCGAAGGCAAGATCGCCAACTATCATCCGTACCCGCCGACACCATGGAACGCGACTCCGCGCGACATCTATGGCACGCCGGGACCGTATGAAGACGCTGTCCAGAATACGCCGATCTTTGAAGAGAACGGGCCGGATAATTTCAAAGGTATCGATATCATGCGTACGGTCCGCAGCTTCGATCCGTGTCTGCCCTGTGGCGTCCACATGTATTTGGGCGACGGCAAGACGCTCGAGACGGTGCACTCGCCCATGTTTGGCAATCAGATCGGCAGTCAATAGCCTGAGATGAGGGACACGCAGGCGTTCCGGGAACAGATTGGCCGGATCGAGGAGTTGGTTCAGAATATAGAATCGACTGCCGATCCGGCTATGCGGGCGACGGCGAAGGAACTGGTCCAATCGGTGATGGATCTGCACGGTGCGGCGATTGAGCGCATTCTGGAGATTGTCACGAAAACGGGAGAGCCGGGCACAGGCATAGTTCGGTCGCTGGGCGCGGATGAACTGGTCGGCAGCGTGCTGGTTTTGTACGATCTGCACCCGGAAGACTTCGCGACTCGCGTTCATCGCGGGATAGAAAAGGCGCAACAGATCCTGGCTCGGCGCGGCGCGAGTGTGCGTGTGATCGACGATAGGCGAGGCCACCGTTCAGTTGCACATTGACATGAATGGCCACAGTTGCGGCAGCACCGCAGCCGAGCTGCAGTCGATCGTTAGAGGAGCGCTATTCGAGACGGCTCCGGATGCGGCCGAAGTCATTATTGAGCCGGCACAGAGCGAATCCGCTTCCGGTTTCGTGCCACTCGAAAGCCTGCAAATCAGCAACGGATCTGGGCCAGCTCGCGTTTTGAGCCGCCCATGAGTTCCCCTATGGCCGAAGCGCAATACGGCTCATTCAATGCGCTGCGGAGCCTGGTTCGCCAGCGGGATCCAAGAGAACGCTGCGAACTGTGCGGGTCCGGCTTGCACGTGGAACACCAGCACCTGTTCGAACCCGTGGCGCGAAAGCTCATGTGTACCTGCGATGCCTGCGCAGTTCTCTTTCACGAGCACGGCGAGACTAAATACAAGCGGGTGCCGCGCCGCATCCGCGCACTTCAGGATTTCCAACTGACCGGGTTGCAATGGGATGACCTGATGATTCCTATCGGCATGGCCTTTTTCGTCCAGAGCAGCGTGGAAAACAGAGTTCTTGCCTTCTATCCAAGTCCGGCGGGCGCGACAGAATCGATGCCATCCCTCACGTGCCTGGGATGAAATCGTTCAGCAGAACTCGATCCTGAATAAGATGGAGCCCGATGTAGAGGCGCTTCTGGCAAATCGGATCGAGCAGGGCCATGACCAGGGCGGGGGCGAAGGCGGAGGCGAGTATTATCTGGCTCCGATCGACAAGTGCTACGAGCTGGTAGGGCTGATTCGAGCGCAATGGCGCGGACTCTCTGGCGGCCCAGAGGTTTGGAAACAGATTGGCTTATTTTTTGAGGAGTTGAAAACTCGCGCTTCGTGGGAGAGCGCACATGCCTAATCTGAGCTTTCGGGTGGAGGGCGCGGAGGCGGTGCCGTTCGCTGCCCAGCCATTGCTCGCGCTTGAAATTGCACATCGAGAACGCGATCGCCGAAGAGACAATTCACACGGTTGCGCTTCGGACGCAGATCCAGATTGAAGCAAACCGCCGACAGTACGATGCTGGCGAGAAAAGATCGCTGCGCGATCTGTTCGATCAACCCGAACGCTGGGGCCAGACGCTTCGGCCGATGCTGTGGACCCACGCCAGCGTGGTTATTCCGTCGTTCCAAGGGCATACGGTAGCCGATCTGCAGGTGCCGTGCACGTTCGATTTCAATGTAGCGGCAACCAAATATTTTCACGCCGTTTCCGACGGTGACATTCCGCTGAATCTGCTTTTCAGCGGAACCGTGTTTTACATCGATTCCGAGGGCGCGCTGCAAGTAGCGCCCATTTCGTGGAATAGCGAGGCGCGCTATCGATTACCGGTTCGCACCTGGCGGGAAATGATGGAGTTTTACTATCCAAACAGCGCTTGGCTGTGCTTGAGGCGGGACGTTTTCGAGCGTTTCTACGACTACAAAGTTCAGCATGCAATTCCGACCTGGGAGCAGACGCTGGAAGCGCTGCTCGCGATGGAACAGGAGCCGGTGCGCTCATGAACCGGCAACGCGTTGCGGAGATCGCGAACGCCGTCCTCTATGAGGGTTATCTTCTCTATCCGTATCGCGCGTCGGCAGTGAAGAACCGCCAGCGCTGGAATTTCGGAATACTGTATCCGCGAGCTTTTGCCGAAGCGCAGAAGGGCGCGGATCGATGGAACACGCAAACGGAATGCCTGGTGAAATCGCATGGTCCGGATGTAACGCTTCATATCACTGCTCGATTTCTTCATCTGATTGAGCGCAGCGATGGGTGGCAAGAAGCAGCGGAATGCGATGTGACGATTCGGGATTTGAGCTCAACCGATATTCGCTTGCAGCCGATGCGGCACACATTCGCTTATCCGGCGAGCCGCGAGATGGACGAGCGCTTTGTGAGAACCCGCGAACCCATCGAAGGCGCGATTGAAGCGCATGCTGACCAACTCGCGAATGGGTTGATCAAGATTCGAGTGGACCTCTCAAATACCACGATCCTCGATGAGGGTGACTCGTCCAGCCGGGAACGCTCGCTGCTACGCTCCCTCGCATCCGCTCACACAATCCTCGAAGTCGAAGACGCCGAGTTCATATCTTTGCTTGACCCGCCGGACGAGTACCGGGAAGCCGCCGCCCAATGCCGAAACCTGGGTACGTATCCGGTTCTGGTGGGTGACGAAGGCCAGCGCGACGCGATGCTCTCCTCGCCGATCATCTTGTACGACTATCCCCAAATCGCGCCTGAGAGCGCGGGCGCCTTGTTCGACGGAACGGAGATAGATGAAATTCTGACTCTGCGGATCATGACTCTGACTGATGAAGAGAAGCTGGAAATGAGTCAGGTAGACGATCGCGCCCGCCAGATTCTGGAAAGAACGGAAGCGATGCCGCCCGAGCAGTTGATGAAGATGCACGGGGCATTACGGGGGCTGCAGCGCGTCCCGGAGGAATTGCCATGAATGAATGGGAATGGCAACTACTCGAAGATAAAATCTCCGCTGAATCCGTGGAGATCGCTGGTTGCGAGGTCAGGAAAGGCGATCGCGTGGTGCTGCGTCCGCGCGCGGGTGGAGACATATTCGACCTGGCGCTAGCGGGCCAGATTGCAATTATCGAAGGGATCGAGCAGGATTACGAAGGCAAGCTGCATGCCGCGGTCGTGCTCGAAGAAGATCCGGGCCGGGATCTGGGGATGCTGCGGCAACCGGGCCACCGCTTCTTTTTTCAACCGGAGGAGATGGAGCCGTGCGCGCCTGCGATCAACGGCGGCGCGCCCGCTACGGAAGAACCGAGAATTCTTGTAGCCGGTATCGGCAACATTTTTCTGGGTGACGACGGCTTCGGCGTTGAGGTGGCGCAACGCCTGGCGGCGGAAGAGTTTCCGGCGAGCGTGCGAGTCCGTGACTTTGGAATCCGCGGTTACGATCTCACTTACGCGTTGCTCGAACCCTACGAGTTGGTCATATTGATCGATGCGTGCCCGCGCGGCCAAGAGCCGGGCACGGTCTTTGTCATCGAACCTGAGTTAAACGAAGCAGCGGAATCCGCGGCGCCTATCGCGCTCGATGGACACACCATGAATCCTGTCAACGTTCTTCGCCTGGCGAAGGCGATGGGTCCCATCTCGAGCCGGATCGTGCTGGTCGGATGCGAACCGGCCACGCTGGGCGGAGAAGAAGGCCAGATGGGACTGAGCGAACCTGTTTCGGGGGCAATCGACGGCGCGCTAGAGCTGGTCAAGCGCGTCATCAAAACTGCTCTCTCGGGCGAGGAGCTTTCGGCGTCGTATGGAGTTTGAGCATTACACAATCGACGCAACGCTCAGCAGCGTGACCCTGCGAGCCTTCGCCAGCGGCACGTTTGCCGCGCTGGGAAGCAGTCCCACGCTGGTGATTCGGGAACTGGCCGGATGGGCACGATTCGTGCCCAGAACGTTCGATCAGGCCTGCGTTCACATCAAGATCAACGCCGGATCGCTGACAGTGGTCGATAGCGCGAGTGAAGACGATCGGAACGCCATCGAACACACGATCACGCGTTACGTGCTGGAGATCGAAAAGTACCCGGAGATTATGTTTTGCAGTTCGCGTGTTTCCGTGAGCAAAGCAGGCGACGGACAGTATTGGATTAATCTCGTCGGGGATCTGTCACTTCACGGCGTGACCGGAAACCTGCCTATTGCCGCACAGGTGGCTTTAGCGGACAACACGTTGCGTGCTTGTGGCGAGTTCACGTTGTTGCACACCTCTTACAAAATGACCCTGGCGCCGGTCCCCGGAGGGACACTGAAATTGAAGGATGAAGTGAAGTGCTCATTCGATATCCTTGCCCGGAAGCAAACAGAGGACCTGGCCAAACAAGAAGGCCGCATATTCGCCTCGGAGGGTTTGTAGATGTGCCTGGCCATACCAGCTAAGATTGTTGAGCTTCTGCCCAGTGAGGAGCAAAATCGCGCCCTGGTAGAAGTCGTTGGAGTTCGACGGCACATCGATACCGGGCTGTTGCAAGACGAGGCGCTGAGAGTGGGAGACTGGGTCCTGGTTCACGTCGGCTTTGCGATGAGCAAGATTAGCGAAGAGCAAGCGCGGGATCAATTGCGGATGCTGGCGATGCTGGGCGAGAGCCAAGCGGTTCTGGAAGAGGTCGAAGGTTACGGCTTAAGTGAAAGCGAGCCGCGACTGTCCAGGAGCAGTGGGCCTTAGGAACTGAATATGAAGTATGTAGACGAATTTCGCGATGCCGGCGTGATCAAGAAAGCGGCCGAAGAGATTCGGCGCCTCGCGGAGCCCGGCCGGCATTATCGTTTCATGGAGGTGTGCGGCGGCCACACGCATGCAATTTACCGGTTCGGTTTGAAGGACCTGCTGCCGCCGAATATTGAGCTCGTGCACGGGCCTGGATGCCCGGTGTGCGTCCTTCCAATGGGACGCATTGACGATGGATTATCGCTGGCGAAAGATCCCAACGTAATTTTCACTGCGTTCGGCGACATGATGCGTGTCCCCGGCCGCGACGGTAGCCCGCTCGAGCACAAAGCGCGCGGCATGGATGTGCGAATTGTCTACTCGCCTTCCGATGCTCTGAAAATCGCCCAGAAGAATCCAGAGAAGCATGTTCTGTTTTTCGCCATTGGCTTCGAGACCACGGCGCCATCGACAGCCCTGACGTTGATGCGCGCGAAGGCCTTGGGCCTGCACAACTTCTCGGTCTTCTGTAATCACGTGACCATCATTCCGGGTATTCGGGCAATTCTCGATTCGCCGGATATGCGCATCGATGCGTTCCTTGGGCCGGGACACGTTTCCACCGTGATCGGCTGCCGGCCGTACGAGTGGGTTGCGCGGAATGAAGGCAAGCCGATCGTCGTCTCAGGATTTGAGCCGGTCGACATTCTGCAAACGATCGTGATGCTGCTGCAACAGATTAAAGCAGGCGAAGCGAAAGTCGAAAATCAGTACAAACGGGTGGTGCCCTGGGAAGGTAATCGCGCGGCGCTGAAAGCCATGGCGGAAGTCTTCGAGTTGCGCAACTACTTCGAATGGCGTGGCATGGGTTTTATTTCGCAGTCAGCTCTGCGAATTCGAGACAGCTATGCCGAATGGGATTCCGAGCGGCGCTTCTCCGTGCCGGGCGTACGCGTGACAGATCCAAAGGCGGCGCAATGCGGCGAAGTTCTGAAGGGTGTTCTAAAACCGGTGCAATGCAAGCTCTTCGGAAAAGAGTGCACGCCTGAGCGTCCTGTGGGCGCCCTGATGGTTTCCTCCGAAGGGTCTTGCGCGGCGTACTACAACTATGAACATCGCAAGAACCTGGACCTGACGCAGCTTAGTGTCGCAGTGTGACGAGAAGCTGCACATGAGCGCCTTGCTGCCGAAAATCCGGTTCCGCGACGCGCAAATCGAGATGGCGCACGGAGCCGGAGGCAAGGCAAGCCGCAGGCTGGTGGAAGGCCTATTTGCACCGCTGCTCTTTGGGGTACCAACTGAACCGCTGGGCGATGCGGCTCATCTCAACATCAACGGGACACGAATTGCGATCACGACCGACAGCTTTGTGGTCAAGCCGCTGAGCTTTCCCGGCGGATCGATCGGCGAATTGGCCGTGAATGGAACCGTGAACGATCTGGCCGTCTCGGGAGCAAAAGCGGAAGCATTGGTCGTCACCTATGTACTCGAAGCAGGACTTCCCACTGAGGTTCTGGAAGCCGAGGTTCGGGCCATGGGCAAAGCTGCGAACGCTGCAGGCGTGGTGATTTCGGGCGGCGATACAAAGGTGGTCGAACACGGCAAAGCAGATGGCATGTACGTCACCACTGCGGGTATCGGGAGGCTGATTCCGGGGATTAACGTTTCGGCAGCATCGGTTCGCTCCGGCGATAAAGTGCTGATCAGCGGGCCGGTCGGCGATCACGGCATCACCATTCTGCTCGCTCGCGGCGAACTCGATCTGGAAGGAGAGATTTCATCCGACACCCGGTCAGTGCTTCCGCTCATTGAAGCTCTTGCCGAAAAGGCAGGCCCGGGCATTCGCTGGATGCGGGATCCCACGCGCGGCGGAGTAGCAACATCCCTGAATGAGTTGGCGCGCGATTGTCAATTGAGCGTGCTGCTGTTTGAAGAACGAATACCGGTTCGCGATACCGTGCGCGGGGCATGCGAGCTGCTGGGTCTGGATCCGCTGCATATCGCGAATGAGGGGCAGTTCCTGTTGGTCATCGCGCCGGAATACGCGGATGTGGCGCTTGAGATCCTGCGACAAACGCCAGGCGGTGAAGGGGCAACGCTCATCGGTGAGATTCGGGAGCATCCTGCCGCAACCGTTCTGGGAGCCACGGCTTATGGAGGCACGCGCGTGATCGATATGCTGGTGGGCGATCCTCTGCCGCGCATCTGTTGATATGCTGGCCAGCCGCTCCCAACTCGCCGGCCGCATCGAAAATGCGTTGCACTCGCGCAACGAAGCGTACGGCGCGTTCTTCTCTCGGGAAGCGCAACGTCTCGCCATCGCCTGCCGCGAGATGTCAGACCGCTTCCTCAAAGGTGGCCGGCTGCTCGCGTTCGGACGAGGACCGTATGCTACCGATGCGCAGCACGTCTCGGTCGAATTTGTCCATCCGGTGATCGTCGGCAAGCGAGCGCTACCCGCTCTTGATTTATCAATGCTCTTTGGTTCGTGGCTAGAAACCATCGCGCGTGCCGAGGACATCGTCATGGGGTTTGGACCGCCGGAAGGCGATCCGGAAGTCAGCGCAGCTCTCAAGTCGATGCAAGAGCGCGGCTGCATGACCTTCGCGCTTCCGGGGCTAACAGGCACCTATGTGCTGAGCGAGACGAGCACGGACGCTTTCATGCACCAGGAATTGATCGAGATCCTGTATCACACGCTCTGGGAGACGGTGCATGTCTTCTTCGAGCGCCGTGAATTGGGTCATGATGTCGGCGAGGCGAGTTTTCTTTATCCGTTTCTTGGACAGGAAAAGCAGGAAAGCTCCGGCGTGCTCGATGAAGTGGCGGCTTCCATTCAAATGAAGGTTCAGGAAGACGCCAAATTGCGGACGCAGGTCGCCGCCGAGGAATCGGAACAGATCGCGGAAACGGCGGTGGCCATTCGTGAGAGGCTCGCACGCGGCGGAAAGCTCATACTCTTCGGGAACGGAGGATCGGCGACAGATGCGAACGATTGGGCCATCGATTGCGTTCTGCCGCCGTCAGGATACAAACCTGTTCCGGCCATTTCCCTTTCAATGGAACCCGCCAACATCACGGCCCTGGCGAACGATGTCGGTACGGATGTGATTTTCTCGCGGCAGCTGATTGCGCAAGCCAGGCCCGAAGACGTGGCGGTTGGAATCTCTACCAGCGGCGGCTCGCGAAACATCATCATGGCGCTGGAAGAAGCCCGCAAGCGCAATCTGCTTACGGTCGGTTTATTAGGCTACGACGGAGGCGAGATCCTGCGGCGCGGTTTGGCCGATCATGCGCTTGTGGTTCGCTCCGACTACATTCCGCGCATTCAGGAAGTGCAAGCTTCGGTGTATCACGTAATACGGGAGTTGTTCGAGGCGCCTAATCATGCCGAAGACTGAGCTGTACGGAACCGCAAGCTGCCAGTACACGCAAGAAATGCGGGAATGGTTGGAGTGGAACGGCCGCGAGTTCATTGAGTACGACGTGGAAGCCGATTCCGAGGCTCTGAAGCGCATGCGTGAGGCGACGAATGGCCAGCGTACTGTGCCTGTTCTCATCGAAGATGGTAAAGCTGTGCAGATTGGCTGGCAAGGGCGCGGCTGCATCGCCAGAGGGGACTCGAAGTAAATGACGGCGGCCCGATCCATTCGCGTCCGCGGTGTTGTGCAAGGCGTCGGATTCCGGCCATTCGTGTTTCGCTTGGCTCGCGCGAATTCGCTAGCCGGATGGGTTCTGAATGAAGCGGAGGGAGTCGACATTCACGTCGAAGGTTCCGAGCCGGCTGTAGAAAGTTTCATCACCGAACTGGCCGCGCGACCGCCGGCTGCCGCCCAAATCGCGGCCATTGACGTTCAGTCGTCCAATACGGTGGGCCTGAGCGACTTCACGATTCGCGAAAGCCGCCGCAACGGAAATCCCACGGTGCGGATCTCACCCGACCTACCCGTCTGCGAAGCGTGTTTAGCGGAGCTGTTCGACCCTTCCGATCCGCGCTACCGCTATCCCTATATCAACTGCACGAATTGCGGTCCTCGTTACTCGGTGGTCGAAAGTCTTCCCTACGATCGGCCGAAGACGACCATGAAGCATTGGCCGTTGGATCATTTTTGCGCTGCGCAGTATGGCGATCCTAACGACCGCCGCTTTCATGCCGAACCGATTGCCTGCCCCGCGTGCGGACCGCATTACTTTTTGGAATCAGGCGGCGAAAACGTTCTCGAAGACCTCGGCAGCATAGAACGGACAGTCCGCTTGTTGATCGCTGGTCAAATCGTCGCCATTAAAGGCATCGGAGGCTATCACCTGGCGTGCGATGCGAGGAATGCGGGTGCGGTAGCGTAGCCTGCGAGAACGGAAATATCGCAAAGAGAAGCCGTTCGCCGTTATGGCGCGCGATCTGGAAGTTGCCCGCACCATTATCGAGCTATCAGCCGATGCTGAAGCGCTGCTCACGTCTATCGCACGCCCCATCGTTCTGGCCCCGTCCAGAATTCAGTTTCCCGAAGTGGCGCCGGATAATGACGAACTGGGCGTCATGCTGCCGTACGCGCCTTTGCATCATCTTCTGTTTGCCGCCGGCGCGCCGGACGTTCTTGTCATGACGAGCGCGAATCGCTCGAGCGAGCCAATTGCGTACCTCGATCAGGATGCGCGCGAGAGTCTCGCGGGCATTGCCGATGCATTTCTCATGGGCGAGCGGCCGATTGCGCGTCGAATCGATGACTCGGTCGCACGCGCCGGGGCATTCGGTCCCGTAATTCTACGCCGCGCTCGCGGGTACGCGCCAGGCGCGGTCGCGACGATTCCCTGCTCTCAGCCGATTCTTGCCGTGGGGGCGGACCTGAAGAACGCGATCACGTTGGTTGTCGATGGGCAGGCGTTCGTGAGTCAACACATTGGCGACCTCGATCATTACTCGTCCTTGCAGGCGTTTCAGCAGACCATCCGCGACCTCACGTCGATGTATGAAGTCGATTACGATGAGCTTCTGGTGGCGCACGACGCGCATCCTCAGTACGCGTCTACCGCGTCATGCCCTCGATCTTCAAGCGCGGCGAAAAATATCCGTTCAGCATCATCGCGCGCACATTGCTTCCGTTATCGCCGAACGCCACGCCTGGGATACACGCGTGGTGGGCGTTAGCTTCGATGGCACAGGTTTCGGTGACGATGAAACGATCTGGGGAGGCGAGTTTTTCGCCGGCAGCGTTGTGAGCGGCTTCACTCGTGTCATGCACCTCAGAAAGGCTTATCTACCCGGTGGAGATGCGGCCGCGCGATATCCCGTACAATGCGCGGCTGGATTCCTGTCGCAGATCGAGAATCCTCCGGACTTTGAAGCGGCGCCTTTCCATTTTCCCCGCCGCTATCAAGCTTCCGTCGAGCTTCTGAACAAGAAGGTTCGGATCTTTGAGACTACGTCAGTAGGCCGGCTCTTCGATACCGCTGCCGCTCTTCTGGGTTTCACTCGCGAGATCAGTTTCGAAGGACAAGCGGCGATGTGGCTCGAACATATCGCACGATCCGCCGCTGATTGCGAAGCATACCCGTTCCCGCTGGATGGCGAGGATCTAGACTTCAGGCCGTTGCTCGAGAGCATCATCGGCGATCGCCTGCGCGGCCGCCCAGAACCCGAAATCGCGCGCGCATTCCACTTGGGAGTTGCCAGCGGCCTCTGTGCAGCAGTACTCAGGCTGTGCGAAACACATTCGCTTGACACGGTGGTGCTGTCGGGCGGTGTTTTCCAGAACGAGCTGCTGCTCGAAAGCGTGAAGCCGCTACTTGAGCGTGAGGCTATCCATATCTGGACGAATTCCGCTGTTCCGGCGAATGACGGCGGCATCAGTCTGGGGCAAGCAGCACTCGCGGCGCTTGGCCCATGCGGAGACTTCCATGCATGAACTCTCGATAGCGATGAGCATTTTGGACGTTGTCGAAGAAGAAGTGGAACGGCGCGGCAACGTGCGCGTCGAGGCAATTCATCTGAAGCTGGGACCACTCGCGGGCGTGGTGAAGGAGGCGCTGCTTTCCGCATTCGAACTCGCCTCTGAGCAAACGGACTTTGCCCACTGCTCTCTCGTGATTGAAGACGTTCCGATTTCGATCCGTTGTTTCCAATGCAACGCAGAGCGCCCGGTGCGCTCCACGCAATCCTTCTACTGTGTAGATTGCGGCACGCCCTCAAACGAAGTAGTGCACGGCCGCGAGTTGCAAGTTTCCGCCTTGGAGTTGACGGAATGAGATCTTCGCCTCGCATCGTCGAAGTCCGTCAGAACGTTTTGAAGCGTAACGACGAAATCGCTCGCGGGCTGCGGCGGCGCTTTGCGGACCAAGGCGTATTTGTAGTCAGCCTGGTCTCGAGTCCGGGTTCCGGCAAAACAACTTTTCTCGAGAAGACGCTGACGATTTTGAAGCAGCAATACCGCCCCGCCGCGTTGGTAGGCGATCTCGCGACTGATAACGACGCAGCGCGGCTGGCGCGCAGCCAAGCCCCGGTGAAACAGATCACTACCGGAACCCTCTGTCATCTGGAGGCCGCCATGATCGAGAACGCGCTCGACGATTGGAGCCTGGCGGATCTCGACTTTCTATTTATAGAGAACGTCGGAAATCTGGTTTGCCCGTCTTCCTATGACTTAGGGGAGAATCTCCGGCTGGTGTTGCTGTCCGTTACGGAGGGCGAAGATAAGCCCCTGAAATATCCGACCATCTTCAACAGCGCCGACGTTGCAGTGATCACGAAAACCGATTTGGCGGAAGCCGTTGAATTCGACTGGAGCGCGGCGCGGGCAAACATAGAGGCCGTCCGCCCGGGCATGAGGATCATCTCAGTTTCAGCCAAGACCGGGCATGGAATGACCGAGTGGATGGAATATCTACTCTCTCGACGCACGCAGAATGGGTTGCACAATTCCGGCTAATGCATCGCCCAGTTTCAGATGCTGATCTAAATCGAGATGCACGCCATCAACTACACTGGCGCTGGTAGCAGTTTCCGCGTCAAAGAAATGGCAGCCCAGATCCGAAGCAACTTGCATGTAGGCCTGCGATAGACCAGCGCTTTTCTGCGCGGCGTCGCGAAACTTTGGCGCAATGGCGCCCTGCGGAGTACGGATCCGTGGTGGGCAGACGATCAGAATTGGCGGGACCGGCATCCCTGGCTCAATGGGCGCGTTGCGGATCTCATTCACAAGAGTGGCTATACCTTGAGCCGCGGACCAGGCTTCATTGTAAGGATGGGAGAACTGAAAATCGTTGGTCCCCAGCATCAGGATGACCAGGGACAAAGGCGAATGAATCTCGATGCGTTGGGCGAGACCTTGCAGTCCGTTTCGGCCTGATTTAAACGGATCATCCCAGACTGTGCGCCGGCCATTCAAGCAATCTTCAATCACTCGCACGCGCTGACCGGAAACGTTCAACTTGTTCTCGAGCACGCCCGGCCAGCGGTCGTCAAACGGTAGTCTGTTACGGGTCTTCGGAATGATGCCCCAACTCAACGAGTCCGAATATACGAGAACGTGCTGCATCCGAGTAGCTTTACACTCGCCAATAATCCGGGCGCCACTGCCGGATAGCTTCCTTAATTTGTTTGCGATCCAACTTCTCGTTTAGCGCGCGCTCGACGAGAGCCGGGACTTCGGCGTCGGAGGCGAAGCGAAGGGCAATCAGCTGCGCTTCGGTAAGCTCCGGAATGCGAAGGCGTAATGCATCCGGCAGTAGCATTGTAAGCCGCAATCGCTCTTCGAGCCGAATAACCCGATCTTGTACTTTCAGCGGATAAGTGCGCGCCTTAATCAGCGTAGCCTCGAGCACCAGCACAATACCCAAGATCCCCAGCGCCTCAAACCCGGGGTGCCGCACCAGGTGAGCGATGGCCCAAACAATCAGCAAAAGCGAAGCGGGAGCGGCGAAGAAATGAAATAGAGGATCTAGACGAAGGTGATTGCTCTTGGTTTGTGGAACCTTCTCGGGCATGATGTGCCGATTGTACTGCGGCCGCTACTGAAACGGCCGTTACCCCCGCGGCAATTGACTCACGTTCCAGCCGCCGCCGAGCGCCTTGATCAGCAGCACACTGGCGTCCATGCGGCGGCGCACAAGGTCAACGTCAGTGCGTTCATTAGAAAGCGCCGTGCCCTGTGCAGTTACTACTTCCAGGTAAGTGACTAAGCCGCCCTTATAGCGATTCAGCGAAAGCTGGAGGGAGCTCTCTGCCGCGGCTGTTGCCTGATGCTGCTTGGCGGATTCTTCCTCCAGAATGCGCAGCGTGGAGAGATTGTCTTCGACTTCCTGGAAAGCCGTGAGGGCAGTCTGACGGTAATTCGCGACGGTTGCGTCGTAACCGGCTTGCGCGCTTTGGACCTGGGCTCGGCGCCGTCCGAAATCCAACGCAGTTTCGGCTAGTTGAGGACCAACCGACCAAAATCGGCTTGGCCAGGTAAACCAGTTGATGATGCTGCCGCTTTGAAGCCCGCCGGTTGCGGTGATCAGCAAATCAGGGAAAAACGCCGCCTTAGCGATGCCGATCTGCTCGTTCGCGGCGGCTACCTGCCGCTCTGCCGCGGCTATGTCGGGCCGGCGCTCGAGAAGCTGAGACGGCAGGCCCACAGGAATTCCAGGAGGCGACTGATTCAATGGCAGGAGGGGCAGCCTAAAGCCTTCCGGAGTCCTGCCCAGGAGGACCGCGATGGCGTGTTCGTACTGCGCCCGGGCCACTCCGAGTTCGATGTCCTGAGCCTGCGTCTGATCGAGCTGCGTCTGCGCTTGGGCAACTTCCACTTTCGAGGCCACTCCGCCGTTGTAGCGGTTTTCGGTTAGCTGCAACGCTTTCTGATAGGCCACGACCGTATCGTCGAGAAGCCGTTTCTGCGCGTCGAGGCTGCGCGCCTCAAAATAATCGACCGCAAGATCGCTCTGCAATTCGAGCTTGACGTTCTCAAGATCGGCCGCGGAAGCTTGAAACTGCTCTCTCGCATTGGCAATGGTACGCCGGATGCGACCCCAGAAATCCACATCCCAGGAGACATCCACCGGAAGCGAGAAGAGGCCGTATTGATAGCCCGGCGCCCCGGTCGGATTATTGGCGGATATGCGATTTGCGCTGATGGCGGGACCCACGCTGACGGTCGGATATAGCTGGGACTGGTTGAAATTGATGGCAGCGCGGGCCTGCCGGAAATTGGCTTCGGAAACTTTCAAAGTCTGGTTCGCCAAGGGGACCTGTTCTTCGAGCGCGTTCAATTGGGGATCGCCAAACATCTCCCACCACTTGCCACGAATCTGAGCGTCGCCCGGCTGCGCGGTTTGCCAGCCAGCCGCCTCTTTAAAGCTCTGTGGGGGCTGCTCACTATAGGCTGGGGCCGTGGGCACTCCCGGCTTCGTATATTTCGGTCCTACCGTGCAACTGGCGAGCAAAGCCGCCATGCCTAACGCTATAAGGACCACCTTCCGATTCATCTGCCTAGTTCCTTACCTACTAAGCTAACCCGCGGCAGAGGCGGTCGCGGCCGGCACTCGCACCTGCTCGCCAGAAACAATGGAATCGCTTGGATTCACAATGACAGCGTCGTTTGCCGCGACGCCTGAAACGATCTCGACGCTATCTCCATAATCGCGTCTCAGGATCACCGGGACGAGCCATGATGTACAGACCGCTTTCACTATCGTCTGTTACTGGGCCAGGCGCCAGCAGCCCTTCAAAGATGAGGTAATCCTGATGTTCGCGCACCAATCCAAGCGAGACAACGCCTTTGATGATTTCGCCCGTGCGAGGATCATCCAGCGAGTTGCCGTAGGACCACCCGCGAGTGGAGCGGTGGACTCATTGCATGATGTTATGGCGTACATCAATTGGATCGACATCGGGCCGTAGAGCCTTGACGTGAAAGGTGTTATGGAAACCGGCAGCTTCAAACGCCTGCTTCTACCAGCTCGCTCCTTCAACCAGAGCGGCCCGGATGTCCGGCGGAGCGCCCGGATCGACGTAAAAGACGATCGGCTCTACGGGATCACTTACCGCGGCATCGGGATCTTTCTTCTCGAGCCCGTGCCGGGCGATGTACCGCTTCATCACCGGCTGGTCAATGGGTGCCGAACGCGAGGACCAAAACCTTCAAATTGAACGCCTACAGGAGGATTCATGCTGCCGCGGCCGAGGCCCAATTCGTTCGATCCAATGCCCGCCGAGAGCGCTGTTATATAGAGGAACTCCTGATTGAAGCGATCAATCTCGAGCCACATCTTGCCTGTGTGCTGATCCCAATAGAGCGGGAAGAATCCATCGATTTTTTACAGTCCGGCAGCCCGCGCGGCGAAAATCTTTGGCTCGATACTTGACGGCCGCTGCCCCCCGGACGCGATCCCGAAGGCGAAAAGGAGAACAGGCAGCAAGTGTTTCAGCACAGGTTTGCCATTGTCTCAGAGTTTTGCGAGGCTTCCCGTTTGACCGGTTTGTGTATAAACTAAGCTCATCAATTTGCAGCTGTGCTGACGTAGGGGACGCCGGAACGCGTGACAGGCCAGCGACACATCCTTATCATCGAGGACAACCCCGGAGATGTGCGTTTGATGCGCGAAGCTCTACGGGACATGCAACCGCCCATCGCGGTTCACGTTGCCGAGGACGGAGAGGAAGCGCTGCGCTTTTTACGCCAGCAACAGGAGCACAGCGGCGCGCCAAGGCCGAGCCTGATTTTCCTTGACTTTAATCTTCCAGGATCAGATTCCCGGGGCCTGCTCCGGCAGGTGAAGCAAGACGCGAAGCTGAGGCTGATTCCCATCGCCGTGCTGACTACGTCGGACGCTGAGAAGGACATTCGGGAGGCGTATGAGCTGCACGCGAACTGCTATTTGCGCAAGCCTGTGGACCTGGACGGCTTCTTCGGGACCATCCGCGCGGCAGCGCAATTTTGGCTAAATGTAGTACACATTCCGGCAGACGCGCCCGAGTAATCCCATCTGTTATGATTCAGGGCGCATGGCCGCTTACTCGATCGGCGTTGATCTTGGAGGCACAAATCTTCGTGTGGCGGCCATTGACGCAAGCGGGCAAGTGCTCGATCGGGTATCGGTGCCGGCGGTTTATACGGCGGGTCCGGAGCAAGTAGTCACCGGGATTGTTCAGGTCATCAACAAAATCTGCTCGCGCGTAGGCGCCTCCGGACTGCGCGGCGTCGGCATTGGCGTCCCTGGGTTCATCGACATCGACACGGGCGTGGTGGTCGGAGCGGCAAATCTTCCAGGCTTTGAAGGATTCCCGATACGCGACGAGATTCAAAAGGTTCTGGGGACCACAATTATTCTGGAGAATGACGCCAACGCCGCAGCCCTCGGCGAGATGTGGATGGGGGCGGGAAAGAACGTCAAAGATCTCATCTTAATCACGCTTGGAACGGGCATCGGCGGCGGAATTGTTGTAGACGGGAAGGTGTTGCACGGCTTCCTGGGCATGGCCGGCGAAATAGGCCACATGACGGTGTTTCCGGACGGTAATCCATGCGGCTGCGGCAATTGCGGATGTCTGGAGAAGCATGCGTCTGCTACCGCCATCGCGGCCATGGGCCGTATGATGCATTTCGGCAATGACGTAACGGCTGAGGGGGTTTATGACTTGGCGGTGGAGGGAAACGAGCGCGCGCAGCGCGTGTTTGAATCCGTTGGCCGGGCGCTCGGCATTGCGCTGGCGAATCTCATCAATCTGTTTAATTGCCCTCTCTATTTGTTGAGCGGCGGACCGTTGCCGGCCTGGGACATGTTCGCGCCGCATATGTTTGCGGAGATCACCAAGCGCTCTTTTACGTTCGGCCGGAAGGGCACTCGCATCGAGAAAGCTTTGTTGGGCTCCGATGCTGGACTATTTGGAGCCGCTTACCTCCCTTTTGAGAGAGGCGTCTTCGGGTACCAGGCGGCCTGTCAGCGCTGAAGATGGGTTCTGAGCTCGCCATGTATTGGCTTGGACTGGATGTCGGCACCAGCGGCTCTCGCGCTTTGCTGGTGGACGCGATGGGGCGAGTGCGCTATTCCTTTACCGCTCCGCATGAAGAGATGCGGATGCTGCGTCCGCTCTGGGCCGAGCAGGATCCGGAGGATTGGTGGCACGCTTCGCAAGCGGCGATCCGAGGCGTTCTCACTGCGGCGGGCGTGGATGGAAGCGCGGTTCGCGGCATCGGCTTATCGGGCCAGATGCACGGGTTGGTGCTGCTGGATGCGGATAACGCAGTCATCCGGCCAGCTTTGATTTGGTGCGACCAGAGAAGCCAACGACAGGTCGATTTCATCAACGCCCAGATTCAGCATGAGAACGTGCTCCGCTGGACTGCGAATCCGGTTTTGACCGGGTTTACGCTGCCGAAATTGCTGTGGGTGCGAGACAACGAACCGGAGAAATTCGCGGCTGTCCGGAAGATGCTGCTTCCGAAAGACTACGTTCGTTTCAAGCTGACGGGCGAGTTTGCGACTGATGTTTCGGACGCAAGCGGGACTGCGCTGTTCGATGTAGCGAATCGCAAATGGTCGCATGAGATGGTGAGGGCGCTTGGTCTCGACACGGATATTCTTCCTAAGGCTTACGAATCCAGCGAGGTGACCGGCAGCATTTCGAAGGGCGCGGCTGAAGTGACCGGGCTTTCGGTAGGCACTCCGGTTGTGGGCGGCGCCGGAGATCAGGCCGCCAGCGCGATCGGCAACGGCATTGTGGAACCCGGGACGGTTTCGTGCACGATCGGCACTTCGGGCGTCGTATTCGCCTACTTGGAAAAACCGGCATACGATTTCGCAGGGCGAGTTCATACGTTTTGCCATGCCATTCCCGGGGTGTGGCATGTGATGGGCGTCACGCAGGGAGCGGGACTTAGTCTGCAATGGTTTCGAAACCGGCTGGCGCCGGGCATTGAATACGATGATTTGACCGCCGAAGCGACACTTTCGCCGGCAGGGGCGCACGGCCTATTCTGGCTGCCCTATCTGATGGGGGAGCGGACGCCGCATTTAGACGCGAGCGCGCGCGGATGTTGGATTGGTTTAACGGCCAAGCATCAGCGTGCCGACCTGGTGCGGTCGATACTCGAGGGCGTCTGCTTCAGCCAAAACGACGGACTGCAGATCATTCGAGCACTGGGCGCGCGGCCGTTGCTGGTAAGGCTTTCCGGCGGAGGCGCTAAGAGCCCGTTCTGGCAACAGTTATTCGCGGATATTTTTAACCAGCGCGTAGCTACGCTGGAAACGCAAGAAGGATCCGCCTATGGTGCTGCATTGCTCGCGCTGGTGGGAACCGGCGAGTATGAAAGCGCCGTCCAGGTCTGCCACACTGCCATTAAGGAAATCGCTGTCAGGGAGCCGCAGCAGGATGCCGTCGATTTCTACGCGCAGCGCTACGAAATCTATCGATCGCTTTACCCGGCTCTGAAACCCGCTTTCCAAGCCATCGGCGAACTGGATGGCTGAGGGGAGTTGCCGGTACTGCGATGTCGCGGTGCCGGTGCCGATCGATCGGCCGTTCACATACGAGCTTCCTCTGACATTGGGCCATCGAGTACGCATCGGTTGTCGCGTTTGGGTTCCGTTTAGCGGACGTAAGTTGACCGGCGTTGTGCTGCGAACGCACGATGAACCGCCTGGCCACGAGGCTCGCGAAGTCTTGAGTTTGCTGGATGAGGAGCCAGTACTCGATGAGGAGCTTCTGCGCCTGGCGAATTGGATTGCGGAATATTATTGTGCTCCGATCGGCGAAGTACTCAAGGGCATGTTGCCCTTGAGCGGCGAGATGCGCCGGAGCACGCAATATTCGCTAACGGAAATTGGGCGCGATGTGGCGCGCCGGTTGAGTGTACAGCCCGAAAGTGACGCAGCATCGGCGCTGCTTGCTTTGCTCGAAGAGAGGACTCGATCGGCTGAATACCTTGCGGCGAAGGTGAAGAACGCGCGTCCAGCGTTGCGGGCACTCCTGAAGCGCGGCTGGGTGGCCGCCGAGGAAAGACAGGAAGAACGCGACCCGCTACGCGCGCCGGCAGAACGCCTGCTAGCCGAATTTCTCTGCAGGCCAACGGCGGAGGTCAAGCTAAAGAAGAGCGAACGCGAACTGGTGGCGTTTCTGGAACTGCATCCCGGGCCGCACAACGTGGCGGAGCTTGGCGAGAAGGTGAAGAAAGCGAGCGAGGCGGCGCGTGCGCTCGCGCGGCGAGAACTCATCAAGCTGGAAACAGAAGGACTGCGCGCCCCCACTGGCTTCGAACGGCCGATCCCTATATTGAATGCGCATCAGGAGGAAGCTTTTAACGCGATTCTAACCGCTTTACAAGCAAATCAGTTCAGAGCTTTTCTGCTGCAGGGCGTCACGGGCTCCGGTAAAACGGAGGTGTACCTGCGGAGCATCGAGGCGGGACTGGCACTTGGTAAGAATGCCTTGCTGCTGGTACCGGAGATTTCGCTCACTCCCGCAGTGGCGGGGCAGTTCTTCCACCGCTTTGGAAAGCAGGTTGCCATTCTGCACTCTGCTTTTGGTGACGCAGAACGCGCCGATCAGTGGCGGCGGATTCGGAACGGACAGGCACGCGTGGTGGTCGGGACGCGCTCCGGAGTGTTCGCGCCGGTGCAAAATCTGGGTCTGGTGATCGTCGACGAAGAACACGACGGCAGCTACAAGCAACAGGAGACGCCGCGCTACCACGGCCGTGACGTCGCCTTGATGCGAGCGAAAGAGGCCGCCGCAATAGCGGTGCTCGGCTCAGCCACGCCCAGCGTTGAGAGCCGGTATAACGCAGAGCATGGTAAATACACCATGCTGCGTCTACCCGAGCGCATCGCGCAACGTCCCATGCCGGAAGTTCAGATCGTCGACATGCGCATTGAGTTTCTGGAAACCAAGCGGCAAGCGACGTTCTCTCGAACGCTGCTGGAGCAGATGCGGCAGCGGCTTGCGCAAGGCGAGCAGACGATGTTGCTGCTGAACCGGCGTGGATTCTCAAGCTTCATGGCGTGCCGCGCGTGCGGAGAGCGGCTGCTGTGCGCGAACTGTTCCGTGGTTCTGACTCATCACCGGCGCGACCGGCGAATGCTGTGCCACTACTGCGCTTATGCCGAGAAGATTCCGGCCCAGTGCCCGGCATGCGGCAGCGACTATATCCAGTTTCTTGGCACTGGATCCGAACGGGTAGAGGACGAACTGCATCAGCACTTGCCGGCGGCGCGCATCGCGCGGCTCGATCGCGACACCACAAGCGGAAAAGGCGCATTCGAACGCATCCTAAACGCATTCCGTGATGGAGATATCGACATTTTGGTTGGAACACAGATGATCGCCAAAGGGCACGACATTCCAAACGTCACGTTAGTCGGTGTCGTGTTAGCCGATATCGGCCTCAGCATGCCGGATTTCCGCGCGGCGGAGCGTAGTTTTCAGCTCCTGACGCAGGCCGCTGGGCGCGCGGGTCGAGGAAGCACGCTTGGGCAGGTCTTCATCCAGACGCTGAACCCGGAACACTACGCCGTCAGATTCGCAGCGCAGCAGGATTACGAAGGGTTTTATAAAAAGGAGATCGATTTCCGCAAATGGCTGCGCTATCCACCTTTTTCGGCATTCGCCAATGTGCTGGTGCGGGCCGAGAAACAGGAGGATGCGCTTCGGATGGCAACACAACTTGGCTATGTGCTGATGCCGCCGCCCGAGGGTGTTCGTGTTATGGGGCCGGCGGAAGCACCGGTGCTCCGCTTGAAGAATGAGTTCCGGTATCAGATCCTGTTAAAGGCCGCTAAGCGCGCCACATTGCGCGAAATTCTGAAGCAACTGCGCCACTTTGCAGAAAAGGAAAAATGGAACGCGACAGCGCTAGTGATCGATGTAGACCCGATCAGCTTGATGTAAACGGATGTTAAACTCGATGTAAATACGGCGGCTGTAGCTCAGTTGGTAGTAGCGCCAGATTGTGGTTCTGGATGTCGTGGGTTCAAATCCCACCAGCCGCCCATCCTGCCGATCGAGCTTTGCTAGTAAGAGGCTCTAAACTTTTCAAATGAAACTTCTACGTTACGCGTTTGAATAGTTGCATCCGGGACACTTCAGATACCACTAAACACAGTCTTTAACCTAAGAAATAACGTCTGCCGGGTTCAGCGCCGTGATTCCCGGATACCGTTTGAAGTCTCCATGATTGAACGTCAAAATAGACGCGACAGAGTGCACCTGCATCATTGCCACCAGATGCGCGTCATGGGTCTGCTTGCCTGAAACAGCTTGCGCAAGAACAATGCGCTGCCATGTCTCCAATACTTGTGGCGTATAGAGCAGCAACCGGAAAAAATCCTGCACATCACTGAGCTCTTTAGCGGCTTGGCGCGCAGTCATGCCGAGCCCGTTTTCATCGGGGGGCCGGGTAGCGACCGCCCAGAATTCCACGAGATTCTGAGGGGCAACGCAAAGCGCCTCATTACGAAGACGCAATTCGGACAGCGCGTTTCTAGCCAGAGAGTAGAGCGGGTGCTGCGGATGCACCGAACGTAGCAGGATATTCGTATCGGCGAGAATCACAGCCCGCGTTCGCGATAAATGGATTCGCGGCTGATGTCTTCATCGGAGAGAATCGGCAAATCGAGAGTCGCGTGGCTTTGGGTCCATTCGCGAAACCTGCGAACCCACTCCTCCGGCGGCAACTCGTATGCGGGGCGGAACGCTATAACCGTGCCACTGCGTGCCGTGATTTGCTCGCGCACCAGGTTCTGCACATAAGCCGACACGTCAAGTCCTTGGGCCTGCGCTTGTGCATGCAGGCCAGCTTCAATATCGGGCGGCAGTTCAATCGTGACGGTCATAACGCTGTATTCATTCTCTCAATCTTCAAAGGCGGAGGGCATGTTGCCATGCCCACCAGCCCCGGCCTCCAGCTCGGCGCTCGGGGTTAGTTATAGAATTAATTCACGGCGTGCAGGTTTCAAACCCGCCAGCCGCCCCAAAGCTTCCCCTGACTTCACTTCTTGCTATGCAACAGTTCAAAAAGGCGCGCCGATGAACAAGATTCTCAGCGGCGCTGCGATCTTCATTGCCGCCCTTTTCTGTGTAGCTATCAACTCCCCCAGTCAGGAGAAGACCGGACGCGTTCCCGTGCTGCTCGAATTGTTCACTTCTGAAGGTTGCTCCAGTTGCCCGCCCGCGGACAAGTTGTTACAGAAACTCGATCAGGACCAGCCTGTCGACGGAGCCGATCTAATCGTTCTCAGTGAACACGTCGATTACTGGAATCATCTTGGCTGGGTCGATCCCTACTCTTCGCGACAATTCAGCCAGCGTCAGGAAAGCTACGCGTCGATGCTCGGGTCGGAGGCTTACACCCCGCAGCTTGTGGTCGATGGGGCTAAGGACGTGGTTGGAGGTAACTGGGCGGCTGCAGAGCGCGCCATCAAAGACTCGCTAAAACGCTCCAAGCTTTCGGTCCTTATCAACGCGGAGAGAGTAGGCGACGGGGCGCGCGTGCACTTCGAGATTGATTCGCGCAACACGCATGAACCCAATACAGTCGTGTATCTCGTGCTCGCAGCCGACCAGCCATCGTCACACGTTACTCGAGGAGAAAACGCTGGCCGGGACTTGGCCCACGTGGCGGTCGCCTACTCGTTTCAGAAGATTGGCACGGCCGCAAAAAACGCGGATTTTCAGAAGGACGTGCGAATTGCATTGAGGTCCCCTGCAAACCCTTCCGGTACACGCGTGATTGTGTTCGTTCAGGATCCTGCTACGAAACGGGTTGTGGGTGTAGCACAGGCGCGGGTTTGACGGTACATCCTCACCAAACAACTCATGAAATGGGCGTCGCGGCGGCGCAACGGGTAGCCGAACGCATTCGCGACATCGGCGACCAGCAAGCACTGGTTTCGGTAGTCTTCGCAACCGGCGCTTCGCAACTCGACACGCTTCGAGCTTTGACGCGGATACCGAATGTCCCTTGGAATCGTGTAATCGGCTTCCATATGGATGAATATCTCGGCATCTCTGACCAGCATCCGGCTTCCTTTCGCCGCTATTTGCGCGAAGAACTGGTCCAGCGCTTGCCGTTGCGCGAGTTTCATGAAATCGATGGCAACGCACGTGATCCGGAAGAGTTTTGCCGGCTATATGCGAATCTGCTGCATGCCCATGCGCCGCAACTGTGTCTGCTAGGTATCGGCGAGAACGGACATCTTGCCTTCAACGATCCGCCTGAAGCAGATTTCAACGATCCGAACGATGCCAAAATCGTGACGCTCGATCGTGAATGCCGGCAACAACAGGTAAACGAAGGGTGGTTTGCATCTCTCGCCGAAGTGCCCACTCAGGCCATCACGCTCACCATTCCAGCGTTGCTCCGCATTCCTGAACTCATCGCCTCAGTTCCCGGGGAACGCAAAAGAGCGATTGTGCAGCGCACGCTGACTGACGAGATCTCTACTAGTTGTCCCGCAACGATCCTGCGGACTCATCCGAATGCGCGACTGTACGTGGATGCGAGCTCATATCCAGCCAGTCCTGAGTTCAGATAAAACGTCAGGGGATATACTGGCTTAGTTTCAAATCGTTCATCTCCTCGTTAGGAGGACCGTGCATGTCCTCGATTGACGTGCCGTTACACGGCAGCCATTTCGGCAATACTTCGCGGCGCGACTTCTGGTGGGTGCAGCCCCTGCTCACCTTTCTGGGACTTTCTCTGTTCATCGTCTACGCGACATGGGCAGCGTTCCAGGGGCACTACTATCGCTTTGGGCCGTATCTGTCGCCATTTTATTCGCCAGAGATTTTGGGCGATCGCGCCGCCTGGTTCGGCCAATGGCCGCGTTGGTGGCCGGGCTGGATACCCGCATCTGCCGCCTTGCTCATTCTTTGGGCGCCTGGCGGATTCCGGTTGACCTGCTACTACTATCGCGGCGCCTATTACAAAGCGTTTTGGGCCGACCCGCCGTCTTGCACAGTGGGTGAACCACGAAAGAGCTACCGCGGCGAGCGATCATTCCCATTGATCCTTCAAAATGTGCACAGATACTTCCTCTATCTCGCGATAATTTTTCTGGGGATTCTGGCCTTGGATGTGTGGCGGGCGCTCTGGTTCATAAATGGCGAGACAGGCAGCGTACATTTCGGCATCGGTGTGGGAACACTCGTGCTTGCGGCGAACGTAGTGCTGCTCGGATGTTACACGTTCGGCTGCCACTCGCTACGTCACTTAGTAGGTGGACGCGTGGACGAGATATCCAAGAGGCCTCTGCGCCGAAACACCTACAACTGCGTGGGTTGCCTAAATCGGCGTCACATGTTGTTCGCCTGGATGAGCCTGTTCTCCGTGATGTTTGCGGATCTGTATGTGAGGCTCTGCGCGATGGGCATCTGGTCCGATTGGAGAATTGTTTAATGGCGGAATACCAGGCGCACGAATACGATGTGCTGGTAATTGGCGCGGGAGGAGCAGGATTAAGAGCAGCGATTGAAGCGTCGGCCAGTGGGCTCCGCGTGGGCGTGGTCACGAAAAGCCTGCTGGGCAAGGCCCACACCGTTATGGCGGAGGGCGGCATTGCCGCGGCATTGGCGAATGTCGACGAGCGCGATAACTGGAAAGTTCATTTTGCCGACACGATGCGCGGCGGCCAGTACGTGAACGACTGGCGAATGGCCGAATTGCACGCCAAAGAAGCACCCGAGCGCGTTCGTGAATTGGAAGCCTGGGGCGCGATGTTCGATCGGACGAAAGATGGCCGTATCCTTCAGCGCAACTTCGGCGGCCATCGCTATCCCCGGCTGGCGCACGTCGGAGATCGCACCGGTCTCGAGATGATCCGCACGTTGCAGGACCACGGCATTCATCTCGGGATGGAAGTTCACATGGAATGCACCGTTCTGAAACTGCTGAAGGGCGATGGCAGGATTGCCGGCGCTTTCGGTTATGAGCGGGAACGCGGCCGTTTTCTGCTCTTTCGCGCCAAGGCAATTATCCTGGCAACGGGCGGGATCGGGCGAGCGTTCAAGATCACAAGTAACAGTTGGGAGTATACGGGCGATGGACACTCGCTCGCCTATGATGCTGGGGCGTCTCTCATCGATATGGAGTTTGTTCAGTTCCATCCTACGGGGATGATCTGGCCTCCCAGCGTACGCGGAATCTTAGTGACGGAAGGGGTGCGCGGCGAAGGCGGTGTTCTGAAAAACAAGGATGGCCACCGATTCATGTTCGATGAGATCCCGGAGAATTATCGTACACAAACCGCCGACAACGAAGAGGAGGGCTGGCGCTACACGCAAGGGGACCGCAATGCTCGCCGCCCGCCTGAGCTGCTGACACGCGATCACGTCGCCCGGTGCATCATGCGCGAGGTGCGGGAAGGGCGCGGAAGTCCGCACGGCGGGGTTTTTCTCGATATTGCCTGGATCAAGACCCGCTTGTCCGATGGCGCGGAGCACATCAAGAGAAAGCTTCCGAGTATGTACCACCAGTTCAAACAACTGGCGGATATTGATATCACAGAGGAACCCATGGAAGTTGGACCCACTACCCACTACATGATGGGCGGCGTTCGAGTCGATCCTGACACGCAGATGTCGGATGTACCAGGCTTATTTGCGGCGGGCGAATGCGCGGCCGGTCTACATGGCGCGAACCGGCTCGGGGGAAACTCGCTGTCCGATCTTTTGGTGTTCGGCAAACGCGCCGGCGAATACGCGGCTCAATTCGCCAAGGAAAATGGCGGCGTGCAGACCGATGCGGAAGAGATAGACGCAATCGCGCGGCGAGCCATCGAACCGTTTGAGCGCAGCGGCGAAGGACCGTATCAGGTGCAACAGGATTTGCAAGAAATGATGCAGGATCGAGTGGGCATTTGCCGGCGCGAGGATGAAATGGAGATGGCTCTCCAGGCGCTTCGGGAGCTGGCCCACAGAGCGGAAACCGTAGCGGTGGTGGGCAACCGCGAGTACAACGGCGGCTGGCACACGGCGCTCGATTTGCATCATTTGCTCTCCGTATCCGAGATGATCACAAAGGCGGCGATCGAGCGGAAAGAGAGCCGAGGGGCGCACTTTCGAGACGACTATCCTTCCAAGAACGAAGCCGAAGGACGCTGCAACATTGTCGTCCGGCGCGAAGATTCAGGTGAGATGCAGGTAAGACGGGAGCCGCTGAAGGAGATGCCTCCAGAGCTCAAGCAAGTTGTCGAGGAGATGAAGTAAAGCGAGGAGAGCGACATGCCTACCGCAACATTCCGGATTTGGCGAGGTCAACACGGAACCGGGGAGTTTCGTGACTACACGACCGAAATTTCACCAGGAATGGTTGTGCTCGATGCCGTGCATCGCGTTCAGGCGGAGCAGGCTAACGATCTGGCAGTGCGTTGGAATTGCAAAGCTGGGAAGTGCGGTTCTTGTTCGGCGGAGATCAATGGCAATCCCCGCTTGATGTGCATGACGCGTTTAAATTCTCTGCCGCTCGATCAGCCGGTCACCGTTGAGCCGATGAAGGCCTTTCCTCCGATCAAGGATCTGGTCACCGACGTGTCCTGGAATTACCGCGTCAAGAAAACGATCCGTAAATTCAAGCCGCGGCCCCCGGATGCGCCCGATGGAACCTGGCGCATGGCACAAGAGGACGTCGATCGCGTTCAGGAGTTCAGGAAGTGCATCGAATGTTACTTGTGCCAGGACGTTTGTCATGTTCTGCGCGAACATAATCTGCACAATCGCTTTGTGGGTCCGCGCTTTCTCGTCTACATCGCGGCGCTCGAAATGCACCCGCTTGATAGCGAGAAGCGCGCGGGCGATTTGCGGAAAGATCATGGCATCGGGTATTGCAACATCACAAAATGCTGTACCAAGGTCTGTCCCGAAGGAATCACCATCACGGATAACGCCATCATCCCGCTGAAAGAGCGGGTAGTGGATGAATATTTCGATCCGATCCAGAAGTTGTTCCGAGTTTTTCGCAAATGAATTTTAAAACATTTCAGATGGAAGGAGGAATGTTATGGAGTTTGAGTTGAAATCGCTTTCCCAAAGCGCAATACCCGAAGCTCTCGAGAAGGCTGAGCGATATCGGCTCCTCAATGAACCTTGGCAGGCGGAAAGTATCTGTCTCGATGTTTTGCGTGTAGACGCGGGAAACCAGGCGGCGTTAGTCACGCTGCTGCTCGCGATTACGGATCAGTTTGGCGCCGAAATTTCGGCGACCCGCGCGCGCGACGTGCTGCGCTCCATGCAAGGCGACTACGAGCGGGCGTATTACGGCGGGATCGTGTCTGAGCGCTCGGCCAGGGCTCGCATGAAGCGGGGACTCCCAGGCGGAAACTTCAAGGCTTATCAGGAGTTCAAGGACGCGATGAGTTGCTACGAAAAGGCAGAATCATTGCGGCCGGCCGGCAACGACGACTCAATTCTTCGCTGGAATACCTGCGCTCGAACGCTGATGCACCATCACGAGCTGCGCCCACAGCCTGAGGAAAGCCTGGAACCCGTACTCGATGATTGAATGCGTTTCCTGACCAGCTCGCCTGGATAACGCCGCCAGGCGGAGCGTTATCTCGGGCGAGCAAATCAGACTCCTCGTTATCTCTCTAGCTTCAGGCGTCTAATCAGGCGTGCGAGGCCGGACTCGGGTGATCCTCGAGGTAAGCCGGGCGCTCACGATCGAGAGCACAAACACGACCACGCCGACGCACAAGCTGTTGATGAAGCGACCCGTGTTGCCGGTGTATCCATAAATCCAAGGCGAACAAAAGGCCCAGATTCCGAGAACCATGTTCCACCAGCTCAGAGTAGTCGAGTAGGCCGGACGCGCCACGCGAATGCATCCGATGATGAACAAAATGGCGCCGACAATCCAGGAATTCCAAGCATTGTTAGCCGTATAGGCGCCATATACCCAGGGAGACACGAAAAACCAGATGCCAGCGAGCAGAACAATGGTGCTTGCCGCTTTCGCGCCCGTTAATGCGCTTGCAGTATCCATTTTCGCGCTGCTGATCATTGGATCGTTTGGTGTCATGATGACTTCAACCTCCTACTTAGTTGGACGAGCCAAAGCGGTTTAAGTAATGCTATATAGCAGTCGACGAATATGACGAATCGTTTGATATTAGCCGTTCTGCTGGCCACCTGCGCTATGGGAGCGGAGCTTGGGCCGCTTCCAAATTTTTCGAAGAGCACAAACGGCCTGCAGATTGTTTCGCCTTGTGTGCCGCGCATGCCCTGGACCGTGGCGGGCGAGCACGGCGCCTTATTCGGCCGGCAAACTGGAAGATTTGAAGTATGGCAGTGGCCTGTCAAGATTCTGAGCAATTTCAGCATTCGGGCTGAGTTAGCGAACTACGCTGTCCCCATCGACGTAAACGCCCTGGCCAGCGAAATCAAAGTCACGCCAGCCGAGACGACCATCACGTATTCGCATGCGGCTTTCACAATCCGGCAGCATATGTTCGCCGCTAGAGGCACGAATGCTCCTTTGGCGGCCGCGATCGTCTTTTTCGAAATAGAATCCGCGCGGCAACTGGACGTCACGTTTTCATTCACGCCGGAGATGCTACGAATGTGGCCAGCGCCGAACTTCGGCCGGCCCAATGGCGAATGGATCGCACAAGGAAATAGCGGTGTTTACCTCTTGCACACTGACAATCCGCAGCTTTCGGCGGTCGTCGCGATGCCGCGCACTCAGCCGGGCATCCTGGTTCCGTATCAAGAGCATCCCCAGACGTACCCTTTGGAACTGAAACTTTCGTACGATCCCAAACGGGATAGCGGATCGGTTTATCCGCTCGTCGTGGCCCTTGCGAGCGGCAATTCACCTCAAGCTCAGGCCGCCGCGATTGATTCGGCTATTCCGGAGCTCTATAGACAAACCCAGGACTACTATGCGCATTTCTTCGACACGCGACTCACCGCCGAAACACCGGACCCGCACGTGAATGAAGCTTTGCAGTGGGCCGAGGTTGCGGTAGATCAGATGCAGGTGAGATACCACGATGAGACTGGATTGGTGGCGGGATACTACGAATCCGCGGACTCGGCCCGCCCGGGATACGCATGGTTTTTTGGGCGTGACACGCTTTGGACAACCTATGCCATCAACAGCTACGGAGATTTCGCGCTCACGCGAAAAGCTCTCGATTTTTTGATTCGTCGTCAGCGCGCGGATGGCAAGATCATGCATGAGTTTTCCCAGTCTGCTGAGGCAATCGATTGGAAATCGACCCCCTATTTCTATGCTTCGGCTGATTCGACTCCGCTGCTGGTCATGGCCATGTGGGATTACGTCAAGATAAGTGGCGATACGGATTACTTAAAGAGTAACTGGGAAGCGGTGCGCAAAGCTTATACTTTCACGCGGGCTCACGAATCCGCGGATGGGATCTACAACAATTCGCAGGGAACCGGATGGGTGGAATCCTGGCCGCCGGGAATGCCACACCAGGAGATCTATTTAGCGGCGCTCGATGAACAGTCGGCGGAGGCCATGTCGCGTCTAGCCTCAGTTATCGGCGACAAGCAGCTTGCCGCAGCCACGCGCAAGAAAGCGGAAGAGATTCGGGGGAAGATCGAATCGGAATACTACGAACCGTCGAAAGATTTTTATGCATTCAGCCGGAATGCGAATGGCTCGTTAGATAGTACCGCCAGCATCTATCCGGCAGTGGCATGGTGGGACGGGACGCTCGCACTTCAGCACGCCGCGACGATGCTCACGCGCTGGGCGTCGAACGAGTTTTCGACCGATTGGGGCACGCGCGACATCAGCGATCGCACCTCGTTTTACGATCCCATTAGCTATCACCAGGGTTCAATTTGGCCGCTATTTACAGGGTGGGTATCGTTGGCCGAATACCGCGCGGGCCGGCCTCTATCCGCCTATGCGCACTTGCTGCAAAACGCGGATCTGACGTGGGCTCAGGACCTCGGTTCCGTAACAGAATTGCTCTCGGGCGATTTTTTTCAGCCGCTCGGCCGCAGCAGCTCGCATCAGATGTGGTCTTCGGCCATGATTATCGCTCCGATGTTGCGCGGCCTGTTCGGACTGGATTGGGACGCACCGAATCATACGCTACGCGTGGCGCCGCAGTTGCCGGCTGATTGGGATCGGGCTCGTCTGCGAAACGTAATGCTGGGATCAATCAACCTGGAATTGGAGTATGAACGCAACGGCGGGCAGTTGATCGTTCGCGCAAAGACAAGCCGGCCTGAATCGTTTTGCCTGCTTAACCAGAGCGCCGCCGATGCGCCCTGCAAGGCCGCGTCAGCGCCTGTGCGCACATTGGTCATACCGCTGAAACCTATCGAGCTCGCGCTTCCGGCTGCATTGCCCGAGCAAGGGGCCGCAACGGCTCAGTTGAAAGTGCTGAACGAGCAATTTTCCGCGCGCCAAGCAGTTTTTACGTTTGAGGCAACGGGCCTATCGAGCTACGATTTGCCGATCCGCCTCAATCGGTCACACGTCACGGTAAAGGGCGCTGAGGTCTCCCAAGGCAAACTTCACCTCCAGTTTCCTCAAGGCGCCGGTTATCAAGGCAAAACCGTGACGTTTGTCTGGTAAATCTAAGTGATGCCAAGAGTACCTAGGAAGGCTTCGGGCAGGCGACACCTTCGTCTGGTATTTTTCGCGTGTGCCGGCGCTGTGCTCTGCGCGCGGCTGTACGCACAGGCCGCCCCGCATACCCAGACACCTTCCATCCTCGAGTACGTCAAGCAGACCTGGACCGTCCTGACGCGCTCAAATAAGGACTTGGCGAAAGCAGCCGTCGATCCGAAGTTTCAACCGGCTCCGGACGGCCGCTGGCCGATCTATGTGCCCCACAATGCCGATCTGCAGTTGACGGAAGAGAGCCTGCGCAGAGAAATGCCGGCAGCGGGATTCAAGACGATTGACATCCGCGCGCTTCCGGCAGATTTGGATTCCCTGCGCGTGCAAGGCCTCTTGTACCTGCCTCATCCCTATGTCGTGCCGGGTGGACGGTTCAACGAGATGTATGGCTGGGACAGCTTTTTTATTCAGGTGGGATTGCTTCGCGACGGAGACCTGAGCCTCGCCAAGGATATGGCGGACAACTTCCTGTATGAAGTCGCGAACTACGGGAAAGTTTTGAACGCGAACCGCACCTATTACCTGACACGCTCACAGCCCCCGTTCCTGACGCAGATGGTCTTGGGGGTTTACAAGAAGACACACGACCGGAAATGGCTGGAGGATGCGCTGCCTGAGATTGAGAAGTACTACCAGGTTTGGGCAACCGAGCCACATCTCACGCCCGAGACAGGCTTGTCCCGCTACTTCGATATGGGTGAGGGACCCGCGCCGGAAGTGGTTTCAGCGGAGCGCGATGCGCAAGGAAGAACGCACTACGAACTCGTGAAGGAGTATTTCAAGACGCATCAGATCAGCGATTACGATGTGAGCCAATACTACGACCGGGCGACGGATCAGCTCACTTCATTGTTTTACAAGGGCGATCGTTCCATGCGTGAATCCGGCTTCGACCCTTCCAACCGCTTTGGCCCGTTCAATATCGACATCATTCATTACGATCCTGTATGCCTGAATTCCCTGCTCTACCTGATGGAAATGCAAACAGCGGAAATTTTGCAGACCCTGGGGCGCGAGGATGAGGCCGGCGCGTGGCGCAAGCGAGCGCAGGATCGCGCCGAACGAATAAACCGGCTGATGTGGGATAACCAGGACGGTCTTTACTATGACTACGATTTCGCGACGAAGGGCCTGCGGCATTACCCTTTCCTGACGACTTTTTATCCGCTCTGGGCGGGATGCGCCAGTAAAGAGCAGGCCGCTCGAGTTGAAAAGAACCTGGGACTCTTTGAACGCATAGGCGGATTGCAGACGAGCACTCACGTAAGCGGGAACCAGTGGGACTCACCCTTTGGCTGGGCGCCTCTTCAAATGATTGCCGTGGAGGGATTGCGCCGCTATGGTTATACCGGCGATGCGGAGCGCATCTCGATGAAGTGGCTTTCGCTTGTCCGGCGCGAGTTCCTCCGCCAGGGCTACATCGTCGAGAAATACGATGTCGTCAACGGCGGCTCGAACGTGGCCGCCCAGATCCATTTCGGCTACAGCGCCAATCAGGCCGGTTTCGGATGGACGAATGCCGTGTTTACCGAGTTGTACGACGAACTAACACCGCAAGATCAGCGCAAGCTATTGGGCAGTTCCAAAAATTAGCTGAGGCGCGCCGTATCCTGTTGCGGCTGACCGGAAGTTCCTTCGTTGTTGATGGTCTTTTCTTGGGCGGCGATTTCGACACGTTCGCGCTTGATATCCAGCCGCACACGCGAATAGATGTTCATGTAAACATTCGCGACCCAAACCAGAGCGAAGCCGCTAACCAGATAGCCTCGCCAATCCGGATACAGCAGTTTGAAGCGCGTGATGAAAAGAAATACGACGGTCACGTAATGGCTGAAGCAGTATTCGCAGGTAAACAGGTAGAAGAATTTGCGTTTCAAGAGCGCATTACAACGTTCGCTGCGATTTTTGCACCATTCTCTCGGCTCGCGAAAGATTTCCTCGTGAGTAATCGTCCAGGCGACCGAAGCGACCGGCAGCGCCAGGATAAAGAGAAATGCGACTTGTTCGCCTATGGTCATGTGCCCAATACTAATATCGTCGATCGCTAATTTGCGGTTTCTCTTAGGCTGCACGCGAGAATAGAAACGATGCCACATGACAAAGCGAGCGGCGCAAAGCCTGCCGGACCCTGTTCAATGGTGATATTCGGAGCTGCGGGCGATCTTACAAAAAGATTAGTCGTTCCTGCGCTCTACAATCTTGCGTGCGCGAAACTTCTGCCGGAAGAGTTCGCTATTACTGGAGTCGATCTCGCGCAAGAAGCGGATGAGGCTTGGCATCAAGCGCTAGCGGAGATGACAGCAGACTTTGTAAAGGCCGCGGGTAAGGGCGCCCAAGTCAATCAGGACGTCTGGAAGTGGCTGACCAGCCGGATGACCTACTTGCAAGGGGATCTGAACGATCCAGCCATGTACGAGAAATTGAAATCGAAGTTAGGCGAAATCGATGGCGCCAAAAAAACCGGCGGCAATTATTTGTTCTATCTCGCCGTCGCGGATCGTTTCTTCGGGCCGGTTGTCGAGCATCTCGGACAAAGCGAACTGGCGTGCGAAAAGGATGGCCATTGGCGCCGCGTCGTTGTTGAAAAGCCGTTCGGCCACGATTTATCCTCAGCCGAGGCGCTTAACAAACAGCTACTCAGCGTTTTGACAGAAAATCAGATTTACCGAATCGATCACTTTTTAGGGAAAGAGACCGTACAGAACATCATGATGTTCCGGTTCGCGAACGGTCTTTTCGAGCCCATTTGGAATCGCGATCGAATTGACCACGTTCAGATCACCGTCGCCGAAACCGTCGGAGTCGAAAGGCGCGGAGGATTCTACGAGAAGACTGGCGCGCTGCGCGACATGATACCCAATCACGTCTTTCAGTTGGTTGCCATGACCGCCATGGAAGCGCCAAATTCTTTTAGCGCGGATGCGGTGCGATCGGAAAAGGCCAAAGCCATCGGCGCCATCCGCGTTTGCACTCCCGAGCAAGTTCGCTGCACTGCGGTGCGCGGACAATATGGCAGCGGTGAGATTGATGGAAAGCCGGTTCCCGGATATCGCCAGGAGCCCGATGTCTCACCTGAATCTCAAGTCGAAACCTACGCCGCGCTGAAGCTCTCGATTGAGAATTGGCGCTGGTCGGGAGTGCCGTTTTATATCCGAACGGGCAAACGCATGACCCAACGGAGGACTCAAATCTCCATACGATTCAAGGAAGCTCCCGCCGCTCTCCTTCGCAATACCCAGGTAGGCGATCCATCTCCGAACTGGCTTCTGCTTCGTATTCAGCCGGACGAAGGAATTGCATTCGAGTTCGGCGCGAAGATCCCCGGACCGACAATGACGCTGGGCGACGTTCGAATGGTTTTCAAGTACGAAGATTATTTTGGAACTGCACCGGCAACCGGATACGAAACGCTGATTTACGACGTGATGATTGGGGACGCCACCCTGTTTCAGAGGGCCGATAACATTGAGGCTGGCTGGCGCGTAGTTCAACCCGTTCTCGACCTCTGGAACTCAGAGCCAGCCGCCGATTTTCCGAATTATCAGGCCGGCAGTGCTGGACCCGCGGCGGTAGATGAGTTGCTCGCGCGAGACGGGCGGGAATGGCGGCCCCTCAGTTAGTTTAGGGATGCCCTCCATTCCACTACTTGCGATTCAGGCCGGCACGGCTCCACAGTTCACCGACACGCTGCACTACTTCAGGAGACATCTTAATAACGTTCGGCCATCGCCGCGTAAAACCTTCCGACGGCCATTTCGTTGTTGCGTCAACGCCCATTTTTGATCCGTAGTTCGGCATCCGGCTCGAATGATCCAGTGAATCGATCGGCCCCAGGGAGAACTCAATATCGCGTTGTGGATCTATATTGTTCAGCGCTTTCCACGCAACCTCCGAAACATTCTGCACATCGACGTCCTCATCCACCACCACGATGCATTTGCTGAACATGGCCTGGCCCAGACCCCAGATCGCGTGCATAACCTTGCGCGCTTGCCCCGGATACGATTTGCGAATTGCCACCAGGATTAGGTTATGAAATATGCCCTCGGCAGGCATGCAGATATCGCGAACTTCAGGTAATTGCATCCGCATCAGCGGCAGGAATATGCGCTCAATCGCCTTGCCCATGTAGAAATCTTCCATCGGAGGCGGTCCCACAATTGTTGCCGCGTAAACCGGATTCTTCCGGCGCGTGATGCATTCGATGTGGAAGACGGGGTAATCGTCATCGAGCGAATAAAAACCCGTATGATCGCCAAAGGGACCTTCACGTCGAAGTTCGCCCAGGTTCAAATATCCTTCCAGCACGATCTCAGAATTCGCGGGCACCTCGATATCGCACGTCTCGCATCTCACCATCTCAACCGGCTTGCCGCGCAAAAAACCGGCAAAAAGCATCTCGTCGATACTCGGCGGCAATGGCAGAATGGCGGAATATAAAGTGGCCGGGTCGGATCCGATGGCCACAGCCACGGGCATGCGCGTGTCTTTGCCTTCCGCCACAAGCCGGCGGTAGTGCTCCGCGCCCTGTTTATGTTTCTGCCAATGCATGCCGGTCGTTTGGCCATCGAAGATTTGCATCCGGTACATGCCGCAATTGCGCTTGCCCGTCTCCGGGTTCTTCGAGAACACCATGGGTAAGGTTATGAAGCGGCCCGCATCGCCTGGCCAGCAATGCAGTACAGGAAATTCATCAAGCGAGAAGCCTTCTCGCTGGATCACTTCTTTGCAAGGACCGGTCGATACCTTCTTCGGAAACATGGCGCCCAGCTCGGCGAGTTTCGGAAGCATCTTCAGCTTGTCCAACAGACTTTCCGGCCTCTGCATTTCAAGAAAACCGGAAATGCGGTCTGTGACTTCTTCAATATCTTCGACGCCCAGGGCGATTTCCATGCGGCGCATGCTGGCAAATGCGTTGATCAGCAGAGGCGCCTTAGAGCCTTTGGGCTTTTCGAAGAGCAACGCCGGGCCGCCGCTTTTCACCGCACGATCGGCGAACTCCGTGATCTCCAGGTAAGGATCGACCTCGAACGAAATTCGTTTCAGCTCTCCCCGTTTTTCTAGCGCGCGAATAAAATCCCCTAAATCGTCGAAGGCCATGAATTACCGTACACCCATTATCATGAGAGTGAAAACATGAGCAAGCGAACCGCGCTGGTGACCGGCGCAAGCCGAGGCATCGGGAAGGCCTGCGCGTTGGAGTTAGGCCTGGCGGGACATCGTGTCGTGTTAGCGGCTCGCTCTCTTGACAAGCTCGAGGAGACCGCTAGCGCAATTCGGGATACCGGCACGGAAGCATTCGTAATCGAGATGGATCTTGCGAGTAGTGACTCAATCGCGAATGGAATTTCTAAAGCGGCGAAGGAATTTGGACGCATTGACATTCTGGTTAACAATGCCGGGATTACGAAGGACGGATTGGCTGTGCGCATGAAAAAAGCCGATTGGGATCTGGTGCTGCAAACGAATCTCAGCGGTGCCTTCTTCGCAATTCAGCAAGTATTGCCCGGAATGATGCGGGAGCGTTGGGGCCGTATCGTGAATATATCTTCAGTCGTCGGTGAAATGGGCAATCCGGGCCAGGCGAACTACGTCGCCTCGAAAGCGGGATTGATTGGCCTCACGAAGTCCCTCGCGCAAGAAATAGGGAGCCGGAATATTACAGTAAACGCGGTAGCGCCGGGGTTCATCGAAACAGATATGACCGGCGCTCTAACAGCCGAGCTAAAGCAGAAGATGCTGGATCAAACGCCCTTGAAACGCATGGGCACGCCGCAAGATATTGCGAGCGCCGTCAAGTTCCTGGTCAGCGACGAGGCAAGTTTTATTACCGGACACGTGCTCGACGTTAACGGCGGCATTTACATGTAGCCCGCCAATCGCTATGCAGAATCCAATCCGGGATAGCCCATTTAAGATCGGACTCGTGCAGATGTCTTGCTCTGCAAACTCCGACGCAAACTTGCAAAAAGCAATACAAGGCATTCGCGATGCAGCCGCGAAGGGCGCGGAGATTATCTGCCTTCAGGAGCTGTTCCGTAGTCAATACTTTTGCCGCGAAGAGAATGCCGAGCTATTCAAATTGGCCGAAACCATACCGGGACCTTCCACGGAGGCGATCGCCTCAGTCGCGAAAGAGCTGCAAGTTTCCGTCGTGGCTTCGCTATTCGAAAAGCGAGCGCAAGGACTCTACCACAACACAGCGGCGGTTCTGGATGCTGACGGATCGTTGATCGGCATCTATCGGAAGATGCACATTCCAGATGATCCCCTGTACTTCGAAAAGTTTTACTTTACGCCCGGAGATCTCGGTTTTCAAAATTTTGAAACGCGTTATTCCCGCATCGGCGTGCTGGTCTGCTGGGATCAGTGGTATCCCGAAGGCGCCCGCATCACCAGCTTGCAAGGCGCAAACGTGCTTTTTTATCCAACCGCAATCGGCTGGCATCCTGCCGAGAAAGAAAAATATGGCGCGGCGCAGTTGGACGCCTGGCGAACCATTCAGCGGGCGCATGCAATCGCCAACGGCGTTTTTGTGGCGGCGGTGAATCGTACCGGTTATGAAGGTTCACCCGAAACTGGCCTGGAATTTTGGGGAAACTCGTTCGTAGCCGATCCTTTCGGGCAAGTTATCGCCCAGGCGCCTACCAGCGAGGAACAGGTCCTCGTGGTGGAATGCGATCCCAAGCAGATCGATGAAGTCCGCCGCAATTGGCCTTTCTTGCGTGATCGCCGTATCGACGCGTACGCGCCTATCACGCAGCGCTGGCTTGGTTAGGCGAATGCAGACGGAGGAATCGGCGCCCGCTTCGCTCGGCTTTCACATGCCCGCGGAATGGGAACGGCACCAGGCGACTTGGCTCGCGTGGCCGCACGAAGTCACCGATTGGCCGGGCAAGTTTACAGCCATCCAGTGGATCTACGGCGAACTCATCCGGCATCTTTCAAACGTCGAGAAAGTCCGCATCCTGGTTGAGGACAGCGATCTCGAGCAGAAGGCCCGTCGTGTGCTTCAGAAATGTCACGTTCACATCGACGCCGTCGAGTTCCTTCACATCAGGACCGACCGCAGTTGGACGCGCGATTTCTGCCCCATGTTCGTTCGTAATCGCAAAAACGAACAGGCTATTCTCAACTGGCGCTTTAACGGCTGGGCAAAATACGACAATTTCAAATACGATGATGCCGTCACCGAAAGCTTGGCGCCTCGTCTCGGCTTGCGAGCGTGGACTCCATTCTGGAATGAGCATCGCATCGTGTTGGAGGGCGGCAGCATCGACGTGAACGGAGCCGGGACCCTATTGACCACCGAAGAGTGCCTGCTCAGCCAGGTGCAGGCGCGCAATCCAACGCTAAGCCGCGAGGACATGCAGCAAGTATTTCATCAGTTTCTCGGCGCGCGGCACGCGCTTTGGCTGCGAAATGGAATCGCAGGTGATGACACTCACGGGCACATAGACGATTTGGCGCGCTTCACTGATCCTCGAACCATAGTTGTCGCCAGCGAAGAAGATCCGTCGGAAGTAAATTATGAACCGCTACAGGAGAACTTGGCGCTGCTTCGTGAGATGCAGGATCAGGACGGCGAGCCGCTCAGAATCGAGACGTTGCCTATGCCCCAGCCGGTGTTCTTCAATGGGCAACGCCTCCCGGCGAGCTACGCGAATTTCTATATCGCGAACGGACTCGTGCTGGTACCCACGTTCAATGACGCGAATGATCGTATAGCACTGGACACCCTGGCTGAGCTATTTCCAAAGCGTCAAATCGTAGGGATCTCCTCCACTGATCTTGTCCTGGGTCTCGGCACTTTGCACTGCATGACACAGCAGCAGCCCGCCTGAGCCGTAGAACACCAGTGCTCTTACCCGTCATTGCCGCGCTTCCCTGTACTGATCTGGATATATCTACTGGCCTTTCGCGGACGCTTTTGGCAAGTCTCAAAACAGTTGCAGCGGCAAGTTCCCTCAAACCTGCCGGTGCAGCGCATCGTGGTCATCATCCCCGCGCGCAATGAAGCGGAGTGCATCGGGGAAGCGGTAGCCTCTCTCCTCGAACAGGACTTCCCCGCCCTTTTGCAAATCATTGTGGTGGACGACGGCAGCACCGACGGCACTGCGGCAGTCGCGCAATCCGCCGCCATGCGCGCCGGGAAACCTTCTCAATTAACAGTGATCCGTGGCAAGCCGCTGCTACCCGGATGGACGGGTAAGCTATGGGCGATTTCGCAAGGCATAACACAAGCGGAGCCCCTTACACCCGATTACTTCCTGTTCACTGACGCGGACATCCGCCACGGCGAGCATAGCGTCGCAGAACTTGTCGCCACCGCAGAGGCGGGTCGCTACGATCTAGCCTCCTACATGGTCAAGCTCGCTTGCGAAACTCCGGCGGAGAAAGCTCTGATCCCGGCCTTCGTCTATTTTTTCCTTCAGCTCTATCCACCAGCGTGGATTCAATCTGAAAAGTCGAAAACGGCGGGAGCTGCCGGGGGATGCATTCTGATTCGGCCCACTGCGCTGAGGAATATCGGGGGCATTGCAGCCATCCGCAGTGCGGTAATCGACGACTGCGCGCTCGCGCAAGCCGTCAAACGCAACGGCGGCCGTATTTGGATGGGATTAACGGATCAAACGGAAAGCCTTCGCTCGTATGTCACGTTCACTGAGATCGGCCGCATGATTTCCCGCACCGCGTTCAATCAGCTTCGGCATTCTTTCCTATGGCTCGCCGCCGCGGTCGCGGGATTGTTCTTCACGTATCTGCTTCCGCCTCTGCTTCTTCTCACCGGGCATGCGCTGCCCATCATCCTGGGAGCCGCTGCCTGGCTGCTCATGAGCCTCAGTTATTTGCCGATGGTTCGCTTCTACCGGCGTTCAGCAGCGTGGAGCGTATGCTTGCCCCTGATTGCTCTCTTCTATCTGGGGGCAACCATCCACTCCGCCCTTCAGTACTGGCGCGGGCGCGGCGGAGAATGGAAAGGACGCGCCCAAGATCTGCGCACAGGGTGATCTGCCTCGAATGACCCATTCAAGCCGCGCTTTTACCAGCGGTTCTTGCTGCCGCCGAAGTCGCGCTGTCGGCCGCCGCCTGCTCCTCCTCCAGCACCCTGCGAACGCTCTCGCCGCTCCGGCGGACGAGCCTCGTTCACAACTAGCGCGCGCCCCATCAGTGCGCGTCCATTACACGCCTGCACCGCTTGCGCCGCCGCGGAGTCATCATTGATTTCGACAAACCCAAACCCTCGGGCTTCACCGCTGAAGCGATCGCGAAGGATGTTCACGCTGTCGACATGAACACCCGCTTCTTCAAAAAATGCCTGTAAATCGGCCTCGGTAGCCTTGTAGGGCAAATTCCCCACGAAAAGCTTTGTCACTTGTCCTCTCCTGACTGTTGTTCGGAAATACAGGTCATCTGGGTTGGGCGAATTGACGAGAAATCACTCCAAGGGGGAAAACCGACACTCCAAACTGAACTTTTCCTATCGTCCCACAACTACTCGCGTTCTTAGAAGCAAAACTCCAGCGACTCGGATTTCTACTGGAGAGCGGCCCGTCTAACGCGGCGTGATAAGCCCGCCAAGCTTATCCTGCTCGCTGGCACTCTGGCGCGGAAAACGAGCCGAATACGCTTCCAGATATTTCAGCCCCGAACCGGTGTTGTAGATAACGATCTTTTCGTCGGCCTTCAGGAAGCCGCTCTCGAGCAGACGTTCCACTGCCGCCAGGCACGCTCCGCCTTCCGGCGCTGGAAAAATGCCCTGCCTCTCGGCCATCAGAATCCCGGCTTCCAGCATCTCGTTGTCTGAAATGGAAATGGCCGTCCCGCCGCTTTCACGGACGGCCCGCAACACCAGGAAGTCACCCAGCGCTTTTGGAACACGCAAGCCGCTTGCAACGGTATGGGCGTCCTGCCAGAATTCACTAGCTTCCAGCTTGCGTTCAAACGCCCGGGTAATCGGCGCGCAACCCTCCGCTTGAACCGAGATCATCTTCGGACGTTTACTGCCAATCCAGCCCAGCTCTTCCAATTCGGCAAACGCTTTCCACATTCCGATCAGCCCAACGCCCCCGCCGCACGGATAAAGAATGGCATCGGGCACCTGCCAGTCGAATTGCTCGGCCACTTCATAGCCCATGGTCTTCTTCCCCTCGATGCGGTAAGGCTCCTTCAGCGTGCTGACCTCGAACCAGCCTTCGCGCTGTTTCCGCTCCGCTACAATGCGGCCGCAGTCGCTGATCAGGCCATCAACCAGCGTCACGTTCGCCCCGTACGATTTGCATTCGATGAAGTTCGCTTGCGGAACATCGCGAGGCATGAAGATATGCGCTTCCAGTCCGGCGGAGGCCGCGTAGGCCGCAAGAGCGCTGGCGGCATTGCCCGCCGACGGAATCGCCAGCTTTCGAACCCCCAATTTCTTCGCCATCGTCACCGCGCAAGAAAGGCCCCGCGCCTTAAAAGAATCGGTAGGGTTTCTGCCTTCGTCCTTGATCCACAAGTTCGTCGCGCCCGTCTCGGCCTCAAGCCCCCTAGCTCTTATGGCGGGCGTCCAACCCTCCTGAAGCGTCACGGCTTCGTCCACCTCAGCAGGTAGCACCGGAGCGTAACGCCACATGCTGTTCACCGCGCTTTTCAGGTCAGCCCTTTCCCACCGCGCTCGCACTTCCGCGAGATCGTAGTTCACCAGTAAAGGACCGCCGCATTCACATACATTCAGAAGCTGGCCCGGCTCAAAGGTCTTGGCGCACCGGCTGCACGCCAGGTTCAATGCGTTTCCCATGTCTTTGCTCATCCTAACGCTTAGTAAAATTGCTATGAAAACTCTGGATGGAAAATGGTTGGAATCTGTGCCAGAATACGGGATAAGCCCACAAAGATCGTAAGGAGCGTACGTGCAGTATCCGTTAAGCCGGGACGAACACGCTGCCATGGCCAGATATCTGTCAGGTATCAGGAAGCAGTTGCAAGATGTTTCCGATCTGTTTATTACGCGCTATGGGAAGAACAGTAGCATCGCTGAAATCGCCGTGAAGACACTCGTCTCATCTACTTTGCTCGAGCATGAACTGATACTTGTTGAGGAACAATCGGAGCTGGATGCGGAATTGGCCGCCGACAGAATTGCCACCGCCTGCTAAACAGCCTATGAGCATGCGCCCTTACATTGTTCTTGGGCTGTGGCTAGTGGCTCTATGGCCGTGCGCCGCGAAAGAGACTGTCTATTTCAAGACCGGCTCCTCCTTGGAAGTCGATTCCCACGTACTGCAAGATCGCACCTTGATCTTGCAGATGGGAATTGGCACCCTACAATTTTCCGCGGAGGAAATACTTAAGATCGAGCCGCTTCCCGATACCCCCGTGCCGGCCCATCCGAATGTGCCGCCCGAAATAGAACGACCCGAGAAAATCCTCTCGGAAGCAGCCTACCTGGAAGGTCTCGACGAAGAATTCGTCCGCAGCGTAGCCAAAGTAGAATCGGGATTGCGTCAGGAGGCGGTCTCGCCCAAAGGCGCCGTGGGTCTGATGCAGCTTATGCCTGCCACTGCCGCGGAGCTCGGCGTAAACGCCAACCGCGCGGCGGATAATGCCCACGGTGGCGCAAAGTATCTCCGCGATCTCTTGCTACGCTATCACGGGAATTCCGCGCTTGCGTTGGCGGCTTACAATGCTGGCCCAGGGGCCGTATCCAAATACAACGGGGTGCCTCCTTACCCGGAAACCCGGCGTTATATTTTGTTGGTCTTACGGGAATACGAGCGCCAGTTGAAGCAGAAGCCTAAACCGCCATCAGGTGCCGAAATCGCGGCAAATGCACGTTGAGAGTGCGCTGTTCTTTGAAACCGTCGAGCAGATTTACGCCCGCGTCTTTCGCAGCGTCAGACCACGCACGCCTTTGCCGGAAATCACCGTGCGCTTCCGCAGGTATGCCAATGCGAATAGCCGCATCCGGCTTGCGGAGGGGAATCTAACGGTAGATATCAGCGATCTACTCCAAGGCGCGCCGGCTCCGATTCAAGAAGCTTTGGCTTTCATTCTGCTCTCCAAACTTTTCCGGAAAACGGCCGATCAAGCTCTCCTGGCGCGCTATCGCAGATATTTGAATCGCGCTGACGTCCGCCGCACTCTTCACCTGGTTAGGCAGGAGCGAGGGCGTAAGGCCTTTCGTGAGGCACGCGGACGCATCTATGATCTGTGCGCCATATTCGAGGAACTAAACCTAAAGTACTTCCACGGCCTCATGGCGCGTCCCCGCCTCGGTTGGAGTTTGAAGCCTTCGCGCACCACGCTAGGCCATTACGACCCTTCGCATAACGTCATAGTCTTGACTAGCCTACTTGATTCTGAAAGTTCCTCGGAGTTCCTGGTCAAATTCGTTATGTTTCACGAGATGTTGCATTTGAGGCATCCGACTCAGCACAGGGGCAGCCGCCGATGCGTACACACGAAAGAATTTAAGGAAGCCGAAAAAGAATTTGAGAACTACGAAGCGGCGAAATTACAACTCAAGCAATTCGTGACCCTAACAGAGCCGCGACCAAAGGAAGCGGTTTCCCCGCGCTAGGCAAACTGTGGTGCGGATATCGAGGTCAGTTGAGCGTTCATCTCCTCGAGACGCAGTATCACGGTATGCGCTGCCAGAGTACCGAAACCGACGCAGCAAAGCGCATAACTCCCTTGAGCCTTCAACACGGCCACGGAGAAGCAGATCTTTAGCCAGACCAGGCGCGTAACCAAATCTGACCGATCGTCACTGCCATGAGCCAAAAGAACTCGTGCCGCCGTGTGCAGCCGATTGAAGTCCAGAATCAGCCGTCCCAGGTATTGCTGGAAAATGTGCAAGCGCTCTCTGCGCAACTTCCTATAAAGGGAAAAATCGAACCCCGGCTGCCGCGAAAGGAACCGGAAATCCTCCTCCCCTAGCAACCCTTGCATGGGATAGTACGAGGATGGCGAGAAATTTTCAAGCCATTCCGGCGTGATCTCTTCGATGCGGCACCTGCGGTACAGCTTGAACAAGATCGGCATGATGAAAACAAAGCTCACGCCAACCAGGACAAGAGGTACAAACAGTAGAGCGGTCGGAGACATCACCGTGAATATAAGGTACAGGAATTACACATGAGATTTCAAGCCCCTAGACTGGGTTTTTTCCAGCTTGCACCCCGTTTTCTTCGAATGAGAGACAAAACCTATTCGTTAACCGGCGAAATACACAAATTTATGTCTGATCCAACACGTTCTGTCATATAGAGGACGGGCGCGGCTTACCTGTTACTCATCGGCATTGAACAGGAGAAGTTTAGGCAAACACCTAACGCCGCGCGGCGCGCAGCAGCGAGGCGTTCATCGCTTCCAGCTGTCCGATCAGCCGATCTTGCTCTCTGGGTTCCCACCGATGACCCATGCGAACTGGGCTTGCTCGCCCTGAGCGCTAATGAATATCAGTCCAATACACGCAACACGCGCCCAGGAAGAACATGATCGACGTGCTCAACGTAGCGAAAAGCTCTCCGCGACCAAATCCCTCTCGTCAACAGCAAGCTCGTCTTTGCGGCGAAATAAACGACGAATCCAGCGCTGAAAACCGCGAGATTCCTGGGCATCTGCACCGGAAACCATAAAACAAAGCCGAGGATCAGCACGAGCACGAGCAGCGCTACCGTCGAGATGACTCGTTCTAAATCAAATGTCTCTTTCACCGCCCGGCCGATACGGATTACATACCCTGCCCGAAAAAATGACTTCCGGAATTCTCCGTATCCAGCCCTGACAGTTAGCAGGCCGAGAACCATCACCGAAAGAAAAGTTATATTTAGCAGCTTGCGCGAGAAGCGGAGAATACCGGGGAGTCCCTCCAGTGTGGCGTGCAACAATCCGTAAACCATCCACAAGGATAGAATCCAGGCGACAACCCGCAAACCTATCCATGTCAATCGATAATCAAGTCTTGGATCGTGAATCAGCGCTTCTAAAAAGCAATGGAACGAGGCAATAAGATCCAAAACCAGAAATGCACAGAAAACCCGATATACCTTATGAAGCCGCAACGTGAGCAGCCGGGCAATCAGAATTATGCTGAGAGACATCGCTGTTCCCTTGCGCAATATGGCTCCAATTCATCTGTTACCGAGAGGCTTATTGGATAATATGTCAATTAGTACGATCACGGCAACCACGCCCTCCTGCTCTGCTTGAGCCTAGAAACAGTGGCAAGGTTATCAAATTATCAGGACACCAGCGGCGGATAAGGAGAATTCGGATCTGGGACATGGTGGATCAAACGAGGACACCAGCGGAGGGTAAGGCGAACTCGGATCCGGCCACGGTGGATCAATCGACGCCGTCAGCGGCGGATAAGGAGAACCCGGGTCGGGAAATGGTGGATCAATCGACGCCATCAGCGGCGGGTAAGGAGAACCGGGATCGGGACATGGTGGATCGATGCTGGCCGTTCCGTGCGCCGCCACGCAGGAATTTGAATTCACCGGTACCGCATTGGCGTTACGGGCCAACAGGCTCCCGGACACGCCGAAAATGAGCAAAGATACTGCAAAAATGTGTTTCATAAGGCCATTTACCAAGTATTAATTCCTGCTTTTGCGCTACTCTTGATGCTTACCTTACCTTAGTAAAGGGACACTAGGGAGGCGGTTATCCACCTTTTCCGACAACGGAACGCCCTAGTCCTCCCGGTACTGGTAATACCTTGTTCTTCGGCTTTAGACGTGTAACATTGAATTACAAAGGATGCGACCAGGTAGAACTAGCCTTGGCGAAGAGCAAGCGTCCGGCAATATTTGGGCCAGCGACTTAGCCCAAATCGCCACCTCTTATGGACGCCTGGTCTACTTGGCTGCGCTGCGAAATCCTGACACCGGGCGGTATGAACATTACGGAATGAGCAGTTCCGCCGGCTCCGAGGCAAACGGGAGCCTGAGGCGTGTTCATGAGGACATTTTCAAAGAGTGGATCGGTTATCCGCTGGAACGAAAGAAGGCCGATGTCGAGCTCTACATCGCAGGCATCGACCAAGTGGATAAGGCCGAACTAATCGACGCCTGGTTGCGTCTTACGCCTTACAAAAACCTGGTTCCCGCATCGATTCAGGGGCCCGAGCGCCAAAAACACGTCTCCGATTTTGAAGCCATTCTAGGCCTTCTCAAGAACGTGTATGGCGTCGCTTCCCCAGATCCAGGCGCATAGCCACCGCCACCACTTGTCCGATTATTTCAGCATCTCCCGGATAACGAAAAAGCCGCGGGGCAGCATGCGACGCGGAATGCGGCTGAACGATTAGCAGCCCGCCTTGGTCCGTACACCAGCCGCATTGGTATCCGTCGCGATGCTCCACGAAATAGATCGGTCTGTCATATTCATCGGTCCAGCCATTCCGCGCGATCCGGCGCCGCGATTCATCGATTTGCACGAAGCAGCCCGGCCATAGAACCGGGTACATTGACCAGTCATCGGTACCAATAAACCCGTATCTGTGCCGGCGCAGGTCCAGGGAGTTTAGCAAAGTGATGGGTAGTTTCCCCCAACGGCGAATATGCCTGGTGAGGTAGAAGGTCTGGCGCAGGTCGAACGCTTCGCTTACCTCCGCCGGGAAATCCACCTGAGTACGATCAGCCGGCTTCAAATCGAAGATGTGCGTTTGATCTAAGCTGAGCCGCGCCGAGTCGGACGTTAACTCTTCTAGCTCAATTCCGTACCATTTCAGCGCCACGCCAAAATCCAAGCCATAGATAGCGCACAGGGAATAGAGGCGGTAAACTGATGGAATCGTGCCTTTGTTCTCAATATCGGCAAGGCGGCTCAGTCCAATTAGAAACTCGTGGTTGCCGCGTTGATTAGCAATGCGCTGGCTGGCCTCTTCGACATCCCGGTAGCGGAGCCGGAGGCGTTCTCTGGCGCGTCTGAGTTTTTGTCCGGCTTCCTGCATGCGGGCTCCATCTCTACCCGGAAAAGCGAGGGATCCGGTAATGCTGGAAAATACGGTACCACATACTGGGCCCTGTTGTTCTGTTTACAGAACAGTTTTGACAGGTCTAGCCCATTCTATCGTGTTGACTGACTCTTGCGTCGGGATGCGAGTACCGGAATGCCGACCTAAATATCCTGATGCTAAACCAGAGAAAGAGCAACCCCTGAAAGTACCTGCAGTACGGTCTAGGTGTTTGTCTTGACGCCCACATCCAATTCTACGATCCCCGCCCGGTCTCGGCCTCTGGTGGCGTTTCAGGGGGAACGCGGTGCATTTAGCTTTGCCGCGGCGCGCAAACTACTTGGCGGAAAAGTTCGCGTGCTTCCCCGGGAATCCTTTAAAGACGTGTTCGAGGCGCTTAAATCCGGGACCGCGACTCACGCCGTAATTCCCATCGAAAACACTCTCCACGGAAGCATTCACGAGAATTACGACTATTTAGTTGAGTATCGCCCCTCTATTTCGGGTGAAACGAATATCCGTATTTCTCATCAATTAATCGCGCTACCCGGTACCCGTTTCCGCGACATTCGGCGGGCATTTTCGCACCCCGTGGCTCTGAATCAGTGCCGGCAATTTTTCGAGAAAAACAAGCAGATTGAGCCGGTTTCCTTCTATGACACGGCTGGAAGCGTCAAAATGCTCCAGCAAAACAATCTGCCGCAAGCAGCGGCCATCGCCTCTGAGGCGGCGGCGGAAATCTACGGTGGTGTCATTCTAAAACGTGATATAGAAGACGATCGCCAAAACTTCACGCGATTTTTTCTGTTGACGAAACAAAGCGCTCTCTCCAGACCTGCTACCGGGAATTGGAAGACCTCGGTAGTGTTTTCTACCCCGAACCAGCCCGGCGCGTTGTTCCGCGCCATGGCATGCTTTGCTTTGCGAGACTTGAATTTAACGAAGATCGAATCGCGCCCCTTGCGGGCCCGGCCATGGGAATACCTATTCTATGTCGATCTCCTGGGTTCGCAGGAAGATAAGCGAGTTAAAAGCGCTCTGGCAAATCTCGCCGAAATTGCTACTTCGCTTAAGGTGCTCGGAAGCTATCGGCCCACGCTATAGAAGGCTGTCAAATGTCGTAATACAGCGCGAATTCATACGGATGCGGGCGCAGACGAACGGCTTCGGCTTCGGACTTTCGCTTGTATGAGACGAAAGTTTCAATCAGCTCCTCGGAAAACACATCTCCTTTGGTGAGAAAGGCGTGATCTTCCTCCAGGCAAGCCAGCGCCTCATCCAGCGAAGCCGGCATGGACGGCACCTTCTTCATCTCTTCGGGCGACAGATCGTAGATGTCTTTGTCTAATGGCTCACCAGGATCGATCTTGTTTACTACCCCGTCGACTCCGGCCATCATCATCGCCGCAAACGCTAAATAGGGGTTTGAAGCCGGATCGGGCGGCCGGAATTCGACCCGTTTGGCCTTGGGATTACTGGAGTACATTGGGATGCGAACGGCAGCGGAGCGATTCCGCCTCGAGTAGGCCAGATTCACTGGGGCCTCATATCCGGGAACCAGACGTTTGTAGCTGTTCGTCGTGGGCGCGATGATAGCCGAAAGAGCGCGCGCGTGCCGCAAGAGTCCGCCGATATACCAGAGGGCGAGTTGGCTCAAGCCCGCGTAATTGTCGCCGGCAAACAGCGGCTTCCCTTCTCCCCAGAGGCTCTGGTGAGTGTGCATACCGCTGCCGTTGTCACCGAACAGCGGCTTCGGCATGAACGTAACAGTTTTCCCGTACTGATAGGCGACATTGCGGACCACGTACTTGTACAGCATCATGTTATCGGCGGATTTCACCAGCGTGTCGAAGCGTTGATCGATCTCGCATTGGCCGCCTGTCGCCACTTCGTGATGGTGGCATTCGATCGTCAAACCGCATTCGATCATGGTCGCAACCATCTCGCTGCGAAGGTCCTGGTAGTGATCGGTCGGGGGAACCGGGAAATACCCTTCTTTGTAGCGCGGCCGGTAGCCGAGGTTATTGTGCTCGCGGCCGGAGTTCCAACGCCCTTCCTCCGCATCGATGAAGTAGAACCCGCTGTGCTGGTTTTGATCGAACCGGATGTTGTCAAAAATAAAAAACTCGGCTTCCGCGCCAAAGTAGGCGGTATCCGCCATGCCGCTGTTCTTCAGATGAAGCTCTGCTTTTTTCGCGATCCAACGCGGATCGCGATCGTAGTGTTGGCGCGTAATCGGATCGATGATGTCGCCGAGCATGACCAAGGTGCGCGTCTCGGCGAAGGGATCCATAAATGCCGTAGAGGGATCCGGGATGATCAGCATATCGCTTTCATTGATGGCTGCCCACCCGCGAATGCTCGAGCCGTCGATCCCGAACCCGTCTTCAAACGAGTCCTCATCCAGCATGCTGATCGGGTACGAGATATGTTGGCTCAGGCCCGGGAGATCCGTAAATCGCAGATCGACTTGCCGCGCGTCATTCTTCTTCGCAAATTCCAGAGCTTCTTGTGGCGTCATGAGTTTACCGGCAATTCGTTAGAATAGCGCATCCCTTTTGTCCACGCCAACCGCCATGGTCGAAACTGGTAAGTACGGATGCTGGCGAGAAGCAATGGCGAAATTGGGCAGATGAAGCTCTCGCTCGAACTGGAGCGGCAGGTCTTCCGCGTAAGCGAATTAAATGCCGCTGTGCAGAGCCTGTTTGAAGCGCAGTTTCGGAGCATCTGGGTGGCAGGCGAAATATCGGGTTGCCGGGTCGCTTCGAGCGGCCATTACTACTTCTCGCTCAAAGATGAGCAGAGCCAGTTGAAGTGTGTGCTGTTCAAAGGCGCGGCGCGCTTTGCAAAGTTCAAACCGCAAGATGGCTTAGCGGTCATCGCGCGCGGCAGCCTGGAGGTCTATGAGGCTCGCGGCGAATATCAACTGATTGTAGAGTTGCTGGAGCCCCAAGGAGCGGGCGCTTTGCAGCTCGCCTTCGAGCAACTAAAGAAAAAGCTTGCCGCTGAAGGACTCTTCGAATCTTCGAGAAAACGGCCGCTACCCAAACTGCCTCGGAACATCGCTGTTGTGACTTCTCCCACAGGCTCCGTGATCAGCGACATTTTGCATATCCTGGAGCGCCGTTTTCAAGGTTTACACATCCGGCTCTTTCCAGCCCAGGTCCAGGGTGAGGGAGCCTCGGAGCAGATCTGCCAAGCTCTCCGCTATTTCAGTGAGAATGGCTGGGCCGATGTTGTCATCGTGGCGCGCGGCGGCGGCTCTTTAGAAGATCTCTGGACGTTTAATGAAGAGACGGTCGCAAGAGCCATCGCCGCCTGCAAAGCGCCCGTCATTTCCGCCATTGGGCACGAGACGGATTTCACCATTGCCGATTTTGTCGCCGACTGCCGCGCTCCCACCCCTTCAGCTGCGGCTGAAATTGTGATCTGCACGCGCGAAAGTCTCCTGGAACAAATCACCGTGTGCCGTGCAAAAACCCTCCAAGCCATGCGATACCGGCTGCTAGTCAGCTCCCGCGATGTTCACCGGCGGGGAACCGACCGTGCCGCGAACCTGGTTCAGCGTGGACTCACTAAAAGGGCGCAGCGAATTGACGATCTCGATTCCCAATTGCGCCGGCTCCAGCAACTCTCCATCGAAATCCGCCGCAAACGTTTCGATCAGTTGAACCGGCGCTTGCAAGCTACCGATCTGCGGCTGCGATTTGCCCGCAATCGACATCGGCAGGAACTCCTAGGCGAGCAACTGATGAAGTTTCTGCGCGCGAAGCTCTGGACGCTGCACCGCAGCCACGGGTCTGCGCACGCCCACCTGAGCCAGCTCAGCCCGCTAACTGTATTGAGCCGAGGTTATGCAATTGTCGAGAATGCGCAGAAACACATTCTGCGCTCTTCCGCCGAAACCTCGGCCGGCGAACAGCTCAAAATTCGCCTGCACCGAGGCGAGATTGACGCAGTGGTCTCGGCAACTCATGAATGACAAGCGCGCAATTTGCCTGCTCAGCGGTGGACTCGACTCTGCAACCTGCCTGGCCATAGCTCGCGAAGAAGGCTTTGACTGCTATTGCCTTTCTTTCGACTACGGCCAACGGCATCGCGTTGAGCTCGAACTCGCCAAAGTAACGGCCCATCGTTTGGGTGCAAAGGAGCACCGGGTCATCGCAATCGACTTGCGCGCGTTCGGCGGGTCCGCGCTGACGAGCGACATCGACGTGCCGAAAGATCGTGCTGCGACAGAGATGACGAGCGGCATTCCCGTGACATATGTGCCGGCGCGCAACACTATTTTCCTGTCGTTTGCTCTGGCCTATGCGGAGGTAGCGGGGGCAGATAACATCTTCATTGGAGTGAATGCGATCGATTACTCCGGATATCCGGACTGCCGGCCGGAGTTCATCCATGCTTTCGAGACCATGGCCAATCTGGCGACGAAAGCCGGGGTCGAGGGCATGAGCAAAATTGTCGTTCGCACTCCCTTGATCCGGATGACGAAGGCCGAGATCGTGCGAAAGGCAGTCGAACTCGGAATAGATCTGAGTTTCACCCACAGCTGCTATGATCCGGATCCAAATGGAACGGCTTGTGGCAGATGCGATTCCTGCGTTCTGCGCCGCAAAGGTTTCGAAGAAGCGGGTATTCGAGACCCGCTGTCGTGAAGATTGCCGAGATCTTTTACTCGATTCAAGGCGAAGGCATCCTAGTGGGAATGCCGTCGGTGTTCGTCCGCACCTCCGGGTGTAACTTGCGATGCGCCTGGTGCGATACTCCGTACACCTCGTGGCGCCCCGAAGGAATGGATCTCTCTATTCAGGAGATCGGCGAAACAGTGGCCGGTTTCCCCGCTTCGCACGTGGTTGTCACCGGCGGCGAACCGATGATCGCGCCTGAGATTATCGATTTGACCAGCGCCCTTCGTAAGGCGCGCCTGCACATCACCATCGAAACGGCTGGAACGGTTTATGCGCCGGTCGAATGTAACTTGATGAGCATCAGTCCGAAGCTGTCGAACTCCGTGCCGCGCGAGCGCGAAGGCGGCAGATGGGCGGCGCAGCACGATCGGTTGCGCTACCAGCCGGACGTTCTGAAACGGCTGATGGCGGAGTACGAGTACCAACTGAAGTTCGTGGTGTCCTCGCCAGACGACCTGCCGGAGATCGCCGCTATGCAAGCGGAACTGGGCGCGTCGCCGGCAAGCGTCGTCTTAATGCCGGAAGGAATCGATCGAGAGCTATTGCGTGAACGCGGCTTGTGGCTCGCGGACATCTGCAAGGCGCAGGGCTATCGGTTCAGTCCGCGCCTGCATATCGATCTTTGGGGAGATAAACGCGGCGTCTGAGAAACTGGGATTTGGACGATCAATTTCCAAGGCTCCGCGTAGGCGCGGTCAGTTATCTCAATACGGTTCCGCTGGTCTGGGGGATGCTTCACGGGCCGCAGCGCGAGCAAGTTGACCTCTCGTTTTCGATTCCTTCCATCTGCGCTGAAGCAGTTGAGTCGGGGAGGATTGATGTCGGCCTGGTACCTGTCGCGGAAATCGCGCGTCAAGGCCTTGAGATCGTACCTGGGGTGGGAATCACCTGTCTTGGTGCCGGTTCGCAGCATCCTGCTGCTCTCGCGCGTGCCTTGGAAGCAGGTGCGGACGTTGGCCGCGGACGCAGGCTCCAAAACCTCAGTCCAGCTCGCGCGCGTGATTCTGCGTGAGAGGTTCGGGGTTGAGCCGGAGATTAGCGCTCATGAGCCGAATGTGGACGAGATGATGAAACACGCCGATGCAGCTCTCCTCATCGGCGATTCAGCGCTGCGCATCGATCCGTTGACACTGCCGTTCGAATGGCTGGACCTGGGGGCAGAGTGGTTCGATCTAACCGGTCTACCGATGGTCTTTGCAGCTTGGGCGGGTGAGGCCGGTATTCCTATTGATCGCGCCTCGGCGATCACTCGCAAGTCCTACGAATTCGGAAAAGCTCATCTGGCCGAAATCGAAGAGCAAGAATACGGGAAGCGCGGCATCACCAAAGAGCTGGCGGCGCGATATCTCCGGGAGCATATTCGTTTCGAGCTCGGCGCGCCAGAGCAGCGAGGGCTCGAGGCTTTCCTGGAATTGGCGAGCCTGACGAAACCCGCACTGGCATGATGACTCGCGAAGAGGCTATCGAGATGTTCCGCAGCGACGATCTGGTCGGGCTCGGAATGAAAGCCGATGCGGTCCGGCGGCGGCTTCATCCAGAAGGCATTGTCAGCTATCAACTGGACTGCATTGAAGCCCCGACATCGCAACACCCTTGTGTTTGGATCGCAGGAAACGAGCGAGGAACGTGCCGACCATCTCGAGAGATTCCGAATAGGCGCGGCGTCTAGCGCCGTTATTCCAGCATCTGGAGGGGACAGCAGTCGAGTACCTGAAGGCGCTCGCGATTTCGAGGATCTACCTGGAAAACGTCTCCCATGTTCAGACCACGTGGGGGATTGGCCTGAAGGTTTGCCAGCTTGCCTTACGCTTTGGCGCCGATGACATCACCGGCTTACCCGACTTACTCGACAAGCAAGATCGACCTACTGAGGAGCAGTTGCGCCGTCTAATTCGCGATGCCGGCTTCATTCCGAAACAGCGCGACGCGCTGTTTCGGACTTACTCTCTGGCCTAACTAGCTTCGGTCTTCTTGGCGGGACGGCTGAGCTTGAGGCGCTTCATGTCCAGCGATTTGTTGGACCAATCCTCGGCCTGAGCGATGTCAGCCTTCGCCGCATCGGGCGAGTCCTCCAGATCGGCCTTCTTACGGAGTAGCAGGTTCATATAGGACATGGCGTCTTCGTTCTCTTTGTCGATGGAAAGGCACTTCTTCAGATCGTCAAGTCCTTCTTCAATGGTCTTCTCGTATTTGGCCTTAAGATCTTCTTTTACCTTGGCATCCTTCAGCGGACCGGGGTCGTCTCCCCTCATCTTCTCTTCGACGCGCGCGCTTTGAATGGGCGTAAATGCTTCCGCCCAGTCGATAACGCCCAGGTAGTAATAAGCTTCCGAATCCTTCGAATCTACTTCAATACGGCGCTCGTTCCACTTCTTAGCGTCTTCCAAGGCCGCCATCTTTTGTTCCTGCGTCCCGGTGCTGGCGTTGTTGTATGCCATCGAGGCCATGGAGGCGAGCGCTAGCGGGTTCTTGGGATCCTGCTGCAGGACGCGGTCGAACTCCTGCTTGGCCATGTTGTAGTTCTTCAGGTTATCGGGTGAATCGGCTCCCGGTACCCACTGAATCATGTATGAAGTTGCCAGATACAACTGGGCATTTTGATTGGTGGGATCCAGCGTGACAGCTTCCTTGAAATGCTTAACAGCGTCCGCGTAGTGGTTACTCTTGTACGCTTTGACGCCTTGGTTCATTTGGTCCCGCGACTGGAGTTTGGCGCAACCAGTAAGTACCACCAAGCCGGCACACAAGGCCAGCGTCAACGATTTCGCGCTTTGCATCGCCTTAATCCTTTGCCTTATTGTCCTGCTTCAACCTTAGGCGTCATGATCCCGACTTTGTCGAGACCCGCTCCCTTAGCGTCATCGATAGCCTGAACTACATACCGGTAATCCACGTCCGGGTCACCCTTGACGAAGACAACCTTCGTTGCACGAGTCTTAAAGATGTCCTCCAGCCTCGCCTGCAGGTCGACCTCTTTTGTGGGCTGCTGATTGACCTGAATGCTATGGTCCTTGAGCACTTCGATGACCACCGTCGGATCCTGTTGAGGAGGCGGGGGTGGTTGATTAGGCGGCGGTGGCTGAGGCACCAAGGTATCTAGCCCATGTGGAGTGAGGGGCGTGATGACCATAAAAATGATCAGGAGCACCAACAATACATCAATCAGCGGAGTAACGTTGATATCCGATTTGACTCCACCCGAGCCGCCAACTGCAAATGCCATAATATTAAGCCTCCTGACCTAAAGGGTGTTCTTCTTATTCTTATCTTCGACCTGTTCGGTGATAAGACCGAGATCGTCGACGCTCGCAGTACGTAGATTGTCGATCACATCCGTTACACTCGCGAAGCGCGCGCGCGCGTCGGCCTTGATATACACGGTTTTGTCAGTACGATTTTGCTGCAGGTCTTTCACTTTCCCGCTGAGTTGATCGGGCTGGACCATGGAATTTCCGGGACTCAGAAATACTTTGCCGTCACGGGTAATGGCGACCACGATCGCGTCCTCTTTATCCTCATCTTGCATCTTGATGGGGTTGCGGGTCTTCACCAGGTTGACGTTCTGGCCTTTCGACAACATAGGCGTAATCACCATGAAGATGATTAGCAACACGAGCATCACGTCCACCATGGGCGTAACGTTGATGTCGGAAACAACCGGCGGGGCCTTGAATAACTTCATCGTAAGCTCCTTCCTACAAACTATGTAAGTTCTTGGAACGGCTCTTACGAGCCGCCCCACGATATCGATTCAACTTAGCCAATCAACTGCAGCAGAAACTTACGTTACCTGCCTGCGGCGACTTTCTGGGTCCGCTTTAAGAAGTAGTCAATCAACTCTGAGCTGGAGTTACCCATCTCCACATCGAATGCTTCGATGCGGTTCGAGAAATAGTTGAATACCCAAACGGCCGGAATTGCCACGAACAGGCCGAAAGCGGTTGTGATCAAAGCTTCGGAAATACCGCCGGCGACAGCGCCGATACCGGTCGACTTAGAAGCCGAGATCTGTTGGAACGCGTGCATGATGCCCACAACAGTTCCGAATAAGCCCACGAATGGAGCGGTGGAACCGATAGTGGCCAAGCTGCTAACGCCGCGCTTGAGCTCAGCGTGAACGATTGCTTCGGCGCGCTCCAGAGCGCGGCGCGAAGCCTCGATGTCCTCACCCGGGATTTCGGAGCTCATTTGATGCGCCTTAAACTCCTGCAGACCCGCGACGACGACCTTGGCGAGATGGCTCTTGTTGTAGCGGTCCGCGATTTTAATTGCTTCATCCAGCTTGCCCTCGCGCAAAGCGCCGGCGACCGCGGGCGCAAAAGCGCGAGACTGTTTGCGCGCCGCATTGTAGGCAATGAAGCGATCGATCATTACTCCGATCGACCACGCAGACATAATAAACAGGCAGGCGACAACACACTTGGCCATAGTGCCCATGTTGCCCCATACCGACCGGACGTCAAACTGAATTCCTTCGGCCTCTTGGAATAACCAGAAAGCCCAGACTTGAAATTGTAAAACCATGTTTGTCTCCTAAGTTGAATCGAACCTACACCGTAACTGAAACGAAATCTTTCAAGACTTCACTGACTCAAAGTGAAGTTAACGATGATATCAGTGATGACCTCTACTGGCTGGCCGTTAAGCAAGGTCGGCCGATACTTCCACTGCAGTACCGCTTCTTTGGCTGCATTCACCAGAAGCGGATGCCCGCGCACTAATGTCAGATTTTCAATGTTGCCGTCTTTGCTAATCGTGGCGGTGAATTCCACCGTACCTTGCACGCGAGCGGACTTCGCCAAGGGCGGGTAAAGCGGCTGAACGCGGCGAATGAGGTTGGCTTCGGCAACTTGACCGCCGATGCGCTGCGGCCCTGTAGGAGCCTTCTTGGGCGGAGGCGGAGGGGGAGGGCCAGGAACGCCGCCTAGCACGCCACCAATCACACCACCTGCAACACCGCCGGCTTCTCCCGTGCCGCCCACGACGCCCAGGCCAGCGTCGGGAGGGGGCGCGGCTTCTTCAATCCTGTTGATCGTTTTCGGAATCACCTTGGGCGCCATGAGTTGGTTTGAAATGAATTGGCGCACGATAGGCTTGGGTGGAACTTTGGGAGCCGCGGGCGGAGGGGGCGGCGGCGGCGGAGGCGGCGGCGGGGGCGCCAGCAACATACTCCTTAACTGAGCGCTGGGGAGCGCCTCAGTGTAAATGAGAGGAATCAGAATCGCAATACCTATACCGACGACCTCCAGCAGCATCGACAGAGCAATGGTGTACGGCTTCTTGGTTTTCTGTCCCCCATCGACGAATGTTTGCTCGAACATAAATCCCCTCGCTTTCGCGCTGATTACCTCAATCTTTATACACCCTGCTCACTTCACCGTCTTAACAGGCCGGGCGCCTTTCGATGCGTCCGCGATACTCCTGGGCCGGCTTTCAACAGCTCCCTGCCTAGGCCTGTTCCTGCGGCCTTCCGCCAGATTTTGCCAAACGATCAAAATTGGACTCGCTATAAAGATAGACGAATACGTTCCAATGATGATACCGATTACTAAAGCAAATGAAAACCCGTTTAGTACCTGACCACCAAAAAGAAACAACGATAGCGCCGTGAGAAACGTCAGACCGGACGTCAGGATGGTCCGGCTTAGCGTCTGATTGATGCTGAGGTTCACGATGTGAGTAAATGAGCCGCGAACCTGCAATCTGAGATTCTCGCGGATGCGGTCAAAGGTGACAATCGTATCATTCATCGAATAACCGACCAGCGTCAGCAAAGCAGCAATGACAGTCAAGTCGATCGGCTTGTTCAAAAGCGAGAACAGCCCGATGGTGATGATGGTGTCGTGAAACACCGCGATCACGGCGGCGACGCCATAAATCCACTCGAAGCGGAAGGCGATATAGATGAGCATGGCGGCCAAGGCAATCAACACAACATTGATGGCCTGCTGGCGCAAATCGGCTCCAATTTTCGGACTGACCGCCTCGTTACTTCGAATGGCAAAATTGCCGGTAAAGCATTCCTGCTTGAGCGCATTCAGGACAGCGGGCGTAACCCCCGGAACGGCGGAAAGCTCGTCCAGGCTGTGAATCAATCCGGAGTGGGCAGTGCGGTAGCCGGTAATCCGCTTCATCAGCGCCTGAAGTTGCTCGTCTGAAAGTCCAACACCCGCAGCGGCTAGAGGATCGCGCAGACGCTCCACCAGCGCCGTCTGCCCGGCCAAGTTGATGTCGAGTTTGCCGCCCGCAGCGGAGTTAAAGGCGGCGTTCAAGGCCGAAACGATATCGCTTTGTCCACCCTGGAGAGTTTCTTCGCGGACGCCTGTCGTGATGAGCATTTCCTGCGAATTGCCCACGCCCTGAGAATTGCTTACTTCCTGCACCTCAATTTCACCGGGGATCTTCTTACGAAGCGCGGAACGGACCGCCTCCGCGGAAGGCCGCTTGATGAAATTGACGTCCATAAGCGCTCCGCCTGTAAAGTCTATTCCATACTTCGGCCCGCCCTTGACGGCGAGACTGGCCAATCCGGCCGCCGTAAGCGCCAAGGACAAGATGATGAACGGCCACTTCTTGCCGAGGAAGTCAAAATTCGTTTTCTTAAAGAGTTCCATCTAGCTCTTGAGCGCATAGGGCGTATTGGGCCCGCTGCGCGCGTTCCAACTTCTGAGGCCGGCATCCACTAAAAATAGACACCGTCCATTAACAAATGTTCCCAATCTCATAAGCAGCGCGAAAAAAACTACATAGGGTAGCTTCCGCCCATTTTGTTTCAAATACTGAGGGCGGTGACGGGTATCGGCCGTGACAGCTCCCAATCGAAAATAAACCTGGATACAAACACAGCCGTAAACACGTTGGCGACGAGCCCGATAACCAAGGTGACTGCAAAGCCTTTCACCGGCCCGGAGCCAAAGAGAAAGAGGATGGCGCAAGAGACCACCGTGGTGACGTGGGTGTCGATGATAGTCAGCAGGGCCTTGCTAAACCCGGCGTCCACAGCGGGAATCACCGCTTTCCCGGCTCTAAGCTCTTCGCGGATTCTTTCGAAGATAAGGACGTTACTATCTACCGCCATACCAATGGTCAGGATGATACCGGCTAAGCCGGGTAACGTCAAGACAGCATCGAAGTAGCTAAGACAGGCGATAAGAATAACCGCATTTAGAATTAGCGCCAGGGTTGCGTTAATGCCGCTTTTCTTGTAATACACCAGCATGGCGACGATGACGGCCAGCACTCCCGCGATGCCGGCGGCAAAGCCGTTGCGAATGGAATCCGCGCCTAAGGAGGCGCCGACGGTGTTCTCCTGCTCATATTTAACGCTGGCCGGAAGGGAGCCGGCTTTGAGATTCAACGCCAGGTCAGAGGCGTCCTGTTGATTAGCGGCCCCCTCGATCCTTCCTTGATCGCTGATTTGATTCTTGATAACGGGCGCCTCCAACACCTTGTTGTCGAGGACGATGGCGAGGTGTCCGCCGATGTTCGCTCCGGTAAAGGCGGAAAAGCGCTTGGCGGCATCCTGGCTCAAGACGAAGCCGGTGTCCCAGCTATTGCTCATATCCCCTTGCTCGGCCCGGGCGTCGCGAATATCCGGTCCACGAACGACGGGGGTGCGCGCCACGATATAAACTCCGCCGCTATGGCCAGAGGGGTCAGTACTGGCGGAGCCGATCAGTTTAGTACCCGGAGGCAAGACACCGCCGTTTTGGGCCAGCGCCGCTTCGCGGCTCTCGAAGGGTCCGCCCTTGACTTCATACAACTCGAGTACCGCGGCGGTTTGCAGAATCTGCTTCACGCGGCCGGGATCGTCCACGTCGGGCAGTTGCACCAACAGCTCCGAATCGGCGTCCTCGCGGCGCTGTTGTACCGTTGCCTCGCTCAGTCCCAGAGCATTGATTTTCTTATCAATCGTGTTTTTCGACTGAGCCAATACCTGCTGCCACATGGTGAGGGCATCCGAGGGGCGCATGGTCAACCGGTAATCGGTGGCATTTTGGGGAGTGAGCAGCCATTGCCCGAATTGATCGCTGACAATGGCGCGCAGATTGCCGGCCTGGGTCTGCGGGACGCCCTTCACGACGATGGCGGCTTTAGTCGCATCCTGTAACGACTTAGCCTCGTCCACGTCGATATCCGAGAATTGGATTCCGGCTTTGCGGGCCGCGTCCTTCAGCCGGTCGGCGCTGGTGCTGGCCTGGGCGTTGAAGGCGTCCTGCTGCTGAACCTGAACAACCAGATAAGTGCCGCCGCGCAGATCAAGACCAAGATGGATATTTTTGTGCCAATTGGCAATGAGCTCGCTTTTGCTGCGAGGCAGGCCGATGATCCCGTATATGCAGACCAGGATCACCGCCAAGATGAAGAAGAATTTGAAGCGTAAATGGCGTTGCATTTCTAAATGGCCGATCCTAAATAGTAAAACCCAACAGTCGAATCCGGCAGCGGGGTCACTTTTTAGCCTGATCGTCGTTGCTGACGACGTTGGTCACGGCGCTCCGGGCTACCTGGATTTTCAGATTATCCGGCTTAATTCGCAGTATCAGAGTATCATCGTTGACCGTGACGATCATGCCAATGATCCCGCCGCTGGTAACAACGGTTTGACCGCTCTGAAGCGAGGTCAAGAGTACTTTCTGCTTCTTCTGTTGCCGGCGCATGGGCATGAAGATCAGGAAGTAGAATATGGCGACCATAGCGACGAAGGTCAAGATGGGTCCCGGCAGCGATCCGGACGGCGACGGCGTAGCAGTTTGTAGAAGAATCAAAGACAGCGGCATAAAGTTCCTGTTTTCAGCTTAAACGGCAAACCGCTAAACCGCTCCCTTTGGTCGCGGCTCTGTCAGGTTTTGGGTAAGCGGGGTGGATTGGCTCGACCTCAAGAATGCCGGGAAGGTTCCAAGTAAAATAGCCTCTCGCATCCGGCGCATGATGTCAAGAAAGTGACGGAGGTTGTGGATAGTGGCGAGCGTGGAGAATAGAATCTCCCCGGCCTGGTAGAGATGACGGAGATAGGCCCGGCTAAAGGTGCGGCAGGTGTAACAGGCGCAAGCAGGGTCTAGCGGACCGGCATCCTCTATATACTGCGCTTGCTTGATCATGACCTTGCCGGCTGAAGTGAAGAGGTAACCGTTGCGGGCATTGCGCGTGGGCAGAACGCAATCCATCATGTCTACGCCCTGGGCAACGTATAGAGGTAGCTCGTCCGGCATACCGACGCCCATCACATAGCGGGGCCGGTCCGCCGGAAGCAGCGGGGCGGTAGTGGCGACGATCTGCTGGCTTAGCTCCCGCGGCTCACCGACAGAGAGCCCGCCGATGGCATAGCCGGGAGCATCGAGTTCCAAAAGCGCTTCGGCGCAAGCGGCTCGCAGATCGGGAAACATGGAGCCCTGAACAATAGGAAAGAGCGCGCAGTGCAGTCCCTTTTCACGGCGCATATAGCGGGCGTAACCTGCTCGAGCCCAGCGGATGGTGCGCTGGACGGATTCTGAGGCGAGCGCGTGCGTGGCCGGATAAGCCAAACATTCATCGAGGGCCATGATGATATCGCTGCCGAATGCCAATTGGACGTCGATGGTTCCTTCGGGCGTGAACATGTGCTCGTCGCCATTCAGATGAGAGCGGAACAGCACGCCTGCGTCGGTGACCTTGCGAAGCGCGTCGAGACTGAATACCTGGAAGCCACCCGAATCGGTAAGAATGGCGCGCGGCCAAGCCATGAACTGGTGAAGGCCGCCTAAACGCTGGATGCGTTCATGGCCGGGGCGGAGGAACAGGTGATAGGTGTTGGCGAGGATAATGCGAGCGTCGAGATCGCGTTCCAGATCGCGCGGCGTGAGGGCTTTGACGGTGGCCTGCGTGCCCACCGGCATGAAAACGGGCGTTTCGATGATTCCATGAGCAGTATGAAGAAGCCCCGCGCGAGCACCGGTTTGGGGACACTGGGCCTGAATTTCGAACCGCATTACAAGCTACTATCCCACCCGCAAGGCGGCCATTGGATCGATCCGTGTGGCACGTTTAGCTGGAATGAAGCTTGCCAGCAGCGCAATCGCGAGGAAGAGCAAGGCCATACCGAGGAAGGTAGGCGGATCGGTGGCGCTCACCTGGAACAGCAGGCTCTTCATCACACGCGTGAGCGCTAACGCGGCAGCAGCGCCGATGGCGACGCCAGCTAAAGCTAAAACAAGTCCCTGGCTTACGACCAGCCGCAGAATGTCGGATTGCTGCGCTCCTAAGGCGCGCCGAATGCCGAGTTCCTGGGTACGCTGCGCCACCGAATAAGCGATTACTCCGTAGATTCCGATGACAGCGAGCAGGAGCGCCACGCCAGCAAAAGAAGCCAGCAGCAACGTGGTGGCTTTTCGTTGGCCGAGGGTGGCATCGAGAACGCTTTCCATGGTTCGGACCTCAGAGATCGATTGATCGCGATCGAGCGCCAGTACCTGGATGCGAACCGGATTGGTGAAGCGCAGCGGATCGCCTTCAGTCCGAACAGCCAGATAGGCGGTTTGCGGGGGATGAACGGCGCAAGGGACGTAGAATTCGGGCGTAGCAGCGGAGGCGAGGCCGCCCTCATGTACGTCCGCGACAATTCCAACCACTTCTAACCAGCCCACCTTTTTGTCATAGCCTTCGCTGATGTGCTGACCGATGGGGTTGGGGCCGCCGGGATAACCGGGCCACAGCCTGCGCGCGAGGCTCTCATTGACAATGACCACGGGGGGCGCGGCGGGAGTGTTATCGCGGGCGTCAAATTTCCGCCCTCGCCGCAACGGAATTCGCAAGGTGTCGAAATAGCCGGGAGTGACGCTCTGGATCACGGCCATTAAAGGGTCGTTCTCATCGGGCGCCGCTTGCCCTTCGATCCTGGTGATGTTGGTTCTGATCCAGGTGGTTGTGGGAAGCGACATGGCCACGGTTGCGCCGCGTATCCCGGGAATCGGTTCCACGCGCTCGATGAGCTGGCTAAAAAACGCCGCCTTCTTCGGATCGGTGTCGTAGCGAGCGGGCGGTAGAGCGATCCGCATCGTGAGCAGATGCGCGGGTTCGAATCCTGGATTGACGCCATGCAAGCGAACGACGCTGCGCATCAGGAGCGCGGCTCCGATCAACAGCACAACCGAGAGAGCGACCTGTCCCACTACTAGCAAAGAGCGCGTACTTAGGCCGAAGCGTCTTCGGCGCGCGGATGAACCCGGACCGGCTGCCGCGCCGCTTTCGCGCAGCTCGCCGGCCAGATCGGGCCGGGACAGTTGCAGCGACGGGAACAGACCGAACACCACGCCGCTTACGAAAGAGAGCGCCAGGGTAAAGACGAGCACCGTAGCATCCAGCCCGATGCCGCCTGAACCCGGCAAGTATAGAGCGTTGGGAGAGTGGAGATTCAACGCGTTCGCGCTCTTAATCACGCTCAGGGCTGCTTTCGCAAGCAATGCGCCCAACAGGCCACCAGCGAGCGCCAGCAGCAGGCTCTCGACTAATAATTGCCGGATCAAGCGGCCGCGGCCGGCCCCCACAGCCGTGCGCACCGCGAACTCGCGAGAACGGGAGGCGGATCGCGCCAGCAGCAGACTGGCCACATTCGCGCAGGCGATCAGGAGTACGAAAGCGACCGCGCCGAGCAGCATCCAAAGCATGGGACGCACGTTCTTCACCAAGCGGTCTTTCAACCAGACGAGCCGCATCTGGCCGGGGTCGGGGCCACGATTGCCCTGATGAATGTAGTGCTGATTCAGCACCGCCATTTCGGCGCGCGCTTGCTGCAAGGTCACATTCTGCTTCAATCGGCCGAAGCCGTATATAAGAGAGAGGGACCAATAGCGAGGCGGAAGCGCGGACCATTCCGATGGCCTGGTGAACCACAGGTCGACCCCGGAGAACGGAAATTCGAAAACCTGGCGGCAAGACGCCGACGATGGTGTACGAGGTGGAATCGAGCGTCGCGGCCTGGCCTGGCACCAGCGGATCACCGTGGAAGCGGCGTCTCCATAGTTCAGCGCTAATCATGACCACGGGAGGACCGTTGCTGGCGTCTTCCTGCTGAAGAAAACTGCGCCCCAAGAGCGGCTGGACGCCGAGAATGTCCAGGAAATTAGCAGAGACGCGGGCGCCTTTCAGGGCCTCGGGCTGGGCATCACCGGAGAGCGTCATGCTCTCGACGTTGGCGCCATACGCGCCGATCGCGGCAAAGGAGCGCGCGGCCTTTTGTATCTCCTGTAGACGCTCTAAGGGGAATTGCAAATCCACCTGGTTCTTCCGCTGTTTGTCGACCGAGAAATACACCAGCTTTTCGGGGTCATGATAGGCGAGCGGCTTGAGCAAAACGGCGCGGATGACGCTGAACATGGCGGTGTTGCCGCCGATTCCCAGAGCCAACGTGAGTACGGCCGTCAGCGTAAAGGTAGGGCTCTTGCGCATCGCGCGCAGGGCATAGCGCAGATCCTGCCAGACGGTCTCGAGTAACTGCGATGGTGCTCAAGCGGTAGATCTCCTCACGGATGAGAGTGGGGTTGCCAAGTTTTCTCCGCGCGGCGGCGCGGGCGTCTTCAGGGGACATACCGCGAGCGAGGTTGTCTTCAATTTCAGTTTCGAGGTAAAGATTGAGCTCTTGCGCGCTTTCCTGGGATCGTTGAGCACGGCGGAAATAGCGGCTCCAGCGCATTGAATGTTATTCCGCCGCCGGACGTAAAATGCGGCCGATGCCGGTTACCAGCCGCTCCCATCTGGAAGTCTCGGCGGCAAGTTGTTTTTTCCCGGCGGGGGTCAAGCGATAGTACTTGGCTTTTCGATTATTTTCCGATGTGCCCCAGAAGGACGCGATCCAGCCACGATCTTCGAGGCGGTACAAACCGGGATACAACGAACCATGTTCCACTTGGAGCAGGTCATCGGAACGCCGTTCGATGGCATGGGCGATGGAATGCCCATGAGCGGGGCCGAGCACAAGCGTCTGCAGGATCAGCATGTCGAGCGTCCCTTGCAGCATCTCTCCCTCGGGTTTCTTGCGTTTCGACATAGCCTTGCGTCTATATTACTCGATATGACGATCTAGTGGTGGAGGACAGCGCCGATTCCATTTCGGCCTTTGGAAGACCGCTCCCTGACGGTCACGGCTCGGTTAGCGATAGAGGGTCCAGATGGGGCCGGCGTGGCCGGTGGCGGCGGTTTTTTCGCGCTCGATGACTTCGAGCCATTTGTCCCACCAGATTTTCTGAATGGCTTTGCTGAACTTTTCTTTCTGAACCGGCGTGGGATTGGCCCAGGCGTATTCGGGAGGAACGCCATTTTTGAAAACCAAGGAGCGCTCGAGGTAGACCGGAAGCTTCATGCGCTTGCTGCACCTGCGGATGACTTCGTCGTTAGGCGGGAAGTAAGAAGTTTGGGTTTGGCCATCGACGATCTCGATTTCGACAGATTGCTCGAAGCGGAGGTCGCGGAGAGCGGCTTCGGGGGTACCGGAAGTCCATTCCATATTGATAGAGGCGAGCTTGGCGAAGGCGAGCTCGCGCGCTTGTTCGTCGCGTTGATGGCGATGATACAGCGCCTCGGTCTCTTTATAGAAGCGGAGAAAACTGCGTTCGGCGGTGGTTTTGTAGCGGGAGAAGGTGTTGTAGAGATGGATATTGGTGGGGGTCCAGTGCCAGGCATCGTGAGGCAGGCGAATTTCGATGTCTTCGAGGCGCTTGGAATTGCGCTTGAAGAACCAGCTTTGGCGGACGACTTCGCGAACGAGCGCGAGGGCGTCGGGAGTTTGGGGATTATAGTGATCGAACCAAGCATTGGGCGTGGTGGTCGAATTCGGCGGGATCTTCGCCGGGGATGAGGGTTTTTTCGGAGCGGCAGCCGTGCGAGAGGCGGTTCATGCTGGAGGCGGCTTTGCCTTCCGGGGAGTGCGGGCCGCCGGAACGGGGGCGGCGCGGATTTTCCGGCGGAATTTGTCGTTCCGGAGAGGTGAAATCGTCCATGTGGGCTGCTTTCTGGTAAGAGTGTTGCGCGGGAAAGTGCGGAGTGACGGGAAGAGGGCGGGTAAGTTGTTGATTTGGCGGGGACGATATTTTTTTGAAATTGTCACCGGGTTTGGAGGGAGGGGTGAAACGAGCGTGGAGGGCGATTTTACCGAACGAACAGGATTGGGTTCGTTTTTTCAAATTGAGGAGAATCGGCGCGGCAGGCGAAAGCGCCTACCCTACCGATATAGCCGGTGAGCATATAGCCTGGCCGGATATAATGGCGTTGTGCGCCATCCTGCTCAAGCCGATCCTGAATCGCTATTGCCACTGCCTGCCGCGACGTTCCACATCCTGATGGCGCTGGCGGCGGATGACCGGCACGGCTACGCCATCATCCAAGAGGTTTCCAGGCGCACGAATCATCGTTTGCGGATGGGCGCTGGAACGCTGTACCGCTCCCTGCAGCGCATGCTCGAACAGGGGCTGATCCTGGAAATCGGCGAGCGGCCGATTCCTGAACTGGACGATGAACGACGCCGTTACTATCGCATCACGCCGTACGGCGAAGCGGTGGCACGGGCGGAAGCGCGGCGCTTGACGGAGTTGTTGAAGCTGGCGCGTGCCAGCGGCTTTGCGGGCGGGAGGGCATGATGCCGCTGTATCGCGCCCTGCTGTATCTGTTTCCGTCATCGTGGCGCGCCGAATATGGCAGCGAAATGCGCTCAGTGTTCCAGGTGAGACGGCGCGATGCCGGTGGCTTTTTCGCGCGGCTGGCGCTGTGGCTGGAGGTGGTTCCCGACCTGCTCCTCAGCGCCGTCGCGGTTCAGTGGGATGTGCTGGGCCAGGACCTACGATATGCCGCGCGGGCTCTGCGGCGCTCTCCCGGTTTCGCGCTGACCGCGGTTGGGATTGCGGCGATCGGGATTGGGGCTACAACAGCCGCGTTCACGATGGTGGATCACGTGCTGATCCGGCCGTTCCCGTTTTCGCGGCAGGACCGGCTGGTGAAGCTACGCGAAGCCGATCTTTCCGGCCTGCAGCGCTTCTGGGACGTATCGCCGGACAATTATCGCGATTGGAAGCAGATGAGCACTTTGTACGAATCGATGGGGGCGTATCGGGCGCTGTCGCTCAATATGACCGGGGGCGCAGGCGATCCCGAGCGCATGGATGGCGCATCGCTTACGGCCGAGATGCTTCCGATGCTTGGCGTACAGCCTGCACTGGGGCGCATCTTCACGGAACAGGACGATCGCGCTTCGGCTCCCGGCACGGTGATTCTGAGTTACGGGTTGTGGAAGCAACAGTTCGGCGGAGATGCCGGCGTGCTGGGGCGCGCGATCGATTTAGATAACAGCGCCTACACAGTGATCGGGGTGATGCCGAAAGATTTTTACTTTCCCAGCCGGGAGGCGCGGCTGTGGACGCCGATGCGCTGGGGTCCGAATGATTTCGGGGACCGGACGAACACATATATCTTTCCCGTTGGCCGCCTGAAGCCGGGAGTTTCGGTGGAGCAGGCGCAAGCGGAGATGCGGACCATTGGGGCTCGACTGGCGCGCGCGTTTCCGAGGGAACTGGCGAGCGTGGGTATCGCGGTGACGCGATTGCGCGACGATGTTCCGGAGCGGGCGCGGCTGATGCTGAAGGCGCTGTTGGGAGCGGCGGTGTGCGTGCTGCTGATTGCCTGCACAAATCTGGCGAACCTGCTGCTGGCGCGGGCGATGGTGAGAAGGCGCGAGCTGGCGGTGCGGGCGGTGCTGGGCGCGGGGCGCGAGCGCCTGGTGCGGCAGATGCTGACGGAAAGCCTGCTGCTGGCGTTGCCGGGTGGAGCATTGGGGCTGCTGATCGCAAACGCGGCGCTGCCTTTGCTGGTACGCCTGGTGCCGGTTTCGCTGCCCATTGCCGAAGTTCCGGCGCTGGATGGGCGGGTGCTTCTATTCGCCGCGGTGACCACCTTCGCAACAGGTATCGGCTTCGGAATCATGCCGGCCTTGCGCAGAGGCATCAACAGCGTGAGCGAACTGCACGAGGGCGGGCGCTCCGGCATGGGGGCGCGGCGGGAGCGGCTGCGCTCGGCGTTGGTGGTGACGGAAGTGGCGTGCTCGATCATGCTGCTGATTGGTTTTGGCCTGTTGACGCGCGCGCTGTTGCGTATTCAGGCAGTGGATCCCGGGTTTCGCGCCGATCATGTTTTGACGCTGCGCACTTCCCTGCCCATGCCGCGCTACGAACAACCGGAAAAGCGCGAACCGTTCTATCGGCATGTGCTCGAGGAGACGCGGCGGATTCCGGGAGTCACGGGCGCGGCTTATACCAGCTTTCTGCCTTTCGTGATGGGCGGCGGCATCTGGCCGGTCGAGATACAAGGCCACCCGGAAAATGTTGCGAACCGCCGCACGGCGAGCCTGCGGTTTGTGACGCCAGGATTTTTTTCAACCATGGAAATTCCGCTGCTGGCGGGCCGGGACGTGCGCCAAACGGATGCGCATACAGCGCCATACGTGGCGTTGGTGAGCCAGTCCTTCGCGCAACGCTACTGGGCGGGTGAAAATCCGCTGGGCCGCCACATTGATGTTGGGAACCATGACCGCGTGGTGATTGGGGTGGTGGGCGAGATCCACGTGCGCGGCCTGGAACGAAGCAGCGAGCCGCAGGTTTACGTGTCGTGGCAGCAGTCCGATAACGTTTCGCCATGGTATGCGCCCAAAGACCTGGTGGTTCGGACCACAGGCGATCCGTCCGCGCTGGTTGCTTCTTTACGCCGCATCATTCGCGAAGCCGACCCCACGCAGCCCATCTCAGACGTGCGCCCACTGACGGAAATCGTGGAAGCGGATACGGCCTCGCGGCGGGTGCAGTTGGCGGTACTGGGGGCGTTCGGGGCGATCGCGTTTTTATTGGCGGGGGTGGGGATTCACGGCCTGCTGTCGTTCGCGGTTTCCAGCCGTACACAGGAGATTGGCGTCCGGATCGCGCTGGGCGCGCGGCACGCAGACATCTTTACTATGACGGTGGGCGAAGGGTTCAAACTTGCCGCGATGGGAAGCGTGGCGGGGATGCTGCTGGCCTATGGGTCGGGCCGATTGCTGCAAGCGCTGCTAGCGGGCGTGAAGCCTTGGGATCCGGACACGTTCGCGGCGGCCGTCTTTCTGGCGGTGGCGATGACGGCTGCCGGGAGCCTGCTACCCGCGATACGGGCGCTGCGGGTAGATCCTACGACCGCGATGCGGACCGAATAGCGGAAAGATCCCGATAGGGCGCGGGGGCAGGAAGAAACGAGCCCGGACGCTTGTTTCTGGTAATTTGGGCCAGCTTGCGAATGAGTCTGGTAGTGGCCCAGACGAAGAAAGCGCCGATGGCCAGAGCCACAGGAATGTACCACCAGCCGAGGACGTCGTGCGCAGGCGAGCCCGTTACGAGAAGCAGTCCTACTCCGCCGTCGTATGGACCTGCATCGTGAACACCGAAGTTGAATACGCCAGGACCGACCCATAAACCGATGTGCCGGGGGAAAACAGGCTTCAGAAATGCGGAGAGAATCATGACCGCGCCGGTGCCATAGCCCAGCAGCGCGAGCATCAGGTACACAAAGCCCAGGACGCTGATGCGGGCGAGGCGCCAGACTGCTTGCAGGATGAGCAGGGGCGAGAGAGCGCGGGCGGTACGCTGCAGCAACAAATTCTCGCGGTATTGCGCGGCGAGTTCGCGCGCGGGTCCAAGGTGCGAGATGACGCTGTCGATGTGGGCGCCGGGCTGCTGAATGGCGTCCTGAAGATGGACGCGTATTTCGGAGACAATTTCATCGCATTCGGACGTTGGCAGACCTTTTAAGGCCCGGCGGAGAGTAGTTAAGTAATTTGCAATGGCGTCTTCGGTTGGATTCACTTTGTGGTCTCCTGTTTTGCTAGTACCGGTTCGATGAGACGGCCCAAACCGGCTGAGAATGCAAGCCATGCCGCGGCCATGTGGCGGGCACGGCCGCGGCCGGCGCGGGTCAGGGAATAATACTTTCGAGGGTGTCCTGCTTCGGCCTCGACCCATTCGGAAGCGAGCAGCCCGTCGGCCTTCAGCCGATTGAGAATCGGATAGATGGTGCCTTCCGAGAGGACGAGCTGCGAGTGCTGCTCCAGAAAGCGGATGATGTCGAGCCCGTAGCGGCGGCGATCCCATAGGGCCGCCAGGGCGGCCATTTCTAGAGCGCCTTTGCGCATCTGAGCCTCCCAGGGGTCAATTGAGGGAGCGTCTTTTTCCGGTTGCGAGGCGAAGCGTGTTGCCAATGCAAGATACCTTGTAATCCAAGGTATCTTGCGAGGGCCAGCCTGTCAAGAGCCGGAAGATGATTTCGCTCACAATTAACGTCAACGTTTTCGTTTGCGACGTCGAGCGAAGGCGCTGGTGAGCCACGACACGGTAAGCCAAGCGATCGAAGCGCAACGCCGGGCGATGGCGGAAAAGCTGGAATACGAACGCCGCATTGCTCAAGAACTGGGGATTGCAAAAGAGGTTCAGGCAAGGCTCTTCCCTCAGATGTTGCCGCCGGTTGGAACGCTGGAGTATGCGGGAGTTTGCGTTCAGGCTCGGCAGGTGGGAGGCGATTACTACGACTTCCTGGACCTGGGCCGAGAGCGGCTGGGGCTGGTGATTGCCGATATTTCCGGGAAAGGTATCGCGGCTGCGTTATTGATGGCGCATTTGCAGGCAAATCTTCGCAGCCAATCCGCGATCGCTTTGGACCAACCACAACGGGTTTTGCGATCGGTGAACCAGCTTTTTTGCGAGAACACGGCCGATAGCGCGTATGCCACTCTCTTCTTTGCCGAATACGACGGCCGAGCGCGGCGCTTGCGTTACGCGAACTGCGGGCATCTGCCCGGTCTCCTTCTGCGCAGCGACGGAGGTGTCGAACGGCTCGATTCGACATGCACTGTGGTGGGACTTTTCAGAGAATGGGATTGCTCGATAGGCGAACGCCAGATGTTTCCCGGAGATACGCTGGCGCTCTATACGGACGGAGTGACCGAAGCCGAAAATGGGGCGCAAGAAGAATTCGGAGAGCAGCGCCTGATAGAAGCGTTGCGGCGGCATCGGCAGCAATCTCCGCAGGCTTTGCTTACATCCTTAATTGATGAGCTTCGACAGTTCAGCGCTCCGGAACAGCGCGATGATATTACGCTGATCGTGGCGAAATCAAGATGAGTGGATGTGGCCCGCGTTTCGGCGAAGGCGCCGGGCGAAGAGAGCAATGCCCAGCAGACCTGCGGCAAGCAGGGGCAGCGTAGCCGGCTCGGGAACCACCGGTCCAGACGGTGTGATCGCGCCCATGGCGTTGGTCAGCGTGTAGATCGTTATATTGGCTACCGCGCGGGCCCGAAAGTTGGTTTGCGATAGCCTCGAGTGTCAGGTCGAAGGTGCCGACGTTCGCCATCGCGGCCACATCGAAAAACACGTGGCCCAGCCCGACCTAGCGCCCGGGCCCATGTGACGCCCGACACCAGATTGTGCAGTAATTATGCGTCGAGCGGTTACTGCCTGGGCGCCGAGGTGCTGTCACGCCCTGATATCTGGCCCGAACGAACGAGTTCGCTCGCGAAGATATACGGCGTCCAACGACCGTATGCTGTGGTCGCGTCAGTAAACGTGATATTCGGTGTTGCTGGTCGTGATCCCGAAACTGAATGCAGCCAATACTGACCGCGCTGGACCGTCGTGTTTGTGAGCAACACATCAAACGTATCTCCCGTGCTCCCCTGGACTCGCCGTTACTCGCGGTTGAACCGAGACGATCAACGACGCCCGGCGCCGCCGCCAACGCTAAGAAAACATGCCGATCGGCCGCTAGCAGCCATGTCTTATAACGTTTGCTCATAATCTTTCATTGTTTCCAGTCTCAGAAATGTTTACCAATCTGCGTTCGCACCACCTGTGCGTCGGCCGGTCGTCACCACGCCATCGCCGTTCATGTCCGCAAAGATATTGTAGGCCTGCGTGTCGCGTCACTGCACCCCACACCATATCGGACGAAGAGACGGCGCCGTCGGCATTGAAGTCGCCGCACAGAACGCTAAACGCCTCGGTTGTATTCGGCGCGGTCACTGAATTGCCGGCCGCATCCTTTAACGCGTTCGCTCCGCTGGTGGCCAGCGCCGCGGTCACACTGGAGTGCCAACGTGATAGGGCTGATGGTCCATGTCAGGGTGTTCGAACTAAGCCCGCTGAAGCCGCTCATCGTCACGCCGCTCAGGCTGTCCGCGCCCCCGCTGGCAATCACCTTGGAGAAGACCACCCGGATGCCCGTGATTTTCCATGGCAGCGCGGATCCGCGCCGCAGACACCAAGTTGTAGCTCGTTGATCCGAAAAGCACGCTGAAGCTGGTCACCGTGGGCGGGGTGGTGTCGACGTTGCTGAGATTGAAGGTGTTGGTGGCGCTGCCGGCGGTTGCGGTGACGGTGAAAGCGCCGACGGTTCCATTGGCGGTGAGCGTGGGGGCGGTTGCGACACCACTCATATTCGTAATTACGGTTGACGATGCGCCAAAGGTTGCGCTGGCTCCGCTGTTGCCGGCCACCACAGCGAAGGTGACGCTTTGACCGGATATGACCGTGCCCCCGGCGTCCTTGACGGTGACCTGCAGCGCGGTTGCGAAGGCGGAGTTCAGATTTGCGGTTTGATTGTTTCCTGCCGTGAGAGAGACGGAGGCGGGCACTTGAGCGACTGTCACGACGCTGTTGACGTTGCCTGTGCCACTGCTGGCGCCGCCGCCCGACGCGGAAGCCGTATTGGTGACGCTGGTCGGGGAACTGGCTGGAATGCTAACCATCAACTTCAAGGTTGGCAGCGGATTGCCCGGCGACGCAACGGTGGAACTGGTACACGATACGGTCGTGCTTCCAGAGCAGGACCAACCCGATCCGGAGGAGGAGCTCAAAGTATAGCCGGACGGCAGGGTGTCGCTGACGGTGATTAGGCCGCTCGTTTGGGAGCCGGCTTGAGTATCTCCGACGACCAGGTCCCACTCGCCCGTTCCGCCTTGCGTGAAGGCTCCAACGGCTGTATTGGAGAGCGAGAGCACGGGCGCGGGCTTCACGGTGATGGTGCTCTGCGCTGTGGAAGTGGAGTTAGCGCTGATTCCACCGCCCGTTAACGAGACGTTGTTAACGACGGCGTTGGTCGCGGTCGAGGTCTGATAGCTTACGCTGACCGTCAAGGTGAGCGTATCGGTTTCGCCGGAAGGCATCGGGGTGGTTCGCGTGCAGGTGGCGCCCGTGCAGCTCCAATCGGTGAAGGGGCCGTTGCCGCCGACGGTGGTGTTGCCGGTCTCGGTGAACGACACAGGGCTCAACCCAGCGGGAAGCGTATCGGTTAAGGTGAGGGCACCGCCCGTGGAGCCCGGTCCGTGATTCGTCACCGTGATGGTGTAGGTATCGTTCGAATCGCCCTGCGTGAAGGTGCCGTTGGCGGTCTTGGTTACTGCCGCGACCGGCGGATTCACCGTGATATTCACGCAATGCGCGCCGACGGATCCCGAGTCCGCCACGTTGTGATAAACGAAGAACTCATAGGTCCCATTCGGATTCGCGCCATTCGGGAACACGCTCGCAAAATTCGAGATGCCTAGCGTCTGCGGGTAATTCCATTCGTTCGATAGAGGCGCCGGAGACGGGAAGATGACGTTCGAGGTTCCCGAGTAAGCCGCGGGGGAATAGGTCCCCGCGGACACGTTACCGCTGGAAGGCAGACGGGTCTGCCCGTCCTCAAGGACGAAGGTCTCGTTGCTCAGACTGGAGCCGGGGTCGGAGCCAATGTTGGCCCACAAGATGAGGTTGTTCGCCGGACCGCCCGGCCCTTCCAGCATCATCTCCAAATAGTGCTGTTGAAACGTGACGTCATCCATCGTCACTCCTAATGAGAGCAGCGTCCCCGGCGCATTGGTCACAAACACGCGCGAGGGATAGTTCAGCGGAACAGTGCTGCCCGGAATAGTAATGGTTGCCGGGTTGCAATAGCTATAAGAGTTGTTGCCGTTCACCGTTTCCACGGTCGCCTGATCCACCTCGAGCGACGCGGTCCCCTGACTCGCGGTAAATTGCGCCTGCACGCCGCTGTAATCGGCGCCGATCGTATAGCTACCTTCCGGGATGTTCGACAGTTGAACTGACGCATTGCCGCTGTTGTCTAAGTTCTGCGGCGAACCTACCTGCGTTCCGTTGCTGAAGAAGGTTACCGTGCCGGTTGTCACCGGATTGCCGGCCGTCACGTGCGCGTTCAACGTCACATTCATCGTGCTCGACCCCGTGGGGATGGTGGCGGGATTCGGACTCGCGCTGACCGTCGTCGTGCTCGCCGCGGCGGTGCCCTGGGTGAACGCCAGGCAGTAGCCGCCGATGGTCGCAGTGTAGGATCCGGTGTTGCTGGTCACATACAGACTCCACGGGTTGGAAGGATTATTCAGGTTCTCGCTGGCGAACGTCGCGTCCAACGAGGCCGTGCCTTGCGTGGGGGGCTCCTTGTAGCCGCTGGCGGGCGGGCTGTCGAGGATGCTGCTGCCCGAATTCGGGAAGCTCAAGGACGGGTTGTAATCGGCGGGTCTGTAGGTCGTGTTCGCGGATGGATTCGATGAGCCATTCACGGATCCGTTCGGGAGCATCGCGCTGCCGCTATCAGCGATAGAAAACGTCAGATTCGAAACGCTGCCAGCGACGTCCGATCCGACTTCGCCCATGGGTACGTACGACGTACCGTCCGGGGCTACCAACAGCAGATCCAGACCGCTGAAACTATTGTTGCCGGTAATGGTGATGTTCTTCAGCGTGAGGGTGATGGTAGCCAGGCTGCCGCTCAGCCCATTCACGAACACATGCTGCGGGTAGGGCTGCGTTATGGTGTTGGGACCGCTGGCCGACAACGTGATGGTTCCGTTGTCGCAGAATTTCGAGCCGCTAACGGTAGTGTGGTTGTCGATGAAGACATCGACAGGGCTGTTATTGCTGTTGCTGTTCGCGAATTTCGGATTTTGAGCGCTGTCGGTGTACGCCGCCGTGAGAACGTGCAGGCCTTCCGTGCTGCCGCTGTAGGGGCATGTCGCACTGCCGTTGCTCACCGAAATCGACGCGCAACCGGGGACCGCACTGCCGTTATCGAGAAACTCCACCGTGCCTTCGCTGACAGTGCTCTGCGACGTGACGCTCGCGGCCAAGGTAGTGGCATTGCCCGGCGAGGCCGTGAAGAGCTGATTGACGCCGCCTGCCGAGAGGGTTGTTGTGGTCGAGGATTCCGAGACATTGGTTGTGATGGTCAGCGTCAGGTTCGCGATCCCCGTGCCATTGTCGTTGATCAAGGCGTCGTATGAATAAATGGTCCAGGTGCCGTTCGCGGCGCTTCCGCTGAATGCGCTGCTAAACGTGGCGCTGCCCAAAGGAGCCGGGCACTGCACGCCGCTATGGCTGCCGCTCGGATCGTAGCAGGCCGGACTCGTGGTTGAATCCGCAGAAACGAAGGGTCTGTAGACGCCGTTATTGCTGAAGGTGAAATTCGCATTACATCCGTCGGGGATCGCCGCCTGGCCGTCGGCGAAGGAAATCGTGAACGTGGATGAAGGCGAGGAGGAGCAGGTATCATTGGCCTCACCCAGAAAATCGAAGGCCTTTCCGCCCGGTGAAATCAGCTCGAAATAAAAATCCCCTGGGAAGGCGCCTTGGTTGGTCGTCGTGCCCAGGTTCCAATTGCCGAGCTTGATGCTGACGGTGGCAATCGTGCCGCTCATGCCGGAGACCGTGAAGGTCTGGCTGTTCGGGTTCGTGCCCTGATCGTTGCCGTGGGTTACCAAAGTGCCGTTGCCTGCAATCGCGCAACTCGTCGGCGTCGAGCTATCAATCGGCCCACGACACCGCAGCAAAAGCAAAGAGCAAGGCCGCCGAGGCAATCAACCGAGTTCGCATCCAAGATCTCCTGAAGTGTGCGCTAAGCCGCCGAAGGGATTTTTTACGAAACGCACCTAGCGTATCACGGTACCACTAAGATAGCGCTGAATTTTTTCGTTGAAATCGGGCGAACAGTCTAGTACTGTTTTAAGGGCAGCACCAAATCCAAATAGCAATCTTCAGGAGAGTATGGCATCACCTTACATCGGGGAGATCCGTATGTTCGGCGGAAACTTCGCGCCCCAGGGCTGGTTCCTTTGTCAGGGTCAAATATTGCAAATCAGCGAATTCGACATTTTGTTTAACCTGATCGGCACCACCTACGGCGGCGATGGACAAAGTACCTTCGCATTGCCGGATCTCCGCAGCCGCGCCCCCGTGCACATGGGACAGGGCCAGGGTACCAGCAGCTACAGCCTGGGCCAGAACGGCGGCGTCGAGCAGGTGACCTTGACCCAGCAGCAAGTCCCCACTCATAACCACCTGGTCCAAGTCAACGATAGCCCCTCGAATAACGGCCGGGCCGGGGGCAACGTGCTCGCTACGACCTCGGGGAATACCAACGTGTATTCCACCAACGCGCCCGGTGAGGGCATGAACGCCGGCGCTCTCACGACTACCGGCGGCAGCCAGCCGCATTCCAATATTCAGCCGTATCTCGCGATCAACTTCATCATCGCCTGGGCCGGCGTCTACCCCAGCCCAACCTAAGCCGTTCATCTCAGCCTCAGGAGCAACGAAAGCATGGCAACCCCATTTATAGGTGAAATCAAGATCTGCTCGTTCAATTTCCCGCCGAAGGGCTGGGCTTTCTGCAACGGCCAGTTGCTGCCAATCAATCAGAATCAGGCGCTGTTTTCGATCCTGGGCACGACCTACGGGGGCGACGGCAGGATCAACTTCGCCTTGCCCAATCTTCAGGCGCGCGTCCCCGTCCACTTCGGTCAGGGATTCACTTTGGGACAGCTCGGCGGGACAGAAACGGCCACCATCACCCAGCAGAGCATGCCGGCCCACACCCATACGCTGAAGGACAACAACACGAGTGCGAACGCCAACCGCGCTCTCAAAAACGTCCTGGCCACGGCGGCGAATAATGTAACTCTTTACGTGGCCAGCCCCGCCTCCGGCCAGGCACTGAACGCGGCTTCCATCACGAACTATGGCGACAGCCAGGCGCACGAAAATCGTCAACCTTTCCTGGCCCTGAATTTCATCATTGCGTTGCAGGGCATCTTCCCGACTCGAAACTAGAGGAACCCATCCCATGGCAGATCCATTCTTAGGTGAAATTAGAATCTTCGCGGGCGACTTCGCGCCCCAGGGCTGGGCCTTCTGCAATGGCCAGTTGCTGTCCCTTAGTCAGAACACCGCTTTGTTCTCGCTCCTCGGGACGATCTACGGCGGCGATGGCAGGAGCAACTTCGCGCTGCCCAACTTGCAGGGTTGTGTTCCGATCCAGCAGGGGCAGGGCAACGGATTGAGCCTGTACGATGAAGGCCAAACGGGCGGCTCTCAGACGGTCACGCTCTCGCAGGCCGAGATACCGGCTCACACGCATACTCTGCAGGCCACTCCGGCGCCCGGAACCAAGAATCAGCCGAATGGCAACAGCCTGGCGACTTCGAGCAGCACCAACATTTATTCGAACGGAGCCCTGAACGACTCGATGGGCGCCGCGGCCGTCAGCGTATACGGCGGCAGCCAGCCACACAACAACATCCAGCCCTACCTTACGCTGAACTTCATCATCGCGCTGCAAGGCATCTACCCGCAGCGCCCTTGAGCGCTCCGCATTTTCAACTGCGGCTTGCCGAACCCTCCGGCGAGCCGTTCTTGCTGGAACTGTACGCCGCCACGCACGGGCAGCAGTTCGCGCTGCTACCACTTGGTCCCGCGCAACGCGACGCGCTTGGTCCGCATGCAGTTCAACGCCCAACGCATCGGCTACCGCCAGCAATATCCGGATTCGCAAGACTTCGTCATTCTGCTTGATGGACAAGCGGTGGGACGCTTGTGGCTGAACGAAACGGCGGCCGAGGTTCTCATCGTCGATGTTGCCGTTCTTCCGGAGCAGCAAGGGCGCGGCCTCGGGACGGCTGTGCTGCGCGAAACCATCGAGAATGCCGCGCGGGCCGGCAAGACGGTCCGCTTGCACGTGGATCGAATGAACTTCCGCGCCGCCCAACTCTATCGCCGCCTCGGTTTTCAGGTCAGTTCCGGCGATGAAGTTTCCGAAGAGATGGAACTGCCGCCGAAATAGCCGCCTGCATGCGTGCTCAAATGTATGCCGGGTTAGTGGCCCTGACTGCCGTTGTCAGCTTCGCTGCCGGCCTGAGAAATGGGAACTGAGCGCGCGCTCTTCCGGGAGGCTCGCCGCTTCGGTACTTTGCCGATGCGAGGGTCGCTGGCCAGGATCAGTTCGCACGCGCGTAACGCGGCCTCTTCGAAATCCGGCGCATCGGCCGGAAGGACCTGCCAGCCCGTTATTTTCTTCCCTAATAGCTGAATGGATCGCATGTTCGGGAACTCGCGGCGCAGGCTCTCGTGATGCTCCTGCGCGGTGGCGAGCCAGACGCCGTTATCGGCCGGTTTTTCCGGTTTGTCGCGAAGGAAGATGACGATCTTGTCCGCCACGTACACCGCCAGGCAGCCGAACATGGGGCGGACCTGGGGCGACACGGGCGCGATGGCGTCCAGCACGAACTCATACGGGACGGCCTTGCGTTGCTTAGATTTTAGGACCGTATCGTCGAGCGGCCATTTCCGATCACGCTTTGATAGGATCGTCCGCATGTCCAAATGGCTTTGCATGCTGTTAGCAGCCGGCGTGGTTGCGCCCGCGGCTGACCTTCCGACCAAACACTATATCAATCTAAGCGCCATCAAAACCATGGTGGCGGCCGCTGAAGCCGAAGCGGCCAAACGGGAAGTCCACGTCAGCCTGTGCATAGTGGATGAAAGCGGGAACCTGCTGTTTTTCGAGAAAGCCGACGGCGCCCCGCTCAATACCATCCAATTTGCCCAAAAGAAAGCTCGCCACGCGGCTTTTTATGGAAGCCCATCAAAGAACGGCGCGGACGCGGTAAAGGCGGGCAAACTGGACGTGCTCGCATTTCCCGATTACTTCCCCAATCAAGGCGGACTGCCGATCAAAGTCGACGGCCAACTCGTGGGTGGCATCGCGGCGAGCGGAGCCAAATCGGAGGTCGATGAGGCTGTGGCTCAAGCCGGCTTGGACGCTCTGGCGAAGTAGCCCATCGCTGAGACCTGATGCCCAATACGCCAAACGGTATTCCGATCACTGAACACGCCGCCCAGAGGATGCAGGAGCGCCATATCACCGGTGACCAAGTCGACTTAGCTATTGCGCGCGATGTACAACAGCCGTAGCGTGGACATTACACAGCGCCGGATCCCGAGGTGAGCCGATTAGTCACGGACTTGACAGGGGATGGAAAATACAGCAAGACGGAAGCCCTCCGGCATTGCTGTTGCGAAGCCGTCATCGAGCGCAACGGCACCGCGAAGCGCAAGGATATTCGGTGCTATTGCTCCGACGGATTGCATGCTATTCACATAGGAGAAGGCATTCACTGCCGAGTCGCAACAGAAGGAACAGGGACGACTCTGGGGTAGGACGAGCTATGGTAGTTGACTCATCGCGTTATTAGCGATCGCCCTCATAAAATTGAGCCGCTTTGTACATCGAAGCTATTGCGCAGCACTGGAGAGCGATTCGCCTGTTTATGTGCCCGCCAGTTCTAGTCGAAGCGGGATCACGGCCGAGCAACGGAATGCGGGGAGAAGCTTGGACGCGTTGATCGAGGCATCCAGTGCCATCGGCCTCCAGACAGCTCCGTAGCACGAACTGGCTCGCAAAGCCTTCCGGAAATTTGGCCGGGGCCGTCATCGAGCGGCGGCTCAATTTCGGGGACTGCATGAGCTATGCCACGTCGCAATATCTACGACTACCACTCCTCTACAAAGGTGAGGACTTTCGAAAAACCGACATCGCGCCCGCGTTGACACGGCACTGAAAACGTGAGGACTCTTTAAGAGCGCCTTAGGGCCGCCGCAAACTCCGCTACCGGCTTGGTATTCAATACATCCGCGGCTTCGAGCCAGCCGCGGCGAGCGGTGATGACGCCATAGCGCATGTTATATAGATGCGCCGGCCGATGAGCATCCGTCGAGATGGTGAATTTGCAGCCTTTGCGTTTGGCGGCGTGAACGAAGTGGCTCGGCAGATCGAGCCGCTCCGGGCTGGCGTTGATCTCGAGGAACACGCCACGTTCCGCCGCTTTCGTTGAGACCCGCTCGAAATCGAAAGAATACGCCTCGCGCTGCAGCAGCAGGCGGCCGGTCAGGTGACCCAAAACTCTGAGGGACGGTGAGTCTAGCGCATGCAAAAAGCGATCCGTCATCTCCTGCGGCTCCAGATTGAAGTAGCTATGGGCGCTACCGATCACCAGATCCAGCTCGGCCAGCGCATCTTCGGAAAGATCCATGGCTCCGTCGCGCAAAATGTCGCATTCGAGACCGGAAAAAACGCGCAGGGGAAGACCATCGCGGTTCAGTTCGCGCACCTCGCGGGCAAAGGCCACGACGCGCTCCTCATTGAGTCCGTTGGACATCGCCAGCGCTTTCGAGTGATCTGTAATCGCAATGTATTCGTAGCCCAGCGCCGCCGCGGCTTCGGCCATCTCGCGCAATGAAGCCCTGCCGTCGGTTGCCGTGGTGTGCATGTGCAGGTCGCCACGCAGATCGCCGAGTTCCAGCAGCTTCGGAAGCGCGCCGTTCTGCGCGGCCTCGAGTTCTCCGCAATTCTCGCGCAGCTCGGGCGGAATCCAGGCATAGCCGAGGCGGCGGTAAACGTCTTCCTCGCTCTCGCCCGCTACGCGCTGGTTGCCCTCCAGCGTAAACAAGCCGTACTCATTCAGCGTCAAGCCCTGCTTGATGGCATTGGTGCGAAGAACCACGTTGTGCTCTTTGCTTCCCGTGAAGTATTGCAGCGCCGCGCCGAAGCTTTCGTGCGGCAAAGCGCGGACATCCACCTGCAGGCGTTCCAGCCCGAACGTCACGCTGGCTTTATTCGAACCTTGCCCCAACACTTCCTGCGCCTTGGGATGGGTGACGATCCGGTTCAGCGTCTCAGCCGCGCCTGGCCCCGTGACTAGAATGTCCAAATCACCGATGGTTTCGCGTCCGCGGCGGAGACTTCCGGCGGCCTCCACCTTTTCTATTCCGGGCAGAGCGGCGAACTCGGCGCTGAGCTCATCGGCTGTGCGGCGGCCGAAGCTAAGAAGAAAACGGCCGGCGCTTTTTCGGTAAGCGTCGATCGAGCGCAGAACTTTTTCTTCGAGCTTCGCGCCCATGCGTGGCAGCTCGCGCAATTTATGCTCGCGGCAGATGCGCTCCAGATCGTCGACCGTTTTGACTCCGTGATGCTCGTACAGCAGCGCGATGCTTTTCGGACCGAGCCCTTGGATCTTCAGCAGCTCGAGCGCGGAGGCAGGATATTTCGCCAGCATCTCATCGCGGCGGTCGAACGATCCGCGCTGGCAGATTTCGGCCAGAACGAAGGCGAGACCTTTGCCGATGCCGGGGATGTCGGTGACTTTGCGCTCGGGATTACAGACGATGTCGGCAATGCGCTCGGGATAGCTGGCGATCACCGATGCGGCGTTGCGATAGCTGCGGATGCGGAAGCCATCCTCGCCCGCCACTTCCATCAGGTCGGCGGTTTCGGAGAGCAGCCGGGCGATTTCTTTGTTTTCCATGCAAGCGTTAAGGCCGTTTCCTGTTACCCGCGCCGGCCCGCGACACGGTGGCGCCGCAGCCAGACCCTACGTCCGGAGCGCTCTGTCTCTTGCGAAGGAAACCCGAAAGGCTCTACATGCACCAGCACGTCCGCGACCCAGCGAAGCCGCTCCTTAATTGCGTTTTTCACTTCCGTAGCGATCTCGTGGGATTCCCGCACGGTCATTTCCGGATCGACTTCCAGATGCAGATCGACGTGATACCGCAAACCGGTCCGGCGCGCAAAACACTTCTCAATTCCTAGCGTTCGAGGGACGCTGAGGGCGACTTCGCGGATTTGCCGCATCTTGCCGGCCTCCGGCATGGTGTCGAGCAATTGGCCGACAGTGCGGCGCACCACTTGCACGGAAAGAAACAAGATAATGACGCCGATGACGGTGCCGCCCACATGATCGGCGGTTCCGAAGCGCAGCGGATCCGCGAGTGTCAGGCCCACCGCGAGAAGCGCGACCGTGGTCGAGAGCAAATCGGTGATATCGTGCCAGCCATCCGCTTCGAGCGCGGTGCTGGCGATGCGTCTACCGGTGCGGAATTTCAAAGCCGCGAGGCCGATCTTGAAGAACACAGCGATCACAAGCGGATAAATCGTGTACGCCTGTAGTTCGCTGCGCTCACCAAAATGGCGCATCCCGTGCCAGAAAATAGCCGCGCCCGCAAGCAGCAGGATGGAGCCGACGCCCAGGCCCGCCAATGTCTCATAGCGTCCGTGTCCATAAGGATGCTCGTAATCGGGGGGCTTGCTGGCCAGCCAGAGACCGGCGTAAACGATCGTGGAGGAGAGAACATCGCCGGCAGCCTCAAGGCCGTCGGAAACCACCGAGGCCGAGCCGGCATGGACGCCTACCCAGATTTTCGCCGCAGCCAGCGCCATCCCAACCGTCACGCTCACCAAGGCAATTTGCCGGCCGATGCGTTCGTCCTTATCTAAAGGGATCGGCTGCGCTTCGGCGACCATAGCTTCGAGGATATCGCGCAAACGCGAGCGATCAAAAAAAAGAGCCGTGGCGCCAGAACAAAGCTGGACACCACGGCTCGAAGCGGATTTGAGTTTTTATTGCTCGCCGTTGATAGCAACGCTCAGGCCGAAGAAGTGCTGGAACCGCTGGCGCCGCTCGCGCTCCAGATCGATTGCGCGCTCCAGATGGACTGCGCTCCCCAGACGGATTGAGTACTTGAAATGCTGGCCGCTCCCCAGATCGATTGCGCGCTCCAGATGCACTGGCTGCCGCTTAGGACAGAAGCGCTCCAAATAGATTGCGCGCTCCAGATGGATTGGGCGCTCCAGATAGATTGCGCGCTCCAGATCGACTGTGTTCCCGAAAGATCTGCCCCGGCGTAAGAGAGTGTGACGGTTCCGGAACTGCTGTCGTAGTTCGCTACCGGCGACAGGGCATTGCCGTTCGCTACTGTGCCGATCGCTTGCAGCGCGGCTTGCAAATCGAGGTAGCCTGCGCCAATCGTGAAGATGTCGTAAAAGCTGACGAAGGTCTGCCCTGAAATGGGATCCGTGGCCGTGCTCGAGGCTGGGAATGTCTTGTAGGCCGTCTTCATGATGAGAGCTTTCACCTGATCCGGCGTGAGCGCTGGATTGGCCTGCAGTAAATCGGCCGCCGCGCCGCTGACCACGCCCGTGGCCATGCTGGTGCCGTTCAAACTGAAAGAACGGGCCTGACTTTTTGCCCTGCCCATGATTGGTGTCTTCGAAGTAGGCGTTGGTGACCGCATTGGCTGGGTATTCAGAGGCCAGCGTCGCGCCTTGGGCGAGCAACGACACAACTGCGTTGCCCGGAGCCACCACGTCCGGCTTCACAATGTGATCGATTTGCGTCGGACCTTTCGAGCTGTAGCTGGCGATCAGATCGTCAGTGCGGGTCAGTGGTAGCCATGCTCTTCATGGCGCCCACCGTAATCACGTATGGATCGTTTCCCGGGGCTGTTATGGTGCCGTATCCTTGATTTCCGTAGGTGTCATCGCGGCCATCGTTTCCAGCCGCTACAACCACCACAATGCCCGCTTTCCAGGCAGCTTCGACAGCTTGGCAGAGCGGGTCCAGCGTGTAGCTTTCAAACACCGGCCGTCCCAAAGACAAATTCAAGACGCGGATGTTGTATTGAGTCTTGAGCGCTATGGCCTGCTCGATGGCAGCGATGACGCCGCTATCCGCGCCGTTTCCGTTCACATCCAGAACTCGGAAATCCAGAATATTCGCGCCCGGCGCGATGCCGACCAAGTGCCGCGTGCAATTGGAGCAATTTGCGGATGAGGTTGTGTATCCGTTCGAGCCGATGATTCCGGCGATGTGGTGCCCGTGTCCATATTGGTCCTGCCCGTTGCCGCCGACAAAATCCTGCGTGTACACCACTCGAGAAGCAGTGCCGTTGGAGGCCGTCAAATTCGGATCTCCGGGATTAACGCCGCTATCAACGACTGCGACGCCGATTCCTGTTCCGATGTAGCCGGCATTCCAGGCATAACTTGCGTTAATGGCAGCGGCCGTATAGTCCAGCTTGAAACTGAGCGGGCGGTCGGGCGAGATGAACGCCACGTCCGGATCGTTCGCTAAGTCGTGTAGCGCTGAAGCGGGTAAGGTGTACGTGCCCGCGTTGATGAACCGATGCACGACGGTGCTCCGTACCTCCGCGGCTTATCACCTTCTGATGCTTGGAACTGTCAGGGGCACTTTTCCATTGGATGATGACTCTGACATTCGTCAGGCCGTCGGCGGTTTCCAGGTCCGCGGACATCTTCTTGGCGTGGTCCGGTCCGGCCCAGCAGGTAAGCGCCGCTAAAAGGAAAATAGAATAGATTTTTTTCATAAATTTTGTTGTGCTATGAAGCGGCTAACCCAGCGGCAAGAAACTTCACCCAAGATGCTTATCGGGAGCAATAGGGGAACGCTGAGAGATCAGAGCCGTCTAGTCTGTCCCGCAAGTACCGGGTAGGGCTTTGCTCAGCCTCGTGCTGTGGTTCTTAGCAGCAAGCGCGTGATGACGGACGCCTTAGCGCCACCCGCGTTGGGCGACACAGCGTGGTCCGCGGAGATATGAACCACATCCGGGTCCTTCGCCAATTCCGCCAGCGCGGAAGCGGGAAGCGAGTATACCGCCGCCTTCAAGGAATGAAGCGTCCTGAGCAGCGTTCCCCCTAGGCTGGTTACTTTGCGGTGCTGCGCATCCGTGGGATCTTGCTTGTACTGCACGATCACGCGAACAGTGGAGTCCGGATCCGCATGCTGCAGCTCTGGCGCAAGTTTCGATGCCTGACCGAAAGCAAGCGCTCCGGCGAGAAACACAGGAGCCCAGCGAAGTGCGGTCATGTGCGATCTCCTTCTAACTACATCTCGGCAGAATTAGCGCTTTGACGGTGCTTTCGCGCCATTCCCCGACATATTAGGGCGCGGGACCGGTTTGGTGTCGCTGAATTCTTGCGAGACGTAGTCCAGGAGTAATTGACGATCGGGCACCACCGCGCCCCAGCCGATCATCTTGTCGATCTCTTTTCCCCACGCGGCGGTAGATAAACGCTGCGAGTCAACCAAGCGCAGGCTGTGACACTGCACGCAGCTTCTCTGCTCAGTCTGCAATCCCTTTTCGAGGAGCTGGGGATCGGCAGCGAAGAGTGGCGCCATGGAAGCGAGACATAGAAACGCCAGGACCGTTCTCATGCCGCTGTTGCCTCCACCGTGACGCCGATTTGATCGATGGCGTTATATAGATAGCCTGACGGGTTCCAGGTGGCGGTGATCGGCTGGACACGTCCGGCCGAATCCGTAGCACGGGACATGAGCGTGTAATAGCCAGGCTGCGGGGGCTTCCAATCGAGAGTCCATAATCGCCACGCAAACGGAAGATTTGGAGAAGAGAGTTGCGCTTCGCTCCAACGGCGTCCGGCGTCGGTTGAAACTTCTACGCGCGAAATGCGCTCTTCTCCTGCCCAGGCCACGCCGCGCAACACGGTGGATGCCGAACTCAAGCGGTCTTGATCGGACGGAGCCGTAATGTAGGACTTGACCGGCATGCCCTCGATTACTTCCAGATCGGCCGGATTCGCGGGCGCGCCGGGTGGCCCGGGATGTTTCGGGAAACGGTACGCGGGATTCATGAAGAAGCCCGTGTTCGGCTCATTCGCTATAGACAGACTGGTCACCCACTTCACCCAACTGGTGCCGTCCCACCCGGGAACGATAAGGCGCACGGGAAAACCGTGGAGATCGGGCACCGCCTCGCCGTTCATGTTCAGCGCCAGCAATGTGGCGGGGTGAAGGGCTTTGCGCATGGGGAAGGAGCGGATGAAGTCGGGCGTCTTGGCAACGCCAACGTCAGCGCCGTTCACCGTCACATACGAAGCGTTCAGGTCGGCTCCCGCCAGCTTCAACACGTCGCTAAGCTTTGGGCCGGTCCACTCAGCATTGCCAATGGCTCCGCGGCCCCACTGAACGCCAGGAACGCGCGGACGGAAGAATCCTCGCGCATCGCCGGTGCATTCCAAGGTGGCCGGCACAGTGTATTGCGGCAGCTTGCGAAGATCGGCGACGGTGAGTTCCAGTTCTTTCGAGACTCTGCCGTTCAGCGCGACGCGATGCGTACTCTCATCGGTCTGCGGGCGTGGCAGATGTTGCCGCACGAAGAAGATGTCGTTCGGCGTTAGCCAGGTATTGAAGTAGCTGAGCGGAGTCTCCAAATCCTCTGGCCGGTCGTTATGCAGAATCATCGGCCGTTTGCCGGGAATCGTGATCAGCTCCTGCGCGCGAGCGACGCCAGTGAGCGCGAAAAGATACCCGAGCCATTCGCGCCGACTAGGTTGTGTCATAACGTAAGACTGATGAACGCTAGCTTATCGCGCAGGAATTTCGCTGTTGGATTGGCGGCGGCAACGGCGCGCCTGAGCGCACAATCGGAATCGGCCCCGGGCTTGGGCTTTATCGGGTTGGGCGCGCGCTCAAAGGCTCATTTTGCCGCTTTCAAGGATTTGCCGGGCGTACGCGTGGCCGCGCTGTGCGATCTGCAGTCGGCGCGTATCGAGGAGACTAACAGCCAGCTTCCTTCGAAAGCGGAAGCCTATACGGATTACCGCGAGTTGCTGCACGATAAGAAAGTGGGCGCGGTGGTGATTGCGACGCCCAACTATCTGCATTACGAGATGGCTATAGCCGCTCTTCGCGCCGGCAAAGATGTACTGCTGGAAAAGCCGATGGGCATCAATTATCAGCAGGCCAAAGAGATTCGCGCCGAGGCAATTCGCAGCGGAAGAGTTCTGGCCATCGGCATTCAGCGGCTCTATGGCTCTGATGGGCTAATGATCGAGCTCATCCGGCGCGGCGAAGTAGGTAATGTGAAAGTGATCAACGCGGGTGAATATCGCGGCGATTGGAATCCTCGCACGTCCGTTTTTACAGATCCGGTGACCGGGAAGAGCGGAATCTGGAGAGATATGAAGCGCGCCGCCGGATCGTCCGAACTCGAGTTTTCGGTCCACTTATATGCCGCGCTTTGCACGCATCGTCAACTCGCCGCTGACGCGCCTCACCGCGACCGGCGGCACGTTCTACTATCCGAATCGAGAGACACGCGACGCCTCTTCTACCATCGTGGAATTCGCAAATGGCATACGGCTCAGCCACAATTACGTGATGTTCTCGCCCTGTCCTACCTTCGTCAATCTTTTCGGCGATAAAGGCAGTCTGAGCCGGGTGAATGGGAAGATCACTGTTTATGGGGAAGACGGCAAACCAAAAGAGATGCCTACGATGAAGGAACCAACAGAGCAGCAGGCCATGGTCGATTTGTACGAAGACTTTTTCGATTGCATATTGACCCGCGGCACTCCCGTCGCCAGCCCCGATCTGGCCATGGAAGCGTCTAAGATCGCGTTTGGCTTGGATATCAGTATCGCCCAAAATCGCACTGTGACCGCAAAGGATTTCGTCTGATGAAGCTTAGAACTATTACGCTGCTGTTCGCTGTGACACTTTTAGCGGGCGCGCGGAATCAACAGAAACATATGAATGGAATCACCAAGCAGCATTGGGGCGCGCTCCCCTCTGGCGAGCAGATCGACCTCTACACGCTTCGAAACTCGAAAGGCATGGAGGCGACGATCACGAATTATGGCGGCAAGCTGGTAACGCTGAAGGTTCCCGATCGGGACGGAAAATTTGCCGACGTTGTTCTGGGTTTCGACAATCTGGAAGGATACGTACAACCGAACCCCTTTTTCGGATCGCTGGTAGGCCGCTATGCCAATCGCATCGCGAATGGCCAGTTCACGCTGGACGGCAAGACTTATAAACTGGCCCGCAACAACGGCCCGAACTCATTGCACGGAGGTCTGAAAGGCTTCGACAAAGTCGCCTGGCAGGCGCAAGAGGTTTCCGGCGGTGACGGCCCTGCGCTGGAGTTGAAGTATCTAAGTAAAGATGGAGAAGAGGGGTATCCGGGCAATCTCAATGTGACCGTGACTTACACCCTGACGCAGAACGATGAGTTGAAAATTGACTATCAGGCGACCACCGATAAGGACACGGTGATCAACCTGACCAATCATTCGTACTTCGACCTGTCGGGGCAGGACGCCGGCAATATTCTGGACCATCGCGTGATGATCAACGCCGACAAGTTCACTCCGGTGAACGCAAACCTGATTCCAACCGGCGAGTTGAAGAGCGTTGCGGGAACGCCCTTCGATTTCAGGACACCCACTGCCATTGGCGCGCGAATTAATGAGAACGATCAGCAATTAAAGTACGGCGAGGGATACGATCACAACTTCGTGCTCAACCGCAGTGGCGACGGGCCTTCGCTGGCCGCTCGCGTGATGGATCCGAAATCGGGACGCGTGATGGAAGTGCTGACCACTCAACCTGGCGTACAGTTCTATACGGGTAATCATCTACCCGCTAAGCTCAAGGGCAAAGGCGGCGCTGTTTACGGATTCCGTTATGGATTCTGTTTAGAAACCCAACATTTTCCGGATTCGCCCAATCAACCAAGTTTTCCTTCGACCGAGCTCAAGCCCGGCCAGCGCTATCACGGGATCACCATCTTTAAATTCTCGGTTGAGCGATAGCTGAAACATCGGGCTGAATGGCTACTTCTACTAAATATGGACGAAAAGAAGAAGCACGATAATCAGCCTGATAAGAATCTGGCGGCGGAAGAACGGCCGACGCCTTCGCAGGCAGAAGGCGATTTAGAGACCATCGAAGAAGACCTGGCGCAGAAAGAGAAACAGTCTCCTAAGAAGCAGGAACCCAAGAAGCAGTAAAGCCCACCCTACGGGTCGCTATACAATCTGACCTGTGCGTCTGTTCGGACCGCTTCACCTATCGCTGTTGATTGCAATCGCGATGGCAGCGGCCGGACTCTCGCTTTTATGCCGCCATCGGCCCGTTTCGGCCCGATCTGTCCGGCTCATCCTCGGCTGTGGACTGGCCGTCAATGAAATCATCTGGTGGATCTTTCGTTACTCGCATGAGGGTTTCCGTTTTCCGGAAAACCTGCCGCTTCAGCTCTGCGACGTCACGGTCTGGAGCACGGTGGCCGCTTGCCTTACCCTCATTCCGGTGCTGGTCGAATTCTCTTATTTCGCGGGCCTCGCCGGAGCGGGAATGGCCCTCATCACGCCAGACCTGTGGGCGCCCTGGCCATCGTATCCAGCAATCTACTTTTTTATGGCGCATGGCGGCATCGTTATCGCCATCGCCGTGCTCGTTTTCGGAAGGGTTACGCCTGTGCGCCGCGGCGCCGTGTGGCGCGCTTTCGGAATGCTTCTGGGTTATGCGGCCATTCTCTCCATCTTCAACGCGATCTTCGGCGCCAACTACATGTATCTGTGCCGTAAGCCGAAGAATGAAACATTGTTGACCGTCCTGGGGCCTTGGCCGGTATATCTGGTTGCCGGAATGGCTATCGCGCTGGCGCTGTTTTGGTTGCTGTGGCTGCCGATCCGGCCGCGGGCGGCTGCTCCTCCAGCAACTTGATCCCATTCAGGATCATGTCTATCACGGCCTCATCGCCCACCTTTGAATTGATCATTAAATGATACAGATCGCGCTGCGGCCAGACTGTCCCGTAATACTTCCTGATGAATGCGGCGCGTTCGCGGTCAACCGTCTCAATCAGCTCTTCGGCTTCGCCTCGGCTCTTACCTTGCGCCACAATTCGACGAATCTTTTGATCGCGTGGCGCGTACACGAAGGCGTGAAAGGCATCCGCGCGCTTCCGCAGAAAATAGGGCGAGCCGCGGCCGACAATCACGCAGTTTCCTCGTGACGAAATATCGGTGACGACCTTCTCGAACAAGCGCGCCAGGTGCTCTGCATCCAACAACTCCAGCCCGCTGCCGGTGAAGGTGTCCTCGTAACTGCCCCGCATGAAGATTTTCGCCAACCGATAGAAGGTGGGATCGACACGTTCTTCGCGCTGTTCTACGGACCGGATGTCGCATTTCAGGCGGCGCGCGATTTCGCAGGTGAACTCGCGATCCCAAAGAGTCCAACCGAGCCGCTCGGCCAGCGTCTTTGCGATAGCGCCCGCGCCCGAACCGTATTCCCGCTCGATCGTGATAACTCTGATCGCGTCCATCTCTGGCAGCTTCCTATTTTATGCCGCGGGAAACGGCCGCTTCGATTTTTAGCCTTCTAGGCTGGCCGGCCACGGCTCTTTAACGCCCGCTAGAGCAAGCGCCGCGCCCAGCATCGCCATATTTTTGCTGAAGTGGATCATATCGTTTTGGCGCTGGTGCGCATCCTCGACACTCCAGAAATCGTGCATCACTGGCGAGACCCCGGCAAGAAAGCCTGCAATCGCCAATGTTCCAATCTTTGGCTTCAGGCCTAGGATGATGGCGGCCCCGCCGAGCGCCAAAACTACGCCAGAGGCGGTTACGGCAAGATCGGGTTGCGGCACATTCTTAGCGCCCGCATATTTGGAAAGCGCCTCCTGTTGCTTGAAATGGTTGATTCCGCTGTAGAGAAAGAATCCACCGAAAACAATACGGCCGAGCAGAAACGCGGCTTTCATCGAACCTATCCTCCTGGAGTGGCAGCGCTGCCGCCCGTTGGATTCAGGTTGGCGCGGAAGCGTTACAAAGGCTGGCGAGCGATAGGTCGAAATTACGAAAGGCGCTTTCGCCGTCTTGAAACAAGAGCAGCAGCTATTCCGATTCCAACCAGTGCCAGCGAAGCTGGCTCAGGGACTGCGGCTGCTCCCGTGATGTCGAACGCATTCAGGCCGCCCGCAGTAGGCGACGATACGTAATCGTTCAGGAAAGTGGTGTTGCCATTCGCCAGGTTCATTGAGAGCACCGTATTCGGTCCCGCGTAACCAGCGGCGAGACCATAGACAGTGCCGTTTACCTGTATTGCCGCGTCGAGCCCTAACGCTGTCGGGCCCAGCAGAGTCGCCACCCCAGTCGCGGGATTGATCTGATAGAGCCCGGGGGAATCCACCAAAGCGAGTGTATTTAAATCTATCCCGTCAAAAGTGGCATACAGCTTTCCGTTAGCCGTAAACAGCGTTTCGTCACTCACGTCGTTAGGGTTGGTGACGGACGGGCAGATCGGGATGCCGGTGTAGCCTATGAGCGTCGCGGCGCCGGTGGTCGTATTCAGGGTATAAACGTTGCTGTACAGATCGGTTGCATAGACCGTTCCATTGAGTTCCGCGATGGAGTAGGGCGCATTGCCTGTTTGCCCGACGACAGAGATCGCCCCGATGGCAGAGACCGCTCCGATGGCGGGATTGATCGAGTTCAGATTCCCGGATGCCGAAATGCTTAGTAGATTTCCGTTCGGCCCCGGCACCAAGCCGGTTAGCGGATCCGAGATAACGGGACCGATTTGGTTAAACGCGCCCGTGGTGAGGTCCACCGTGCCGAATTGGCCCGTAAAGTTATTGTAGTTAGTACTGACTGCGTAGACAAGTGTGTCTGCGCTGGCTGAAGCGGTGAACAGGACAAGCAACAGCGACATGAAAAATTTTCCTTGAGTAAGCATTTGTGAGCCCCTCGATGGGCTGGGATCGTTTCCTGTCGCCCGGTACTGGCGGAACGCTGGCTTCAAAGCGGCCATGGTGTCATTCATCTTGTCTCCTATAGGGGCGTGATGAGCAAACTCAGCCGCCCTCATCTGAAGAGGCGCAAACGGGGCGGCGAAACTATCATCGAAGCCGCGCTTCCCTTTACGGCGCTATAATGTGCGGCAATCAGCCTATGCAGAGGGAAGCCGAACAGCACGGAACGAAAAGCTCATCGGTGGAAGTGAGCCAGCTTCTGCGAGCCTGGAGTGATGGCGACCGATCCGCGCTCGACAGGCTGACGCCTATCGTTTATGACGAACTGCGGCGTCTTGCGCGGCATCATCTGCGCGGTGAACGCGCCGGTCACAGTTTACAAACTACAGCTTTAGTAAATGAAGCGTATATGCGGCTAGTGGACTACAGGCGCATGCAGTGGCAGGACCGCGCGCATTTTTTTGCAGTATCCGCCCAGCTGATGCGGCGCATTCTGGTGGAGCATGCGCGACGGCACAATCTGAAACGCGGAGGTGGCATACAGCACGTTTCGCTCGATGAAGTAGCTGTCGTTGGCAGCGAGCGCGCGGCGGATCTGATCGCGCTGGATGATGCGATGGGCACGCTGGCCCATATCGACGCGCGCAAGGCGCAGGTGGTCGAACTTCGGTTCTTTGGCGGACTTAGCGTTGCGGAGACCGCGGAAGTGCTCAAAGTGTCATCTCTGACCGTAATGCGCGACTGGAGCACGGCGAAAGCGTGGCTTTACCGCGAAATGACAGGCGGGGTCGCCGGTGGACCGTGAGCGATGGACACAAATCGATGAACTGCTGCAATCCGCATTGCAGCAATCGCCGGAGGAGCGCAATGCCTTTCTGCACCAGGCGTGCGATGGCGACAAGGTTCTGGAACAGGAGGTCCGCTCACTGCTGGATTCACACCAGGAGGCCGGAAGCTTCCTTGAAAATCCGGCTATCGAAGTAGCTGCTCACGCGTTTGCTTTAAGCCAGGAGCAGGAGACAAGAGAGAGCGTCGATTCCCTTATCGGGAAAACCATCTCGCATTACCGCATCGTCGAAAAGCTCGGTGGCGGCGGCATGGGCGTTGTTTACAAGGCTGAAGACATCCGGCTCGATCGACTGGTTGCGTTGAAATTTTTGCCGGATGATGTTGCTCGCGATACTCAGGCGCTCACTCGCTTCCAACGCGAGGCGCGGGCTGTTTCGTCGCTCAACCACCCGAACATCTGCACGGTTCACGATGTCGGCGAGCAGAACGGCCGCACGTTTATCGTCATGGAGTATATGGAAGGAGCGACGCTGAAGCACTTCATCGGCGGGCGAGCGCTCGAGACGGACACGCTCGTGAGACTCGCAATTGAGATATCCGATGGCCTTGATGCGGCTCACGCGAAAGGAATCGTCCACCGCGATATTAAGCCGGCGAACATTTTTATTACGAAACGTGGAAATGCAAAGGTGCTCGATTTCGGACTGGCGAAGATTTCCGGCCTGGAGCTTGCGGAGGCGCAACCGATCGCGCCAGATGGGATCACCAGAGTCCGCGACCAACTCACCAATGCGGGCGTGGCGCTCGGAACTGCGGATTACATGTCTCCGGAGCAAGCGCTAGGCAAGCCGCTCGATGCGCGCAGCGATTTGTTCTCTTTCGGCGCGGTGCTCTATGAGATGACGACAGGAGTTCCTCCCTTCGCGGGCGAAAGTGGGGCCGCGATATTGGATGCGATTCTGCACCGGACTCCTGCGCCTTTGCGAACGCTAAACGCCAAAGCGCCCGAGAAGCTGGAGCGCGTCGTCTTCAAATGTTTGCAGAAGGACCGCGACCTGCGCTATCACCATGCTTCTGAAATTCGCGCCGATCTCGAACGCCTGAAGCGCAATGAGGACTCGGTGCTTCGTCGAAGGCGAACACGGCGTTTCGTCTTGCCGGGCGCGGTATTGATTTGTATTGTGATCGCGAGTTATCTCCTCATGCGGCCGCTGCCGCCACCGCGCGTATCGGGTTTCGTTCAGATCAGTGACGATGGCCGGGGAAAGGGACCCTTTCAGGGCACTATGGTAACCGACGGGTCACGGCTTTATTTTGCGGAAGGCTCAGGCATGGCGCACGTGATCGCGCAAGTTTCCACAGCCGGTGGGGAAACAGCGTTGCTACCGGAAGCACCGGTCGGTGAGCCAGAAGTCCAGGACATCTCGCCAGACCGGTCCGAACTATTAGTGTCTAATTACATGGGATTTGAGCACGAGCTTGGGTGGCCTTTATGGGTCATGCCGGTGCCAGCAGGGGCGCCTCGCCGAATTGGGAATATTTTGGCGACCTGCGCGGCCTGGTCTCCCGACGGGCGGGAGATTGCCTATGTCAGGGATCGGGATCTGTATCGCTCCAAGCGCGATGGAAGCGAGGCCAGGAAGCTCGTGACCCTCCCCGGAACGGCATGGTGGTTGCGTTGGTCGCCTGATGGAAGCCGCCTGCGACTGACGCTCGGCAATCCCCTTTCCCGCATCGGCGCGCTTGCAATTTGGGACGTTTTAGCAGATGGAACACGGCTTCATACTTTCTTACCTGATTGGAACCAGTCCTCGGCAGCGTGCTGCGGCAACTGGACCCCCGACGGGAAGTACTTTGTTTTTCAGGCTACCCGCAACGGTAAAACTGAGATTTGGGCGACTCGAGAACGAGGCGGCCTGCTGGACGTATTCCGGAAACTGGGTCGCGAACCGGTACAACTCACCGCCGGACAATTGAACTCCTTGCAGCCAGTGCTGAGCCGCAACGGCAAGAAGCTGTACGTCGTCGGTCAGCAACTGAGAGGCGAGCTTACCCGGTACGATTCCAAGTCCAGGCAATGGGTATCCTTCCTTTCCGGAATTTCGGCGGAGTTTGTCGATTTTTCGCGCGACGGGCAGTGGATTACGTATGTTGCTTCTCCAGAGAATGCTTTATGGCGGAGCAGAATAGACGGCAGCGATCGCCTTCAACTCACCCCGTCTTCAATGCAGGCCTTGGTCCCGAGCTGGTCACCGGACGGCAAACGAATTGCCTTTCAGGCCATGACGGGAGGGAACCGTTGGAGGAACTACCTGGTTGCAGCGGACGGCGGAACTCCTGAGCCGCTGTTTGAGGAGCGACTCGACCAAAATCGTCCCAGCTGGTCTCCTGACGGGAACTCTATCGTCTTCAGTTATATTCCAGGGCCTGACGCTGCTCACGGAATCGTTGTCCTGGATTTGATGACCCATAGAGTAAAACGCCTGCCCGGGTCGCAGGGACTCGTCTTAGCCGAATGGTCACCGAACGGCCGGTACATCGTTGCCCGCAGCTCGGATCATCAGACCCTGATGCTCTTCGATTTCAAAACTCAAGCTTGGACGGAACTGGCGAGGCGCGAACTGAACTGGCTGAACTGGTCACGAGACGGCCGGGATGTCTACTTCGAGGAGCACGGGACTCAACATGCCGTAATGCGCGTCGCCTTAGCCAACCACAAGATAGAGGAGGTTGTTAGCCTGCAAAATGTGAAGCGAACCGGAGTTAATGGCAGCTTCTGGTTCGGTCTTACTCCAGACGATTCGCCCCTTGTGCTACGCGATATCGGAACGCAGGAGATCTACGCGCTCGATTGGCGCGCGCCGTAAGGCCTCAGATCTGCGGAGAGAGCAAGCACATACCCGGGGGCGCGCATTCGAGCCCTTTATGGACACACTGCGCCAGGCTTCTTGTGGCCGGCCATGGACTGAAGATACGCGACGATTCCCTGAATATCTTTCTCCGGCAGCGAATCGAAGTTGGGCATCTTGGTTCCAGCCCGAATACTGCCGGCGTTCGCAATGAATCGGCTCAGGAGGCGCGGATTCCAGTATTCCGTTACGCTGCAAGGAGAATTCAGCTCCGGCCCAAATGTCCCTCCCACGCCATTGATTGCGTGGCATTTCAGGCAATGCGTGACGAACAGTTCTTGACCGGGCTTGGAGCCATCGGGAGCCAGGCCAGCTAAGGCCTCGGAGGAAGAGACCAATTCGATGGCAACTATCTGATAGGGCCACGGGTATTCTTCGGGGTCGCCTGGAGGCGAAATCCAGACTAAGTAGCTGGGCGCCAGAGTTGACGAGGCTCCGCTGCCAGGCAACGGCTGCCAGTCTTCACCTTGCGGAGCGTTTGCGTCCCGGATCGCGATTAACCCCGTGCCTTCCATCGCGCGAGCCAGGGGCATGATTGGAAGATATCCGTCCTTACAGCGGAAACGCACGTACAGGTCGCTTTCGGGATGACCTCCACGGCCCAAATTCTTTAGCACGTCACGCAGCCAGAAACCCTGATATCGCTGCTTCCGTTTGTAGACGGGATCGTTCACCTCAGCCGAGGCGAGCGGATGCTGTTTGCGCATCTGCGCGATCGATGCTTCATTGATCGGGAAGACTGCCAGCGGAGTTTCCGCCACAGCAGCGCACCATCCCACCCCCAGCAGGCATATCACGGCGATTCGGGTAACTGCACCCATACTTGATTTCATTCGTGAGTCGGTTGAGTATACCGTCCTTGGGCTCGGCGAGCACCCCCGCCTTTGGAGGCAGTTTTGGACGTCGATCCGAAGAGTTACACTGAGGCGAGCCGGAAGGCGAGAGCCACGATGGCCAAGATCAATTTCAAATCCGTTGACGAGTACATCGCGTCACAACCCGAGGCCGTTCAGGCCATACTCGGGCGCGTGCGCAGCATCATCCGCAAGGCTGTGCCGGGAGCTCAGGAAATTATTTCGTACAAGATGCCTACGTACACGCTGCACGGTAATCGTTTGCTTTATTTTGCTGTATGGAAGCACCACTACTCGATCTACGCCGCCACTGAGCAAGTGCTGGCGGCATTTCAGGACGAGCTTGCATCGTACGAGGTCGACAAGGGCACAATCCGCTTTCCGCTGTCTGAGCCCGTTCCTGTGAAGTTGATTGGACGCATCGCAAAATTCCGCGCGAAAGAAGTCGCCGAACGCGAGAAGGCGAAGGCGGCTGCGCCGAAAAACCACTAGCCTGCGGCGCATCCACATGTTTCAGTTGTCCGTGGTCGAACCGGACGTTGCGGGCGCGTGTTCGATAATCGTTATTTCGGACCTATCGCAATCCCGAGGCCTCCTCGCGTTCGTGGGTGGCAGCGTCCCTTAGGAGTTATATATGTGGATCGTTCGCCTGGCATTACGGCGACCGTACACGTTTGTTGTCCTGTCGTTGATGTTATTCATTCTGGCGCCTGTCGTGATCATGCGGACGCCGACAGACATATTCCCCGATATCGACATTCCGGTGGTGAGCGTGGTTTGGCAGTACACCGGGTTATCCGCGGAGGAAATGTCGGAACGCATCGTTTTCATCACCGAACGAGCGCTGACCACGACGGTTAACAACATCGAGCACATCGAGTCGCAGTCGATGGACGGCAGATCGGTAGTGAAAATCTTCTTTCAGCCGCACGCAAATCTTTACGCCGCTATCGCGCAGGTAACTGCTATCTCGCAGACGCAACTAAGACAGTTGCCGGAAGGCACAACGCCGCCTCTCATCATCAGCTACAACGCTTCTACCGTGCCGATTCTGCAACTCGCGTTATCCGGACAGGGTCTCAGCGAGCAACAACTCAACGATCTGGGCCAGAACTTCATTCGCACGCAGCTTGTCACGGTGCCCGGTACCGCTATTCCTTACTCTTATGGCGGCAAACAGCGCGAGATCATGGTCGACCTGAACACTCAGGCACTGCAGGCAAAGGGACTCGGTCCGTCCGATGTAGTGAACGCGATCGGCAATCAAAATCTGATTCTCCCGGGCGGAACCTCGAAAATCGGTTCGCTCGAATACGACGTTCAGATCAACGGCAGCCCACGAACCGTATCCGAGCTGAACGATCTACCCATCAAAACGCAGAACGGCGCCACCATCTATATTCACGACGTGGCGCATGTGCGGGATGGGTTTCCGCCACAGACGAACGTCGTCCGGTCCGACGGGCAACGCGGCTCGTTAATGACGGTTCTGAAATCCGGCGATGTTTCCACGTTGGACATCATTGCGGGCATTCGAAAGATGCTGCCCCTCATCAAGCCCACCTTGCCGCCAGAGCTGAAAATCACTCCGATCGCGGATCAGTCGATCTTCGTACGTGCTTCTATCAACGCGGTCGTGCGTGAGGCCGTCATCGCCGCCTGCCTGACAGCCATCATGATCCTGGTGTTCCTGGGCAGTTGGCGCAGCACGCTGGTCATCGCTATTTCGATCCCGCTGTCTATCCTGTGCTCCATTTTTGCGCTGAGCGCGCTCGGAGAAACCATCAACATTATGACCTTGGGCGGACTCGCCCTAGCGGTCGGAATTCTGGTGGACGATGCCACCGTTGAAATCGAAAACATTAATCGCAATTTCGAAATGGGCAAAGAGATCGAGCAGGCGATTCTAGATGGCGCCGCTCAAATCGCCATCCCGGCGTTTGTTTCCACGTTAAGCATCTGCATCGTTTTTGTGCCGATGTTTTTCCTCACTGGGGTGGCGCATTATCTGTTTGTGCCGCTGGCGGAAGCCGTCTCGTTCGCCATGCTGGCGTCCTATTTGCTCTCCCGGACGATCGTCCCCACGCTGGCGAAATACCTTTTGAGAGGGCATTCGCATCACGAGGCCGTCGCGCACGCCGATCGGCGCAACCCGTTCGTACGCTTGCAATTGTTGTTTGAGACGGGATTTGAAAAAATCAGGTTGAAGTATCGGTCCGTTCTCGAAGCCTCTATTCGCCATCAGCGCGTCTTTACGGTGCTTTTCCTGCTGGCGTGCGTGGCATCGTTTGCGCTGGTTCCCTGGCTGGGCCAGGATTTTTTTCCGGCCTCCGATAGCGGTCAGTTCAGGCTGCACGTGCGCGCCCGCACCGGTACTCGCATTGAGGAAACGGCGAACCTGTGCGACGTGATCGAGAACAGCATACGCCAGGTCATCCCGCCGCGCCAATTGGTGAACATTCTCGATAATATTGGTCTTCCGTATAGCGGTACGAACACTTCCTACAGCAATAACGGAACCATCGGACCAGCCGACGCCGACATTCTGGTGTCGCTTGCCCCGGAACACCGGCCCACGGCTGAATACATGGCGGCGCTTCGAGCGCGCCTTCCCGGCGAATTTCCGGGCGTGCTTTTCTATTTTCTTCCCGCCGATCTGGTTAGTCAGATTCTTAATTTCGGGCTTCCCGCCCCCATCGACATTCAGGTCATTGGGAACAATGTGCAGGCCAACCGCGATTTCGCGAACCGCCTCCTCGAACAGATCAAATACATTCCCGGCGCGACGGATCTCAGGATTCAACAGCCTTTCGATCAGCCGAAGCTCTTCGTCAACATTGACCGGACCAAGGCGCAGGAGGTTGGCTATAGCGCGCGCGACGTGGCGGGCAACATCCTGGTGTCGTTAAGCGGCAGTTCCCAGACGGCGCCCACTTTTTGGCTCAACCCGCGCAATGGCGTCAGTTACAGCATCGCCGCCCAATCGCCCCAATACGAAATGGATTCCTTCCAGGATCTTAGAAATATTCCGCTGGCTGCCAGCACGGGCGCGCCTCAGATACTCGCCAACCTCGCCTCCATTCAGCGCGGAACCGGGCTCGCGACGGTTTCGCATTACAACATCGCGCCGGTCATCGACATTTATGGTTCGGTGCAGGGCATCGACCTGGGCAGCGTAGCCAACCAGATCGATCGGATGGTAGCTCGAGACCAAAAAAACCTGGTGCGCGGATCCAGAGTCGTAGTTCGAGGCCAGATCGAAACGATGCGTTCCTCTTTCCGGGGACTCATTGCCGGACTCGCCTTCTCCATCGTCCTGGTCTACATGCTGATCGTGATTAACTTCCAGTCCTGGCTCGATCCCTTCATCATCATCTCCGCGCTTCCGGCCGCATTGGCCGGCATCGTGTGGTTCTTGTTTGTGACGAATACCACCGTCAGCGTTCCGGCGCTCACCGGGTCCATCATGTGCATGGGCGTGGCAACCGCAAACAGTATTCTGGTGGTGAGTTTTGCCAAAGAACAACTTCCCGATGTCGCGAGCGCGGCTGACGCAGCGCTCCTGGCCGGATTCACGCGCTTCCGTCCGGTGTTGATGACCGCTCTGGCGATGATTATTGGAATGCTGCCGATGGCGCTTGGCTGGGGCGAAGGCAGTGAACAGAACGCGCCTCTCGGCCGCGCGGTGATCGGAGGTCTTCTTTTTGCCACCGTGGCGACTTTATTTTTCGTTCCGGTATTCTTCACCCTTCTGCACGGCAGACGGAAGGGCGCATAAGCAGGGATGTCCCGTGTCCGCCTTCTCATCGCGCTGCTGGTTGTTCTAGTGATCGCGGCCGCGGTGGTCGCTTCCGGCATCATCCCCCGGCTTCGCGCCCGCCAGGTGCTTCGCCAACAGACCGACATTTCGGCTGAACCCAGCGTCACGATTGTCCATCCCCAACGCGCCACGCCGTCGGAGGAAGTGGTTCTTCCCGGCAACATTCAGGCGTTTATCGAGGCGCCCATTTACGCCCGCACCAACGGTTATCTGAAGAACTGGTATTTCGACATCGGCGCTCATGTGAAGCAAGGGCAATTGCTGGGAGAGATTGAGAGCCCGGAAGTGGATCAACAGCTGCAGCAGGCGCGCGAAGACCTCAGCACGGCGCAGGCGAATCTCAAGTTGTCCCAGATCACCGCGGCTCGTTATGTCGATCTGTTCAAAACCGATTCCGTCGCCAAGCAGGATGTCGATAACACCGTGCAGGATGCCGCCGCCAAGAGCGCCACCGTCAAATCGGCCCAAGCCAACGTCGGGCGCTTAGAGCAACTGGTCTCTTTCGAGAAGATCTACGCTCCTTTCGATGGTGTCGTCACTGCCCGGAATACCGACATCGGGCAGCTCATCGATTCGGGCTCGACGGCTGGCGCCGCGCATGAGCTTTTTCACATCGCGGCCATCAACAAGCTGCGCGTCTTCGTGAACGTTCCGCAAGTCTACTCGCACGCTGCTATCCCGGGCATGAAGGCTGATTTAACTTTGCCCGAATTGCCCGGCCGCCGCTTTCAGGGCACGCTGGCGCGCACTGCGGATTCCTTGGATCCCGCCACGCGCACGCTGCTGGTGGAAGTGGATGTTGTGAATTCAACCGGCTTGCTCTTCCCCGGCTCTTACACTGAGGTTCACTTCAAAATCAAATCCAACGGGTCCACTCTCATCATTCCGTCGACCTCTCTCGTCTTTCGCACGGAAGGGCTGCGCGTGCCCGTTGTGTTGAACGGGAATCGCGCCTCGCTTCTCCCCGTGATATTGGGGCGCGATTTCGGAAACACTGTCGAAGTGGTTTCCGGCCTTTCGGACGGCAATTTGGTCATAGCCGACCCGCCCGATTCTTTGGTAGAAGGCGAGATTGTACGTGTCGTTCAGCCGAAATCAGGCAAGGCAGTGGAAGAGTAGAGGTCTTCCGTGTGCCCGCATCCTGCGCGAGAATAGGTCTTGCATGAGCGACACGCCGGCCGAGATCGATTTTTCCAAAGGAATTCGCGGCCTTCACTATATTTCTCCCGATGCGAAGGTCTTCGTGCCCGCCTCTATCGAGCGCGGCGTGTGGGAATACTTCTCCGGCAAGGCCGAGCAAAAGGGCGTGGAGCTTTCGGAGCTTTTGAGCGAAGTGCTAAGGCGCGATATTGAGATTAATGAGGCATTGAAATAGTTCGTTGCGAGATCCCGTACACGAGCGTGGCAACCCTAGGCTTTGCTCTTCTCGTCCGGACTCTTTTCGTCAGGCTTTACCGTCGACCGAATCACCATGAACCTGTTTAATAGATCGAACCAGAACGGAGCCCCCAGTGAAACGGCGAACCCGGTAAGCAGAATCCCGGCTATCTTCACGAACCATTCGCCAGCGGTTTCGGGGCTTCGGCGCATGTCGCGCAGGTAATCTGCTCGCTCTTCGCCCGGATCCTGCTTGAACCTCCAGCCGACCGGCAGGGTCCCTTCGCGTTGCAGCCAGCGCAGTGGATCGGCCAATTCCAGAGTGGAAGGTCCGGAGAATTGGACCGGTGCTGGCGTCGCGGAACCGCTCGGCTCCCCGGCGGTCCCATTAGAGCTTGCCGGCACAGCGGCGGGCGAAGCCACATGGGAACGAACCTGGGCGACAATCACTGACCTTGCGGTCTGATTCGTATCTAGAAACCGGGCGATGCCGATGGCATCGACGTTCATCAAGGCGGCAAGCGTAAAACCAGTCGCTGCGATTATGATTTGCGTGCGTTTCTTGTACCAGCCCGAGACTCGATCCATTGAGGCGTTGTACCAATCCTCGATGTTCTGGCGCGCCCGCAACAGATCGGTTCCCGCGGATCCCACCAGCGGCGTCAACGCTCGCCTGATCGTAGATTTCTCATCCAACATCGCCAATGCGCTCTTGAAGTCATCCATGGAAGTGGGCGCGGCATTCAAGAGTTCGGATTTGCCGGCTTCGGACGATGAGGAGGACGAGCCCTCCGTCAAAGATTTCTTTTCCGCCAGCGTTTTGACAATATCCATCAGCGCGATAGCGAAGGTGCGCGATGGAATGTAGGACGGCAGATTCTTATGGCTATTGGCGTCGTAATCGCCCAGAAATAGCGCATTGATGAGGGGGTGTTGATAAAACTGCGGAACCAAAGTCTTGGCGTCGCGGTCGCAAAATATCTCGCGAATCCCGAGATCCAGATCCTTTGCCCGGTGTTTGAAAGCCGTTTCGATCGCCTCTTTGATGGAGGAGCAAACCAGGCTCAACAGAAGAAATATCAGAATCAACCCGATAGCGACATCCAAAATTTCCGAACCGAACACAAACCCTCCACGGACGTATTAGGGAAGCCGTATCATATCCCAAATCTGTCGTGCGCGGAGCAATATTCCTTCCGCCGCCCTGCTTCATCAGGCGGCAGAGTCGATTTCTACCACCCCCGCGAAGCTCGACGGCGAGGGAATTGCAAGTCCTTCCTCGCGCATGCCCTCAATATGGAATTCGATCGCTTCCTGGATGAGTCGCTCTACTTCTTGGCGTGAATCCCCAACGGAAATCACACCGGGAAGATCAGGAACGTAAGCTCCCCAAGAAGAGGGCCCTTTCTCGTAAATAACGGTGTATATCATCGACCCTCATGCTTTTCTTCCAGTCCGGCGCTCTGGACGATAGCTTTCAGCGTTCCGACTGGCACATCTTTGCCGAGTTGGCCCGGTACCGTGACCACCGTGCCCTTTTCAGGATGCCTAAATTGCCGGTGGCTTCCTTTCGTCCTCTTCAACCGCCAGCCATTCGATTCCAAGAGGCGGATGAGATCTCGGACTTTCAATTATCAATTTTAGCGTCAATCGTGCCTCATCATCTGTGGCCTCTCCGCAGAATCATCTACTCCCGAAGAGACCAACGTCACAGACTCTCAAATCTAGCGTCATACAATTCGAGTGACAGCCATGCTGCTGCAGTTTCCTCTCGCCAATAATCCCGAAGTAAATCTCGATTACACATATGACGCCGTGGTTGTCGGTTCCGGCGCCGCCGGGGGCATGGCTTCGCATGTGCTCACGTCCCACGGGCTCAAGGTTCTGTTGCTCGAGGCCGGCAAGAACCAGGACACTGGCAAGCTCTTGCACTCGATGCAATGGCCCTATGACCATCCGCGCCGCGGTAAAATGCCTCCCGATTATCACGCTCTGACCACCAATGAATACAACATCCGGCAATCGCCCTACGCGCAGGGATCGCCGTATTCGAAAGTCGTCAACTACATTCAGGGATGGGGCGGCTCCGATTACAGCAAGACCCTGGTCGTAGACGAAAAGCAGAATCCATACACCGGTACCCGCTATGCCTGGGTTCGAGCGCGAACGGTGGGCGGCAAGACAACCATCTGGGGCCGTCTGGCGCTGCGGCTCTCCGATTACGATTTCAAGGCGAAGACTCACGACGGCTACGGCGAAGATTGGCCGATTTCTTATGCCGATATCGCTCCCTACTATGACCGCGTCGATGAATATCTGGGCGTTTCCGGCCAGCCTGAGAATCTGCCTCAGTTGCCGGACAGCAAATTCCAGCGGCCCGTAAAGTTGAACTGCTCCGAAGTGCATCTGCGCCAAACTCTCAAAGGGATGAACCGCGTGCTTACGCCTTATCGCGCTGGCGTCACCACCGACGGACTCAAGCACAACAAATATCGGAGCCGCTGCTATGGGCGCGGCGCTTGCAATCGCCACGTCGGTGGTTGTGACATTCACGCCGCCTTCGATTCCCCGACCGGTTTGATTCTGCCCGCCATGGATACCGGCAACTTGACCATGCGGCCTAACTCAACTGTCTACGAAGTGACGGTCGATAAGAATACCGGCAAAGCGACGGGCGTTTCTTTCCTCGATAGCGAGACGCGAAAAAGTTATCAGGTGAAAGCAAAAGTTGTGCTCCTGGCTGCCTCCACCTTGGAATCGGCGCGGCTGATGCTGCTTTCGAAATCCAGTCTCCATCCGAATGGCATCGGCAACTCCAGCGGGCACGTCGGTCATAATTTCTGTGAACACGTCATGGGTCCTTCCGTGGCGGGCATCAAGAAGGATCTGATCGGCAAACCTCGCACGCTCGACGATGGCCGTCCTGGTGGCTTCTATGTTCCGCGCTTTCGCAATTTGTCGGAACGGCAGCCCGGTTTCATCCGTGGCTATGGATTCGAAGGCGGCAGCGGCTGCGGAATGACTCCGGGAACTGCTTACACCAGCCCCGGTTTCGGCGAAGAGTACAAGAAGCACGTGCGCGATTACGCCGGCGCGACCGTTGAGATGGGTGCTTTCGGCGAGGTCCTCGCCCGTTATGAAAACCAGGTCGAAATCGATCCAGAGATGAAGGATGCCTGGGGCGTTCCGGTGCTCCGCTTCAACTATCGTTTCGGTGATAACGAGAAGAAAATGGCGGCCGACATGGCTGTGACGGCCCGCGAGATGTTCGAAGCCGCCGGATTCGAGATCGTCTCTGTCACCAAAACTATATTGCCTGAGGGGTGGTCCATCCATGAGCTTGGAACATCGCGCATGGGCAACGATGCGAAGACGTCCGTGGTCAACCAGTTCCAGCAATCGCACGACGTGAAAAATCTATTTGTCGTCGATGGCAGCACTCACGTCTCGGCTTCTTGCCAGAATCCTACCTGGACCATCATGGCGCTCTGCTGGCGCTCGTGCGATTACCTCGCGGATCAAATGAAGAGAGGAGAAATTTGAAATGGAAGGCGGCCTGAATCGGCGCGATCTGTTCAAGACCGCGGCTGCATTTGCGTTCACGACTCTCCAGCTTCCGGCCGCGGACCCGAACGCTCCGCTATTCTTCAGCCAAGAAGAGTTCGCTTTGCTCGACAGCTGACCGATCTGATCATCCCCACTGACCGGCACTCCCCTGGCGCGCGCGAAGCGGGAGTGGCCGCTTACATTGATCGCTCGGTGGCCGAGGCTTTTCTTCCCGAGGATAAAACCTCCTGGCGCAAGGGCCTTGCGTCGATACAGGATCTATCCCGCTCGATGTATGGTTCGCCCTTTCTGAAACTCGATCAGCGAAAGCAGAACGCTCTGCTGACTAAGATTGCGGCGGCGGAGCAACATCCCCAAACTGAGCCGGAGAAGTTCTTTACGCAACTGAAGCAAACCACCGCCTTCGCCTATTACTCTTCCTCCATCGGCATTCACCAGGACATGAATTACCTGGGGAATGTCATCCTGGAAGAGTTCAGAGGCTGTGAGATAACTTGAGCAGGCGCTGACCCTATACTCCGTTTTTATTTTCATGCGCAGTCACAAACTTCTTCGGAGAACCCTTGTTGCTTCTCTTGCGGCGCTTTTAATTTGCAGCGCAACCTGGCGGTTTGCCAGTGCCGATACGCCGGCCGGCCTGACTCCCATCGTTCAAACCGCTCTGTACTCCATCACCGCCGCGAATCTAAAGGGCGACCTTTCATTTCTTGCTTCCGACGCATTGCAGGGCCGCTACACGCCTTCCCCGGGCCTGGAAATTGCCGCGGAATTTATCGCCGCGCAGTTCCGGGCTGCCGGTCTGGAACCCGGAGGCGATCAGGACTATTTCCAAACCGCCATCATGATCGACCGCCACATGCCGAAGCCGCAATCGGATATGACTTTGCAGGAAGGCGAGCAGACCACCTCCGTTCCTCAACAGTTCATCGCGGTTTCCGATGCGAACCAGGCCACCAGGATCGACCACGCTCCCGCGCTGGTGATCCCCGCCAGAGACCCGGATGCGATCAAGAACCAGGATTTGATGGGCAAGGCCGTCATCGTAGCGGCACAAAACCCCGCCAGCGGGCGGCGCGATCCTGCCGCCTTCAGAAAAGCGCGCGCCTTCGACAAGGCCATCGCTTCCTCCAATGCTGCCATAGAAATCATCGTCGGCCAACAGCGGCAGCCGCAAAGCAGCTCGAGGCTTTTGCCCGCCAGTGAGGCGCAAGAACATCACGTCCCGGTCGTCGCGGTAGCCAGCGATGAGCTTCAGAAATGGATCGACCACTCTGCCGGCTCTGAACTTCGCACCGTCTCTCTCGATATACCGGCTCCCGACGATCACCGCGTTGTTCTGAAGAATGTAATCGGCATACTGCGCGGATCTGATCCGAACTTGAAAGATACCTGTGTTCTGCTGACCGCTCACTACGACCACATCGGCACCACGGAAACCGCCGGCCGCTTATCGAACCCCCGTTCGCAAAGTTCGAACGATCATATTTACAACGGCGCGAATGATGACGGGAGCGGAACGGTCTCGGTGATCGAGATCGCCAAGGGACTGGCGAAATTAAATCCGCGCCCCAGGCGCTCGATCGTCTTTATGACATTCTTTGGCGAAGAGCGAGGCGAGCTCGGCTCCCAATATTACGCCAAACACCCCATCTTTCCCATTTCGAAAACGGTCGCGGACGTTAACTTGGAGCAAGTGGGCCGAACCGATTCCACCGTGGGGCGGCAGTTGAACGACGCCAGTATGACCGGCTTCGACTACTCGGATGTGCCCAAATTTTTAGATCAGGCTGGCCGTGAGACCGGAATCCGGGTTTATATGGATAAAGACGCCAGCGACGCATTCTTTACGCGCAGCGACAACGCCGCGCTAGCCGAGCAAGGCGTGCCCGCCCACAGTCTCACCGTGGCCTTCGACTATCCCGATTACCACGGCCTCGGCGATAAATGGCAAAAGATCGATTACGAAAATATGGCCAGAGTGGACCGCATGGTCGCGCTCGGCGTCTTGAACATCGCCAATAGCGTGAAGCCGCCGGAGTGGAATGCGCAGAATCCGAAAACAGCGGCCTTCCGGGAAGCACAACAGAAAGCGCGTTAGATTTTAGGGAACATCGAACCGCATGCCGCCGTATTTTCCTATGGTGACCAACGAATGATTGTATTTCTTCTGTGGTGCCTTTTATTTATCTTTTCGTGGCCGTTGGCTCTTCTGGCGCTGATCTGTTATCCCATCGTTTGGCTCTTGCTCTTGCCGTTCCGATTGCTGGGCATCGCCGTTCACGGATTACTCGAGCTGGTGCGCGCCATCATATTCCTGCCGGTTCGCGCCATCCGCGCCATCGCCTAGCCGAGCCAGCCATTCGGCTTCCAAGCGCTCCCGCGTCACGAACGATCTTTGCGTACCGATTTCCAACGTAGATAGCGCCGCGTAAAGATTAGCGCGTGAGATCGCCTCAAATTCGTCGTACCCGCTCCCCAGGAAACATGCCAGGCTTCCTATGAAAGCGTCGCCCGCGCCGGTCGTATCGACGGAGTTTACGGCAAAGGGCGCAATGTGCCGCATGCCCTCGCTTCCGGCGCACAATGCGCCATTCGCCCCCAGCGTGATGATCACTCGCCGCAATCCGTTTTCCACCAGTTTCCGGGCGCAGTTCCGGGCGTCATCCAAATTCCGCACCGGCATCCCGCTTAGAAATTCCGCTTCGGTTTCGTTCGGGATCACATAATCGGCGTTTCGAATCTCATGCATTTCCAGCGGCTGGCCGGGCGCCGGATTGAGGATCGTGCGAATACTGTGTGCCCGCGCAAATCGCAACACGTGATAAACCGTCTCGAGCGGCGCTTCCAGTTGCAAAACGATAAAGTCTGCGGCACGCAGAACATCCGCCGCCGCATCCACGTCGGAAGGCGCTAATTTGTCGTTCGCGCCCTTCACCACCAGAATGCGGTTTTGCCCGCCGCTATCGACGAAAATAGGCGCAACCCCGCTGGAAACGCCGGGCGTAATCAATACATGGCGCGTATCGACTCCCCTCCGCGCGAAATTTTCGATTGTCGCCGGCCCGAATAAATCGTCGCCTACCCGCGCGATCATCGAAACCTGGGCGCCGCATAACCGCGCGGCAACCGCTTGATTGGCGCCCTTGCCGCCGAACCCGAGCTGGAACTTGCGTCCGAAAATCGTCTCGCCCGGCCGGGGAAATTCATCCGTGAAAGTCGTCAGGTCGACGTTCGCGCTTCCGGCGACCACCACATGCGGCTTAACGGACGAATTCATTTCTTATGCATCCTATTACAGCGCCTTAGCTGTCCGCGGGTCTCACGCGCTAGCCAGGTGTGCGACGTACTCGATCGGACTGCCACCACCTTCCACCTTCGCTCCCAGCCGTTGTAGCGCGTCTATGGCGAGCATCCGCCTATGGGCATTGAAGGTAATCACGTCCGCGAACATACCTCCAAACGTAAAGGTCTCCGGCGGCTCGCACAGCGCATCGACAAATGTGTCCTCCCAGGCGCTTCGATTGCGCACATCTGCGAGTACGCTATGAAACGCTGCATCCGCTTTGTCCATTCGCGCCAGCATGGCCGAAGGAGTTCGATCTTCCGGCGGCGCATTGTCCAATAAAGGCATGCTGCCGCCTGTAAGTGCCGCGGCCCAAACTTCCTTGGTTTGCACCATTCGGTCCAGAATCTGGCGTAGATTCTGATCCGGGCCATCCCACGGAAAAACCTTCATTTGGTTTTTCAAGGGACGGTCAAGCTGCTCATCGCTCAGTGTCTTCGCGAGCTCAAGAAGACGCCCCGTGTGCCAGGACTCCTGGCCGGAGAAAATATCAAAGAGATCCATGGATCGATCAGTTCCTTTCGTGTCATCCCTGCCAGAACAGTGATGAATTCCGTTCCTCGTGTGCAGGTGAGTATACGTCACGCCCATGCGGCGATAAAGGCTCGGTGAAACCTTGAACGCCTTTCGGAAGGCCCTGGTAAACGCTTCGAGCGATCCGTAATTTGCGTCAAGACCGATGACTGTCACCGGCAGCTGAGTACGGGACAGCTGCCATGCCGCTCTTTCCAGTAGCAGCCTCCGGCGCATCGCCACAGGTGTTTCCTCGATCATTGCCCGGAACACGCGATAAAACTGCGTCCGGCTTCGGTAAGCGTGGCGGGCGAGGCCCTTTGCATCCTGCTCCTGGTCGAGCGATTCCAGAACTACCCCGCGTAGCCGTTGCGCTTCGTCCACACCAGGAAAAATACCATTTGAAGCTCACGTACGCCTGATCCGGAGTCCCAAATCGCCGTACAGGATGAGGCGTAAACACGTGTCTCTCTCACCAACTACGGTTTCCGAGCGAACCCGCTTACGATCAGCGGCGTCCTCAGACACCCGCCTCCGGAAAGCGTTTCTTCGCGCAACCGTTCGGCCAATGTGTCCGCATCCACTTCCGCCGCGGTCGCCAGCCTCAGCGCCTCCAAAGTGGGCAGCACGCTGCGAACTGTTTCGGCCAGCCACTCGTAGAAGAGGCATTCCGGGCCGCCATCGATCAAGCTCGCGGCCGCGTTTGCGGCTCCGGCAGGCCCGCCTCCTGCATCATCCAGTGGAGTCGCATGCCGATATTCGCATGTGGCGTCCCGCGTCGAAACAGTTCCACCAACAGCGTTTCCATCTTGGTGGCTAGGGGAAGCGCCGGATATCCGGGCGGCCAAAACGAGAGATCGTACTCTTGAAAAGCGACGATCCCTCCCGAGCGCACGAAAGAAACTGCCCTCCTGACCAGCGCCAGCGCATCGCTCGCGTGAATCAGCACATGCCGCCCCACCACCGCATCGAAATGGCGCTCAGGACGATAATGCGCAAAATCGCCGTGTTCAAAAGCGACCTGGCCATGGCCCGCTTTCCGGGCGCGCTCCCGCGCCACCTGGAGTGCCTCTTCGTCAATGTCCAGTCCGGTAACCCCGCCCGAATCCCCAACAATGCCGGCCGCCATCAGAGAAACATCCCCAATGCCGCACCCCAGGTCCAACACCTGCATGCCGCTTGAAAGCCCGGCGCTTCGCAGGAAGTCTTCCGTCAACGGGTTCAAGATTGACCCTTGCAGGAGTAGCCGCCTTCGTTCATGCTCGGTGCGGCCCATCACGTATGTTGAGGCTGGTGCTTGTGTCATAAGGTACTCCGGCAAGATCTCCCTCGTACGACCAGCAACAGAACGAGACCACCCCCGAGAAGGATGCGCCACGTTGCGGGTTCGGGCGTCCCGACGGCTTCCACAAACGTAGCGTTCTGGTTCGGATCGGTATCCAGAAACAAACTCGTATTCGAAACGCTATTGGCGCCGATCAGTGCGCTCGAGACTGGCGCTGTCCCGAGAGCCTCGACAAATTGCGCGCCGGACACGCTTGCGCTCGCATTGAAGAGGTCGTTCTGAGCGGCGTTGGAGATCAGAAGATCTCCTATATCTCCGTTTACGCCGTTCGGGCTCAAAGTGAATTTGAAAGCCCCTGCTATGGGAATTGCAATGATAAATGCCGTATCGGGTGTGATTCCGCTCGCATTCAGAGATGGGATAGAAAAGTGAACGGGTCCGGTGCTGGGGATTCCGAAGTTCTGCCCACCCGTCACAATCGGATTGGCTTTGGCGAGTGTAGTGTCGGAGATGCCCGTAAAGACGATATCCCCGGAGAACGCCTGCCCGTTCAATGTGCTGTCTGGAAGCGCGATGGCAGTCCACGTGAAGTTGATCGGCGTGGCGTGCAAGGATACGGGCGCAATGAGCAGTGCCAGCGTTAAGGCGTTTCGTAATTTCTTGAAGTTCAAAGGTAATTTCTCCTGCGGAGTTGAAGTTCTCCATTCGTGTAAGCGAGATTTACGGGCGAATTCCCTCAACCTCCATCGGGGAAGTTTCTAACTGCAACAGAGTTAATGCACGCCGGTTTGAAGCCGCCTTCGCAGCGCTGTCAAAAATTAGCGCCTATCGGCACGTCACCTGGCAGGCCCCACTGCTGAAGGATCGGGGTCCCGGGGTCTCCGCTTGGAATGATGTACCAAATGCCCGTTGAGGGTCGCCACACCGCATAATCGGTCTTCCGTCGCCATTGTAATCGCCCGGCAACGGCATGTCTCCCGGAAGCCCCACTGCTGCTGGTGCTGGACGCCGAGAACCATTCCGTCGGAGCGCTGTTGAGTACAAACCATGTTCCGCTGGAGGGCCGCCAGACGGTAAACGCATCAATGCCATTCGCGGCGGTGCGAGTATGCGTTTGGCCGATCGAAAAGGCCACGCCCGCAATGTTCAAGCTCCCATAGCAGGTAACCGGGAAACTCGGTCCCGGCCCCACCGCGAATTGGATGGCAGCGGGCCCCGTGCCTGACGGGCTGCCTATTACACTCAGCCACGATGAATTGCTCTGAACCGACCAGGGACAGCTCGCGCCGGTTGTCAGGTTCACCGTCCCTGTTGCGGCGGTTTGCGAGAAGGATGCGCTACTAGACGACAGCGCGTAGCTGCAGGTTGAAGCGGCTGGTTTAAATCGAGGGCTTTTGCCAGAGCGAGATTTCCATCTGATGAGGATTTGATGGCCACAGAGCGCTCAGCAGCCAGAACGGCTAGATCGGCGTTCCCGCCGATGTAATAGGATTCCGAAAATTCCTCCACGATGCGCATTAGTGAATTTACATCGTCTTTGCCAGCGCTATCAATAGCAGTCGAAACGGTCGCTTTGATCTGGGCTTCGTTTGTTTGATAAGGCGACGCCGAGTCGTCGGAATACTGCAACTCAGTACGTTTGGCTATGAGCGATTCGGCTCTTTCCAGAAGTGAGGCCGCATCGCCAGAACGCGATTGGGCATGAAGTAGTTTCAGAACAGCCGACGCTGGAACGGCGAAGTTAAGATTCTGGCCTTCTTCAATGCTGCCGACAGTGACGCCAACTACCTTGCCCGTGGAATCAAGAACCGGGCCACCCGAAGATCCAGGTGAAATCGGTGTGGTGATCTGAAGAAGTTCACGGTTGCCTATTTTACGGATACCCGCGACAACTCCCGTACTGATACTGTTCTCAAGGCCGCGCGGATTACCAATCGCAAATACATTGCTGCCAGGAGATGGTAGTTTTTCTGCTAACACCAAGGGTTCGCCCGAGACTTCCGCGACAGTTGATAGGACAGCTAGGTCGTTGACGGTGTCGGCGGAGTCGACCGTGGCTGGTATTCTCGCACCTCCCACATCGATTAACGGCGTTCCACCCCGGATCACATGCTCGTTCGTAATGATCTTTCCGCCTTCGACCAGAAAACCGGTTCCCTGTGCGACAATCCGAGAATCGGTAGACCTCAGCAAGATCAGAAGCACACTCTTTGCCGTTTTGGCATAAATCTTGGATGCGGGGTCGGCCTCTTGTCCAAAGACTCTGCCTTGTACAACGAGACCAAGTGAGAGTAGTTGAAAGGTGAGCGGCACTCGAACGAATGACATACGATGTACCTGATTTCGTAAAGAGTCGATAGAAGAGTATAACCACTTTTGTGCGAATCCCGATATGGTTCCTTCAAAAGCCCAGATGTAAGGGCTGTGCCAGCCTGGGACATCGGGTTCGCCTGTGACACGGCGTCGCCTAGTGTTCTACGCAGTCATCCAGTAATCAGCCGCCACGCACGCCCACAAACGCCCTCCAGCTTCACAAATGCCGCCGATTCCGAATCTTCTCCGCCTGCGATCTAATGCAGCCTCAGTTGCCGTGTAACGCGGGGGTTCGAACCACTCTGGATGCAGCAAGCTTCCAAGCGGGCTGCGCACGCGTGCATCCGCACCGGCACGAGCTATCCACGTTCACCGCATAATGAGGAGCCTCTAGGTAATCGAAATGGTCTGCAAGGACGACAGTGAAGCCGGAGATGCGATCAAGGCGGCGGAGTAGCGAATGC
>CAWCHX010000030.1:0-426257 GCA_963795445.1 uncultured Acidobacteriaceae bacterium | reverse complement strand
TTTGTGAGACGGCCTGCCGGTCAGAAGATCGGCTGCAGAACCATCCGGCCATACGCGATGAACGCCAGGAGGAGGCCTAGGACGCCGCTCAAGATCGTGGGCGCGACCTCGCGGTACTTGACGTGCACCCCGACGAAGACGAGGCTCTCGACCGCCAAGACCGTGGCAGCCAGGATCGTCAACGAGGGCTGCCAATGGAACGCGGCGGGGACGATGAGCCCGACCGTGCACACGAGCTCCAGGATGCCGAGGGTCATCCAGGCTTTTCGCGGCAAGGCGCCAAAGGACGGGACATCCTGGCTTACCTTGTCGAACATGAAGACCTTCATGACGCCCGACGAGCCGTACAGGACCGCGGCGAGGACTTGCAGGACCCATAACAGTATGTTCATCGTGCCCTCTTTCCGGTTTCCGGCCGGTGCGCGCAGGGTGGTTTCTCCCCCGCGATCCACGTTCTGAGCCGAGATCTAGTGAGCATGGATAAGCTCATGATAATTCCCCTTTGTGTTGCACGGAGGCCCCCTTTTCGGAACGACTAAAAGGCCGCCAGTGTTCCTACTGCGCAAGCAACGCGCTACCCAAGACGGTATCTCGCGCATAGATCAAGGCCAATCTTGTGCGCCGTGATGTACGTGGAGGATTTCAACGGCTTCGGGCTTTACTGCGTACACGACGACATAAGGAAGCGGTGTAAGCGGCAATTCCCTTGTGCCGCTACGGTGGCCGGGTCTGCCTCTGTGGGGTGTGACTTTAAGGGAGCGGATACGTTGATAAATTGTTCGCACGGTCGGCTCGGCAAACTGCGGATAGTGCTGTTGAAGATAAGATTTGATGCTTTCTAAATCATCCGCGGCGGGTACCGTCCAACGAATGCGCATCAAACTTTGAACATCGCTTCAAGCCGAGCGTCCATCTCTTCTTCTTCAATAAATTCACCGCGTTCGGCTGCCGCTAGTCCCTTTTCCACGGCGGCAAGGAAGCGGGCTTCTTCGTCAAGATAACGAGCGACAACACTCGCTACCAAGCGTTCAGGTACAGTTCCGGCTCTGGTGGCAAGCTGCGCAAGCTGCGCTTGCTGATCTAGCGTAAATTGAACTTCCATGGCTCCAGACTACGAAATTACCGGATGCGGGGCAATCAACCCGCGGGTCGTATTCAACCGTCCAAGCCAAGGTTTTTGCGCAACTGATTAGAGGTGATGCCGGATTGAGGGTCGGCAAGACGTTCTTGCGCGGTGCGAAGATCGTCTGCGTCCTCTCGATAATGCTCCACAATGAAATCCCGCACGTAGTCGGGCAGAGGCACACCTCGCTCCTTAGCGGCGGCGGTGAATTGCGCCTCTATGTCCTTCGGCATGTCGAGCGTTACCGTCATGCCCTTCAGACTACGGGAAAACTGCCGCGTATGCAAATGTGGTTTGCGCGATTGCTGGTATCGCTTCAGAAGACTCAGGAGTCTGTGTTCGGGACGAACGAACTGGCGCGCCGGTGCTGCGAAAAAGGCGAGGACATTGCGCAGAAAGGGGCGAGCGGTGCGGGCTTCTTCGTCCCGAATGCTGCGCCGAAGTTGGCTTCAGCTTCTGGGTCTTGCGGCTCCTCGTTTCCTCCCGTTCGAACTCGAGCGCCCGTTCAGTTCACAGCAATTTAATTTTGATATTGCGGAAGTAGATCTTGATTTCAGAGTCGCCCTTTTTTTCGGTTCCCTGCAGAGTAATGTGCCCGTTACGGAAGGTTCCGAAATCGGGCCACTTAGCGAACTTGCTGTGGGCCACCAGTTGACGCCAGGCGTCGTCCCCCAACTGGGTAGAAATCGCCTGCCCATTCTGGATCAATTGAACGTTTCCATGGTCCGCAACGATTTCAAATTGATTCCATTCGCCCGCGTCCTTCACGGTGTTGACCTTTGTAGAGATGAGACCGTAGAGATCGCCGGAGCGGCGCAAGATCTCGCGGCTATCGGGAACCGTGCAGGACAGATCGGCGATTTGCATTTCAAGCCCTGTGTCATATGTGTGCTTATACCGCGGCGACTCCTGAACATAAAACATAACGCCGCTATCGATGCAGGGCATTGCCTTCCACTGTAATTTGAGATCGAAGTTTGCAAACTCGCCGTTAGTTGCCAGGTCGGCATAATCCTTCTCAGGGTCGCTGTTACTCTTCTTCAGCATGATGGCGCTATCCTGAACGGACCAGTCCTTCCCGGGACCTTGTTCGCCGTAGGAGTGCCAGCCGTTCAAATCTTTGCCGTCGAACAGCAACTGCCAGCCGGCGGCCTTTTCCTGCGGAGTCAGAGTATTCTCCTGCTGGGCATTTGCCAAAGCGGAGAACAAGCAGCCACCCACAACTACGATCGCGATTTTGAAGCTATTGCTATGTCCCATTCTTACTTCTTTCTATGTCCCATTCTTTATCATTCTCCAGCAATAGGCGAATATAAGATGACCGTTGAAGAGGAGTAAGTATGTGTGATCAGGATTATTTCGAGAAAGACAGGCAAGCGTACGAGAGTCTCGGCAGGGTGACACGAAAACAGTTCGGGATCCTATTAGGAGCAGGCATGGCGATGATGTTGCCACAAGTGGCGAATGCGGTTAGCGTGACCGAATCGGACGTGAATGTGCCAACGCCGGACGGCATGGCGGACTGCTACTTCGCGCACCCTGCAAGCGGCACAGCTCCGGGCGTTCTCATGTGGCCGGACATTTTCGGATTACGGCCCGCATTTCGACAGATGGGCAGACGGCTTGCCGAATCGGGCTATGCGGTGCTCGTGGTCAACCCGTTTTACCGGACGAAGAAAGCTCCGACGGCGGAGGCTGGCGCCGCAACGCCCATAGAGCAGGTCAGGCCGCTGGCGCAAACTCTTAACGAGTCGACTCAGATGACAGACGCGAAAGCTTTCATCGCGTGGTTGGACGGTCAAGCATCTGTTGCAAAGAATCGAAAGATGGGCACACAAGGATATTGCATGGGAGGCCCGATCGCGTTTCGCACAGCGGCCGCGGTGCCCGACCGCGTGGGAGCAGTCGCATCATTCCACGGGGGTGGGCTCGTTACAGATAAACCTAACAGCCCGCATCTTGAGGCGGCTAGAAGCAAGGCGCAGTTTTTGATTGCTATCGCGGCAAATGACGATGCACGGTCGCCCGATGACAAGAACGTTCTGAGAGAGACATTCGCGAAAGCGAACTTGGCCGCCGAAATCGAGGTGTATGCCAATGCCGCGCACGGCTGGTGCCCTCCGGATTCGCATGTTTATAACGAGCCGCAAGCAGAAAAAGCATGGAGCCGCTTGCTTGTCCTATACGGAAAGGCTCTCGGCTGACCCTGAACTCGCTAAGTGGCGCTCGCCTAACTGGGTAATACGCTCTAAACAGGCCGCTGCGATGAACTACGCGAGTTGTCCAACTAGTATCGTCAATGCGCCAGTGGAGCTTGTCTGGGCGCTTCTTACGCGTCCGGAGGGATGGGGTGATTTCTACGACGTGCGTATTACATCCGTCGATCCTGTCGGGCCTGCTGTCGTGGGACAAACAGTTTTCGCAGAGTCTGGTCCACAGTTTCTGCACTTGAAATTACAGGTCCGATACCTCGAGATCGACGCACTGAATTATAAGCTCGGTCTCGATGTGCGATTGCCATTTGGCATCACTGTGCAGGAAAACTTGAGCTGTGTTCCGGTGGGACAGAATCAATGCCGCGTCAACTATCACTGTAATTTTGGCTTTCCAGCAGGATGGCGTGGCGCGTTAATGTATTTTCTGATTCGTCGCGAACTCGACTCCGGCCCGCTAGACTCGCTAAGCCGCCTGCAGCGAGCAGCGGAGCAACTTTCATGCCAAGTCTCCACGTGGGTGAAGTAGCCAGAGTGCCGCTCGACCGAGCAGAGTTAGGCGATCGCAGAACTGCTGGCGTGAGCCGGCGCTATCGAACAGCCGTGCAGTCTCCCGTTTTGTGATCAGCGATCTGGAATCGTAAAAACTCATGGACAGCATCCAAGGCAGCCTGGTTATCAGCCGTGACCGTGATCTTTGCGCCGCGTGGAGTTTCCTGAAGATCCCAATGAAGCTGATCCTTGAGTTGTGACATAACGGCAGTTCCGGGAACAGCTTGCGCGTGGACCAGCATAGGGACATTGAAATTTCCGGCCGCGAACATTTGCACGATATGGTGAAAATGGCCGCGAATCCGATCGCGGCTCCCGGTATCGCTGAGATCATTGGCGCGAACCTCTATCACGCCGCCGTTTTGATTTAGCTCAAAGCGATGCGTGGTCTTATCATGCGAGAAGCCCATCACGTGATCGGCTCGACTAGTCATGTCCGGGTGTTGGTCATCTCGTAGCCCGGTCTGACCCATGGCTCTCCCGGTGGGGAATCCAATCGATAGCATTGTCAGCAGAAGTACGAAGTAGCTTTTCATCGTTTTATTCCTTTCCGAGAGGGTGATTTTAGAGAACTGGGCAGCATTTCCAGAAGGCCCGCGCGTTCACCTGGCGGAGTCTGGATGAGTCGTTTATCCCAAAGCGCGATTAGTTCCTCAATATGCTTGCGCATCATCAGCAGCTCTTTCAACTGTTGGTCGATCTGGTCCAACTTTGAAGCGGCCAAGGCACGAACCTGCTTACAGGGAGCGCCGCCGGAATCCCGTACTCGCAAGATCCGAACCAACTCGGGCAGGCTGAATCCCACAGAAAGGGCGCGGCGCACCAAATGCACACGTTGCACCGCCGCTGCCGGATAAAGCCGGTATCCCGCTTCAGTTCGCCTCGGGCGAGCAAGCAGCCCGAGGCGTTCATAGTGCCGAAGCGTGTCGGTGCTGACCCCAGTCAGTCTGGCGAGCTCGCCTGATCGCAGCGCTGTTCCAGCTCGTTCCACCCTCCCAGAATAGGATGCACCCTGGAACCGGTTCCAGGGTCAAGAAGAAAATTCAATGGATGAAGCTTTTGGAGACTACCCGCACCTCAGCGCCCGGCTAGCGTCGCTCCCCATTCGTCTGGGCTTACGTCCCGGGCGTGTTGCGAGAAGAGCCAGTGATGGCCATCGGGATCCTCGACTCCGTACTGCCGCTCGCCATAGATGGTCTCGTGGAGATCCTCGATGATTTTGGCGCCCGCCGATTGCGCTCTTTGGAAGTGTGCGTCAACATTCTCGACGAAAACCGTCAGGCTCTGAGTTCCGTAACCGAGCTGCGCAGCGCTCGCATTGCCCGCTCGCGCGCGCTTGAGCATGATCCAGGCATTGCCGAGATGCATCTGCGCTCCACTGACCGGTTCTCCAGGATCGCCATAGCGGTAGTGCTCAGTGAACCCGAAGGTCTTCGCCAGCCAGGCAATCGCATCGGCCACGTTCTGATAAACGACGTGCGGCAGCACAGTATCCGCCGGGACGGAGCGATTTTTCATTTGTCGATCATATACGGTCACAGCCTGGCGCAAGGCTAGAGGTAACTCAACCACCAATCGCGCCGCGTGGCTTTGACCTTCGCAAACCATCTGCACAGGGGATAAAGCAAACTTACAATCACTATCCACACGACGTACACGACCGGCAAACTATAGCCAAAGTGGGCTGGGAATAGCTGCCCGGGTCCGCGCATCGAGGGCAGAAGATTGAACATGAATGTGAACGCCGCCGTGCCATAGCGCGCCCAAGCCATGAGAATGGCCACGATGTGGATAGCGTAAAAATGCAGGATGAAGTAAAACAGTGGCACGCGCCCGAAGACGACCAACGGATTGGCGCTTTTCCACGAGCGCCGATCGAGATAGGCCAGAACCAATAGAGCCGGCCCGAGTGTCATCAGCAAGAAATCGAGCGACGCCGGATATTTCGTGCAGTTGAGAAAAGAGAGCACGGTGAATACGCCCGACTTCTGAATGGACCACGGCGCTGGATCGCCATAGCGGTTCACTGCTCGAATGACAATGAACGCCACCGTGGCAGCGAGCCCGATTCTCAGCGTGATGCGCCGCCGGGTTGCGGGTTCGAGCAGAAAGACCTGACCGAAGCAGAAGCCCGCGGCCATAACGGCAATCCAGGGGAGCAGCGGATAAGGGACCGACAGCGATTTGCCGGCAAAAGAAAATACGCCCGGCCGGTGAAGTACATTCCAGATCGCTTTCCAAACCCAGGCGGCAGAACCAAACCGCGCCGGGTTGATCCCGTCCAGGCAATTATGCAGGGCGATGACAGCCAGGCTGAGCGCGGCCAGCCAGCGGATGGGCAGATAAATCAGCACGGCCATCGCGATCATGCAGACGCCGAAGATCCACAGAATCAAAAGCAGAATCAATCCGTGAGCGGAAAAGTTGAAGTAATACGCCAACTGCATCACGGTCAGCTCCAAGACGACGAGCCAGAGTCCGCGCGTCCAAAGAAACCGCGAGAGCTGGCCTTTGGTGTGGTTGCGCTGCCGCCACCAGAGAAACGCGCCCATACCGGCGACGAACATGAACACCGGCAAACAAAAATGAGTAATCCAGCGGGTGAAGAAGAGAATCGGAGTGGTCTTAGTCAGATCGGTTGGCGAGAATGACATGGCCCCGATGTGGAAAAAATCGCGGACATGATCGAGAGCCATGAGGATCATCACGCCCCCGCGAAGGGCATCGATCCCGGGCAGGCGTGAACTACGCTCAGTGCGCGAATCCATTGGAGTGCTTCATTATCACGTGGAGCACTCCAACACGGCCGGAAAATTTTCAGGCTGCTTCGTTCTTAGTGATCACGGTCATCCGGCGGGTAATCGTGATAATGCCTGCCGTCGCGATCGACACCGCGATCTGCTACTCCCATATCCAGCGGGCGCTGCAAGCGAAAAGTGACCACGGAATCACGAGGAACTCGAACAGCTCGACCGCGGGCCTCGCCGCCATTGATGGCTCCAACAATGCCGCCGATCAAGCTGTCGTCGTGCCGCGATTCGATACGTTTCGGATCCGTCTTAAGGCCATAACGCTGGCCGTTCACCACTACTGAATCGAGATCGAGAATGAGGTCGTTGTCCCGTGAGATCCTGACCATCAGCTCGACGTTTGAACCGCGCGGGATCACCAAGCGGCCGTTGTCCCCACGAACATCCTGATCGACGGTGCCGGTGTAGACGCGGTTGTCGCCCTTATCTACGTCGATACCCTCGTTCGTGCGAACGGGAATCACTGTACCAATATCAAGCCTCTTGACCCTGTCATGGTCCCGATCTCCGTCTCGGTCCCTGTCCCGGTCTTGCGCTGACGCGAGCGTCGTTAGGCACAATGCCGAAATCAGCAACAATCCACCCGCCGTGCCGGCGATGCGATGGAATGCGTTTGAAATACCTGGTTTAGCTAGCATTTCTATTCCCCCCGGTTTATCTCTGCATTCGTTGCACCTTTCCACCTTGCCAAGGGTTAGGGCGGCAAAGCATAGCAGAAATTTCCGCTATCCAGCAGAAATTGCCAGAATATTTAGTAGGGTTTCGACGCGGGCCGTTTAGCTCGGCTAAATCCCCGGTTGAGAATATTTCGTTTGACCCTTTCCGCTTTCTTTTCTATAGTTCGAAGAACTGGGCGGGGGAAGTACCGCCCCATTTAGAGGGTTCATCCATACATATATGTTGAAATTCAGCCTTGTTGCTGGCCTGGCGCTATTTTCTTCACTCGCTTTATACGCGCAGGACGTTCGCGGCACCTTCAGCGGCACCGTCACGGATCCATCCGGGGCAGCCGTTCCCAAGGTGAAAATCACCGCCACTGAGACGCACACCGGTAGCAAGACAGACGCCGTTTCCACCGATTCCGGCGCGTTATACGATTCCATTCCTGGCGCCGGGCACATACGATATTTCGGCAGCGGCGGCGGGATTCAAACAATTTACACGCAAAGGGTTGACGCTTGAAGCCGACGCGCATCCAGTGGTCGACATCCAGATGGAAGTGGGCGCGACAAATCAGAGCGTTACCGTAACCGGTGATTCCCCGCTGGTCACAGCCTCAAACGCTTCGATTGGCCAAGTGATCACCACGCGCGAGGTGGAGGATCTTCCCATTAACGGGAGAACGCCTTTGATGCTGGATAACTTGGCGATGGGCGTGGTTTCTACCTTCGAACCGGGTCCGGTGCGTCCGTTCGATAACAGCGCGCCGACATCCGTCAGCATGGGCGGAGCGCCTTCCGGGACCAATGAGACTATGCTCGATGGCGCGCCCGATTCCGGCTTTGCCAACGCGCTCGCGTACAGTCCTCCGCAGGATGCCGTGGCAGAAGTGCAGGTGAACGCGTTCCAATCCAGCGCCGTATACGGCCACACCGGCGGCGGCACGCTGAACCAGGTGACCAAGAGCGGAACGAATTCATTCAGCGGCTCGCTGTACGAATTCAACCAGACGTCTTTTCTGGATGCGAACTCGTTCTTTCAATAACAGAGCGGGCCAGCCGAGGCCGCCTTACCACTACAATCAGTACGGTCTGGTGGTCGGCGGGCCGGTCTGGATTCCAAAAGTCTTCAATGGCAAGAACAAACTTTTCTGGCTATTCGCGTATGAAGGCCTGAAAGATTCGGATCCGGCGAACTCGCCTCTGGAGACGGGAAATCCCGTCAATTACGCAACCGTGCCCACGGCGGCCGAACGCAACGGCGATTTCTCGGCGCTCTTGAAGCTGAACACGAAAACCACGAATTATACGATCTACAATCCCTATTCCGGGGTGCAGACGACTTCCGGCGGCGTGACGACGATCACGCGCCAGCCCTTCGCGAACAACGTCATCCCGGCCAATCTGTTGAATCCGGTCTCACAAAAGATTCTCAATTACTATCCGTCTGCCCAATGCTCCAGGCACGGCGAACGGCTCGCAGAATTACATCGTCAATGCCATCGATACCGACAAATATGACAACGAGCTGGGGCGGCTCGATTACAACGTCAGCGACAAAGATAAATTGTTCTTCGACGCTCGCCATAACTACCGTATTCAATCGAAGAATCCATATTTCGCAAACATTTCGCAGGGCAACTATCTGTATCGGCTCAACCAGGGATCCTCGGCCGATAACGTTTACACCCTCTCGCCCACCATGGTGTTGGACGTTCGACTGAATTGGACCCGGTATATTGAAATCCATTCCAACCCGAGTGACGGCTTCGATGTCACGACGCTGGGCTTGCCTTCCTCTCTCGTAACCTCTTCTGAGAGTCCGCAGTTTCCGGGAATCAATTTCTCGAGTTGCAGCGTATCGGGAGGCAGCGAAGCCGGTTACCAATGCCTTGGTTACAACGGCGATGGCTCCAACACCTATGACGCCTATCAGGTCTACGCGAACTTCACCAAGATTCTGGGGAATCACACCTTGCAGATGGGACCCGATATCCGGGATTATCGCTGGAGCGCTTTCACGAGAGGAAATTCGAACGGCCTGTTCACCTTTGGTTCGACCACCGCTTCCAATAATTGGACAAATGGCCCGACCAGTAGCACAGCCTCTTCACCGTTGGGGCAGGACTTCGCCGCATTCCTGCTAGGCCTGCCGAGCAGCGGAAGCTATGACAACAACGCGCAAAGCACGTCGGGGTCGCAGTATTATTCGTTCTTCTTTCAAGATGACTGGCGGGTCAGATCGAACCTTACCCTGAACCTGGGCGTGCGCTGGGAACATGAGACTCCCACCACCGAACGTTATAACCGCGCGGTGAACGGCTTCAATCCTACCGCGGCGAACCCCATTTCGGCGGCGGCACAAGCGGCGTATGCGGCGGCCTATGCCACCGGCGCCTATTCGAAGACCGAAGTGACGCCACCTGACGCCCGGCCAGTTCAGCGCGCTGGGCGCCCTCAATTTTGCCAGCCCTAACGATCCGTACGTGTACAACACCAAATCCAGCATCTTCAGCCCGCGTATCGGCGTGGCTTGGTCGCCTGCGCGCCTTGGATCGGGAACGGTAATCCGCGGCGGTTTCGGCATCTTCGTGTCGCCCATTGAGATTCTCGATAACGGCAGCACCAGCGCCACGGTAGGTCTTCCGCAGGAAGGTTACAGCCAGACCACGCAGTTCGTCGCGACGAACAATAACTTCTTGAGTCCGGCGAACACGTTTTCCAATCCATTCCCCACCGGAATCCTTCCGCAAAATTCGTCGCTCGGACCGGGGGCGTTCCTGGGCCAAGCCGTTACCTTCTTCAATCCGAATATCCGCAACCCGTATGACATCCGCTGGGATTTCAGTATCGAACGGCAATTGCCGGGCCAGATCGTTCTGGAAGTAGCTTATATCGGTAACCATGCCGTTCATCTGCCCATCACCAACGGCACGCACTCCGAACACGCAACTGGATTACATTCCGCGTCAATATCTGAGCACATCGCCGGTGCGCGATACGAATCTTGTCTCCGCCCTCTCGAGCACGGTGCCGAATCCGTTCAAGGGCTTGCTTCCCAATAGCAGCAACTTGAATGGATCGACCGTGGCTTTACAGCAACTCCTGATTCCGTTTCCGCAATACCCTTTGGGGAGCGGTACCAGCAACGGCCTGCAAGAAGTGGGCAACGGCGGCGGCAGCTCGTATTACGAGAGCTTGGACGTGCGCGTCCAGAAGCGTCTGACCAACGGTCTGACGCTGATCAACAACTTTATCTACGAGAGCCTGCTCCAAAGGACGGCTTATCTGAATGATTCCGATCCGGCGCCGGTGGAATCGGTGTCGGCCGATTCCAGGCCGCTACGCGAGATTATGGCGGCGGTATATAGCTTGCCTATCGGGCGTGGCAGAGCTCTCAATCTGCAATCCCGCTGGAGCAATGCCTTGCTGGGCGGTTGGGTGCTGAACGGCGTGTTGACTTTCCAATCCGGACCGCCGCTGGCCTGGACGACAAACATCCTATACACTGGCGGCGCGCTGAACTTACGATGCCCACCAACCAAACGGCACGGCTTTCAATACGAGCGATTTCGTTACCGCCTCCAGCGCCCAGCCGGCGGATAACATTCGGACCTTCAATCTGATGTTTAATAATCTGCGGCGAGATCCGACCAAGGATGTAGATATTTCCCTGCTGAAAGATTTTAATTTCACCGAGCGGACTGTTTTTCAGATCCGGTTTGAGACCTATAACACCACGAATCGCGTGACTTTCGGCGCGCCTCAATTAGCGCCGACGAATTCGGCTTTTGGGGTAATTGGCAGTCAAGCCAATACACCGCGACGAGTGCAGTTGGGCGCGCGCCTGGTGTGGTAAGTGTTTCGGCCCAATTTGGCGCGGTCCGTGCGAGCGGGGCGTTCAGAGTGCGTAGATAACCCTATTCGGCGCGCAGTGTCTGGAGTGGATCCCGAGTCGCCGCCCGCCATGCGGGGCGCGCGCTAGCGGCTGCTCCAATCACCAGCAACAGGGCACCCGCGCCCAAATACGTCAACGGATCGCTGCCGCTGACTCCATAGAGCAGGTTCGTGAGGAGGCGCGACAGCAGCAGGGCTGCCACCACGCTCAGGCCGAGACCAAACACCAATGGGATCATCGCTCCGCGCAGAATTACGGCGACGACGTCATTGGCAGTCGCGCCTAGCGCCATCCGTATCCCTACTTCGTGCGACCTCAAAGTGGATGTATAGGCGACGACTCCATAGACTCCGAGCGCGGTCAGAAGCACGGAGAGTCCGCTCAGCACGGAGAAGATCCACGCCGAGAATCGCGGACGCCAGATGGAATTCGCGATCACCTCTTGCATCGTTTCTACTTTGACGACGGGCTGGTTCGGGTCCACTGCCCAAACCTGCTTTTTGAGGGCTGCGGCCAAGGCAGCCGGTTCGCCCTCCGTTCGCACCACGATGGTAGACATGAAGGTCGCAAAGATGTACTGCTGATAGGGAATGTACACCTCGGCCGTGGGCGGCAATTCGTAGCTCATCTGCGAAGAGTCCTTCACCACGCCGACGATGGTCGGACCAGGCGCATTCGATCCCGCCAAGAGCTTTTCGCCCAGCGGGTTTCTGTTCGGGAAGAGTTGGCGCGCCAGGCGCTGGTTTATGATCGCCACACCGGGAGCGCCGGTCCGATCGCTATCGGTAAAAGCGCGGCCGGCGATAAGCGGGATTCCCATGGCGGCAAAGTACTCGGGGCTAATAGTGCGCGCAGAGGTAGGTTGAGGCTGGCCATCGGGACCGGGAAGGTTCATGTCGAGAGAACTACTGATACCGGAAAGCGGCAGGTTGTTCACGATGGCCGCGGCCTTTATTCCGGGAAGCATTTTCACACGCTCAAGAATCTCGCGATAGTACGCCATCTGCCGCGGCCGGGTGTCGTACTTACCGGTCGGACGCGGCTGCGTAAGCGTGCCAACCGGCACGCGCACAGTGAGCACATGTTCCGGATGAAAGCCGTGGTCGTCCTGCTGCAAACGCACGAGGCTGCGGATCATGAGGCCGGAACCCACCAGTAGCAGGAACGCTAAGCCCGCTTCGACTGCGATGAGGGTGGAGAAGAGACGCGAAGAACCTCGCGGCCCTTCAGCTGCCTGGCCGCCGCGGAATACTGCCTGGAGATCGGTTCGGAGCGCCAACAGAATCGGCGCCAAGCTGCACAGACCAGCCAGCAGCAGGCACAGAGCGGTGTTGAATACCAGAACTCTTCGGTTGAGGCCTATTTGCTGCAAGTGCGGGAGCACAATCGGGAGCGCGGCCAACTGCTTCGTCAGAAGCTGCAATAGCGATCGTGCTACCACGATCCCAGCGAAACTCCCGAGAACGGTTAGCACGAGGCTCTCGGATAGCAATTGGCGCACAATACGCCATAACCCGGCGCCGAGCGAGGCGCGAATTGCGATTTCCTTCTGCCGCTGCACCGCGCGGCTCAGCAGCAGACCGCCCACATCGGCGCAAGCGATCAACATCACCAAACCGACGGCGGCCAACACGAAGATCAGAGTCAGCTTGTATTTTTGGTCTGGGATATCGTTCCACGGCGTCACCACAATCTGGAAGCCCGCTCGATTTTTCGGCTCTTCCTGTTGCATCCGATGGGCCACGATTTTCAGGGCGCTGCGGGCCTGCGGAACCGAGACTCCCGCGTGCAGGCGGGCCACTATCTGGAGCCAGGGTGAGGTTGGGGTCAGGCGCAGAGGCGTCCACAGCTCAGCCTCGGGATAACGGAACTCAAAATCCGGCGGCATGACGCCTACAATCGTGTAAGCCTCATCGGAGATGGTGATTGCACGGCCTATAACGCCGGGATCCGCGTGGTAGCGCCGGCGCCACAGCCGGTCGCTCAGCACCGCGACGTTGCGGGACCCTTTTTCGTCGTCGGAGGCAATAAGTGTCCGGCCCAGTCGCGCGGCAACACCGAGCACCGGAAATAGTCCCAAGGAGCGCACCGCGATGACCTGTTCAGGCTCACCATTGCCGGTGAGTGTGACTGTGTCCCTGATGTACGGGGCTATCTTTTCAAAAACGTCATTTCGATTGGCCCATCGCTGGTAGTCCTTGACCGGGACCCCAAGCAGTGCGCGGCTGGCGCTGCTCTCTTCGATGCGCATCAGACGTTCGGCAGAAGGGTACGGAGATGGCCGCAAGAGGACGGCATCCACAATGCTGAAGACGGCTGTATTCGCCCCGATTCCCAAGGCGAGAATGAAGACTATCGCCGCCGTGAAAAATGGATCCTTGCGCAGCCGGCGGAGAGCCCAGAATAAGTCCAGGTGCATACTAACGAATGAGTATAAGGCCGCGGGCCACCAAATAAAATTCAGACATGCTCACTCGGTCCCGATTCCTTCTGTCCTTCCTGTTTGCAGCGGCGACCGCTACAACCGCTCGTCGCTCAGTCCACAAGCGCGGACCTCAAATCGCCCGATGGCGCTTTGGCGATGCGCTTTGAGACAATCCAAAACAATCAGCCGTCTGCCAGCGGTCAACTGGTCTACGCGGTTACGTTTCGCGGCAAGGCGTTGATCGATCGATCCGGGCTCCAGTTGGATCTGCAAGGACAGCGGCCCCTCGGTACGGACGTGCAGATCGTCAGCGCGACGCCTTCGCAAGCTGACGAAACGTACCGGCTGGTCGCGGGCAAAGCGAGCGTGGTCCGCAACCACTACAACGCTTTGCGTATAGCTCTTCAAGACAGCGGAGGAGCAGGGCGGAAACTCGAGATCGAAGCGCGCGCTTACGACGATGCTGTCGCCTTCCGCTACATCGTTCCCGACCAGACGCCCATTCGCGAATTTCGTTTGCAGAAGGAGCTCACGGAGTTTCGCATCAGCAAAGATGCAACCACTTACGCGCTGGTTCTGCCAAATTACCGAACCATGTATGAGAGCGAGTACATCAAGCTGAATGCCAGCGCGTTCGCCAACAAAAATGGCCTTTCGAGTACCACCTTGATCGGTTGTCCGCTGCTGATGGAGGTGCCCGGCGTCGCCTGGATGGCCATCACGGAAGCAGACCTGCGCGATTACAGCTCCATGTACCTGGTGAATCCTTCGCCCGAGTGGGGCGGCCACCGTTTTGAATCGCGGCTTGCGCCCGGTGACGATCCGGAGGTCGTGGTCTCAGGAACTCTTCCTCATCACTCCGCCTGGAGAGTGTTGCTGGTCGGCGACCAACCCGGCAAGCTGATCGAATCGAATGTGATCACCAGCCTGAATCCGGAATCCGCCATCAAAGATACTTCCTGGATTCATGCAGGACTCACGGCGTGGGATTGGTGGAGCGGCAGCCTGGATGCCAGCGGCAAACATGCGTTCACCACCGCGACGATGAAATATTACGTGGACTTCGCGGCTAAATCGGGCTTTCCATACATGCTGGTCGATGCCGGATGGTCGGCGCGCAACAACATTACCCAGATGAATGGCACGGTCGACATTCCCGAGTTGGTCCAATACGCCGCTTCCAAAGGCGTGAAGATTTGGATCTGGTTGACTTACACGGCTGCCGACGCGCAAATGGAGGAGGCCTTTCCGCTTTACGAAAAGTGGGGCGTAGCCGGCCTCAAAATCGATTTCGTTGAGCGCGATGACCAGCGCGGAATTGACTTCTACTATCGAGCGGCCGAGAACGCGGCGCGCCATCACCTGATGTTGGATTTCCACGGAGCCACCAAGCCTACCGGACTGGAGCGCACGTATCCAAATGTGCTGGGATACGAAGCGGTGCTGGGGATGGAGCAATCGAAAGCGGGATCGCGGGACAATCCCGACCATCGGCTAACTCTGCCGTTTACCCGCATGCTCGCGGGCCCCATGGATTACACGCCGGGCGGTTTTGAGAACGTTACGAAGGACGATTTCGTTTCTCGCTCTCTGCACCCCATGGTGATGGGCACGCGCGCGCAGCAACTCGCGATGTACGTGGTCTATCAGGCCGCTTTCCAGATGGTCTCGGACACTCCGAAAGCGTATGAAGATCAGCCCTCCTTCGATTTCATTCAGCATGCCGCCGCGACCTGGGATGAAACCAAGGTTGTGAATGGCTACCCAGCCGAGTACATTACTGTCGCGCGGCGAAAGGGCGACGAATGGTTTCTGGGAAGCATGACGAATTGGACCCCGCGCGAACTGGATATCGCGCTCGACTTTCTCGGCAACGGCAAGTATTCAGCGGAAATTTACGCCGACGCCGACGATGCAGGCCAATACCCGAAATCTGTCAGAATCCAAAAGCAGACCGTCGATCGGAACTCGCATCTGAAGGCGAAACTCGCGCCAGGCGGCGGATACGCGGTGCGTTTCGTTCCGATGCACTGAAGCTGAGGGCTTGATCTACGCCGCCCTTCGGAAGCGCCGCAGGACAGAATTGATGGTTGCGTTGGACTCGTCGATTCCCGCCAGCATGGTCCCTGCAAAATAGATCAGGCCGTACAACGGAAGCACGATCATCCCTAGGCGGATCGGATGTCCGGCGCCCATCGCTTGCTTCACCAGAAAACTAAGACCTGCGCCAACGAACGCGATCGACCAAAGCTTCAGCGTGAAATCAGCCGGAAGCGGTGTCTGGCCGATACGTTGCCCGAGAGCGCGGCGCAATAGCGCGAATTCCACCCACCCGGAAATTCCAGCCGATGCCGTGAGCCCGGCAACGCCCCACTTTGGATCGATGCCCAGCCAATGCGGCAGTTGCAACGCGGACAGATAGCCGAGCGCCGTAGTTAGCACCACGCGGATCGACGGCGAATCGCAGCGGCGTGCGCGTATCGAGCAGAGCGTAGAAAGCGGAAGAATAGAGGCGTCCCAGCGAAGTCGCGAGCAGGCCCACGGCAGAACCGGCCAATACAGACCAGACATACACGCATCCTTATGATGAGCGCGCCCGGTTTCATACAGAAACGCCGCTAAGAACGTCTCCGAGCACCAGGAACGCTACGGCCGATGGGATGACAAAGAACGCAATACGCCGCAGTCCCGGCGTGCAAGGCGGCGTCTCAGAAACTCGGCTACTTCTTCCTGGCTGCCGACCGCGCTCGAGAGCATGGGCAACTCCGCGGCGGAAACGGACATGCTGAACAGGCTGATGGGAAGTGTGGAAATCACTTGTCCGGCGCCCAGAGCCGCCACGGCTCCAGTAGGCAGCCAGCTCGCAATCATCTGGTCGATATACGCGCTCACCTGAACCACGCCGCGGCTGAGGAAAATCGGTCCGAAATTTCGAAGAACTGAGCGCACGTTCGGCGAGTGCCATTCCAACACTGGACGAAAGCCGGGAAGAATCTGCAGCACCGTCGGAAGCTGCACCAGGAACACGAGAGCACTGCCGCCTACGTAGGCCCAAGCGGCGTCATAAACCAGGCGATCCGGAACGGAGTTGCGGCCATACATGATCAAAACGGAGATGACTGTGATATTCAGCGCCACGGGCGCAAGATACGAGAGCAGAAAGCGGCGATGGCTGTTCAGGACGCCCAGGCACCAGGCGCTCATCACAGAGAGTCCGGTGGCGGCGAAGAGAATGCGCACCAGGTGAATGGTTAAAGCGCGCGTCTCACCCTGTAAAGCCGGCCACGATGAGATCGATCAGAACCGGCGTGAAGAAAATCCCGAGCAGGACCAGGACGGAACAGACGATGGAGAGGATTCCAAAAACCGCCGCGGCCACATGCTCCGCTTCTTCGTCCTGTTCCATCGCCCGCAACTTGGAGTAGACGGTAACGAAGGAGGCCGACAACACGCCTTCGCCAAAGAGGTTACCGAGCAGGTTTGGAATGCGAATGGCTGCTCGCAACGCATCCGCCACCACGGTCTCGATGCCGAAATAGTGGACGATAAACCGTTCGCGGGCGAGCCCGGTGAGGCGGCTGCCCAGGATGCCTAGCGCTACCCGGGATGATCCGCCTAATGCAAGGCGCGACTTGGAGGGTGGTTGCGGGTTATCAGGAGTTGAACCGCCGCGAGACGGATCGCCGTTCCCGGAAAACTCTACCGGCGCGAGAGGTTTAGGGCGGTGCGAAATGCGGATGCGAATTTGCAAATGTGAAGGGTACTGTCTGAGATTAACAATTGTTGCGAATTGCAGCGCTAAGTTGGCGCATCCAACCCTTTCAAGAGTTCATTGATGAAATTTACGCTCGCTGTTTGTAAGTGCCTGGTGGTGGGCAGTTTATCTGCCCGTATTGACGATTGCTCAGCAGCCGGCTGAGCAAACGCAGGCGGCGAAACCGGCCGAGAACAAGGCTCCCGCTACGCCCAATCCTCAGAAGATGGATGTTCTGAAGGAATTGAGCACCTCCTTTGAAGAGATCTCGCAGCGTTCCGGACGCGCCGTGGTCCAGATTTTTGTACGCAGCTACGTGACCGGGGAGAGTTCCGAGAACAACGGCGAGCTATTGACCGCTGAAAACAGTAGCGGCTCAGGGATCGTTATGAGCCCCGACGGTTACATCCTGACGAATGCGCATGTGGTGAAAAACGCGCACAGCGTCAAGGTGCAACTGAATGTTCGCGCCGAAGCGGAAGCGCGCGAGCAGGGCGACAGAACTTACAACCGGCCGATCACGGGAACGCTGGTAGGCGTGGATCGCGACACCGACCTGGCGGTCGTCAAGATTGACAAAAAGAATCTGCCTTATCTGGTGTTCGGCGATTCTGACGAGTTGAAGCAAGGGCAAATCGTGCTGGCGCTCGGGAATCCACTCGGCTTGGACAATTCCGTCAGCTTGGGCGTGGTGAGTGCGATAGCGCGGCAGATCAAACCGGACGATCCCATGGTTTACGTGCAAACGGATGCGCCCATCAATCCAGGCAACAGCGGAGGGCCGCTGGTCGACGCCGAGGGGCGCGTCATGGGAATTAACACGTTTATCCTGACGCAATCCGGCGGGAGTGAAGGAATCGGGTTCGCGATTCCCAGTAACATTGCGCGCGAAGTGTATAGGCAATTAAAGCTGCAAGGGCACGTCCATCGCGCACAGCTTGGCTTAGTGGGCGAGACGATTACGCCCGATATGGCGGAAGGGCTGGAACTCGAAACCGACCACGGCGTGATTATTTCAGACGTACGCCCGGAGGGCGCTGCCGCTCACGCGGGCGTGCAGGTGGATGACATTGTTGTCGCTCTTAACGATAAGCGCATAGCGAGTGTGCACGAGTTGAACGCAAACGTGTACCGCTTGGCTCCGGGAACGAAGGTGACGCTGCGTATCCAGCGCGAAGCCAAGCAACTCGAGTTGCCGGTAGTGACGGAGGAACAATCGGGCGAAGAACTCGATGCGCTCGCCGACATGGTCGATCCGGTAAAGAATGTGGTGCCCGAGTTGGGGATTGTCGGGCTGGATATCTCGAAGGCCGTCTTGCAACTCCTTCCCGAGTTGCGGAGGCCTGCCGGAGTTGTTGTGGCCGCGCGCCAGGCCAACGCTCCCTATTCCGGACCTCCATTACAGACCGGCGACGTCATCTATGCAGTTAATCGGCAAGTGATCAACAATGTTGCCCAGTTGCGGCAGATGCTTCATGGGATGAAAACGGGCGCGGCGGCAGTGTTGCTGGTGGAACGAGATAGCCATTTGATATACGTGCCCCTGGCCCTGGATTAAATGGCGCTTGATTAAGCTGGGGGAAATGAGTCACGGTCCGATTTCGAGTTTCATCAAACATCATTTCCGGCACTTCAACGCCGCCACTCTCGTCGATGCGGCCCAGGGTTACATCGATCACCTGGGCAAGGGCGGCAAGATGTTCCTTACTATGGCCGGAGCGATGAGCACGGCTGAGCTGGGCATTTCGCTTGCTGAAATGATCCGGCAGGATAAGATACACGGAATCTCCTGCACGGGCGCGAATCTGGAAGAAGATGTATTCAACCTGGTGGCGCACGACTTCTACGAGCGCGTGCCGCATTGGCGCGATTTGCGGCCGGAAGACGAACAGGCGCTGCTCGACAAGCATATGAATCGCGTCACCGATACCTGCATCCCGGAAGAAGAGGCCATGCGGCGGATCGAAGGCGTGATTCTCAAGGAGTGGATGGCCGCTGATCAGAGCGGCGAGCGGCGTTTTCCGCACGAGTTTTTCTTTAGAATTCTGCAATCGCCGGAGCTGCAAAAAAGTTTTCAGGTCGATGTGAAAGACAGTTGGTTGTACGCCGCGATGGAACGGAATCTCCCGATGTTCGTGCCCGGGTGGGAGGATTCGACGCTGGGCAATATGTATGCAGGCCATTGCATCTCAGGCGACGTGAAGAACGTGCATACGGTGCGCACGGGGATCGAGTACATGATTTCTCTGGCGGATTGGTATACACGAACAGCGCGAGAGTCTTCGATCGGCTTTTTCCAGATCGGCGGCGGCATCGCGGGTGATTTTCCCATCTGCGTCGTGCCGATGCTGCGGCAGGATCTCGAGCGTGACGATACGCCGCTATGGGGATATTTCTGCCAGATTAGCGATTCGACGACCAGCTATGGTTCCTATTCAGGCGCGATTCCCAACGAGAAGATCACTTGGGAGAAACTGAGCATCCACACACCGAAGTTTCTGATCGAATCGGATGCCTCGATTGTGGCGCCATTGATCTTTGCGTATGTGCTCGGCTGCTGAATGTTCGCCAATCTCTTCATAAGAGTAGAGCCGGCAAAAAGGCCCGGAGAAGGCTGAAATGGCCTGCGGTTGCGGTTCCCGATCTACACCACAAATAAAGCAATTGCTGCCGTGCTCATCACCGCGGCGCAAATCCATCCCAGCACTTGTGCCCCTCGCGAGTTTGCCCGTTCGCCCATCACTTTCCGATCGCTTGTCAGCAGCACTACCAAAATCACCAACGGCGGCGCTAATACACCGTTCAACACAGCCGACCAGAACAGCATCTTTACCGCATCCAGCCCCGCGAAATCGAGAGCCAAGCCGACCAGCACCGCCACTGCAATCACGGCGTAGAATTGCGGAGCTCGATGCGGCTTTCTGGCAAGCGACGCCCCGCGCCATCTCGCTCCTTCAGCAACTGCATACGCGCACGAGCCTGCCAGTACCGGCACGGCCAGCATTCCTGTCCCGATCAGCCCCAGCGTAAATAACCAATATGCGCCTTTACCCGCCAGCGGGCGGAGCGCCTCGGAAGCCTGTTGCGCCGTCTCGATATTTGTAATTCCGTGGGCGTGCAGCGTAGCGGCGGTGGTCAAGATGATGAAGTACATCACGACGTTGGAGAGCAACATCCCGGTCACAACGTCAGCTGTGGCCGCCTTCAACTCTTCGTCGGTTGAGCCTCGCCGTTGGGCCAGGGTCTTTCTGCCGCGCTCCCGCTCCTCCTCCACTTCCTGTGCTGCCTGCCAGAAGAACAGGTACGGCGAAATGGTGGTTCCCAAAATTCCGACCAACACCGCTAAATAGGATTTGGTCCACTCGATATGCGGAATAAATGTGGACCGAAGCACTGCCGCCCAGTTCGGGTGCGCCAGGAACGCGGTAATCACGTACGCGAACAGCACCAGGGTCAGCCATTTGAAAATTCGCGCAATCGTCCGGTAAGAAGTCCGGAACAGAAGCCCCACGATCAGCAACGCGAAGAACGGCGTCCAGTAGTACGAATGAACGCCAGTGACCATCTGCATCGCATCCGCCATGCCGCCCAGATCCGCGCCAATATTGAAAACGTTGGCGACAACCAGCAAGCCGCACGCGATCCATAACACCCAGGCTGGATAGCGAGCGCGGATTACGCCCGCGAGTCCGCGTCCCGTCACCATACCCAGGCGCGCGCACATCAACTGAACTGCCGCCATCAACGGAAACGAAAAGAGAGCCGTCCACAGACCCGCATAGCCAAAAGCCGCGCCGGCCACCGAGTAAGTGGAGATGCCGGAGGGATCGTCGTCGGCCGCGCCCGTGATCAATCCCGGTCCGAGGTTTTTAAAGAACCGCTGGAACGGCCCAAGCGGCTCGGGCACAACTATCGCGTTCGAGGAGACCTTCTGCGTCTATTCGGCTCTCCGCAGCCTTGCCACACAATAACATCGCGCTTGAGCACCTATACTGATCCATGGAATGGCAACAGTTTCGCTTAAGCTCGGTCTCGTTCTCCTGGTTCTCACTTTGAGCTCGTCCTACGCGTCTCCCTCGCACCGGAAGATTGCCGTTCACGGTCACCGGGGTGCTCGAGGCCTGAGACCAGAGAACACCGTCCCAGCATTCAAGTACGCCATTCAGCTAGGTGTGGATGCACTGGAGATGGACATGTCAGTGACTCGCGACAACGTCATTGTCATATCGCATGATCCGGTTCTGCATCCGCCCGTATGCTCCGGCCCGGCGCCAAGTGCGGTAATTCACGAGCTAACTCTCCTTGCTCTTCGGCAGTGGGATTGTGGCGCAATACAGAACCCGCGCTTTCCAAAGCAGCTGACCATTCCCGGTACACGGATGCCTACGCTCGATGAAGTATTTCAGCTTGCAGGGACGGGAAATTTTCTATACAACATCGAGACCAAGAGTTTCCCGGATCATCCGGAGTACACGCCAGCGCCGAGCGATTTCGCCCGCATGGTGCTGGATAAGGTCCGTGAATACCATTTGGAAAAGCGAGTGATACTTCAATCGTTCGACTTCCGAACGTTAGTTGCCATGAAGCGCTTAGCGCCGGAAATGAAGTTGTCGGCCTTAGTCGAAAAGGATTCCCGGGAATTTCCTCTTATCGCTAAAGAGGCGGGCGCGGATATTATCTCGCCAGACTTCACTCTGGTGACGCCGGAAAAAGTAAAGGCGGCTCACAATGCCGGTTTGGAGGTCTTGCCGTGGACGCCAGATCGCCCGGAGGATTGGCAACGCCTGATTGAAGCCGATGTTGACGGGATCATTACCGATTACCCGGGTGAACTGATCTCCTATTTACACGAACGACACTTGCGCTGAAATTAGTTCCGCGTGGCCATGGCGGAAGCCCAATCGGCGGGCAGCGTTCCCAATGGAAGGAGTTGACCTTTTTCCAGATGGCGAATAGTTTTAGCAAACTTCGCCGCGTGCGGATCGTGCGTGACCATGACAATCGTCTTTCCGAACTCCCGATTCAACCGCGTCAGCATCGTGAGCACATCTTCGGCCGCGGCCGCGTCCAAGTTGCCGGTAGGCTCGTCGGCAAGAATCAGATCCGGGTCCGTCACGATGGCGCGGGCGATCGCGACGCGTTGCTCCTGGCCGCCGGACAACTGCTTCGGCAAGTGCTTCACCCTGTCGCCCAGCCCAACCAGCTTCAGCGCCGTCTCCGCATGCTCGTTCCGTTCCTTCTTGTTCAGCTTCGTCAGCTTCAGCGGCAGCTCCACGTTTTCGAGCGCCGTCAGAACCGGCAGCAAATTGAATGATTGAAAGACGAATCCGATGTGTTCGTTTCGCCAGTGAGCAATCTGCTTGTCGTTGAGTTGCCGCAGATTCGCGCCCAGAACTTCGATGTCGCCATCGGTCGGCCTATCCATCGCGGCAATCAAGTGCAGCAGCGTGGATTTACCCGAACCCGAAGGCCCCATCAACGCCACGAAATCGCCGCGCTGAATCTCGATATCCACTTCATCCAGCGCCAGTACGTGGAATTCGTCGCGAATAAATTCTTTGCTCAACCTGCTCGTTTTGACAATCGTCTCGCTCATCGTTCCGTCCCCCTGTTACTGCTTCACTTCCACTTTTTGGTCGTCCTTCAAACCGGCCGGCGGACTCACAATCAAGTCCTCGCCGCCAATCAATCCGCTCGCGATCAACACGCCCTTCTCCGAATTTCCGTCTGTCGTTACCGGCCCGCTTCCGCGCGCGCCCGTTCAGCACCACAAAAACGCTGCCGTTCTGGACTGCACCGGCTGGAACGACGATGATGCGCTTTGCTGCGGCCGTGGGCGCCGCTTTAGCCTCGTTGTAGAAAGACACGGTCGCATTCATGTCGGGCCGCAGGTAGTCATCCGGCTGTAACACCTGTACCTTCACCTGAACCGTGGCCTTGGCTCGATCCGCCTCGGGCGACACTTGCTCAATCTCACCCTGGTATTTCCGGTCCGGATAGGCATCTGTGGTCACAATGCCCTTCTGTCGCGGACCCAGCTTCGGGAAATCATTCTGGTTGATATCCAGTTCCACCTGCATATCGGTGAGATCCGCCATCTCGACGATATAGCCCTTCGCTCCCTTGTCGCCGACGAATCCCGTGGTGATGAACTCACCCTTCTCGACGTTACGGTCGAGAATCGTACCGGTCACCGGCGCTCTGATGATGGTGTTGTCGAGTTGATTCTGAGCGTAAGCCAACGCGCCCCGGGCCTGCTCAATCTGGCCTCGAATTTGATCGACCTCTTCCTTCCTGGGTCCCAAAACAGCCAGATCCAGGGTGCGTTGCAAGCTCGCCACTTTCGCGGCATCGCCGTCATATTTCGATTGCGCATCGTCAAGCGCCTGCTTTGCGAGAACGCCTTCGTTCACCAGCCCGCGCGTGCGATCGAGCGACACTTTGGCATCCGCCAGGTCCGCCTTAGCCGAATTCACATCCGCTCGCGCCTTTTCTATTTCCTCAGGCCGCGAGCCGTTTAAATCTTCCTGCAGCTTGGCTTGCAAATTGGCAAGCTGCCCTTGTTGCTGCTCTACCTGCGCTCGATATTCATCGTCCTCCAGCCGCACCAGTACCTGCCCGGCTCGCACTTTGTCGCCTTTATCGACGCTGATCGAAGCCACTCTGCCGTTGACCTTCGATGCCACCTCGATCTTGTGCGCCGCAATGATATATCCGGTCGCAGTGAGAATGACTTGGTCGCCCGCCGACGATCCCGCCATGGGCGATGACACCTGGACAACCTGAACCGGAACGGCCGCGTTCACTTTCTCATAAGCGAGCACCGCCCCAACCGCCGCTACGCCAATCACAATTGCGAAAACCACAAGTTTCAATATGGGCTTCGGCTCGCGCGAGCGCTTGGCAGTCCGATCGATCCGAAGATTCTTAAGTTCTGTTTCCATTTCCGTAGCTAGCGCCTCTTACACCTCGCGCAAGGCGGTTAATATCTCCTTCTTTGCAGCCTGCCGGGCGGGCAGAAGTCCACCGACGGCCCCCAATATCAGCGAGAACAGCAACCCGATCGCCATGACCTCCGGCCCGATCCGGAAATTGAAGCTCGTCTCACTGAAAGTGATGAAATTTCCTAATCCCGTGGTGACGTTATTCAGCGGCAGCACGATGATGCAGGCAATCACGCCGCCTACCAGCGCCAACAACAACGATTCCAGGAAGAAGCTGATCAGTATGCTTCCTCGCGTGAATCCGAGAATGCGCAATGTTCCGACCTCTTTCGCGCGCCGCGCCACGGCCGCATACATCGTGTTCATAGCGGCGAAGGAGCTGCCGACTGCCATGATGATGCAGACGAAGAAACCAAGAAACTGAATGGGCGCCGCGGAAACCATTTGAGTGTCGTAGTATTCTTTTTCAGTCCACACGGTGACATTGAGCCGGCGGTCGGCCTCCAACGATTTTCTAAGCGCGGCGGCGGTCACTTCATCGGTAGTCTGCAGCAGAACCGCGCTATAGGTGTCCGGCCGATTGAAATCGGAAGCGACTTGGTTCCCATCGCCGAAAATCTCGCTGTTGACCTCGCTGCCGCCTCCGTCCATTACTCCCACCACCGTCCAGAGTCCTTTCCCGAATCTCAATTGTTTTCCAAGCTGCGCATTCGGATAGCGCTTATTGATGGCTTTGCCCACCACAACCTCGCGCTGACCGGGCTGAAACCAGCGGCCGGCCACGATCTTCAGATTCCGCATTTCAATTCCGCGTGGAGAAAGGCCCCGCACCGTAACGTTCATTCCGCTCGGGCTGTCGGTATTCGGCAGATTGACAACCGAGACCACCTCGAGGGATGTCATCGGCTGGCCATCGGACCCCACCGCAATTCCCGGGAAGCTCTTGATGATTTGATACTGTCCCTGCGTCATCAGGCTGGTCAACTCTGCATTGCCGCCTTTTCGGAGCACCAGCAGATGCAGTGGATTGCCCGACTTAACGAATGCGGATTTCAGCCCGGATACCAGGCCCATCACTGCTAGCAGAACCGCAACTGTCATCGCAATGCCGGCTGCCGTCATCAGCGTTGTCGTCTTGCGAACAACCAGGTTGCGGATGTTATAGGAAATAGGAATCGCCATGAGTTTCTCTCTATCCGCTGTAGCGCAGCGAGTCCAGTATGGTCGTCCTGGCAGCCTTCCAGGCCGGCAGGAAAGAACTGATGAAACCGATCAGCACCGCGATGGACAAAGCGATAAACGCGGTGACCGGCGTCATGAGACAAGTTATGCAATTGGCCCACGAAAGCCGCGCCCGCCTTTCCCACGCCAACTGTTAAGATGCTGGCGAGAATCAGCCCCAAGGTCCCACCGATCAGCGCGATCGTAATCGCTTCTCCAATGAGAACTCCCAAAATTGTGTTGTCCGTGAAGCCCAGCGTCTTCAGTACCCCGACTTCGTTGATCCGTTCGCGCACCGACATGGCCATAGTGTTGCCGGAAACCAGCAGAATTGTAAACGTGACGGCAGCACAAATGCTCAGTAGAAACAGCTTGATATTGCCGAGGAAGGATACAAAGCTCAGAGCGAATTGCTGCTCCGATTCTGTCTTGGTTTGCGGCGATGAATTCGCGAACATGTCATCGATCGTCTTGGCGATGCGGGGAACGTCGTCCGGACTATCCGCCAGAATTGCCACGGTGCTGTTGTAGTTGCGCCGCGCTAATGGCAGAGAATCGCGCAAATAATCCAATTGAAAAACAGCGACTGGGTCGCGTCCGGGTCATCGAAGATGCCGCGCACCTTCAGTTCCAGATTGACCGGATAGATATCGCCGATCAAAGTGACCCTGTCTCCCAGCTTGATGTTCAGCTTCTCCGCTAAATCCTGCGAAATGATGCAGGCAGTCCGCTCTGTGAGGAACGCCCGCCGTTGATCTTCCGGCATGCTCATTTGAGTGCGAATTGCCAGAAAGGGCTTTGGTTCTACGCCAAAACGGGCGAAGAAGTTCTTTTGGTCGCGATTGTCCTTATAGGTGCCGCCAAACCAGTTCCAGGCCGAAACCTCTTTGACCCCGGCTACTTGACGGATCTTATCTTCGTAAGCGATTGGAATGGGCTGCGCCAGCGAAACTTTATGCCTGGTGACCAGCCGAAGCGCTTGACCGGGAGTCGCCTGGCCGAAGAACAGCGCATGGTAGATGGCAATCAGAACACCAAGCAGACACAGCGAAACAGCCATGCTGGAAATGGTCAGTATGCTGCGCCGGCGATTGCGCAAGCTGTTCTTGAACGCGAGTGAAAAATATCGGAACATCCCGCTCCCCTTCCCAGTTAGGGTACCGTAGAATCACGGGCAACTACCCGCTGCTATCGGTAAACCCGGCCGATAAATCGGGCCAACACAGGATACGAACCGGTGAATTCTCCAGTTCAACCAGATCAGTCCTGGGCAGTGGAGCCAATCGGATCGGGAGTTTATGCGCCGGGCGCTCGATCTAGCCGCTCAAGCAGAAACGGCTGGCGAGGTTCCGGTAGGCGCGGTCGTCGTATATAAGGACCAGCCGATCGGTGAAGGTTGGAACCGGCCCATCTCCTCAGCCGACCCCACGGCGCACGCTGAGATTGAGGCGCTCAGGCAAGCTGCTCGCCAGCTTCGGAATTACCGCTTGCCGGGAGCGACACTTTACGTCACGCTGGAGCCCTGCGTGATGTGCGCCGGCGCGATGGTTCTCGCTCGTATTGAACGGCTGGTTTTCGCCGCCCGCGACATTCGTTTTGGAGCGGCGCGGAGCAAGTTTGCTCTGGCCGATTCAGAGTTGTTGAATCATCGCATCTGCATCGAAGAAGGATTGCTGGCAGCCGAAGCCTCATCTCTGCTCGCCGAATTCTTTAACGCAAAAAGGCCGGGCTCGAAAGCCCGGCCCTAACCTAAATACTCCATCCTTTCATTTGTCAGGCGGCCCGCTTGATCGGGAACTTCAACACCTTCATTGGCTCAGCGGGAGCCTCCGTTTCCACCGGAAACGGCGACAAGATCTTCGGCTCCGGCTTTCCAGCGCCGTTGAAGTACGCGTCCAGAGGAAAGAGGCCGTGAGGCTCGAGTTCGCGAAACGTCCTGCCCAGCTTTTGCTCAATGCGGTAGACTTCGTGAAAAAACGTGCCGCGATCCATATTCAATTTACGGCAGCATAATTTCCAATCCGCGCCCAGCAAGAAATGGTATTTGAATAGTGTGTATTGCTGATCGTCGAGATTGCGCCGGCTTACAAGACAGAAGTCGGCGGTGTATTCCTCGTTTTTCCAGCCCCATACACATTTGCGGAGTCGCCCGGGGTTTGCCTCCAGCGACACTCGGCTCATGTACTTATCTTTAGAAGCACACTGCCGGAACCGCGCGTAACACGCGCGAAAAATCGCCCTAAATACACAGTTGCACGGGGTTGACGCCCCTGCTCGACCTGGTCTAAGACCCAGGCCATAGCAATATATGCATGATTGTTGCGCTAGGGCAAGAGTTTCGGAACGATTCCACTGCATTTTTTGTTTTGTCCTCCAACTGCCCGATTCGGGCTCGTCGGTGATGAGATTAAGATACAGTACCTTTGAATTTAGTAAACAAAACGGTGAGAAGTTTCTTTCTAATAGTATGAGAGTATTTCGCGCTATTAGACTCAACTTGGTCATTCTAAGGTGGTTTATATGCCTTGTTATTTCTTAGAATAAGATGGTAAAATCGGTAGTAATTACCCTAGCAATCTGGACCCGTATTTCACGTTGAAATTAAATTCACGAGAGACGGTCACGTTTGGGGCTCTTCAAGCGCGACTTATTAGCTTAATAAACACACGCATACAGAATGGCGATTTCACGGAGCGCGGCCTCGCCCGAATCTTAGGCATCTCGCAGCCTCAGATCCACAATGTGCTGAAGGGCGTCCGGAAACTACGCCCGGAGGTTGCCGACTGCTTAATCCGCAATCTGGAAATAACCATTCTTGATTTGATTGACACTGCCGAATTGCGCGGCCAACTTCTCTTGCGCGCGCCACTCGGCGATGGAACGGCCCTGCTTGAAGAACCTATTGCGTCTCATGTGAGCCCCAAGCGATTGAGCCGCGACGTTCCGGGCAAAAAAGGGCCAAGCTGGGAAGCGCAGCACTTCCGCTCTGATAAAGAGCAGGCGAGCTGAAGTAAGGTAAATCCGAGAGCGTTCCGGAGTGAGAAGGGAACAGCCCGTGGTCGGGCGTCTGTTCCAAACCGGTTCACTCATGCCCCTTTTGAAACTCGAGCAGAAGCGAATCTGTTCCGCATTGGATATTCCGCCGCGTTTCCCACGCTTGCGGCGCGAACTGAGCATTCTCTCCTAAAACGCTAACCGCCTGACTCTCATCACCTTAGGACCGGTGCAATGCCGGCTAGGTTTTCGTGGTGCCGTGAATGCCTTTCCTAAGGCCATGAACGCTACCGCTAGCAAACAAGCTCCTGTAAACCCCCACTTCATAAAAGAGACATCGAACGAGACGGCGCGGCGGGATCAACTGATCCTGGAACATCTTTCTTTGGTGACGGCCATCGCGGCACACGTTCAGAAATCGCTTCCGGTTCACCTGGAGCTTGACGACTTGATTCACGCGGGAGTCATGGGTCTTTTCGATGCGGCGACCAAATACCGGACCGACAAGAGCGTTGCGTTCCCGACCTACGCCAAACACCGTATCCGCGGCGCCATTCTCGATAGCTTGCGGCAACTGGACTGGGCCTCGCGAGACTTGCGCAAACGCTATAAGCAGATGGAGATTATGACGCGCGAGCTGACCGCCAAGCTGGAGCGCGATCCTACGCAGGCTGAACTCGCTCAAGCGATGGGCCTCGATAAGCGCCGCTGGCAGACCCTGATGGTGGATTTCCGCAGCCTGGGCATGGCCGCAACCCAAATGCGCGCCGAGCGCGACGAGCAACCCCTTCAGGAGACGCCTTGCGCAACCACTCAGTGTCCCGATCAGGTGTTCGCGCGATCTGAGCTACGCGAGAAGCTGGTGTCGGCGATGAAGACATTGCCCGAACGATATCAGCAAGTCGTCAGGCTGTATTACGAGCGTGAACTAACGATGAAAGAGATTGGCGGCATTTTAGGAGTGAACGAGAGCCGGATCTCCCAAATCCATAAGAGCGCACTGGAACGGATGCACAGCGCGCTGGACCACAGCGGAATTAGCTCACCGGCGCTCTTCTGAAAGAAAATTGCGGTTATCGAACCGTAAGCCGATAGGGGAAAATGCGCAAGAGTCCGCCTTTTAATAAAGCCGGTCCAGGCAATCCCGGAATGGTCTTGCGGAGTTTGGTTTCAGCAACGGCATCGGCCGTCGCTTCCGAGGAAGAGTTTGCCAGGACCTCGAAGAGACTGCGGCGCGGCGGATACATAACGAGATTGGTGTCGCCCGTAGCGGAGAGATTCGCCTTCTTCCTGACCAGCGCGATGGCGCGATCGAGACCGCCGAGCTCATCGACGAGGCCATTGTCGCGGGCTTGTGTTCCCATCCAGACACGTCCTTGCGCCAGCGGATCGATCTGATCGTAGGTTTTCTTGCGGGCCGAGGCAACTTTACTGACGAAGGATCGATACGTCGCCTCGATAGAATCGTGCAGCTTCTGCCGCGCGGCATCCGACAGCGGATTGAAAGGCGAATCCATGTCGGCCAACTTGCCGCGGGTCAACATATCGTTCTGAATGCCCAATTTGTCGAACAGGCCGTGAAAATTCGGCCGGACGTAAAGAACTCCGATGGATCCGGTGATGGTATTCGGATAGGAGACGATCGGATCTCCGGTCATCGAGATGAAATATCCGCCTGAGGCGGCTAAGTCGGACATGGAGATCACCAGCGGCTTGGCGGCGCTGAGAAGCTTCAATTCGTGCAGGATTTCATCCGATGCGACGGCGTCGCCGCCGGGCGAATCGATGCGCACGATCACGCCCTTTATGCTGCGGTCGTTCCGAACCTGCCGAATGACTTTTGAGAACCCGCCGGAAGAGATCGAAGTCTCATTGCCGAACCCGTTGTTCTCCGGATCTCCGCTCACGATATCTCCCTCACCGACCAACATGGCGATGCGGTCGCCTTTGCCTGGCGCGGCGCGGAAATAAGTCTTGATGCTGATTTTGTTCAATTCGCCTACGCCGGTCTTCTTCTTGAGATCCGCATAGACTTGATCCTCATAACCGAGCTCGTCCACCAGGCCGGTTGCTTTGGCCTGACTGGCGATAAAAGGTCCCATGTCGACCAAAGCCTTCATGTCGTCGGCGCTTTTATGGCGGCCCTGGCCGGTGGTGGCGCAGAAATCGCCGTAGATCTGATCTAAGACTTGGTTCAGTACGTCGCGCGTTTCCGGAGACATGTTGGTTCTGGTAAAAATGTCGCCCGCATCTTTGTAGCGGCCGATGTGATCGACCTGCACGCCGACGCCGAGCTTGTCGAGAGAGTTCTTGAAGTACAACTCCTCTAAGCGGAAGCCCTTGACGTCCAGCATGTCGTCGGGCGAGACGAAGATCTTGTCGGCGGCGGTGGCGAGATAGTATTCCCCGGAACCGGGACTTTGCAGAAAGGCGTAAACGGGCTTACCCGATTTCTTGAAGTTTAAGATCTCCTGCCGAACCTCCTGCAATTTGCCCCAGCCGGCTAATAAGCCGTGCGGCTGAATGACGAGAGCCTTGATCTTGTTGTCGGTGGCGGCTTCACGCAAAGATGTCCAGACATCGCGCACGGTGGGAGCGCTTTGCGATTGAAGGAAGGGAATGGGGATATCGACCGGCGCGGCTTCCGGCAGGTTTCCGTCGAGAGCTAAAACGAGGACGGAATTGGCCGCGATGGTGGGTTGCTTACTTGCGAATATGCGTCCAACGGCTAAAACGACAATGAAGATTCCAAGAACTGTAACGATTGCGCCGACCAGGACGCCCAAAAGGAATTTCGCCATGCGGTGAAACGACTCTCCCAATGGAAGGGTAGCAAGTTGGCGGAAGCGCGTTTAGTTCTGAGAAACGGTCACGGGGACGAGCTGAGGGACTAGTCCTCGCTGCATGGCGTATTCCACCAGGCTGGCGCGGTTGTGGATATCCAGCTTGCGCATCAGATTCAGCTTGTGCGCTTCGACTGTTTTGACGCTGAGGGAGAGTTCGGAAGCGACTTCGCGAACGGTTCTTCCCTCGGCCAGGAGCCGCATCACTTCCTGTTCGCGGGCGGTGAGGACTGCGCCGCGGGGATAGCCGTCGTTGGAGGCCGCTAAAGCTCGGAGATCGGGGACGATCTTGGAGAGCGCGCGAGGATTCTGGTCGTCGCTGAAGGCAATCTGACGAATACCGGCGATCAGTTCAGCGGGCAAGCTGTTCTTGAGCATGTAGCCGCGAGCGCCGGCGTTGATGGCGAACTCCAATTGCTCGGGTCCGTCTTGCTGGGTTAGGAACAAAATCGCGGTTTCCGGGCGCGCCTGGCGAACGGAAAAGGCCGCTTGTTGGCCTTCTGGCTCGACTATGTCAAGATCCATCACCAATACATCAGGCGACAGCAGCCGCACTTTGGCGACGGTTTCCGCCAAATCGGATGCCTCACCGAGAACTTCCAGGTCGCTTTCACCCGCCAAAAGGGTTCGTAGGCCGCGGCGGAATAGCAAGTTGCCTTCCGCGATTAAGATCTGGCTTACTCGTTTACCTCGTGCCAATGTCATGTCGGTCCAGTCACTTACCCTTATCGGCAGGACCAGGGATCAGTCTTTAGAAAAGAAAATAGTGGAGTGGTTTACAGAGGGGTCGAGCCGTTAGCCGCCGGTTTTGCCGGGTTGATTCGGTTTGGAACGGGCGATGGCGGTCTGGAGGAGCTTGATCGCGGCGTCGTCAGCGCTTTCCTTGGCGCGGTCTAAGGCCGTATGCCCGGCGCGATCTCGGAGGGCCGGATTGGCCCCTCGCTGTAGCAGAAGAGCGATGGCATCGGTTCGTCCTAAGCGACGCGGCCAGCATAAGCGGCGTGGCACCGGCTGTCCCAGTCGATGGCGTCGATCCGGGCGCCGCGATCGAGAAGGTAAGCGATAACCTCGGCATTTCCGCCCAGCGCGGCATCATGCAGCGCGGTGGCGCCGTTCTGGTTCAACGCATCCAGGCGAGCGCCGCGGTCCAGCAGCAATTGAACAATTTTCTTCTGACCCTTCAGAGCGGCGTCGTGCAAATAAGTGGAACCGGCCGCCGTGAGCTGATTTACGTCAAAGCCGCTGTCGATGAAGAGTACGGACGATTTCGGTCTGGCCCCGCAAGGTAGCGGATTCCATGGCTTCCTGGGCCGCTGCCTCGGATTCTTTCAGCCGCAAGCCTAAATGCAGCAGCGCGGCCACGACATTGGCGTTCTTGTAGTCGAGCGCCAAATCGAGGGGAGTCAGGCCGAAGCGGTCGTGCTGCGGTGGGATCGGCTCCGGCATCGACCAGCGGTTTCACCATGCTTGCGAAACCTTTGATACAGGCTTCGTGCAAAGGGCCGCGGCCATCGAGCGGATGCACACGCTTGGGATCTGCTCCATGGGCGAGCAGTAGAGGAAGAACCATGGTTTGCCCGTGCAGAACCGCGTCATCGAGCGGTGTATTGCCGTTTGAGTCCGTCGCGTGAACATCTGCATGAGCGCTCAGGAGCAGGTCGACTATCTGTGGATTGCCTCGGGCGGCGGCGACATGCAGGACGGTCTGGTTGTCGCGATAGCGCACGTCGAGGCGAGCGCCCGCGGCCAGCAGCAGTTTCACCACGGAGGGCCGGCCAGTGAGCACGGCGTATTGAAGAGGAGTGGAGCCGGCCTCGCGGTGGGTGGCATTCACATCGGCTCCGTGGGCCAAGAGGAAAGCGGTGATTTCGGTGTTCCCGGACCAGGCCGCGTCGAGCAGCGGCGTGCTTCCCATAGCGTCACGGGCATTGACGTCGGCGCCGGCGGCGATCAGGCTTTGGACTTCATCGAGATTGCCGGTCCGAACGGCGGCGTGGAGCGCTTCCGCGGCGGAGGGCGATTGCGGCGGGGGAACGACGGGCGGGGTGGGATTCTGCGGGAGTCCGAAGATCAGCCCAAAACACAGCGCGAGCGCACCGGCTGAGCCGAACATCTGTATTTAGCCCTCAGGCCACAGCGTAACAAAAGAAAGAGGCGCTCCGCTGAGCGCCTCCTGGGAACTGAGAGTTACTTGGTAGCTGATTCCGGTTGGGTTTGAACAGGGGTTTCAATTTTCGCCGACTGTTCAGCGGACAGATGCTTGTCGAGCATTTTCTGGAACTCGGGCTTGCCGATCGCTCCCACCTTTTGTTCGACGACCTGGCCGCCTTTGAACAACAGCAGCGTAGGAATGCCGCGAATGCCGTAGCGGAAGGCGGTGTTCTGATTCGAATCGACGTCCACCTTACCGACCTTCACCTTACCGGCGTAGTCGGTGGCGACCTGGTCCACGGTGGGACTCATCATCCGACAGGGACCACACCACTCGGCCCAAAAGTCCACCAGAACGGGAACGTCCGAATTGAGGACATCTTTATCGAAAGAATCGTCAGTAAAGGTCAGTGTGTTAGTGCCTGCCATTGAAATCTCCTATTGTTTGATGAGTTTTTGCGAACTTTGATTCAAATGTCATCTGGCTGTCGTTTGAGTGGGATAGCCGCTTCGCATTCTACTCTAGGCTAAACTTGAAGGCGAATAAACGCTTCTTTCCAGGGTAGTCTTTGATTCGCGGCTCTGTTCTCCTCGTCGTTTTGCTGCTGCTCCCTAACGGTCGCGGCTCGGTAACTTCACCGTCCTGGTTCGGTCGGCGCGCCGGAGAACGGGTTCAGCACCAGTGTCACTCTGTTTGCCACGATGGCGGCTATTAACGCTGTGGGGTATGACGCGGGAATGGATTCGCCGCTGAATGAGAAGTATAAAGTCCGGAGCCAATTGCGGGAAGCGCTGGCGAAGGAAAACATCGGCTGTTTGCCGCAGCTGAAGGCGTTTTATCAGGAACACAGAAAGGGCAGCGATAGCGCCGACCTGGGTCAATACATCTCGTTCGCGCTGATCGCCGGAGATGCGCCTAATTTTGAGCTTCCGGCAGGCGCTCTTCCGCCGGACGTAGGCGCGCTGAACGGGTTTAGCGAACTGCTGGCGCGTTTTTATCAACAAGCGAACCTGGCGGATCTATGGAACCGCTCGCAGGTGGCGTACACGGCCGCGATGGCCGAGTATCAGGAGCCGGTGATCGGGACGATTTTCGAAGCAAACGGGTATCTGCGGAATCCCTCCGGCTATCTGGGAAGGCGTTTCCAGATCTATCTGGATCTGCTGGGAGCGCCGGACCAGGTGCAGGTGCGCAGCTATCGCGACGATTACTTCATCGTGATCACGCCGACCAGCATACCGGTGGTAGATGAGATTCGGGATGCCTATCTGGCGTATTTACTGGATCCGTTGACGTTCAAATACAGCGAGGTAATCAAGGAGAAGAAGCCGCTGGCGAAATACGCGCAAGAGGCTCCTGCGCTGGATTTGGCTTACAAAGACGATTTCCCGCTGCTGGTGACGAAGTGCCTGATTAAGGCGATCGACAGCCGGCTGATGCACGGAGGGGCCGATAAACGGCAGGCCTTTATCAACGAAGCGATGCGCGAGGGGTTCATTCTGACAGCGGGTTTGGCGGATTTGCTTCCGGCCTATGAAAAGCAACAGGATGCGTTCCGGCTTTACTACCCGGACCTGATCGCGGCGCTCGATCTCAGGAAAGAAGAGAAGCGGCTGAAAAACGTGCAGTTCGCGCAATCCGTGCCTGCGCGCGTGGCGGCTCCACCGGCAAAGATGCAACTGGAACCGGCGGAAGAGACGCTACAGAGCGCGCAAGGCTTGTACGAACAGCACGATACGGAAAATGCGCGTAAGCTGTTCAAGAAAGCCTTGGAGCAGACGGGCGATAAGGAGAAACAAGCGCGCGCGTACTATGGCTTAGCGCTGATCGATCTTGAGGAGAAACATTGGGACGGGGCGCTCGATCTCTTTCAACGTACGGTGGGTGCGAGCCCCAATTCGGCAACTTCGGCCTGGGCCCATTATTATCTCGGCCAATTAGCGCTGAAAGCTGGGGATGCGGATAAGGCGACGGCTCAATTCAAGCTCACGCTGGCGACCGAAGCGGCTTCAGGGACGGCGCGAGCAGCGGCGGAGAAAGCATTGCAGAGCAATTCAGGAGATATAAAACAATGAAAGTTCGATTCTTTGCATCATTGGCGCTATTTGCAACGCTGCAGCTTTTCGCCGGGCAGCAAGCTGCGCAAGGGCCGAAGCCGAAATCCCAAAAAGAATTAGAAGCACTGCAGAAGGTGCAGGCGGCGGCGCAAGCGGGCAACTTCGACGGGGAAATACAAGCAATCAACGCGGTGCTAGAAAACTTCGCCGATACCGACTACAAGAACATGCTTTTGAACATGGCGGTGGATGCGGCTCAGAACAAGGGCGATTATGGGCAGACGATCGCGTTTGGGGAACAGGCTGTGCAAGCCGATCCGAACAACATCACGGCGCGGGTGACGATGGCGGAAAGCATTGCGCAACACACGCGCGAAAACGACCTGGACCGGGAGACGAGCCTGAAAAAAGTGGACGATTATGCGAATAAGGCTTTAGATCTGCTGAAGAATGCTTCCACTCCTCCCGTGGGGATGGACGCAGCCAGATGGCCGGATACGAAGAAGCTGCTGATGTCGCAGTCGTATGACGCGCTGGGGCTGGCGGCGGATCTACGCAAGAAATACCCGGATGCGATTCAGGATCTGAAGACCGCGGTGGAGACGGATCCAGGCAACTCAGTGGCGATGGCGCGGCTGGCGAAGGCTTACCTGGATAACAAGCAGTACGATGAGGCCATCGCGTCGGCGGACAAAGTGCAAGCGATGAGCGATGCGCCTGCCGCGGTAAAGCAATTCGCGCAAACGCAGAAGGATGCGGCGACCAAATTGAAGGGGGCTAAATAGCCCGGAGCCGAAGATGGGGCTTCGAGCCGAAGCGCTGGAAGAAAAACTTGGTTACCAGTTCCGCGAACCATGAGCTGCTGGTTCGCGCGCTTACGCATCGCTCGTATCTGGCGGAGCGCGGTTCGATGCTGCCGGAAAATGGCGACAACGAGCAGCTCGAGTTTCTGGGCGATTCCATTCTGGGCTTTATTGCCAGTGAATCGCTGGTGCTGCGGCACCCGGCGGCTCGAGAAGGGCAGCTCTCGCAGTGGAAAGCGCATCTGGTGAGCGCGACGCATTTGCATAGCTGCGCGCTGGAATTGAGCTTGGGCGAGTATTTGCTGCTGGGAAAAGGCGAAGAACGGAACGGCGGGCGCGAGCGCAAAACTCTACTAGCGAATGCGCTAGAGGCGGTGATCGCGGCGCTGTATATCGATGGCGGGATCGAGGTGACGCGCGGCTTCATTGAGGACCACATTCTGGGCGTGTTGGACAGGCCGGATGACGTGGAATCGATCGGGCTGCTGAATCACAAGAGCGTTTTGCAGGAACGCTCGCAAGCGTTTGGGATTGCCGGTTCCGCGCTATTTAACGGTGGAGACCAGCGGGCCGGAACACGCCAAAGTTTTCACGGTGGAAGCGCGGATTGGAACGGAACTGGCGAGCCGCGCGAGTGGAAGTTCGAAGAAAGCCGCGAGCCAGAATGCGGCACAACGGTTGATCGAGCAACTGAATTTGAGTAGCGAAGGCGAGGGGATGAGGCTGAGAAGACCGCTGCTAGAGCTCACGCGCGCGGCTCTGTTAAGAGTTCGAGAAGTTCGGTTAGCTCGCGGCGCAGTTCCTGATAAAACGCAGAAGTGCCGGAGAAGAGCTCGGCTTGCGTGTGCGGCTGAGCAGGCTTGCCGGCTCGCGTTTCGGCCGTGAACCGAGAACCTTGCGGGCACCCTCAATGGTAAAGCGCTTCTCGTAGAGCAGGCGCTTGATCTCAAGTACCAGTTCGACATCCTTGCGCCGGTAGAGGCGGTGACCGGTACCCGATTTCTTCGGACCCAAGCCGGAGAATTCGGACTCCCAAAAGCGCAAAACGTAGGGCTTTATGCCGGCCAATTTGGCAACTTCGCCGATCCGGAAATATAACTTGTCCGGAATCTCCGGGATCCGGCAGCGAGCTTCGGGGCCAAATCTTCCATTCGGAAAATGAAGTAATCCGCCCTCAATTGTAAACGCAGCGTAGCTCATTTTGCGAGTAGCGGAATAGTGCCGGTTGTCGGTTTAGGCGAAGAAACAGCGCATTTTGCGAAACGGATATTAATAGGCGAACAAAAGGCGGTAACGATTCGGGACGGATTTATTTTAAGCCTGTGGATTCAGGAGCTTAGACGGCTTGATGGCTTCGGGACGCTTGCGGCGGGAATAGGCTGGCGGGCGAGACGTTATGCCAATCGATCCCAGTCTGAACGCACTGAAACACGGCTGCACTTCGAAGCAGAAGCTGATGCAGGGCGAGAGCGAGCAGGAGTGGAATGAGCTGCGGCAGGCGTGGCTGGACGATTACAAACCGGACAGTTCGACGATGCTGTCTTTGGTGCTGCAGGCGTTCGATGCGGAGTGGCAGTTGCGGCGCGGGGTGCGCCGCTATGACGAGGCCGAGCAGACCATGCCTGAGCACGTGTGGGAGTGGAGCGATAGCGATCACAAACGGCTGGAGCGATTTACGCGGTATCGGACGACGGCGGAGCGTAGTTTTCATCGGGCGCGGAATGCGGTGGAACAGACACGCCGGAATAAAGAAATGCAAGCGCATCGGAACAAACAGCTCGACCTACAGATAGACACGGGAGCAGAAGGCTCCGACGGAACAAGAAGAACGTCGAGCCGGAGCCGAAGCAGAGCGAGGCGTCGCGGCTGATCGAGGAGTATTACAACGACCCGGTGGACGACACCCCCGCGCTGGTTCAGCACGTGAACATTTACGTGGAAGAGGGCAAGACGCGGACGGAAGTTTTTCCGACGAATGAAGACTTGCTGGAGAAGAGCAAGACCGAGCCGCCGATCGGGCGGGTGTTTCGGTCGATACACTTTTTCGATGGTGTTCCGCCCGAATATCTATGGGTGAGGGGCGTCGAAACGCGATGGCGGGGACCAGGTCCTGACATTCGCGGAGTGGCTGGAGCTGACGGAACGGGAGAAGCAGAGCGGTAGCGGTCATCTGGCTCCGCCGCTGGAGAAAGAAGACGAGAAGACAAATGAATTCGAGCGCGAAGAAAAATCAAGGCAAGATTCCGACTATGGAGCAGTGGGTCGAGATCCAGACGAGAGACGGTAAGACCACCACCGAGCTTTTTCCGAGCAACGAGAAGCTGCTCAAGAAAGGGAACGAGATGGATCCCGCGCCGGAGCTGGTGTACCGGCGGCTGAATTTTCCGGGCGGCGTACCGCGTGAGTATCACTGGGTGACAAGGGACGAGGTGAAGCGGCGCTACGGCGGGTTAGCTATACAGCGAATGACGTTTGCGACCTGGGTGAAGACGGTGAAGCTGGAACGACGGAGAACAGACGGGCATATCGGCATGACGGGCGTGGAAAATGTGCCGCGGCCGAAGGAACGCGGCGAGTGCCATTGCGAGCCGTGCACGAGGCAACGGGAGCGGCATGAGCGGATATAGACGTGCATGATTAGATAAGGATGAGCATTCCGTCGAGCATTCGCTACGCGCTTCGCAGCCTTCGGACAAGCTGGGGATTCGGCGCTCTTTTTGTTCTCACCCTCGCTCTGGGTCTAGCGGGGGTCAACACCATCTTCAGCGCGCTGAATACTGTAATCCTGCGCCCGCTGCCCTTCAAGCATGCGGATCGGCTGGTGACCATCACCGAAACCGTACCGTTCATGGGAACCGGTCCCCAGGTGTGCACGATTGACGAGTTCCAGCGCTGGCAAAAGTCCGGTCTCCTCGATTACGGCGCCGCGATCGGGACGGTGGATTTAACTCTCACGGGCGGGGATCGCGCTGAGCTCCTGTTGGGCGCTAAAGTCACTCCGGATTTCTTTCGTGTTTTCGGAATCTCGCCGCTTCTGGGCCGTAGTTTCGTCCAGGAAGACGCGGCCCCGGGGCACGAACAGGTCATCATTCTCAGCCATGAATTGTGGGCGCGGCGGTTTGGAAGCGATCCCGCTATTGTCGGCAAAAACATTCAGTTCAGCGGCGCAAGCATGACAGTAATCGGCGTGGCTCCGCGGCGCTTCGATTTCCCTCGTCTGGCGGATATTGGGGCGGTCATGCGTTACGCTCCGGAACAAACCGAATTCTGGACGCCGTTGGTCATCACGCAAAAGATGATTGACCAGAACAACTACAGCTATTACCTGGTGGGGCGCTTGCATGCGGGCATTCCGGCGGCTCGAGCGGCGGCGGAGTTCAAGGTTTCGGCGATTCAGAGTCTCCAGTACATTGTGGAAAGGAATCCGCAATATCGCGAACCCCTGGAGCATCTAGCCAAACTAATCGCTATCCAGGTCACGCCATTAAGCGAGAGCATGGCTTGGGGAGTTCGGAATGCGCTCTGGATGCTGCTTGGGGCTGCCGCGCTGCTGCTGCTATTGGTGCTGTTCAATCTGGGCAATCTGCTAGTCACGCGCAATGCCAACCGTCTGCGCGAGTATGCCATCCGGCAAGCGCTGGGCGGCAGCCGCTGGCAATTGTTCCGCCAAGCGCTGATGGAACAAGGCATTCTTATCGCGCTTGCCTCCGCGCTCAGCTTGGGTGCCAGCGGCTGGGCCATTGAGCTGGTGCGCAAGGCCGGCTCCGCGCGTGTGCCCCGGCTGTACGAACTTTCGCTCGACGCCCACACCATACTCCTTTTGCTCGGCTTGGCTGTCATGACGGGGCTGGCTTTCGGCGCCGTGCCGCTGCTCGTGCTTCCCGATTCAGCCGGCTGGTTTCGAAGCGAGAGCCGGTCCGCAACCGGCGATCGGCGCTCGCAACGGCTTCGCGCCACGCTGATTGCGGCGGAAATTGCAGTTTCCATGGTGCTGCTGGTCAGCGCCGGTTTGCTAGCGGCGAGCTTTTTAAACGTGCTGAACGTCAAGCCTGGATTCGATCCCAACAGCCTGCTGACGTTCAGCGTGTCATATAGCCCGAAGCTGTATGCGGACCCGCCGAAAATGCTGGCCGTGCATCGCGAGCTGCTCGATCGGATCCGCGCGCTTCCCGGGGTGGAATCGGCCAGTGTCATAAACTATCTTCCGCTTACCGGCGATTACGCAATCCATGGAATCGGGCCAGTGGGCAAACCGCTCAACAGAGATTCGGGGGCTGAAGCGCGTCTGATCGCTCCGGGATACTTCGAAACGATGCGCATCCCGCTGATCGCCGGCCGGGCGCTACGCGAGGACGATTCCGGAAAGGTTGCCGTCATTAATCAGAAAATGGCCGATCTACTGTGGCCCGGAGAAAACCCGATCGGGCGCGAGTTCACGGATAACGGCAATCCGCCGATCCGGGTGATCGGAGTGGTGGGTAATGTACACAGCGGGCCGCTGGAAACGGAACCGATGATGCAATATTATTCGTCATTAGTGGCCTTTCCCGGGTACGCAAACAGCTTCGCCATCCGCACGAAAACGGATCCGCTCAGCCTTCTTCCCGCGGTGGAAAAAACGATCCGGCGTCTCGACCCGGACCAGGCAATCAGCAGCGCGCAAACGATGGAACACATCATCCAATCGGCGACCCTGGAGCGCCGCTTCGAAACCGATTTGCTGCTGGGATTCTCGGCGTCCGCTCTGTTCCTTTCCGCGCTGGGTCTCTTCGGAGTGGCCTCGCTTTCGGTCACGCGGCATTCGCGCGAGTTCGGCATCCGCATGGCGCTTGGCGCAACCGGCGCCGACGTGCTCTGGATGGAAATAGTTCGCAATATCGCGATCGTGATTGCCGGCCTGGCGGTGGGGCTGCTTCTGTCGTTGGCGACGCATCGCGCGCTGGCCGGGCTGCTGTTTGGCGTTTCCGCGCTAAACCTGAATGTTTACGCAGCCGCTGCCGCTGTTTTGACTTTTTCCGCCATGAGCGCTGTGCTGATTCCCGCTTTGCGCGCGGCGCGAATGGACCCGGCCATCGTCTTGCGAGACGAGTAAGGCCGGAAATTGTGTGGTCATGAGTGCCGTTGGCCAGGCATGACCACTCCCTTCGGTCTTGAGAAAAAATGGCCAATTAGGTCGCTCACGCTTCCGGCTCAGTTTCAGTATCAAGGACTTATGAAGGCGGTCGAGCGCATGAGGCCAATTTTTCACAGACCCTTCGGAGCCCAGAGCCGCGCCGGCTCCCAAAAGGCAGAATGAACTTGGCTCTGGCGCTACGGCCGGTGGCGCATCGCCAATATCAAGGACGTACGAATCGGCATCGGCGCCGGTTCCCCAGGTCCATGTGTAGATGCCAGTTGTTTCGGCATGGCGCCGCTTCCCACGTCCATGTGTAGATGCCAGTTGTCAAGCCGAGGCTCGCGATCGTGTCGTTATCCCACGTATCCGTGAAGGAAAGCGGGGCGCCGGAGGTGTATCCGCTGGTAACGCCCTTAAAGCAAACCCAATGAATACAAAGTCACCTCATCATGCCAATTTTTCAGAGATCATCCAGAAGCCCAGAGCCGCGCCGGCTCCCAAAAGGCAGAATGAGCTTGGTTCCCGCGCTTCGACCGGTGGATCAACTCCCGTATCAAGATTCAATCCGCATCGGCGAAGCTTCCCTCGTCCATGTGTAGATGTCGGTTGCAGAAGCTCTGTCTGTATCGTTATCCCACATACTCGGGTCCGGAAAGCGGGGCGCCGAAGTCTAGCCCGCTGGTAACGCCCGCAAGATCAAGCCCAATGAATACAAAGTCACCTGTCGCAGAGTCGGCCGTAGTCAGCCTGTGTCTGCCATTCCCGGTTCGAAGCGTTATCGTTCGCAAGAGTCCTCAGGAATACGTAGCGCCGGCGACGTCCCTGGTATCTCCAGCAGCACCTTCAGATAAGAGTCAAGCCTTTCTCTGAGGGCCAGTCGTGCTGCCGGTCCGAAACTCGTTGGTCGGAGGCGCCAAGACTACAGCAGGCATGTGGAAAATCTCCAGGAGAGAATGTCGAAGCGCCGTGTACGCGGTCAGTCGTATGGGATACGTCGCGATCCAGCAGCACCTTCAGGTGAGAGTCAAGCTCTGCGTAGGGGTTCCCACATTCCTAGAGCTGCTTAGTAGCTGTGACTTCAGGCGAATCGGCTCGGGCGAAGAGAGCTCTTACTTGCTGGGTAAGCCGACTCAGGGCACGCTCAAAGTTTGTATCCCGGTTCTTCTGTAGTTCGGCGGGGCCGGCGTTTTCGCTAAAGCCCCAGAGCGCGATCCGCGTTTTCGGGTCGAGGATTTGCAGTTCGAGAACCGGGTGACCTTCTTTGATCGAGGGGCAGACCACATGAATTTGAAAGACGAGATCAGCATCGCTGGGTTTGAGCACCAGTTCGAACCGGCCCCAGTCTTTCAGCGCGGAGTAGAGCCCATCGTATGCGGTGGGAACTGCTGCGCTGACCTGTCCGTGCCGGAGCGGCTGCCCGGCTCCGAAGTTGAATCCGGGACTGTTGAAGTTCTGGCATTCTCCGCCCATATTGGACACGAAAACGCGTTTGGCAGCTCCGATCTGGGTGGGGATGGGCGCGGCGCCGTGCTGATCGGCAGCGAACGCCGGTAGGCAGGGAACTATGGACAGGGCAACAAAAGCGCAAACTTGACGGAACACGTCGCTTCGTTTGAATTATACAGACCTGGGTGGAGGGGCGTTAATCCTCAAGAGCTCGCTTGTGTTTGGTTTCTCCTCCAGACATTCCACGGAGCAGGCCGCCGGTCGAACGCCGCCCTGGAAAGCTCTTGTTATACTCGAATTTTGCTTCACCGGTGGCCGGTCGAACCATACCGGACTACGAGGAGGTAACCAGATGTTTATTAGCCTCCAGCAGCTGCAGCAGCGCCCCGTCCGTTTTGACGTGGACATCCCGGCGGGCGAGATCGATTACGACAGCAGGCTGAGCCAATCCTCGGTCCTTCATGCCGAAGGAACGGCGCAACTGCTGAACCATTCGCTGGGCGAGATTCGGGTGGTGGGCGGCTTGCACGTCGCCATTCAGGCCACCTGTGACCGCTGCCTGGAAACGGTAACGTTTCCCGTTGAAAACAAGTTCGATCTGGTCTACATGCCGGCCAGCGAATCTCCCGGCGGGGAGGACGAGGTCGATGAAGCCGGAATCGAAGTCGGTTATTACGAAGGAAACGGGCTGGCGCTCAACGACGTTCTTCGCGAGGTGGTCCTGCTGGCGCTGCCCATGCAGTTAATCTGTAATGAGGCTTGTAAGGGGATCTGTCCGGTCTGTGGGCAGAACCGCAACCAGCGCGATTGCCGCTGTCATATCGAAGCTGCCGACGATCGCTGGAGCCAGCTCAAGAGCCTTCGGGCCGAAATCGGTTCGCACAACTGAACGGCTTGCAGCAGGCCGGGCAAGAAATTTTAGAGCAGAATTGAGAGACTAGTAAAGCTATGCCGAATCCTAAACGCCGCCACTCCAAGCGCCGCACCTCGACTCGACGCGCGCATGACGCCTTAGCAGTACCGCAGCTCGCGGAGTGCCCCAACTGTCATGAAAAGATCCGCGCGCATCGCGCCTGTCCGCATTGCGGCAAATACAAAGGCCGCGAAGTGATCGAAGTCGTCGAAGCGTAGGCCGCGTTCGAAACTATAGAATAAACTCCATACATACATGGTCACCATAGCGCTTGACGTCATGGGAGGCGATCACTTCCCCAAACCGGAAGTCGAGGGCGCTCTCCAGGCCGTCAAGGCTTTCGATGTCAAGGTGATTCTCGTCGGCCACGAAGAGGTCATTCGCAAAGAACTCGACCGGCATTCGGGCTGGGATTCGCTTTCCATCGAGATCAGGCATGCCAGCGAACAGATCACTATGTCCGATAGCGCGGGCAAAGCCGTCCGTTCGAAAAAGGACAGCTCGATTCGCGTAGCTTCGCGTCTGGTCCGCGAAGGCGTTGCGCAAGGCGTCGTTTCGGGCGGCAATACGGGCGCCGTCATGGCCACGGCCAAGATGACGCAAGGCATGCTCCCGGGCGTCGACCGTCCCGCTCTCGCCTCGGCCTTCCCCACTCTGCATGGGTCGCCCGCGGTGATGCTCGACGTGGGCGCCAATGTCGATTGCACGCCCAAGATGCTGGCGCAGTTCGGGGTCATGGGCAACGCCTACTCTCGAGTGATTTTCCGCACCGCGCGGCCGCGCATCGGTCTGCTTTCCATCGGAGAAGAGGAACACAAAGGCAATTCGTTGACGCATGAAGCCTATCCGCTCCTCAAAGGCCTCAAGCACCTCAATTTCATTGGCAACGTAGAAGGCCGCGACGTCTATACGGGCGAGGTCGACGTGATCGTCTGCGATGGCTTCGTCGGCAACGTGGCCCTGAAAGTCAGTGAAGGGCTGGTGGATGTAGTTCGCCAAATGCTAAAGCAGTCTCTGAAGGCGACCATCCCGCGCCAGGTCGGCGCCTATCTGGCGCAAGGCGCTTTCAACGATTTCAAGAAACGCGTAGACTATTCCGAATACGGCGGCGCACCCCTGCTGGGCCTCAACGGCATCTGCATCATTTGCCACGGACGCTCCAACGCCAAGGCCATCCGCAACGCCATCCGCGTAGCCAAAGAGTTCGCCGAAGGAAAAATCAACGAGCGTATTGCAACGGAGCTCGACGGCTGGGCATCTGCGCAAGCAGGTTGATCCATGCGCCTGCTTTTTCTCGCGCTGAGCCTAACTGGCCTGCTAGCGGCCAAAGAAGACCCGGTTCAGTGGACTCTCACGCCCGCCAACGGACAATCCCAAATCGCCCCGGGCGGCAAAGCGTATTTCGAGCTGAAAGCTATCATTCAACCCGGCTGGCATCTCTATTCTCCGACCACGCCCTCCGGCGGTCCCATCATTACCAAGCTGGGCCTCACCGCTAATCCGTTCATCGCCAGCTACCAGGTTTATAGGCCTCAGGCCGTCCGCAAATTAGATCCGAACTTTCAAGTTGACACCGAGACTTACACGGGCGAAGCCACCTTCCTCATCGAGACGACGGCGAGCGCTTCCGCCAGTGGAAAATCGATGGTCGAAGCGACGACGCGCTATCAAACCTGTACCGACGTAAAGTGTCTTCCGCCGGTGAAGAAGACCGCCGCTACGGATGTCCATTTCGTCACGGGAGCGCCTGCCGAAACCTTCACTCTTCCTGCGGGTTACGCGCTGGTGCAAGCCACGCCGCAAGCGCCACCTCAGACCGCAGCTTCCGACAGCAACTCGCCTCCCCGCCGGCAGCGACGAGCCTCTTCTTCCATTTCTGCTCACCGCTTTCGGCTTCGGCCTGGCGGCGCTCTTCACGCCGTGCGTCTTTCCGATGATTCCGATCACGGTCTCGTTTTTTCTAAATCAGAGCACTGCGGGCACTAGCGATCCCAAGCGCGGCGGCTGGACACAAGCGCTCATCTTCTGTCTCGGGATCATTGTTTTATTCACCGGCCTGGGATTTCTGGTCACCGCGATCGCCGGTCCTTTCGGAGTAGTCCAACTTGGCTCCAGCCCGTGGATCAACGGCTTCATCGCTATCGTGTTCTTCGTTTTCGGGCTGAGCCTGCTCGGCGCCTTTGAACTACGCCTGCCTTCCGGGCTGCTCACCAAGCTCGATCGAGCCTCGCAGGGCGGCGGTTATGCGGGCACGTTGCTGATGGGCCTGACCTTCTCGCTGACTTCATTTGCTTGCATTGGACCGATCGTCGGCCCGCTGTTAATCGCCTCGGTGCAAAACAAAGGCGCACAGCCGGTCCTGGGGATGCTGGCGTTCGCCACCGGCTTGGCCGCGCCATTTTTTCTGCTGGCGCTGTTTCCCGGCTATCTCAAAAAACTTCCGCGTAGCGGTGGCTGGATGGTGCGCGTCAAAATCGTGCTCGGCTTTATCGTGCTGGCGGTCATGCTGAAGTATCTCGGCAACGTCGACCAGGTTCTGCAAACTCATTGGCTGACGCGTGAGCGTTTCCTGGCCGCATGGATTGTGCTGTTCGCGCTACCCGGTATTTATCTACTGGGCTTGTTGCCCATGGAAGGTATCAAAAAAGATGAGCGCCTGGGCGTCGCGCGCGCTCTGATCGCTTCACTGTTCTTGATCTTCTCAATCAGTCTCGTTCCCGGCCTTTTCGGCGGACGCTTGGGCGATCTTGACGCGTTCATTCCCGAATCGTCCGGCGCGGTCTTCGGCAACTCTTCCGCGCAGGCAGAAACCGCTCCCGGCAGCTACTTCAAGAACCAGCTGGATGCTGCGCTCTCCGCCGCTCGCCAGCAGAACAAGCTGGTGCTGGTCAACTTCACCGGGTATGCGTGCACCAACTGTCACTGGATGAAAGCGAACATGTTCCCGCGCCCGGAAATCCAGGCGGCGCTGAAAGACATGATCATCGTCGACCTTTATACCGACGGCACTGACGCCGATTCCGACAAGAATCAGAAACTCGAAGACCAGAAGTTCGGCACGGTCTCGATTCCGTTCTACGCGTTGATGGACGCGGACGAAAACGTGATCGCCACGTTCCCGCAACTCACCCGCAATGCCCAGGAATTCCTCAGCTTTCTGGAGAGCAAACCAGGCGCAAAGGCGCAAGCCACCGCGATGCTACGCTAGGACTGAATTCTTTGCGCGCGCGGATGTGGCGGAATTGGCAGACGCACTGGATTTAGGTTCCAGCGCTCGCAAGGGCGTGGGAGTTCAAGTCTCCCCATCCGCACCAATAACTTAGCTCGGCTTGGCATTTGACGACTCCGTAGGTTTTTCCGTAGGTTGCCCGCGCTTTTGTTGTTCGAGGTAGTACCGCTCGGTCTGTCTGCCCGCCTCCTGGATATCTCGCGCATCAAGGATGTTGTAGCGCCACAGCATTGAGGCTGTTCTATGGCCGGAGATCGCCATGGCCGTCTTCTCGGGCACGTGTGCGCGAATCATATTTCGGACCGCTGTACGCCGGAGATCGTGAAAGAGGAGTCCAGGTAACCCCGCGGCGGTGCATGCGTTTTCCCAGGCAGTTCGAAAATCCCTGATCGGTCGGCCATCTTCCCAGATGAACAGGTATTTGCAGGTGGGTGATGCGATCCTGCCTCGTTCCAGCGTCATCTCGAGCCAAGGCCCCATATCGCCATAGATGGGGACGAGTTTTGGCTTCTTGTTTTTGGTGACTCGACCATGGATGTAGATCAGACCTTCTTCGAGAGCAATCCAATCACGTCTGATGGCGAGTAACTCGCCTGTGCGAATGCCCAAGTGATAGGCAACTACAAAAACAGGTTTAACGGGATCGGACGAGTGCATCGAGAATCAGCCGATAGTTTTCGACTTTCCAGAAATCCCTCTCGAACGTTGTCTTCCTTGAGCTTCGGAATCCGCGGTACACGGTACACCAGCGGGGGATCCTCAAGGGTGCCGAGATTGAAGGCGCGGCGAACAAGAGCGAGCTCTCGATTGATGGTGCCGTTCGCGGCGTTCGGCCGGCGCGCTTCGATGTATTGTCGAATGTGTTTCGACGAAAACTTCGCCGCGCGTATGTCGCCGAAAGCCGGAGTGAGGTGTTTCTCAATTCGTAGCTCGGCCTGATAGAGATCTGCCCGATCGTGGCGCCGGTAATCATCAAGCAGAAGCCTGAAAAGGGCGCTCATCTTGATGCGTTCAGGGCCGGCGCCTTCACCCTTTCTCGTCGCAACATCGGTGAGTTTCTGTTGAAGTGTTACAAGAGCTTCCTCGCGATTCTCCGTGCGCGAAGACTCGCGGACTTGACGCCAACCGTTCCAATAGCTCAATTGCCAGTAGGGCGAACGCGGATCTGAAAACAGGCTTCCCTGCCCCTTGACGTGTTTTGAGCTGCGTTTCTTACTCATGTCGCCTCGCCCGGGATTTGATCTTTGTGCTCATCGATCCAGGCGTCCAAATCGCTCTTATCGAATCTCCAGCACTTATCGAGACGAACCTTGCGGAGACGATCGCGAATTACTTTCTTCTTGAAGCTGTCACGTGTGAGACCGCAGTAGGCAGCAGCTTCATCGAGATCGAACACGCGCTTTGCCAGAGGGCTCTCGAGTTTGATCCTGCTGGCGACAGCGTCGGCTAGCACGTCGATGTTCAGAAAATCCGTTGAGCTGCTAGACATGGTCATCGCCCCTGGCGGCTTTGATCATCGCGGAGAGTAGATCGGCGGCGGTCATTCCTAGTTCAAATTCTCCTCACCCTCTTCGGAGGTTGTGTCGAGGGTCAGAGCTATTTTGAGTTGGGACTCAATTTCGCCCAGCTCGCTAATGAGCAGATTCTCGAGCAATGGGAGTTTGTGTTCTTGGAGACGCAGCACGGCCATCGCAAGCTTAATTACACGCTGTCCGTTTGGGGCCAGCCAACGCTTGGATAACGCATCTCCAAAAAAAGCTCGGAGGGCTTGGGTTTGCTGAAGAGCGCGCGTTAATTGTTGTGAGCTCCGGTGGATGCTGAATTCTCGGGCAAGCTCAGGCACCTTGCTCTCCTGAGCAAGAATCTCGAACTTTTCGAGAATTGCATCGGTTGGTACTGCGCTGCCAGTCTCGTAGCGTGCCACAGTCATCGGGGATATGTTCAGCCGGGTGGCAAACTTCTGCTGTGTATCGTGAAAAGCTGTTCGAAGACGCCGTACCGACCGCGCCAGACTTGTCGGTTTAGTCGCGACCTCTCGACCATAAGCGTAAGAGAAAACCTGCGCAGGTCAGCACGGTCATTGAATTCTGCGGTTTCCGCGAGCATGGCCAATACGTTTCCTTGAGGAGGCCTTTCTGCTTCATACCGGGCCACCGTGCGAACGGAGACGCCGATGTGTTTGCTGAACTCTTCCTGCGACTCTTTGAGATGCGCCCGCAATGCCCTTATAGCCTCTGCCACAACGCGCTGCTCTGGCGTCACAGCAGATAACTGTACCACCTGACACCAACCGCGCTAAATCGATTCTCAGCCTACTAATCGGTCATGTCAAGTTCTTTCTTGACATGACGCCCAACTTCCTAGAAAATCGGCTTTAGAGGTTTCAGAGTGCCGAGAGAAAAAAGGGCTACAGTTTCGGTTGTTGAGGCAGGCAAGAAACTTGGTATCGGCAGAGGTGCTGCCTATAGAGCTGCACGGGCCGGCCAGCTCCCGGTAATTCGGATCGGGCGCCGCTTCTTCGTTCCGATCGCAGCTCTTGAGCGAATGCTCAACGGAGTGACGCCGAACTCGGTTACCTGATAAGAGAGTTTCGCTCCTGAGTGCGTTGAAGCGCGCACTTTTCAATTTCGGGTACGCAGTGTGTGAAGAGCGAGCAGGAACTTCGCATCTGTGAAGAGTTGTGTCGGATCACGGGTTGACGTTCAACCCTCACTGCTGATCTGTCATAGGCGAATTCGCAAGGGCCTGGGTGAGTCTATAGGGAATACCTATGCTCTACTTTTTCAGCGCCACTTAATCTTTGAGGAAAACTTTGTGAATATCATTCGGAAGAATGTGCCAGAGTATAGTTTATTTGTTTTCGTTGATGAGAGCGCCTTGTATGTTGGTTGTAATTGGTCTACTCTGAACCGAGAGGGTCCGCGGCTACTTGCCATACGAGGTCATCGAGCGCCTAACGGAGCGTCTTCCGACGCCTGGGGTGGTTGTCATACCTGATCAAGGAATTTTCAGGTTTAATAGGCAGGCCTCTCTTCATGCGGGCGCCGAAGGAATGCAGGCCGCGTCGCTGCTTTGGATGCAAAGCAGCGCAAGATCGGGTTTACACGAGCAGAGAAAACGGACGCTAACGCCTACGCGTTTGCACTTTCGAAGGGTGAGTCGATCCACTTTACAGCGAGGGCGTTTTTTAAGTGGATCGGTTGGAGGAGCTCAGATCGGATTTTGCTTCCGCTTATTTGGAATGCCTCTGAGCGCCGGTTTGAGGCGGAAGTTCCTCAAGAGCACAAGCTAGGGTCGCAGAACTACAACGCTCCGTCAGGTCGAGTTGGCTTTGAACTATTTGAACAAAAACTGAGGCGCTTAAATCCGCCAGTGGTCAGAATCCACCCCGGCCAGCAGAAGTTCATCGGGAACATAGAGTTGGGTCGAATACTCCGCGAAGCGGACGTTCAGGCTGTGCTTATTTTGTGGGATCAAGGAAATCAGAGGGTTGCTTTCCAAGCTGTCTCCCCGGGAACGAAAAACGCATTTACAGTCACACGTGGAACACTGGGTCAGCCGATAGTCACGGCTCGCGGACTTTTGAAGCGTCTCGGGTGGTCTGCTAAGAAGACTCTCGCTTTCCCTGCGACATGGAATCCCGTGGAACGCATGGTTGAACTGACGCTGCCGGCGGAATACGTGAAAGGTGCTCGGAAGCCCAAATGAGTGCGGCGCCCACACCTCGAACTATTGCGCATCGTCATTCGAAGGAGAGCGCCGACGATGTCATCGAGCGCAAAGGGCTAAGCGGCGAACCTACTTTCGAACAACACATTATCGGCGGAATCCTTGCCAGCCCTGAGCCGAATAAAACGTTCTCCAGAGTTTCAGAGTTGCTTAATGAGACGGATTTCTCCAGCGAGAAATACAGAACCGTTTTCGCTTCAATGCAGAACGTTGTTAGCCACGGCGACACTCTCAGCGTGCTGCTGATTGGGAAAGACCTGGAGCGGCGTGGGGAACTTACAAGATTTCCTTCCGTGGCGGCAGACCTCACCGTGGGCTCGCCCCAGATCAGCAACATTGAAAGCCTCTGTAGGGCGGTGGCTGAGTGCGCGGAAAGAAGACGTTTGTATGTAGGCTTAGAGGCCGTTCAGGAACGAATCCTTTCTGATGATCCGCTGGAGGAAGTCGAAGCGGATGCATCACGTGTGATGGCTGCTACCTGTAGTCGACGGCACTCTCTAAAGCCCGACGAAATAGGACCGGTGGCTGGTTATGCGCCAAAAAACATTGAGTTTGTTGTTGATGGGCTAATCGCCTGCGGATCAGTGACTGGGTTTACCGGCGATTCTGGGGCGGGCAAGAGTACTCTGCTTACGGCGATGGCGGGTCATGTAGCTCTCGGAGAACCTTTCATGGGTCGGTCGTGCAGTCGTCGAAATGTTCTTATCGTGGATCGGGAAAACCCTGGGGCTGTAGTAAATGAGCGCCTCGGGAGGTTACACCTTCAAGACGGCGAAGCCATGAGAATTTGGGGGGGCTGGTGTGATTCCCCACCGCCCGCTCTAGACTCGCCGGAGATTCTCAAATGGGTTGTACAGACACACCCCAAACCATTGATCATAGTCGACAGCTTTATCGCTTTCCTTGATGGCGATGAGAATGATTCGTTCATCGTCAGGCGATTTATGCATCAGTTGAGACGCCTCGCAGATGCCGGCGCGGCCGTGGGGCTTATTCATCACATCGGTAAAGGAGAGTCTAGTCGTCAATATCGCGGTTCGTCGGATTTTAAGGCCGGCCTGGATCTCGGATTCACAGTCACCAATATGGGCGACGCGAAGAGACTCGAGCGCCTTCGCCTTGAGGCTTTTAAAATGTGTTTCACCGCAGAGGGCGATCTGATCGTCCGCTATAAGGATGGTGAGTTTTCTGCTGATGAACGACCTTTTGCTGTGGATAAGACAGTTACGGCAAGACTGACAGAACTCCTGCGCGGTAACCCGGGGATTCGTACGGCTGAATTTGAAGCACTTGCTGTCAGCGCGGGGCTAGGCCGAAATCGCGCGAGGAAGTTTCTACAAGATTCTTCGGAGCTCGGATGGTTACGCCAAGAACCCGGTCCTCATAACACTCTCTTCAACTACTTGACCGAGCAGCAGGAGGAATAGTGATTTGTTTATGGTCGGATGCCGGGTCTGCCGTTCCCCACTCTGTAGAGTGGGGGAAACTGGCAAACTACCAGTTCGCCGCCGCGCCGATACGCCTACGGCATACTGGCAAGCTATTGAAACAAATAAGGCTTGCAGTAATTCATCGAAATCAGTGTGCCGGTTCGCCGCTGTGGTGGCGAACTGATGATGTCGAAAGTCTTCGAAAGACGACGTTTGAAACAGTGAAAGCCCTGCAGCCGTTACGAGCAGCGGCAGGGCTAGAAGATCATTTCACCCAGACAGGAGAAACAACCATGTATGACTATACCGAACGAAAATCCACGCCGCGGTGCCTGATCGCCGAGGCCATTCAGGATCTCGAGAGCGAACTTGGAGCCCAAGGGCATCCCGCGCTTTTGAAACTCGCTCAGGCAGACGAGTTGCTCGCGCGTAGTGAGCGCGCGCTCTACGCCGAGCCGGAGCAAGAATGGCCAGAAGTTGTGGAGAAGCGTCGGCCAGTTCTGTACGACGATGTAGGCCGATCGCACCTTGAAGCTGCGTAAACGATCTTCGACCGACCCCGGGCAACGCCTGGCCGCCGCTCGAGCCGTTCTCGCGGATCCCGGCAAGCTTCAGAACTGCGTTCTCGTTCTCGAGTGGGCGCGAAAGGTTCGTGTCCGAGTCGGACGGCGTCGGGGGAAGAGAAGAAGGAAGCGGAGCCGCGGCAACTTTCGTTCGAGTAAGTGGGCGTCGAGTAGCGCACCGTCACGCACTTCTCATGTTTGGAGAAACTGCTCTTTGAAAATGCAGGGGGGGTTGCGGGTGGCGAATGATTGCCAACCCACGGATGGCGTGCACGTATTTCTGTGGGCTGCGCTCTGCTGCCTTCACTTCGCTTATTAGAATTCTGCCGAATTCATCGCTGTTTGCCGGTCACTCCTGCTAAGCAAGCCGGGGTTGCGGTATACTTTTTTCTCGCCCGGCAAAGGGCACGGGTGAAGGAGGAGGACATATGCTGTTCCTCAGAAACGTTACCTTGGGCAATTGTATTGTTGGCAACGTCTGCCTTTAACACCTTCGCGGATACTGTTGAACAGGTAATCGAGCGATGCACGCAGCCGCTACCCACAAGTGAGTGGACCGATATGAGAAGCCCAAGCAGTGCTTATGTTGTCGGTTTCGTGCGAACGCCTGATGGCAAACCAGTAGTCGGCGCGACAGTACGAGGCACCGCGCAATACGGAGAAGGGGGATTGTTTTTGTTCCTTCCTTTTTTCACAAAGAAGGCGTCTGGAGCGGTCGTACTCGACCAACCATCTCCACAGTGGGATATCGACAACCCGTGCGGCAGCGGAGGTTGTTATTCGAAGACGTACCTGACAAAGACTCTTGCCAATGGCTCGTATCGTTTGCAGATGAAGCCTGGCTTGTTCGCCGACGCCGAAGTGCTCAGCGGGCACGGAAAGCATGCGACGGTTTTGAAAACGGAGAGTTCAACTCCCAGCGACTGGTGCGGTGGGGGTAGCCCGACGCCCATTCCTGCAGGGCGAAAATTTAGGGTGGATTTAAAGCTAATTTCGACTAAGTAAAGCTCGACAACTCGCGTAACAGCGGCTGGGTGGCTTCTTTTCCCGAGATCGTGTCAAGACATTTGGGCTAGATCTCGTTGTAATGTAAGAACAAAAGCTCTCGCGTGCTCGCACCTAAAGAAATTGCTTATCAACTCAGGATCTCCGTACGTACCGTTATACGACTCTTCCGAACCGGCGAGCTTCGGAGCAAGCGAATCGGCCGGCAGTGGCGGACCAGACAGGAGTGGCTTGATCATTATGTCGACTCGGTACCGGCTGAAGTTCGCTCATCGATTCCTCGCCGGCATCGGGCGGTGCGTGTGGCGTGACCGATAGGCGGAGCTGTTACTCAACCTCTTGGCTATAGGATCAGCCTATGGAGGTTGTCACGGTTGCTGTTCCGCGTGTGCGCCCAGGGGCCACCTGAGCTACACGCGCTGAATCTGGCTCTCGTTCCACTTCGTAAGGAGCTGGAAGGATAGACCTGAATGGGCCAGCCCTGCACCATCTGCCGGCATCCGCAACGGGCTGAGATCGACGGCGCGCTAATCGAAAGTCAGTCATTGCGTAACATAGCGAAACGATTCGGCACAACTTCGACGAGTCTTCATCGCCACCGAAAGCACTTGCCCGCGGAGCTCACCAAGGCCAAGCAGGCGGAAGAGGTCGCCAACGCTGACACGTTGCTCGGCCGCGTGGAGGCGCTGATTTCCCGACTGGAAGGAATCGCGACGAAAGCGGAGACTGAAAAGCAGTGGCGAGCGGCCTCCGGCGCCATGCGCGAGATCCGCGGTTGCCTCACGCTCCTGGGCCAGTTGAGCGGTGAACTGAAGACCGAGTCTCGACGACGGTGAACGTGTCGATCGTTCTGCAAAAGACAATCACGACATTGTTGGCCGCGGACCCTGAGGAATTCGGACGGTTCTTTAACTGCGTTTTGGCCAAGGCAGGCGACGCTCAACTCAAGGCGGCGCTCGCCGAAGTTCGCTAATCGAAAGTCAGTCATTGCGTAACATAGCGAAACGATTCGGCACAACGTCGACGAGTCTTCATCGCCACCGAAAGCACTTGCCCGCGGAGCTCACCAAGGCCAAGCAGGCGGAAGAGGTCGCCAACGCTGACACGTTGCTCGGCCGCGTGGAGGCGCTGATTTCCCGACTGGAAGGAATCGCGACGAAAGCAGAGACTGAAAAGCAGTGGCGAGCGGCCTCCGGCGCCATGCGCGAGATCCGCGGTTGCCTCACGCTTCTGGGCCAGTTGAGCGGTGAACTGAAGACCGGAGTCTCGACGACGGTGAACGTGTCGATCGTTCTGCAAAAGACAATCACGGCATTGTTGGCCGCGGACCCTGAGGAATTCGGACGGTTCTTTAACTGCGTTTTGGCCAAGGCAGGCGACGCTCAACTCAAGGCGGCGCTCGCCGAAATTCAGTCCCGGTGAGCGCGTGCCTCCTAACAACTGCTAACGTTTTTCAGATAAGGAGTCGAAGTTCGCGACAAAGTATGGCGCCGCGCTCTCTAAGACGCTGTTTCTCAACAGGATGAAGTGACCGGTCCGACGCAGTGTGGTCCCGAAATTGGCATAGCAAAATGAAGCCTTCCGTAGCAAAAGCGGGCGGCGCGCCGGCGAGATGGATGACTGGCTGGCCTGAGCCAAGATTAATGGGATTGAAGATACTTAGCTTGACGGCCGATCACAGCAACTGAAAAAGTTTCTTCCTCGCAGCCAGAACGCTCTTCGGCTAAACATATTTGCTGTTCCGTGTCGTTTCTGTGTTATTCTGACGATCTTTGACCCGACGAAGGTGAACCTCGGGTATCAGACCAAATCTGGTCTCGGCCCTTCCCGGGCGGTCACGCTCGGGCCTTTTTCAACCCCATTGGCAAAACCCCAGCGCCCGCAAATTCCGACTTTCGATTCGGCTGGCCGCCGGCTGCGCGATCACAGCGTGAAGGCAATCTTGTGCCTTGAGGAACAAGACCGGGTAGTGGTGGACCGGCGTAGAGGATTTCTCGCCGCCGCCGCTTTCCGGCCCAGCAGCCAAAACGGCCTTCCGATGGGTGGCACGAATCCTATCTCAAAGATGCCGCCGACTGGCCAGTCCTACGTGAGGAAGCAACGCGTCGGTGAGGCCCACGTCGTGTGGGAACATCGACCACTGCCGAACGCGATCGGTAGTGAGCAGGACGTGAGAGACGTCTTCGCTGCGGTCCCGAAAAGCATTGTGAGGCTTGAGCCTCGCCAGCGCGCCAAAGGTCATTGCGATTGATCAATTCGAAAAGAAGCGGCGCAGCGTTGAGGCTGGCCGGCCGGTTCGGACCATTGTGAAACGGGCGGCGTAGAGAGAAGAGTTATGAGTCGAAGGAAAGAACGTCAAGAACGCTTTGTGAAAGCATTTGTTCTCGGGCGGACAAAGCGACAGGCGGCGATCGAAGCCGGGCTACAGTCCGCGATCCGCGGCCGTGACGGGCTGCAAGCTCAGCCGGCGTCCGCGCATCCAGGCGCGTATCGAGCAGCTGCGCGCGATTGCCGAGCGTGCGTTTGAAGAGCTGGCTGCGGTTGAGACCTCCGTCTCCCATCGATGTCGTCGACAGAGCATGTCAGGAAACGCGGAATGATCGAGACGAAAGAAGTGGAAGTCGCCGGGCTCCGGTTGCCGAATCGGCGCCCTTAACGATTCCCCAGGCGATCGAGCTCCAGATGGTCGGCGAGAACAATGATGCCGCCGCGGATCCCGACTTTGGAATCAAGATCATTGCTTTTAGCTTGAACAACGCTGCCGAGGTCGACGAGGACCCGCATACGGTTGCGGGCCTGCGAAAGCATTTGAGTGTGGAAGTTGCGGGCCAGCTGTGCTTGCTCGTGATGCAGCTCTCCGGATGCGATGTCAACCGAGCGCAGCGAACGGTTCTTGCGGGAAAACTCGCGGAAGACTACCCAGGCTCTTAAGCAGATTCACTAAATTCGCCGGCGAACCCGGCAACACACAGGAGCAAAGAATTATGGCTAAGACAGCGGAAGACCATCTAAAAGAAGCGAAGACCAAGCTCACTGAGCATCACGACGCGAGGCAATCGATCCTCGATAAGGCGCTCGTCGAGTGCGCCGATCCCACGAAGAAAGCCCTTCAAACAATGAACCAATTGGTCGTGAAGCACTTCACGAAGGAATTGAATGGTCCCGCGGCCGAGGATCCATTCCTGCAGGGCGCGAACAATTCCGGCGTCGACCTGAACCACACCGGCCTCTAAACAATCTCCTTGAGCGTTCCGCGCACATTCAATGTGCCGGCGGTCACTGGGAACAGGGCGTTTCAGTTCGCTCCTGTTCCCTTTTTTTATTTCCACGTAAGGACAAGTCGTGAGCGACAATACAATTCGAGTTACAACGGAAGTTGACGCCTCGGCCGCCCGTAGCGGGATGGCAGAATTTGCCGGGAGCGTTCAGGCGAACCTTGCCGTTGCGAAAGAGCAGTTCCGGCAAGCATCTACAGAAATCCAGCAATCTGTTGGGCGCATTGCCAGTGCAGAAAAGCAGGCTGCGGAAGCTGCAGCTGCAGGGCATGCATCTCTGGCATCTTCACTACAGGGTGCAGCAAATGTTGAGCGCGCTGCTCTCGATAGCGTTATCCAGAAGCACGTGGAGTTGGGCGGCGCCGTCAAGCAACTGGAGTCCCAAATAACCTCTGCAACAGCCCATATCGTTCCGGAGATGGCAGCTTCCAGCGCAGCCATTCGCGTATTTGAGGGATCGATGCCAATCCGCGCGGTCGAGCGCTTCGCCGCAACCACGCTCGGACTTGGACCGATCATGCGGGCCGCTTTCCCTGTGGTGGGTGCGATTGCTCTCGGCGAGGTTCTGTTTCACGTCGCAGGCGAAGTCAAGAAGCTCTATGACAATTTCATTGAACTGAAGGAGGTTCAGGAGGCAGTCGCTGAAGTCGAAGAGCGCCTGGCGCACGCAACGATTTCTTCTTGGGAGAAAACACAACATCTCGCCGCGGAACATCTGAAGAACATGGGGCATTTCGTCGAGGCCGCGAAGTTGGAAGCGTCCACTCTACGGAGTACTCCTATTGAGCTGGGGGAGTTTCTCAAGACCGATGAAATCGACAAAAAGCTAAAAGAGCTTCCGAAAGAAGCTCGTGAAGCTCTCAAGCAAACCTTCACGAGCATCACTCCTGACGATATTGCTCCTCTCACCGATAGACTCCAGAAAGCGGTTGCCGATGCCAACAGCAAGATGGCTGCCGGGCGGAGTTCCGAGGCCATTGCGGGATTGATTTCCGCTGTTCCGGCTTTGCAACAGGCTGGTGTCGCTGGGGCGCTGTTCAGTGAGCGCGGGGTCAATCAGCAGAAAGCGCTTGCGGACATCTACAGCGGACTCATTCAGCACCTTGGGCAGAGGGAGAGTGAATACGCGGGCGAAACCACCCTCGCTAAGGACAAAATCAACAAGGCTCGCGAGGAAGAGGCGCACAAAGCAGAAGAGGCGGCTCGCAAGGTTGAGGCAGCCATGCGGCAGCAGGAGCAAGCTCTGGCCAAGTCCGATGCGGCTCAATTCACTGCGATACTGCTCAATGCCGAAGAAACAGGCGTGGCGCGGTTCGCACTTCTTACGCAGGAAAAGAATTTTCTGAAGGCGCGTATTGACGCTGAGGGAGAGTATCCCGATCTGGTGGAAGCTCACAGAGCAAAACTGGCCGAAGTCCTCCGCGAATCGGCGGCTAACACTAAAGAAGTGATGGACCGGGATGCCCACACCGCCGACGAAGCGTTAAAAAAACAAATCGACTTCACCAAACGGATGGAGGATCTCGGCGTCGAAGCGGCCAGGATCCAAGAGAAGCTAGCAGCGGACTCGGCGAAACAACAGCGGGATGTCGCAGCCGAAATTCAAAAAGGCGCTGAAGAACATGCAAAGGCCGTCGCCGATGCGCAGAAGATTGCCGCAGAAGGCGGGGCTCAGCTCGGCCTCGGTAATCCATTCGGCGCTCCCAGTGCGGCTAGCGCTGGTCAACGCATTCGTACGCTCGGCTCGGCCGGGAGCGATGCCAGCGGCGCCGATGCAGCGCTCGCCGCTACTCATAAGAAGCAGTTCGATGACGACATGGCGGCCCAGCAGCAGCTCGAAAAGTTGTATGCAGACGAGCCGGTAAAACTGCAGGAGATCAAGAACAAAGAGATTCAGATCCAGGATCAATACAACCAGAGGGTGCTGCAGGACTCCCTGAAGTCGATCAAAGACCAGGAAGCCCAGTGGGATGGATTTTTCAACACTTTCAACCAAGGGCTTACCCGGTCGCTGAATGCCTGGATCATCAACGGGCAAAGCTTCTCGAAGTCGATGCGAAATGTCTTCGCCGATCTGGTTGCGCAGGAGGCCGATTATATTGCCATGACTCTGGCGAAAGACGCTGAAAAGTGGATCATGAAGAAACTGTTTGCCACGTCATATGCTGCGGTGCAAGCGGCTCTTCAGGCTACTCAAGTGGCGCAAGCCGCAGCAACGGACGCGACCGTCGCGACTGAAAAGGCCGCCATCAACGTCGCCATGGTGCAGAGCAACTCGGCGGTTGCAGCCTCTGCGGCGTTTGCGGATAACATTCTCGGGCATCCCCGCGGCTGCGGCGATCGCGGCCGCGGCGTACGCCGTTGACTTTGCTACTTATGGTTCGCTCGCTGCCTTCGAGCAGGGCGGTATTGTTCCGGCCACCGGGATGGCGATGCTGCACGGCGGCGAAATGGTACTGCCGAAACAGTATTCCGATGTCGTTCAGAATGCGGCGGCTAGTGGCGGCAGTAAGGGCGGTGGAAACTCGCTCACTGTCCACCAGACCATCCAGAATCAAGGCCTGACGGACGCCAACTTCAAAGCCATGGCCACGAAACATGCCGCCCATCTGACGAAGAGCATCATAGCCGGTGGCCGTAAGTTGAACCTGGTGTAGCCCTTTTCTCTGAAACCAGATTCCGCGAGTTGCCGATAGCTAGCACGACCCCGTAAGCCCCTCTTCGTAGAACCTCACTCTCACAAACAAAACTAGGAGATTTTTCAATGAACAAACTAGCCCTTGCCGGGCTACTGGCGGGCGTGTGTCTGTTCGCGTCCCGCGATCCCCGGAAGACGCGGACCTCGAACGCCGTGTTGATGACCACCGCCCCGATCGATGACGGGATGTGTATTCTCCAGCCAAGCAAGATCAGTGTGGCCGCGGCCGAGATGGGAGATCCCGTCACGATCGGCGTTAATCCTCCACTTGAAACTGGCCTGGAGGCATACGGAAAGGTGACGGCGCCCGGAGTTGTGAGCGTCGAGCTTTGCAATTTGTCTCACCCGTTTCTGACACAGCGTGTAGGCTCAGCCACTTACCGAGCTTCGATTTCCCAATAGTGGGCATTCTCATGAAGGTATTCGTTTTTCTCTCTTTGTTTTTTCTCTCAGGTTTCGGCGCGAGCCCCGCCTTCTCGCAGGCTCAGCCCATGGTTCGTCAATCGACGGTGGCGCATCTCCCAGCAGCCTCAGCTCATAACGGTGAGGTAATCGAGGTGCTTGACGGACTCACAAGCGGTGACTGTTCCACCGGTGCTGGTACGTTTCTTGTGCATTGTTCGAGCAATGGAACGACCTGGGCGGTGCAGGCGAGCGGGTTGCCCAGTGCGGGAACCATCAATGGCCTCCCGGTGCAGACGTACCAGAGCACAGCGAATCCATGGGCGCTCGGATGGCTCAGCGCACTCCACAATGCGCAGTACGCCGCGACAGATGTTGTCTGGATCGGTGACAGTATTGAGCGTCTGTGGCTTGGCACGGCAGGAGCGGTTGCTGGCCCGACACATAGGTCTTCTCTACCGCCTTATCATTTGGCCGACGTCCTTCAGGGAATGAGAGATGTAGGCGGCTCTCACGGAACCGGACTCGTTCCGATCACAGCGCTCATTGGAGGAGTGGACACGGCGAATTGGACAGTCAGTGGCACTTATACGACCAGCGCCCTCATCGGACCCACCCAAAGTAGCCTCTACGCGGGAAATTCTACGGTTGTCTTGACGGGTTCAAACACAGCGAGCATGTCTCAGCAGTGGGGCGACACAGTCTTTGTCTATTGGGCCGACTGCTCTGGCAGCGCGACGTTTACCGTGAGCGTGGACGGCGTTTCGCAGGGTAGTTTCGGAGCGACTACGAGCACATGCACGGCCCATCGCACGCAGATTTGGACGGGTTGGAGGGGAAACCACACAATGGTTATCACCGGCCCCTCTTCCGGAAACGCCTACATTTATGGTGCTGAGTGGACCGTCGGAAGTACTGGTATTTCGGTTCACGACGTCGCCGTTGGCACCGCATGCATCGGCGGAAAGTACATTCGCCAGTCGCTGAAGACGCGCGATCGCGCGGACGCCAATCGCCGAATCGTCGAGGCCGAAGAACGCGGCTGCTGGGACGCTGCGGATCGGACGGGCGCCAGGCGAAGTATTGTCGACGCGATTGCGGCGTTCCTCGAAGATGCCGGCAGCTTGAAAGGCCGCGAGCTCGCAGGTCCCACCCTCGGAAAATATCGAACGCTGCTCGGCCGCCTGCAGACGTTCTGCTCTGAACGATCGCTGAACGCCCTGGATGAACTGACGACTGAGCTACTACGCACATTCCGGGAAACCTGGCCAACCGGACCTCGGGCAACGGGGAATAACATCTGCCGGCTGAAAGCGTTTTTCAAGTTTTGCCTGGAGAACGATTGGATCCCAAAGAATCCGGCGCTCGCACTCCGCGGGCCCAAGCACTTTCGAGACACGCAAAAGTTGCCGTTCACGGAAACGGAAATGCAGGCAATCTTGGCGGCCGCGCGGTACCGCACCTTGCGCTACAGCCTGAGCTCCGAATTAGAGACGCTGATTCTTCTGATGCGGCATACAGGCCTGCGCATCAGCGACGCGGCTCTGCTGAAAGCTGATCGCATTGTGGGTGATCAACTGCAGTTGTATACGCAGAAGACTGGTTCGTGGGTGAGCATCCCTCTTCAGCCGAATCTGCTCGACCGATTGAAAGCAATCGAACCGAAGCCAGGCGGTTACCTCTTCGTTTCGGGATCCACTAGACTCGAGACGGTCACGGATCTGTGGCGTCGAAAATTAAAGCCCGTATTCGAAGCGGCCGGGATCCCTCACGGTCACCCGCATCGTTTCCGTCACACGTTCGCTGTGGATTTACTGAGCAAGGGTGTGGATATCAAAAGCGTATCGCTGCTGCTCTCTCATGCCTCGGTCACTATTACGGAAAAGTTCTATGCAGCGTGGATCACGGCTCGACAGCAGGCGCTCAGCGATCTGGTTCGGCGAACGTGGCCTGAGGATCGAGCAGCGTAGCAGCCTTATTCAGAAGAACATCACACCTCTCCCACTCTCTTCCGGATTCAAATCACAAATTGAAAAACATACACAAGCTTCTGTTGAATGCACTACCAGTTAGGTTCAACTCTTGTGCTTGTCACGTTCGTAGTACCGGTATGTTTACAGCGTAAAAAGGTAGAACCCACAACCAGCCGTAGCACAACGGAGTATTGTGTGCTGAGGGCATTTGATGGGATACTTGCATGTGTTTCTGGTCTGTTGAGTGGCAAATTCACTAGGCCAAAACCAAACGGGGCGGGTTCACCCACCTTACAGATGCCGAAACAGAACTACACCATTTGAGACCGAGCAACAGGAAGACGGCCGTTGGATTGCTGAGATCGTTGATTTGCCAGGCGTAATGGCATACGGCGGCTCAGAGCAAGAGGCTATTGCCAACGCGGAGGCTCTTGCGTTCAGGGTGCTCGCTGATCAAATTGAGCAAAGCAAAATCGGCATGTCTCGAGTATCTTTCGGTTCGGCGTGAGTTATTGGCCCAGCACTAAGGCCCGCCGCGTATTCGCTGCCATCCAAAGAATCGGATGGACAGTAAAGACAGAAAAGGGTTCCTCGCACAAGCAAATGCAGCATCCTGAATGGGGCGAAGCTACATGGGCTTTTCATGAATCAGTTGAGATCGGGCCCAAAATGCTGGCGCGACTCTCGAAGCAATTTCACTTCAGCCTGTCAGATCTCAAATAGTAAAAGGGCGCTTCTGATCTGACATAAGCCCAATTGTGGCAACTCACGCCTGGATGAAAGTAATGGGAAAGGTTCTCTGAAACTATAGTTTCAATAGAATCAACCGATTAGACAAAACAGGACTCCTAAAACGATGGTTACGTGTGCGAGGAATTTAGGTATGCAAGTACTCCCGTACCAGCGGCGGTTGACGTCGAGCAACCCTACCGCTATACTCCTCGTCTATTACGTATGGCAGGATCAGCGATGCCAGTAGTTGTTCACAACGATAAAGCCGAGTTGTTCAGGCAGGCCTTTGCCGATTTTCCCGCAGTGTCATCCGTTGAGGTGAACAACATACGGGACGAGTACACCATCGACATCTCGGTCCGCGATTTTGACCGTTCTATCCGTGAACCAATTTATCAACGGCAGCGTGAGTTGATCAGGCAGTTCAGTGATGTGTCTCTTGTTTTCCACGTCTTAGACGAGTCTCCTGAAACTGCTCCGAATGCGGCCATCGCGGGGTGATCATCTAAGGAAAGCTGAGCGCAACCGCGACTTTGCTGACAGGCTCCCAAAGAGCGATCCGACGCAAATCGGCTGGGCATTAACAGCCCTCTTCTATTCGGCCCTTCATTACGTTGAAGGGTACTTAGCGGCGTTCGGCTTCTATACCGGAAACCATAAGGTTTTGAGAGAAGAGATTGACGGTAATCCACAATTACAAGCTCTTTCGGACGATTACCAGGAGCTCTTCGATTACAGTTACAACGCGCGGTATCGGATGCGAAACTACGCCCCAGCAGATTTCTCCAAAGCGCGAGCTGCGTTCTCGCGAATCGAAAAGCACATTAGAGATTTGTGCTAACAGAGGACTTGGATTGCCAGTTCGCGATCACTGATCACCGCATACTTCGTCACCAGACCTCCAGCTTCTGTGTCCGCTTCCCCCCAACGATCGTCTCTCGAACCTCAGCTTCGTGGGTTCCGTAATCTGGCTCTTCCCCTTGCAAGATGCGGGATAAAATCTCGCCTTCCAATTGCTTGATTTGGCGGTCAAACGCCCGTCGGGAGTTCCGTAAACCAATGAGCTTCTTCAGCGTTTCCTGCGGAATCTTTCGCTTTTCGACAACTTGCCCGTTCCATTTTGAGGAGCTCGTTATTTCGATATTCACGAATCACCACCTCACAGCCCCAACGCCAGCACCGCGTTATCCGTGAATGCGTTCGCCTGGCGAATGTAGCGGCCGAGCATCTCCAGCGACTTGTGCCCGGTGGTCCGCATGATCTGCCGCTCCGGAGCACCCGCTCGAGCGGCGCTGGTCACAAATCCCGCCCTTAACGAATGCCCGCCAAAACTCCCGCCTGTAATTCCGGCCTTTCCTACACACCGCTTCACCACCAATCCGACCGCATGACCGCTGAGCCGGTTCGCTGAGATTCGGCCGTGCCGGTTGATCGGCCGAAACACCGGTCCTTCGCCGATCCCAGCCGCCTGCAGCCAGGCCTGCAGCGCGCGCACAGGGCACGTATCCTCGTGCATGCCGCCCGGGATGGCCACTTGCCTACCCTCTCCGTCCTGATCCGTTTTAGAACGCCGTAGTGTGATCAGCAAGCCTTCCACGCCGAAGCTCAAATCGGCAACATCCAGTCCGACCAGCTCCGAACGCCGGAACGCGCCGGCGAAGCCGATCAGGAGTAGTGCGCGATCGCGGACCCCGAGCACGTTTCGTGGAAGCGTCCGCAAGATCAGCCGCAGGTCCTCCGTGAGAATGGGCATCATCTGATGCAAAGCACATCCATGAGTGCGTTTGATGCCCTTCATCGTTTCGGCGATCAACTGGTTGTCTTTCACCGGCGACTGGTACCCGGCGCTCTTGTGGGCTTTGCTGATCGCGGCCAGGTGGTGATTGAGTGTCGATGCCTTCAGCCGGCCGGCTTGCGCGCTGAGATACATTGCGATCGTCTCCGGGTTCGCCGGCATTGCATCCAGCCCGATGCACGTGCACCATTTCTGGAATTGCTGAAAGCTGAACCGATAGCCGCGAATGGTGTTGCGGGCTCGGGCACATTCGAGGTAGCCGCGGACGCGGTCCCCGTTTTGTACGAGGACCGCGATTTGTGAAGTGGAGATTCGGGACAAGTTCGCTGCTGCTAAGCATTGGCTTCCTCGGCGCATTTGCCTTCCTTCCCCGAAGTAACTAGCTCTGGATGGTCGAGGTAAAGCAAATGCGCCTCACGAAGAGCATCGGACCAGTTTTCTTGAAAGGCCTGAACGTCCTGCATCACGGAGTCGAAGCCGGAGCATAATGAGACGCTGACTTCACCAAAGCGCACGCCAACTCCTCAAAGGGCGTGCCGCATCCCCTGTTTTCCCAATAGATCCGTTGACAGATCGTAAGGAATTCGAGTTCTCTTGGATCTTCCGGAGTGACAAAGCCCGCGGCTATTACGTCGCGATGGGCATTCCGCTTTGCGTCTGCATTCCCGACTACCCGTTGCGCGGCGGCGTGTCCCATCCTGCGCAATTGGCGGAGAGACATAGCTTTGAAGTTCTCCATTCCGCTTGACCGTGCGGAGGGCTTGTTTTTCCGATCACGTCCCACATGGCTGGCGGCGTGAACGTTTGTGGTTACCGTCTTCGATTTGGCCATGGCTACTTCACTTCCTCGCACACCAAGAGATCCCCGAGCACGTCCTCGGTGTCTCTGTCATCGCTTCGAACCATCAGACCCATAAGCAGCCCGAGCTCCTCCGGCGATGCCTCCTCCGCGAACATCCGCGCTACCTGATCAAATCCGTCTGCAATGGCGAGACGTATTCGTTCATTGATCGCCGCGCGGTTGAAGCGGATCCGTTTCGGCTTCGGCAGAATACCGGCCGCAACAAGCTCCTCCTCGCCGATGACGTCGCGATGGTAATACGGCTCCTCCTGATGTTCCCGGCGGAATGCCGACAACAGCGGCTCCTCCAGTCCGTCCGCTTCCACGAGCTGAGGGTACTTCCGCCATAGTATTTGCGCGAATTCGATGCTCGATGCGAATTGTCGAAGCCCGCTCTCCATCTCTTGCGCAGCGGCGTCTCTGTTAGATTGGTCGCTGGATCCGGTCTTCAGATCTGATCTGTGCTGGCTGGGAGCGGCGGTTTTCAAGGGCAGTCGCTTCCGGCTTTCGTTCCTTTCAGTTGTTCCACTGCTTTTCTTCATGTGTTTGTTTTCTCCTTTTAGCTTTCTGGTTGCACATAATGCTTTTTGTCGAATCTCATCGACAGTTCATTATTAGCCAGAGCGCTCTTGCTTGTCAATAGCCAGAGCGGTCTTGCTCGTGTTATTATTTTGAGTGTGTAAATGAACAAGGATCTAGTTAGCCAAATAATGCGGGAGATGGGACGCAAAGGCGGGAAGCGTGGTGGAAAGGCCCGCATGAACGACCTTACGCCGGAGGAGCGGACCGCTCTCGCTAAGAAGGGCGCCGCAAAGAGCGCCGAAGTCCGTTCCAAGAAAGCCGCGGCCAAGAAGAAAGCCGCAAAGAAGAAGACTGTGAAGCCGTGAGCTTAACCGATAGCAGCTGTCACTGCTGCGCAACGGCATCCGATTACCGTGTTGCTGCAAAGGGAATACGGAAGCTCCGGCACGTTGCTGAGGTGATAAGTCTTGCCTTTGACATCTGCGCACGCGTCGCATGGGCCGTCCGATGAGCACACCATCTTAACCGTCTTCACTACTCCGGTTTCCCGCCACGTCTGCATCACCGATCGGAAGGAAGCGGCGGCCATCAGGTTATGTTTCACAAAGTAGGGCTGGGGATTTGCCGCATCACGCCTTAGCTGAACCCCCAAAAGACACTGCTCGGCAAGTTCTTCGCGCATCTTCTCCAGCATGCCCGGATTCACCGAATGCAGTAGCGCCGGCTTCACGCGAGCAATCCAGCCGAGCGTACGTACTGTAAACAGGCCCACCGATCCGGATTGCACTATGCTGTACAACGGATCCGGTCTTCTGCGCGTACTCCTCTGCGACGTTCACGGCCTCACGATAACAGCCGCGGTGATAGAGGTTCATTGCCCAGCGCTTTGCAAATTCCAGTTCGCTACTGTCGGGTTCGCTGCGCATTAGTGGAGATGGGTTAACGTTTCCTGAATACGAACAGAAGGCCCAGGCCGACGAGAGCTACCAGAATGCATTCGAGCAATGCTTCCGTGCTCATGGACGGGGCTACTCGACAACAGTGAACGTATATATCTTTCCAAGCTGAGCGCCAGCGCTTCTCGACTCGAAGCCGGGCGGGAGCAAACCGTACTCTCCTGGCTGGAGATCTGGAATCTTCATCGACCACGTTCTCTGGGCTATATGCTCAGCGGCCGGGAGTTCGAGAGTGTCACGCGTGGCGCCACCCGATCGGTGAAACACGCCGCCGGTGACAGTCCGGAATTCTCTTGAGTTTGAATGCTTCCGTAATTTGATGAGCTGGTACTCCGAAATGGCGGTGCCCTCGGGGCAGTAAACGAGCAATTCGACGGGACGGTTCAGGGGCGTTCGACTGACCTCTCCGTTGATTTTGCCGTTCACGTCGCCCTTCACTACACCGATTGTGCCGACGCTCTTCATGACACCACCGGTCTTCCAATTGACCACTTCCGGCATCATTTCAACCCATTGCCCGGCCTTGTGATAGTAGACGCCCACTTCATCGACTGGCGGCGGCCCGAGCCTCTCCTGGGAAAAACAGAGAACGCACGACAGTGCAGCGAATGTGACGAGGGATGCGGATTTCATGGTGAACGGCTTCCGACAATATCACATATTGGTGGGCAATGCTCTTCACGGTACAAAGCTCTGCGCTCGTCTGGCGGGGCGGCCATGGGTAGACTACACCCATGGGACCGGATCGATTTGGCCGACGATGAGGAATGGCTTTTGCAAGAAGGCAAAGAACCAACGGCCGTACTACGCTGCAAACATTGCAAGAAAAACCCAGACCTCGAAGCGGATCGCGTACAGTGTCCACTCTGCCGGCGTCGTACACCGCCGATGCCTGGCGCCCACATCGAGCAGATCGTTGAGAAGTGGAATGAGCTGAACGCGGTCAATGAACGATAAGGAACTGCCGATCATTCCGCATGAAAACCTCGGTGCGGATTGCTGCGGCTGTATTTTCCCTTTGCGGCGTGGTGATGAAGCTGATCTGATGTGCAACGAATGCCAAGCGGTTATTCGGACCGTTCCCGCTACGGAAGTCGATCAAGCGTTGGCTGAATTGGTGCGAACACTTCGTTCCGCGGAGATCTGCAGCTACACGTGCCCACATTGCGGAGCCGTCCGCGCGTTCCCCGGCTTCTCCTCGATGATCGCGTTCGTGTGCTCTTCATGCGGTGAGTCGGTGACGATCGAGCCGCGTGTTCAATAGGCATAGACTTTAAACCGGGTTTTTCTGAGATAATCACGTCCTCCTGTGCACGGTAACAAGGAGGGCCGATGCGCAATTGTTCTCCACCTACGGAACTGACCATAGTGGAGATCCGCGCTCTTGCCGCTTCGATCGATGAACCCCTGGCGCGCCTTTGGATGAACGAGTGCTGGGAATGTCCTCAGTGCCGAAGTTCTAACATCAGGCGTCGCCGGCAGTGTGACTGCGGCATCAGTCGTGACGGTCTTCCTGAGTTCTGCGAACGTCAGAAAGTGCCGATTTAATTGAGATATACTTCCGAATCAGGCGTGACAGGTAACACCTGGATCTGCTTCGTGAGATCCCGGATCGCCCTGAAGAGACGTCGCCTCTCCTCAAGGGTGTCGTAATCCTCATCATTCCCGAAATTCTCGTTTGGATCGGGCTGATCAACTTGGCGCTGAAGCTCTGGGCCAAGCTTTAAAGCTGAAGAAAAAGGGCGGCTCTCGTCAAACCGCCCTGTTCCAGACCAGTTTGTCTGCAGCCGTCGTTCGACGCGATGCTATCAAGGTCAAGCGGGCCAGCAACAGGTACCAGGATGCAATGGGAGCTCAATCTTTGCATATGGGCCAGAGGGGAATAGTACGTACCGAATCTGCACCTCGGCTCCGCTACCCGCAGTACTGGCCGGAGAGTCGAAGGAGTTGTTACAATTCGGGCCAAGTCCTCGTGGCCGAATCGACCAGCACAGCCCTCGCAAAGAAGAACACTCCGGCCCCGCCTCTCCGTTGTGAGATGGCATCCGCTCGCTATGCCAGAAATACGATTGGCGCTTACCTGGGATAAGTGCGAAGGGAAGACCTGGCGAATCGAGGATACCGAGTTCATCGTTTCTAGCTTAAGGAGATCGACGATCTCGTGGAACGGCTGATGAGGGCCGCCTGTGCGTGGACGTAGTCTCCTGATTGTCTGACCGCCTTCTGACTTTCGACAACTATCCAAATCGAACGTCAAGGCCCACCAGTTCAAAAGATTATTTGCTGAACATTGTCGGATTTTCCCGCCAGAAACCCTCGTTGTTAATAGAGGGATCATTCGCATGGCGAGCGAACGGATCAGTCCGACGTGGGTAGACTTCGAGCGCCACGTTCGAATTTGTGAAGACACACGCCGGGAGAATGCCGGGCGATCGCGTTCAATACAGCGGACCTGGCGCCGAGCTCCTGCGGCGCATCCACGTTGAGCACCTGCGCCTACACATGGAGATCTTCTATGAGCATGGGAGCCTGGCTGATGTGTTGGCTCTCTGGCTACTTTCGATCTTCTCGAGCGTGGCTGGCAAGAACCGGCGGCTAACGTCCGGAGTCAGGCGACGTTGCTCGAGGCCTTTCTGGGAATGCTCGGCTTCTCCCCGCGCGCGATGCTGAGAGGAAATCTTCAGAAGCGGCCGGGCTGGCCGGCGTGATAGGACTGCAACCGGTTCCGCTGTTTGTTCGCCGACAGAATTAGGCCCACTTCTCACATGGTCGATGACCCACCACGAATTGTTCAGTAACAAGCGAACGGCATTTTTTTAAATAGCCGAATCCTCAGGAACCTACAGCGGTTAAACGGCCATGACCAAGCTTTTACAGGGCGTATTCTGCTCTTGAAGGAAAAGTTTTCTCCAGTACCCCCCCTCGGGCCTGGCCCTTTTGAATGGCTGTGCCTGTGTTTTTTGGTGGGGTAAACGGTGAAGGTTCGCAAACGCTGCCGATGAGGTTTATGTGTGTGCAACTAATTTCAGTTGCAAAGAGTCTATCAATATAGGTTTCAAACCTATGGTTTCCGGTCGTGTTCACGAGCTGATGGGATCGACATCAAAAACTGATAGATAGGTTGAAGAGTATTAATACCAAAGATTTTTCCCCCTGGCGGGAACTGGAGTACGCTTTTGGGGGGGAATGGGTTATACGGTATACAACATTCATGGAAGTGGCGCTAAACGCCGAAAATTTATTAAAGTACGGAAACGAGAAGCGATAATCAGCCTGCACGAGCCACATCCGCGGAAGGAGCTAAAGGCTTATCAGGTTACTGATGTTCTTAGATTTCTGAAGGAGGAGCACGGTATAATGGCCTCTCTATTGCGACGGGTAATGGAAACACAAAGGGTATGTCCGGTTCAGTCCACTACAGCTCTAAGAGGACGAGGTTATTTCACGGCAAACTGGAGGGAATCCGTGATCTCGTTACTTACGAAGGGACGTGATGTTCACTAGTCTGAAGAACGCCTTCGTGGAAGCGGTCGATGATTACATCGAAATAATCGTGGTTTGAAAAAAGAGAGCGCCGGAGAACACGCCGATTTAAAGGCTCATTCTCAACTCGTCAGAGTAGGAACTGATCTGCATAAGCGGGCAAAGTGACCTTTGCAACTGAACACAATAAGCTCAACGCTATCGTTACCGAAGATCTCTAGAACGCTATCTTGAAATCGCACAGTAAAAACGTACGACTGCCCCGCGCCCGCCTCTTTAGTACAACCGAGGCCGCTTACGCAGCGGCCCCTTTGTCCTTCGCCTGGCGATCCAGGTCTTCAATGACTCGATCACGACTTCCGTGACCGGCCACTGCGACCTTCACGGGTCCATTGTTGTTTTCGATTGTGCGCTCGTACTGGCGATAGACCAACTCGCCTTCAATCAGCACGTGCGCTCCGGTCTGCAGCTTTGCCGCGTGCTCAGCCAGTGGCCCGTACGCAACACAGGTGTGCCACTGTGTCTTCCCCTGCGTACTTTTCCTGCTGCCGCTCTTTGTAGCGTTTCGTGGTGGCGACGGAAAGCCTGGCAATCTGCTTTCCCGCCTGAGTTGCTCCGGTTTTGGCATCACGCCCGGTGAAGCCAGCAAGAATTACTTTATTCATATACATGGGGTTTGTTCCTTTCTGGAAATGGAATTAGGGTTGCGAAATGCGACCCCTGCCCTTGCGGCGAGCAACGGGGAGGCAAGCAAAACAAGGTTTGCGAGCGAAGCTTTTCGGGGAGACCTTCAGGGGGAACCGAAACCGGAGGCGCATCCGGCCTTGTGCGCGGCAGGGGCGGAGCCCCACGCCGGTTCATGGGTTTCCAGCGTACCGGTCGCGGAGGCGACCATCCGGGAGCCTTAAGGTCGCATTCAGGAGGTACCGATGAACATAGCCATGCGCAGAAACGCGCAACAGGTCAGAAACAGGCACACGCAAGCTGCGCTTTCCCAAATCCTGTCGGCCACCAAGCTTCTTCCGGGCAACCCAGATAACCACGCTGACGCCATTCCTGCGGCGAGGCCCCCTAAGTTTGCGGCGGCGTCAACATGAGATCCGGGGAAGAGGCTCCAAACGAACACGAATAACAACCAGACCTGATACTGGCGCCGGATCATCCTGCCGATTGCCGACCGCTTGCCCAGACCCAATACGATCATTGCGCCGGCCAAACCGCACACACCGGAAGACGAGCCGCCCGACAGACTAGGGGACCAAGCGGCGCTTGCGGCGAAGCCTGCCACGATAGAGGCGAAGTAGATGACCGCCGTCCTGGCGCGCCCGAATTCTGCCTGCACGCGGTTACCGAGCTCCAGCAGCATACCGCTGTTGACAGCCAGTTCGAGCAACCCAGTGTGGAGGAAGCCTGCAGTGACCAAGCGCCAGTATTGTTCGGGCCCACGCCCGGCCACTTGCCGCCGAACAACCAGAAAATTCGCGCATCGATTTTCAGCGAAGATCCCTGATTAGTCAGATGGGCGTACAAACTCATCGCGACGAACCAGAACGAAGTTCATGATGAGAATGCTATTGCCGGCGGAAGTAGCTTTACGACTTGATGGTGGGGCATGACTGGTAAAGAGTTGCCGTGTTGTATCGATTCACTTCCGCATCGAATCCTTCAATTCGGAGAACGTGAGAAAGGAAGCGGCGCCCTTCGTGCCGGTCGATATGGACGACCAGATTGATCAGATCACCAATCTCTGTCTGAAGCGCTCGGTAGGGAATGTCGACATCGGCGCGCAGCGCGAGACTGATGAGGCGCGAAAGCCCGTGGCTGGCCGAGTTCGCATGCAGCGTCGAAATGGATCCGGCATGTCCAGTATTCAAGGCGTCCAGTAAGTCGAAGGCCTCCGCTCCCCGGACCTCGCCAATAATCAGCCGATCAGGTCTGTGCCGGAGACTGGCCTTCACTAGGTCGCGAATGGTAACCGCGGGTATGGTCACGTTCCCGGCCGGATCCCGCTGTTCTTTTCGTGCTTCGAAGCGAAAGGCGTTCGGATGATCGATCTTCAATTCCATGGTGTCTTCGATGACACCAAGCCGCTCACTTTGCGGGATGAAGTCGATCAGCGCTTTGGTGAAGGTCGTCTTTCCTGTATCGGTGCCACCCGTGATCATGATCGTTTCGCGATCACGTACAGCTTGAGTAAGTAGGTCTGCTATCGGCCGAGTAAGAGCCCCTCGCTCCACTAAGTCAGCCAGCGTGAACCAATGCGGCCGAAACTTGCGGATCGTGAAAGTCGGTCCGAGCGGCGAGGCCGGCGGAAAGGCTGCAGCGACTCGAGAGCCGTCCGGCAGCCGCGCATCCAGCAATGGCTTGGCATGGCTGATGTCTTCCCCTAACGATCGGGCGATGCGCTTGATCGCGTGAATGAGATAACGGGGCTCGATGACAGCGTCGACCCGTTGCATTTTCCCTTCACGCTGAACGAACACAGAGCCGGTTCCGTTCACCATCACTTCAGAGACGGTTGGATCCGTGATGAACTCAGCGATGGGCTGGAGAAACGGAAGAATGGTTTCAAATGACATTACACGGCCATGGCGTAGCTGTCGATTTCATCCGGAGCGAGCGCGGTTGCATTTTCATGCCGGCGGGAAAGAGCGGTGGCGAGTTGATCCTCGTTATCCGTGAAGATTTGCGCGTCGTACCTCGGCCGGGATGTGGCCACGTAGGCGAGCGTTTCATCAATCAGTGCCCGGCTCTTGCTGTCGGAAGTGTCGATGTGGATCAGAACCTGATCGACTGTGGCACCCTGCGAAGAGTGGGACGTCATGGCATAGGCGTAATCGATGTGCTGGTTCTCCCGGAGATTCCAGCCCACTGTGCGCCCTGAATCGTCCATCTGAACGCGGATGTTGCCGTGTTCGTCGAGGTAACTGACTGTGCCGAGATCCCGGTTGCTGATGCCCTTGTCTTTCCATGGAGTAGTGAATTGAATGCGATCGCCTTCGGCAAAGGAGCGCAGTTCCGGTTCGTAGATTGTGACGCCTTTGAGGCGCTCCGGATCGTAAGTAACGAACTGGCCGTTCGCGTTCTTGACCGTGACAAGATTCTGCTCACTGTCGGTTTGGATGACGGTCGCGTACGTTTTGGCTTCGATGCCGAGTGCCTCGCTACCGCGCAAATAGCGAACCGAATCCCCGACATGATAAGAGCTGGCAACTCCGCGGTCCTCGCCGGTGACGTCCTGGCGATTGATCAGTACCCGGGTCTGGTAAGCGTCGTCTCCTAACTGACCGGTCTCTCGCAATTCCGTGCGGATGGTTGCGTTGAGATCTTTGCGGGATCTGTTGTCTGTGGAAACGACGAGCATGCCTTCTGGGTGCGCGGCGTAAGCCCGGGCGACCGCTTCCAGCCGCTCCTGGCGATTCTCAATAGAGTGGATCCGGTTTTGGGCTCGCAGCAGCTCAACTCCGTCAACGATCCGGCCGGCGGCCATAGCTTCTACCACCCGGCGCAAGCCTTCGTCTTGCTGTCGAACGATCTTTTCCAACGTGATCGTCTGCATGCCGGCATCCTGGAGCTCTGCAAACATTCGACCGGCTTCAACAGATTGATGCTGCCGAACGTCACCTATTAAGAGGGCGCGATCCATCGGATTTAACTGGAGCAGGAACGTGTGGATCTGATGAGATGAAGCGAGACTTGATTCATCTAAGAAAAATAGACGCGGGGTAGAAACCTCCGAATTGATCCCGCGTCCCAGTAAATAGGCCTGGAGGGTTTCGGATTCTATTCCGATCTCTTTCAGGCCTTTTGCTGCTCGCGAAGTCGGCGCCAAGCCATGAATGCGGTATCCCTGTTCTTCGGCAAGCTCGCGGATCGCGCTGAGCGCTGTTGTTTTACCGGTACCGGCGCCGCCCTGGATAGCGATAACCGTATTTGTCGAATGTAAGGCGTCATGGACCACGCGACGCTGGTCTTCATTGAGCTTCTCGCCAAAGCGACCCATGATTTTCGCGTAGGAGACCTCAGCAGTCGGCGGTAATCGATTCTGGCCGGCGCGGACTCGCTCAATTGTTTCCTTCTCGACCTGGATCAGCTCGGGAGTGGTGTAGCGCGCTGCCGGCGCACTGGGCCGAACGTGCTGTACTTCCAGAAATCGATTCTCTTCTTTTTGTTTGGCGAGAGAGGCTTCCACATCGTGCAGGCGCGCGCGGCCGTGCGTGTGCCGCAACGCGTCGCGAATCACTTCAAAGTGCTCGAACACAGCGCTGCGTTCGGAGAGCCGGTCCTTGGCAAAGGTAACGGCGGTTTGGGAGCGAGCTTGCGTCTTCTCGGCCGAGAGTTCGCGGCGGTGATGGTGGGCGGCATCTCCGACAACACGTTCGGGCTGATCTCCGAATTCGGCGGCGCTTTGCTTATGGAGGGAACGGAGTGCGTCGGGTGTGAGCTTCAATTTCTCGTCACGGTTTTGATGGGCGAGCTGCACCCGGTGCTCTCGGCCGACCGTACCTTTCTCCTCCATCTCGCGGTAAATGTGGGCGGAACGCTTGCTCTCCGCATCAGATATTCGGGCGAGTATCCTTTAATGTCCGGCGCGTGGTTTTTGCCGCGCTGGATGACGTAGCCGAGTTGCCGAACTTCATACTCGAGCTGGTTTTGGTAGACCGCTGTGGACATCGACTGGATCTTGAAGAGTTCGTGTGGCTGCAGCGATCGCGCTTGGCCAAACCGATCTTCGGTCATGTTGAACACCACTACGTGCGTGTGAAGATGGGGCGCCGGATAGCCGTCGACAGGCCGGGCGGTATCGTGCTCGAAGGTGGCGGCGATCCACTTGCCGGTAGTCTCGGGTGGATTATTCCCGCCGAGGCGCGCCTGGACGTATTTCTCAGTTGCATTCAATGCCGCATGGACGGCATGCTGATGGGCTTGGCGCACGCGCTCATCCTCTCCAACCAGCGCGGTGAGACTCACGGTCTTCGGCGCATTGAAGGTCAGATCCCAGCCGGCGCGGTGGCCGAGTTCTTCACCCGCCTGAGTCTTAATCGTGTCGCGGTGCTTGATGAGTTGCTCGCCCGTTTCCGGGTGTTGGCCTTCTGCTAAACGGTCGAATGCCTGAGCTGTCACTTCGCCCGAGAGTTTCAGCACGGGCGCGAGCTGGCCATGCCACTCGCCGCGCAACGTGCTGCCTTGCGTGAAATAGGAATTCGAAGCGGAGGAGTATTCGGAGCGATAGTAGCTCTGGACTTTGCCGGTGGTGAGGGGCTTGGAAATGTCGAGCATGAGCTATCCGAGCATGTCCATCCCGAAGCCGGGTTCTGGGTCGATCGCTTGCTTCGGCGGCCGTTTCCCCGTCGGCCGTTTCGGTTTTCCAGTGGGTTGATCGGCGTTCGAAGTGGGGTCGAGCGGCCGGTGTTGGACGGGCGGTATGATCCGCTCGATCAGAGCGGGAGCGCGGTTGCGTCGCGCCTTCGGGCTGAATTGGATGGCAACGATCTTGTCCTGTTGGATGAAATAACCGCGAAGGTCATCCAGGCCTTGAATCTCGGACTCCATCACTACCGGATCCACCACGCGTTCCGTGCTGTAACTGCGATGCCGCCGCTGGAACCAGCGCGCCGGTTTGCTTTCGCGGATCCGCTCGAGCTGAGCTTTACCAATGAGTTCGCTCAGGTGTCTCGCAGCCCGGGGTTCACGAGTGCGGAGCACAATGTTCGTGAACGCCTGGCTGAGAATTGTCTCTGCCTTTTTCCCATAAAGTGCATCGAGTTGGCTCATGCCCTGGAAGCCGAGAACGATAGGATTGTCGGACTTCCGCTGCTTCGTCAGTGCGGAGTGCAACTGTGGCAGCGCGTTGAGCGAAGCGAGCTCATCGAGGATCATCCAGACGCGTGGCTGGCCAGGCCGCGGAGTGTTCGCCTGCAGCTTCAAAATGAGCATGTCGAGCCAAAGGCTTTGCATCGGCCGCAGCGCGTCAATCGTGTCCGGAGTGGACGTGATGAAGATCCAACCTTTCCGTTCTCGGGTCCATTCACGGACGGTCCAGCTACGCCGGTCGCCACCGTGTGTTGGCATCATCCGTAACGGCTTGCCCGCCTCGTTCAGGCTGCCCAAAATGCCTGCGCGCTGTGGCGCCGCATTCTGGGTGAGGGTGTGCACGTGCTCGGTTTCTTTCACCCGCCGGTCGATCTCTTCCGGGTGAGCCATCCAGTACGCCAGCTCGTTGACGGTGGGCTTGTACGTGGCCAGCAGATAGGCGAAGATGGCCCGGGTGTGAGATAGGAAAAACTGCTGTCGGGTGGGCTCATCTGGAAAGAGACCGAGCGCGATGGGAGTAGCCTCGGCTTCATCGTCTGCCTCAGCTCCAATGGGCCAGTACGGACAGCGTTCATCCTTCGGATTCAATACCCAGTCGCCACGCTCTTCGCTGAAGAACTCCTGGATATATTCGCGGTCCGGGTCGAAAATGATGGCCACTTCGCCGCGGCGTTCGACCTGGGCGATGATCTGCCGCACGATCGTCGATTTCCCCGTGCCGGTGTCCCCGGCAATCTGGATGTGATGGGCTTCTTTGTCCCGTTCGATGACGAGATCACGGCCTGAATCCCCGGGCTTCAGCCACTCGAGTAGGTTGCGGAAATTATCCAGGCGAAAGCGGAGTCCATTGCCGCCCGTACGCCAGTTGAATTGCCATCGGCTAATAAGGCTGGGCCCGCGGAGTAGGCGGCCGTTGCGGGCTTCTTTATTGTGGGCGTGGTCCAAGTAACCGCCGACGGCGACGAATCCAAGGAGACAGATTGCGAAGCCGGCTAATGGCCAGCGAAGTACACCGGCAAGCGGCCGGCCATCATATATAAAGCGCTGCAGCCACGATCCGAATGCCTGCGGCTTCAAACCCAACAGCCGCACACTCACCGAGCCATCAGGATGCGTGAAGAGCTGCTCATTCGCGATGTGAGAGCCGACGAAAACGACAGAGAAGGACGTGCCCCGGGCGTGTCTCGAAGGCAGCCTCGGAAGATCCGGAAAGAGGGTGGTCCGGACATACGCTGAGAAGTAAAAGCGCTTCAGCGGCGGGGCGAAGTTCAGCCAGATTCGGATGAATAGAAAGCCGCACAGGAGGGCCATGGCCAAGCCAAGGAAGCGGCAGATCGGAAAGCGATGAGGCCAGGTGGGGGGAGTGTCACTCGTCATGGTCTTCCTCCGTCTGTGAACCGGTGCCGTTCGATGCCAGCACGGGTCGCGATTGGAACAGATGAATGCGCTGTTCTGCCGCCGCCTCTTTAGTGGCATCGGCCTGATCGATCCCAGCTTTGAGCTGCTCCAGCGTCAAGTCCGGCCTTGCGCGATAGCGCCGAGCACTGAGAGAGTTGCGCGGCGCCCGCTGCTATCTCCTCCGCGAGGAAACGCGTTTCGGGTGATATTTCCACTGCCGCAAGGAGCTCCTGGCGAGCCCATTCGCTCAGGGTGAGCCCGGCCTTGTCCGCACATATTTGGAAGCGGCTCTGCTCGTCGGGAGTCACCCGCCCCGCTCGTGACGTTTCCAGTCAGAGTTTTGGATCGTTTGAGGCTCCCGGCGTGCATTAGAGCGTTTGCGGCTGGTATACAGCGGTATGCGCCGAGCGGAGAAAAACCAATGAAACCGGTACGTATACAGCCGCATACCTGGAAGGGGTGGCCTTTCGTGAAAATTAAGCCGGTGCAAAGCACCGTTACCGCCAGAGGCCACCATAGCCAGTTCGCGAAGCGACTCCTTGCTTCGTTTCTGATGCGGATTTTGCTTTGAAACTGATGTGGATTCTGCATCGGAATTGCCTACGCTTTCGCATCGGATTTGATGCGAGATTTACCCTTCGACGAGACTGCAACAGCACCGGCATTCGGATGATCTTGCGTGAACTTTTGGAAGCCTTTGTCAGCGGTGAAGAGACGCTTCAATGCGGCGGTGATCACATGGCTGGCCGAGCTGTCACTGGCGTACTGTCCATAGGCTCGGAGATCTCGAGCCACTTCCGGTCGGAGCCGGACAGTTACGGGCTCGTCTGGCTGCTTGTCTTCGGGCTGGATGAGAGGTGCTGGCATAGGTTTCCTTTCGGGTTAATTGAAGGCCTGATCTTCGCGGAAATAGGAGATCGCGAGACCGAGCGGGTTGTGAGGAATCAATTCGTTCGGAACGTCCGGGTTGATTCGAAAAACGAACTCGGCCGCCCAGTTCTCGCGCTTAAGTTCTGCCCCGGATCCGAACGTCGTGAAGACTTTGGTGAAGTCGACGCGCGCACGGTAGGGCGGCGTCTGCAACTCCTCAATGACCACGTTCTGCACGACCACATCAATGTCGTCGTCCGCACTGTTCAGAAACTTGGGAAGCCACTGGGTCTTTCGATCCCGAGCGTCGACTTGGCTGAAGAGAGAACGATCGAGGAAATACACGCTGTTGACGTACTGCTGAGCGACAGTTTTGTGGTTACGGGAATAGTAGCCGATGACGAACTGCGTCAGGAAATAGCGGACCTCCGGGACCTGCGGTTTATAGGTGAAGTCTTGGTAGGCGACGGCATCCGCGCGGCCGACTTCATTCACCCGGATCACCAGCGGCTTTACATGCGCCGCTGCCGTAGCAACCCGGGCCAGAGCCACGCTCTGGATGGTTAAGACAATTGCCATGATCAGCACTGTGATCTTGAGTGCCGTGTTGGTGGTCAGGGTCGAGCCGTAGTACTCGTATTCCTGATAAGCGGCTTGCTCGATGGGCGGGAGCGCGGCGGTCATGAATCGGTCTGCCATTAGGCGAACGCTCCTCGGATGACGAGAGCCATCGACCCGACTAAATTCCCGCCCGCCGACGCGGTTCCCTTGAACAGATCGCTCACGAAACTGCTGACCTTGAAAATGCTGAAGAAGAGGCCGATGTTGAGCATGCCGAAGGGCACGATGAGAGTGAGAAAGTGCGCCAAAGTGTAATCGCTATGGATGCTGCTGTCAAAGAACGTAACCAGAACGTTGGCCCACACGTACACAAGAGCGCTGGCAACTACTCGATAGAAGCTGTACTGGAGCATGAACTGAATCCAGTTCCAGAAGAGACAGTTAAGCCGGGGAACGATGAGCCACGGGATGAAGAGGGGACCCAGAAGCGACCCAATTCCGACTGCGACGAAACTCATGACCGTTACAGCGAAGAGGACGCCTTCGACGAAGCGCCAAGTCGAGGATGACGTAGTCGTACACAAAGAGCATGAGTGGGTTCATGACAGATGGGCGCTCTGTACCGTTGGAGATCGCCTTGATGTGAGTGAGAAGTGAGTTCAGGGTTGACAAGTCGATCGTGCCGGCGAGCTGCCGCGCGGTGTCCGGAAGGATCTGGTGAAATGTCGACCCGCCCCAGGGCAGTTGGGCGTTGTAATAGCCGAGCATCAGCTTGGCAATCAGAAACAACGCGAAAAATGGAACACTCCGGGAAAGTCAAACTCCGGGTGATGGCGCGACGCGCTATGGAGCGCCCATTTCAGTCCGTACGTCGCGAGCATGATGATGCCGATGTAACTGAGAAGCTGGTTGCCGAAGGCAAGAAACACTGGGCCGCCGGAGGTGACAAGCCGGTCGATGGAAGACGTCACCATCGTCACGTAATCCACGGTTCCGCTGTTGATCGGAATTGGTCCCGATTGCGCGTACGAGCGCGGGCGCCGCGAGGAATGCCAGCAGTGCAATTACCTTTCGCATATGGGCTATTTGGAGCGATAATCCCGGGCGGGATTCGCCCAGCCGGTGAGGGCGTCGTCCACCGCTTTTTGTTCTTGCGCGGTTGGCTTCTTCAGGAACTGTTGAACCTTTCGGTCGGCGAGAACTTGCTTGTGCTTTTCATAGGCACAGTAGGACGCGATGCTGGCGAGAAGAGCCGCGATGACGAGGAGCAGTTTCGTATTTAGAGCTGTGAGCATTTGTGGCGGAAATCCTTTCTGAATTACTGAGATCGATAGTTAGAAATCGAAGCGGCGGCGTTGCCCCAGGAAGGCCCTTCGGAGACGGTGTATTGGTCCGCCTGCGTCAGGAAATTCATGTGGTCCGCGAGGGCATCGCGCTGGACTTTGTTCGCAATGGTCTGTTGCTCGAGCAGGGATGTCAAGACGTTGTTCGAAGTCTGTTGCATCTGGAGAGCCTGAACGGTGCCCAAGGTCAGTAAATTGAGCTGCTGCACTTCAGAATTGGATCCTGCCGACCCGTCGAGAGCGGATGACTGAAGACTGGCGATAGCCGCCGCCATCTGGGTCTGTTGCTGGCGTGCGTTTCCCAGAGTTTGGACCGCCGTGGGTCCGGCGCCGTCGAAGGTGTCCACTGTGGCGGCGTAAGCATAACGGCGGTCCGTTCCCGGCTGCATTCCCGCCATATACGGGTTGCGTTGCATTGTTACGATGACGTTCTGCCACGCTTGCGGAGCATTGGGCCCGAACAATACGGCCGCATTCCAGTTGGCCGTAGCGCCATAGGAGTTCGGTGCCCAGTTCCGAACGATGGTGTTGCCGAATCCAGCCCAGGCATTCTTCAACGAGAAGTAGCGGGCGTTCGCGTAGATCTGAGTAAGCTCGGAGTCGATGGTTTGGATCTGATGATCCAGCTTTTGCAGCTTCTGGATGTCGTTCAAGAGCTGCTGCCACGAATGGCCCTCTTGGACCGGGTCCGAAACCACGCCTCCGAGTTGAGCATGGAGAGCGGTGGCGAGCACACCTAGCAGCACAACCGCTGCCAAACAGGATCCTTTTGCCATCGGAATGAACTTTGCTTTCATAGAAGACCTCCTAGTGCAGCAGTCCGTGACTGCGTAGAAATTTGTCGAGAAAACCGCCCAGCCCGAGTAGCAGGGCGCCGCCAGTGAAAGCGATGAAGATCCAAAACGCCGCGATGAGCGGTGACCACCGCAAGCGGATATCGTTGCGAATCATACGTTCTGTTCGTTGGTCCATTAAGAGCCTCCTGTGCGCATGGAATCGAAAGCGGGAACTTGAAGATCTCCGGTGAGCAGGATCTTCACGCGCGTGCCCTCGCGGATGGTGATGGTGGGCATGCGATTCAAGAAACGATCTAGAATGCGATCGGAAGACTCGGCCATGCTTTGCGAGACCCCATTTCGAAACTGCGCAGAGGGGTCATAGGAAAGCGTGCTTCCAGCGTTCCCGATCTGAGCAAGGCCGCCGATCGCGCCCACAGCCAGGCTCGCCCCGAAGATCGAGAAGTAGTGATTGTTCACCTTGTCGTGCAGCCCCACTTCTCCGGCTTGGCCCATGCCGGCGGCTGTTTGTCTAGCGGAATGGAATAGCTGTTGAGGCCAGGAATCAGAACGCGATGAAACGCGACGGCAAGCCGCTGCTGGCCGAAAGAGGCAACTTTGCTCGCCTCGCCGAGTACTCGCGCGCCCTGGGGAATCAGCATTAGCCGCGTCCCGGGCAGGTAGACATCGGTCGTAATCATGCAATTCACTGGGCCTGTGGCATCGCCGTCTAACCGGTTGGTGAGAACGGCTTCCATGACCGTTCCTTCTGGAAGCCAATAATTCGGCTGGGCCGCTGGATTGAAATCGAGTGGCTTCTCCGCGGCCGCTGTGAGTGGAGCGTCCGGCGCTTTGATCGCCGGTGTTGCAGGTAGCGAAGGCGAATCTGTACTCACTGCGGAAGGATGTTTGGCAGCTTCGGCCGGTAGATCCTGACGCACCACATTGTCGGCAAAGAGGGATTTATAGGCTTGCTGTTCTTTTTCAGTCTGGAGCTGGGATCTGCTGCTGCTGAGCTGGATCGGCGCCATAGGTCTGCTGATACTGGCTCCGTGCCTGGGCGGCGTCCTGAAGCGCAGTGGCGCGTTGCAGATCGTCGGTCGTCATCGGACTCGTGGGAAGCAATCCCGCCTGCTGTGCCGCCTTCTGTAACTGTTGCGCTTTCTGGCCAGCATCTTGCAATTGAGTTTCTTGCTGCTGAAGCGTGTGCTCCATATCGCGGATCTGCGCCGGTGTGGGATTTTGCTGCTGCGCGGGGTTGTTTATTATCCGACTTGGCGTTTTCGGCGCGCCTGCCGGGCTCGTCGCCAGCATATTGGCGAGAACAATCAGCAGGACAATGCCCATGACGCCGTAAAACATCCAACGCTTGTGGCGGTTGCTGAGTCCGCCCGGCGGCTGGAGTTGCTGCGGATCGGGAATCGGATGCGGCGCGGCGCCGTCGTGAGGACGTTCATCCGGCATTCGCACTCTCCCGGTGGAATTTCAACTCGCTCTTGCCGACGCGAAGATAGCCGTCATCGAGAATCTTCGGGATGGTGTAGCGTCCGGCCTTCTGATCGAATTGGTACTGAATCAGGCTCGGCTTTCCGTCTTTGACCTCGTAGACCGCCGGCGCCTCCTGCGGATTCGCTTCGATGTACGTGAAGCGATCATCATGATAGATCGCCGTCACATTGAACGGATTCTTTCCGGAGACGGCGTATTTGTAATCGTGTTTGATGGTCGACGGGTAAGCAGCCCGAAGCTCCGACTTTTCCCGCTCCAACTCCTTCTGCGCGGCTGCTTGTTGGCCTGCAATTGCTGCTGGGCCTGATCGGCTGCTTTCTTGTAGCCCTCGACCGTGTCCGCACTGACAAACCGCGGCTTATCCTTCATCGCGACGATGGCGCTGCCATCCGACGGATTCACGAACACCTTCAGATCGGCGTGGGCATTGGTCACTTCGGATACTTCAGTCGCGATGAAGCTGTACACATTCCCGCTGGCGGTAATCAGGTTCATGTTGGTCCGGCTGCCTTGCCGGGCCGGTTTCACATACGCGAGATTGCCAGTCCAGTTCACCGGCCAAAATTCTTTGTCGCCGCACGTCACCTCGACAATCGATTCCTCTTTGGGAAGCTCGATCAGCGTGGTGAAACGGATCTCGGTGGCGATCGGTACGATGTCCGTATCGTGATAGGAGACAGTGCGGCTGCTGGTGTTGGGATCCCCGGCCAGGATCTTCTGTTCAGCCGCACTTCCGGAAATACAGCTCAGGCACGCGAGTGCGAGAGCCAGTCTGATGTTCGATTCGATCATTTGTCTTAACCTTCCTCAACCGGCCTGTGCGGCCAGAACTTCTAAACCCTTTTCGAACCCGTGCTCAGCGATTGCAGTCTGCCGGCGTTCGTTTTCATAGGGTGAATTTGCGTATTCCCAGAAAGCGCGCGGATCGAGATTGACGTTCAGAACTTTGGCGCGCTGTTCGGTCTTCACCAGGAATTGGCGCTTCGGAATCAGCGAGGCGAATAACTCCACCTCGCGTTCGTTCAGGTGGAACATGCGTTGGTACGCACCGTGGTCCGCTCCGGGATTTGCCAGCAGGATCTTTGTCGGGCAAATCTCGTTTACCAAGTCCAGAACTCCTGCGTTCTCGAGATCCGCGGCCGATTGCGTAATCAAGCCGATGCCGCCGTTATGCTTGCGCCAGGTCTTGCCAGCGCTCACGAGATACTGACGGGCGGTGTCGTTGGCAAGAAAGCGCCACACTTCGTCTGCCCAGAGTTGTTTCGGTGTCGCCAGAAGCGCCGGATCGTAAACGACTTGACTGATGCGCTGGAAGATGTAAAACAGCAGGGGCTCAAGCACCTTCGGATACAGCTCATCCATGCCCTGGAAGTCAAAGGTCTGGAAGTCTGCGAACGTGAGCGTATCTTCCGTGTTGTCGAAAACCGTTCCATATTGCCCGGTGCCTACCCACGGATGGAGTCGCTCGCGCATGTGCCTCGGCAGGCCACTGGCCAGATTGCCGAGCGTCCGGTCCTCAGCTCCGAGCACGTACATGCCTTCAATCGCCTCGAAGAGCTCTCGATCATCTGCTCCGGCCGGTTGATAACCGCCATTTGTCAGCAGGAGGCGAATGAACGTGAAGAGGAATTGCAGATTTTCGGGCGTGCCCGCCAGGACGAAGGGATTGATGCGGAATGACTGGCGCCTGTCCCCGAATTGCATGTGCATGTACGATCCGCCGTGCTTTCGTGTGATCTGCCGATAGCTGCCGCCGAGGTCCAGAATGAACGTGCGTGGCGAGTGTTTCTGCGAATGATCGATGAGCAGATTCGCCAGTACCGACTTTCCGGATCCCGGCGCCCCAAAGATCAACGGCCCGAAGCGATCGCCTTCGTGCAGGTTGAAATAGTAAGGCGTTTGATCGTTTGTTTCGAGTACGACCAGGTGCTCAGCTCGTAGATGTCGGTTCGTCTTCTCGCCGGCATAAGGCGCGTACAGGAATGAGAGGTCGGCATAGTTGCCGCTGAGCAGCCAAGTTCGCCGGAGATTGAAAGCCTGGTTGCCCGGGATGATCGCGAGGTACGCATTCAGCGCGTTGTAGGTCTCGCGGATCAACGCGCCTTCGTGATTGCCGAAGATCTTGACCACGTCGGTAGCGGCCGTCTGCAATGGTGTGCTGCCGTTCCAGCCGTACAGCACGATCGTGAAGGAGAACTCACCGAGATACTCGCCGCCGTTGTTAATCCGGGCCAGTGTTTTATCCAGGTCCTCGACATCGTTCAGCGCGGATTTATCGGCGACGACGTTCTCGCGGTTACCGCGGTTCACGACCATGCTGAGGATCGATGGAATATCCGAGACCCATTGCGACCAGTGAAAGTGCTGCTGGGCTGCGCGGATCGTGGGGATCGCTTTCTCGTTCAAAAGCCTGTGGAATTCCGTGCAAAGGATGAAGTTCGTTTGAACGGCCAGCAGATCCCGGAGCACGTTCGGGAAAGTCGCTTGCGGCGGCTCTTTCAGCGAGAGCACCTCCAGCTCTGCCTCACCAACTCGAACGCCGTCGCGAGTACAGGTAATCGGCGAGCTCGCCATGTAGAAATCAATGTGCCCGTCGTGTCTGAGTTGTTCGGCGCGCGCGATCTCCGGATCGAAGTTTGTGAGCAACCGGAAAAACTGGAAGGCTTCGCCCTTGCCGAGTATCCGGATTCCGAGCAGATCACCGATGTTGCGCACGAACGACTCGGCGTGCCCGGCTAGAATGGAGCGGTTTCGTTCCAGTTCATCCGTGAGCACGCGCAGAACTTTATTGCTGGAAAGGGTGCGGCTGAAGCCGCTCTGTTCCCGGAGCGTCGGAGGTTCAAACAGGAATACGTAGAAAAGTTGGACGGTGTACAGGCCTGCCGCTTTCGATCGGAGATGGTCGTTCCGATCCGATACGGTTTTCCGCACGACCTCGGCTGCATAGCTGCCGTTGCAATCGATCGGCGCGCGGTCTTCCTTCACGACGTACTGATACAGCCGAAAGCGGTGATCGAGAGGGCGCCAGGCCGCGGCGACTCGCTTGGTGTGGGACTCGAGCGTTGCATCTGTCAGGCATTCGTATTCGATTCCCTCGGCGGTGAGCACAACCCCGAGCTGGTTGCTCTTGGTCAGGAAAACCCGCTCGTCGATAAAGCGATGCGGCGCCAGGACGGAATTCGAAGCGCCGGCCTGGAGATATGGCTTCAGGAATTTGCGCAGTTTCACCATTCGCTACTCCGCCCTGCGTTCTATCAGCAGTTGAAAGCGTTCGCGCTTCAGCGGATCGTAGAGTGCCTTTCGCTGCCGGACCTGGTTCATCACCTGAAAGATGTTTGGATCGACGCGCGTCAACCGGCGCCCGAGAGCCCACAGAGCAACGAAAGAGCAGGAGCGCCGAGACCTTTGGAACGAACCCGTCGTTCGCTCCGACGATCACAGCGAGAAGAAACGCCAGGCCGGCGAGTTTTCTGTCGATACCGACGATCAGCAGCGGCTTGTTCAGCGCGCGGGTTCCGGGTCTGAGGACACGCGCCACGTTACAGCCCTTGCACCCACGTGATGATCGGCGATGCGAACAGTGCAAAGATCAGGCCGAGCAGAAGCCCTGAGACTTTGGCGATCACGCCAGGCCCGCCGGCCATGAGACCGATGCCGCAGATGATACACAGAATGATGCCAACCCACTTGGCGATGGCTATCATTTCATTCGCGATTCCTTGGGCTGCTTGACCGAAGGAACTGCTCTGTGCGAAGCAGAGCGCGGTGGTGAGGCCGAAGACGAGCCCCAATTGGGCGGCTCGGATTGAGATGCGAACGAGTTTGTGGTTCATAGATACTCCTGATGGAAGGGGCAATAACGTGTGAACTAGGGACGTCTGCCTGATTGCGTCCGTAGTTTGTCCGCATGATGCGGCTGAGCTTCGTAAATACTTCGCCGCGCCTTGTCCGTGGATCGCGCTTTGCAGTAAGCTCGATAGTGCCGGACAGCGTCCCTGGGATGGATTTAGGTTCCAGCGCTCGCAAGGGCGTGGGAGTTCAAGTCTCCCCATCCGCACCAACAACTTAGCTGAACCTCTCCTTTCTCTGCTTTGGATTTTGTGCAGTAATTTGTGCAGTTTCGTCTTCCTGGGACTGGAAAAACTCGATACGCCGACCGACATCCCGGATGTCATCCTCGTCGACAATGTTGTAGCGTTCGAACATGGAGCGGGTCTTGTGACCGGTGATCCTCATCGCCACGCTCTCCGGAACTCCGGCCCTCCTCAAATTGCGAGCGGCCGCGCGGCGCAAATCGTGAAAGAGGAGGTCCGGAACACCAGCCTCTTTGCACGCCTTTTTTCACGAGCGCCGAAAATCCTTGATCGGCTGTGAGCCTCGGGCGAAAATATACTCGCTCGTTTGCGGCTGCATTTCAAGAAATGGCCGCATGTCGCCGTAGATGGGCAACGCCTGCGGAACGTGCTTGGCTGACTTTCTGCGCTGCAGGAAAATAATCCCGGCTTTCAGATCGACCTGGCACCACTTCAAATTCAGAAGGGCCGATTTCCTCATGCCGAGGTGATACCCAAACACGAACAGCAAGCGGAGTTGACGGGTAAAGCCTTCAGCAACTTTTCATATTCCGGGCGCTTCAGGAACCCAGTGCGGGCATTAAACTGTTCTTCGTGGCCGAGCGTTGGTGTGCGGTGACCATCCGCGATTCGAGACGCACAACGCACACGATTGAAGTTCTCGCGCGCTCGACCTTTCACGCCGCCTCGCTGTTTGACGGTCAGGCTCGGGCGAAGCTGCCCGACCAGAATCTGCCGATTCCGAGCAGCGACACTATCTTCGAGGTACGTCCAATCGGCGAGCAAAAGATTTATCGAGTACTCGGCAAGCATGTCGAGCAATGGGCGAATGAGCAAGCCCGCAAGTTGAATGAAGCGGTTTATGAGCATCGCGATCGGAGGAATAGCCGAAGCGGAAGCGGATGAACGCTCTGCGGGTGAGTGTTCCAAGTCTCTTCTGCCGTCCTTGACGACGACACGGGCCTATTCTATTCACACGTCGGCTCTTCGAATTTGTGATGATCCCCACTGATCGGAAAACCGATCCGGCGCTTCGGTTCGTCGGCTGGCGCTTCGATGAGATGCTGGATAGTTTCAAATACTGCCTGGATCTGTTGCCCCTGCTCGTTTTGACGCCACTCTAGCTATTCCAGCCGTCGTGCCAGTTCTTCGTGTGTAGCGAGGAGTTGCCGCAGCCGGACAAACGTTCGCATAATGGCGATGTTTACTTCTATCGCGCGTGAACTGGTCAGGACGCCGGAGAGCATGGCAATGCCCTGCTCGGTAAACACATAGGGCCGATAACGTCGGCCGCCGCGCCCCTCGTTTGAGGTGCCAATTTGGTACCTCAAAAGTTCCGTGGTTTCCTGTCGCGTCAACTGAAACATGAAATCCTCGGGAAATCGATCCCGGTTACGTTTGACTGCCCGGTTCAGGGCCTTGGTCTCGACTTGATAGAGAGTAGCGAGATCGGCATCGAGCAGGACCTTCTGGCCGCGGATCAGATAGATGCGGCTTTCGATCAGAGCAACGGGAGTAGGTTCAGTGCTGGACATGGTTGTTGTTTAGGAATCAGAGCGAAAACGATCCTCAATGCGCTGGTAGACGCGCGCCGCAACCACATCGGCAAGACGTTCCAGTTCCGGTTGGCTCAACACTGATTCTAATCGCGGACTCACAGGCAAATGTCGCATCGTCGACAAACCATTCTCCGAGTCCGTGACAAGAAGCTTCCTTAAATCCGCGACCAGCGCTTCAATCTCAGGATTACTCTGGACTAATTTTTCGATCTTCTGAATGCAGTAACAAACAGTCGAGTGGTCTCTTCCGTTGTAGAAACGCCCGATGATCGTCGTTGTCCAGCGGCCTACGGTTTTGGCCAAATACATCGCGACTTGCGTTGCGATCACGTGAGATCGTTATAATCGTATGGATTTAGGTTCCAGCGCTCGCAAGGGCGTGGGAGTTCAAGTCTCCCCATCCGCACCAAATTTGGTTGCAGAGTTGTGAAGGACCGGAGCGACGGGTTCAGACTTACCCTAGTTAGGTGACGTTTGTACGTTCAGCGGCTCTGGCCGTTCTGATGCTTGTCGTTTGGCTAGCGCTGTCGCCTGGTTCCCCCGGGCAACAAGCGGCGGCGCAATCGCAATGGACGGGATTTGTCCGCGATGAGGCCAACCAGGCTGCACCAGGAGCTGTTATCAACCTGGAAGAAGGGGTTGTTCACTTCTCACAAACCGCCGGAGAAAATGGAAGTTTCCATTTCGCACGCCTGCCTGCCGGGACGTATCGGTCTGACCATTTCATACAAGGACCGAATTTTCCGTTTCGGACAGACGATCTCTGTGCCCGCTGCCGGCATTGCCAATCTCACCCTGACGATGCAAGGATCTGTTTCGATCCAATCAAACGAACACACGCAAAGCACAGGCGAACGCCTGCCCGGCAATGCGGTAACAGCTATTCCCCTGAACAAGCGGGATTTCAGCCAGTTATTGCTGCTCGCAGCCGGTACCATGACGGACACAAACGGCACGACCAACTTCACCCAGCAGTTCGCGATCGATGGGCAGCGCGGAGTGGAGGCCGTTTTCGCATTGGATGGAGCGCTGACGAGCGATCCGGAGATGGGTGGCGCGACGATGTCGAATTTCAACGTCGACGCAGTGGAGGAGATTCAATCGCAGTCCGGTTGGATGCCGGCTGAGATTGGCTTCGGGTCAGCCGGGTTCACAAATATCATCACGCGATCGGGTACAAACTCGCTTCACGGCTCGCTGTTCGAGTTTCTTCGCAACTCGGCGCTCGACGCGCGCAATTTCTTCGACCGGGAGACACCCGAGAACCCCGAGCGCATTCCGTCCTTTCGCCGTAATGAGTTCGGGTTCACGCTGGGGGGCATGCTGCCGCCGTTCCGGCACAGCTCAAAGGCCACGGCGTTCTTCATTGAGTATCAAGGATTCCGTCAAGTGCTGGGAACGACGCAAGTGCTTGCTGTGCCAACCGCCGCAGAGAGGAAGGGCATCGATACGACGGCTTTTCCGGGCGATATCCTTTATGTGCCGGTCAATCCAAGGATGGCCGCTCTGCTCGAACGTTATCCGCTTCCGAATGACCCTTCCGGTCCATTCGGTCGCACGCACTTTCGCGACATCCTCGAAAGTGGCGGCGGATGCTGACCAATTCTCTGGCCGGCTTGACCGCGACCTTACGAGCCACGATCGTCTGTTTGCGCGTTTTTCCTGGGACAACCTCAACGGACCAACAACCAACCCCGACCAGACGGCTATCGATCCAAGTTGGGGAATCACGTATATCGACCACCAGCGCAACGCCGCAATAAGGTGGTCGCACACGCCGTCTTCGACATTTACATCGCAATCGGAATTGAGCTTCACGCGCACGACTCCGAACTTCCCGACGGCGGATCACACGGATCCATCGCTGATCCTGGCCGATGGACTGTACGAGTCGTTCGATGCCGCGGCGGGCTCGGTGACAGCGGCCTACGGCAACCTGTTCGAGGGACGCCAGGATTTCACCTGGATACGCGGCGCTCACACCATAAAGGCCGGAGGACTGTTCGTGGCCAACCGGGACACTACTTACTTCGGCACAGCACCGAACGGACAATACACGTTTGGGGGCGGACCCGCCTATGCCACGGCAGCGATGCGATCGGCGAGCGGGCAGCACAACATAAGCGTAGGCCAACAACTCCCGGATAGCCTCACAGCTCTTCTACTCGGCAGCGCGTTCTCTTATAGCGTGGCAGTTGCGCCGGAACAGTTTCCGCAGGGCAGCCAGATTGGAGTGGCCGCTGTGTCGCGCTACGGTGTGAACGCGTATTGGGAAGACAGTTGGAAGCTCAGCCCCAATCTGGGGATTGATTATGGCGTGCGGTATGAGATCTACTCGCCGCTTAGCGACCGTGCTCATCGCTCGGTCGGCCTAAGATTTTTGGAGGGACCGGATGGGCCGGAACAGCAGTATCTGATCAATCCTGAACCGCGCTATCGATGGCTCGGAAATAATTGGGGACCGCGAGCGCGCATCAACTGGCAGGCGGCCCATGACCTGTGGCTGCATGCGGGCGGTGGGCTCAGCAGCATTCCTCCGAATATCTGGCAAGACAACATGCTCACAGGCGCGGCACCCTACGTAGACTACCCTCGATTGACCGCCGCGCCCGGCTTTCCGGTTTTGGTGGGTACGCAGATCACACCGGCTCAGCTGCCTCCCGTTTACAATTTGTCCGGTGTTAACGTGCTGGCGTCCGGCAACTCACGAAGCGTACCCGCGAACACGGTTTGGGACGTGAATCGATTCGCGCGCGAGCTGGCTGCCGCAACGGGAACGTCCAGCATCACTCCTCTGAATGCCAACGCAATTTCTCAGAACTTCCGAAACGCCTATTTAGCGAACTGGTCGTTCAGCGTCGATCGCGCATTCCATGGGGTGAGTGCCAGTGCGGGGTACATCGGCACGGCGGGAATAGATCTGCCCGCGATCGATTTCCCGAATGGCTATCCCGGTGCAACCCCGCAGTTTGCGCCGTACACTCAGTTCAATGCTGCCGGCCAGATTATAGGCGGCTTCGGAACAGACATGCTGGCGACCAATCGGTCGCATTCCAGTTTTCACTCGCTGCAAACATCGCTTACCGGCGCGATCGGCTCGCGCGGACCGCAGGCGCAGGCGAATTTCACGTGGTCGAAGTCGCTCGATGACAGCAGCAGTGTAATTGGCCCCGGAATCGGCAGCACTTCGGGGGCGACCGCACTCGCCTGGCCTCAGAACCCATTCGATACGAGGGCGGACAAGGGTCCATCGACGTTCGATGTCGAGCGAGTGTTGACCTTTACAGTGGTACAGGATCTGCACGCCGAAAGCGCGCCACTGCTCCGCGCGCTCCCTACTCGCCTGACACGCGGCTGGCAACTGCTCAATATCTCAACGCTCAGCAGTGGATTGCCGTTCACGGTTTATTCAGGCTTGCAGCAGACCGGGGCCGGTTCGTACGGGGCCGACCGCCCCAATCAAGCTGGTACTCCCGAATTATCGGTCAACCGCACTGTGCGCGAGGATTACTTCGGGCTGGGGGCGGGGAACGCTGGGTATTTCGTCGTGCCGGTCAATGTGCCCGGGGGCACGGGACCAAATCAGGGCATGTTCGGAACACTGGGCCGTGACACGTTCCGAGGACCCGCGTTGTACAACTTTGATTTCGCGCTGATCAAGGACACGCCATTTGAGTTGGGAAGCGGCCGCAAGTCAGTGAACCTGCAGTTCCGGGCTGAATTCTTCAACTTATTCAACATTGTCAATTTCGGCTTGCCCTCGAACGTGCTCAGTGGTTCCGGGTTTGGCATTATCAGCCGGACTGCGGGGACATCCAGGCAAATCCAGTTTTCTTTGAAGTCGATGTTCTGATGTTCCGCTTAGAAAACGTACTCCGGTGGCGTGATTCCTTTCAATCGCAGATAAACTTCCGCCTGCCCGCGATGGTGCGCCGTGTGTGTGAAGTACGCCCAGAGCCATTCAAAGCCTGTCATCTTCCGATTCGCGGGTCCCACGACGGCGTTCAATTTATCCGGCGTCATCGATTCCACAGCTTTGTCGCAGAACGAGAACGTATCGCCCAAAAAGGCGATAATGGCTGCTTTGCCGGGCACGGGCGCTTTTTGATCTTTGATGGACGCGGCGATATCGGCCGGTATGGTGGGCCTTTGGCTTCCGCTCGCCTGGGCGCAAGCCCCTAAGTCAGCAACTGCGATGTGGTCCATCAGTTGCCCAAAACTCATTTCTTGAGGCACCGGTTTGAACCCATAGCTCTCCGCCGGCATAGCGTTGGCTACTGCCAGTGTGAGTTCGCGTGAGGTTTTCCAGTGCTTCACTAATGCGTCATGCATCGTATATGCTCTTGCGCGAACAACGATGCGCCAAGCAGGAACAGGCCAATGAGTTTCACGATTTCTCCTTATCAGAGATACTCTCACACTTTTTGATTTAGATATGCACGCCGCAGTTGCAGGTGGAAAGCAATCGGTTGAAGGATAAGCTAGACGCGTGATAGCGGATTCACACACCAGGACAGCAGCGGCGGAAATCGTGCTCGAGGCCGTGGATGTCCGAAAAGCGTTCGACGGGGTACATGCGCTACGAGGGGTTTCATTCACGTTGCGCGCGGGTGAAGTTCACGCTCTAGTGGGTGAAAACGGAGCGGGCAAGTCCACGCTGATCAAAGTGCTCACAGGGGCGGTTCAGCCCGACGCGGGGACGATCTTCATCCGCGGGCAGCATATCGAGAAAAACTCGCCGGCGAAGTCGCGCGCGCTCGGCATTGCCGTTATCTATCAGCAGCCGGCGGTATTTCCGCACTTAACCGTCGCCGAGAACATTGCGCTAGCCAACGAGAGCGCCGGTATGTGGCGCAAGGTGAATTGGAAAACACGCCGAGCGCAGGCAAGCGATTTGCTGGAGAGGACCGGCGCGCGCATTAGTCCCGATGCGCTGGTAAGCAGCTTGAGCATGCCGGAACAGCAACTTGTAGAGATCGCCAAAGCGCTAGACGCAAAAGCTTCCATATTGATTCTGGATGAGCCGACCGCGTCACTTGGCGAACGCGAATCGGAAAATTTATTTCGACTCGTCAAGGAAATGCGCTCGCAAGGGGCCGCGATCATCTACATCTCGCATCGCTTCGCAGAGTTATTCCGGCTGGCCGATCGTGTGACGGTGCTTCGCGATGGCAGCAGCGTTGAGACACGAAATATGAATGAGACCACGACTGAACAGTTGATTGGCTCGATGGCCGGCCGCGACCTGACCATAAGCTTTCCTTGCCGCCAGGTCGAATTAGGCGAAACCGTATTGGAGGCGCGGAACGTGAGCTGCAAGCGGCTCGGGGTTCGCAACGTAAGTCTTTCCATCCGTCGCGGGGAGATTCTGGGCTTGACTGGTTTAGTGGGTTCGGGCCGCACTCAGTTTGCCGAATCGTTGTTTGGATTGTCCCGGATGGATGGCGGCGAGGTATATATCGACGGTAGCAAGGTAAGCATTTACTCGCCAGAAGAGGCCGTGCGCTTAGGCTTCGCGTACGTTCCGGAGGACCGAACACGGCATGGCGTCATACCGGATATGTCTGTCGCAGTCAATGCGACTTTGGCAAACCTGAACCGGCTTTTCCCGCATGGCTTCATTCGGTTCCGCACCGAAGAGGAACGCGCACAGGAACTGAGCGACCGTTTGGGGGTGAAGACGGCCTCTGTTTACAGCCTGGTGAAAACTCTTTCTGGCGGCAATCAACAAAAAGTTGCGTTGGCCCGCGCACTCATGACGAACCCAAAGATTTTACTCCTTGACGAGCCGACGCAAGGAATTGATGTTCGCGCTAAATCCGAGATCTACCATGTGATCCAGAAACTTGCGGAAAGCGGACTGGCTATTCTCATGATTTCCTCGGAGACGCCGGAGATTCTTGGTATGAGTGATCGAGTGGCCGTTATGGTAAGGGGCGAGATCGCAGCGATTGTCAAAACCAAAGACGCTACGCCGTATTCGTTACTGGAATTGGCGATGGGGCACCGCAATGCGGTCATGAACGGACGAACGAATGAGCATCCGTTTGAAACGTGAGTGGCCAAGTTTAATTGCACTCCTGGCGCTCTACATTTTTCTGGCGCTTACCGTTCCACGATTTTTTGCGGCAGGCAATCTGCGCGACCTGGCTTTGACGAACGCATCGGTTTTACTCGTCGCCACCGGGATGACGCTGGTTATTGTCGTTGCCCAGATCGATATCTCGGTGGGCTCCGTGTTCGGGGTGATTAGTGTCGCCTGCGGACTGTTGGCGAAGCTGGGCGTACCGGTTCTCATCTTGCCAGTGGCTGCAGCGGCTATGGGCTGCGTGTTCGGCGCGGTGAACGGCGGTTTAGTTTCGTTCGTCAAAGCGCCTTCCATTGTGGTGACCCTGGCCGCAATGATGGCTTGGCGCGCGCTTCTGCGCTGGACCACAGGCGGGGCTTGGGTAGAGAATCTGCCGAATCAGTTTCAGTGGTTTGGATTGGGGCAAGGGGCCGGAGAACTGGTTATCGTGGCAGCGGCGCTGGCGCTGTTTGCAGGATTCTGGTGGTGTTCTCATTACCTGGCCGCGTTTCGAGCCGTGTATGCAGTAGGGTCGGCGGAGGAGGCGGCGAGATTAGCCGGAATACCCACGGCGCCAGTGATCTTCTGGGTCTTCGTGTTGAATGGAGCGCTGACTGGAATCGCGGCTTTGTTGAATGCGGTTCGATTTTCCGACGTCCCGGCCAACGGCGGAATCAATCTCGAGTTGGAAGCAATTGCGGCGGTGGTGGTCGGTGGTACGCCGATCAATGGCGGACAGGGGCGTCTGTTTGGGACCTTTGTCGGCGTTGTTCTGCTGGGGAGCATTGGACCTGCCCTAACTTTTCTGGGCGTGAATCCATATTGGGAGAAAGCGATTCAGGGCGCGATTATCCTGCTAACGGTAGCGCTGGGGGCGACCGATCGCGGGCGTGAAAAGCGTATGGCGGTGGCCTGAAGCCGACCGTGAAGACCAACAGCAAACAAGAACTGGCTCTGGCGCTGTTTATCGCCGTTGAAATCACTCTATTCGGCATTACGGGGAAGAACTTCTTTACCCTTGCGAACTTCTTTGAATGCATCCGGCTGAGTGTTGAAATTGGATTGCTAGCTTTGGCTCTGACACCGGTGATCGTAACGGGCGGCATTGACCTGTCCGTCGGCTCGATGATGGGGTTGTGCGCCGTCAGTTTCGGAGCGCTTTGGCGCGATGCGCACCTGCCGCTTAGCGTCGCTATTGCCCTCACATTGCTGGTGAGTTTGGCCGGCGGGGCGGTGAACGCAGTGCTGGTTGCGCGGCTGAATGCTTCACCGCTGATTGTCACTCTTGGCACTTATTCCTTGTTCCGCGGACTTGCCGAAGCGATCACACGGGGAGCGGAAAACTATTCGGGCTTTCCTTCCGGTTTCCTTTACATCGGGCAAGGATATTTGGGCGGCAGCGTACCCACGCAAACGATCTTCCTGGTCGTGGCCGCAATCGGATTTTGGCTTCTCTTGCAGCGAACTGTAATCGGTAGAGGCCTATACGCGATTGGTCATTCGGCGGACGCGGCGCGGTATGCGGCGGTGCCGGTGGCGCGCCGTTTGGCACTGGTCTACGTGCTTTGCGGTTTCGCCGCCGGCGTAGCGGCCATCACTTACGTTGCGCACCTGGGACAAGCAAAATCGGACGCGGGGACCGGGTACGAACTCATTGCTATCACTGCCGTGGTGCTGGGCGGCACATCGATTTTCGGGGGCTCGGGCACGATAGCCGGTACGCTGCTGGGTTTGGCGGCGATCGTTATCTTGCAGAACGGGCTACGTCTTTCAGAGTGGCCTGCAGAGCTTGCCGACATTTTGACAGGAGTCTTACTGGTGGCTACGATCGCCCTGGAACAGTTGCTGAGCCGGGCGAAGCTGGGGAGGGCGCAGGAATTTAGTTTCCGGCGCGGGAGCAGGCGGCAAAGATTAGCCGCGTTGTATGGGGCAGTTGTCGCCGTGCTGCTGCTGGTCGTCTTGAGCAAGGGATACTTTCGAGAGACCAGCTCGAAACCGACAAGCCGGCGCAGTATCACGATTGGCGTGATGCCCAAAGCCAAAGGTGATCCTTACTTCATCAGTTGCCGCGCCGGAGCGGAAGCGGCAGCACGAGATCTGAATGTGACCATGATCTGGGATGGCCCCAGCGGACTTGACGCCGCCAAACAGAATGAAGTGGTTGAAGGCTGGATCACGCGGCATGTGGATGCAATTTCAGTGAGCGTTGAGAATGGGCTGGGCATTTCGAGCGTGCTGCGCAAAGCACGCGCGCAAGGAATCAAGGTAGTGACGTGGGATGCCGATGCAGAGCCAGATGCGCGCGACCTCTTTCTCAATCAGGCGACCCCGAATCGATCGGCGACACGCTGGTGGATGAGGCGGCGCGAATCATGGGGGACAAAGGACAATTCGCTATCATCACGGGAGCTTTGAGCGCGGCGAATCAGAATCTATGGATCTCGTTCATGAAACGGCGCGTGGCGGAAAAGCACCCCCAACTACAATTAGTGGCCATTCGTCCCAGCGACGACGACCGCGACAAAGCGTTTACCGAGACCCAGACGCTGCTGAAGGTTTACCCGAATCTCAAGGTGGTTGCAGCAATTTCAGCACCGGCGGTCCCCGGCGCAGGAGAGGCAGTTAAACAGTCGGGAGAGCGGGGTGTCCAGGTCGTCGGCCTTTCCTTGCCGAACCTGTGTAAGCCTTATGTTCACGAGGGCGAGATTGAAGCGGTTGTCCTATGGAATACGAAAGATTTGGGATATCTGGCCGTGGCGGCGCCGGCCGCGCTGGCTCGCGGAACGTTTTCCTTCGGCAATTCGACGTTTCGCTGCGGACCGCTGGGCAATCTGCGAGTGGAAGGAACGGATATCATTTTAGGCAACCCGCTCATCTTCCGAAAAAGCAACATCGATCGATTTAATTTCTAACACGATGAAATTTGGCGTAAACACCTTCATCTGGTCCGCATCTTACGATCAGGCAGTTCGATCCGCGCTCCCGGCCATCAAAGCGGGCGGGTTCGACGGTATCGAAGTGCCGCTGTTCCGGCCGGCTGACTTTCCGGCAAACGAAATTCGCAAAGACACGGAAGATAATGGGCTCGAATGCACGGTGTGTTGCGTTCTAGTAAGGGGACTGAGTCTGATTGACGAAGACCCTGACGTACGACAGCGAACCCGAGCGCATTTGCAGGATGTGGTCAAATCCTCGGCTGATGCCGGAGCAAGAACCATCGCCGGACCTCTCTATTGCCCGGTGGGTCATTTCACCGGCCGACGCCGCACTTTCAATGAGTGGCAATGGGCTATTGAAGGCTATCAAGTTCTGGGTCCTACCCTGGCAGCCCACAACATGACGCTTGCTGTCGAACCGCTGAATCGATTCGAGACCTATTTCCTGAACACAGCCGCGGACGCACTAGATCTGTGCGAGAAAGTGGCACATCCTAACGTCGGAGTTCTCTTCGATACTTTTCACGCGAACATTGAAGAGAAGAGTATTGCCGCCGCCTATACGCTCCTCGGCAAACACTTGCGGCACGTACATACCTGCGAAAATGACCGCGGCACGCCGGGGACGGGTCATGTGGACTGGAACGGCGTGTTTCGAAGCCTTCGCGAGTTGAATTATCATGGCTGGCTGACGATTGAGAGTTTCGGTTTCGCGTTGGGCGAATTAAGCGCCGCGGCCTCGATCTGGCGCGACATCGAACAGACGCCGGATTCGATCGCATTCGAAGGCGTGAAATTTTTACGAGCACAGGCGAGCCAGAACCGCTAACCACGTTTAGCCGACCACTCCCTTCGGGCTTGAGAAAAAATTGGCCAATTAGGTCGCTCACGCTTCCGGCTCAGTTTCAGTATCAAGGACTTACGAAGGCGGTCGAGCACGGGCGACTCAGACTATCGCTTTAGGGTCAAGACTCCCCAAGGTCCGCCGGGGACGGTGATCTTCCTGGTTACTGTTTGAGTTGCCGCATCGATAACAGTAATGTCGTTCGATGGGCCGTTCGCCGTGAATATGGCTTTTCCGTCCGGCGAGAGCGCAAGTCCCCACGGCCGCTTGCCGACATCCAAGGAAGCGGCCGGCTGGTTGGTTGCCGTATCCACTACAAACAGCTTTCCCGCGCGGCCCGTCGTGACGTAGAGCTTCGATGCATCCAGCGAAAGCGCCAGCCCCATAGGTTTGATTTGACCTGGCTGTCCCAACTGAATGGCTTGCTGTTTCTCATTCGTCACGGCGTCGAAGAGATCGACCGCCCCATCGTTCTCCGCATTGGCGTAACCGTGTTTGCCATCCGGCATGAAGACAATATTGCGTGGACGCCGCCCGATTTTGAAAGTCTTCAGGAGCTTACGCGCTTCCGCATCTATGACGGACAGCGTGCCTTCGTCTTCCGAGGTCGAATAAATAAGCTTCCCACCGGGCGTAACAGCTACACCTTCCGGCTCATCGCCGGTGTGGATGGTTGCGGTCACTTTGCCTTGCGCAACATCGACAAAGCTAATACCCGATGCGTCTTCATTCGATACGTAAAGAGTCTTGCCATCATGACTCACGGCGAAATTCTCCGGGTCCGAGCCTCCCTGCATTACTCGAACAAGTTTGTCTTGAGCGACGTCATATACGCCAATTCCGTCGGCGCTTTTGTCGGGAGGCGGGAGCGTACTTTCATCCACGCCGGGTCCTTCGGGTGGCGATCCGCTCAAAGCAATGTAAATAGCGCGGCCATCCGGACTCGGATGTATTCCGCGAGGCCGCTTACCCAGATGAACGGTCGATATAACAGTAAAGCTAGCGGGATCGACAATGCTTAAATCGCCCGAGATCTCGCTGGTCACATAGACGCGATACGTTGAAGCCGGATTGTGGAGAGGCTTGGAGCAGCCGAATGAGAGCGCTAAAACGAATGTTATTGCAAGCGCTAGCCTTCCAGAGCTGATCATCAATCTCCTTTAAATTTGAAGTCGGCATTGACTTCACCCGAAGACGGCACCGTGACGAACTTCGTTTGCGTTCCCAGCGCTTCCTGCCAAGCGCCTATGCGTGTAAGCGCCTGGGGGAAGATTCTTCAACTCAAACGAGCCATCCGAGCCTGTTACCGCAAAGTACGGATTATCGGTGACACCAATCCAGGCGCGCATCCAGCCATGGATATTACATTTCACGCGAATCATTACTTCGGGATGGGTAAACTTCCGTTCGATGGGCGGCGCGCCCGGCGATTGACTGTGATTCCATTCGCGATTCTCTTGCGGACGTGGGTGGATGTTGTGCGTGACCGGATCCGAGTTTGTCACTCGCAGTAGCTGCCCCACTTGAATGCCCAATACGCGTGGGATAAACCAGCAGCCCCGCTGATCGATAGTGACTGGAATTGGGGGAGGAGCGAAGGTCTTACCTTCGAGCCCGCTCTTCACATACACGAATACGTTAGCGAGGGTGTGATTTGAGTTCACTATTTCGGACTGATCGTATAGCGGAGTTTTGTGTAAAGCCTCGCATTCGGGATCTTCGTCCATATCCATTTTCTTGCGCACCTGCTTTTTACCGCTGAATATCACCTTGCCCGTGATTGTCCCGGCCGTGGAAGGGTCCACATGAAAGTAAGCGGGTTGTTGGGCTGCGGGTAGTTTGGACCTCGAACAACTCGTTAGCAGCGCGATGGCGACGAGCAGAATAACAATTTTCATCGGTAGGCGGTAAGAGGAGGCGCTGCATTCTGTGGAGCGTCTCCCGTTAAAGCATTCAAAAAGGCGACCAAGTCCGTTTTATCCCGCGCGGAAAGTTGTAGGGGATGAATGCGCTTGTCCAAATTAGGATTGGAGTTTCCTCCGCCAACATAATAGTCGATGACATCTTTGAGCGACTTCTCACTTCCGTCGTGCATGTAGGGCGGAGTCATGGCCACGTCGCGGAGCGATGGAGTGCGAAAGGCGCCTTTGTCGGCAAAATTCCTGGTGACAACGAATCGACCTAGATCCGTGATGTCACCCTCCGAGTTGACTCCGACACCGATGTTGTGAAACTTGTCGTCAGTGAATAGAGCGTACTTCTCGCCGATGGTGTGACAGACTGCGCAGTTGCCGCGGTTCTCGTCCGAAAAGACCATTAGGCCGCGAACGGCAGCCGGACTCATGGCTTTTTTGTCATGCCCATAGCGATAACGATCGAACGGGGAATTTCCGCTTAGCAATGTACGCTCAAAACTAGCGATCGCCTTCTGGATTTTCTCGATGGTAATGGGACCCGGCCCGAACGCTTGTTCAAAAGCCTTACGGTATTGCTCAATCGCCATCAATTTACTCACGCTGACCTGATGCGGCTGATTCATCTCGATGCGATTGGCCATGGGGTTTCCGACCTGGTCTTCCAGGCTGTTCGCACGACCGTCCCAGAATTGAGCTGGATAATAAGCAGCGTTCAGAATCGTCAAGGCATTCCGCACGCCCTGTGCTCCGGCATCGCCAATCGATACGCGCCGGCGATCCACAAACATGAGCGCCGGATTGTGGCAGCTTGCGCAGGAAAGATTGTTGCTCCGGGAAAGAATTGGATCGTAATAGAGCGCGCGTCCGAGCGCGACTGTCTTTGCGGTAGGAGGATTGTCCGCGCGGGATGGGCAGCGGAGGTAATCCCAACGGAACTTGAATGGTTAGCGCAGCGCCGGTTGGCTTCGATGCAAGAGGTGTTTGCTCCTCCTTTCGCGCGCAGGAAAGGAGCGCCAGCACCGGCAATATCAGGAGAAGCGATCTGGGAGCGATAATTTCACCAAACCTATTATTTTCGTATACTAAAAGCCAACGCTTGGGAGGTTTATTTTGAGAGCCGGCGCCGCAAGGCTACGGCCTATTTGCTTCCAGACTTATTGTGTCAACAATTAAAGAAGTTGCCAAACTCGCGAATGTTTCGATTGGGACTGTCTCGCATTTCATAGGGGGCTCGGTCCCTGTCAGCGAAGAACTTCGGCGAAGGATCTCCGCGGCGATCCAAAAACTCGATTACCATCCAAATCACATCGCGCGAAGCTTAAAAACTTCCAAGACAAGAACGATTGGAATTGTTGTTCCGGACTTCGGAATTCCGTTCTTCTCGAAGCTCATACGGAGCGCTGAAACAGCCGCGAGACTCGCTGGTTATTCTCTGGTCGCAGTAGGTTCAGATGACGATACGGCGCGGCAGAACGAACTGGTGCTGCTGCTGCGTTCGCAGCGAGTGGAAGGCATTCTGTTGGTGAGCGCGCCGGGACAGGGTTCCCAATTACAGATTCACAAACTTGTAGAATCCGGCATACCTGTGGTGTGTTTGGATCGGCTTCCTGAGAACGTGGAAGTCGATTCTGTTTGCGTGGAAGACCGGTCAGCCGCCGAAATGGGAGTTTCGCACTTGATCTCGATGGGTCATCGAGAGATCGCGATCCTCACTGGCCCCCTGACTTTAAGAAATGAGCGAGAGAGATTGCATGGCTATAAGGAAGCCATGCAAGATGCCGGATTGAAAATCTCTCCTTCACTCATGTGGGAAACCTCCTTTCAGCAGGAACAGATCATGGCGGTGTGCAAAGCGGGCCTGCTGCGGCCGGAACGCCCGTCCGCTCTCTTCTGCTCAAACGGGGTAGTGGGGTTAGCCGCTCTAAGAGCGATTACCGGCTGCAAGTTGTCGACCAGCGATATCGCATTCGCGACCTTCGACGAACTGGTAGAGTACGACATCTTCCATCCGTCTATCACTTCGGTCGTCCAACCCGCGCAACGACTGGGGTCATGCGCTGCTGAGATCCTGATTAAACGGATCGCCGGACCCTCCGGGGGCCCGAGACACGAAATCCGGCTGCCAGCAACACTGAAGATTGGGGAATCCTCGAGTTCCTATCGTCCAAAACTGGCGAGGATTTCACCGGGACGCAGCAAGTCTTGAGGCACGGGACGCCAAAAGGCGGATGTTAGTTGAAAACAATCCGGTCTTTATGCGATTCGAACTTCGCGAAGTCAATACCCGGAGCGTTCTTCAGGTCGTCAATGGATGTAATGGAACCGTGCTTGTCGCGCCACGCGACGAACGCAAGCGCCTGTGAATGCCTGACGGTCAGGGCAGCTTCGATGTCAATGGGGCGCGCGGAGTTGATGTGTAGCTTGGGCGGTTCCGCGGCCGGATAATTCTTCGCCAGGTAATCGAGGATAGCTTCAAAATCCTCCGGCTTCGCCATGGCGCCGAGCGAGATCATTTTCTCCAAGGTGGCCTGCCAGCCGGCACGATCCTGATGAAGGGAAACGGCGCGGGCGAGTTCATGGCACTGGCTGCAGACTTTCACGGTCGCGTCTTTGCCGGGCCCATCCGGCAGGTTCTGCGCCATTACCGGGATGGCAAGCAGCGCGCTTGCCAACAGAGTGCAGGTAGTTAGTGGTTTCACTGTCTTTAGCCTCATTGAGTCTCTGGCAGGATTTTAGGGTGAGACCTGCCGTTCGATCCAGGCCCCAAACGCATACACGGTTCCATCGTCTCCGCCCAGGTAAATTTGGCTGCCGCCTCCGGAAAGGCTGCCTTTGTGAGCAGACGATGCGATTGCCCGGCCGGTATTCCAAAGCTCCTTACCGGTTATGCCGTCCAGAGCGTATATGACGGAGGGAGGCCGGTGACTGCCGGGTGCTTCGAATGGGTCGGCATTCGAGGCGGCAAACACAACGCCGTTGATGACCATGGGAGCAGACGGGGACGGGATTTCGCGAGAAGTCCAGCCCGGTTCGAGGGACAGCGCACCGCTTTGTTCTTTTACCTGCCAGGCATTGATGGCTGCCTTGCCGGGGGCTAAAATCCAGCGTCGCGCACCGTTATCCATCCAGCTGGCAACGACGGTCGATGGAGCTTGAGCGCCTTCGGACTTGGCGCGGAAGAGCGGTGTTTTATGATCGTCGCCGCCCAGAGACTTCGTATCGAACAAAACAAGACTGCCGCTTCTGGTTGCTACGATGCCAAGCACTCTCGTCCGGTATTGAAAGACCACAGGCGACGAAGCAAATGGTTCGTCCGACTTAAAGCTGTCTTTGACCTCCAGCGTCTTCGGATTGAGGGCGAACAGACCGCCATCGACGGTACTCACGAAAATCGTGCCATCGGGACCGAAGGCGAGGCCATCCGACCCACTGATATCACTCGAAGCATCCCACTTTGCGGTCGTACCGGACTTGGTGTCGAGGGCGAGAATGCTACTCGGTCCACCGTTGCATCCGGTCACGGCTGCGTAGGCGACATCATTCAACACTACGAATCCTCGCGCTCTGCTGTTGGCGGGCACAAATGCAACCGGCGGCTTGGGCTCTTGACCATTGGAGACGTACATGGTGTGAAGCATGCCGTCGGCGGTAAGAACATGGATGACGATGGGCGAGCGCGGCGGCCGCGGCGCCGGTCCGCCCGAACCAGGAACACCTGGCGCATTCGCATCCCCCTGCGCCGGCGGTACCGGCGCGCCGGAAGGAGATGCCGCGGCCGGGGGTACGGTTGGGGGCGCCGCGGCAGATGTTGCAGTAGCGCCTGCCGGAGTAACGGCTGGGTTTGTTGCAGGAGCGGGCGGCGGGCGGAATCCGAGTTTGCCAGCCTCGGCCAGAGTAACTGCCCCGCCGTCCGGTGGGCCCACGGCGCTATGCGCCGGTCCGCCGCGACCGAAGCCGAAACCAGGGCTGGGAGAAGGGAATGCCGGCGCGATCCCACGAGCCATTCCTGCCGAGGGCGCAGGTCCACAGGACGATGTCTGCGCCTGGTTGTCATGAACGGTCCACTCGATTCTGCCCAGGTCGATGTCGATGCCGTACATGGCGGTACCGTTGTTCTCGACAAATCCCAGATCGCGGAAACCGCGATAACCGATATAGCGGTTCAGAAGAATAGTAGGTGTGAGCGAATTCCTGCGCGAGCTGCCGTCAGCCAACTTCAGCTTCCAAAGAAATTTGAAGTCGGGCTTCTGCACTCCTTCCTTAGAAATTTTGGGGTCGGTGCGGACCCAGGACGAGCGCTGCGCGTCAGCTCCCGCCGTAGCCCACGAAGAGTCGCCACGGCCGAAGCTGGCCATTGCCGCGCGCTCGCGTTGGGCTATGGCACTGTTTGGATCGGCAGCGGCGTTCGGCGTGGCCGGGGGCGCACTCTGAGGGGGCGCTGGCGTGGTCTGAGGCGATTGCCGCGCCATTACTAATTGCACGACACCAGCCAGAGCCAAAACAGCTGCGCCGCAGTATAGAAGCGGTTGATTTACTCTTCTCATTTCGCACGGGTCCTTTCGGGTCGTTTCTGCGCTAAAGCTTGCTGAATTGCAGCTTCGGCAAGCGGGGCCATGACGGCATAACCCGTCTGATTCGGGTGTAAGCCGTCACTAGTCAGGTCTTTCTTAAAATCGCGGCCTTCCGCGAGGGCCGAGTAATAGTTGAGGTAAACCGATCCGCTGCTGGCCGCATAACGCTTGATCCAAGCGTTCAGGCCGATGATTTTTCCCTGCGGACGCCGAGCGGTTTGATTCGAGTAGCAATCGCATACGGGCGTTACCGATGCGAGCACGACGCGAATGCCGTTTGCTGTGGCGATCTGGGTCATGGATTCCAGGTTCCAACCGATAGTGGTCTCGGTGGCAGGACCACTGAAACCTGCCAGATCGTTACTGCCGCCTTGAATGACAACAACTTCGGGTTTCAGCTCGACGACATCCTGCTGAAAACGAACCAGCATTTGCGGTGTTGTCTGGCGTTCGATGCCGCGGTTGAGGTAGTGCTTACCAGGGAAAAAGCCGGCCGCATCGGCGCCGCCCCAACGCTCTGTCATGTCATCGCCCAGGAACACAACTCTGTTTTCACCCGGCGCAGGCGGGGGAATTTCGGTATCTTCGCTGCCATAGCGGGTCAATCTGCCCCAGTCGCTTAGCAGGCGCCGCGCCGCGGTCAATTGCCGCTCCAATTCCTGGACGCGAGTATCGCCTTCCGGTACCTGGGCGCCCAAACAACACGAGAGAAGCACTCCGGCAAGGATGAAAGCTCCGGCTAGGCATCTCATAGCAGCTACGATTCTCCCCTTACTGCTTTATGCCGAAACAATAGAGATTGCCGTCGAAGGTGCCGATGTAAACACGGCCGTTTGCGACAGACAAGCCGCTCCAGTGGTTCCAGGACGTGATCTGGTCGCCGCTCGACCAGAGTTCTTTGCCTGTTTCCGCATCCAGAGCGTAGAGAGTTGCGTGCGTCGATCCAGGGATGCGCCGTGTCGAAACGTCATCCAAGCCGATATCCGGATAGGCCTGGTCAGTATCTTCTCCGCTGCCGTATGCGAAAACGACTCCATTGGCGATAACGGGCGGTTCCGCGCGCTTCATGTCTCGTGACATCCACACCGGAACAAGCTGATACTTCCCGCTCTTCTCTTCCACTTTGAATGCGAGGATGGCCCCACCGTTCACCTCTCCGTATTCGACCGGAGCGTGGAATTTGGAATGCGGGGGACCCCAGAAGGGGCTGAGAACCCAGCGAGTTCCTTTCGAATCCTGCCAACTCGCCATGGCGCCCCAAATCCCGGCGCCCGCGAAATTCACGTCTTCATTGCAGAGCAGAGGTGTAGTGTAAAGCGGATGCCGATGATCGTCGCCGCCAATCTCGGCTGTATCCATCAGGAAGATACGGCATTCCTTGCTTGCGTCCACCATCAGTTCCTTGTTCTTGAACGGGAAGATAGCCGGGGTAACCTGCATATCTAAGTCGCGCGAGACCAGCCACTCGGCGTTGGTGGGCGCGAAATAGTCGACCAACTCCAGAGCCTTGGTTTCAGTATTCTGTTTCAGACCGATCATTCCATTCCCGAAAAGCCCATCCTCCGGATTCCATCGGCCGTCGCCCGTTCCGGTGTACATCACGCCGGCCGGACTGATTGCCGGACCCGTGCGTCCCCACATGCCGCCCCCAGCCGGACCCCAAGACCCGACTTTTTTGGTTGCGAGATCGTACGAATAGGCATCGTTGGGGTTGCCGCCGCAGCCCTGCGCGGTGTGCGTGTAGATTACGTTGTTCCAGAGATTGAGGGCGTACGGCTTGCCGTTTGGCGGTACAAACTTGGACGGAACCGCTACGTCTTCTCCGTCAGCGACATTCAATTGGTGCAACCGGCCGTCCCAGGAAACGGCCATTACGGTGTACTTGCCGGGGGTGTCCGCCGGCTGAATAACGGGTGTTGCCGTGATACCGCCCGGGCATAGCGGTCCGCCCCCACGCTGCGGACCCGGCGGCGGAGTCCAGGTGCTGTCGAAGTGCTTCTTCCAGATGAGTTCGCCGGTGTCTACGTTAATGGCGAAGATGTTATCGGACACTCCGGCGACAATGGCGATCTGCTTAACGCCCGCGGAAGTGTTCACCTTCTCGATGATCAGCGGGGGAAAGAGATTATGCATCTCCCGCGGCGGATTGTCGAGCTTGATCTTCCACAGCAGCTTCATGTCCTTGACGGTAGCCGGACTGAGGATCTTCTCATCCTTTTGCCACGCGGTGCGCTGCGGATTGCCGCCGTCGGTTAGCCAGTCGGCCCCATAAACAACGGAACAGGCGATGGTAAGCGCCAGGGGCAAAAGCTGGTTCCTGCAAACATTCATGCCACTATCTCCTTACAACTCAGCAATTCGATCACCGCCTTATTAGATGCCGCGCACATCGACCCAATTGCGGTTCGCCGCGGATTGAAGGATCGCGGCGGTCACATAGTCCGTCCGTAGAGCGTCGCGGAAGGTTGGCTCCGCGGGGATACCTGAATCCAGCGCGGTGAAGAAATCCGCAGCCTGGTGAATAAACGTGTGCTCGTAACCAATTTGCAGGCCCGGCACCCACCAACTCTTCATGTAGGGTTGATCGGAATCGGTCACGTGAATACTTCGCCAGCCTCGCAGCCTGGCTTCGTCACCGTGGTCAAACAGTTCCAGCCGATGCAGATCGTGAAGATTCCAAGCGAGCGACGCATGCTCGCCATTAATTTCGAAGGTATAGAGGGCCTTGTGTCCGCGGGCATAGCGGGTGGCCTCGAAGGTGGCGAGCGATCCGTTTTTGAAACGAGCGAGCACGGCGCTGGCATCATCGATGCGAACCGGTTCTTCTTTCCCGGTCAAATTATGCTTGCGCGATTTGATGAAGGTTTCGGTAGTGGCCGTCAATTCCGAAATCGGACCGTTCAGCCAAAGCGCGGTATCGATGTTGTGCGCCAGCAAATCGCCCGTCACGCCGCTGCCCGCAACGCTCGCGTCCAATCGCCACAATGCGGTTCCGCCTTGCGGCAGATCGCTGGAAATGGTCCAATCCTGCAGAAATACGCTGCGGTAATGGAAGATGCGGCCGAGTTTGCCTTCATCCAGCAGCAGTTTCGCCAGCATGACGGCAGGCACGCGGCGGTAGTTGTACCAGACCATGTTGGCCACGCCGGCCTTTTGCACGGCCTGCACCATGGCTTCCGCTTCCTGCACAGTGCGGCCGAGTGGTTTCTCGCACAGCACCATCTTGCCGGCTTCAGCGGCCGCAATCGCGATTTCGGCGTGCGTATCGTTCGGACTGGCGATATCGACGAGATCGATTTCCGGCGATTCCACCAGCTTCCGCCAGTCGGTCTCATACCCCTGGTAGCCCCAATTGGCGGCGAACGCAGAGGCCTTTTCCCCATTGCGCGCGCAGACGCGCTGCAGTACCGGTTTCACAGGTAAATCGAAAAATACCGGCGCCTGGCGGTAGGCATTCGAGTGGGTCCGCCCCATGAACCCGGTCCCCACAACACCGATTCGGATCTGTTTCATCTGGCTAATCCCAGCCATGGGCATCACGCACCGCGATCATGACGCGGAGCACGTCATTCCAGGTCTTCTGGCCGGTCATCACCGCATTTGAAAACATACACCCGTCCCAGCAGATATGCTGAACTGCGCGCGTCAGGTTTCCCTTGTCGTCGCGCAGCCAGGCGCCCGCGTCGCGTACTATGTCGAGCTTGCCGTTTGGGTCGAATGGTAAGCAGTGCCGTCCGGTTTTGTCGTGTGAGCCTTCGCCCTTTACAGTCGCGTCATTCTGCGCAACGTGGAAATCGATGGTCCAAGGGCGTAGCGCGCTGCGCCATTTTCTCTGTACGCTTGCGCGAGAATTTCGTGATCCGACCAGTCGAAGTTATCCGGCAGTAAGCGGTCTTCCGGTGCGTTATAGCCCATCGTGAAGAGCATGGTGTGGGCCATGTCGGCCTGGAACCCCAAAGTTTTGGGACGATCTACCGTCTCTAACAACTCCACATTCTTCCGCCAACTATGCATCGCGCCCCAGCAGATCTCGCCTTCGGCGGCCAGGCGCTCGCCGAAATCCTCCGCAATGTCGCATGCTTCTCGAAAAGTCTGTGCGATGCGCTTTGTGCCCTCGCGCGGATTTTTCGCCCATTCCGCCGGACTGGTTGCGGAGTCGATGCGAATGACACCGTATTTGCGCACGCCCAATTCGCGAAGCTTCTGTCCAATACGGCACGCTTTTTGAATCTGCCGCACGAAACGGGCACGCTCCGCCTCATCGCCCATGGCCGATCCGCCGCCGGTTGCCGGCCAAACGGGAGCAACCAGCGATCCGACCGCGAGATTCCTGGAGGACACCAGGTCAGCCAGGCGCTCGAGATCGTCGCCGCTGGCGTCGATGTCGGTATGCGGGAGAGACAGAAATAGATCGACACCGTCGAATCGTTGCCCATGCACCTCGGCGGCAGCCGTGAGGTCCAGCATAGTTTGCAAGGGAATGGGGGGTTCGGAATCGGGGCCCTTGCCGACCAAGCCGGGCCACATCGCATTATGCAGGGCGGGTGATTTGTGACTTGTCATTCGTTTCAATCAGCTAGGAGGAGCGCCAGTAGATTTTAGAGAATCAGGCGCTTGAAACGTATCAAAGACCGTTCCGCCAAATCTTATCGGAGAGCTATCGAATTGTCAATTCCGACTCTTAATGTTACAGAGTAGATATGGAACTCAGGATCGATAAAGCCGGGCGAATCGTCGTCCCAAAACCTCTGCGGGAACGGTTAGGCTTTCTGCCTGATACGGAACTGGAAGTCATTGAACAGCCCGACGGCGTGCTTCTCAAGCGAGTAGAGCAGACGGCTGCGATGGTCAAGGTGGACAGGTTATGGTTGCATCGGGGCGTCGCCGAACGCGGAGCAAGCTGGGATCGGGTGATTGAGAACGTACGCGAGGAGCGAATCGAATCCGCTCTCTGGGCGTAAAGCAAGCCTGCTGGAGAAGAGTATGCGCGCCATGACGCGCTCATCCTACTCCCAGCGCAGCGCCACCACGGGATCGACCTTCATCGCCCGACGCGCCGGCAGGTAGCTCGCCAGCATTGCCACTGCCGTCCACGACAGCGATGCCGCGGCGAAAGACACGGGATCGAGCGGGCTCATCCCATACAGCAATCCCGCCAACAGCCGCGTGGCCGCCGCGCTAAGCAGCAAGCCGATCGCGATCCCCACCGCGGTGAGCCCCAGGCCGCGCTCGAGCACCATCCAGAGCACGTCGCCGCGCTGCGCCCCGATCGCCATGCGGATGCCGAGCTCGCGCGTCTGCTGCGCGACGGTGTACGCCACCACGCCGTACAGCCCGACTGCGGCCAGCACCATCGCCAGGCCGCCGAACACGGCCAGCAGCGCCGCCTGCCAGCGCACCAGCCAGAGCGATCCGGACGCGTACTGCTCCAGCGTTTGCATCTCGTAGACGCGCAAATTGGGATCGAGCCGAGCGAGGGCCGCGCGCAGGGGCGGTCGTGAACTTCTCCGGGCTTCCGTTCGTGTACACGATCAGCGTCATAAATCCGGCCCAGTCCTGGGCCAGCGGGCGGTAGACGAACGGCTGCTGGCGGCTCGTTCAGCGAGGCGTACTTCGCGTCCCGCGCCACGCCGACCACCTGCACCACGGCGCGCGGCTTCTTTAGGTCGCAGCCCAGCCACACCGATTGACCGATCGGATCCTGCCCCGGCCAGTAGCGCCGCGCAAAGGTTTCGTTGACCACTAGCACCGGCAGCGCGCCCTGCCGATCCCGCGGTGCGAACGGGCGGCCTCGCAGAATCGGAATCGCGAGCGTGTCGAAATACCCCGCCGCCACAATGTCGGACCCCGCGCGCCGCGGACGCGTGCTGGCATCCGCCGCGGCGCAGGTCGAAGCGGTAAGGCTCAGCGGCGTGTCGTAGCTGATGGTTGCGCTACGCACATCCGGCATGCCGCGCACTCTCGCCAGCACGCGGTCCAGGAACAGACGTCCGGTTTCGGCCGTGTAGCCGGGCTCGGAAACGGAGAGGCGGGCCGCCAGCCGACCATCCATCGCAAAGCCGGGGTCGACGTTGATCGCGTGCCCCAGCGCGCGCAGCAGCAGCGTTGCCGCAATCAGCAGCACCAGCGATAGCGCCACCTGCGCGACCACATAGACGTCGCGCTGGCGCATCCGGCGCGAGCCTCCGCCGTTCTGCGCTCCATTCAGACCGCTGTTGATGCGCGCGTTCTCGATGGCGGGAGAGAGCGTGAACAGCAGCGCGCTGGCCAGGCCTGCCGCCGCCGTAAATGCCGCCACTCGCCAGTCCACATCGAGGCGGAGCGTGACCATTGCGCCGTGCGGAAGCGTCGGCAGGTTATGCACTAGCAGCCGCCCGCTCCAATATCCCACCGCCAGCCCCAGCGCCGCTCCGCCCGCCGCGAGCAGCAGACCTTCCGCCAGTGTCTGCCGCGCCAGCCGCCACGATCCCGCGCCGAGCGAGCGCCGCACCGCCATCTCGTGCCGCCGCACGGCCGACCGCGAAAGGATCAAGTTCGCTACGTTCACGCAGGCAATCAACAGCACGACCGCCGTGACCGAGAGCAGCAGCGCGGCCATTCGTACCGCCGCCTCGCGGGCCTGCGGACTCGACACGCCCGCCGCCACATCCACCGTGATCGCCCCTGCCGGGGCGTTCTCGCGCGGAAAATCATGCCGGATCTGTGCGTCCAGCGGCCGCAGTCCGGCTTCCGCCTCGCGCGGGCTCCGGCCGTCCGCCAGCCGCCCGATCAGCCGCACTAGCGGCCGCTCCCACTCGGCCGGATTCGCCAGCAGATCGCGCACCCCCGGCTGCGATGCGAGCGGTATCCAAATCGCTACCGTATGCGGCGGCGACAGGCCAATGAACCCCGGCGGCGCGACACCGATGACGCGATAGCGTTCGGTCCCGATGCGGACGCGCTGGCCGATCGCGTCCGGGCTGCGGCCGAACAGCCGCCCCCACGCGCCGTCGCCGATCACCACCACCGGATCGCTGCCCACCCGGTCGTCGTCCGGCCTGAACCAGCGCCCGAGCTGCGCCGGCAACTCCAGCACGCCGGCGAAGTTCGCCGTCACCGCGTCGGCCACCACGATCTGGCTCAGGCCACCTCTGTCGATCGAGACTTGCATATCTTGCAACGCGAGGAGACCGGAGAAGAGCCTACCGCCGGGCTCGGCGGCGCGCCGGCGGAATTCCAGATAATCCCGGTAGGAGCAGGTTATCCCGTCGCTGGCGCGCCCGACGATCACCACGCGGCCGGAGCGCGGCAGCGGCAACGGCTGCCAGAGCAGCTCGTTCACCATGCTGAACACGGTGATGTTCACCCCGATTCCCAGCGCCAGGCAGACCATTGCGGTGAGCGCGTATCCCGGATTCCGCCGCAGCACGCGGACCGCATAGTGCAGGTCCTGGCGCAGGCCGGGCGCCGTCAGCCGGTGCGGCGAGAGCCGGACGGCCGCGCAGCTCAGCACCTCGCGCCAATACCAGATGGGCCCGCCGCCCCGCGCCGCGAATTCCTCGCGCAGATCGCCCGCGATCATCTCGCCTTCGCGGGTGGGCACCAGCCAGCGCAGCAGCCGCTCCGCCATCGCGGGGGGACGCTTAGGCAAGGCGCACGCCCTTCCACATGCGCTGGAACATCGCCTTCGCGCGCCCCAGCGCCTCGACACCCGCCGGCTCCAAGCGGAAATAGCGCCGCGACCGCCCGCCGCGCTCGGCCGTCGGATCGGCGAACCACGAGCTCAAATATTCCTTGGCCTCGAGCCGGTCGAGCGTGGAATAGAGGGCCCCGACCGTGACCTTGCGGCCGCCGCGCTTCTCGATCTCGCGCCGGATCGGCACGCCATATGCATCGTCGCCCAGCCGCAGCACCGCCAGCAGGACGATCTGCTCGAACTCGCCCAGGTAAGAGTCAGACATTAGTTCTGAATTGTAGACCAAATTGAGCGGGGGCGCAACAGCCGATCCACACTGGATGCTGTTGAAAAACACGGTCGCGCGAGCTTCTTGCGGGCAGTTTCCGCGCAATGTTGGGAGTTTACTCGTGGCGCAGCGCACTGAGCGGTTCGATACGCGAGGCTCGGCGAGCGGGTGTATAGCCGGCCAGAATGAGAGTCGCGAAGAGAATTCCGCTTGCCCACAAGACTGTGATCGGATCAGTCGCTTTTACGCCGAATAGGAAAGACTTGATGACGGACAGAGTGCTCCAGGCAGTCATCAGGCCAATCGCCAGACCGGTAACAGCGAGGGCGAGCACTTCGCGCAGCACCATTGAGACGATGCGGCGGCGTTCGGCACCGAGGGCCATGCGGATGCCGATTTCGTTTGTGCGACGTGAGACAGCGTAGGCCATAGTGCCATAGAGACCGACGCCTGCGATGACCAGAGCGAGGACTGCGAAAGCGGCGCAGAGATCGGCGAAGGTGCGTTCCTGGGTGATGGTGCTGTCGATGATTTGAGTTTGCGTCAGCATGTCGGTGATGGGAACTTGTGGCGCAGCTGCGTGGACTGCTTTGCGCACGGTTTGAGCAAGGGTAAAGGGATCGGCGGCAGTGCGCAGTTCGAAGATGGCGCTACCGGGTTGACCCTTCAGAGCGTTCTGAAAGTAAGCGAGATAGGCCACGGGTGGAATCTCGTCTTTCAGCGAACTGTAGCGGGCGTTCTTAGCCACACCGACGATCGTGATGTTCGCGGCATCGGAGTTGATTCCGAACTGCCTTCCGATTGGGTTTTGGTTGGGGAAGTATTTTTTCGCGAAAATTTGATTCACAACTGCAGCGAGCGGTGCGCCATCCACGTCGTGTGCGTTGATGGAGCGGCCGAATGCCATGGGAAGCTGCATGGTTTCAAAAAACATCGGGCCGACTATCACGAGCGACGTTCCCGGTCCGCCGCGGCCTTTATGTTTGGGGATTCCGGGCACGTATAAGCCAACACGGCTGGTCCACTGGGCAACCATCGGCATGTCCGACATGGTTGCGGCGCGAACGCCTGGCAGAGCTCGGAATTGTTCAACCAAGCGGGCATAGAGTGTCCGGAGTTGCGCCTCCTTATAGCCTGCCTGTCTGGCATCCAGGCTGAATGTGAGCAGGTGCTCCGGGTTAAAGCCGAGCTCCACCGAATGGAGATTCGCAAGCGTTCTGACAAACAGAGTGGCACCAAGAACCAGCACCAATGAGAGGGCAATTTGAGAGATGACAAGCAACTGACTTAAACCGATGGAGCGGCCGCGGCGTCGCGGGGAACTCGCTCGTGTCTCTTTGAGTGCTGGAGTGATGTCCACGCGTGTGGCCTGGATGGCGGGCGCGATGCCAGACACTATTCCGGTCGCCAGAGCGATACAGAGAGTGAAAGCCAGAATTCGGTAGTCGATGCCGACTCGCAGGGGCATCGCATTCCCACCGCCGGACAGCAGCCAGAGAAGGAAGCGAATGCCTGCTGCCGCGACACCAACGCCGAGAATACCGCCTGTCAGGGACAGCATCGAGCTTTCTGTGAGTAATTGCCGCAGCACTCGCAGACGGCTTGCGCCCAGACTCAGCCGCACGGCAATCTCGCGGCGGCGCGCGGCGGATCGCGAGAGCAGCAGGTTCGCGATATTGGCGCAGGCGATTGCCAGAATCAGCGCCACCATGGTCATGAGGACCAACAGCGGTTTCGAAAAACGCCGGCGAAGCGAATCAACGCCGGAGCCGCCTTCCTGCATCCAGAGCGCGGGAAGATCGGCTCGCTCTTTGTCGTTCGCCGCCGAAGCCAGTACATATTGATGAAACGGGCCGCTGAGTTCGGATTCAGCACGCGCCAGCGTGACACCAGGCCGCAGGCGACCCATGATGTCCACCCAATAACTGTGATCGATGAACATGGCTTTGTCCTCGCCGCGATTAAAGAGGGCGAGCCGGTTGAATATGGGGATGTAGACCAGCGGCGCCGACCCTGCCGAGACGCCGTAAAATTCGGGTGGGCCAACTCCGGCAATCGTGAAAGGGATGTTGTTGAGCTTGATGGTCTCGCCGATTGCCGATGGATCGGCATTGAAACGCTTACGCCAATATTCGAAGCTGATGACAGCCACCTGTGATGATCCTGCTAAGTTGTCGCTTTCGCCCAGGAGACGCCCCGCGGCGGGATTGATTCCCAGCCCGCTGAAGAAATTGCCCGACACGAATTCGACTGGGCCTGCTTCAGCCTGGCCGTTGACGACGAGATTCAGCCGCCCCGCATCCTTGTACGCGAATAGAGTGGAGAAGCAATTGTTGCGATTGCGAAAGAGTTCGTAAACCTGCCAGGGAAAATCGGGGCTCTCCACGCCGCCGCCAGGCACGGCGTAATTGGATCCGTTGTGGTCATGAACGACGTCCGGCTCCATATTTTCTGCGCGCCAGTTTAGAATGGCCAGTTGGCCTGCGTCTTTGACCGGCAATGCGGACAGCATGATGGCATCCAGAAAGCTATAGATGGCTGTATTCGCGCCGATTCCCAGGGCCAGCGAGAGCACGGCCATGGACGTGAATAGCAGGTTTGAGCGCAGCGTTCGCCAGCCATAGCGAACGTCCTGCGAGAGCCTCTGGAGCGAAGCCCAGATCCAAATCTCGCGAACGTCTTCTTTGAGCAGCGATACGTTTCCGAAATCGCGACGGCTGGCGAACGCTGCTTCTTCGCGCGGAATGCCGGAGCGAACGCGCTCTTCGGCGTCAGCCGCCAGGTCATGAGCAATTTCGTCGCCGAGATCGCTATCGCGCTGCCTCCATCGCCAGAAGCGCCAGTCCATCTGTTAGTCTCCTTTTGCCGGACGCATAACGCGTGCGATTGCTTTCACCATGAGCTTCCATTTGGATTCCTCAGCCACGAGTTGCTGCTTTCCGGCAGTGGTTAATCTGTAGTATTTTGCGCGCCGGTTGAGGTCGGAACTTTTCCATTCAGAAGCGATCAAGGCTCGCGCTTCCAGACGGTGGAGGGCCGGATAGAGGGAACCGCGTTCAATCTGCAGCAGTTCTGCTGAACTTTGGCGAATGGCGAGGCCGATGCCGTGCCCGTGCTGCGGCCCCCACTGGAGAGTACGCAGGATGAGCATGTCGAGGGTCCCCTGCAGGAGATCAATCCCATTCTCGGCAGAGTGTTTTGGAGGCATGCGGCGACTAGAAGACATTCTAGCAGAAACATTGTTCTGTTCTACTAGATTGTCTTCTAGTAAAAAGCATTGAGGAGGGCTCGTTGCCGAATGGCGCTGGCCGACAGAACTCGCGAGTCGCGAAGCGTAGAGTAATCATTCGATCCGGGCGCTCCGGACTTCTCCCGCGCTACTTGCGTCCGGACGAGAGGCGATCAGCGAAGTTCATCGTCGAAGCGGCGGAAGACTTCCTTCCGGGTGAGTTCGACGGGCCGGCTGCGAAATTTGTAACTCTCGATTATCCGGCTGAGATCGCCAGTAGCCGGATCCCAATACCAAGCCTCACGCGCGACTGGATCGAATACCAGAATGTCCGCGACTCCCCATTCCGCATACTTCCGGCATTTCTGGATTATCCGGGTAAAGCGGTCATCCGGCGACAAAATCTCAATGGCAACCGCGATGGGTTGCGTGGGATAGGGATCTTGCTCCAGCCCGATAATTCCGCAAACGTCAGGAGTAGGTTCCCACGATTCGTCAATCGCTATCGTCAGCTCCGGGCGAGACTTGAAGCCGAGCTCTTTTAACATCAATGACAGAACGAATTGCAGGACCGAGTGAAGTCGCGTGGGCAATGGCTTTTGAACCGCGTCGCCGTCCAGAAGCTCGAAGTACGGCTTTCTGCGCGCGTAAATTTCGCGAAAGCGCTCGGGAGTCAGTCTTTCCGTGGCGGCGCTCATGAAGCTTTGCTTTCATTATCCGTTAATCTGTCTTGCAAGCGGAGCCGATGTTGGTCTTTAGAACAGAATTGACCTGTGACAATCAAAGCTGTGGCTAGCAACCCTCCTGGAGAAGCCTCGGTTGCCATTCCGCGGCGACAGATTCTCAGTAAGGGCCGGCTGGTATTTACCCTTACCTTGATCGTGCTGCTGCTCCTGTGCCTGACATTCTCATGGCTCACGAGCGACGCGATGTCCCAGCTCCCGTTTCTGCAGGGACAAGGGAAAGCTGCCGGTGATCGCCCAGAGCGAGCGCATCCTCGTCGATGTGCATCCCTGGCAGACCGCCCAGGCGTTGGCAGCTCTAGCCGTCACGCAGGAAGAGGTCGAGTACGCACGGGAGGCGGAGCGATTGGCTGACCACGAGGTGGACCAGGCCTTTGCTTCGGCCTTGCGCCAGGCCAGCACGCAGCACCATGCATTGACCGGCGAGGCGCTGGCGTTGTCGCAAAAACTTGCGCAACTTGAGGAGACGGTGAAAGAAGATCAGGCGCGCGTACAGAGCCTGACAGTTGTTGCAGAGAAGGCTGCCAGCCCCTCCGCCTCTTCGGCAAGCAAGCGTGCTTCACCGACTGCTGCCGCGGACGATCTCGACATTGCGAAAGCGCAACTTGGGCTGGACTCGGATGAACTCGCCGATGCACAGCAGGATCTCGCGCGCGCGGAGGGCGATGAGCGCAACAGGATCCAGCAGGAACTCGCGGCGCACGAAGCGGCGATGCGCAAATACGATGCCCAGACGCGCAACGGAGGCCAGGTTGCGGTGGTTTCCGCCCGGCAAAACGGGACCCTCGCCGAACGGATTAAAGCCTGGATGGATCAACGTACGCGCTACCGGTTGCTCCAGCAGGCCATGCAGCAGGCGCAAGCGGATGCCGCCGCGCTCACCGTGCGGCACAACCGGCTGCAGGGCCAAGCCGGGACAGCTTCAGGGGCCGCCTCCGGCCGCCGCGCTGGGGACGGCCGAAAAGCTTGCGCTGCTGAAGAACAGGAGCGCGAACGAGCCAGCTTCTCAGCATCTACGACGACCGCATCCAGACCCAGCAGCAACTGGCTGCCGCTTATCGCAAGTGGTCCGCCCAGGTGCTCCTGCAGCATCGCATAGCGCTGCACCTGATCCTGCAGTCGGTGGCGCTGATTGTGGCCGTCCTGCTTGGCGTGGTCCTCCTGGACACGCTCGCGCGGCATCTGGTGGAGCGCCCGGCTCTCGACCGGCGCCGCATGCAGACGCTGCGCATCATTTTCAAATGGGGTATACAGCTTGCCGGTATTGTGCTGATCCTGCTGGTCATCTTCGGCGCCCCCAACCAGATGCCCACGATCCTGGGTCTTACTACGGCCGGACTCACGGTTGTTTTGCAGGACTTCATCATTGCCTTCTTTGGCTGGTTCGTGCTGATGGGTAAGAATGGCATCCGCGTCGGAGACTGGGTGGAGATCAACGGCGTAGGCGGCGAGGTAGTCGAGATTGGCCTGTTTCGCACCGCCATGCTCGAAACCGGCAACTGGACGGATAAAGGACACCCGACCGGCCGCCGCGTGACATTCATCAACAGCTTCGCTATAAAAGGCCAGTACTTTAACTTTTCCACTACTGGCCAGTGGATGTGGGATGAGATCACCGTCAGCATTCCCGCAGCCGACGATACCTACGAGTTGGTAGAGCACATTCAGGAAGCGGTACACAAGGAGACCGAAAAAGACGCTCGGCTGGCGGAGGAGGAGTGGAAGCGCGCGACGGGGCAGAACAGCTTGGGCCACTTCGCTGTGGGGCCGGCGGTAGACATGCGGCCGGGCGCGTCCGGGATCGACATCGTAGTTCGCTATGTCACGCGCGCGGCAGACCGCTTTGAGGTGCGAAACCGGCTATACCAGCGCGTAATCGACCTGCTGCACAAGGTGGCGCCGCATTCGAGCCGGTCCGGCGAGCCGCAGCCTAGTGAGTCTACAGCTGTTGAAGAAGGTCAGCTGCAGACGCCGCTCATCGTCTCGGCAAAGCCGGGAGAATAGGATCGATCGAAGACTGACCCAAAAGATTACCTTGTTTCCGGCCGATATTACATTAAGCCTACGTGGCGCAACTGACTATGAGTAATCGGGCGGACGTGACGCCGGGATCTCGGCGGTTCACCACGGCGGTACGAGGTGGGGACTCCGGAACAACGATCCGTAATAACTCAAGAACCGCAGACAAGACCACGATTGCTCTTCTCTGCGCTTTAGGGCTGGCATTCAATCTTTGGATCGCTTTAAACCAGGGTTCAGGAGGGGCAGACTTCAACCAGTTTTACGCCAGCAGCCGTCTCGCCGGGACGGGTCGTCTATACGACTGTGCGCGAAGTTAGCGATGAAGCTGGCTTCGGCATTAAACTGTTTTAAAGCGGCGACGGAAGCGCAGCGGCAAGAAAGCCCCTAACGGAATCACCAGGAGCGCAGAAGCGGTGTCCACTTAAGGCACTACGCTTTGCGGAACAGAGTACATTGTGATAGTTTAAATCATGAGTATTTTCGATCTAATATTTCTCGGTTCCGTCCTGCTGGCGCTGTTTCTGATTGGCCGTATGGCGGTGCAAGCCGTACGTGGCCGATGGAGCGGGCTGCGCCGGACGGCGGGTTTTTTGGGTCTTTTCCTGGTCTCTTATGCCATCGCTCTGGTCGCGATGGCCCTCGCAAGGCCTCGTCACGTGTTCGCTGCGGGCGAGCGCAAATGTTTCGACGACTGGTGCGTCGCGGGAATCAGCGCGGAACCTGCGAACGCATCGGATGCAACGACGTGTAGGAGCGACGACGGAAGCAGAACTTGGATTGCGACGCTCCAAGTATCAAGCGATGCCAAGCGGGTACGGCAGCGGGCGCGTGACGCGGCAGCTGACCTGGAAGATCGGGAGGGACATCGCTACGAGCCCTGCGGGGGACCGCTGGGAGCTGGAACCGGTCCGCCGCGAACGCTGTCAGACGAACTCGGCCCGGGTGAATCGTTCCGCGTCCTGCTACCTTTTCGGCTGCCGGCCGATGCGCGAGCCTGCGGGGCTACTAGTCCGTCACGGCGCTTTCCCAGGAATCTTGATTATCGGAGATGACCAGAGCTTCTTGCACCCACCCTCGCTGTGGAGAGTTGCTGTCGAGAGCACACATACGCCGTCGCGCCAGTGAGTACTCTCGAGGTCCCTATCCTTCACTCGGATGGCGTCCGCTTCCTTCGGGCGCGGCTCTGTATCGGCTTATTCGGCTTATCGAAACTCTTCCTGTAATTGATCCAAAGCCGCGGCTCCGGGGCATAGCTTTTCGAACGGTACTTGTGAGAGCGGAGTTTCAGTCGTGTTGTTCATCTCGTGGAGGTCGTTGACGTTCTCGTCGACGAAGAGAAGGCCGGTGAGGATCTCGCCTTTGGTCTGCTGCTGCAGAAGATAGGTGATGACGTTTTGGCGGTCGGTGGGGTCGTAATGCTCGGGGACGGACTTGAAATGGAGAACGCTGCCATCGTGCATGGTGACGCTGGTGACTCCGTTGGGCGAAATGTTCGCGAGAATTTCAGCCGCGGGCGGGACGAAATCCGCTTCGGTAGCCTTCAGGGCGTGCTTGCGGGTATGGAGATAGCTTTTGGTGGAACCGGAATGATCGTTGAAGGTGACGCATGGGCGAGATGACGTCGATAAGCGCCAGACCGCGGTGGGCGAGCGCCGCCTTCAGAATGGGCACAAGCTGTTCCTTATCGCCGGAGAAACTGCGCGCAACGAAGGTGGCGCCAATGCTGAGAGCCAGCAACACGGGATCGATGGGCAGCATCTGGTTGGGCTCGCCGCGCTTACTTTTGGAGCCTACGTCGGCAGAAGCGGAGAACTGACCCTTGGTTAGGCCATAGACGCCGTTGTTCTCGATGAGGTAGACCATGCGGACGTTGCGACGAATGGCATGGCACATGTGGCCGAGTCCGATGGAAAGCGAATCGCCATCGCCGGAGACGCCGATGTAAGTGATGTCGCGGTTCGCGGCGGCGGCCCCGGTGGTGATGGGGGGCATGCGCCCATGAGCGGAGTTGAAGCCGTGGGCTCCGTTTACGAAGTAGGCGGGGGTTTTTGAAGAACAGCCGATGCCGCTCATTTTGGCGAGCATGTGCGGAGCCATCGAGACTTCCCACAGAGCACGCACGATGGCGGCCGTGATGGAATCGTGTCCACACCCGGCGCAGAGCGTAGACATGGACCCTTCGTAATCGCGAATGGTGAGGCCAAGCTCATTGCGCAGCAAGCTGGGGTGGGTGGCAACGGGCTTAACTATAGACGGCATGGTGAGTCTCCAATTGGCTCATGACTTGGTCTAATACGTGACGCGCGCTCAGCGGAAATCCACCATAGACGAGGATGGAACGCAAGCGGTCCTTGGGAACGCAGGTTTCGAGGGTTAACAGAGATCGAAGCTGCGCATCGCGGTTCTGTTCGACGATGAAGCAGAATTCGTGATCGCACAAAAATGCTTCGACGCTCTTATGGAAAGGAAAGCCGCAGATGCGCATGTAGTCGGCGTGAATATCGCGCTGGGCGAGCAGATCCACGGCCTCACGAACGGCTGGATCGCAGCCTCCGATGGTGATGATGCCGAATTGGGCGTCAGGGCGGTCGCGAATCTCGGGTAGCGGGACGAAATTGGCGGCTGCTTTGTGTTTGAGGGCGAGGCGGTCGATTACTTCCTGATACTCTTTCGGAGTTTCGGTGTATCCGCCGAATTTGTTGTGGCCGGACCCGCGAGTGACGTAGGCGCCGTTGGCGTGGATGCCCGGAACAGTGCGCGCCGGAATGTGATTTTCGTCTTCGCCGGTATAGCGATAGAACTTGGGCAGATCGCGCAGATCGTCCGCTGAGAGCAGGCGACCGCGATCGGGCTGGTACGAATCGTCCCAGGTGAGGCGCGGGACCACCCAATCGTTCATGCCGATATCGAGATCGGAAAGCATGATGACCGGTGTCTGGAAGCGTTCGGCGAGATCGAATGACTTGGCGGCGAACTCGAAGCACTCGGCGGGATTTGAAGGAAACAGAAGGATGTGCTTGGTATCGCCGTGGGAAGCATAAGCGCACTCGATCAGATCGCCTTGTTGCGTGCGGGTGGGCATGCCGGTTGAGGGGCCGACTCGTTGCACGTCAATAACGACAGCAGGGATTTCGGAATAGTACGCCAAACCGAGCAGCTCATTCATGAGCGAGATTCCGGGGCCGGCGGTGGAAGTGAAGGAGCGAGCGCCGTTCCAGGAAGCGCCGATGACCATGCCGATCGCGGCCAACTCGTCTTCGGCTTGCAAGATGCAATAGTTATTGCGGCCGGTCTCGGGATCGCGGCGATATTTTTCACAGAACTGTTTGAAGGCATCCATGACAGAGGTTGCCGGGGTTATGGGATACCAGGCGGCTACGGTTGCGCCTGCATAGACACAGCCGAGCGCGGTAGCGGTGTTTCCGTCGATCAGGATCTTGTCATCGTTTGCCTCCATCTTTTCCAGATGGAAGGGCAGCGGACACTCGAAGCGCTCCTTGGCATAGTCGTAGCCAATGCGCAAGGCTTGCCGGTTCGACTCCCGGAGGGCTGTTTTGCCGGCGAATGTTTCAGCGAGAAGATTCTCGACGATCGGCATATCAATGTCGAGGATGGCGACGAGCGTTCCCGCGTAGGCGATGTTCTTCATCAAAATGCGCTGACGCGGATCGGCGAATTTCTCATTACACAGTTGGGCCAGCGGGACGGGAAGGAAATGAACATCCTCGCGATAGAGTGAACGGTCGAGCGGCCAGCTCGAATCGTACAGAGCGTAACCGCCGGAACGCACTTCCTGAATGTCACGCGCATAGGTTTGCGCGTTCATGGCAACCATCAAGTCATAGTCGAGCGCGCGAGCGGTATAGCCATCTTTATTGACGCGAATCTCATACCAGGTGGGCAGTCCCTGGATATTGGACGGGAAGAGATTCTTGCCGGAGACCGGAATGCCCATGCGAAAAATAGCCTGCATCAGGAGGCCGTTGGCGCTGGCTGATCCTGTCCCGTTTACGTTGGCTAATTTTAGGGCGAAATCGTTTATGCGGGTACGCATGTGCTGCTGCATGCTTTTGCGCCTGCGTATGGAATTAGTACTTCAAACTTCTGCATATCCCAAGCCGCAGTGGGACAGCGTTCGGCACAGAGGCCACAGTGAACACAAACGTCTTCATCTTTTGCCATGATTCGTCCAGTGTGAGGAAGAGGCGCGGAGGTATAAAGCGCCTGGTCCAAATTCAAAGCGGGCGCGGAGAGTCTCGTACGCAGATCCAGTTCTTCGCCATTCCTGGTAATGGTAAGACACTGAACCGGGCAGACATCCACGCAGGCGTCGCATTCGATGCAGCGCGGCGCGGAAAAGGCCGTTTCAATATCGCAGTTCAGGCAGCGCTCGACTTCGCGAGCGGTTTGTTCGGCGCTGAAGCCGAGTTCCACTTCGATGTTCAACTTCTCGAAGCGCTCAACCAGATCGACGTGCTTCATCTTCTGGCGAAGTACGGGATTGTAGTCGTTGTGGTAACTCCACTCGCTGATCCCCATCTTCTGGCTGATCAGATTCATGCCCTGCGGCGGGCGATCCGTTACCGGAGCGTTTTCGCAATAATTATGAATGGAAATGGCCGCTTGATGGCCGTGCTCGACCGCCCAAATGATGTTCTTGGGGCCGAAGGCCGCATCGCCGCCGAAGAAAACTCCCGGGCGGGTGGATTGCATGGTTAGCTCGTCCACAACCGGCACATCCCACTTGTCGAACTGAATTCCTAAATCGCGCTCGATCCAGGGAAATGCATTTTCCTGACCGATGGCGAGGATGACGTCCTCAGCGGGAAGGAAGATCTCGTCGATCGTTTGCGAGCGCCTTGCGTCGGCATCCCATTCGAGACGTTCGAACAGCATGCCCTTGAGCTGGCCGTTCTCAATGACGAAGCTTTTCGGCGCATGGTTAATAAGGATGTCGATGCCTTCCTCTTCGGAATCTTCCAGCTCCCAAGGAGAGGCTTTGAAGAAGCGCCGCGGGCGCCGCGCCATCACTTTGATATCTTTGCCGCCGAGCCGCCGCGAGGACCGGCAACAGTCCATGGCGGTATTGCCGACGCCGATAATCAGGACGCGTTCTCCGATGGAATCGATGTGCCCGAAGGCGACAGACTCGAGCCAATCGATGCCGATGTGGATGCGGTCCGTGTCGTGACGCCCGGGAATTTCCAGATTCTTTCCGCGCGGCGCACCGCTGCCGATGAAGATGGCGTCGAAACCGGCGTCACCTGGCTGCGCGGCTAGCAAGGCCTTCATGCTTTCAACCGGCGTGTTGTAGCGGATATCGACGCCCATGTTGAGAATGACGTCGATTTCTTCGGTGAGAACGTGCTCGGGAAGGCGGAACGACGGAATATTGGAGCGCATCAGCCCGCCGGGTTTGTCTTGCTTCTCAAAAATGGTGATCTGATAACCCAGCGGCATCAGATCGTTGGCGAGCGTGAGAGAAGCAGGACCAGCGCCAACGCAGGCGACGCGCTTACCATTTTTCTTCTCAGGGATTTTTGGAAGAAGGTGCGCGATTTCGCCGCGCAGATCGGCGGCAACACGCTTCAGTCTACAAATGGCGACGGGCTTGCCATCCAGGCGGCCTCTGCGGCAAGCGGGCTCGCAAGGCCGATCGCACGTTCGGCCGAGAATCGCGGGAAAAACGTTCGATTCGCGGTTGAGCATGTAGGCATCGGTATACCTACCTTGCGCAATCTGCCGAATGTATTCGGGAACATTCGTATGGGCAGGGCATGCCCACTGGCAATCGACTACTTTGTGGTAATAGTTCGGATTTTGAACGTCAGTAGGTTTCACGCAGGCCTATGGCCAGCTACATGGGGCCACACTGTTGCTGTTTGGCTATCCATTATACACGCAGGCACGTAACTCATACTTGCCATTATTCGTCGGAATGGATGATCATCTACTGAAAGCGCATCGTTATGCGCGGGGTTGAGGAGACCGTTTGCCCACAACAGTTGGAGTTCCTTGCGAGACGTTCCCTGGAGAGCGTCGCGTCGCGATCACACCGCGTCAGTGTGAGGCATTGCGTAAAGCCGGAGCAGAAATAGTCGTTGAATTTTCCGCGGGGGCCGAAGCTGGATTTCTGGACGACACATATGCCGCCCGGGGAGCTCGCCTGGCGAACCGCGCCGATATTTTTCGCGAAGCGGATGTGATTGCGCAGGTGCGCTGTTTAGGCGCTAATCCGGATGCGGGCCGAGCCGACCTTGCGCTGCTTCGTCCTGGCCAAGCGCTGGTAGGATTCGGCGAGCCGCTCACGGCGTTGAAGGAAAATTCGGATCTGGCGGACACCGGCGTTTCATTTTTTGCGCTGGAATTGATGCCGCGCATTACACGCGCCCAGAGTATGGATGCGTTGTCGTCCATGGCGACTATCGCCGGATACCGCGCCGTATTGTTGGGAGCGAGCCAGTTGCCCAAAATGTTCCCCATGTTGATGACGGCGGCAGGAACGGTTACGCCCGCCAAAGTGTTTATATTGGGCGCGGGAGTGGCGGGTCTTCAGGCGATTGCGACGGCGCGACGCATGGGAGCGGTTGTTTGCGCCTACGACGTGCGGCCGGCTGTGAAGGAACAAGTGGAGAGCGTCGGGCGCGAAATTTGTGATTCTGGATGTGGACTCCAAGACATCGGAAGACAAGGGCGGATATGCCAAGGCGATGGATGAAGCTTTTTACCGGCGTCAACGTGAATTGATGACCGAAGTTCTGCGAGAGCAGGATGTGGTGATCACGACGGCTGCCGTGCCGGGGAGAAAAGCTCCGATCCTGATTACCGCAGAGATGGTGGGCGCCATGTGCAGCGGCGCGGTGATCGTCGATATCGCGGCGGAGCGGGGCGGGAACTGCGAAGTCACCAGGCCAGGCGAAACGATCGTATACAAGAGAGTCACGGTGATGGGGCCGCTCAACGTGCCTTCGATGGTTCCCTACAACGCGAGCCAGATGCTTTCGTCGAACATCACCGCATTTCTAAAGCTTCTAATTGCAAGCGGGACATTGGCGATCAATCGAGAGGACGAAATTATTCGTGAGACTCTTGTGACTCATGAAAACAAGGTCGTACATGCGCGGGTTGCGGAGCTTCTCAATCCTTCTCCGGCACCGGAAAGCACGGTGAACGCATGACGTCCTACGAAATTGCGATTTGGGTGTTCATGCTGGCGGCGTTTCTCGGATTTGAATTGATCCGCCGTGTTTCGCCGCTTCTGCACACGCCGCTGATGTCTCTGACGAATGCCATTTCAGCGATTGCGGTGGTGGGGGCGATCTTGATTACCGGTGAAAAGGATGCGTCCATGCTCAGCCGGACGCTGGGTTTCATTGCGGTTGTTGCCTCCGTAACGAACGTGGTGAGCGGCTATCTGATCACGGATCGCATGCTGAAAATGTTCAAGAAGCGGGGCGAGAAGAAATGACGGAGGCCATTTTCCCTGCCTTGTACATATTGGCGGCGGCTGGTTTCATTCTGGCGATCAAATGGATGAATTCGCCGGCCACGGCTCGCCGGGGAGTGATCGTTGGTGAAATCGGAATGCTGCTCGCTGTCGTCGGGACTTTGTTGCGGCATGAGGTAGTCAATTACGAGTGGATACTGATCGCGTTTTTCGTGGGCTCCGCTATTGGGGTTCCGATCGCGTACTACATGCCCATGACCGCCGTCCCGCAGCGGACGGCGATCTCGCACGCGTGCGGCGCTCTGGCCTCGGCACTGATCGGAACTGCCGAATATTTCCGTCACACGCCGCACGGATTCGTCATGGGAGCTTTGGTCCTTGAAACGCTGCTCGGGTTTCTCACTTGTACGGCCAGCGTGATGGCTTTCGGAAAGCTTCAGGAGATATTACCCACCAGGCCGATCACATTCAAGGGCCAGAATATCGTGAACTTGGGCGTGCTGGGGTTGGCGGTAGCGATTGGCGCGGTGCTGGTCGCTTCGCCCGAACGAACTTACCTGTTTCCAATATTCACGGTGCTTTCGCTGATATTCGGCGTGCTGTTGATCGTTCCGATAGGCGGCGCAGACATGCCCACGGTCATTGCGCTTTTGAACTCTTACGCCGGGCTGTCGGCGAGCGCCATGGGATTCGTGCTCGATAACAAGCTGCTGATCGTGGCGGGAGCTCTCGATGGCTCCTCCGGATTCATCTTGTCAGTGATTATGTGCCGCGCTATGAACCGGTCATTCTCAAACGTGCTGTTTGGCGCGTTCGGCACGATCCAAACAAGCAAGAAAGAAGTGACCGCGCGGCCGGTACGCTCTGCATCGGCGGAAGAGGCGGCTGAAATTCTGGATGCGGCCCGCACGGTGGTGATCATTCCCGGGTACGGAATGGCGGTTGCTCAGGCGCAGCATAAGCTGCGTGAGTTGCATGATGTCCTGACGCGGCGGGGCGTCGATGTCCGCTTCGCAATCCACCCCGTCGCGGGCCGAATGCCCGGCCACATGAATGTGCTGCTGGCAGAAGCAGATATTCCCTACGACCGGCTGTTTGAAATGGATGACATCAACCCCGATTTTCCGAGGGCGGACGTGGCGTTGGTGATTGGGGCGAATGACGTGGTCAACCCGGCGGCGCGGACGGACAAGAACAGCCCCATCGCGGGAATGCCGATCCTGAATGCCTGCGACGCGCGCACCGTGATGGTGATCAAACGCAGCATGAGTCCGGGATTCGCGGGTATTGACAACGATCTGTATTACATGGAAAAGACGCTGATGCTGTTCGGCGATGCCAAGGTATTCGTGGCCAGCATTGTCAAGGAACTGAACGCCGCAGTGGGAGCGGCACGCTGACGCTTTAGATCTTCAAACCAGATCTTCAAAACGCGGTACACTAAACCACAATTGTCGTGTTCGCAGAATCGGCGAAGGAAGAACGCATGAGTGCAGCAACAAGTCCGGCGCGTGCTCCGTTGGCTCAAGAAGGCCAAGCGTATTGGGAACATTTCGTGGACGAATGCATGCGCCAGACGGAGGCGATCAATGCAGTTGCGGCTCAACGTGGTTTTGCGGGCGAGCATCTGGTTCAGTGCGCACCAGGCGCCGAGCTACACATGCTGAGAGCCCACCTTCCGTCCACATCGATCGAAGTCGATATTAGCTTTCATTCGTGGGGGCCGGTCATCAGGGGGAGAATCAGCGGCCGCGATTATGACGATCTAGAGTTCCGCCCGGAAGAATTGGACGTCCCGATTGCAAAGGATTTGGACGGAACGGTAATAGCGATATTCGACCAGGGGCGAAGCTTTTCTCCGGAGGAACTGGCGATGTATTTAACGCAGAGCTTTCGGCGCTGTTTTCCCGGGCTTTCGCTGCCCTGCCGTAATTCGTCCGGCGCCTAAGGTTCACTGCCGGTTTTCAAACATTCCAGCCTGATGCGATGCCTGCTGTCGAGGAGGTCCCAGCGACGCGCGGGATCGATATGAGAGGCCACCGCAGGAGCCTTGTCCAGTAGATCGAGCGCTGTCGTTTCGAAGCACGTTGGGCCGGCCGGGTGATTCGTGATGCCTATGTAAACCGAGCCGGACCGGACCTGCAGAGGAGACCAGAAGCGCCCCGGCGCAAAATATTCGAGGTACCAGTCATCGGGCGCCAGCACTCTGTAATACACGGTGGCATTCTTGGGCAATTGCCTGTCAACGGTTAGCGCCAAACTCAAGACCGGATCAGCAGATGCGTGCGAATGGGGATAAATGAAAGCACCGAAGTTCCAGGCGGCCAAGGCAACCGCCAGAGCGAGTAACGCCTTTGAGCGCTGGCGAAGCGCAGGGCGATCAGCGACGTAAGCACCGATCAGCAATACGATTGGCGGCCACACGAATAGCTTGTGAAACGCGCTCCCGGGATCCCAGGAAGCGAGAAAGATCGCATACGTCAGGAACCAAAGCCACAAAAAGGCGATGGCCCGTCGATTTACATGATCGCGGTCGTCTGTCTCAGGGTGCCGGAATAGAAAGGCTGCCCCGATCAAAGCACCGAGAGAAATCAATAGAGAGAAGAAGACGGGGATTGAGAAATAATCGTGTATCAGACTCAGCTTTCCACCCGCGAACAGTTTTATGTAACTCGTCAGAGTAAGAGCTGACGATCTGTCGTATGGAATGAGTAAAGCCGGAATCAGAGGCATAACTTGTAATCCAGCGGAATAGAGTTGGATAGGCGGTGTGGTCCGCCGTCGAGGCATAGCAGGCGAAATAGGCCGCGGCTACGCAAAGGCCAGTACCGAAAACATAAACGATACAGGTAAAGAGCCTTCGAATCCTTGAGGACGGGGAATTGAAAGCGATCGCAACAAGGACGGGAACATATATAAAGACCGCCAGCTCGTGAAATAACATCGCCAAGATGTGACAAACTGCAGCTGGCAGAATGCCTGGAGGACTTCGAAGCATGAAAAGACCCACTAGAATAAGCAGAAGAACTGACAAGATATAACTGTTTGCGTCTGTCGAGAACTTCCACCAGGTTGCACCAAAGGCGAAGAGGAAGGAGCAAAGCAGCGCGATGGGAGCAGATCGGGTCAGGCGCTTGGCAACGCGGTACAAAGCGTAAGCCGCGACTGCACTTGTGAATACATTGAAGACTTGCAGGACGGTTATGGCGCGTAAGTGGAGCCCGCAACCTAAAGCCGCTGAATACAGAAGATATCCAAGCGCGTTATAAAAAAGATGATTCGGATGAAATAACACTGCCGGTGGGAGCTGGCCTCGGTGAACGCCCTCTATATAGAGAGAGAACAAGACACCGTCCCAGTAGTAAGTTCGCGTAAGAAAGGCGAGATACAGAAGTACGATCCCGAGCAGCAGCAGGTACGGCGCGCGCGACCGAAGGGCGGCTCGGTCGAAACGTATGTTCATCTAATCGCCACGGCGCAGAAGAACCGAGCGGGCAAGATATAACGGCCGATGCTTCGTTTCAGCATAGATACGCGCTATATACTCACCGACGACACCTAAGCTCATCATTTGAAGACCGCCTAAGAACAACATTCCGACAAAAGATATTGCCCAGCCGGCAACCCAGGTATGAGTGAACAGCCGCACAATCAGGGCATAAATGATGCCAATCAAAGAAAGCGCCGCAGAAAAGAATCCTACTATAGTGACCACCCGGAGCGGAAAAGTAGAGAAAGAAGCAATTCCATCTAAGGCAAGATTGAGCATCTTTCGCAAAGGATATTTCGTCTTGCCAGCGATTCGCGCGGAACGGGCATATCGAAGACCTTGTTGGCGAAAGCCGATCCAACTACACATGCCCCGAAGCAGACGATGACGTTCGGGCATGCTCTTGATTGCTTCGACTGCCTTCCTGTCGAGAAGCCGGAAATCACCCGTGTCCGGCGGGATGTCGGTTTCGGAGAGTTGTTGATCAGCCTGTAAAACAAGCGAGCCGTCCACAGTTTGAAGGCAGTTTCGCCTTGGCGCGTTTCGCGAATGCCATAGACTACCTCGTATCCTTGTCCCCAGATTTGTAACATCTGCGCAATCAACTCAGGAGGGTCTTGAAGGTCGGCGTCGATAATTACAACCACGTCGCCCTTGGCTATGTCGAGTCCCGCGGTAACTGCTGTCTGGTGACCGAAATTCCTGGATAGCTCTACCACGCTGACGTTGGAATCTGAAGCGTGGAGCGCTTGCAGGGTAGCGAGTGTTCCGTCGCGGGAACCGTCGTCGACGTATACGATCTCATACCACGTATTCAAATTCGTCAGCACGCGAGTGAGCCGCTGATGGCATTCGGCGACGGCTTCTTCTTCGTTGAAGCAGGGGACAACGACGGTAATGGCAGGCGCCGATTTGTGCATTAATCCAGCAACGGATCTTTTCCCATCAGAATACTGGATGCTTTGGTCCAGTCTGATAGTTTAGAAGTCCTGCGAGGTCAATGTGCATTATTCACGACGAGATTTCGGAAAGCTTGCTTTAGCCGGGGTACCACTTTCGCTGGCATTCGGGAAGATCGACTCCAAAATCGATGGCGTCCAACTGGGCGTGCAGTCTTACAGCTTCCGCGATCTTTCGCTGGATGCAGCGATTAAAGCTATGGTGGACGATGGACTCGGTGACTGCGAACTGTTCTCTCCGCACATCGAAGAAGGTCATACCGATAAGGCGCCGATGTCCGGAATGCGTCCCCCGGCTGGACAGATGCGCAGGCCGCCGGACGATCCGGCGAGGGTAGCTGCGCGTACCGCCGCGCGTGAAGAGCTACGGAAGTGGCGGTTGACGGTCCCCATGGACTATTTCAAAGGCATTCGCCAGAAATTTAGCGACGCCGGCATTCACCTGTACGCTTATAACTTCAGCTTTAACGATAGTTTCACGGACGAGGAGATCGACCGCGGCTTCGATATGGCCAAGGCGCTCGGCGTCGGCATCATTACAGCTTCGACGACTCTGCCGGTCGCGAAGAGAGTTGTTCCGTTTGCCGAAAAGCATCGGATGATCGTCGCCATGCACGGGCATTCGAATCTGACGGACCCGAATCAATTCGCCAAGCCCGAGAGCTTCGCCAAGGCCATGGAGATGTCGAAGTACTTCAAAGTAAATCTCGACATCGGACACTTTACCGCGGCTGGTTACGACGCGGTGGATTATATCCGGAACAATCACGACAACATCGTTCTACTGCACCTGAAAGATCGCAAAAAGAACGAGGGTGAAAATGTGCCCTGGGGCGAGGGCGATACGCCCATCAAGCAGGTTCTGCTGCTTCTGAAGGAGAAGAGATATCCGCTTCCAGCTTTTATCGAGTACGAATACAAGGGCGCGGGAAGTTCTCCGGAGAGAAGTAAAGAAATGCTACGACTACTGCAAACAAATTTTGCAAGCGTAAGCACCGGTGGATTGCTCAGATTCGCGGCGGCCCCAGCTTACTCGGCCAACGCAAAAGCGTAAAGCGAATCACCGGCTCCAACAACAACGTATTGTTTGCCGTCGAGTATGTACGTCTCAGGCCCGTTACTGACGTTCGCGCTCAAGCCGGCGTGCCAGAGGATCTTCCCGGTCTTCGGATCGAAGGCGATGAGATGCTGCGAGCCATCACCGCCGAAAAGCAGCTTGCCCGCCGTAGTGAGCAGGCCTCCCGATCCGCCGCCGCCGGGATATTCATGTTCCCAGACAGTTTTGCCGGTTTTGTAATCCAGGGCCTTGAAGCATATTACCCAGCCCCCCGGCGGCCCTCTCCGCAGCTCCATAGCCTTCCGGATGCGGGTCGGTGTCGGTCAGATAAAAAACGCTGTAGGATTCCGAACTGTTTACGTAGAAGAGGCCGGTTTCCGGATCGAAGCTGGGCGCAGGCCAATTCGTGGCGCCTCCCGACGGAGGCGAAACCAGCACGCCTTCGATGGTGGCGTCTTTGGCGCGATCGCCGATCGGCCGGCCTTGTTCGTCAATTCCTTTGGACCAGTTCAGCGTTTTGAGGAAGGGCGTCGTGAGCAGGTTCTTGCCTGTGACTCGATCGAGTAGAAAATAGTAGCCGTTCCGGTCGGCTTGCGCCAGCATCTTGCGTTTCTGGCCCTTAAATTCTCCGTCGATGAGTATGGGCGTTTGAACCGAATCCCAGTCATGCGTGTCGTGCGGAGAGGCTTGAAAGTACCAAACCAGCTTTCCGGTATCGATGTTTATGGCCACGATCGAGCAGGTCCATAAGTCATCACCCTTGCGGCTCTGACCCGCCATAACGGGATTCGGATTGCCGGTCCCGATGTAGTACAGATGCAGGTCGGGATCGTAGGTGCCGGGCATCCAGGTCATGCCGCCGCCGTGGCGCATTGAATATTCGTCGGGCCATGTCTCTGAACCGGGGTCACCCTTCTTGAGCGGTTCACTCCACCAGCGCCATTGCAGCGCGCCCGTTTCGGGATCGCGAGCCTCCAAGAAAGCCAGGGACATCCAGCGAGTCGCCTCCCGTGCCGACGAGCACGTGATTGCCGATGATGACGGGCGCGGGAGTCGAGAAATACTCTTGCTTGACGTCGGCGATTTCGACGTGCCACCGTTCTTTTCCGGTCTTCGCTTCCAGACAGACGAGGTAATTGTCGGGCGTTTCGAAATAGAGCCAGTTACCGTACATGCCGAACCCGCGGTTACCGATGTGAATACCGCCCTTGGTGCGCCAGAAGTAATGCCAAAGCTCACGGCCCGAGCGCGCATCCACAGCCCAAGCGTTGTCGGGAGTCGTGAAATAGAGGATGCCGTTCACCATCAGCGGAGTCGCCTTGATTTGCGTTCCGCCGAAAGCGCTCACGGTCGCTTGCGGATCTATTTGCTGCCCAGTTTGGATGGGCGGCGCTTCGCCCCCTACGATAGATCCGAAGGTCTCGCCTGGCGCTGCGCGATAGATCCATGCCGGCCTGAGGTTCCGGATAGTGGACTCATTGATTTGCGTAAGAGGACTAAAGCGGCGACCGGTGTAATCGCCGTTATAGGTAGGCCAAGCATCGGTGGGCGGCTTGAGTAACAGCGCGGGATCGAGAAGTTGCCCAGAGAAGGGCCAGCGGCAACGAAGCTAGCGCGGTTAAAAGTAGAAACGGCCGTACTTTCATTTGAGGGTCACCAAATAGGCTGTCAGATTGTGGATGTCGGCGTCCGTATACTTCGAGCAGCAGATCTTTATGCGCCTGAATGGGGTCATGGATCTCTACCCGAGGACTGTCGCCATTGCGAATGAATGAATGATAGTCGCCGTTGGAATCCATGAGCGAAACAGTAAAGTCGTCCATGCGTTCGAGCTTGCCGGAGAAGGACTCGCCTGACGGCAAGGTCACGGTCACGGTTATCGGTTTCCCGCTCGGCTCAGCCGTCCGCCCAAAAGCCCCTCTTCCCGTTCGCGGCATGACGATCTTCTGTTGAATCGCCACGGCGTCGTTTTTGGAGCCGCGATGTGCGCGAGATCCCCGGTGACTGAATGGCACGAACTACACTGTCCAGCGCCGTTGAAATAGGCTTCCCCTGCTTTGGGATCGCCCGTAACGATGTTCAGAATTTGATATGTTCCGCGCAGAGCGGCTGCCCTAACGCGATCGTGAAGAAATGTGGCAATGTCGGAGATCTGGTCTTTACTGAGAGTGAATTTCGGCATGCCTTTATCGGGTCGGCCGTTGAGAATGACCGGGCCGATTTTATCGCCGTTTTCGTCGTCGAGAACCACCACGGAGCGAAGGAGGTCAGGACCAGTTTCCCCGCCTTTCGCATTGGAGCCGTGGCAAAAGGCGCAGGTCGAGACAAACACTTTTTGGCCGCGTTCCACGGCTTCCGGATCGTAGGCGGGATAACCTCTTCCGGCTCCGCCACGCCGCCGACCGGGTCGCGGCCCGCTCGCGGACCTGCTTGCATCCCGGGGGGCACCTTCCGGCGGCGGCGGAGCGGGTGTCTGCGGAACAGTCGCTTGCGCTGCTAAGTGGACGGCGCCGCTGGTGAGCACCAGGATGCGCGCCGCGAGGAAAGATTTCACAACAGCAAGACGGGCTTCAGGCGAAAAGGCAACGGTTTAGACTCCTAAACTGATTCAGACGTTTATCTTACCGTTTGTCGCACGGCGATTCAGCGCAGCGTCGCTGCAGAGCGCGTGTTACCGGTTCAGAGCACGTCCTGCCAACCACGCCAGCACGCCTCTACTTGCGCAAACGCGCGGTGCAGATGCTCCCTCGCATTCTCCGCAACGCGCCGATGTTCGCGCGGGTTCATCGCCATCATACTGGCGTGATAACTCATCTCGTCGGAGCTGGAACCCATAAATCCGGTCTCCCCGTGGATAACGAGTTCGGGAAATGCGAAGTCCTTCTCCACAACCGGCACCACTCCGTACGCATAGGCTTCAAATAACACCCGCGGACAATTCTCGCGCGATCCACCCGTCTTGTGAATCATGGTGTTGATGGTGTTATAGAACTGACCTGCGGGGATGGCATTGGGCGACCAGGTTTGCCAATCGAGAGTCGGGAGCGCAGGACCGATCCTGCCGGCGGCTTTCGGCCCGTAACCAAGAATGTAGACCTTCTTCTTCAGAGTTGGCGGGACCAGGACGCGATCGAAGATCCGCCATGTATCCGCGGCAAATTTGTTGGCGTCATCGCGCGAAATACGCCCGATTCTGTAACAACCGTCCCAGGAGCGGTAATTCCATTCGATCTTCCGGTATTGAAGTAAGGCAGGTAAGAAAAGGTGCGAACGCCCGGGCGAATTTCCTCCAGTTTCGGAATGAGGCAGCGCTTCTGGTACTCACTCTGAAATCCGAAATAATCGATCCAACCGTTCTGGTGGGCCTCTTTCTCTCTGTCAAAAAGCCACGTCATGCAATTGAACCAAATAATTTTCGCGGGGGGACCGGCTTGCATGATAAGCGGAAGTTTCTGCAAGAAACGTACCATTGCAAAAACTGACTACGACTCGATCCTTGAATATGTCGTCCCGGTATTCGTGGATCCTGCATCCCCGTTCGACGACGCTCTCCTTCATCCGTAGATCCGCGCCAAACATGGGCACAAGATTCATGTCGACGCCAAAATGCCTGAACAAATCGATCAGGTGATCGAGTTCTGTATCTGCCCCTCCGACAAAAGGAGGGAAATCCAGCCACCCAGACCGTGTGTGACATCGGCGACTCGTTACGAGTGAGATCTGCGTTTCAACAGGAGCGGCATCCCATCGGTATTGCGAAGCGATTCGATGCTATTTTCGCGACTTCTTCCGTCCTCCATCGGAACGCGTAACCGGCGGTTTGGGTGACCCGTTGCTGGAGTCCGAAGAACTGCTCGAATCATCGCCGAGGAACTGCTCGAATCATCCGAGGAACTGCTCGAATCATCGGAGGAACTGCTCGATCTTGATGGAACTGCTCGAATCATCGGATGAGCTGCTCGAATCATCCGAGGAACTGCTGGAGCTCGTCCGATGAACTGCTGGAACTGTCAGCTGGCCGATGAACTCTGCTGGAATCGCTGCCCGAGGAACTGCTAGATCCTCCATCGGATGAACTACTGGAGCTGTCGTCGATGAACTGCTGGAGCTGTCGCCGGCTGAGGAACTGCTGCCCGATCCACCGCTCATGACCGCATCGGTGGCAATCTCCCAAACTCCTCTACCGTGGGTTGCAGCCCTTAGCTTCTTGGCTGTTAGCGTGAATCTTGAGATCTGTAATCGCCGCTTCAGGAAGTCCGTCGGAGAAGACTGGTCCAAGTCCAGGCGGTGCCGCTTTTCACGCCTTTCCATACGCCTACGTCAGTACCGAGAAAAACGGTATTTTTGTCGTTTGGATCCACCGTGACGGCGTGCGATGGGACATCCACGGTGTTCTTATCAAGGCCGGCGCTCATCCAAGTCGCTGCCGTCGTAGTACAGAATATGTTCGCCGCCGCCGCTTCCCAGTGAGACATAACAACTTCCCTTTGCCGGATCTTCGACAGCCAAATCGGTGATGCGAAGCGTCGACGGAGCAGGCGGACTCGAGATAGCAGGCAGAGCTGTGCGGGTCCAAGCGCTGCCAGATTGATTGAAACGATAGACCGTACTGCTGGTGCCCACGAGAATCATAGTGGGCGAGCCGAAGGTGAGTGCTGCTACCGCTCCGTCAAGGACGTCTGTGGTGAGGTCGGGCGAGGAAGCGTTCGTATATGGGTTCTTGCCGGAAGGAAGCGTTACCCAAGTAGCGTTCCAGGACGAGCGGAGCCACAGCCTGTTGGTGCCAAAGGCGACTAACGTGTTGCTGCCAGATGCAATAGCTTTGAGGGGTGCATAAAAACCGGTATTGCCGTTTTCAGCAGAAGAACTCGCAGGGAAGCTATCCTGTGGCCACGGGAATGTTTTTCCATCGTCTGAACTGATTTCGAGCGAAGCGTGAGTCCACTGCCGAATGATTTGGGAAGTGTTGTTCGGATTGATGGCTATGCCGCCACCGTCACCGGAGGCCGACTGGTACCAGGGCGGTGTGCCGCCGGCGATATATCGCACCGGAGCCGTTGTCCTGACAGCCGGCATACATCTCGTCAGCCGTATCTGGCCTTAGCGCCAAGATACGTGATTTGCGCGGTGGTCAGGCCGGTGTTCTTGGGGCTAAAGGTAGCCCAGAGCTCCGCTCGAGGCGGATTGAAATACGCCCCCATCGCATCCGATCCAAACGCTACTAGGATCGTGCGTTCCATCCGCATTAGTCGCAAAGGCGATGGCATGTCCGTCCGGATGGACACCGCGCCCGATCCAGGTTGGATCGTTCGGGACATTCCCAGTTGTCCCGGCTTCTGCCGGCAGTGGTTTGATCATTGCCGGCGGTAAAGGGGAAGCTATAGCTTCCGGCACGCCCTGTATCTTGCCCTTGAAAAGCGCCAGCGCCCAACTATTGGCGTCCAAAGTCAGATCGCCGCCCAGGTAAACCGTATCGGCATCGCCGGGATCGGCTGCCAGGATCATGTCGTACCAGCCTTGCGCACCCGCAAAAAGCGCTATCGGCACGCCTAGAGACCTGCTGAAAGCTTCCACTCGTGTTACTGTCCAGCCGGAAGAGCGTCGCGTCCTGGACAAGACAGTAGACGGTGGTGTTGACATTCTCGCCCACCGCAAGCATTTTCCGGCCTGCCTTGGAGACTCCGGCGGCTTTCCAACTGGTCGCATCCGCCTGCCCGTCGGTTTGAGAAAAAATGTCGGAGCTCTGGAACACTCCGTTGGGCGTCGCCGCGAAATAAATCCGGTTTGCGCCCGATCCGGTAACCGCGAGATCTGTAACTGTAGAGGTTGCCGAGTCAGGATCTGTGACCTTGGTCCAATCCGCGCCAGCCGGCGGGTTCTTGAGCCTACGATAAATACCCGTCGTGGTTGCCGCAAACACGAGGCTGGGGTCCGCCGGATCGATCACGATTCGAAAGACTTCGCTGGCATTGAGGTTTTTTCCTTCCAGCGTGAAAGTAGTTCCGCCATCCGTTGAGACCTTTATGCCGATGCCAAAATAGGCGTCGCTAGTTTCTGGTTAGGCTCGCCGGTACCGACATAGATGATGTCCGAGGCAGAAGAACTCGAAGCGGTATCAGGCGAGGCGGGAGAGTCGGAGGAACTGTCGCCGGAGGAGTCGTCCGAAGAATCGGAAGAGCTGCTGCCGTTCGAGTCGGAGGAGCTGGCTGAATCCGACGAGCTGCCATCCGAGCTAGACGAACTATCGGTGGAATCGGAAGAACTGCTATCGCTTGAATCCGACGAATTAGCGCTCGAATCGGAGCTACTGCCTGAATCCGAGGAACTGCCGGAATCCGACGAGCTGCCTCCGGATACAGAGGAGCTATCGCTTGAATCCGAAGAACTGCTTGAATCCGAAGAGTTGCTGCTGGAGCTTGTTACACCGGCAAACTGAACTGCGATCGCGCCAATCGAGAGTGAATCCGCCTCTAGGCCCGCGCCGGTTTTCGTGGGCGATACCGCCCATTGATCGAGTGGCGTCCATGTCTGACCGGTGTCACTCGAGAACCAGACCCCGCCGTTCGCAGATCCGGCATACACACGGCCTCCGGGTCCTACCGCGAGGGTCGTAACTCGGCCACTGACCACAGGGAACACTGAACCGCCCAACCCGTGAGCTATGGCATCAGGACCTAGGTGCGCCCAGTTTGCGCCGGTGCCGGGAGCCTCGAAGGGCCGAAAGCCGCGTTTTGGGAAAGACGCTTGCCGTTCACGTTCGGCTCTTCGTTTCTGCGCGGATGCCTTTCCGATGAGGCCCGAGGGGAGCTTGCCATTGGCCAGTTCGCGCGTGTGGCGAAACCACTCATGTCGTCCTTTCGGGTTATCAGAATGCTCTACCAGTGATTTTTTCTTGTCGTCTGCCATACAAATCTCGGCCTGTTCTGAATGTGGGTTGTTGAAAGCAGCGTCATGGCGAAGAGTGTAAGTAAGTGAACTTAATGAGGCTGCGTAAGTGCGGGAAAGTGAATCCGACTGGAGGCAATGAGAGTTATTACCTGCGGCCCGGAAGACCACGCCGGAAACGGCGGAATTGATGCACGGCCGCAGCCACGAGGAACAAAACGGCTAGAGCCCACGCTATTTCCGTTAGTCCGTTGCCGCCGTCCGGAGAAATGTGAAATACACTTTCGATAAAGTCCATCGAAACCCCTCGCCCGCTAATATCTGCGGCGCAACTGGAATTGTAGGTCGACTTGTTTCGATTCGCAAGGAAATTATCGTTGTTACAGCGGCCGTGTTTCAACAGAATCTAAATTGAGCGGGGCTAATACCGAATTATGTGCTTTGACTTCCTCTAGTTTTTTGATATAAGTGAGGCTCGGGTTTGGGGATCGAGTCATTTTTCCCGCTAAACGCGCATGCGTGTTCTGTGGATATCTGATAGTCCGGACACTCCTTCGGGATTTGGAAACGTCACGCGTTTCGTGTGCGAAGGCTTGGCGCGCCGCGGACACAACGTAAGTATCCTCGGGTGGCAAACGAAACAGGCGCACGACTGGAACGGCTGCAAAGTTCATCCAGTCGGAAGTAGCGCGTTAGGCAGCGATGCATTGTTTCCCTTCCTGGTGCGGAATCGTCCGGAGATTGTAATTGCGCTGGGAGACGTTTGGTGGTTGCCGTATTTTTCCGCGCCGCATGTCCGGCGCCAGATGGAACTGACGGACACGCCTTGGGCGCTCTATTTCCCGATTGACGGCGATATGGAGGGCGAGAAGCTCCCGGCAAGTTGGACTGAGCTGCTGCGCGAAGTGGATATGCCGATCGCGATGAGCCGATATGGGCAGCGAATAGTCACGCAGTGCGGCATCTCCTGCCGTTACATTCCGCACGGAGTGGACCTGAACGTCTTCTGCCCGCCACCAGATCGGGAAGAGGCGAAAGGCCGGGTTGGCGCACAGGGCAAGTTCCTGGTTCTCTCGGATAGCCGCAATCAGCCTCGCAAGATGTTGTCGCGCCTTTTGGACACGTTCGCGGCATTTGCGGTTGGCCGTCCGGACGCGCTGTTACACCTCCACACTGATCCGGATGATGAGTTCACGAAATCCGGCGTCTATTCGTATGACGTTCGGGCGGACCTGCGCCACCTGGGTATCGAGTCGAAGGTCCGCTTTACTCCCGGCTTAGTGATGAAGCGCGGCGGAGGCGTTCCCCTCAGCGAACTCGCGCTCTACTATCAGGCGGCTGACGTTCATTTGCTGGCTTCCAGCGGTGAGGGATTCGGACTTCCGACACTGCAGGCTGCGGCTGCGGGAGCCGTTCCGATGGCGGGTAGTTATAGCGCCAGCCGCGAACTGGTCGAAGGGCACGGTGAAGCGATCGATATCGCCGAGTGGAGCGAAAATGAGTTCGGAATCCGGCGAGGGCTGATCGATATTGACGACGCGGTTCAGAAGCTTGCGAAGTATTACGATAACCGCGAGCTCCTTGCCGAACACGCGTTGCGCGCGCGAGAATTTGCCGCGTCATACGGCTGGGACCGAATTGTAGATGAATGGGACGCTCTGCTGATCTCGATAGGCCGCCGCAGGCAGCGCATCGTGAAGACCAGCACGGCAAAGAGCGTTCCATTCGGGACTGTGATGTCGCAGGTTATGCCGGACTTTCCGGGTGTGTCGGTCAAAGTGAACGTAGTGGAGCGGCAATTCGGCCGGCTGGAGGCGGGCATCATCGCCGATACTCGCGGGCACCTTTCCGACGTTCGTATTCCGGCAATTCAGAAGCCCTGTGAAGTAGCCGGCCTGCGGGTGCTTAGAAACCCTGGCTACCTGGGCGTGGCGCCGCAAGACCAAGCGATTTTTCTTGCGTTGAAAGAAATCTTTCCGATTCTCGCGGGTTGGATTCCAGGCTGGTCCCAGTCCGTAACAGCCCTGGACGAGAATCTGGCGGTGATTTCTTTAAACACCTGGGCCGAAGCGCGGTATGAGATGGCGCAGTCAATCCTCCTGCTGAACGCGAGCGGCGAATTCCCCGAAAGCGCCTTGATAGATGCCGCCCTTTACGGCGTGCCCTGCATCGGAACTGGAGAATCGGTTGTCCAGCGGGAATTATGGCCAGAGCTGCTGGCTGAAGAGGACAGCGAGGCGGTTAGATTGGCCCGTGCATTGCTAACAAATGCTGCGTGGCTGCGCCGGCTAGCGGCTCGAGCGCGCACTGCCTGTCAAGAGCGATTCGCGCCGAGCGAACAGGAAGCGGCAGGATGGCTGCGGAGACTTCATGCCGCGCAGTCGCCGGTTAGCGCGCAGGCGGTTGGGTGATGTTGTTATGGCGATGCAGATGTACATTGTCGCGTTCAATGGGGAGTTCTCGCAAGAGATATCGCGTACTGTACAGCGCTGTGTATGCGAGCGCGGAGGGTTTATTTTGATGGTCACCAAGACCGGAGTTATCGCGGCGATGGATGATTCGCAGGCCCCGGTTGTGGAAGCGCACCCGAACGTCAAACTGGTCGGTGGCGTAACCTTGAATCCCCGGGGTTATGCGGCCGACCGGCTGCAACGTATCTTTGCCGAAAATTTGAGTAAGCAGCTGGATGTGAAACCGAAGTGATTTTGAATCAGTGTTCTAAGAAGGAGAAATTATGCCAAATGTCGGAGCAGAGTTAGCGAGTGTGCCCTTCGGCAAAATGATCTATGACATGGCTTCCGCTATTGCGAGAAGCCAGATAGCCTTGGATCAAGCGTCTATACAGTTAGTGAAGGTTCTGGCCAAAACAACTTTCGATTACATCCCGGATGTGGTCGAGACTCTTACGCCCGCCCCTCGCCAGGTGAAAGGCGCCAATGGAGCGCCGCTCCTCGACAACAACAGCAATCCAGTCATGGTCACGGGCGTTAAGGTGGATACCGATGTCGCGGATTCGTTTCCTTTGACGTTGCTCCAGGCCGGTGTCAATCCGACGTTCTATCAATTTACGAATTCCACGATCGAAGTGAAGATGTCGATTACCAGTACCCAGGAGATCAGACAGCACTTTGACGGTTGGCGTCGATGTTACAGCTTCCGCGAACTTTTTATTTGCTTCGGGATCGATCAGCACGCACGTCAATATGTCGAATTCCAATAAGTATTCGTACTCGGTAACGGGATCGAGCTCTATGTCGACGACGTTGGTTCCGGTGCCGCCTCCGAAAAACATGATGCCTCGGTTTTTCCTCGTAAACGCGATGGATCCGAGCAAGATCACAATCAGCCAAAGCTAAGCCATTCGATAGAGCGCCCACAATTGAGAAAGAGGGGCGAGCCCGCCGGCCCGTCCCTAACTGAGCGTGCCAGTACATTCACGGAGCAGCTATGCCTTTCAGTCAAGTAAGTAGCGAGTTACAAGAAGCAAACTTCGGAGAAATTCTGCGAAGCGTCGCTCAAGGTATTGCCGACGGGCAGCGCGCCTTGGATTTAGCGGCAGTTCAAACGTTGATAGTGCTGTCGAAAACGCCCGTCGACATCATTCCGGAAGTCACGGAGGTCATCACTGCGGAGCCCCTTACCATTCCGATTTCCGGACAGCCATCGGTTCAAGTAACCGGAGCGAGAGTAACAGCTACCGCCTCAGACGCGGTACAGATGTCCGCGCTGCAGGCCGGCATGTTGCCGACGTTCTATCAATTCACCGAAGCAACCATTGAGCTGAAGCTTTCCATTCAACTGCGGCAAGCCACTGAAGTCGATACGGACGGAACTACGCAGACCAGTGGTATCTATGCATTTGCTTCCCACGTGAACTTTCGAACTCAGAACACTTACTCATACCAGGTGGACGCTTCTTCGACGGTGACCGCGACATTGAAGCCAGTACCACCGAACACGCGGCTTCTTCCTTCGACCATCCTGGTGAATACATTGAATGGTAAGCCTACGGTAAACGTCAGTCCGTAAGAGGAATCAGCAGCGGACGCCCGCCGAGGCCTGCGCTGAATGAGAGCGGAGAAAATGCTTAAGAGAAATTCCGATGCCCACTGATCCCACCGATCCGTTTGCCAATTCAGTTGAAACCTTCGCGGCGCCTATTGAAAGCCTGATCATTGCTCTAGGGCAAGGCCTTGCGCAAGCGCAACAGGAGTTGGATAAGAACTCTATTCAAACTCAAGAGGCGATCGACACTAATCCTGCGCTGTCGCAATATGGATTGCAAGCTACCTGGTATCAGTTTCCGAGCGCAAACATGCAGCTCAAGTTATCGCTGAGCATGGCGCAGGATCAAACTTCAAGTGGTTCCACCACATCGAATCCCACGGCGCCCGGCGGAATACGACTGGTTGCCCAGCCACTCAGCGCGTCGTTCCAGAACCATTTCAACTATGATGCGCAGGCGGCGAGCACAGTGAATGTAACCATCGTTCCGGTACCTCCGCCCAAATCCGGCGATCTGAGCAGCACGCCGCCTAAGATGACCAGCGCGGCCGTGCAAGCAGCGGCATTAGGCAGTTCAGCGCCCTTTGTTACGGGCAAGGACGCGCAGGGGAACAAAATCCCCGCCACTGCCGACGCGAAAGGAAATGCGCTTAGTCTGATAATCAATTTCAACGCCGCTGCCCGGGTTTGGTACGTTTTGCAATACGCGCCGTCGAACGCAACCGTCTCTCCCGTCGTAGTAGCTGTCGATGACGCGACGGGTTCCGTGCGGGTTATCGCCACATCCTGAGGAGACGCCTCGTGCCTGACGAGACAAACGATAAGCCTAAAAAGAACGATGAACAGGAGCCACAAGCTCAGGAAAAGCTGACCATCGGTTCACCGATCCTGACGAACCCGGTTCTCACAAATCCCATTCTTAACATCCCCATTCTCCTGCTTGCCCCGGTGATTAACTCTTTGTCCCCTTCGGGCGGGATCGTGGGGGGAAACGGCTTTGTCTTAACCGTCAACGGCAGTAGATTTGTCAGCGGCTCCGTGGTGCAATGGAACGGCGGCGCCCGCCCCACGACTTTTGTGAGCGCAACGCAGCTCACCGCTGCCATTCTGGCCAGCGATATCGCGGCCGTCGGACAACCGGCGGTGACAGTTGTTAATCCGGCGCCCGGCGGGACCTCGAATGCGGTTGCCTTTAGCATTATTTCCGACGTTACGGAGGTCTTGAACACGCTGAATGGAGCCACGCAGAATTTCACGACACTTCAACAGTTCCAAGCCTTGCAGCCCGGTCTGATTACCGCGCTTTCTGAATTAAAGACGTATCTGAACAATGAAGATACGACCATCAGTAATCTGCAGAGTCAATTGACTGGCGCGCAGACGCAAATGGCCAATCTAACCAGCCAGAACTCAAACTTGAACGCGCAAGTGGCTCAACAACAGACCACCATCACTCAACTGCAAGCGCAAGTGGCTGCCGCCAAGAACCAGACCGCCTCTCCCGTGGATATCGCCAAATCGTTTAAGGGCGTGGTGGACCAAATTCAACAAGCAGCGCTGAACGCAGGCGGAGTACAGACGACGCTCACAAACATGAATGTGCAGCTTAAAGCCCTGGTTAGTGTCCAGCAGCCTGCCGCGGCTCCAGCGGCACCGGGAGATGCGGCATCCGGTCAGAGCGGTCCGGAAGCCGTACTCGTATTTCCCGACCCGACGGCGCTGCCCGACCCCAATCATCTTTCTACCCTGACTTTTTCGTTCGGAGCAATTCCTAATTTGAAATCGGCCGCCACTCCGGCGCCGCCCTCGAGTAGTTCTTCGGCAGGCGCGCCTTCCAGCAGTTCCTCGGCCGCTTTGTCGTCGAGCAGTTCCTCCGGGGGAGCCCCCTCGAGTAGTTCCTCGGGCGCTGTGCCGCATGTTGCCTCTGCGCCGGTTCCTCCGGCAAGCCGATTCGTTGCGTCTCCGCCCGCCACTCGTTCCGCTGAGCCTCTGCCCTCGAGCAGTTCTTCCAGCCCGAAGGCTCCGCCAAAAAGACCGCAATCGGCGGGTCCGAAGGCGAAAACAAAGCGGGCGGTGAGCAAAGCGAAGAAGTCGGCCGGTCCACGTCCGAAATCGGGTGCTTAGTAATGCCGCTGGTAACAGACAACATTTTGGAGGCGCGTTCCGCATACAATGCTCTGGAGCTGAATACGGTAAGCATTCAGCAGAGGGCCAGCACGCTTCAGGCGACAGTGGATAACCTATCCGCCAAACAGCACGTGTTATCGCAATCAGCGGGACTCCTCAGTCAATACGCGGTGAGTCAGGTGCAAGCTAACGCCCAGTTGACCGCGGAGCAGGCTGGCCAGGTTAGTCCCGATGTGACGCTCGAAAGCTTCATTGCGTCATTGGGATTAGCGGTGGCCTTGGGTGAGGCATCCATGCCCGGCCGCACGATTAGTTCCGTAACAGCGACAGTACAGAGCTATCTCACCTTCGCTCCTGGACCGGATGGCAAATCACAAGTTACCGGACTACGGTTTTATCAACCGGAGCTTGGAACTTCGTCTGTCTTGGCTACTACGTCATTCGAACTAACCAAAGTGACAGCGCAGCCGGGTGCTCCAGCGCCTCGGAGTTTGTACGCCGTGCTGCAGGATAAGCAGTCGCTTTTCGCGGATCCTTTCTGGACCCGATTCGTAACGGGTAACCCGCCAGCCCAGCCCGCCGCGCAGATTATTACTGAAATTACAAAGGTGTTCGCCAGTATTGGCGCTTGGAGCTTTCCGCTCATCGTTCAGGAAGCCGCTGCGATTGCGGGCTTCGAAATCACTTTGTCAACGCTGCTCGCCGGAGCCGTCCCGCCCGAGAGAGCCGCTGCTTATGCGACCGTCGTGGCCGGGCTTTCGAATCTCGCTAAGGCTCTTGATCCCGCAACAAGAGCAGGCTTTGTCGCTGGCGATCTGTTTGCGCTCACGGCGGCGCTCGACGCAACAACCAACATTGCGAACACGCTGCGCCCGTGAACCTGCGCGAAACAGCTCAGGGCAAAGCGGCGGCTCAGCGCCGTCAGAAACTGCTGGATCGATTCGAGGAAGAACAGCGCGCTCAACGCGAACGCGCGGCGCAGCTCGCCAAGATTGCCGAAGAGCGCCAGTTGGCACGGCAAACTGAGGCTCTCGCGACACGGCGGGCAGCGGAACTGGTTGCGCGGCAGGAGCGCGAGGCCGAGGAAGAACGGCAGCGTGAAGCCGAGCGAATAAATCTGCGGGAAGCGGAGAAACTTCTACGTCAAAACGAAGCGATCCGAAGACGCCATGAGGAGGAATCGCGCGCGGCTGCTCAGCGCGAGCGGCAGCAGCAAGAAGCGGAACAGCAGATTCACGCCGCTAAGGTTCTTGAAAAGCAAACGGCGGCGCGTGAGAGAAGAGCTGCGGCAAACCGCCAGGAAGAGGAATTGGCACTGGCTGCTTTGCGCCAGGAGCAGCGAGAGCGAGAACGGCAGATCCGGGAAGGGCAGATGGAGGCCGCCCGGCTTCGGGAAGAACAAGAATCCGCGCAAGAGGAAGAAGCACGGCGAACACGCCAGAGAGAGGAACGGCGCGCGGCTGCGCTCCTAAAACAGCACGAAGAGCAGCAACAGGAGGTCCGCGCCGCAAAGGTTCTTGAGGATAACGACGAGCAGCGTAGCGCAGCAGAAACAAGCTCGCTCGCCCCGCCAGGAAGAGGAGCTACGTGCTGTCGCACGGCGTCACAAGGAACGCCAGGAAAAGGAATCTCGTGCCGCTCACGAATTAGAGGAACAGCGGAGGATCCTTGAGGAACGACGTCGGCCGATGTTTCTTTACGGCGTCGCCAGGAGCTTGAGCAGGAAAGGCTGCGACAACTCGCATTGAAGGAGCGAGAGGCAAGAGACGAGTTGCAGAAGAGGGAGCAACAGGAGCTTGCAGAGGCGACGGCCAAGAGCGAGGCTCGCCGTCAGCGAGCGCTGGAACGTCGAGCGTTGGCTCGAAAGGAACTTGAGGCGGAGCAAATCGAACCACCTGCGCGGCCGGCCTGGAGAGAAGAAGTCGAAACAGAAAAAGGTCATGGAGAACTGCTGGCCTTGAAGACCGAAGGCAAGTTCATCGTGGACAGTAATTCTGATTCGATGGATCTTCGAGGAATTACTGTGGTGGGGCTGGACACGTTAGCGCTGGCGGGTGGGCAAACATTCCGCAGCGCTCTATCGTTGGATGACCGGAATATTTCCGTCATAACCGAACTCTGGGATGCCAACCTGGTACGGTTGCCATTTCAGCCTGAAAGCATGCTGTCCGGCAACTCCGCACTCCCCGCTGATGATCTCTTGGCCGGACTCGATGAAACGATCCACGCGCTAACCACAGCCGGAGTATACGCGCTGCTGGCGCTAGAAGTACCAACTGCTGGCGGACAAACGAGCTTACTTCAATTCATCGCCGAACGATACCGCGAAGAACCCGGCGTGCTCTACGAAATCTTTACGGCGGCGCCGTCCCCGGAATGGCTGCGGATAGCGGAGGTGTTGGTAGGCGTGATCCGTCACCAGAATCCCGCTTCCCTGATATTCCTCGGCAGCGGGAAAGGCGGAGTGGATGTCGCCGGATTGCCATTGCGATTCTCAGCTGGCGACCCGGTCTTCAACCTCGTTTACACCATAAATATTTCGGCAGGAAGCTCTATTCATCAAGATGAGAGACAACTGCATGTTCTGGCGCAATCGTATCCACTATTTGCATCCTCATGGACGGACGACGGCGCGGACCTGGGACGTTCCTCAGAACACGCTGCGAGATCGTTTGAGCGTTACGGAATAGGATGGGCTGCGTCGAATTGGAACGCGGAGCCCCGATTAGTTAGCGATGCGGCCAATCACGACTTTCGGCCCACCCCCTGGGGACGCATCGTCCAACGGGCTCTTAGATTAGCGGTGAAGCCGTTGCTTAAGCCCTTTGCACCGCTAGCTTTTCATAATTGACTTAGAGCGCTACCTGCTTGGAATGAAGTATCTGCTGGGGATACCGTTTACGAATCGCGAGGATTTACTGGAGCGCGCGCTCGAAAGCGTCAAGGCAATGTGGCCCTATACCGTCATTGCCGACAACTCGGAAGCAGGGCTCGACCCTTCTGCCTGGCCGGTGGAAGTCGTGCCTTCGTCCGTACCGCTTACGTTCTCGCAATCGATGAACTTGCTTCAGCGCTGGGCGGCGGAACGATCCTGCGATGCGCTCATCTACATGCATAATGACGCCGAGGCAGGCCCTGGGACAGCGGAACGCCTGCTGGAAATCATCGAAGAAGCATTCATAACTGATCCAGGCTGGGGCGTGACATTCACGCTTTACGACACAATGGCGAGCCTCAACATGACGGCAGTGGGCAAGGTGGGTGCTTGGGATATTACGCTGCCGCAATACTACGCGGATAATGATTACTATCGCCGGATTCGCTTGGCGGGATTTGGAGTCATAGAAACCGGTCTTCCGGTGATACACGCGAACGGCGGAAGCAGCACTATCAAGAGCGACTCCCGCCGTAATTTCTTAAATGGCGTCACATTCCCGCTGTACCATCGCTATTACGTCGCCAAGTGGGGCGGTCCGCCAGGGCATGAGCTGTACGATAAACCTTTTAAAGGCGCGATCTGAAAGGCCAGGAGAATGGGCCTGCCTCTATGATCGAGAAAGTATCTGCTGATGACATCTATCTCTTACGAGCTACTCGCAGCGGTATCAGTACCTGAAAAACTTCTCTCCCTAAGCCCCGTCGATCTCATCGTCATTGCGCTTTACTTCGTGATGGTGCTGGGGATCGGCTTCTATTTGAAGCGATTCACTAAGACTGGCGAAGACTTTTTCCTCGCGGGCCGGGATATGACCTCCTGGATTGCGGGGCTGAGCTTCGTCGCCGCGAATCTTGGCTCGCTCGAATTGATGGGTTGGGCCGGGTCCGCGTATCAGTACGGGATTCTAGCGACGCACTGGTATTGGATTGGGGCGATTCCGGCGATGCTGTTCCTCGGCCTCGTGATGATGCCCTTCTATTACATCTCGCGAACGCATTCGGTCCCGGGCTATCTGAAGCTGCGTTTCGGCGAAAACTCGCGGGCGCTATCGGCGATCACATTCGGATTCATGACCGTGCTCATGAGCGGCATCAACATGTATTCGATGGCTCTGGTGATGAAGATCATTCTGGGGTGGGATATTAGCTTCAGCATCTGGATATCGTCACTGACCGTCGCCGTGTACGTCTTTCTCGGCGGATTGTTGTCGGCCATCTTCAATGAAGTCTTGCAATTTTTTCTGATTTGGCTGGGCGCCATTCTGATCTCGATCATTGGCTTGGTTGAGGTGGGCGGTTGGAGCGGCATGGTCAACCGCATCGCGCAGAGATTTCCGGGCCAGGACTATACGCATTTATGGCAGGGGCTGGGAGCATTCACCGGCAACCCCATGGGAATCCATTGGACCGGAATTGTGCTCGGGCTAGGATTCGTGATTTCGTTTGGTTACTGGACGACGGATTTTCTGGTTGTACAGCGCGTACTCTCCGCGAAGGACCTGCGTAGCGCGAAAATGGCGCCGATCATCGGGTCGGCGTTCAAAATGGCCGTGCCATTCATTGTGATCCTTCCCGGTTTGCTGGCGCTGGCGGTGCTGCCGGAAAAACTGGTGGGTGAATCGCAAGCAGTGAACGGAGCGCACACCTACAATGAGGTGCTGCCGCTGATGCTGGCGCGTTACTGCGGTCCCGGATTGTTGGGCCTGGGTATTACGGCGCTCATCGCGGGATTTATGTCCGGCATGGCGGGTAACGTAAGCGCGTTTGCGACGGTCTGGACGTATGACATCTACCGCGCGCTGATCAAGAAGAATGCCACAGACCAGCACTATCTGGCAATGGGACGCTGGTGCACGATTCTGGGAGTACTGATCAGCATCGGCACAGCGTACCTGGTGATGCAATTCCTCAGCATCATGGATTATGTGCAGGCACTGTTTGCCACATTTATCGCGCCGCTGTTCGGGACCGTTATTCTGGGTATGTTGTGGAAGCGCACCACGGCAGCCGGCGGGTTTTGGGGCCTGCTGGTGGGAACGGTAGGATCGTTGGCCATGTGGATATGGCTGAGAACGGATCCCGCGGCGCTGAGTTACATCGCGTTCTCACCCAATGCGAAGCCCCTGGCCGAGGACATGTATCGCGCTTTGTGGTCCTGGCTGATCTGCGTGATCGTCACCGTCGCGGTGAGCCTGGCAACCAAGCCGAAACCCGCATCGGAGTTAGTGGGCCTGGTGTACGGCGCAACCGACATCCCGTCAGAGGGCAATTTGCCGCTGATCCATCGGCCCCTATTCTGGGCTGCGATAGTGTTTGTGGTCTTTGTTATTTTGAATGTCATTTTTTGGTAAAAACAAATGCACGGTCCCGGTTTTCTTTCCATTTGGTTCTTTATCGGTCTGTTGCTGACGGCTTACGGCCTGCTAATTACAGCGACCGGCTTGTACGAATTGGCCTCTCCGCCTGAGCGCCTGCCCGTGCTGGCCAATCTTCACGCCAGTATTTGGTGGGGCGCGGTTCTGCTGGTGATTGGCTTGATTTATTTAATTCGTTTTTTTCCGAGGAAACCATAATGGTGTCGCCGACCAGCGCGCAGACCTTAGGCCTGATCGTCGGGAACCGGGGCTTTTTCCCGGATCATCTGGCGGCGACCGGGCGCGAAGAGATGATCCGGGTCATACAAGAGGCCGGGGTTCAAGTGGTAGCGCTCACTCCCGAGGAATCGAAGTTTGGCGCAGTCGAGACGTTCGAGGAAGCAAAACGTTGCGCTGAGCTTTTTAAGAAGCATCGCGAGAGTATCGACGGCGTCATTGTGACGCTTCCCAATTTCGGGGATGAGCGCGCCATTGCCGACACCCTCAGGATGGCTGGGTTGAATGTCCCGGTTCTCGTGCAAGCCACGCCGGACAACGCAGGGAAGATGACGATTCGCGACCGGCGCGATAGTTTTTGCGGAAAGATGTCGGCCTGCAATAACCTGATGCAGTACGGCATTCCGTATTCACTCACTAGCTTGCATACGGAAGCTCCGGCGTCGGAGGAGTTCCAGAAAGATTTGCAGTGGTTCCTAGCAGTGTGCCGCGTAGCGCGCGGAATGCGAAGAATCCGGGTCGGGGCGATCGGCGCGCGTCCGGCCGCTTTCAATACGGTGCGTTATAGCGAGAAGCTGCTGGAAAACAGCGGGATCTCGGTAGTGACGATCGATCTTTCCGAGATTCTTGGCCGAATCCAGCGGATGACGGATGAAGATGCAGCCGCGCAAAAGAAACTCGCCGATATCAAGAGCTATGTTTCAACCGCTGACGTGCCGGAATCGTCGCTGATCAAAATGGCGAAGCTCGGCGCCGTGATCGATGGGTGGATGCGTGACCAGGAACTGACGATCAGCGCCGTCCAGTGTTGGACCGCGCTCGAAGAGTACTTCGGAGTTGTTCCCTGCACCGTGATGAGCATGATGAGTAACGAGCTGATGTCGAGCGCGTGCGAAGTCGACATTGTGGGCGTGGTCAGCATGCATGCCTTGCGGCTGGCCTCTGGAACACCGAGCGCTCTGCTCGATTGGAATAATAACTACGGTGACGACCCGAACAAAGCTGTGTGCTTCCATTGCAGCAATTTGCCGAAGCATTTTTTCGCCGGCGTGAAGATGGAATTTCAAGAGATCATCGCCGGCACAGTGGGCAAGTTGAATACGTTCGGCACTCTTTACGGCAAGGTAAAGGCGGCGCCCATGAGCTACGCTCGCTTTTCGACACGGGATCGCGAAGGACGGATTCGAGGCTACGTCGGCGACGGCCGGTTCACCGACGATCCTCTGCACACTTTTGGCGGCGCAGGCGTGGTCGAGATTCCGCGCATGCAGGAACTGCTCCGGTACATCTGCGAGCAAGGTTTTGAGCATCACACGGCGGCGAATCTGGCCCACACTTCTGCTGTCATTTATGAAGCGGCAACCAAGTACTTGGGTTGGGAGATGTACTGGCACAAAGGATGAGCGCGGTAGTTGCGGGAGTAGATTTCGGCACGCTCAGCGTCCGGGTTTCTATCTTCGATAAAGAAAAGGGAAGACTGGGTTCGGGGATCGCCGAGTATCCGCTACATCGTAAGCGCAACGATCCCGATTACGCCACGCAGAGCCACTCGGATCACATGAGTGCGTTGGTTCTCGCCATGAAGAAAGCACTCAGCGAAGCCGCGGTCGATGGGTCCGCGATCGAGGCGATAGCTCTCGATACGACGGGCTCTAGCGTGATTCCGGTAGGCAAAGATCTAGAGCCTTTGGACGAATACTATTTGTGGGCCGATCACCGGAGTTGGCGTGAAGCCGCGGAGATCACCAAGAAAGCGCACGCAGCCGGGTTGCAGGCCATCGATTGGTGCGGTGGGGTGTATTCGTCCGAGTGGGGATTCTCAAAACTGCTGCATTGGCTGCGCAATAATCCCGATAAGCGTGACAGCATGGTCTCCGCGTTCGAACACTGCGATTACGTGGCGACCGTGCTGTGCGGCATCCGCGACGTCAGCCAAGCGCCGCGGAGTGTTTGCGCCATGGGCCATAAATGGATGTGGAACGAATCGCTAGGCGGTTTGCCATCCGAGGAATTCCTCACGTCCGTCGATCCATTATTGGAAGGCGTTCGGGCAAAACTCGGCGGACGGTATCTGACGTCCGAATCGTTGGCCGGAACTCTGAGCGCGGAATGGGCTGAAAAGCTCGGCTTAAAACCAGGCATACCGATTCCCGTTGGAGCGTTTGACGCGCATTGGGACGCGGTCGGGGCAGGTGTACGGCTCGGCGATGTCGTGAATGTCATCGGAACATCGACTTGTATCATCGGGCTCAGTGACCGAACTACGCTGGTACCCGGCGTTTGCGGAGTCGTGCCGGGTTCAGTAGATCCGCATCTTACTGGAATCGAAGCCGGACTCTCTGCGGTCGGTGACATATTTGAAGCCATCGCGCGGCGGGCCGGATCGACGGCGGCGAAGCTGAGCGCAGGAATTACGAATTATCGCGCTGGCCAGACCGGGCTATTGCGCTTGACCTGGGACAACGGTGACCGGACGGTATTGGTTAATCCCGAGTTAGGCGGCGTGACGCTTGGATGGCACCTGACGAGCACTGCCGAAGACGAGCTATTCGCGGCCATTGAGGGCACCGCGTTCCACACACGCGTTATTTTGGAACGCATGGAGGAGCATGGCGTGGCGGTGAAGCGCATCATCAACGGCGGCGGCATTCCCCAACGCAATGAAGTGCTGAACCAGGTTTACGCGAACGTTCTGAACAAGCCGATTCTGGTGCCGCAGGGCGATGTGACGAGTCTCGGGTCGGCAATTTTTGCTTTCGTGGCAGCGAAAGCGTTTCCATCCATCGAAGCGGCACAGGATGCGCTGTGTCCATCGCATCGAATCTTTGAGCCAGAGCCGCGGAGTGCCGCAGTTTATGAAGAACTCTACCAGTTATACCGGCGTCTCTACTTTGCCCTGGGCCAGAAGCATTCACAAGCTGCCGAGCTCGGCGACGTACTTCCGAACCTTCGCCGCATCGCCGCGGAAGCAAGGCGGGTGCAATGAGCTTAGAGACCTTGCGCGAGGAGGTATTGGAAGCCAACTTAGAACTGGTTCGGCGCGGCTTGGTTGTTTTCACGTTCGGAAATGCGAGCGGATTCGATCGGGATAGCGGCCGTGTAGTTATTAAACCGAGCGGAGTGCCCTACGATCAGCTCACTCCCGCAGAATTAGTCGTGACGGACCTGGATGGCAAAATCGTCGAGGGTAACCTTCGCCCGTCTTCGGATCTTCCGACGCACTTGGCCTTGTATCGGGCATTCGAAGGGGTAAATGGAGTAGTTCACACGCACTCGCGCTATGCGACAGCCTGGGCGCAGGCCGGAGTTGACATTCCGTGTTTCGGCACCACCCACGCCGATTACTTCCGTGGCGCGATTCCTGTAACTCCTGTCATGCAGCCTTGCGAAATCGAATCGGAATACGAGTGGAATACCGGGCAGGTCATTGTCAGGCGCTTTGCCGGTATGAATCCGCTGGGAACGCCCGCCGTACTTGTTTCGGGTCACGCCCCGTTTTGTTGGGGAACCTCCGTCACCGCTGCGGCACACACGGCCGTGATCGTGGAAGAACTGGCGCACATGGCTTATCTCACGGTAACCATAAGGGCCGATGCCCAAGCGCTTTCAGATGTTCTGCGCGATAAGCACTTTCTCCGCAAGCATGGGCCAACAGCGTATTACGGTCAAAAATCTTAATTGCGTATTCCCCACTGGAACGGATCGCGCTCATCCAGGATCAGAGTAGCTTCTGAGTTAACAAATGCTGATCCCTTTATGTGCGGATATACCACGCCATTCCGCACCGAAATCGATCCTTCGAATATGCTGCCGATCAGGCTCTCCTGACGCCAGACCTGTCCTTCGCGCAACTTTCCCGAAGCGTAGAGACATGCAAGCTTGGCGCTGGTTCCCGTGCCGCAGGGAGAGCGATCATAGCTCTTGCCCGGACACAAAACGAAATTCTTCCCATCTGCTCCAGGCATTGCCGGCGGTCCATAAAGCTCAATGTGGTCAATCTCCCCGCCCTCTGCTCCGGTGATACCGTTTTCTACGAGAGCTCGACGGATACGCCAGGTGTAATCGGTCAGCACCTCAAGATTCTCCAACGTCAGCTCGAATGGACAATCGTAAGTGAGGAAGAACCAGTTACCGCCCCATGCAACATCGCCAGTTACTCTGCCAAAGCCTTCAACTTCGAACGTAACATCGGCTGCAGAGCGATAGCTCGGCACGTTGTTCACGGTAACCTCTCCAGTTTCATGTAACTGCGCTTCCACGACGCCCACCGGGGTTTCGATGCGATGCAGACCAGGCGCTATCTTGCCCATGTAAGCGAGGGTTACGGCCAAGCCGATCGTGCCGTGGCCGCACATCCCCAGATAACCCACGTTGTTAAAGAAAATGACGCCTGCGGAACACGATGCATCTGCGGGTTCGCAAAGCAAGGCTCCTACGATGGCGTCAGAGCCTCGAGGTTCATTGACGATGGCGGAACGGAAGTGATCGTACTTGTTCCGGAAGATCTCAACTCGTTCCCGGAGAGACGAGTTCCCTAACGGAGGTCCGCCGCTAACCACCAGGCGGGTAGGTTCTCCGCCAGTGTGAGAATCAATGATGTGAATGCGATGGCTCGTATAGGTATCGTATACAACTCGCGACGCGCCCTTAAATCAAACCGATACCGAAACGCCAAAGTGCTTGTGTAGCACAAGCGCAACCGTGCCGCGCAGGCGTGCTATGGCGCCGTCCTGACCGGGAATTAGCGATACCGGCAGCGCGGAAATGGTCTGCTGCTGAACTTCTTCCTGAATTCGAGGTTTGAATTGCTCCCACGCGGCCGTGAATTCGCCAATAAAAACAATTGCTTCGGGCGCCAACCCCGCAATGATCATGCGCACGCCGCGCCCAAGCTGCACCGCCATCATATCCAGGGCTTTGATCGCCACCGCATCGCCTTGTTGCGAGAGCGAAAGCAGATCTTGAAATTCCAGAGTACGTTCGCCTGAGCGGCCACCGCGCGCCTTCGATTCGAAATAGTAGCGAAGCGCCGCCCGATTTGAGGCCAGTACTTCCCAGCACCCGCGATTGCCGCAACTGCACACTGGACCGTCCGGGTCCAATGGAACATGCCCGAATTCGCCCGCTGTACCGGTGCTGCCTCGAATCAGGCGCCCATCCGCGATGATGCCGGTTCCAATTCCTTCTGAAACCGTGATAGCGACCAGGTTGCGAATGTTCTCCAGACGCCCGAACCAAATCTCCGCTAACGCGCAGGCGTTCGCGGCGTTTTCAAGAGCAACTTCCAACCCGGTCTCGCGCTCCATGGGAGTCTTCAGGTCGGTGACTGGCCATTTCAGGTTCGGCGCGAAGACCAGTTGCTGAGTTGTTGCATCGATTCGACCCGGAAGGCTGATGCCTATGCCTTCGAAAGGAATGTCAGAGCGCTGTTTCAGAAGCGGCCGAATCCGCCGGATCAACTCGTGGAGCGCAGTCTCCGGATCGGGCGGCGTAAGGAAAACGTCTTGGGAGCTAAATGTGCCGTTTACGTCGCTTACGCCGATGGTCGTGCGCAAAGGCCGGATGTCGATGCAAATAATTGCGCGGCTTTGATTCAAGCGAAGAAACGTCGGTCTACGTCCACGTGGAAGGCGGCCGGTGGGGCCTTCCACCACCCACTTGTCACCGATAAGCTGCTCGCAAATCAGCGATACCGTGCTGCGCTGAAGGCCGGAGAATCGAGCCAGGTCCGCCCGCGAGATAGGTTGGCGGTCCCGGATGAGATTTAACAGTATGCGGCGATTAATGTGACGCGCAGTTTCGCTGGAAGCGACCGGCATCTCATCGGCATTGAGGCGCACCATTTGTTTACGTATTCAACTATATCTTTCAATCGCATCAGACGCATAGTACCGAAACCGTGCTTTGCCGGACCAAAAAGCAGCTTGACAACCCGTTTACTGGCGGATATAGTTCAAGACACGCACTAAAGCGTTGAGGTGTTCATGTCAACAGTGGGAGCCCAGATGCTCAATCGTTCTATTTTCCGCCGTAGTCTCCTCTTCACTACGGTATTTACCGCCTCCTTTTTCACAGCGCTCCTTCCCTGCAAGGGCCAGGTGCTGTACGGAACCCTAACGGGGAACGTGACCGACGCATCCGGTGGCGCAGTTCCAGGAGTTCATGTCGAAGCCGTGAACCAAGGCACGAACGATAAGAAAGAAGGCGAGGCGGACGAGCACGGGGTCTATCGCTTCACGGACCTGCAACCCGGGATGTACCAGATCACCGTTACCTCACCATCATTCAGCGCCTTCCACGAGACCGACATCCAGGTGCAGCCGGGTACCGTGCGGCGTGTAGACGTCCAATTGCAGATCGCAGCTACCAGCCGAAACGGTATCGGTCTCTGCCGAGGCAGTAGCGCTCCAAACAGACAGAGGCGATATTCATACGGAAATTACGAACACGGAAGTGGAGAAGCTGCCCTACAACGGCACCGAAGGAAAGAACTTTCAATCGCTTTTGCTTCTGCAACCCGGGGCAACGACGACTGCTGGTAACGGCGAAGCGAACTCAGCGGCCGGCAATCCTCAGCGAGCTATCACGGTTTTCCAGAACGGCACTTCCTCACAGAGCTAACAACACCCGCATAGATGGCGCGGTCGACGCCTATCCGTGGCTCCCGGTCAACATTGCTTACGTGCCGTCGCCGGAAGCCATTCAGACCGTTTCGGTCAGCACAGACGCATACGACGCGGAGCAAGGTATGGCTGGTGGGGCCGCTGTCAATGTTGTGATCAAGAGCGGCACGAATCAGTTGCACGGGTCGTTCTTCGAGCGCAATACCAACAACGATTTCACCGCGATCAATAATGTCTTCTCCCGCCCCGGCCGCCTGTCCAAGAACATTCAGAACCAGTTCGGATTTACTATGGGGGGCCCCGTGTGGGTTCCCAAAATTTATAACGGCAAGAACAAGCTGTTCTGGTTCATGTCTTACGAGAGCACGCGGCAGGTGCAGTTTGCTTCGGATCCAAATCTGACGCTGCCGACCGCCGCGATGCGTTCGGGTGATTTCAGCGCAACCGGCGTAACGATCTATGACCCGTTGACGGGCAATCCGGACGGTACTGGACGGACGCCGTTCGCCGGGAACGTTATTCCCGGCAACCGGATCGCTCCCGCTTCCGCTACCCTCACCGCGCTGTTGCCGGCTCTAACCAGACCAACCCAGTTCTCCAACAACTACGATGCGTACGGCTCGACGACTTACACCGTGGATCGTTACGATTGGAAAGTCGACTACAATCCCATTCGACAAAGCTATGATGTGGGGCCGTTACAGTATCTCACCCATGGACATCTTCGACCCGCTGGTGCTGGGGGCAGCAGGCGGCGACGCTTTCAACGGCGGCAATCCGGGTACCGCCGGCGGACGCGTACAGGTAGCTGCGGCCGGACTCACCTATACCGCCTCACCCACTCTGGTTTTTGACGGCAACGTTGGGTACACGCGCCAGAATATCGGGGCGAATGGCGATCCACAGGACGGCGATTACGGATTGAACACTCTGCACATTCCGGGGACCAATGGTGTCGGCCCAAATTACGAAGGCATTCCAGGCTTCCAGATCGCGGGCATTGCCAACATTGGAAACACCAATACCGGCAGCCCGTTCCAATTTCGTGATAACCAATACACGAGCGATTTCAATGTAACCAAGATCAAAGGATCGCACAACATTCGCGCAGGGTTCGAGTATGTTCATTCCGGGCTGAACCATTTCCAGCCGCAGGGAGGAACTTTCGGTACCGCCCGCGGTACGTTCGGTTTTGACGGTTCCTTGACCGCGCTCAAAGGCGGCGCGGCCATTAACCCCAATAATGTTCCCGCCAATTCGTGGGCCCAGTTCCTTCTCGGCTTTCCGTCGGAGACCGGCAAGGTAACTCAAGTCAATAATCCCATCGCGCTGCGCTTTTCTACTTACGCGTTGTACGTGCGGGATAACTGGCAGGTCTCGCCTAAGTTGACTCTCGACTACGGCTTACGTTGGGAATACTATCCCATCTACTCGCATGATAATTATGGGGCGGTCCGCTTCGATCCCGCAACGGATAACATCTATGTGGGCGGCGAAGGCGGCGTTCCCGAGAATGCCTATTCTTCGGCGAGCAAGAAAGGATTTGGTCCCCGTGTGGGGGCGGCTTACCGCCTTACTGAAAAAACGGTCCTCCGCGCCGGTTACGGTATCAGTACCGATCCCGATAATATGCGCAACCAGCGCAACCAATATCCGGCGATTGTGAACCAGGTCTATCAGCCGCCGAACACATACCAGTTCATCAACTATGCCGGCGTGCCGAACTCCGATGGGTCCACGCGAGTGTCGCTGGCAGACGGTATTCCTGCCCCGACCTTCCCAAATATCACAGTTGGCGTTATCAAACCGTCGACCGACCGCTTCCCCGACGACTTATCTGCCGAGCACTAGCACCGTGACATTCCCGTCCTACCTTAACCGTGGATATTACGAAAGCTGGAACTTTACGCTGGAGCACGAATTCTCGCCTACGCTCTTAGCGCAGGTGGGATATGTGGGTACCCAAGGCGTGCATATAGATATGTATGTCAATATCAACGGAGCGGCTCCTGGTAGCGGCACCGCCGGGCGTCAGCTCTATCCGTATGTCACCAGCGACATGAACGAGGTAGAACCCTTCGGACACATGACTTACAACGCCTTGCAAGCAACTGTCAAGAAGCGGATCGGGGCATCCATTATCGGCGCCAGTTATACATTCTCCAAAGCCATTGACAATATCAATGGGGATAACAATGACGGCTCGCTGTGGCGCGCCTACCCGGTGTCTTTCAGGTTAGACAAGCAAATATCCGGGTTTGATCGCCCTCATATTTTTCAGTTCTATTACGTTTACGACTTGCCTTTCGGCAAGGGACACACTTGGCTGAATCATGGGTTTGCCTCCTATATCGTTGGAAATTGGGAACTCGCCGGCACCCTCTCGCGCGAAAGCGGATTGCCGTTCGGTGTCAGTACCACCTCCACCCTCAACGCCGGCGGCCAGTCCAACAGCGCCAACCAGATCAGTCCGACTGTTCAGATTTACGGCGGCGCCGATGCCAGCCATCCGTATTTCAATGGAGCGGCTTTCGCCAATCCCCCGAATAACGTGCTTGGGACCACGGGCCATTACCTGGGCGGCGTCTTTGGCCCCGGCTTGTTCGCATGGAATGCCACCATCTCCCGTGTCTTTCCTTTTAAAGAGGGAAAGATCAACTTCCAGTTGCAGGGCGAAGCTTATAATTTGACCAACACCCCAGTTTTCTCCAACCCTGGTGGAAACTGCTGCTGGACAACCGGCGCAAATGGCGTAGTCAACTATAACAATTTCGGCGTGATCAGTGGAACTCAATCGACCCCTCGGTACCTCGTGGTGGCTGGCTACCTGCGCTTTTAATTTGGAGAACGTTTAAGCGTCCCGAGAAGTGCACATCAGTGACATTCGCGCATTTACTGTAACAGTCCCGCTTCACGCCGCCTTGCGTCACGCGAACGGCTGTCATTGGGGACGCTTTGTAAGAACCATCATCGAAGTAGAAACCGATAATGGCCTAATCGGTCTGGGAGAGATGGGCGGTGGCGGCGAGTCGGCCGAAGCCGCTTTCCGCTCGTTGAAGCCGTACCTGGTAGGACACGATCCGGCGCGTTCAGAGGAGATGCGCTTCCGAATCGCCAACCCGACCGCATCCCTCTACAACAATCGAACCCAGTTATTGGCCGCTCTCGAATTCGCATGCCTCGACATTCTCGGCCAAGCGTGGGGCGTGCCGGTTCATGCGATTTTGGGCGGCAAGCTGCGGGATCGGGTACCATTTGCCTCGTACTGTTTTTGGCGCTATGCGGACGAAGAGACCGGCCAGGGCGAAGTGCGAACTGCCGATCAGCTTGTTGCTTACGCGCGAGAAGCCAAAGAGAAGTACGGATTTCACAAGCCACAAACTGAAGGGCGGCGTTTTTCATCCCGATTACGAGTTGGAGGCGTTTCGCGCTCTGGCGAATGCCTTTCCCGGCGACAATGTGCGATTCGATCCCAATGGCGCATGGTCTACTGAGCAGGCCATCCGATTCGGTCAAGGCATCGAAGATCTTCGCAACGATTACCTGGAAGACCCGGTGTATGGGCTAAATGGACTGCGCCGCGTGCGGCAAATGGTTCGCGTGCCTTTGGCGACGAACACTGTGGTCGTAAATTTCGAACAGCTCGCCGCAAACATCCTGGACATAGGCGTCGACGTAATTTTGCTCGATACGACCTTTTGGGGCGGCATTCGGCCCTGCATCAAGGCTGCGGGTGTATGCGAAACATTCCAACTCGGTGTGGCCGTTCATTCCTCGGGAGAATTGGGCATCCAGCTTGCCACCATGTTGCATCTGGGCGCGGTCATCCCAAACCTCTCGTACGCCGCCGATGCCCATTATCACCACCTGACCGACGATGTCATCGAAGGCGGCTTGATGCAGTACGAAGCCGGCTCCATTGCGGTTCCGAACGCGCCGGGTTTAGGCGTAAAGCTTAATCGCGAAAAGCTGCGCCAATATCAGGAGCTCTACAAGGAACTCGGCAACTATCCCTACGACCAGGATCCGTTGCGGCCCGATTGGGCTCCCATTATTCCGAATGATCGCTGGGCAGATCCGAAAGACGATCGCTGCCCGGCGATGCGCGGTGCCCGATGAAGCTTCTTCGCGGCGTTCATTTTTTTCGCTGTCGTCTCGCACGCGGAAACCGGTTATGACGCCTGGTTGCGCTACGCGCCCATCGACGATCCCAATGTGCGGCAAATGTATCAGAACCTTCCCGCGACTCTGGTTACCCTGGATTCATCGCCCGTTACGAACGCCGCGCAGCAGGAACTAACCCGAGGCATTCGCGGCATGCTCGGGCGAACGCTGCGGATTAGCGCCGAGCTGCCGAGCGAAAATTGCATTCTTCTCGCAACTCTGCCGTCACTCAAACGCGTGGCGCCCGATCTTCTACTTCCCCAAACCTTGACTGAGGATGGTTATCTCTTGAAGACGACAGCCGTCGGAGGGCATTCGGTCCTGCTTGTCGCCGCCTTGAATGATCGGGGAGTGTTGTACGGTACCTTCGCTCTGCTGCGTAAGATCGCGCTGCACGAAGAGCTCGATCATATCGACGAGCAGCATAATCCCTATGCGCCCATCCGTTGGACCAATGAATGGGACAACCTGGATGGAAGCATCGAGCGAGGCTACGCCGGCCGCTCCATTTTCTTCGAGGGCGGTAACGTTGTTCCGGACCTGACCCGCGCCAGCGATTACGCCAGATTGCTGGCATCCATCGGGATCAACGGCTGCACGGTAAACAATGTCAACGCCAATCCTCGCGTGATCACCGCCGAATTCCTGCCGCAGCTCGCGCGCATTGCCGACGCATTTCGGCCCTGGGGCGTGCGGCTTTCCGTAGCCGTCGATTTCAGCAGTCCGAAGCTGATCGGACAACTTGGATACCTTCGATCCTCTGGATCCCAAGGTAGCCGCCTGGTGGAAGCAGAAAGCCGACGAAGTGTATCGCGCCATTCCCGACCTCGGCGGCTTCTTGCTGAAGGCCGATTCGGAAGGCCGCGTCGGTCCTTCCACCTACGGCCGAACGCATGCGGACGCCGCCAACGTGATTGCGCGCGCTCTCACGCCGCATGGAGGCGTGCTCATCTATCGAGGTTTCGTCTACAACCACCACATGGATTGGCGCAATCTCAAGAACGACCGGGCGCGCGCCGCTTACGACAATTTCGCGAAGCTCGATGGCAAATTTGACGATAACGCGCTGGTGCAGATCAAGTATGGACCCATCGATTTTCAGGTGCGTGAACCAGTTTCGCCGCTGTTTGGAGCCTTGAAGCAAACCAACGAGACGCTCGAGCTGCAGGTCACTCAGGAATACACGGGCCAGCAGCGTCATCTCTGTTTCCTGCTGCCCATGTGGAAAGAAATTCTCGATTTCGACATGCATGCGGCAGACCGCCCCACGCTCGTAAAGGACATCGTCTCGGGAAAGACGTTTCATCGCCCCACGGGCGGATTCGTGGCCGTGACGAATGTCGGCCGCGATATGAACTGGCTCGGTAACGATTTGGCTATGGCGAATCTTTATGCTTTTGGACGAATCGCCTGGAACGCCGATCTAACACCCCGCCAGATCATAGAAGAATGGACTCGCCTGACCTTCGGGCATGATGCCCGCGTGGTCGACACCATCGCAAATATGCAGCTGCGTTCCTGGCGCGTCTATGAAGAGTACACGGGGCCGCTCGGTGTCGGCGGATTGACCGATATCATTGGCGTTCATTACGGCCCCGGCATCGAATCTTCTGAGCGAAATGGCTGGGGACAATGGCATCGCGCGGACGAGAATGGCATCGGCATGGACCGCACTGTAGCTACTGGCACTGGATTTATCGGACAGTATGCGCCGGCGGTCGCTAGCATGTATGAGTCTCTGAAAACCTGTCCGGACAATCTGCTACTGTTCATGCATCACGTCTCATACAAGTATGTGTTGCACTCCGGAAAGACGGTCATCCAGCACATTTATGATTCGCATTATGAAGGCGCGGCGGAGGCTCAAACATTTCCAGAGCAGTGGAAGCTCCTGCATGGACGCATTGACGAACAGCGCTATCAAGCCGTGCTGAGTAAGTTGCAGTATCAGGCAGGGCACGCAATCGTTTGGCGGGATGCGGTGTGCAATTGGTTTTATCGTGAATCGCACATTGCCGATGCGCAAGACCGCGTGGGCCAACACCCCGGCCGTATCGAAGCCGAATCGATGTCACTCGACGGTTACACCGTTCAGCCGATAACTCCGTGGGAAGATGCTTCGGGCGGAAAGGCTATATTGTGCCCTAATTCGAAGTGCACCGCCACAACTCGGTTCGAGGGTAAACCGGGATGGTACGACCTCAGCATCCAATATTTCGATCAAAGGAACGGCGCATCGCAGTTTGAAGCTTTTGTCGGGAACCAAGTTTTGGGACGATGGGCGGCGAGCGATTCGCTCCCAAGCAATAAACCGGATGCTCACACAAGCACCAGGAAAACCTTCAGCGAAGTGGCGCTTCGTCCGGGAGATGAACTCCGGATCGTTGGAATTCCGGACGGCAACGAGCGAGCAGCGCTTGACTACCTCGAGATCGAACCCGCTTCCACTCGTCAATGAGTAAGAACTGTCTCGATTTGACCGGTCGCGTCGCCGTGGTCGTGGGCGCTACATCGGGTCTTGGCAGGGAGATCGCTCTCGGACTCGCGAGACATGGCGCTGACGTTGTGCCAACCGGACGCAGAACAGAGCTGCTGACGGGAATCTGCGATGGCATCAGAAACATCGGACGGCCGGACAATTACTCAGGCCGTCGACGTTCGAGATCCAGACTCGATTGCCGACCTGCGCGAAGCGGTGCTCCAAACCTTCGGGCGGATTGACGTGCTGGTGAATGCGGCGGGCACCACTTTTCGTAAACCAACGGTAGATATCACTGACTCTGAATGGTCCTCCTTAATGGACATCAACCTCCACGGTGTATTGCGAACCTGTCAAGCTTTTCATGCGCCGCTGAAAGCGAGTGGACGCGGCCGGATCATCAATATCGCCTCATTAGGCTCGTTCGTGGCGTTCTACGAAGTAGCCGCGTATTGCGCCTCAAAGGCCGCCGTCCTGTCGTTGACCAGAAGCTTAGCCTGCGAATGGGCTCTCGATGGTATTTGCGTCAACGCGATCGCGCCTGGAGTATTTCCGACCGAGCTGAATTCGGAGCTGCTGAATGGAACGGAGCGCGGCAGCGAAATTCTTCTACGCACGCCCATGCGCCGCTTCGGAACTCCATGTGAGTTGGTTGGCCCGGCGGTGCTGCTGGCCTCCGATGCGGCCAGTTTCATAACCGGCCAGTGCCTCGTTGTCGACGGAGGCTACCTCGCATCTGGCGTGAATTCATGACGCAGAGAAGCGCAGCTCGCTAATGTGCTCCGCCGTTGCTGTTGCTCTCCAGGCCGGGGCCTTCGCATCAGGAATGGAAGCGGCGTCAGACAGACCACAATGAGCGACATGATCCAAAAGCTGTTTTCAAAACTCAGCGCGCTCGCTTGTTGTTGTACGCTTTGGTACGCCATTGCCAGCGCCTTCTTGGAAGCTGTTACGGTATCGAATCCCTGCGACATGAACATCGCCTTTAAACCGTTTAAGAATTTCTCGAAGTTAATATCCCCGTGACTGGTGTGCGCGGCAAATGCCCTCTGATGGCTTTGGTTCTGTCTGGCTAGGAAGGTTGTAAGCAACGAAGTCCCAATGCTCCCGCCGATATTTCGGGCGAAGTTTGACAGTCCGGAAACTTGATTGTTTTTCTCACGAGGCACTCCAATGTAGTTCAGCGTGCTGATCGGAATGAAAATCAGCGGCATAAAAAGCACCTGAATCATGCGCAGTATCACCAGCGTTTTGAAATCAATTTGCAAATAGATAACTGTCATCAAGCGCAGTGTCACGGCGGTGCCGAAGAACCCGATTGCGACTAGCAGCCGCGGATCGATCTTCTTCTTCGCCGTCAGCCAACCGGCCACCGGCATCATCATCATCAGAACGAGTCCGCCCGGCGAGAGCGCCATGCCCGCGCGTTCAGCCGTGTAACCCAGACTGCTCTGCAGAAACTCCGGGATCAAAACGGTAGAACCGAACAGAACCATTCCAAGCGTGAACGAGAAGAATACCGCCGTTCCAAAGTTTCGATTCTTAAGAAGGCGCACGTCCACGATCGGGTCTTCGTGATACCACTCCCATAGAAAAAAGGCGCACAGCGTGGGTACGCCGATGGCGAACATCGTGGTGATCAGGTGAGAGCTGAACCAATCGTCTTCCTGACCCTTATCGAGCACAAACTGGAAGCAGGCTACGCCAATAACAATCAGCGCCAGACCGATGTAATCGATTTTTATTCCGGAGTTCTTCTCTTCCTTAAGCCAGGGCGGATCCTCTACCAGCCGGTGCGTGAGAAACAGCGATAACAGACCCACTGGAAGATTGATGAAAAAGATCCAATGCCAGTTGAAGTTGTCCGTAATCCAGCCGCCGAGCGTCGGACCGATGGCAGGCGCGGCAACCACCGCCAAACCGTACATCGCAAATGCCATGCCCCGTTTCTCCGCGGGAAATGTGTCTGCCAGAATCGCCTGTTCCGAAGGTTGTAAGCCGCCACCGCCCGCGCCCTGCAGGATTCGGGCAATGACCAGAAATGGGAGAGTCGGCGCAAGACCGCAGAACAACGAGCAAATCGTAAACAGGCCGACGCACATCATGTAGAAACGCTTGCGCCCGATCAGCGTCGACAGCCATCCCGAGACAGGCAGAACGATCGCGCTCGATACCAGATAGCTCGTCAGCACCCACGTTGATTCTTCGTATGTGGCGCCGAGTGAGCCTGCAATATGGGGCAATGACACGTTCGCAATCGAGGAATCGAGCACCTCCATGAACGTCGCCAGCGTCACCGTCATCGCCACAATCCATGGATTGTGCGATGGTTTCCAATCGTGATGACTGACCGCGTTCGGAGCCGGCACGTTTAGCCTCCGATGCGGACCTTGGGTTCTACTGACATGCCGGGGCGCAGATCGTTTAAGCCTGCTTGGTTTGTCTTAAAGCGGATTCGAACCGGAATACGCTGCACCACCTTGACGTAATTCCCCGTCGCGTTCTCAGGCGGCAGAACACTCGCAATAGCTCCCGTGGAACCTCCGATGTTTTCTACATAGCCCTCAAAATCGCGTTTCAGCGCGTCCACATGGATCGTGGCGGATTGCTTCGGCCGTATGTTGCGAAGCTGTGTCTCTTTGAAATTCGCAGTAACCCACACATCGTCTACTTGCGCGATCATCAGCAGTTGTTGTCCCGCGGAGATGTGCGAGCCGACCTCGGCCGACCGCTTCATGACGATACCCGGTACCAGCGCGACGATCTTGCAATACCCTAGCTTCAGTTGCGCTTCTTCCACCTGCGCTTGTACAGTTTGCGCGCTGGCCTTCTCCGACAGCACGGTCGCGCGCCTGATCGCTATCTGCTCCGGGGCGTTGCGGCGATATTGCGCCAACCTGCTTTCCACCTGCGCCAGTTGGGCCCGCTTCTGATCGACAACTTGAGCCGAGGATTGAAGCGATGCTTGGCTTCCGGCGACGGCCGCGGCCTGAGCTTTCGCGGCCGCCAATATCTGATCGTATTCCTGCTGCGATACCTCTTCTTTCGCGATTAGCAGCTTGTAGCGGACTAAGTCGGCCTGTGCCTTGGCGTTGTTTGCTTCCGACTCGGCCAGTTGCGCCTCCGCCGTTTCGCGGTCGCGCTCCGCTGCTGAAAGACCGGCTCGCGCATTCGCCACATCGGCCTCGCCGCCCGAAATGTTCGTCGTATTCTCAACCTGGGTAATCGGCACATTTGGTTCTTGCGCAATCACCATGCTGCGAGCCTGCGTCAATTGAGCGAGAGCTTGATCTAGCGCGACTTGATAATCGCGCGGGTCCAGATCGACCAACGGATCGCCAACCTTGACGAATTGATTGTCGTCGACATAGACACGCTCGATCGTGCCGTCAATACGCGCGCTGATCGGATTCAGGTGTGCGTCAATTTCGGCGTCATCGGTGTCTTCGAACTGGCTGGCTCGCAGCCAATACAGAAACCCACCCGCGGCGATCACTACTAAAACAATGAAGAAAATTGCGAACGCGCGAACCCGGCCTCGCGTCTTTGGAACACTAGTTTTACCGCCAGGAACGGCTTTCTCAGTCGCGACTTGCTGTTCTGACGTATTCATGGGCGGTTTCCTTTTAGCAGATCCGATACGTTGCTCTCGGCGTCACCGGTAGCTCTCGCGAATGTAAGCTTGGCAAGGTTCAAAGAAAAAAGACTCGAGATATAGTCGCTTTCCGCGCCGGCGACCTGCTCCTGCGCCTGCACCACTTCCACCGTTGTCGCTACACCGGCGCTGAAGCGATCCCGCGCTTCAGCCAGCGTCTCGTTGGCATAACCTCGATTGCTTTGCGCCAGTTGCACCTGACCGATTGCGGTTTGAAGTTCTATGAGCGCCGTTCGCACATCCTGCTCGATCCTGCCGCGCTGGTCCGCAAGCTCGGCTTGTCTCTGGTGCAGTGTCGCCTCCGCTTCCTGAATGTCCCCTTTCGCACGGCCCCCTTGCCAAATCGGCATGTTCACTGTGCCCGTGACCGCGAATACGCCGTGCGTGGATTCCGGGTTCGGGCCCAAGACGCCGTAGTCGCCATTGATGCTGACCGAAGGTAAGCGCTCGGCGCGCGCCGCCGACAGCGCCTTCTCTGCGGCGCGTACCTGCGCTTCTGCCGCTCGCAAATCCCACCGGCTCTGAAACGCTTGTTGGATTGCCGCCGTCGCATCCGGCGCTGTAGCTTGAGTCGCCGTCTTTTCAGAACCGCTAAGCGGCTCAGAAAGCTTAAGCTCGCGGTCGAGTGGCAGACCGATAATTCGCGCGAGCACAATCTTCTGCTTGCTCAAATCCGCCTCCAGTGAACCAAGCCGCTGCTGCTGCGTCTGCAATTCCACCAGGCTCCGCATCACATCGATCTTCGAATTGATTCCGGCAGCCTTCCGCGTCAGCGCCTGCTGATAGACCGCCTGCGCGTTGGTAACCTGCGCGGCTTGCGAATCGACCCTTGCGGCTGACGCCAACGTCTGCAAATAAGTTCCGGCTACCGCGAGCACCACCAGTTCCCGTGCGTCCTTGGCCGAAAGAATAGCGGCGCGTTCGCTCTCCTTGCTGGCTTGCCAATTCCGCCTCTGCACCGGGTCATAGATCGATTGGCTCAGTGCGCCCTGCAACTGTGAATAGCTGAACGGGACCGACAACGGACGGAATCGTAAAATTCAAATTCGCCGGCACTTTGAACTGAAATCCATACGCCGCCAGGTTCACTTGCGTCACCGTTTCACTGGCATTGGCCGAAATATTGGGAAGCAGCGTACTCAGCTCCTGGACTCGTTGCGCTCGGGCAGTCTGGACGGAATTGTTCCCCGAGATGATTCCCAGATTGGTCGCCAGGCCCCGCCGGACCGCCTCCGCCAGCGAGAGGATGATCGGGCCGTTCGGCAAGTTTCGATCCGCGACACTCCCCGCAAAATCGCCGCTCACCTGGACCGAACTATTCACGGTATCTACTCCCGCGCCGGACGCCGCCGATTGCTGCGTCTGCACGGAACCGGACTGATTGCCGCGCCCCGATGCGGGTAAGGAGATGGCGCGGCTGGAGCCCGAGGAACCCGCTCCCATTGGGGTCTGGCCGTGTACGAAGGAGCCGGCCAGAAACGTCAAAACCGCGAGACGAACCAAGTCACCCTCCCCAATGAATACATACATACATGTACCATATTGCACGGGCGCGTGTATATAATTGGGTAGAAATCCGGGTCACAAGCGCTCCCCTTGAATAAGCATCAACAGAAGACCGAAGCCACCAAACGCAAACTGCTGAAAGCAGCCCAACGCGTGTTTGCCCGGCACGGGTTTGAAGCTGCTCGAATAGAGGACATTGCCGTCGAGGCGGGCCACACGCGCGGCGCCTTCTATGCAAATTTCAACAGCAAGGAAGATCTGTTCTTCGCTCTACTCGAACAGCAATCGAGCGTGCACCTCGAAAAGCTTCGTGCTCTCATGCAGAGCTGTCCCAAGGAGCAGGATCGAATCGAGTGCCTGCGCGAGTATTACGCCCTGCGCGTTGCCGATCGGCAATGGTCAATCCTGGTGCTTGAGTTTAAGCTTTACGCGCTGCGTCACGCGAAGTTGCGAGCCAAGCTCGCGCAAGCGCACCGGCGAATTCGCATGAAGATGAAGCTCGAAGGCCTGGAGCGCCTCTTGCCTGCCCAATTGCAGCACGCACCCGAGTCTCAAGATCTCAGAAGAATCGCGTTGGAAGTGATACTCAATGGATTAGTTCTTCAACATGCTTACGATCCCACGAGTATCTCGAAAGATCAGGTGTCATCCATACTTCGGCGCTTCTTCGACATGTTGATGGCCGCCCCAGGCCTCCGAAGTTAAGCGTGCTCTCACGCATCCACATGCGTGCTGAAAAATAAATCGAGCTTCGCTTTGTTCTTTTCCGAAAGCGTCCTCGATACTTGCTCCATCTCGGATTTCGGAAGTGGCCGAAAGGCTTTTACCAATCGAACGTTGTCCTCAATGTGTTCCAGCTTTGGCATGCCTACGACAGCTGCTGTCACCGGCAGCGATAGCGAATAGTACAGCAGCTTTTCGGGCGCGGCTTGCCCCAACAGAGCCTCCTGCGCGAAGATCTTCATGGCGAGCACGCCCATCCGCTTTCGCGTGGCCACCGGCAGCGCCACTGTCTCGAAGCTCGGCTTCATGGCTGCATTGGGTACCATGCCGCCGGCGCCGTTTTTCATTCCGACCAAGGCTGCGTTCAGGGCCATCTGCGTGCAATCGAAGTCATGGCGCTCCAGCGCTGTCTTCAGAACGGTCGGGTCCGTGTGGCTGGTGATTCCAACGAACCTCGTCATCTTCTGATCACGCAGTCTTCATCAGTTGCTCCAGCACGCCGCCCTTCGCCTCAATTCTCGCCAGGTCTTCCTCGCTCGTGAGCGAGTGAATATGGATCAGATCCACTTGGTCCACCTGCAGGGCCTTCAGACTCTGTTCTACGATCCGCGGAGCCATTTCTCCATCGCGATTGCTAAGTTTCGTGGCCAGAAAAATTCCGTCGCGCCGCCCCTTAATTGCCTTGCCGATGCGCCGTTCGCTCAGATGGTCATTGCCATAGTCGTCGGAACTGTCGATGTAGGTGATGCCCAGGTCCAGCGCCTTCTGCACGGCTGCGATGGCTTGTTCCTCCTCCGTGTACATCAGGTAGCGGCTCCCGCCGCCCATGGCGAGGATTGATACACGCGCGCCCGTCTTGCCCAGCACTCGCGTCGGAACACTTGCTGTGCCTCCGCTTACGGCCGCTGGGTAACATGCCGCTGCGCCGCTCACAGCAGCGGCTTCCAGGAAACTCCGTCGGGAAATCTTCATGTCGGCTCCTTGCCGTCCACCGTATCACTTCTTTTCCGACGCTGCTAGTTTGTAGTAATGCACGAAACCGAATGCGTCTCGCCGATCGTTTGTCGAGCGTCTTTTGCGCCTCTCCGCGGCTTGCGTCGCGCACGGGCGCAGCGAAAAGCGAAACACAGTCCGTTCCGTTTTCCTCCGGCTCCGAAGCGCCCCGCGCCAAGGCGCCGCCCAACGCCACCGACGCTCACCATCACATTTACGATTCGCGTTTTCCGGTAGACCCCCGCGCTGTGTTACATCCCGCCAATGCCACCGTCGCCGATTACCGGCTCCTGCAAAAGCGCCTCGGTACTACTCGCAACGTGATCGTGCAGCCCTCCACTTATGGAGTAGATAACAGTTGCCTGCTGGATGCCCTGGGTCAGTTCGGTCTCTCGGCAGCGCGTGGCATTGCGGTGGTGAATCCCGCAGTTTCCAATGCGGAGCTTAAGACATTGGATGCGGCCGGCGTGCGCGGCATTCGCTTCAACCTTGTGCAAGCCGGCGCCACAAGTTCCGACATGATCGAGCCGCTATCGAAACGCATTGCCACGCTCGGCTGGCACATTCAGGTCAACGCTTCTGCGGACCAGATCTTAGCTGCCGCAGCTCTGTGGAATCGCCTTCCCGTTCCGGTGGTGTTCGATCATCTCGCTCACGTTCCCGAGCCGCGGCATCCGGCCTTCGCCGCCATCGCCACACTCCTGCAAAAGGACAAAGCTTGGGTGAAGCTTTCCGGCGCTTATATCGATACAAAAATCGGCCCGCCGACTTATGCCGACAGCACCGCCGTAGCGGAAGCGTATATAAAGGAAGCGCCGCAGCGGCTGGTGTGGGGTACCGATTGGCCGCATCCAACCACCAACAACAAGCCTGACGACGCGCTCCTGTTTGATCTTTTAGCGCAATGGGCGGTGAATGAAGTGACTTTCACCCGCATCCTGGTAGATAACCCCGCAAAGCTTTACGGATTCCGGTAAGCGAAAGCGTTTGCAGCGCTCGAAGCTAGTACAGCACGACGAAATTTCCATCGCGTCGAGCATAGGATGCCACCAGACTCCAAACCGGTACTCCGTCCTGCGCGCCTTCCGCGCCAAGGCCCTCGCCAGAGCTGCCGAACAACTTCCAATGCACAGATCCCCCGCGCTTCCATCCCATGCCGTCCGTCCAGGCAACCAGTACATCCCCGTTCCGGTTCGCGGCGAGCGCAGGATATTTCTCATTAGTTCCGGTTGCGGATATGACTGATCCCGACGGCTGTGAATCACCGTCCGCCGACAGCGCCGAACCGAATCTGTTTTTCTGTTTCCCACGCCGCCAGAACGTGCTTGGAAGTCATCGCAAACGCTTCGCTGCTCATCACGCAATAGCCGACGTTCCAGCTTGAGATATCCGAACCGGCAAATGTATTCCCGTGGTCCTTGGAAACGAGCAAGTACATGTCGCGGTGCACAGCTTCACGCGCGGAACGGAACAGCACATAAACGTCTCCACGTTCGTCGGCAAAAGCGTTCAGCGAACAACATGCGCAAGCGCCCGTGGGCTCCTGCCAAGCGGCGCGTTCCGGCTCAAACGTGTTCCCATCGTCCTGTGACCGCGTCATCCAGACCTGCCGGAATGGCTCGCCTTTTTTCCCCAATGCAGGCGCGTGCCAAAAAACGTAGACACGTCCAGTGCGGTCCGTTGCAATTCCGCCCCCACCGTCTATTCCATAAGCGGAGCGAATCAAGTTGCGCTCCGGTTCGAACGCTGTGCCCTCCGCGTTCAAACGCGTGAATAACATCGGCGCGCGCCCGCCATTGGCCTCGGCTGCTTTCTGCGAACCATTCCAGACGACATACACGCGCCCTGCCCGCCCTACGGCAAGGCGAGCGCCTCGAATATTCCCAACCGCTATGGCTGAACCCGGCAGCGAGTTCACGCGAATGGGTGAGGAGAAAGTGCTGCCGTCCGCCGACCGGACGTAGTACAAATCTCCCGCGGAAGGATCGCCTCTGAAATAAACAAGGTGAACAGTTCCGTCCGCGCCCGTCACCGCTTGGGGCTGAATGCCCGAGTCCGGCACTCGCTTCAGCTCAACCCTCGGAGAAGGATTCCGTCCCGGCAACGAACTGGCGAGCGCGCAAGCAAGAACACTGAACAGGAATACTCGTTTTAGGCGCGACATCGGCGAAGATCTCTCTTACTTATATTGTGCGACTGTATACTGGCCCCTGGTCAAAGGAATCCTGGCATATTCTAGAGATTCGCTAAGTCCACAGGCGGAGATGGCGCAAAACTTTCAGGCCGATATTGAAAGTGTTAGCCGCATAGAAGCGGTTCCCACGATCCTTGAAGTTGTGTGTCGCACGACCGGAATGGGATTCGCGGCGGTCGCTCGCGTTACCGCGGACCGCTGGATCGCTTGCAGCGTCCTTGATGAAATCGACTTCGGTCTCAGGCCGGGTGGCGAACTAAAGGTCGAGACCACGATCTGTCATGAAATCCGGCAGAGCCGGACGCCCGTCGTCATCAACAGCGTCGCGGAAGACGACGTTTGGTGCAATCATGCAACTCCCGCCATGTATGGCTTTCAAAGCTACATCTCGGTGCCAATTATTCTGGCGGACGGCTCTTTCTTCGGCACCTTGTGCGCCATCGATCCCCGTCCGGCTCGCCTGAAGTCGGCGGAAATAATTGGCATGTTCCGGCTTTTTGCTGAACTCATCGCTAAACACCTGGATGCCAATAGGAAACTTGCCGCGACGGAATCCGCTCTCATCGAGGAGCGCGCGGTCTCGGAATTACGCGAACAGTTCATCGCGGTGCTTGGACACGATCTGCGCGCTCCCGCGCGTGCCATCAGTTGCTTCGCCGACGTGTTGCTGCGGACTCCTCTCAATGAGCGTGGGATCCAGGTGGCACGCTCAATGCGAGACAGCGCCTTGCGAATGGGAGAGCTGATCGACAACCTGCTGGATTTGGCCCGTGGCCGCCTGGGCGGCGGTCTAACCTTGAATCGCGATGCCAACGAACCTTTAGAGCCCGTGCTGCGGACGGCAATTGCGGAACTGAGCGCCAGCCACCCGGATCGGGTTGTGGAAACCAACTTCGCACTGGCCGAGCCTATCAATTGCGACCGCAGCCGCGTCGCTCAGCTTTTCTCCAATCTTCTGAGCAATGCACTTACTTACGGTTCTGCGGATCGGCCCGTCCGAGTGCACGCAATAAGCGGCCCTGGAAGTCTCGAGCTCTCGGTCGCCAACACCGGCGAACCGATTCCGCCGGCCGCTTTGGAGCGCCTGTTCCAGCCCTTTTATCGCGCGGTGGTGCACGACCGCGCAGGTTTGGGGCTGGGCCTTTACATCGCCCATGAGATCGCCACCGCTCATGGCGGCACGCTAGGCGTTTCCTCCACACAAGAGGAAACTCGCTTCACCTTCCGAATGCCTGCGCTCTGATTCTCTGTTTTGACGTAGACCTCTAATGATGCTCGTGGCCGCGCTCTTCGTGAGCAGGTCCTCGAAGCTCATGGTGCTCAACACGTGGACCTTCGTAATGTGGCCTCTGAACCGCGTACGGGTGAACGTAAGCTTGGCGATTTACCCAGGTCCTGCCCCAGGGACGCCGGTCGATCAGGATGTTGTGCTCACGCCATCCGAATCCGACACCGCCCCAGCCCCATGGCGCGAAAGCGGCGCCGATCGTAATGCCAGGTCCGAAACGGATGGCTCCGCCAAGGAAAAAGCCCGCGCGCGGCCTCGTATACACAACGTAAGGATCGTAGTATGGAACGTAATAGTAGCCGGGAGTCACAGGAGCAATCTCGATGTCGCCTGGACCGGCGACGTTCACTTGCTCATATTGACCGCTGCGCAAGTAACCGTAATCGTAGGCCTTCTGGCGCTCACGTTGTACGGCATCCATTACATCGTTACGCTGAGCTAGAACCGCGTTCGCGAGCTGCTGTGTCCATCCCATGTCTTGGGCCATCGTTTGCAGCACCTGGGGAAACGGAAGCAGCGCAATTACGCTTTGGTCCCATGGAAGCTGGTCTTCTTGAATTGCCCGGGCCAGCTGGTCACCATGAAGATAGGCATGCTGATTCGCCCAGTTGGCGGCATCCGGAATCTCATTCGCGTAAGTGGACGCAGTCAGTACCTGCGCCAGTAAACCATCCGGATATAAGGCGATGCGCGCGACCAGTTGATCCAATTGCTGCGGCGGCATCATCGGCGGCTGTCCATACTGGCCGGCCGGATACTGCTGTGGCGGATATTGCCCTTGTGGATATTGACCCTGCTGCGGCGGTGGATACTGGCCCTGCGGATACTGCCCCGGCGGCGGCTGTTGCTGCGGATATTGTCCCGGAGGCGGCTGCGGCGGGTACTGCTGTGTCTGCGGATACTGTTGTTGAGGTGGGTATTGCTGTTGACCCTGAGCGAAGCTGGGCGCTACCGCAAAACCTGCAGCAAAGACGGTGCCCACAATACTTGAAATCAAACGTTTTGTTCGCATTTTCTGCAACTCTCCTGTCGGCGGCTGACTATCTCATCGGCCAAAGCAGCGCCTGCCTAATGGACGCGTCGATTCGCAATTCGGATACTTTTGCGGCCATGCCAACTCATTAAGGCTGTTTAAGCAACACGTTAGCGCTCGCCTTACCAATCCACCCGCACTCCCAATTGCACGATGCGTCCCTCCAGCACGGTTGTCGTCGGAGCAAAGGTTGGCGGTTTTGTAATCACTCCCAATGAATTCACGGTGGCCGTCGTGTTGATGGAGGTAATGTTCGGGTGGTTGAACACATTATTCGCTTCCGCCCAGAACTTCGGACTCAAACGCTCCCACAACGTGAACAAGGTTCGCGTGTAGCGCAGGTCCAATTGATAAATGTTAGGCGTCCGCGCCGTATCGCGGCCTACAAACAAGGGTCTGGTCACGCTGGAGGTCAGTTGGTCGCCGTTCACGATTTGATTTGCCACAATGTTCTGCGCATCTCCGGATTGCAAGACTGCCAGGATGGTCAGTTGATTGTCGTTCGCCAGGTGCCGCAAGAACCCATTCCCGATCTGAAAATTGGGCGCGATGACGGAGCTCATTGTAAATGCGTGGGGCCGATCGATCAAACTATCTCCACGATCGCGGCTTCGATTAGTCGCGTCTTCGATGGGAAGGTTTTGCTCAAAGCTATTGGCGTCGGGTGCATCGCTGATGGAATGGGACCATGTATAGGATGCACTGATCTGCACGCCTCTCGATAGCCGATGTCGATAGTTCACGATCATGGCGTTGTAGTCGGCAATGGCGCCGATATCCTGCAGCGTAATATCGGCAAACTGTGGGTAGAGTCGAGTAGCCGCGCTAACCGCGCTCGAAAAAACTGGACGGCCGTCAGCCAAATAGCTAATCGGATTAATCAGGTTCAGGTTGCGCAGATAAGTTTGATTGCGCGCGCCTGTATTTACGTATCCGACGGTCAAAACGTCGTTAGCAGATAGTTGCTGCGTTATCTGGAAGCTCGAGTTGAAGGTGTAGGCGTTCTTGAAATTGGGCGTAACCGCGTAGATGCTGGGAGTGGCCGGAAGCAAACCTGGTTGCAAACTAATCACGTTCGGAAATGCCGGCGCAAACGGTGAAGTGGGCGCTATCGAGCCCACAAACGCCGCACTCGAGCCATTGTTATACAGTGCATTGAACCAGAGATTCGTTGGAGGCGCCTCATAAAAGATTCCGGAATTAACGCGCATCACGGTTTTGGGCGTGATCTGCCACGCAATGCCTAGCCGCGGAGCCCAATTTGCGCCTGGCGTTCGGAAATGCTGCGAATATACAAACGGCTCATTCGCAGGCGCCGGCGGACCTTGAAACTTGTCGTAACGCACGCCGTATGTAACCACCAGGTTCGGGCGAACCTGCCAGGTATCTTGTCCGAAGAAATCCCAAAATAGCGAGTGATAACCCGCGCCCACCAGTCCGATGCTCGCCTTGAAACTCGAATACGAACGGGGAGTCGCGCCCGACTGCGCTCCCAAGTAGCTTGCGATGGTGGGAAAAACGTATTCCGTGTCCGTATCCGCCAATTGGTTGTCGAGAATGTGCTCGAACCCGCCGCCTACCTTGAAGGTGTGCGTCCCCTTAATCACCGTGAAGTTGTCGCTAAGGCTCGGAATCTTTTCATCGAACACATCTCCCACGCCCGTCGAACCCCCGAAATTGGCGATACCGCTGATCACGATCTCCGGACCGCTCGCGGTGAGCGGGTTCGCTACGTGACGTTCATTTCTATATGGTTCCGAAATCCGGAGCTCATTCAACACGTTGGGCGAAAAGGTTGACAGCAGTTGCGCCCCGCCAATATAAGCGCGGTCGCGAAAATCCGATGCGACACTCAGAGCGTTCAACCCGCCCACGTTCGTATTGAAGGGAAACGTATTGCGGAAATAGTTCCAGCGCAGGAATAGCTGCTCATTCTGCGTAATCAGCCAGTCCAGCCGAATGTCAACGAATTGGGCGTGCTCCACGCTGTTTGCGGTGGCGAGTAAGCTGGAGGGAATTCCGATTTGCGCGGCATTCGCCGCGGTAATCGTTGTTGGCGTCGGTTGGCCTCGGCTCAGATGCTCATATGCGCCGAAGACAAATAATTTGTCCTTGATCAGTGGTCCTCCAGCGTTAAATGACGTATCGCTCAGGCCCAAATTCGGCTTCGGCAGCGTAGCCGCCAGAAGTATCGGCCTCGCGACCGCGCCGAGCGGCCGTCCGATATACTGCACCTCCCCGTGAAACTGGTTTGTCCCTGAACCACTGATGACGTTGTAAATATCCCCGGACGTAAATCCAAATTCGGGCGCGAAGCTATTCGATACCGTTTGAATCTCCTGCACGTAAATGTCGGCGATCGGGAACAACCGCAGCCCGTACCGGTCCGTCTCTGTATCCACCATTCCGTCCATCTGGTAATTTATCCGGTCCAGCAACCCATTCGTATTGATCGTGCGCGGAATCCCCAATTCGGGATTCGGATGCCCGCTCACACCCGGCTGGAAAATGATGAAGTTGTATGGGTTGCGCGACGTCAAGGGGAGATTATCGACCTCCGAGTGCGTGATAGTACGGCCAATGCTGGTGCGCGATGGTTCCACTACCGGAGCGCCGCCCGTCACCTCAATCGACGTGCTGGTCGCGCCCACTGTCAGTTGCGCATCGATCACCGCCTCTGTTCCTGCATCCAGCACCACGCCGGTGTGCCGCTCGGTCTCAAAGCCGCTCTTGTCAATCACCACGGAATACGAGCCCAGCGGTAGATTTGGAAAAACGTAGTAGCCGTCCTCAGGCGTCTGCAGCGATCGCGAGAAGCCGGTTTGGGTGTTTTCGACCTTGACATTCGCCTGCGCCATAGGCGCGCCGGTCTGGTCCACAACTCGTCCGCGAATGCTGCCGTTGATCGCTTCCGTCTGCGAATAACCCATCTGCGCGCCTAAAACCGCGATCAGCAACAAGCTCCAGGAAGCCTTCCTTGCAACCATAAGGAGGGCGTTTTCTTTTAAGGTGTTAGAAACTGACATAGAGGACCCCATTCTGAAGGAATAATAGGAGATTGCCTCCTATTGACCCTCACGGCATCGAATATAGATCAGTATGTCTAAAACGCAGACAAAGAGTAAGGGGAGATTTGTGTTTCGCATGATGACGGCGCTGGCAGCAGCTGCCATGGTGACGGTTGCCATTTGGGCCAGTTCAACCTCCCAGACTCCGCAACAGCTCGCGACCATCAATTCGAACGCGATGAATATCGATCTGGACCGCGGCGCGCCGGGATTGTCTCGTTGGTTGGCCGCCATTCGTACTCGTGCCAGCATTCTGATGGTCGTCGCGCATCCCGATGATGAAGATGGCGGTCTGCTGGCGTATCAGACTCGTGGCCTCGGCGCGCGTGGGACCTTGCTGACACTGAATCGTGGCGAGGGCGGCCAGAACGCCATGTCGATGGATCTCTATGATGCTCTCGGGCTAATCCGCACCAACGAGCTGCTCCAATCGGATCGTTATTACGGCGTCGACCAGTATTGGACCCGCGCCATCGATTACGGCTTCTCCAAAACACGCGAGGAAGCGCTGGATAAGTGGGGCTACGATCGCGTACTTTCCGACGTGGTGCGAATCGTGCGCATGACCCGTCCGCTGGTCATCACCTCGGTTTTCATCGGCGCGTCGACCGACGGGCATGGCAATCATCAGGTGGCCGGGCAAATGGCGCAAGAAGCGTTTCTCGCCGCCGGTGACCCCACGCGTTTTCCGGAACAGCTTCGCGAGGGTTTGCGGCCGTGGGCGCCGCAGAAGGTCTACTGCCGGGTTCCAAATTTCCAGCCCACCAAAGAAAGCACGATCTACGATTACGCGACCGACAAGTACGTGCCGGTGCGCTTTTTCGATTACGTCAGCAAGACCTGGATGTCTGCCAAGCCAGCGGCGAATTTCACCGTCGCGGAAGGAACGCAGGACCCGGCGGCGGGCTTGACGTTCTTACAGATCGGCCGCGAAGGTTGGGGTTACCAAAAGAGCCAAAATGGCGGAGGAACCATACCGCAACCTGCGCTCAACAGTATCTCTTATCATCGCTACGGGTCACGCATCGCATCCCCTGAAAAAGAGAATTCTTTGTATGACGGTCTCGATATTTCCTTAATGGGGATCGCGAGTTTGGCCAAGGGCGACAACGCTTTTTTGAAGGAAGGCCTGGAGCGGCTTTCCAAACTCGCCGACGATGCCTACAGCCGTTACAAGCCGGATACCCCCGGCACGATTGCGCCTGCTCTCGCAGACGGCCTGACGGCTACTCGCTCGCTATTGAAGCAAGTACGCGCGAGTGATTTGGCCGAACCCGGGAAAAGCGATGTGGCTTTCGAGCTGCAAGCAAAAGAGAAGCAGTTTGAGAGCGCCCTCACCTTGGCGTTGGGACTTTCTTTCGACGCGGCAGTCGCACCCGAACGCGAACCCACCGGACCTTTGGCCGGTTTCGCCGGAACGCCCACCACCTTCACAATTGCTATTCCGGGCCAATCGTTCGCAGCTCAAACCCATCTCGTCAATGAAGGCTCGGAAGCGCTGAACATCGAGAGTATTGAGGTCAACGCATCGGACGGAAAAAACTGGGACATTAGCGCCGAGGGCGCCACTACTCCGACTCTACCTGCGGGCAAAGACATGCGCCGGCGCTTCACGATCAAAGCTCCACAGGACGCAACCCTGACCAAACCTTATTTCTCGCGACCGGATCAGGAGCAGCCTTACTATAACCTGACCGATGAGCGGTATCAAGGTCTCTCTTTTGCGCCTTATCCACTCTCGGCTACCGCGCGCGTCACCTATCGTGGAACGGAACTGGCCCTTCAGAAAGTCGTGCAAGCCAATCAGCGCATCGAAGGCATCGGCATCGTGGAGGATCCCATGCTGATGGGGCCGGCGATTTCCGTGGCGGTTTCTCCGGCAGCCGGAGCCATTCCTCTAACCGCCCATTCCTTCGACTTCTCTTGCACGCTGCACAGCAACGTCAAAGGACCGGCGCAAGGCGTGTTGCGGCTGCGCTTGCCGCAAGGCTGGCTATCCACTCCCGGCGAATATCCTTTCACGATCGCTCGCGATGGTGAAAACGAGACCATCACCTTTCAGGTCGTGCCGCATTCCATTCAGCCGCAGAGTTATGAAATCAAAGCCGTGGCTGAGTACGCGGGAAAAGCATACGAAGAAGGATACCGGCTGGTCGGCTATTCCGGGGTGCGGCCCTATCCTTATTACTTCCCAGCCGCTTACAAGGCCGTCGGCGTGGACGTAAAAACCGCTTCCGGTCTTCACGTTGCCTATTTCCCTGGAACCGGCGATGACGTGCCCCGCGCCTTGGAAGAGCTCGGGCTGCGCGTGCAGATTCTTTCCGGCGGCGACGTCGAATCGGGCGATCTCAGCGAGTACGACGCGATCATTCTGGGCACACGCGCCTATGCCGTGCGGCCGGAGTTGCGCACTGCGAACAACCGCCTGCTCAGCTACGTGAAGAATGGGGGCACTCTGATCGTCCAATACAACCTTCAAAATTTCGACCGCGACTACGGTCCTTATCCATTCACTCTGGGCTCGAATCCACAGAAGGTGGTAGATGAAACCTCAGCCGTGAAGCTGCCTAACCCTAACGATCCGGTGCTGAGTTGGCCGAACAAAATCACCGAAGCCGATTTTCGCGGCTGGGAAGAAGAACGGGGACATGGCTTCATGCAGAAATGGGATCCGCATTACGAGGCTCTAGTCGAAACGCATGATCCCGATCAGGCGCCGCAATCCGGCGGGCTCTTATTCGCCCGCTATGGCAAAGGTTTCTACGTCTACGATGCTTTCGCGTTGTATCGTCAGTTGCCGTCCGGCGTGCCGGGCGCATATCGCATTCTCGCAAACATCGTAAGCATTGGTAAAAACCCCGAATGGAAGTAATCTGGTGATGGAATGTTGAAGCGATCTTTTCTATTTCTGTTGATGGGGGCGGTTTTGGCCTTGGCAGGTCCGAAAGCTCCGTTTCCCGATCCGGCGGTCGACATCCCCGCATCTGCCGATCAGGGCAAGCAGACAGCCGTTTTGGCGGGTGGATGCTTTTGGGGCGTCGAGGCCGTTTTCGACCAACTCAAGGGCGTGACCAAGGTTGTCTCCGGGTTTGCCGGAGGCGAGAAATCCACCGCCCACTATGAGACGGTAAGCACCGGCACGACGGGGCACGCGGAGTCAGTCGAAATCACGTTCGATCCCTCGCAAGTTACTTTCGGCCAGCTTCTGAAGGTTTACTTCGCGGTGGCCCACGATCCCACTGAGCTAAACCGGCAAGGTCCGGATTCAGGAACGCAGTATCGCTCGGCGATCTTTTACATGAATGACGAGCAGAAGAAAGTGGCCGAAGCCTACATCCACCAGCTCGACGATGCCCATGTGTTCCGCCGGCCGATTGTCACTCAGGTTGTCCCGTTCAAAGGTTTCTATGCGGCGGAAAGTTACCACCAACATTACCTGCAGAACAATCCCAGCAATCCTTACATCGTCTACAACGACCTTCCCAAACTGGCTGCTCTGAAGAAGGAGTTCGCCGGAATGTGCAGGCGCTAGGGTCCATCTTTTGTACACAGACGATCGCGGCAAGCTTCAGGAGTTCATCGAAGCGAGCAAAAGCAAAGGAGCTTCCGACGAGTTTCTCGCCGCGTTCCTCACTCGCCGCGGTTGGCCCGCAGACGACGTGTACAGCGCGCTAGGCAAGTACTGGGAAGGTCTGACCGGTATCGGAATTCCCGAACGTACCGGAGGTGGTGAATCGGCGCGGGATGCCTTCCTATATTTACTCTCGTTCGCAACCCTAGCCACCTGGGCCACCGCGCTGGGCAGCATGCTGTTCGACTTCATCGACCATTGGCTTCCTGACCCGATATCGAGGAGTCATGTGTTCGACATGCGCTCCAGTGTTACCTGGCAAATGGCCTCTCTCGCCGTCGCTTTTCCGATTTACCTGCTGGTCACCAGACTGACCGTACGCGAAGCCATCAACTATCCTGACCGGCTGCAGTCGGGCGTACGCAAGTGGCTCACCTATATCGCGCTCCTCGGAACAGCCGGCACCATGATTTGCGATCTGATCTGGTCGCTCGATTACCTGCTCATGGGCGAAATCACCATGCGTTTCGTCCTCAAAGCGGCAACGGTTATGGTGATCGCCGGAGCCATCTTCTTTTACTACCTCGATTCGCTGAAATGGAAACGGGAGGTTAGAGTATCGCGCCGGAGATTTGGTAACGTCGCGTTCGCAGCCGTAGCGGCACTGGCTGTTGTCGCGACATTCTGCATCGGCCTTGTATTGGCAGGCACTCCTTCGCAACAGCGGCAAGTAGAGGCTGACCGCCACCGCATCGAAGACCTTCGCAGCATTGCCGGCGTTATTGCGATCTGGCACAATCGCGCGAGGCTGGACAACCCAAACGCCACGATTCCACCCACTCTGACACTGCTGGTTCAGAACCGGAATATTGCCCTTGACCGGATTACCGACCCGGAGACGCATGCCGTGTACGAATATCGCCCCAGGGCGAACTCCACTTATGAGCTGTGCGCAAACTTCGAGTCGACCTTCACGGGAGACCATCCGAATGGGATGCCTTATTCCGACTTCTGGCACTACGGCAAAGGCCGGACCTGCTTTGCGATCAACGCCTCCGAAGCTGTGCCGTTCTGAACGAAAGGCCGGCGATTCTGGTTGGAATCGCCGGCCTTTTTTAAGCAGTGCTTCTACCGAGCCGTAAGGCGGACGGACACGATATCAGCGGACATCCCCAGACTGCGCTCTTCGGAGCGTTTAGATACCACGTATCCAATATCGCTTCCCGGCATCCAGACCTGCGACAGTGAGCAATCGTGGCCGTAGCACGCGAAGGTAAGCCTTGGGTTGTCGGCCTTCCCTTCTTTCAATTCGGGCGCGGCCACGAAGATGCTGTGGCCTGCTGAATCGGAAACCTGGAATAAGCCCGCCGTCCCATGCTGCGATACGGTGTACTTGCCCGCGGGCAATGTTCGAGTGTTGGCGTGGAATGCGAACGGAACGGTCGCGACTTCCTGTTGGCCCTGAGCGCTGAGTGTGAGGCTCCCTAGTAATGCGGAGAGACCCGCGGTCAGGATCATTGTCAGTTTGCGTGTCATATGAGCCTCCTTGGCTGATATTCAGAAATCCTGTCTGGATCTCAGGTCTCTCTAGCGTTTTCGTTTTGAGTGACGCCTTCTCTAAGGCGCTTATAAGGCCAGCGGCCGCCGTACGCCTTTGCAATCACTTGCGAGCCCTGCCTTGCTTTTTTTAGAAGAAAGTAGATAACGAGCCGCTAGCGAACTGGATAAATCCCGGTTGGAACTTACAGCGTACGCAGAGCGTATCTGCTTACCAGGCTCGGCCTCTTGCTGAGAAACCTGCGTTATGCCTCGCGAATGTTGCGGAAGAATCTGGCCTTCACGCTTGTGGCGGTCTGTTCGCTCGCTATCGGGATTGGAGCGAACTCTGCGATCTTCAGCATCGCGGATGGCTTGCTGCTGCGGCCCGTGCCGGTAGCGAAGTCGAGTGACGTTCTCAACGTTGTATCGAGCTCGCCGACGGTGCGAGCCTCGAACGTTTCTTATCGCGATTATATTGATATTCGCGACCGCAACAGATCTTTCGATGGGTTGATAGCCTATTCGCTGACTCCCTTGGGGTTGAGTCAAAGGCCAGGCGTGCCCGCGCAATTGAAATACGGCTTCTTCGTATCGGGCAATTTCTTTCGAGTGCTGGGAGTGGAGCCCTCGCTGGGTAGAGGATTCCGGCCCGACGAAGACAAAGTGCCAGGACGCGATGCCGTAGCGGTTCTCAGCCATGATCTGTGGGCTAGCGAGTTCGGCGCGGATGCTTCCGTGATTGGAAGAAAGATCCGGCTGAATGGAACCGAATTCACGATCGTCGGCGTTGCGCCTGAAAAGTTCACCGGCATGGATCAGTATGTTCGGCCGGCTCTATACGTGCCGATCGCCATGTCTCCGAGGCTGGGCGACAACGTGCTCGAGCGCCGCGAGCTGCGGTGGTTGAACGTCAAAGGCCGCATCAAGCCAGGAGTAACGGTGGCGCAAGCACAGGCTGACGTCGCTTCGATTGCGCATGCGCTCGAGCAAACCTACCCAAGCACCAACCATAATCAAACAGCTCGCGTTATACCGGAGCTCCAATTGCGAATCGAACAGGATCCGCCGGACGCGCAGATCATTGCCATGCTCGTGGTGCTGGCTGCGTGCGTGCTTCTGGTGGCGTGCGCGAATGTTGCGGGCTTGTTGCTGAGCCGTTCTCGAGCGCGCGCTCGAGAGATCGCGGTACGGCTGGCGATCGGCGCCCGGCGCGGAAGCTTGATCCAGCAACTTCTGCTCGAGAACCTGTTCATTGCCTTGTTGGGTGGAACAGCCGGGATTGCGATTGGCTATGCGGGTATAACGTTTTTCTCCCAAATACAAATCCCGACAGACCTGCCCATTAGTCTTTCCGTCCAGATGGATCATCGCGTTCTTCTGTTCACGTTTCTAATCTCGGTGGGCAGCACGGTTGTGTTCGGGCTCACTCCAGCGTTTCGGAGTACCAGATCCGACTTAGTTCCAGCGCTGAAAGCCGCCGATGCGGACGTGGCCGGGCGGCAGCGTCTTTGGGGACGGAATCTATTGGTCATCGGCCAGATTGCAGTCTCATTGGTCTTGCTCACAGTTTCGGCGTTGATGTTTCGCGGCTTTGAGGCGCAGATCGATAAAGGCCCCGGCTACCGGACGGATCATTTGCTAATGATGAGCTTCAATCCGGGCGTGATCCGGTACAACGATGCACAGACTGCGCAATTCTATAAGCAACTCCTGGAAAACACGCGCGCCAGCTCCGGCGTGACCTCGGCCGCCTTGACCCGCGATATCCCTTTGTCTCCCAATCAGAACATGGAACCACTCGTGCCCGAGGGCCATCAACTGGCGCGCGGACAAGAAGCAATCAACGTTTTTTCTTCCACTGTCAGTGACCGCTATTTCGAGACGACCGGCCTTACGGCAAGTGGTTCGCCAGATCGATCCGAACATGCCGATGTACGACGTTCGCACCATGGAGAATTTCTATCATATGCGCGCGATCAAGACTCCCGCGATGATTGTCCAGACGGTGGGCAGCATGGGCGTCATGGGGCTGCTTCTAGCGATGGTGGGGCTGTACGGGCTGGTGGCGTATTCGGTGAGCCGCCGGACGCGCGAGATCGGAATTCGCATGGCCATCGGAGCAGACCGTAGCAACGTCCTGCGCATGGTGCTGAAGCAGGGGCTAATCCTTGCGTCGTGCGGTATCGCGGCGGGGGTCGTAGCAAGCGTGGGCGCTGAGCGGATCACAAGATTTGTGTTCAACGGGACGCACGCCGATCCATTGCTGTTCGCCCTGGCGGCCGGAGTGCAACTTCTAGTAACGTTGCTGGCGACCTATGCGCCCGCGCGTCGTGCTTCGCTTAGTGGATCCTATGCGGGCTCTGCGCGACGAGTGATTGGGCGATCATCGCTGGGGCAGGGAAATCGTAATGTTGCGATACTTCATGCCGCCGGTATGGTCGCCTTGAATATAAATTGGTCCGGGCTCGCCTTCGTGGCTGTCGAGAGCGCCGCCGGTGATGCCTGGAATCTCCTGGTCATCGATGATCTTGACGTCGTCGCGTACAACCGTGACGTGGCGGCCAATCAGCGTAATGTCGTAACTCTCCCATTGGCCGGGGCGCGGCGAGACGGCGGCTGCGGGAGCGATGAATCCGTAGATAGAACCCATGCTATGAAGATCGTCGTTCTTGCCCGCAGGCTCATACTCCACCTGCACTTCATCGCGGCCGCGCAGATATACTCCGCTGTTGCCGCCTTCCGGACAGTTGTATTCGATGTGAAGTTTGAAATCGTCGAACTTGCGCGTAGTGCGAATGTTCGCTCCGGCGGCTTGATTCAATAACTCGCCGTTCTCCGCCTTCCAGTGATTGTTCTTGGGCTTATCGGGCAGCCATCCCTTCAAATCTCTTCCATCGAACAGCGGCTCCGGATTTGCCCAGGAAGCCGGAGCGGGGCGATCCAAAGCAGGCGCGCGCACGCCCGTGATCTGCCCTTCGATTCCATCGGAGCGCTTTTCTGTTCCAGTGATCTTTCCACCCGCCGCGGTGAAGTCCCATGTCACGGGAATTTCATGGCCGAACGATTCAGACGTGGCGAAGGTAAGATGTGAACCTTTGAGGTTCACTTCCGTAGCAGGATGAACGCTGGCCACACGCCCGACAACTCGCACGGCGATATCATCGCCGCTTCCGGTGACCTCCATCCAGGAAGGATATGTTTCTTTGGGTGTTTTGACGGTCAGATCCCAGCGTCCGGTAAACGGCTGATCGCTCGCCTGATTTGACAAAGCTTGGTTTGACAAAGCTCGGTTTGACAAAGCCGGCGTGAGTAACGCGGCTGCGAAAAGTAACGTGATCGGCTTAATCATAACTTTCAAGGATATGCTAAAAACCTGTTTTTCTGAGCGCTTCCTGGAACTCCTCGGCTGAAATGAGCGGCACAGTTACGCGCAGATGCCCGCCTTCTTTGGCTTCGAAGTGCAACTGATTTTGCGGCGAGGAGCGCTGCCAATTGAGGGTTGCCCCACGAGTCGCGATCAAAATCTTCGAAAGCGTAGAGGCGATATTTTCCGGGCTGCAACGAATTCCATTGGAACTTGCCATCCGAGCCTGCGAGCCGATTCTCTGAAAACTCCGGATCAGTTTCACTCTCCAAGAGCAGCATTATGCCGCCTTCCAGCGCGTGATCGCCAGTGACTTGGCCTTCGATGCTTGCCAGCTTTGCGCTCGAAACTGGCTCGATTGATTTTGCGGGTCTAAGCTCCGGCTTGCTCAGTTCCACAGCGAGGCCCTCTATATCTCCCTTTGTGAGATCAATTTCTTGCTTCACATGCGCTCCTTGCAGCAGGTATCGGGCAGGGAAAAGTCCTTCGGCGACAAAACTGCGGTCGCCCTGAATGGGAACACTCACAACGAGGCCCGGACCTGTGTCGGTCTGCTCCACGAGGAAAAGAATGCGTGGAGAAGTATTCAACACCTCAGAAGGAACGGTGCCGCTGAGGCGATGCGCCTCAGCTTTGACGAGAGTCACACTTACACCGCTAACTTCTTGCCCCGCTATAACTCGAATTGGTGTAGCATCGTGGAACGAGAGCGAACTTTTGTAGTAAGTCTGGCCTTCCAACTGGCGGAATGGCTGCCCATTCTGGTCCAGGAAGAACTTTCGGGACGCGGGATCTTCGGGTCCAGTCCCGGGCTTGGCGCTAATGAAATAGGTTCCCGCCGCGAGACCGGCGAATCGGTATCGGCCCCGGTCGTCGGTTACCGTCTGCTGAACCGGCGCTGTCGTAAGCTGTCTAGCTTTCCAGTGAGGCTTGAGCAAATCGATGCGGGCACTTTGCAGCGGGTCGCCGTCACCGTCGCTCAATATGCCGCTAATAACGGCTTGAGGAGTCATTTTTATGGTGAGCGGAGTTACCGGCTGACCGGCTGTGATTTCTACATCCTCCCCGTTGCCGCCGGGACGTTTTTCTCCATAATTGGTATCGAGGTACAGGGCGCGCTTCGCTCTCAAACCGTAGTCGCCCGGGATGAGATTCTCAAAACAGAAGGTCCCCTGCGGGCCGGCAATTCGTCGAACCGGCAGCGCGGAATAGTCCTCTGTATCCGGGTCCGCAAAGACCTGCGCTCCGGCAAGCGGCTGACCGGTGAGCGCATCGACGACGATTCCCTGAATTGCACACCGCGATTGTGCGATGAGAGCGGGGGCGAATAGGAAATAATACGCCAGCCGCTTCATAGCCTTATTGCAGCTATCGCACGCTGCACGTCGTCCGGCGAAAGAAGCGGCACGTCGATTTGTAAATCGCCGTTTTCCGGTACCTCGATCTCCAGGCCGTCTTGTTGAAGTTGGGCAATGAGATCTCTGTTCTCTAAGAGTCCAGGATCGACTTCTGCGGTTGCAAAGGCGTAATATTTGCCAGGCGGCACGTTCGTGAATGAAAAATGGCCGTCCTGATCCGTTTTCGCCAGTTGCAATCCCGCACGGTCTAAGCGCGGCGATTCTGAAGCTAATGCTACCTGCAGGCCACTAATATTGGCGTCAGAATCTGAGGAGTGAACCGACCCGCCGACCCGACCAGCGCCTGTGCTGACAAGGATTTCAACTTGCGCCGCGGAGCCGGTGAGTACAACAGGCGCGCCGAGAACTTCCTGGCCACCATATTGGATGGATTTGACGTATTCGCCTTCGCCGCTGATGCTCAACACATACGTGCCTGGCCAAACATTCTCGATCTTGAATGTGCCGTCGGGCTCAACTTCCTCAACGTAGGGGTGACTCATAAGAGGCGAGCCCAAATCCAGTGCGAATACCATTAGTCCGGACAAGGGATCGCCGTTTGCATTCAATGAGTGAACGGCGCCTTTCAGCTCCAATCTGTTCGGGACGGGGACAATGAGGCCCTTCACATCGGACTTTCTGATTTCAACGGTACTCTTAGCGATGATTTGGTGATATTCGTTGTAGATCAATTCGATGTCGTAGCTGCCAGCCGGAGCTCCGGAGAAATCGAAGGTGCCATCTTCGTTCATGTCGCTTTCAAGATCCATAATCCCGTTTCCAAGATCGTGAGGATGCGCGTTTAGCGACAAAGCTTGATGGCCCGGATGCGAGCCACTGCCAGCCAGCTTCCCTGTGATATGGAAAACCGGCCCGGCGTGCAATTGGAAGTCGATTCCCGGCAAATTTTGTCCGGGTTGCACTTCGAGCAAGCGAGCGCCATCGAGAGTCATTGAATTGGGATAGAATGCCGGAAGAATCCGTTTCTCGCCGTCGCCCTGTCTGTCTACAAAGCTTTCAAACGAACCTTCGGCGCATAAATAGTAATGTCCCGGCGGCAAGTCGATGATTCGGTACTCGCCCGCATCGTTGGTCCAACTGCCTTCGGACCGATCGTATTGACGCTGCCCGCGAATCCAACTCTGCGACACTGCGGAAACCAGCGCCCGTGAAATCGGCTGACCGTTTTCGTCCGAGACTTTGCCGGTAATCACGGAGCAGCGCGCTAACTTGACGGTCAGATCGGTAAGCTTGTCTCCTGTTTTCAGCCGCAGGATAGCGCCGCTGCCGCCGGGCTTCCGCGCACCGAACTCGCTCGTCAGATAACCGGCGTGATCAGCGCTTAATTCATAGTTGCCAGCGGAGATTCCCTCGAGATGAAAGTGGCCGGATGCATCGGTGATCCCCATATAGCCGGCTGCATTAAAGGAGGCGGGAATTAATCGAATCGTGGTTTTCCGCAGCGGCTCGGCAGTGGCGAAATCGACAGCGGTTCCTTCCACAACGCATTTGGCGGGCGGAGCGCCGGAGGGCTCCACTGCCTGTCGCGCAGAGAGCTGCAGGCAGACTACGAGCAGATGCGCAGTGAACAGCTTCCCCAACACAATTAACAGTTGAACGCAGATGCGTTGAAGCTGGTTTCAAGTCTCGTCATGTGTGTGAGGCGCTCGATGGCAGCCTGCGTGGCGCGTTCGGATTGGGTGAGGGCGGCCTATTCTTCTGAGACGTCAAGCTTTGAGCAGCTTCGCTTCGGCGATTTTTTTGCCGATCTGCGCTTCGTAGCGGCAAGAGAACTGGATCACGTCCATCTGGCGGCGGGAGGTTCGCTCGGTTTCCCGATGCAGCTCTTTCCCGGCTTGCTGGTGCTTTTTTACGAAAGCTTCGAGTTCGCTCATGACGCGGCCCGCGGAGCGCTCGGCCGCGGTCTTATAGCGAAGGGCGAGCTGGAATTTCTTGTGCTGCTGGTCGGTCCAGCTAACAAAATCGAAAGCGGCGAGTTCTTGTTCAATTTCCGAATACCTCCGTTCATTGCGCTGCAAAAATCATTTATTAAGGATGAGCTTCTCCACGAGTTCGGCTTGGGCCTCATCCTCGGGCAGGTAGGAGCCCATCCAGCGGTCATAAAGACTCGCCCGGCAGAATTACGATGCTGGAGCCGCAGCCGTGAGTGAGGGCGTTCTGACAGGAGCGGGCTTTTCCGTCGGAAGTCGAGGGACCGCCGGAGCGGTTGTTTTCGTTTTGGGCGTGCTCGTCCATCGGCTTTCTCGCCTGGATGATTGCATGCGGGTGTGCGGCCGGAACGCAAAATGCGCGGCAAGCTACGGATTTTAATGGAAGAAGTCTATTTTGAACTTTGGAACTGAGGAAGGATAAAGGGGGGCGTTTTGGAATGAGAGTGTTTTTACCGAACGAACTGGCGTTTTACCGAACGAACTCGGAATGGGTTCGTTTGGGAGGATGGGGGCGGGGGGTGGGGCCTGCTGTTGGAGTGGACCCCAAAACTGAGACAGCGAGTTAAGGGAACAAATACATTGAACGGAGAGAGGAATGGATTTGTCCCGAGCTGTTTACAGCCGCGATCTGAAGATCACGGCGATGCGCGCGTTGGATGCGGGATCGACCACAACCGAGATCGCGCGGAAATATCAGTTGAGCCCGAAGCTGTTGGAGCGCTGGCGCGGTGAGTGGCGAGCTAAAGGCGAATTAGCTTTTCCCGGGATCGGCCGGCGCGGGCTAGAAGTGCCAGCGCTGGATGATGCGCGGCGTATCGCGGAGCTGGAGCGCAAAATCGGCCAGCTCGCGATGGAGAATGACTTTTTAAAAAAAGCCTTACAGCATTTCAGCGATCATCACCCGCCAGCCGTCGTCAGTGGCGCGGATGCCTGTTTGAAGAAATCCGCCACGCCGCGAAAGAAGGCAAAGCCGTGATCGCGTTGTGTGCCATGACAGGACTAAACCGGGCTGGATTTTACCGGCGGCGGTTGCCACGCCAGGGCATTCCAGTCGAAATGGAACTGCGCGACGAAATGCAGAAGATCGCCCTGGAGTCGCCCAGCTATGGGTATCGCCGTGTTACCGCCGAACTGCAGCAGGCGCAACTTCGACGTCAATCACAAGCGCGTGTTGAGGATGATGCGCCAAGATAATCTGCTTTGTGTTCGGCGCCGCTCGTTTATCAGAACCACAGATTCACATCACAGCTTGCCCGTGTATCCGAATCTGGCACGCGAGCTGGAGCCCACAGCAGTCAATCAATTGTGGGTGGCTGATATCACCTACATACGATTACGCGACGAGTTTTTGTATCTCTCGGTCGTGCTGGATGCTTACTCGCGGCGTGTGATCGGATGGGCTCTCGGAAGAACGTTGGAAGCCGAGCTTGCCATCTCCGCCTTGCACATGGCATTATTTTCCCGGCGCCCAGCGCCCGGCCTGGTGCATCATTCCGATCGCGGCATCCAGTACGCATCGCATGATTACACAGAGCTTCTGAAGGAACATGAGGTCGCCATCAGCATGAGCCGAAAAGGCAATCCATACGACAATGCCGCTTGCGAGTCGTTCATCAAGACGCTCAAATATGACGAGGTCTACAGGAATGAATACCGGGATTTCGATGATGCACGGCGAAGCATTGGTCAGTTCCTGAATGTCGTTTACAATCGCTACCGGCTGCATTCGGCTCTGGGATATCGCGCACCGGCCGATTTTGAGAAAGGCGCACAATGAGGAACTCGGCTTCTTTTATCAGGGGCGCTGCCCCTGAAACCCCGAGATTTATCGCTCTTGCGCCAGAATCGCTCTGCTACTTCGGGGCGGCTTCCACCGCCCCGGCCATTCCAGCATCTGAGTCGGCGCTCGGTCGCATCTCTGCGTTGCTCTACCCTCCGCTCAGGTGTTTTCAGAATGGTCCATATCAACCCAGACGTGCAATGATTTTTCATTGGACGGCAATACCCTCTTAACTTGCTGTCTCACTCCAGGGGTTCACTTCAGTCGAGGTTGAAGCTGATGCGGGGCGGCTCGGGAACCGGCATTTGCCCGGCTCGGCCAACCCTCCCCATGGCTGTCGAGAACTGGAGGGACGCTCCGCGCAGGTTAGGGTTCTTTTGAACCACCATCATGCAGGTATCTTTGGCAAGCGATCAATTTGCGCGATCTCGGTTAGTTTGTTCTGCAAAAAGCCGTCGAGCCATTCCGCGATTTGATAACACCCGACGGCGCGGAGTTGCGAAGGCAACTCCGGCCTGGATGCAGGATAGACGCCCCTGTCGAGGAGCTCTGCCCGAGCAAGATGCGTTAAATACGAAACTGCCTGCTCCTGTGACGCATCGGCATCGCCGAATTCAAAGACCTTGGCGAGGCGCCTATGCGCACTTGCTGCCCTTTCGCGGGCAACTGCGCGGGATGGTAGAGGAAGGCGGTCTCGCCAGGAGTTAACCAGCTTGTCCCAATAATGATTCCGTTGAAATAGAGCTTTGCCGAACTTAATGGCCCATACAAGTAAGTCGTTGCCGCTTGCGATTTGAGCGTCGACATCAGCCGCAGAATAATTACGCAGATCAATTTCCAGCGGAGCCATGTCACCGAAAGGGCCCGTATCGGCGCGAATGACGATTAAGTCGAGATCAGCACTGGAAACCCCGGGGCGAACTGCCGACCCAACGGCGACCACTGCCACAATGCTGCGATTTGCGCGCGCGGAGTTTACAAACCGAAAAGTCCAATCTTTCGACCTCCCGGTTGGCCAGCGAAGAACCTCGGCGAGTGGATGGCCGCGAAAATTTCGAGACGAGTGCTTCATATCAGGTCGCTCTTTCCACAAGCGCGGCAACAGCATCCACGTACAGTTCAATCTCAGACGCCGTAGCTTCGGCGTTGAGGTCGGGCGCGGGGACGTCGCCGTAAGCTGCGGATTTCCTGGCATCATTCAAGTCATGAAGCAGTCGCTCTACATTGGGCAGCCCCTGCTTCTTGTGAAGTTCGCCGGCAGCGTCTGCTTTCTCCCAATGCTTCTTCGAAGTCTTCAAACCAACGTGGATTGCAGCTGCTTCTACAGCCGCCTCAAGACAGTAAAAACCATACAGGGAGAGGTCGTCCCAATCTGTGGGCGTATCCCATGCACCAAGCACGCGATCCAAATGACGGCGTGCGAGATTCAGCTTGTCCTCTGCTGCTGGCACCGAGGTTCCTTTGTCTCCGTCACCTGATATAGCATAGGTTCGCCCCTGCCGGTTGAGTGCGGTGCGGCGCCGCAATGTTGTTGTTTATGGCCTGGCCCTCAGCTGGACAGTTTGCCCGCCTTGTTCTTTACTCATGTTTCGTTGTATTAGGTTGGACGCGGAAACGCGGTGTGGCACAATTCGCCATTACGGAAACCTTGAAATCACTCGTGAAATTGTCGCACAAAATGGGGGACTGGCTATGCTGCGTCTCCGTTCTGCCGTCGTTTCCCTCGGGTTGATATCTTTTGTTTTTGCCCAGCAAAAGCCTACCTCAATGACCTACCACGCACACGGCACGTTCACGGTAAATGTTCGGCCGCTCACGCCTGCTCCTGCGGAAGGACTTTCCCGTTTTTCTATTGACAAGCAAATTCACGGTGATCTGGAGGCGACCAGCAAGGGCGAAATGTTCTCGGGCGGAGATCCCAAGCAAGGCGCTGCCGGATACGTTGCCATCGAAGTCGTAACCGGTACGCTCAACGGCAAGCATGGTAGTTTCGCCCTGCAGCATATGGCCACGATGGATCAGAACGGACGCAAGATGTCCGTCATTATTGTTCCCGGATCGGGAACCGGTGAACTAAAGGGTATTGCGGGAACGTTGGATATTCAGATCGCAAACGGGCAGCACTCCTACGATCTTGAGTACACATTAGGGAAATGAGCATTTCCGGACGTTAGAAACACTCCTGCTTCTACAACGCGGGGTTGCCGGCGTGACGGCTTGATCTTCTTCGCGAGGCGAAGATGCCGAAGCAGTCCCTCGCGCTTCATCCAATCACGAGTAGCTCGTGCCCAGCATCGGGAGGTACAGCGCGCAGCGATTCCTCTCGTCTATGTTCAAGGATGAGAGCGATCGCCTCGCGTAGATTCGCGAGGCATTCTTCCCGCGATTCACCTTGACCGTTGGCGCCGGGAACTTCCGCGCAATACGCGATGTACCACGGGTCGTCGCGCTCGATAATCGCAGTGAACTCATTGCGCATGTGCCTATTCTACCGAGGGGTGGCTTTACCGAACGACCTCGGAATAAGCTCGTTTTTTGCGAATTGGGGCGGACGGCGTGGACTTGCGCAATTGAGACGCCGCAAATAACCTTGACCGTCTGATAACACTTTTCATTGACGAGACCCCACATCGCTGGCATAATTCGCAATTATGGCCATGGTGCCGGGATATAAGCACGACATTTTCCTGAGCTATGCCCAGATAGAAGCGGCGTGGGTGGACGCGTTTCGCAAGGCTTTAAGCCAGGAATTCCACGAACGCGCCGGGAAAGCCATCGCAATTTGGCAAGATAGCCAAAACGTCCGGATGGGGCAAAAGTGGACGGCCGAAATCGACCAAGGGATCTCGCGAGCCGCCGCTTTTCTGGCGGTGATCTCGCCTAGCTATCACCAGTCCACCTGGTGCAAAGAGGAACGACGCATCCTGCTGGAGCATTCGGGCGGGCTGGAGAACCTGAAGGTGGAATCGTTCTACAGATTCTTGAAGATCATCAAGGCGCCAGGGCCTGCCAAAGCCCATTTGAGCCTGCTGAAAGAATTGCAGCACGTCAGATTTTTCAGCGAGGCCGACGAGTACGAACTGCCTCCGGATTCGAAGGAATTTACGGCAATGATTCGCGAGACGGTGCGTACCATCCGTGAGCTGCTCGTGCTTATGGCGAACCGGCAGCAGGGCTTGTATTTGGCTCCCGTACCCCCAGAGATGGAGGGGGATCGGCGCGACCTGCAGAATCAATTGGCGGATTGGGGTTACAACGTCAAACCGGACATTCTACTGAGTCCGGAATTTGGCACAGACGCGGTACGGGAGGAAATGGAAGGGTGCTCGCTGGCAATATTCCTGCTGGGCGGCCTGTATGACAGATTTGTTGAGGATCAAATCGAAGTCGCGCAAGAAATGAAAAAGCGCCTCGTCTTTTGGATTAGTCCCGGCAAGGCAAAGACTGCTGAACAGGGGCAGAGCGCCTTGATCTCGCGCATCCGCGAAACGCTTCCGGCAAGTTCGCAGATCTTGGGCGGCGCGTCGATTCGGGGGATGATCGATCAACTGCAAGGCGCGCTTAAGCAAGAGGAGGAACCAGCGGTGACGCCGGCGGCCGATGCTGGTCTTGCGAAAGTTTACTTGATCTATGACAGTACGCTAACCACTGAATCGCAGACTGCCAACCGGCTGAGCGATATACTGCGCGAGCAAAATCTGGAAGTGCTGCGTAGCGAGCGCGATGCGAATCACGGGCAGCTCATGCGCGCCTCCAATGGCGTGTTGCTGCTGCGCGCCGCCAATACCGACCCTGATAATTGGCTGCAATCGTACGTCAAGGATCTTCGGTACGCGAATGAAATGTTCGAGAAAGAACCGGATGTCAAGGCTCTGTTGGTTTCGCATCCGGAACGGATTAAGCAAGATTTAAAAAACATTGATGTGGTGGTGTATGACGAGCCGTTCTTCCCTGGCAGACTAAACGGCTTTATTGGCAAGCTGAAGACGAAAGCCGCCCATGTTAGCCGCTGAGCGCGCACCTGAGCTACAGCTGGATCAGCCCTATCCTGGACTGCGGCCCTTCGAGCCGAACGAAGAATTCCTGTTTTACGGCCGCGAAACTCACAACGAGCAACTGCTGCGCAGGCTGTCGGAAAATCGCCTCTTGGCGGTTGTTGGCAACTCGGGAAGCGGAAAATCCTCGCTGGTGCGGGCCGGCCTATTGCCCGCCTTGTACCGCGGCCGCTTGATCGGCGCAACGTCGCGGTGGAGGATTTGCGTGATGCGGCCTGGCAGCGCGCCGCTGGACAACTTAGCCGAAACGCTGGCCGAGCAAGAGATTCCTTCGAGTAATCGGCAGACCGTGCGCAAAGCGGTGGGCCGGTCCAGCCTGGGGCTGATTCACGCTGTGCGAGCGAGCAACTTCGCGGAAGGCGAGAGCTTGCTGATCGTCGTGGACCAGTTCGAGGAGCTGTTTCGCTTTGTGCAGGAGCGAAAGCAAGAAGACGGCGGAGCGGAGGCTTGTCTGTTTGTGGCTTCTCTGCTGGAGGCCACCGAATTATCGACCGCGCCGGTTTACGTTGTGCTCACGATGCGGTCCGACTACATTGGCGACTGCACGCAATTCCCGGGTTTGCCTGAAGCGCTGAATCGCAGCCAGTACCTGATCCCGCGCCTGTCGCGTGAGCAGATGCGAGATGCCATCGAGAAGCCTCTGCGCGTGGCGGGAGCGCGGATGAGTCCTCGCTTAATAGAGCGCTTGTTAAACGAGCTAAGCGACGATACGGGCGAGCTTCCGGTACTGCAGCACGCGCTGAATCGGACTTTCCATGAATGGAGGGCGGGAGGGGGCGCCGGCGACGTCACAGTCGATCATTACCTGGCCGCGGGGACTCTGCAGGGCGCCTTGGATGCGCATGCCGATCGGTTATTCGCTTCGTTAGGCGATGCCCAGCCTTGGACAGAGAAAGTGTTCCGCTGTTTGACCGGGATGGAGGGTGGGCGCAAGGTCCGCAGGCCGATTCGCCTGGATCGCATTTACGATGTAGCCGGCGCGCGAGACGATTATTCGCGCAAGCTTGTTCTGACTGTGGTGGAGAAATATTCGGGCCGCGACGACTCATTGCTGGTCTGGTCGGGAAAGAAGCTGGGTCCAGACAGCATCATCGACATTTCGCACGAAAGCCTAATCACGCACTGGGAAAAACTGGGCGGGTGGGTGGAAGCCGAGACGAAAGCAGCCGAATGGTACGCGAGCGCAGCGCGCGATGTTGCCTGGAACCGGCGAACGTGGAGAGACCCGGAATTGTCGACGGCGTTGGCTTTCCTTGAGCAGGGGATTTGGAACGAGAGTTGGGCGGCCCGGCTGAAGGACTGCAAAGCCTCATTTTCCGAAGTTGAGAAATTCATACGGCGTGGAGTAGCGGACCAGCAGAAGGAGAAGGATGCCGAAGAGGCCCAGCGCGCGAAAGAGCTCGCCGACGCCCGGGCATTGGCCGATGCCGAACGCGCCGCGAAGCTGGAGGCAGAAGCGCGGGCGGAGGCGCAGGCGCGCGCAAAGCGTTGGCTGATTGTAGCCGCGGTATTTTTGTTGATCGCTGCCGTTGCGGCAGCCGGATATGCGTGGTCGCGGCAAAGAGAAATTGAAGTCACGAATCAGCTGCGCGAGGCAAACAAGCGCGAGCTCCTGCTGCGAAACCAGCTGCAGGCCTTGGACAGGAGTCTCAACAGGACTGCTTCCCAAAAATCGGCTATTCGCAATCAGTTGCAGCAATCAAACCAGTCTCCGACCGAACGTGCGGAGTTGCAGAAACGGCTCGAGCAAGTTGCTAAGGAAAGGGATGACCTCCAAGAGCAGCGGGCCAAGGCTGAAAGCATGGCGCGCGAGAATCAGACGCTGTTGCTCAACTCCAGAAACAAGCCAATCTTCAGCAGAGCGATTACTCGGCGCGGATGAATGATCTTCAGACGGCCGTAAAGAAAGCGCAAGACGATGCTAAAAAGGCCCAGGATCAGTCGGCGCAAACGATCGCAGCGTTAAGAGCACAGAACGACGACTTGCAAAAGCGGCTCACGGCTGCTACCGCTGGCGGCGTTCAACCCACGCCAGCTCCTGCCCAAACTCCACAATCCTCGGAGGCGCAGGCGTCTACTCAAGCGCAGAGGTCGCCCCCGAACGCACATGCCGATAGCGAGCCCGCGAGTGATGCCGCGGCGGTGGAACAATATCGCAAAGCTGCTGAGGCAGGCGAACCCCAGTACGCATATGGGCGCGGCGGTCTTCCCAAAGATGACGTCAAGGCGGTAGAGCTGTATCGTAAAGCGGCGGATGCGGGCGATCCGGTGGCCATGGCCAATCTTGGCTGGATGTGGGAGAGCGGCCGCGGCGGTCTTCCCACAGATGACGCCAAGGCCGTGGAGCTTTTTCGTAAAGCGGCCGACGCGGGCAATCGGCAAGCCATGAATAATCTTGCCGTGTTGTACGAGGATGGGCGCGGCGGTCTTCCCAAAGATGACGCTAAGGCGGTGGAATTGTATCGCAAAGCAGCCGACGCCGGCTATTCATTAGCCGCGCGTAATCTCGGTCTCATGTACGAGGCTGGGCGCGGAGGTCTTCCCAAAGATGAGGCTAGGGCCGTGGAGCTTTATCGTAAAGCGGCCGATGCCGGCATTTGGCAAGCCATGAATAGTCTTGCTGCGATGTACGAGTCCGGGCGCGGCGGATTGCGGAAAGATAAGGCCAAGGCAAGACAACTGCGCCTACAGGCTCAACGCGCTCAGTTGCAGTAGCTTTGCGGGCCGAGCAGATCTGCGCAACCGATCTAATTCCACAGCCGCCCTGTATTGCTATATAATTCCGCAAGCAAGGGGTTGCTTATGATACGATCAGTTTTTCTCGCATCGCGTTTTGCTTTGCGGCTTCGCATTCTTTTGTGACAAGCCTGCCGGTCTTCGCTCAAACCAGCACGGGCCGAATCTCCGGCCTTGTGACAGATCCCTCCAATGCCTCCGTTGCTGACGCCACCGTCACGGTTACTAACCTCGAGACCGCTGCCGCGCGCAACGTGCAAACCGATGGCAGCGGCAACTACGCCATTACCGACCTGCCCATCGGCAGCTACAAAGTCGAAGTCACCAAACAAGGTTTTAAGACGCAGACCCAACGCGGGCTGGAACTGGTCGCCGACGGTCGCCTTACGGTCAATTTCGCGCTCCAAGTTGGCAACGTGAGCCAGTCGGTCGAGGTCGTCGCTGCCGCTGAAGAGCAAATCAATACGGTTTCCGGCGAAGTGTCGCGTGTCATCGATTCGCACCAAGTGGACAACCTCACGATGAACGGCCGCAATTACGTCCAGCTCATGACGCTGGTGCCTGGCGCCGTGGTCACAAACCCCGATCAGTTTTCCGTGACTACCAGCCTGGCATCGAATAACCAGAACATCAACGGGAACCGCGCCGATTCCAACAATCTCACGGTGGACGGCGCATACAATTCCGTCGCGGGCTCCAACAGCAGCCTGGTGAACAACGTCAGCCCCGATTTTGTCCAGGAAGTAAAAATTCAAACCTCGAACTTCTCGGCTGAGTATGGCCGGTTCTCCGGACCGGCCTTCAACATCATCACGAAGTCGGGAACAAACCAGTTTCATGGCGGAGCTGTTCGAATTCTTTCGCAACGATGTCTTAGACGCGCGCAATTTCTTCTCGGCCCAAAAAACGGCGCTACGCTTCAACAACTTCGGATACGATCTGGGCGGGGCCGATTCGAAAAGACAAGCTTTTCTTTTTTGTGGGTGAAGAATGGAAGCGCCTGCGTCAGCAGCAGAACCCTACTCGCTTCACTGTTCCATCCAGCGCCTTGCTCAGCGGCAATTTCGCGGGGCAAGCCCAACTTTTTTATCCGGGCACCAAAACGCCTATACCGGGCAACAACATTTCGTCGCTGATCACGCCGGACGGCAATGCAATAGCGAATATTTATCGGCTGATGTCGTCGCAATCGGGCGCCACCTTCATTAATCAACCGATCGCGAATAACCTGACGTTGTTCCCGCTCAATCCGCTGAATTATCGCGAAGATATCGTTCGCCTCGACTATCGCATTACAGATAATCAAACGACTTACTTCCGCTGGCTTCAAGACAGCAACACGCTGCTCGATCCCTTCGGCACGTTTTCGAATTCCGGGATTCTGAACACCACTCCCACGAATCGCAGCCGGCCTGGCGAAAGTTTGCTGCTGGCGGAAACCTGGGTGATTTCGCCGACAATCGTGAATGAGGCGCGCGCCAATGCCACCTGGGTTTCGCAGCATATTGTTCCCGCCGGGACGACACCTGGGAGCGCAGTACTTACGGATTTCAATTTCCTCAGCTCTATCCGGGCGGCGGATATCCGAACGGAATTCCCGCCGGCTAGCATCACGAACTACGCGGGTTTTCAAGGCCCGAACTTCGCGCTGATGTCGCCCACTACAGATATCAGTTTCGGCGATACCATTTCGGTTCAGCTTGGCGCGCATTCGCTGAAGGCCGGTGTTACCGTTGCGCGCGACCGTGTCGATCAGAACGGCCGGCCTTACTACACCGGCAATCTTTCCTTCAATACCAGCGGCAACAACATGACGACCGGTAACGCCCTTGCCGACGCGCTGCTCGGAAACTTCCGTTCCTATACGGAAGCCAGCGCGGATCCGGTCGGCTTCTTCCGGTTCACCCAGCCCATGGCATTCGTGCAAGATAGCTGGAAAGTCAACCGCAAGCTAAGCGTTGAGCTGGGCCTTCGCTATGAATATGTCCAGCCCATGTACACGCAAGCGAACAACATGGCCAACTTCGATCAGTCGCTCTTCAACCCGGCGCAAGCGGTTAAGACTCACTACTGCAGGCACTATTATTCCTGGCTCCGGGCAATCCTTATAATGGCCTCATCCGCGCCGGGAGCGGTGTCCCCGCCAACCAGCAAGGCCGTGTGCCGGGCTCCACCAGCGCTTTCTTTCAATCGATTCCCGCCGGTGCTCCGCGCGGCCTGTATAACTCCTCCAATACGTTTGGACCGCGTATCGGTTTTGCCTATCAGCTCAGTCCGCAAAACTGTCATGCGCGGAGGGTATGGCATTTTCTATAACCGGCCCGAAGGCAATGTGACCTTCTCGCAAGTCAACGTTCCGCCCATTCTTCAGATCACCGAATTTGATAACGGGAATCTTTCGAATCCCGCCGGTGGCGCCCCAGCCAATACTCTCCCCATAGGCTCCATTAGCGCAATCAATCCAAAACTAAAAACCTCCTATGTCGAGCAGTTTAGTTACGGAATTCAGCAAGAACTTCCCTACGCGATTTTCCTTGAAACTACCTATGTTGGCGGACTTGGACGCCATCTCTTGCGCGAGCCTAACATCAACTTCCCGAACCTGGCGGCGGTTGCGGCGAACCCTTCCTACAACACGAATTACTTCGTTCCCTATCCCGGCTACACCACGCTGCAGCAGTATCAAAGCGACTCGACGTCTAACTATCACGCCTTGCAAGTTTTCGTTTCGAAGCGGGCCGGCAGCGGTGATCTTCACCAGCGGTTACACGTGGTCGAAATCGCTGGGCGATTCCAGTGGCGAAGGCGACAATTCGGAAGATTATCAAAACCGCCACTTCAACTACGGACCCACTTCCTTCGATCGCCGCCACGCTTTCGTCGCAACGTTTACCTGGAACCTGCCGCAATTGCGCCAGACGCCCGCGATCGTTCGCCAAGTTGCGGGCAGTTGGGCATTGAGCGGCGTTATTCGCCTGCAGAGCGGTCCATATTTAACGGTTACCGGCAACACATCCACGGGCACGCGGCGTGCTGACTATATCGGCGGAGCAATTTATCCCGCGGATCAAACCGTGAATGACTGGGTGAATGCGGCGGCCTTTGCCACTGCTCCCGCGGGCCGCTATGGCAATCTGGGGATCAACACCGTCGAAGGGCCGGGGCTGCAGTCGTACGACATGTCGCTCGCCAAGCATTTCCCCATCAAGGAGCGTTTTGATCTGCGATTGCAGGGTGACTTCTTCAACGCTTTCAACAATGCGAACTTCACAGGGCTAAACACGACGATTACCAGCAGCGCCTTTGGCACGATTTCGAGCGCCTATCCGCCTCGCCAGATCCAATTGGCGCTCAAGCTGGCTTTCTAGCACCGTTCGGCGTAGTCCAATTCAAGTCCGCTTGATGGCTTTACGGGACTCAACCGATAAAGACAATGAGTATGTATACGCTCATCGGTTATGGACGTGGCGCGCGGTAACTCAGCCCTGCTGTCTGCGTCAGCGCTCTTGCCCGCCGTCCTCCTGCTGACGGTATTAACTGCTGCGCTTCAGGCACAAGGGTTGCCAACGCTCACGACGGCTAAGCAGGTACACAGCCTTAGCAAGGACCAAGCACAACGCGCTTATCCCGTGCGCCTGCAAGGAGTAATTACGTACTCCGATGCTTACCACGACCCTAAGGACGCCTTCTTCTTCCTGCATGATGAGAGCGGAAGCATTTACGTTGTGCTACCCAAGACGTCCAAGCTTCCCATTCATCCCGGGCAGTTGGTGAGGGTGGAAGGAGTGAGCGGACCGGGCCACTTCGCTCCCATCCTCGAAAGCACCCGGATAACCATTTTGGGGGAATCGCGCTTGCCTCCGGACGCCCCGCTTATCAGTGTTTCTCAAATGCTGACTGGGTCAGAAGATGGCAAGTGGCTTGAAACAAGGGGAGTCATTCGCTACGCCGGAGAGGACAAGGTAAGTCTACTTCTGGACTTGCAAACGAACGCGGGCCTAATCCGGGTCTTCGTCAGGGACTTCGCGGGAGTGGATCCTGCGCGGCTGGTGGATTCCACGATACTGGTGCGAGGCAATTGCGCGCCATTTTTCAATACGAAGCGCCAATTTATCGGCGCGCGCCTTTTCGTGCCGGCAATGTCTCTGGTACGTATCGAGAAAGCTTCTCCCGCGGATCCGTTTTCTTTGCCCATCCGCTCCATTTCGGAGCTCATGCGGTTCGCCCCGGATGTCAACGATGTTCATCGCGTGCGCATTAGAGGAACGGTAACGCTGTCCGATGGAACTCGCGCTTTTATTCAGGATGAAACGGGAGCGTCGATGGTTGAGCTGAGCGAGCCGGCGAGTGTCAGGGTAAATGATCAGGTCGATGTGGCTGGCTTCCCGGCGGCGGGAGAATACGCGCCCGTGCTGCAACAAGCAATACTCCGCGCAACGGGAGTGCGTAGCCCGGTCCATTCCGTTCCTATTACGCCGCAGCAGGCGCTGGAGGGAAATTACGATTCAGAACTCGTGACTTTGCGGGGCCGCCTGTCAGGGCGAACCCGCGGGCCGTTAGCCGACGATCTTCTACTGTCAGCCGATGGCGCGCTTTTCTACGCAGTTCTGAACCGCAATGAGCGCCAAAGAACACTGAACGTTCGCGAGGGGAGCATTCTTCAAGTGACCGGCATCTGCTCCGTGGAGGTGGATGACAACCGCAATCCAAAGGGCTTCCGCATCTTCATGCGTTCCGCCGAAGATGTCGCCGTGGTTAGCCGTCCGACGTGGTGGTCGGTTGGCCATACGCTTTTTATTTTGGGTGGAACCTTACTTTTCACCTTAGTAGTGTTCTCATGGCTGATTGTGCTGCGGGGCCGCGTACGGCAGCAAACCAAGGTGATCCGTGAACAGCTTCGCGAGGCGGCTAAACTTCAGGAAATCGCCGAGGCGGCGAACCGCGCTAAAAGCGAGTTCCTAGCCAACATGAGCCACGAGATCCGCACGCCGATGAACGGCGTCATCGGGATGATTGAATTGGCTTTGAACACCGAACCCACGCCCGAACAGTTCGAATGCCTCGACATGGCGCGCAGCTCAGCAGATTCACTGCTGTGCGTGCTCAACGATATATTGGACTTTTCCAAAATTGAGGCCGGCAGGCTGGAGCTTGACTCTATCGACTTCAATCTGAGGGAATGCCTGGAGGAGACCATCCGGGCATTCGCGCCCGTGGCCAACGGGAAAGGCGTCGAACTCGCCTGTGAGATTCGGCCGGGCGTCCCCACGACCGTTCACGGCGACCCGGCGCGGTTGAGGCAAATAAATGTCAACCTGATCGGCAACGCTCTTAAATTTACAGAGCACGGCGAAATCGTCCTCCGGGTAGAGTTGGAGCACCAGGAAGGCGACCGCTTGCGATTGCATTTTCAGGTGAGCGATACGGGTATCGGCATTTCCCCGGAGAAGCAAAGCTCTGTTTTCGAGGCGTTCGTGCAAGCCGACTCGTCCACGACGCGCAAGTATGGTGGAACCGGCCTGGGGCTTACGATTTCCTCCAGGGTGGTGATGCTGATGGGGGGCCGCATGTCGGTGGAGAGCGAACTTGGCCGCGGTAGCCGCTTCCACTTCACGGCGCAGATGACGATGCCGCGAAACGAAGTCTTGACACCGCCTCCCGAGACCATTCTCCTGGACGCGGTGCCGGTGTTGGTGGTCGACGATAACGCGACCAACCGCCGGATTTTGGGCGAGACGCTCACTCGCTGGGGTATGACGGTGACCTTTGCCGAGGACGGCTTGGCCGCTTTGCGCACGCTTCGAGAAAAAGCATCGCGACGGGAATTTTTCAGGCTGCTTGTCACCGACGCTCACATGCCCAAGCTGGACGGGTTCGCATTAATTGAACAAATAAAAACGGATGCGGCGCTGAAAGATCTCGCGATGATTATGCTCACTTCCGGCGGGCAAAGCGGTGATGCGGCCGAGTTGCGGGACAAAGGCGTGACGGCTTTCCTAACCAAACCCATACGGCAGGCCGAGTTAAAGGCAGCCGTCCTGAAAGCGCTAGGACAGACGGCAGCGGACTCAAGTCCGGCAAACCGGCTGAGCGAGAAGCGCTCTGCCCCGCTAGAGGGTGCGCTTCTTCCGATGCGAATTTTGCTAGCGGAAGACAACATTGTGAATCAGCACCTTGCCCGTAAATTGCTGGAAAAAAGCGGCCACCTTGTAACCGTCGCCAGAGATGGCGGCGAGGCCTTACACCTGCTCGAACAGCAACAGTTCGACCTGGCGCTTATGGACGTGCAGATGCCTGGAATGGACGGCTTGGAAGCTACTGCTATTCTGCGCGAGCGAGAGAAGAAAACCGGCGCTCATCTTGTGGTGATTGCGGTGACAGCATACGCCATGAAAGGTGACGAGGAGAGATGCCTGGAAGCGGGCATGGACGGATATGTTGCCAAGCCGATTGTGCCGGCTCAGCTTCACAAGGCCATAGAGGCGGCGTTGCTAAAGCGCGCGGCCGCTAATCTGGTTCCGGCCTAAGTAGCCGGCCGCACCGCCGCGGCAAATCCTGGGACGCCGACTTTCATCTGTTATTAGGTAGGAGACGGAGAAGTGGAGGCGGCATGCGCTGGTCCTGGAAAATTGGCAGACTCGCGGGGATCGACCTCTACGTCCACGCCACCTTCTTTCTACTGATTCTTTGGGTGGTCGCCTTGCACTGGTTGGAAGAGCGCACGCTTCAGGCAGTGGTGAGCGGCGTAGTGTTCATTCTGGCATTGTTCGCGTGCGTAGTCCTGCACGAGTTTGGCCATGCGCTTACGGCGCGGCATTACGGAATTCCCACCAAAGACATCACGCTGCTGCCAATCGGCGGAGTCTCGCGTTTCGAGCGCATGCCGGAGAAACCGCGGCAGGAGTTGTGGGTGGCGCTAGCTGGCCCGCTGGTGAATGTTGGCATCGCCGTCATCCTCTACGCGGTACTATTCTTCACTTCCGGCTGGAAAGCGGTAACCGCATTGAGCATTACCGGCGGCCCGTTCCTGGAACGCATATTGGTTGCAAACTTAATTCTGGCGGTTTTTAATGTGATCCCAGCGTTTCCTATGGACGGCGGCCGAGTTTTGCGCGCGCTGCTGGCCATGCGCATGGATCACGTGCGAGCCACCCAGGCGGCTGCTGCGGTGGGGCAAGGACTCGCTCTGGTGTTTGGACTCGTCGGATTGTTCCGCGATCCATTCTTAGTCTTCATTGCGCTCTTCATCTGGATTGGCGCGGCCCATGAAGCGCAGTCGGTGCAAATCAAAGAGGCCTTCTCCGGCATTCCCATCAGTACGGCCATGCGGAAAAACTTCGCCAGGCTGAACACCAATCAGACCCTAGGCGATGCCGTGAAACTGATTCTCGAGGGCTCGCAACACGATTTTCCAGTGATGTGGGGCGATCGCGTCATGGGTATTCTTTCCAGGGGGAATCTGCTGTCCGGACTGTCGCAGTATGGCCCCGATCAACTGGTAACCACCGTGATGCAGCGCGAGTTCGATACCGCGCAGCCGAACGAGATGCTGGAAGCCGTGCTGAATCGGTTGGCGGCGGCGCCGTCCAAGGTGATGCCCGTGCTGCAGGATGGTGATCTCGTGGGCTTAGTCACGACAGAAAACCTCGGCGAGTACCTGATGATTCAGAATGCGTTGCATCGCCGGCATGTTGCGCCCCAGTGATCGCCTGCCGGGCCGAGAAGTCACTCGACGCGCAGCGACGTAATCGGGTCGATCTTGGCCGCCCGCCGCGCCGGTAGGTAGCTGGCGAAGAGCGCCACTACAGCGACCAGGGACGATCAGGCGCGGGGAACGGCAGCCGCTTCAACAGCGTGTTATTAATGACGCTGAAAATGGTGGTGTTGGCTCCAATGCCCAGCGCCAACGTCAACATTGCCACGCTGGTAAAGCCAGGGTTGCGCGCCCTATTCCGCAAACCGTAACGCGTGTCCTGAAGAAGAGCCGCCATGGCAACCCGTCGCAAGTATATCGCCAAGGGCGACTACTGGATAGAATCCAGGAATGAATCAACCCCGCCGCCAATTTCTGCGGACCTTGACTGCTGCGAGCATGGCATCGGAACTGCCTTACGTTCCCGCGCTCGGCGCCACACCGGTTTACGCCAGCTCCGTCGAGGAGGAGGTCGTGCCCCCTTCGGAGCCAGTTACCCCGCGCTATTCCATTCGCTTCGGGGTTTGTGGGATGAGTCATGGCCACATCTACGGCATGGTCGACGCCATCCAGCGCGGTGGTGGGACCCTGGTCAAGGCTTGGGGCCAGGAACCGGAGCTACTGGCCGCTTTTCGGAAGCGTTATCCCGACGTGCCAATCGCAGAGACCCAGGACGAGATCGTTCACGACTCCTCAATTCAGCTCGTCCTCAGTTCGCAGATCGCCAATGAACGGGCGCCCCTCGGGATCCGCTGCATGCAGGCAGGCAAAGATTTCCTGTCGGATAAACCCGGCGTTACAACGCTAGAGCAGCTCAGTGAGGTCCGCAAGACGATTGCCGCGACGGGCCGCATCTACGCCATCATGTACTCCGAGCGACTGGAAGTGAAAGCGGCCGTGAAAGCCGGTGAACTGGTGCAAGCGGGCGCTATCGGCCAGGTCATTCAGACGATCAATATCGCTCCCCACCAGATCGTTCAGCGGCCCGGTGGCGCTGCTGGCAGCGTAGGCAAAGACGGGGGGAGACCCGGCTGGTTCTGGAATGACATTCAGTTCGGCGGAATTCTTTGCGACATCGGATCGCACCAGGTGGACCAGTTTCTCTACTACACCGGCTCGACGCAAGCAGAAGTAGTGGCTTCTCAAGTCGCAAACGTTCGGCATCCGGATCACCCCCATTTCCAGGATTTCGGCGACATGATGCTGCGTGGGAACAACGGTTTCGGCTACGTCCGGCTGGATTGGTTTACGCCTTACGGGCTTGGTACCTGGGGCGATGGCAGACTTTTCATCCTGGGCACCGAGGGATACATGGAAGCACGCAAGTATACGAACGTGGCGGTGAGCAAACAAGGCAATCACCTGTTCGTCGTCGACCAGAAGCAAGCACGCTACATCGATTGCAACAACCTAACGCTCCCCTTCGGTCCGCAGTTTGTGAGCGACGTTGTCAATCGCACCCACACCGCCCAGGACCAAACGCAATGCCTGCTCGCCGCCGAACTCGTGATTAAGGCGCAGGGGATGGCGAAGCATGCTCATCTGGACTGGGAAAGTAAAGCCTGATGCTTTTACGCGTCAACAGTGTGTTCCGAAACCCAGTTGAAATGCTCCAAAGCGTTTTACTATGAAGGCGTGCGAATCACCGGCTGCGCTTTGGCTCTCTTCGCCCTCACGTTCTCTGCTTGCAGCCGGCGTGGAAGCATCGAACTCGGAGCAGGTGACAGGCGGTGATCCCAAAGTCGGCGAGCACTTGATCTATGCCTACGGCTGCGGCTCTTGCCACGTAATCCCCGGGGTGGCAGAGGCGAACGGAACAGTCGGCCCGACACTTCAGAGATTCGGATCTCGCATTTACATTGCAGGTTTGTTAGTGAATACGCCCGAAAATCTTTTCCGCTGGATTTCAAAGCCTCAGCAGGTTGACCCTGAAAGCGCGATGCCGAATCTCGGTGTGACCGAACGACAAGCCCGCGATATCGCTGCCTATCTTTACACTTTGCGATGAATCGTACAGCAATCAAAACGGCTCTTGTAACAGTCGCCGCGACCATCGTTCTCCAGTTGGCCGGCGGCCTACTCTTCCTTACATCCGGAGCCTACAACATCGCAGCCGACGAGCCGCATATCAAGCCAGTACGCTGGATGCTGCAGGCCGGCAGAACACGCGCAGTCGAGTTCCGCAGCCGGGGAATGCACTCGCCAAATCTTCGCGATCCATCACTGCTCAAGCGCGGCCTGGTGCTGTATCGAAAGAATTGTCAGCCGTGTCACGGCGCGCCCGGTGCCGCGAACGAGCAGATGGGGCGCGGCATCGATCCCAAGCCGCCGCCGCTAGTGGTCGCCAGCAACAAGTGGAATGATCCCGAGTTGTTTTGGATCATCTCTCACGGGCTCAAACTCAGCGGAATGCCCGGATTTGCTCCGCGCCTTAGCGAGACAGATCTGTGGGGCGTCGTCGCTTTTCTTCGCCGTGTGGTCTTGCTGTCTCCAACCGAGTACAAGCGATCGATTACTGCGGAGGATCTCGGCGTGGACGATCAATCATTGCATTGGCCATCGAATAACGACTACGGGTTTGCGCAGCTTAAGGCTCAGGGGAATCCCAATAGGGGACGCCAATTGATTCAGACTTATGGCTGTACCACCTGTCATACGGTTCCCGGCCTGGGCGAAGCCCTCGTTGGGCCGCCGCTTACCGGGTTCGCCGAGCGACAATACATCGCCGGCTCGCTCGTGAATGTGCCCTCGAATGCGGTCGCGTGGATCACGAACCCCCAACAATTCAAACCCCAAACCGCGATGCCGAATCTGAACGTGCAGCCAGCCGATGCCGTTCACATCACCGCTTATCTGTATACCTCGGGCAGTTCGGAGCGACTCACTGCGCTCGCACGAAATTTGGGAATCCCGAAATCATCGATTCCAAAGTAAACTAACTCGACTTGAAGTTTTGGGAAACCGCGCCGAAGCTTCGCGCCGTTCTGGCGTTGGCTGCCAACTGCGAGCGTCGACTTTTGTCCGTTCCGGCGTGAAGCAATTTCTTTCAAGAGCCTCAGCTATGCCGCGACGGGCTACACATTTGCAACTCGTCGTTTCTGATTGACTTGACTCTTGGTTGTTACTAGTTTACTCTAGGCATGTTCCGATCATGCCTTATGGAAACAGCAAAAACACATCGCGCGATCTGTTTTCCGGCGCGCTGGAAATGATGATCCTCGAATCGGTCCGCCGCCAGCCTGCCCACGGATATGCGCTGGTTCAGCACATCCAGCAGCGCTCCAATAACCTGCTTCAGGTCGAAGAGGGCTCGCTGTATCCAGCGCTGCAACGGCTGCTCAAGGGAAAGCTCGTCAGAGCCCAGTGGACGGTGTCGTCCTCGACCAACCGGCGCGTGCGTGTCTATGAGATCACTCGATCCGGTCTAAGGCACCTCGAGCGGGAGATCTCAAGTTTTGACCGTATGCTCGAAGGCATCCAGATGGTGCTCGGGCCCACGAAGGGCGCCGCGAATTCTTAGGAGGTTCCGTACGATGAGCTGGTTAGCGCGAATCTTCCGTCGCCGACAACTTCGTGACGAGTTGGCCGAGGAACTGCATGCGCACGTCGAAGAGAAAACTGAGCAGCTGATGCGTCTTGAGAATCTTCCTCGTGCCGAAGCTCGACAAGCGGCTCTTCGCGCCTTTGGGAACCTGACCCTTCTCGAGGAACAGAGCCGGGAGGTCTGGCAATGGTCCAGGTTTGAATCGGTCCTTACCGACTTGAAGTTCACATTTCGCCGATTGGGAAAGTCGCCGGGCTTCACCAGCAGCGTGCTCCTCACGCTCGCCATCGGCATCGGCGCCAACACCGCGGTCTACAGTATCGTCAGCAGCGTGCTTCTGAAGCCGCTCCCCTATCCTGATGCCGACCAACTTGTCTCACTATGGCTCAACGCTCCCGGCGCGGCGGGCCTGGCAAACTTCCAAAACGGCCTGCCGCTCTCTGCCTCAATGTACTTCGCGTTCAGCGAGAACAACCGGACCTTTCAATCGCTGGGAACATGGTTCGCGCAGAAAGCCAACGTCACCGGATTGGCGCGGCCTGAGGAAGTGAATATCGTTCTCGTCACTGACGGAGTTCTCGAAACCCTGGGTGTTCCCCCGTTTGCTGGCCGAGAGCTGGGCGCTGTCGATCAGATCCCCAACCGTCCAAAGAACGTCATGCTCAGCTATGGATACTGGCAGCGGCGCTTCGGGGGCGATCGTTCTGTCATTGGCCGCACCATCATTATCGATTCTCAACTGCGCACGATTGTCGGTGTCATGCCGCGCGGCTTCCGCGTCGTCGACCACGACTTCGATGTCTTAGCGCCGTTCGCGTTCGAGCGCGACAAGCAACCGCTGGCCGGTTTCGGGCTGCAGGGAATCGGGCGCCTCAGACCGGGAGTGACCATCTCGGCAGCGAACGCTGACATCGCGCGCTTGATCCCTGTCTGGATGGACTCATTCTCTAACGGCCCGGGCTTCGACTCGCACTGGTATGTCAAATGGAGGATCACGCCGGATTTTCATTCCCTGAAGCAGGAGGTTGTTGGCAATGCGGGCGGTGTGCTTTGGGTCGTGATGGGCACGATTGGAATCGTACTGTTGATCGCCTGCGTAAACGTAGCCAATCTTCTGCTGGTTCGCGCTGAGGCGCGCCGGGTTGAGCTCTCAATCCGCGCGGCCCTGGGTGCTGTGCGCGGCAGGATCGCGCGTGAACTGCTTTTCGAGAGCGTGCTGCTCGGACTCCTCGGCGGGGCATTGGGAATCGGAATTGCTGCTGCAGCCCTACGCCTCCTTGTTTCCATCGGTCCGGCAAATCTGCCGCGCCTCAGTGAAATCTCTCTCGACGGAGCCTCGCTCTTCTTCACAATGATCCTTTCGATCTTATCCGGGCTGTTCTTCGGCTCCATTCCTGCCTGGAAGTACTCCCGGAGTCAGGCTAATGTGAGTCTCGGCGCTACACGCGGAGTGAGCGCGAGCCGCGAGCGCAACCGGTCCCGCAATATTCTGGTCGTCGCTCAGGTCGCGATGGCGCTTGTGCTTCTGATCTGCGCCATGCTGATGATCCGCACCTTCCAGGAGCTCCGAATGGTCAATCCGGGATTTACGGATGCGCCGAGTTTGCAGACCCTGCACGTCGCGATTCCAGAGGCTTCCATTGCCGATGGAACGATGGTCACGCGGGTCGAGAACAACATTGCGGATAAGCTAGCCTCCATTCCGGGAGTGACCGCTGTCGGTTTTGCCCAAATCGCACCGATGGAGGATGGCGGGCACGGCTGGAGTGGCATTATTGCCGAAGGAAGGACCTATGCTGGTGATCCCCCGATGCGGTTCTTCAACTACGTCTCTCCGGGCTACTTTCGGGCTCTCGGCACACGAATGATCGCAGGACGCGATTTCACCTGGAATGAGATCTACAACCTTCGTCCAAACGTGATCGTGTCAGAAAACCTTGCCCGGGAAGAATGGGGCAGTGCCGGCGCAGCCATTGGCAAACGCATTCAGCAGGGCCCCGGCTTGCTTTTCTACCAGGTAATCGGCGTGGCGCAGGATGTGCGGCAGAACGGCGTCGACCAAGGGTCGCCGGCAATTGTCTACTGGCCCATTTTGACCGCCGGTCCATGGCAGTACCCGCCTCGCTCAGTGACGTTCGCAGTGCGCAGCAGCCGCGCAGGAACACAGGCTTTCCTCAATGAAGTACAGCAGGCCGTTTGGCAGGTCAATGCTGACTTGCCGGTGGCTTCGCCACGCACGATGCAGCAGATCTACTCGAAGTCGCTGGCGCGCACGTCCTTGACGCTTGTCATGTTGGGAATTGCCGGGGCAATGGCACTGGCTCTCGCGATCATTGGCATCTACGGCGTGATCTCCTACGCCGTATCACAGCGCACGCGCGAAATTGGCATTCGCATGGCGCTTGGCGCCCACAAGCGCGAATTGCGGTTGATGTTCGTGCGCTCCGCTTTAGCTCTCACGGCGATTGGCGTGATCGTCGGTCTCGGAGCCGCTGCCGCGATCGTCCAGTTGATGAGAGCGCTCCTGTTTGGTGTGAGCCCATTAGATCCATTGAGCTTCGCCGTCGCACCGCTCATCCTGGTTTTGGCCGCGGCGCTTGCAAGCTTTCTGCCGGCCTCTCGCGCCACCGCTGTCAATCCGGTAGAAGCGCTGAAAGCGGAGTGATTGTGGCCGCCCGTGAAAGCGGGTCAAGTCCCCGAAAATAGGCTTAGAGGTCGGTTCACGAGAGCAGCCCAAAGCGCCCATCCAGCACCGAATGCAATCTGCGGGACCGGGCGCCCGGATATACACTGATTGCAGCCGGGATCATCCAGCAGGGAAGTTCCGAGTTACGCAATCGCTATAAGGAAAGGATCTGAAATCATGAAATCGAACAGACGCCAGTTCGTGCAGGCACTTGGGACGAGTTCAGCCGGGATGGCCGTTGGCGCGACGCTCGCCGCAGCTCCAACAGGCGCTGTCGCCAAGGGACAGGATGAGCAGATTCTGCTTGTCGGGGACAACATCGCGCTCACGAATACTCAATACGGAGAGGTCAGAGGATATGTTCTCCGGGGCATCAATTACTTCCTCGGCATGCCGTATGGCGCGGATACCTCCGGGGCAAACCGCTTCATGCCGCCGCAGAAGCCCAAGCCGTGGAAAACTGTGTTCCCGGCGCTCTGGTGGGGCGATTCGGCGCCCCAAAACATGGAAAACCGGTATGCGAACAAATTCGCTTCGTTCCGCGATCATTGGAATTACGGAGATGTGAGCGAGGATTGTCTTCGGATCAACGTCCTAACGCCTGCGCTCAACGACGGCAAGAAAAGGCCCGTGCTCTTCTGGATCCACGGCGGCGGGTTCGTGAACGGCAACGCGATTGAACAGGACGGATACAACGGCGAGAACTTAGCGCGCTTTGGGGACGTGGTTTTTTGCTCCATCAATCACCGGCTGGGTGCTCTGGGGTTCTGCAATCTTGCCGGCGCGGGCGGAGAAAAATTCGCCTCGTCCGGAAACGTAGGCATGCTGGACATTGTGGCGGCCCTTGAATGGGTCCGCGACAATATCGCCAATTTTGGCGGCGATGCGGAAAACGTCACCATCATGGGACAGTCAGGCGGGGGCGCCAAGGTTTGCATCCTCACCGGGATGCCTTGCGCTAAGGGATTGTTCCACAAAGCTGTCGTGTTGAGCGGGGCAGCCCGGAAATCCGGCGATAAGACTTCTTCCGAACACTTGGGCGCCGCGGTGGTCAAAGAAGCGGGTCTGACACCCGATGATTTGCCTAAGCTGCAGGCCATGCCTTGGAAAGAGTTCTACGCCATTGCGACTCGAGCGCAGCAGACCGTGGCGAAGGAAGCAGGCCCTGGCGGCGGAATGATGCGCGGATTCACTCCGGTCGTGGACGGAAAGATTCTCCCTCAGCATCCCTACGATCCTGAAGCGGCGCCTACGGCAGCCGCTGTGCCCATGATTATCAGTTCGGTCCAGAACGAGCAGTCGCCCAGTTGGGCTGATTCCTCATTGGAATCGATCACACTGGAGCAGGTGGTGGAAAAACTCAAGGCGAGAGCAGGGTTCGGCCGGGGCTTTGGAGACAGAGCCAAGGACGTGGTCGAGGCTTACGCGAAAGCTTTTCCAGGCAGGAAGCCCGTTGAAATCTGGTCGCTTGCCAGCAGCAACCGCCAAAGCGTGGTGGCGTTGGCAGATGTAAAGTCCCGGCAGCCCGCTCCGGTATATGTCGATTGGTTCACCTGGCAGCCTCCTTTGTTCGACAACCGCATGCGCGCCTTCCACTGCCTAGACATCTGTTTCTGGTTCTACAACACAGACCTGATGCTGACTCACACAGGCGGTGGCTCGAGGCCACGAGCACTGTCAACCAAGATGGCCCGAGCCTTACTGCAGTTCATGAAGACCGGCGATCCAAATGGCGCGGGCCTTCCCGAATGGCCGAAGTACTCCGCTGATAAAGGTCAAACCATGATCTTCGATGACGTCTCCCAAGCGAAGAACGACCCGGACCGCAAGGCCAGAGAAGCGCTGCCGGTATTGACCTAGCAACTTTCGGCTTTATTTCGTGACATCACCACGCCCGCAAAGCGCAAATGGCAGTATCCAGCAGCGCGAACTGGGCGTAGAATAGTGCCACGATAGAGTTAGCGATACTTCCTTATGGAACGTGAAGCTTCTACAAAGCATCCAACCATCGGGTGAGTAAGGGGATCCGCAGGGGATAGAGAGGAGTTGCAAATGAAACGGGTGTGGCAAAGATCGGCAATCGTCCTGGCTGGATTGCTGCTGACCGCCGTGTACGCGCTGCCACAGGCCTACACAGTGTCTGCGAAGCCTGGCGCGCTGAACTATATCGAGGGGCACGCCTATTTGGACGGGCGCCCGCTCTCCGATAAGGGTCTACGAGAGACCTTTCTGAACGCAAACGACACCTTATCGACCGATGACGGCAAGGCGGAGGTCCTGCTCACTCCCGGCGTTTTCTTGCGAATTGGCGATAACAGCCAAATTCGCATGATCTCTCCCTCTTTGGTCAATGCCCAAATCGAGGTGAGCCGCGGGGAAGCCATTATTGAGGCGGCTGGACTGGTCAAGGACACCAATATCGAAGTGATTGATCATGGCGCCTCCATCACGATCGAGAAGAACGGGTTATACCGTTTCACCGGCGGCGATGCTCCGGCTGTTGCGGTCCTCGACGGCAAGGCGGAAGTGTACTTCGGAGAAGAGAAGATTGATCTCAACAAGGATCACGAGACCCTTCTCGGTGCAAACCTGAAGAGCCGGAAATTCGATGCCAAGAAAGAAGATGATCTCTACGCCTGGAGCAATGTGCGTTCCGAGTACGATGCCGCCGCTAGCTATCAGGCGGCGCGGAACGTCAGCACCACCAATTACGGTGGGTGGGGCGGCTATGGCTACGGCGGTTGGTCCGGTCCAGGCTGGTTTTGGGATAACGCCTTCGATTCCTGGGCTTGGTTGCCGGCCTCCGGAGCTTTCTACAGCCCGTTTGGCTATGGATTCTATTCGCCTGGAGCCGTGATATACGCCCCGGTGGTGACTGGCTCCGTGTATCGAGGCGGTCGCTGGAATCACGACCACGATGGCGATGGCCACCGCGGCGGCCGTTGGAATGGCACTGGAACTACCACTGCTCCAGTTCCGGTGAATCCGAATCGTCCTCCCGCCATTGGAGGGATCGCTCGTTCGCCCTTTGAGAATCGCGTCGCCCGTTCGGAAGCGGCCCAATCCTTCGCAAATTCGGGCGGGTTCCGCACTGCGGCCGGCGCGCCCGCTGCAACCTTTTCGGGCAGCCGCATGACAGGCTTTACGGGCGGCGCGGGTCACGCTGGATGGTCAGGGTCAGCAGGCGCTGCAGGCCGTACCGGAGGATGGTCAGGCGGTGGTGCTGCGGCAGCACATAGCAGCGGCTTCTCCGGCGGCGGAGGTGGTGGACACTTTAGCGGCGGTAGTAGCGGTGGTGGTGGCGGACACGCCAGCAGCGGCGGTGGCGGCGGCCATCGCTAACATCAGGCCACTCGCCAAAGCGTCTCTGCAAACGGCCATTCGTCATCGGTCCAGGTAGCCAGCGAATCGAATCCGCTGCAGCTCGCGTACTCGTCCAGCTCGCCCGGCGTGAACTTATGTGACGATTCAGTCCAAATCGTTTCACCCGCCTGGAAACTGAACGTCAGATCCAAAGCGCCTATATAGACATCTTGGCTGCGTCCGGATAGCAAGTGCATCTCGACGCGTCGTTCCTCTTCGTTCCATCGCACTTCATGCGCGAACGAGCGCAAATCGAAGTCACCGTCGAGCTCGCGGTTGATGCGGCCCAGGACGTTTAAATTGAATGCGGCTGTTACGCCGGTGGGATCGTCGTAAGCGGCCAACATGATCTCCGCATCTTTAACAAGATCCGCGCCAAGTAGAAAGTAGTCTCCCGGACGGAGGTGAGACTTCAGGTCCCGCAAGAATTCAACCAGGCGCTCCCGGTCCAAGTTGCCGATCGAGCTGCCAAGAAACAACAGGAGGATCGGATTGCTACCGGTTCGGGAGCGAGCTACTTGCGCCAATCCCTCCATCCAATCACCGCCGACGGGTCTCACTGCGCACACGCCGGCAAGCTCTTGCTGGCAAGCCTCGAGCGCCGCGCATGAGACGTCAATCGGCCGATAAAGAACCTGGCTGCTCTTTTCTCCCAGCGCCTGCAGAATGTACTTTGCCTTTTTCCCGTTACCGCTGCCCAATTCGGTGACCAGCGAGACCGGCGTGGCTAACGATGCAATTTGATGGGCGTACACTCGCAACAGACGCTCGTCGGCCCGTGTTAAGCCATACTCGGGCAGCAACGTTATGGCTTCAAAAAGCCTGCTTCCCAGGTCGTCGTAGAAGTAGCGCGCCGGGATGCTTTTCTGCCCTGTTGCAGCCAGGCCCTCCGCTACATCCAGTGCGAAACGCGATAGATGGGGTTTTCGAAATGCAGACATTCGGCTGGCCTAGTTCTCCACGCAGCGGAAAGTGGCGTACATATATGGATAGTCGGGCCGGAACCAGTTACGAAACGATCGTCGAAGCAATCGCGCCGCCGTCAATGGCGAGCCGCCTTTCATGACGTAGTGTTCGCCGTCAAAGAAGTTAGCGGAGTACCCCGGATACGTCTCGCGAGCCTTGAAGCCCGGCAGCGGGCCAAACACCGTGCTGGTCCATTCCCAACCGTTGCCAACCAGTTGGCTTACTCCAAACGCGCTGTTACCCGCGGGCGTGGCGTAAACCGGTTCCGGATCCCAGCGCTTGAAATTGAAGTTGCCGCGTTCCTGTTTCGGCTCAGTGTTCCCCCATGGAAATGAGCGGTCTTCGCCCGAATGGCTTCCATAAGCCGCGCGGTGGAACTGCTCTTCTGTCGGCAAACTCTTACCCAGCCACTTGGCGTAAGCCGCGGCTTCGCGCTGCGTGACGTAAACCGGCCAATCCAGCGGCAACGGCATCGGTTCGAACATGCCACGGTACAAGATCGCGTCGCCCCGGCGCAACCAAAAATGGGGCAGCGCCGCTCCGTCTTCCACGAAGCGGAGATACTCGCCGTTGGTCACGCTGTAGGTTTGAATCGCAAACGCGGCCACGTTCCGGCGAACCTCCTGGTACTCGTTATCCCAGCCGAAAGAACCGTCCTTCGGCTTGCCAAGAATGGCTTCACCGGCCGGAATGTCACGCCAGGTGTTCTCCCATCCGGAGGGCGATCTCTCTTTCCAGCGCGAAAACGCCGCGAGTTCTTTCAGCTCGTAACCGAAGTTGTGGAACATATAAGCCAGAGTCTCGATATGCATCTGGCGATGTTCCAGCGCCATGCATGCGACATCTTCCGGCGCCTGCTCCAGGTGATCGTCCACTCGGCGGCGGCAGCGCGCAACGTATGCCTTCACTTGTTCAAGCGAAGGCCAATCGGAAGGCGTATCGGTGGGCAGATGAGCGGAATCCGGATCGATGCCGGCCTGGAATAACTGATCCAATTCCGGATCCGGAGACTTTATTCCCAAACCTTCCCGGCAGATCTGGATGGAATCGAAGCCGTCCAGGTGTCCTATATAAAAGATGACCCGATGCCGTTCGGCGATGGGGCGCTCGTAAATGCCCTCAGTCTTAAGAATGCTGAAAAGCCGATCGGTTTCGGCTCGTGCTACCTGAATCTCTTGGAGCAACTGAGTAGGTGCTGCTTCGACAACCGGCATTGTGAAACTCTCCTCCGATTTGGGGGAATCAGAACCAGGGACAACACCCCGTCATAGACGCGGGAGCGTGGACTAGAATAGCAAAGTTTCGTTAGTCGCTGATTCCATTGCGGAACGCGCCAGCGCCAAAGCCTCATCGCGGGTGTGGATCTCTCCTTCTAATTGGGCCGTTTCAACCGCGTGGAGCGCGCGTCCGAACTCCGGGCCAGGCTTGTAACCCGCTTCTATTAGATCGCGGCCGCTGATCAATCGAACCGGCCGCAATTGTTCCTCGCCCAACTCAGCTAGTTTTGCTTTAACGAACTCGTAGGAATCGGTACGCCCATGACTTGCCAGGCAATCCAGGCGGTGAAGTTCCAGGTGCTCCTCGAAATGAGGTAGGCACAAGAAACGCTTCAGCGTGCTCAACCGCATGTTCCGCACATCTTTGAATTTCATATGATTCGCCACCAGCGAAGTGATGTGGTCCACGTCGTCGTTGGGGAACTTCAGTTGGGTTAGCCTCTTCCTGGACATCTCGGCGCCCACTTCGGCATGTCCGTCAAAGCGAATACGGTCGGCGATCCGAAAAGTGGCAGGCTTGCCGACATCGTGCAAGAGGACGCCCCAAGCCAAATCAGGTGTAGGGGTACGAAGCTGCTGCAGCATGAGCATCACGTGTACCCAAACGTCGCCTTCCGGGTGAAACTCGGGCGGTTGTTGGACGCCCTGAAACGCCTTCACCTCCGGCAGCACATAGGCCAGCAGGCCGGACTCGTCCAGCAACTCAAAGCCTCGGCGCGCCTGCCCTTCGGTCAGAATGCGAACCAGTTCATCCCGTATGCGCTCTGCCGAGATTTTGCAGATGCAATCAGCCAGTCGCTGAATGGCACCCAAGGTGGCCGGGTCAATCGAAAAATTAAGCCGGGCCGCGAAGCGAATTGCCCGAAGCATGCGGAGATGGTCCTCTTCGAACCGATCCTCAACATTCCCGATGGCCCTAATGATCTTCTTACTGAGATCAGCTCTCCCGCCAACGTAATCTAGAACCTCGCCCGAGAGAGGATCTTGCATCAGACCGTTGATTGTGAAATCGCGCCGCTGCGCGTCTAGCGCGGGATCTGTCTCGAAGCGAACTTCCTGTGGGTGGCGGCCGTCCGCATAGGCGCCCTCGCTGCGGAAGGTGGCAACTTCTACCTGCACTCCGCTCGCGCGGGTGACTAGAACTACACCGAAGTGCGCTCCGACAGTCTGCGCTTCCGGGAAAAGTGAAAGGATCTCCTGGGGCGTTGCATTCGTGCTGATGTCGTAGTCCTTAGGAGCGATTCCGATAAGACGATCGCGCACGCAGCCGCCGACGAGGTACGCCTTGTAACCACGCCCATGGAGTTCGCGGGCGATGTCGATTGCGAGAGTTTCGCGCGAATGGCTGTCGCTACGGTTCAGGCGTGCTCGCCCTTGATCTTCTCGGCGTTCTCAGAATCTGAAGAATCGCCGTCCGGCGGCTGCCCGTTTTGCGCGGCTAATGCGGCTTGTGCGTCTGCTTCCGCCTTCTTCAATTCCTTCTTTGAGGGAGGCGCCTGCTCATGACGATAATCGTGATCGTGATAGCAGGTTCGGCACCGAACCTTCGCCGCCTGCCCTTCCACGAGAGACACGATCGAGTGGTTCGTGATGCGGCGGCACTTTATGCAGTGATCGTCAATGACATCGCCTAGTCGCTGTTCACCCATGGGAAAGGCCGTCATGCCGGAGTATACCAGGAATCTGCATTTGGAGGGCGTCAGGCGCGTGTTTCCGTTTGCTAGACTGAAGCTTTCCCACGGAGCGGCCAGGTAGCTCAGTCGGTAGAGCGCAGCCCTGAAAAGGCTGGCGTCGGCGGTTCGATTCCGTCCCTGGCCACCATGTTTTCACAACTCGCCAGCCTGTCAGTCGGCATTTTCATTCCAATTCATTCCAAACCATGGTGCGCTCTGCCCCTCTGCCTGCAGGCTATTCGCGGCTTCTCAGAATAGCGGCCATCACCTGCGGGCTTCTCTTGCCATGCAGGATGGCTACGACCCACAAGGGCTGCTCATCCGGTGCATAAGCAATGAGGTAATCATAGACGCGAACGAACCGCAGCGCCCGCGAGGTGAGGTCGGTGCGCCGATGACCTTGCAAAGGAAATTCCACCAACCGGTCAAGCCGTTTCAGTATCTCGTCGGTCACTCTGTCGGCGGCGTCGGGAGTGTCGGCTGCTATGAAGTCCCAAATCTCAACGAAATCAATTTCAGCTTCCGGATGGAAGTCGTAACCAACGTTCATGACCGACGCTGACGGTATGCGGCGCTTCTTTCACGCAGACGCGCGATAACTTCCTCGCCGGGAATCAGCTTTACTTTGCCGCTCTTTATGTCGTCGTAGCGAGTATTCAGTGTGTGGCGCACTCGCTCCAATTCCTCGAAATACCCGGCCATAACATCTTCAACCAGCTCCTCGGCCGGCCGGCCGGTTTCCGAAACCCATTGCTCAACCTTCGCCTGAAGCTCAGGGTTGTTGAATTGTACCTGCATGCCCATAACACTAGACTCACACACATTGTCTGCCAAGAAAACGCCCATCCCGCGCGGAACAAGGGCTATAGTTTGACCGATTGCATCTCGATGCAGCCCATGCGGCGGGTAAGGGTGAGCGATGTGCTCATGAACGGACCGCTTCAACGCGCGCGGCCCTCCGGGCTATACTTCGAGCGGGCGGCGGGAGAGCAGTGGAGATCGCGGTCCGGTTGACTGGCGTGAGGGTCCGGAGAGCAGAGAACGGCTGGAGGCTTCCGGATGCGATTACTAGCCATATAATCTTGGGCATGGCAACGCGCATGACACGCAGGCAACTCGCCAGAGCGGCAACGGCAGCACTCGCGCCCATGGCACTAGAGAGCATGGCGCTAGAGAGCACGAGAGGCCAAGGCTCGCAGTATGGCGGAGCTCTCGACACCGGTGGAGACAAAGTAAATATGAGCGAGTTCGACCCGGTGCATTGGACGCTCGAGGAATACAAGTCCGCTCCATTGCGGCTGACCTTTCGCGCCACCAATAAGGCCGATGCGGAAGCGTGGCAGCGGAAATTGCGCGCGAAGCTGACGGATTTGCTGGGAGGGTTTCCAGAACGAATTCCGCTTCGGCCGCAGACTCTGGAGGTTCGCAGTTATCCAGGTTACCGGCGGGAGAAGTTTGTCTTCGAGAGCAGGCCCGGCGTAGACGTGCTCGGGTATCTGTTGACGCCCGCGGACGCCAGAAAACCATATACACCGGTCGTGTGCATCCCGGGACACGGACGCGGCGTCGATGACATTGTGGGTATCGACGAACATGGAAACGATCGCACCGATAAGGCGGGATATCAGCATGACTTCGCCATACAGGCTGTAGAGCACGGCTTGGCAGCGGTAGCGATCGAGCCGATGGCGTTCGGTTGCCGCCGCGACCCTATCACGAAGAAGAAGGGGTTGAGCGCAACGGCGTGCCAGCCAGCCGCGGGTTCGGCGTTGTTGCTCGGGCAAACCATGATTGGATGGCGCGTATGGGACACGATGCGCGCAATCGACTGGATCGAGACCCGGCCGGAACTGGATGCGAAGCGCGTGGGGTGCATGGGGATTTCAGGGGGCGGCACGATTACGCAGTTCACGGCGGCGCTGGATCCACGCATCCAAGCGGCATTCGTGAGCGGGTATCTGAACCTTTTTCGCGACAGCATCATGAGCGTCTCGCATTGCATAGACAACTACGTTCCGGGTATTTTGAATTGGGCCGAAAACTATGACGTGGCGGGATTGATTGCCCCGCGGCCCCTGTTCTCAGAGGGAGGGGATCGCGACCCGATCTTTCCGGCGCATGCGACGCGGGAGAGCTTTGCGAGGGTGAAGAAGGTCTACGAGGTCTTCGAAGCGCCTGAGCGGGCACAGCAGGAAATTTTTGAGGGCGTGCATACTTTCCACGGCGTGCAAGGGCTTCCTTTTCTGGTGAAAGCGCTAGCGGGTTGAGAACTCACTAGCGCCGGCGCAACACCTCTAAAATGGGAACTTGCAATTCCGGCTGCAGCCTCTGCGCTTTTCCTTCCTCGCGCGGGAGTCAATTCACTTTCCAGAAGGAAAATCGGCGAACATTCTGCGGGGCGCGTTCGGCACGATCTTCCGCCGCATCGCTTGCGTGCCGCAGTGCACCGGGGTCAGTGGATGCGAATGGCGCGCGAGTTGCCCCTATGCGCGAATGTTCGAGCCCTCGGCGACGGCGCCGGGTCCCAGCGGGCTCGCCGATTGGCCGCGTCCCTTTGTATTCCGGGCAATGCATCTTGACGGGCTGACGTTTGCCTCAGGGAACTCGCTTTCACTTCGACCTGAATCTATTCGACACGGAGACTCCGGCGATCGCTTATTTGGTGCTGACGTTCGCGCAACTGGCGCGCGAGGGGCTGGGGCCACGCCGAGGGAAGGTGGAGCTGACGAGCGTCACGCAATTGAGCGAGCAAGGCCATCCCTGCGCGGCGATTTATGAAAATGGCTCGATGACGGTGCACCAGAACGTTCCGCCGCTGGAATTGAGCCTGGCCCCCACCGGACGAGCCGATTGCTCGCCTGCGAGTCCGATTCGTCACGCCGACGGAACTGAAGAGCGGACAGCAGATCGCGCCGACTCCGGAGTTCGGCATTCTGGCGGCGCGCGCTCGCGACCGCATCAGCACGCTCCGGGAACTGTACGGCGGCGGAGCGCTGGACATCGACTTTCGAGCATTCGGCGAACGCGCTGCTGCCGTACGGATGACACGCTGCGAGATCCGGAGCGTCGACGTGAGGCGCCGCAGCAGCCGGACCGGGCAGGTGCATCCGATTGGCGGGTTTGTGGGCGAAGCCGAGTACGAGGGCGACCTGGCTGAGTTCGTGCCGTATCTTAAGGCGGCGAAGTGGACCGGCGTGGGGCGGCAGACGGTCTGGGGCAAGGGCGAGATTGCCATCGAGGGCTGGTGAGCGGGCGGTTTTGCGGAACGAAGCCAGACGCGCGGCTCTGAGGGTGAAAATTACCGAACGAACTGGGCGGTTCGGTCCGGAAAAGGCGAAGAGATGGCGCATTTTGCGAAACGGAGCGAATCAAACTGGAGTGCACCCCATCGGTGTCGCCCGGCGCATCGAGCAGATCAGCGGGGATCTTCTCACTGTTAATCAAGGTACGCTCTACCCTGTCCTGCTGAAGCTGGAACAGGAGGGCTCCATCGCCTCCGAATGGGGCGCCTCCGAAAATAATCGCAAGGCGCGCTACTACCGCCTGAACCGCGAAGGGCGCAAGCAATTGCAGGCCGAGACCCAGAACTGGGAGCAGACAGCGGCCATCATCGGGCGCTTCTTTGCCGTGAAAGCAGAGGACTTGGAATGAGAGCGTTGCGGCGCTGCCTCAAGCGGCTGTCGGGCCACCCGGCAGAAGCGAATAGCGGTCCCGGCGGAGATTGAAGAACACCTCGCTATGTAGACTGCTGGAATCTGCAGGCCGGTTTATCGCCCAGCGAGGCGCGTCACTGGCGGTGACGAATCCGAGCGAACTTTACCGGCTGGGGAGATCCGGTCGGGGAGCACTTCGGCCGGGAAGGGATTGGATCTGAGAGCCAATATGAAATCGTGGGCATTTGCAATGATATCCGCGACTTAACGGATAAGTGGACAGGCCGGTTGGTCCGTTCTATTTTCTGCCGGAAGCCCAGCACGATATTTCGGCGGGCCCTCCGGCAAGTTTGATTTCGCCGCGAAGCGTTGCGTAGCGATTGAACGCCATTGCTAGCGCCCGATCAGTCGAGTACTGCGCGGGCACCCAACTACGCCTCAGGGACAGAATCGAAGGTTACCGTGCGCGATCGATTCTTGATCGGTACCCAGACCTCAATGTCGCCCGTACCAGTGGCGGGATCGAAGCCCTCGCCGTATTGTTCCAGGATGTCAGGCATCTCCTCATCGGCTCGCGCGGCTTTCAGCCCGGACGCAGGAAGCCATTCATTCCAGATTGCGGAGATGGTGTGTTTCAGGGTGGAGACGCTTCCTGGGTGCGGGAATACAGCATAGGTCACGTCCGGAATCCGTACCACGTTGAGCTCTTCGGGAATGTCCGAAGCGTTAGAAACCTCAACTCCCGCCAGATAGGCAAAGCCGGCGGGGTCGTTCAGATTGTAGATGACGCCGTACGCTTTGCGATCCATCTGCCCGGGAATCTTTCCGAAGTGCGGAATCACTTGTTGCCACAGCAGCGGAATGTCGCTAGCTGTTTCCGCGCTATAGCTCTTCATCAGTCCCGCCACAAGCAGCGTTTTCCGATCTTCCATTCGCGGCTCCTGCAGACGGATGCTGGGTGCTTTGTTATCAGACGCCATGGTTAGTCTCCCTTGATGTTCGTTGCGGGTACATCTTACCAGGGTGGCAAGTACGCTCTGGCTGCGGGTGCCGCGAATTCGGAAGCTGTGAATTCGGGCGGCACGAAGCAGGCGGGACACGGCCGATCTTCTGGAGAGCGCGGCCAAGGCGCATGCGATCATCAGCGGGCTGGAGGCACGGGGACGGACGAGCGCTCGTTTCACATTGCATAACGCCGTGATCGCGGGTTGCCGATTTCGAAGCTCCCGCCTGGAACCAGCAAACCATTGACCCGAGCGGGTCTACGTTCGATAGGAGCGTTCCATGGGCGTTCCGCATTGCAAACTCGCACTTCTCTAGAAGGATTCTCTTGCCGCCAAACTGATCCTCTGCGACCATACCGGCGTGTGTGGAGGATCAGGATGCGGGGCATAGGAGCTGTGCTGATTGGCTGCACTTTTGCGTACCCCGGCTTTGCAGATACGGTGTCGGTTACGCAAACTGCAAACACGATTACCGCGAGTAATGCGTGTGTTGCGTTCACGGTGATATACAGCGGAAGCGGCACAGGCCGCATGAGTTCTCTAAAATACCTAGGCAACGAATTGCTAGGGCACGGCGGATATGGTTACACAGACGTAGTCGACAGCTTCAGCAGCGATTGGGGAATCGGTAGCGGCACGACCGTATCCGCAGTCAACCAACCAGCGGGAAGCGACTTCGCCGATATCAGTCTTACGCATGTAGCCGATTCCAGCATTCCGATGACTCTCAGTCTGCACTACGTGCTGCGAGCGGGAGAATGCGGGTTCCACTCGTACACGGTTTACACATTCGCCGGAGCTTCCGGGAAGGAGAGCGATACGCTGGGCCAGCTACGAACCGTGCTACGCGTAGATCCAAATATTTTCAATAACCATTCCTCGGAACTATATTGGACAAAAAACATGCCTCTGCCGGCAGACATTGCGGCAAACAGCGGCAATGGCGACCTACAAGACTCGACCTTCAACTTAACGCTGTATCCAGGAGATCCATATTATGATCCGCCGGAGTGGTGGTACTACACAAAGTACGATTACTCGAGTTACGAAAAGAACCACGTGCTGCACGGCGTATATGGGAGCGGTTATGGAATATGGTGCATACATACTCCGCTGAGCAAGGAGAGTTGGCTTGGCGGACCCACGAAGCAGAGCTTGATGATTCACACAACCGATACCACGCCGCTGATTCTTAATGAGTACTTCAACGGGCATTATGGGCAATCGACTACATCGCTGACGGCAACTCCGGGATGGAGCAAGACGTATGGACCCTGGTTCTTCTACATCAACCAGGGAGACACCACAACGACGAAGGGTTATCAGGCGATGTGGGAAGATGCGGCGCAATATTCCGATACGGCGATTCACCAAGCCTTTTACGATGAGGTGGGGATTCCGGGCTACACCACGACAGCGAACCGTGCCAGTGTTACTGGCCAGATCACGTTGAGCACGGGCCAATCGATGCTGGGAACGACGGTTGTGTTAGCGGACAACAGTACTCCCTTCGACCGAAGCACAACCGGGAATCAGTACTGGGTGGACGCAAATGCCGATGGAACATTTTCATTTACAGGAGTGCGGCCGGGCACTTACAGGCTATCGGCTTACAAAACGGGGATCCTGGGGGATTACCACACTGACAATGTAGCGGTTACTGCACCTTCGACATCAATCGCGTCGCAGGTATGGACTCCACCTATCAACGAAGTTACTCCGGGAAACGGGAGCACGACGGTGCTGCAGGTCGGAATGCCCGATCGCACGGCGATGGAGTTTGCCGATGGCGACAACTACAAACATTACGGGCTGTTCAACGATGAAGCGCTGGATTTTCCAAACGGCGTGAATTACGTGTTCGGGAACGTGAGCGGCATGGCTCCGAGCAGCGACCGCACCGGCTGGTACTTCACACAATGGAAGTCCTACAAGGAGAACTATAACCCGCAGACCGAGACTTACACGAGCTCAGGGCCGACCATCACGCCGCCGGACTTCAAGGCGTATTTCAGCTTGAATCATGCGCCGGCTGCGGGATCAATAGCGTATCTGACGATAGCTGTTGCATCGGAGGGAACAAACGGCACGTTGGTCGTCAGCCTGAACGGCAATAGCGCCGTGAATTCGGTTCTATCGAACGCTTCCAGCTCAGCGACGAGAAGCGGAGCTTCCGGGATCTATATCAATACGGTGTTGAGTTTCCCGGGGTCGGAACTTGTGCAAGGCACAAATGTTGTGGACTTTCATTACAGCCAAAGCCCGATTCAATACGACGCGATCAAGTTGGAAATCAGTCCCGCCGATGCGACGCTGGCGCCGCAGCCCGATCTTACGATTTCGAACGCGCATAGCGGCACATTCGCACAGGGCGGCGCGGCGACATACAGCCTAGACGTCAGTAACATGAGCCAATATGCTTCAACCGGTCCGGTTACAGTGGGGTTTTGGGTTCCTTGGAGCTTGGCTGCTTCGCCATTGACGCTGGCCGGCGGTGGTTGGACATGTGAAACCAATGGCCATGTCGTAGTCGAAGGAGTCGGATACGAGTGCAATAGGAGCGATTCTTTGCTTGCCGGCGGGAGTTATCCGCCAATCACCGTCACGGGAACGCTTACTAACGACGCACCGGGTAGCATCCTCACGACGGCGGTAGTCTCGGGCGGGGGCGATGTCAATACGGTTAACAACGCGTCCAGCGACTTCGCTAGCGTTCAACTTGGTTCGATTGCTTTACAAGGAACTATCGCAACGAAGTCGGGTCCCTCGAACGCTCGCGTGTGGTCGATTAACGTTGCGAACCATGGGGGAGCGCCGGCGTACGAAGTGACGCTTCCGAGCTTTACCTTGACGCAGACTTTCGGAACAACTTGCGCGCCCGCGATTACCAGCCCGAATGCATTTCCGCTGATGCTGGGCATGATTTCGGGAGGTAGTTCCGCCACAGGGAATGTCACGATCGACTTCAGCGGTTGCCCCAATAATGCGCGCTTCACTTTGAACGCGCCAATTCAATCAACGGGAAGCTCCGCGGCGTCACTTGTGCGGACAAATCAGTTCCAGTAAACGGAGATTTCGAATGATCAAACGGGTAGCTCTATTGATCGCCAGCGCTTTTCTTGGGATGAGCGCGCAGGCTGCTCCCTCGCTTCAACTGAATCCCGTCAACGGAGGCGTTTTCGGAGCCCCGGGTACAACTACCGGATGGGGATTCACGCTCACGAATCCCGACAACTATTACCTGGAAGTGACAGGATCTGAGTTCAACTCAGGGTGCCAAGGCTGTCCAGCACCGGCAGGAACGATCGGGACCTATTCAGACTTTATCGGAAACAACTTCATTGTTCTCGGGCCGGCTCCCGAGCCGCAGAGTTTATCGCAGCCATTCAGCGAAGCGTTGCTGACGGGCGTAGGCAGCTTCACGATCGGCAATACTGTTTCCGCGGGCACGACGATTCCGGGATACATCGAGGTGGACTACGCCACTTACTCGGTGGATCCCAATTCCGGCGGTTTCGACCCCAAGCTCGACTTAATCACAGCGGATGCGCAACTTTACGCACCGGTTGTGGTCAACGCGCCAGAACCATCTAGCTACGCACTGATGTTGGCGGCGTTGGCCTTGTTGATTACAGTCGCTCGGCAGCGAGTGCGAAGTTACGATCCGCCGAAAATGCGATGAAAGAACTGCTTCCAGCGCCATTGCGGTTCCTGGCATTCGGGCGCGGGAGCAAAGCCGAGGCTGTCATTGCTGCGGTCAACGGAGAGAGATTGCAATTCGGCTCCGTCGGCTTGCACGTTGACGGTGACGAAAGCCCTGCAGCCGTCGACCGAAGCAATCTTCCAGGGTGAAGATATTTTTTTGGCCGGTCCCCAATCTTCCAGGAAACGGTTGTAGTCGTAATTAGGGCAGGGATGCGCGGCGGTGCAGCCCCAATCGCGATAGGCACCCTGATAATCACGCGAATTCACCTGTCCGAGGAAGCGCTTGACGGCTTGTTTGGCAGGATAGTCGTGGAAGATGAGATAAGCGGCGATGGCAACGGCGACAATTGCGACACCTGCGAGAACGATGTTCCGTATAGTGCGATTGCGGCGCTCGTCTTCGGCTCCATACTGCTGCAGATAGCTGCCCATGAGTTCTCCTTCGGGCCGGCGATTGGAAACCCGCGGCCTATTTCGCCGGATACGTCTTGTCGTAGGCGGCGGTGGCTTCGGCGGTGATATCCAATGTTGGTTTGTAGTAGAGCGTGGTGGTGATGTCAATCACGACGTCGATACCGCGCTCTTCGGCAATCTTCTTTACAACATCAGTCATCTGGCGGCCTGAGCGGCCGAGAATGTCCTGACGCTCATTATTCAAATCACTTTGCAGATCGTCGGTCATCCGCTGCAATTCCTTTTGCTTTTGCGTGCCGTCCGCGCGGAGGTTGGCTTCGCGATCAGGGGCGAGATTGGGCGCGCTCAACTGCTGCTGAATGGTTTGAAGCTGAGTTTGCAGAGTTTGGATGGCTTGCGTGCGGGGCTTATATTTCGCCTCGAGCTGGAGCTGTGCCTTCTTGATCTCCTGAGTATCGGCAACCGCTTTCTGCGCGTTGATGATGGCCACTTTGGCAGGAGTTATTGCTTGGGCTCGAACAGTGACGGCGGAAAGGGCGATTGCGCCAGCGAGGAGCAGAACGCTCCGAATATTCGAAAACATTACCTATCTATACTCCCATGATGGCGATTGGAACTCGAGCGAGCGGGCTCGCGGGGGTTCAGAGACGTTGCGCCGATATTAGACTAACATGATGGCCCTCCCTCGCTGACGCTCAGGGCTCAGTGATCTATACGGCCTTGGCGATCAATCTTGAAAATCCGATCGCGCCAGCGGACTTCTCGGCCCGCGTAAGACGCAAGCCAGATGGCGAAGGCGTAGAGATCCCAAAAAGGCGCGAGCCAACAGAAGGCGACGGCAATGGAGCTACGAAGAACGAACCAACCGGTGAGCAGCGCGGAAAGTATACGCAGGATCACGAGAAGTGCTGCGATCGGCCAAGCTGTAGAAGCCAGGGCGATGAGAGTCCAGAGGCCGGCGTGAGTAATCGGTAGGCCCGCGTAAGCGCCCTTGGATGCCCGGATGGTTCTGGCCCAACGAAGCTGATGCCACCAAATGCCGTCCCAGGTGGCGTCGGAGAGTGAGGTTTCGACGGTGTAGGTGGACAGCAAGGCGCGTTTGCCAAGGTTCGTGATGCGCTTAGCAAGTTGATAATCGTCGGCGAGATAATCGGCGATGGCGGCCAAACCGCCGGCGCGCTCCAGATCCTCAGCGCGAAAGGCGAGCGTGGAACCGAAACCGAACTCGCGAACTCCGAGCAGTTGCGCAACCAGGGCGCTGGGCATGAAATCGGTAGCGATGCCGAGCGCTTCCCAGGCGGCTGGCAGGTTATGCGGCTTGACGCGGTAAGGACAGGTGACGATTCCGATTGACTCGTCCGCAAGAGGCGCGACGACACGCGACAGGTAATCGGGATCGACTTTGATGTCGCTATCGTTGATGACCCAGATGGGATGCCGGGCGTGACGCGCGAGTTCCATGAGAACGCCGACTTTTGGGTTGGGAGTGACGGGAGCGCCGATGATCAGGCGGATGTTCGAGCCGGGAATATTCGCGTTGCAGGCGGCGGACCTCGAGCGCCGCGGGATCGTTCTCATCGCGGGCTCCGAAGAGAATCTCGAAGACGGGGTAGCGCTGATTCAGTTGCGAGACGAATGCCTCGTAAGTATTTGGATCAATGCCGCGGAGGGGCTTGAGGACAGAGATGCCGGGCGAAAAGGAAAACTGCGTGCTGGGCTTAAAGATGTGCCGCAGAGCGGCGAGGATGGCAAGAAGTTGATAAGCCGCGGCGGGAATGAAAACGAGCCAGACGAGCCGCACTACCTTGAATCTGCTCCGCGCCGCTAGCGGGCCAGCATCAGCACGCCGCCGAAAATGAGGAGGGCCCCGGCGGTGCGGCGTTTGCCCACTCTTTCGCGCAGGATGAATTTTGCAAGAGCAGTTTCGAGGACAAATGTGGCGGCCGAGGCAGGCACCGCGAAGCTGAGCGGCGCGATTTGCAGCAGCGCCATAAAAGCGAAGAAGGAAACTGCCATGCACACGATGGCCAAGAATAGATATTGACGGCTGACGATCATGCGAAGCAGCCGGGCCAAGCCACGAGCGTCGACGCTTTGTTCACCGCTGCGCTTCATCTCATAGCTCTGCAGAAAGTCACTTAGGACGGTAGCGCACACGATGATGGCGAGCAGCAGCCACTTCATTGGGACGCTCCTTGGGCGCGATGGGTTTTCTGATCGGTGGTTCCGATCATGGCTGTGCCGACGAAGATGAGAATCGTGCCGATCCAGTGACCGGGGGCAATCGATTCGTTCAAAAAAAACTTGCCGAAGAGCGCGGCCAAAACATAGGCAAATCCGGTGAGCGGCAGCACAAAGCTCAAATCAGCCCAGCTTAAAAGGGCCATGCGGGTGAGAAGCCACAGGATGAGGAGAGCGATGCCGAGAGCGACAAACGGGTTCAGCATGGCCTGCAAGTAGCGGAGCGGGTTTAAGGAAACCGCCGCCGTGCCATGCCGCATACCCCAAGCGAGTGAAAGATTACCGAGGGCGTTGAAGAGAACAACCGCCAAAAGGAGCAAGAAGGTTCTCAGCTTGGATGGGCGGACGCGTACTGTCCGGAAGCCTTGCTCTTCGGCGAGCACGCGAGTGCTCCCGAGCGCGGATGCCGACGTATCTCCAACCGCCAGATCAGTCTCCCGAACTTAGGACCGCAGGGTGATCTTTCAGATCCTTTTGCTCTTTGATGAACTGCTTGCGCTTGATACGCAGGGACAGATATTCGCGGGCTTCCTTGTAAAGCCGCTTGCGGTCGTTGTTGTCGAACATGGCTTTACGGATGAGCCGGAAGGCAACTTTGGGCCGGAAATAAAATTCGGCGTAGAAGCGCTCCACCCAATCCATGAGTTCGCCGCGATCCAGACCGGGATATTGGTAATTCGGAAGCTGATGGCCAGTATCATCGGTCATCTTCTCGTCCAGGGTGATCAGGCCATTTTTCTTGACGTGATCGTAAAACTCGGTACCGGGAAAAGGATGGCCGAGAGAAACCTGGATGGTTTCGACATCCAGCTCTTTGGCAAAGTCTATGCTCTTGCGGAGAGTCTCGCGAGTTTCGCCGGGAAGTCCGACGATGAAGTCGCCGTGAATGGTTAAGCCGAGCTTCTTGCAATTCGCGGTGAAGCGGCGGGCCATATCGATGGTCGCGCCTTTCTTGATGTTCTTCAGGATCTGCTGATCGCCGGATTCGTAGCCGACAATGAGCAGGCGGCAACCGGCATCTTTCATGGCCTTGAGCGTGTCGTAGTCGGTGGTCACGCGCGACGTGCAGCTCCAGGTGAAATTGAGCGTCTTCAGCTTGCTGCAAAGCTCAATGGTGCGCGCCTTCTGATAATTGAAGGTGTCGTCGTCGAAAAAGATTTCCTTCAGGCCGGGGAAATTCTCAAGAGTCCAGCGGCACTCGTTGGTGATGTCATCGGAGGACCGCAGACGCCAGCGATGGCCAGAGTGCGTTTGGGGCCACAGGCAGAAAGTACACTGCGCCGGGCAGCCGCGGGTCGTGTAGAACGAAACGTAGGGATTGAGCAGGAACGGAACGTTATAGCGGCGGAAATCGAGATCGCGCTTATAAACTTTGCTCACCCAGGGAAGGGCATCGAGATCTTCGATGACGCCGGATTCGGGGTTGTGCTGGAATCCGCCATTCTTGCGGAAAACGACTCCGGGAATCTCCTCGAGCGGCTTGCCCATGGCGAAATCCCGAATCTGGTAGTCGAACTCACGCTTGACGACAAAATCAATAGCCTTGGAGGCCCGCAGGCTTTCTTCCGGCTTAATGGTGACATGAGGTCCGACGAACGCCACCTTCAGCTTGGGGTTTACGTCGCGCATCATTTCGGCGATTTTCACGTCGACGTGAAAACCCGGGGTCGAGGTGAAAAGCACGAGCAGCTCGAAGTCGGAGGCCATCGCGACGGTTTGGTCGATCGAGACTTTGTGAGGAGGAGCATCGAGCACCTTGCTATCGGGGATCATTCCCGCGGGATAGCAAAGCCATACTGGATACCAGTACGATTCGATCTCTCGCGCAGCAGGCCAACGGGAACCCGCACCGCCATCAAAGCCCTCGAAAGAAGGAGGGTTCAGAAAAAGAGTTCTCATGTATCCTTTGTCTAATCTTTAGGTTACTAGGTTCGGGGTGCCAGACTCAACCCTGTGAAACTGACTGGCTAATACCGGTGGCGTACGGGCGCGGGCCGGATTAAGCGGCATCGGACTACTTGGACACGCTTGCGGGGACAACGGCAGTGTCCGAAACGGTATCGGTAGCATCAGAATCCGCGTTGGGCGAGAACTTCGAGTAGCTAATGTTCAGTTCCACCTTGCCGATCAGGCGGGCGTCAATGGTGCTCATCATATATTGCGGAACGGCGAGACCATTTTGAATACCAAAAGCGCGCTCGAAGTCGACTTTCTTGAAGAAAATGCTGGGGTTCTTTACGAATCGGCCCTTCTCGAACACCGGTAAGCAGGTGCTTGCGTCCAGCCACATCTCGCCCTTAAATAGCCCCACCTTTTTCTTGTGCGGGGAAAGCTGAAAGACATAAACGTTCTTGCCGTTATTGGCGGTTCTCTCGCCTTTGTACTTGAACTTATAATTTGCGGGGGTGATGGCCAGGGTCTGATCGCCTTGGCCCTGCTGTTCAGCCTGCAGATAACGCCCGATCACTTGGCTTTTTACAGTGTTATCCCCCTGAAAGCCGAGGACATGATAGGTAATTTGCCCCACCTTAGAGATCTTTCGAAGGGCACGCAGGCGTCCATGCTCCTTCAGCTTGGGAACGGAGGCATTGATATCCACCTCCATGGAGGCCCCGCGAAGGGTATCTTCGTGAATTTGAGTGGCCTGTAAGTACTTGTCGATAATAGCCGCGGAGGGTCCGCTCGATTGATCCTGACCATCCTCATCGGCAATCCCGAAACCCGCGGAGGGCAGCAGAAGCACCGCAGCTAAAGCCGCTAATATCTTTGGTTTCAAATCCGTCTTAGCCATGCCGCCCGCTCCGCTGCGACGACAACTCACAAGGTTAGGACTGACGAGCCAGTTTAACAAAGCACTCGCGGCTGTCATTTTCCTTTCCTATCGCTTCCTTAGATGATATTTAGAATGGACGCAGATGCAGGCTTCGCGCCACAAAAATAGTACGCTCCCGCGGGTTACCGATGTTCCTTCCGGATCACGGGAATGTTGTAGCAAGTGGCTGGCCGAATGTAGAGCCAGGCACCCTCAGTAAGATGGAAGCGGCTGGACCCGCTCCGGGGAAGGCTCCATTAACCACTTTATGCGCCGCGACTATCACAATTGGTACAGCCATAGACTAGGTCGAAACATGGAGCTTTTGGCCTACGGCGAGCGCGGACTGCCTGTGCTGGTCTTCCCGACATCGCAGGGGAAGTTTTTCGAGTATGAGAACTCGGGCATGATTCACGCGCTGGCGCAGAAGATCGAGGCAGGGAACCTACAGGTGTTCTGCGTGGACAGCGTGGATTCGGAGAGCTGGTATAACCGCGGCATTCATCCGCACGATCGCGTGATGCGGCACCTGGCTTATGAGAGCTATATCCTTTATGAGGTTCTGCCGCTGATGAAGGGCGTCAATGGAGCCCAGCAGATTTGCACGACAGGCTGCAGTTTTGGAGCCTATCACGCGCTGAACTTCGCGCTGAAGCACCCGGACGCTACTTCCGCCTGCGTCGCGATGAGCGGGGCGTTCGATCTGCGGTCCTTTATGGACGGATATTACGACAGCGATTTCTACCTCAATAATCCCGTCGACTATGTACCGAATATGAACGATCCCTGGTTTCTGGAGCGGTATCAAAGAATGAAACTGATTCTAGCGGCAGGAGATCACGATATTTGTCTGGGTGCAAACTTTCGCATGGCGCAGATTCTGGGAACCAAAGGGATTCCGCACTGGCTGGATGTCTGGACCGGTGGCGAGCGCCACGATTGGCCATTGTGGCAGCGTATGGCGGGCAAATTCTTTTAGGAGTGAAACATGCCGAAGATCGGAATCATTTATGGGATGGAAAACACCTTTCCGTCCGCCTTGGTCGAGCGAATCAACAGCAAGAATGTTCCGGGCGTAGCGGCTGAACATGTCCGGATCGGCGGAATCAAAATAGCGGAGCCGAGCGGCTATCGGGTAATTATCGATCGCATATCGCACGACATTGAGTTTTTCCGGGCGTATTTGAAAAACGCGGTGCTCACTGGAACTACGGTGATCAACAATCCGTTCTGGTGGAGCGCGGACGATAAGTTCTTCAACTACGCATTGGCCAGCAAATTGAACGTGGCGGTGCCGAACACGGTGGTGTTGCCGCACAAGATGCATCCCCCCGGGACCACGGTGCAATCCATGAGGAATCTGACGTTCCCATTGAACTGGGAAGAGATCTTCGAATACATAGGGTTTCCTGCTTTTTTGAAGCCGTTTAGCGGCGGCGGGTGGAAGCACGTGTACAAAGTGAATTCGCCGGAAGAATTTTACAACGCATACGACCAGACCGGCGCGATGTGCATGACGCTGCAATCGGCGGTCGAGTTCAACGAGTATTTTCGCTGCTATGTCGTGGGGCAGGAAAAAGTACGCGTTATGAAGTACGACCCCAAGCAGCCGCACCACCTGCGCTATATCAAAGACAGCACGGCAAGTTCTCAGGAGCTCTACGATCGTGTCGTTCGGGACTCGCTGACTCTGTGTAGAGCACTGGGGTATGACTTCAACACGGTTGAGTTCGCCGTTGAGAAAGGCATCCCGTATGCCATCGATTTCCTGAATCCGGCGCCGGACGCGGATGTCCATTCGGTCGGGCAGGCAAATTTCGATTGGGTGGTTGAGAACGTGGCTCAGCTTGCTATCGATAAGGCGCTGAGTGGAGAGCAGCCACAAACGCAATATCACTGGGGCTATTTCCTGAACGGCGAGCCTGCAAAAGTGACGGCGGCGTCAAAATAAAGGCAGAGGCCGAACCGACGATGAAACCCAGCCTGACCATCGGAATCGAAGAAGAGTACCAGACGATCGATCCGGAAACACGGGACCTGCGGTCACATATCGACACCGAAATTATCGCTCAAGGGAAGGTTCTGCTGAAAGAAGCGGTGAAGGCCGAGATGCACCAGTCGGTGGTCGAGGTCGGCACCGGAATCTGCAAAAACATCAAAGACGCTTGCGTAGAGCTGAAGTCATTGCGCAGGCAAATTGTGAATTTGGCGAAAGAGAACGGTTTGCGGCTAGCGTCGGCGGGAACTCACCCGTTTGCCGATTGGCGCAAGCAGGACATCTATCCGGACGAGCGGTATCACACCATTGTTCAGGATCTGAAGATGGTGGCGCGCGCGAATCTGATTTTCGGTCTGCATGTGCATATAGGCGTCGAAGACCGCGAGATGGCGATTCAATTGATGAACGCGGCGCGTTATTTCCTGCCGCACATTCTGGCGCTCTCGACCAACTCGCCCTTCTGGCTGGGTATGGATACCGGGCTGAAGTCGTACCGCTGCAAGGTCTTCGACAAGTTCCCCCGCACGAATATTCCGGATTATTTTCCGAGTTGGGGCGAGTACGAAACTTTCGTCAATCTGCTGATCAAAACAAATTGCATCGACAATGCCAAGAAGATCTGGTGGGACATCCGGCCGCATCCGAATTTTCCGACGCTGGAATTCCGCATTTGCGACGTCCCCATGCGGGCCGACGAGACGATTGCGATAGCGGCCTTGATCCAAGCCACGATTGCAAAGCTTTATAAGCTGCACGCGGCCAATCAGGGCTTCCGGCTCTACCGGCGCGCGCTGATTATGGAAAACAAATGGCGGGCGCTCCGTTATGGGCTGGATGGCAAGATTATCGATTTTGGAAAACAGGAAGAAGTGCCGGTGCGCGACCTTATCTACGAATATCTGAAATTCGTGGACGATGTGGTCGACGAATTGGGATCGCGCGATGAAATCAACTACATTCATCGCATTCTGGAGCACGGTACGGGCGCGGACCGGCAGCTGCGGATTTTCCAGGAAACAGGAGATTTGACCAAAGTGATGGATTACATTGTTTATGAGACGGAGGCCGGACTCGGGTCAGCGGAACGCGTGGGCGCTGGTGCGGCGTAATGAGCACAGACCTGGCTCACAGAACGCTACGATCCGGAACTCAAGTTAGGCGCTCATAACGCAGTGTTTGTGTGCCTGAAGGTTCAACCTTCAGAGCGAGTCACGCTTATCACCGATCACGCCTGTGAAGAGATCGCGGCCAGTCTGGTTGCCGAGTTGGAGCATTGCGGGTGTCCTTATAAGAGCTTTATCTTGGAGGACCTGGCGCCGCGGCCATTGACCGATATGCCGGAAGCCATCCTGACCGATATGGAATCGAGCCAGGTGAGCATTTTCGCGGTTCAGGCGCAGGCGAATGAGCTGAAAACGCGCATGCAGATGTGCGAAGTTGTCAATCGCAAGAAGTTGCGGCACGCGCACATGGTCAACATCGAAAAAAAGATCATGCTGGAGGGCATGCGCGCGGATTTCGCTAAGGTTGACGATTTGACCTTGCGCGTCATGAACATCGTTAACAAGGCCCGCTCCATCCGAGCTGTCACTGCCGCGGGAACCGATGTTCGCGCGGAATTGACTTCCGACTACAAATGGATAAAGACCAGCGGAATTATCAGCCGCGAAAAATGGGGCAATCTGCCGGGTGGCGAGACATTCACGGCGCCCCTGGAAGTAAACGGCACCTTCGTGGTCGATGGAGTGGTTGGCGATTATCTATGCGCGAAGTTTGGCGATTTGCAGGCGACTCCGTTGACTCTGACAGTGGAACGGAACCGGCTGACGAAAGCGTTCTCGCGGAATAAGGACCTCGAGAACGAGTTCTGGCAGTATACGCATCGAGATCAGAACAGCGATCGCGTAGGCGAGTTTGCGATCGGGACAAATCTGGCGGTACACGAGGTAGTCGGAAACATTTTGCAGGACGAAAAAATCCCCGGGGTGCATATGGCGTTTGGAGATCCCTACGGGGCGCATACGGGAGCGCAATGGACTTCTACGACGCATATCGACGTAGTGGGCCGGAAGTTCGATATTTGGGCCGATGACCGGCAGATCATGAGCGCTGGACAGTTTCTGGTGTAGGCGAAGCCCAGTGATACCGGAACTTCGCCGGCGGTTTAACGCACAGTGGACACCGGAGCTTTACGCGGAGTTTCTGCGCCGAGTCGATGAAACGGCGGGAACTCACGTCGGTTTCCGGTGCAGCGAAACGCCCGTTTTTCTTCCCACGCCCTTGCTCGAAAAAATGGTGCGTTACGGGAAAGAGCTCTATCAACAGCTTGCCGGGAATGCGGAATATGGCCGCGCTTCGGAAGCGGCTATCCCGCCTCCATTTCGCGCGCCCAACGAAGCACTACATCCGCTTTTTGTGCAAGCTGATTTCGGCCTTGTTCGGGAGCCAGATGGAAGTCTGGAACCGAAGTTGGTTGAAATCCAGGGATTCCCGTCCATTTACGGATTCCAGGCGGCGCTGGCGAAAGATTATCAGCAGATCTATCGCTTAGACGAAAGAGTTCATGCGAATCTGACGCCTTTTCTAGGCGGGTTGGATGAGCAGAGCTATTGGGAATTGCTGAGGCGAGTGATTTTGAACGGGCATGCGCCGGAAGAGGTGGTTCTGCTGGAGATCGAACCTTTCGCGCAGAAGACGCTGGCAGATTTTCTGGTCACGCGCAAGATGCTGGGGATCAAAATTGCGTGTATCAGCGAGGTGCGCAAGCAAGGTCGAAAATTATACGTCGACGGCATTCCGGTGAAACGCATTTACAACCGGGTGATCGTGGATGAGCTGGTTAGGAAAAACATTCGGGCCAATTTCCAATTGACTGACGATCTGGACGTCGAGTGGGCGGGCCATCCGAACTGGTTTTTTCGGCTTGAGTAAATTTTCTTTGCCATGGTTCCGGCATGTGAGCGTCCCGGAGACGCGGTTCCTCAGCGATGTTCGAGAATTGCCGGAAAATTTGGAAGATTACGTTTTGAAACCGCTGTACTCGTTCGCCGGCCTGGGCGTGAAGATCGGGCCAACGAAGGAAGAGATTGAGGCGATCCCAACTGGCGAACGCGCGAATTTCATTCTGCAGCGGAAGATGGACTTCGTCGCGACGATCGAAACGCCCAGCGGCATGACCAAAGTCGAGATTCGCATCATGTATATATGGGACGGCGAGCTGAAGCCGGTGACGACGGTCATCCGCACAGGCCGCGGGAAGATGATGGGCGTCGATTTCAATAAGAGTCTGGACTGGGTGGGCGCCTCGGCCGGATTCGCCGCCCGGGAAGTAACATAGGAGGCAATATGGGTGTTGACCCCAAAGCGGGTGTGGACCCCAAAGCGGGAAAACTGGCGGATCCGTCTCAGTTGGTTAACATTCCGCGTTTGATCACCAGCTACTACGCGTTGAAGCCGGATCCGGCTGTGGCTACGCAACGGGTCGCGTTCGGAACTTCCGGGCACCGCGGCTCCTCCTTTACGCTGGGGTTCAATGAGAACCACATCATCGCTATCACGCAGGCGATTTGCCAATATCGGGCCGAACAGGGCACAACCGGGCCATTGTTCCTGGGCATGGATACGCACGCGCTATCGGAACCTGCGCTTGTGACGGCGCTTGAAGTTCTGGCCGCGAACAACGTCGAGGTCATGATCGATCAGGACAACGGCTATACGCCGACGCCCGCCTTGTCGCATGCGATTCTCACATACAACCGCGGTCGGCAGGATGGTTTAGCGGATGGGATTGTCATCACGCCCTCGCACAATCCGCCTGACGATGGAGGGTTCAAGTACAACCCGCCATCCGGGGGTCCAGCGGATACGAGCGCAACGAAGTGGATCGAGAATCACGCGAACGATCTGCTTGCGGGAGGGCTGAAGAATATCTCGCGAGTGCCGTATGAAAAGGCACTGAAGGCGAGTACGACTCATCGCTACGACTACCTTTCGAAGTATGTGAACGATTTGGGTTCGGTGGTCGATCTCGAATCCGTTGCGGCCGCAGGTCTGAATCTGGGAGTAGATCCGCTTGGCGGCGCGGGCGTGGCGTATTGGCCGCGCATCGCCGAACGATATCGCCTGAAGCTGACGGTGGTCAACACGGCGGTGGATCCGACCTTCCGGTTCATGACGCTGGATTGGGACGGGAAGATCCGGATGGATTGCTCGTCACCGTATGCGATGGCGAGTCTGATCGGGCTCAAAGATAAATTCGACGTGGCGTTCGCGTGCGATACCGATCATGACCGGCATGGCGTGGTGACGCCGAGCGCCGGGCTGCTGAACCCGAACCATTATCTGGCTGTAGCGATCGATTATCTGTTTCGCAACCGGCCGCAATGGAGAGCCGATGCGGGCGTGGGCAAGACACTGGTCAGCAGCAGCATCATTGATCGCGTCGCGGCCGATCTGAAGAGACGCTTGGTGGAAGTGCCCGTGGGATTCAAATGGTTTGTCGATGGATTGCTGGACGGATCGCTCGGTTTCGGCGGTGAAGAGAGTGCCGGCGCATCCTTCCTGCGACGCGATGGAACGGCATGGAGCACCGACAAGGACGGATTGATTTTGGGTTTGCTTTCCGCCGAGATAACCGCCAAAACGGGGAAGAATCCCGGGGAGCGTTACCGCGAGCTGACGGATAAATTCGGCGCGCCCGTATACGAGCGGATCGACGCGCCGGCATCGCCGGATGAGAAGGCGATTCTCTCAAAGCTCTCGCCTGAGCAGGTTTCCGCAAAGGAACTTGCGGGCGAGCCGATCGAAGCGATGCTGACCACTGCGCCGGGCAATGGCGCAGCGATTGGCGGGCTGAAGGTGGTCACCAAAAACGGCTGGTTCGCGGCGCGGCCGTCCGGAACAGAAAACGTCTATAAGATTTACGCCGAGAGTTTCCTGGGCAAAGAGCATTTGCGCAGCATGCAAGAAGAAGCACAAGCCCTGATCTCCAGAACATTTCAGAACGCGGCGGTAGCACGGGCATAATGAAGCGGCGGCTGACCAGGCGAACGATGCTGGGGCTGATGGGAGCTCCGGTGATCGGCGCGTGGGCGCAGGGAGTTTCCACGCGTGGCGTAAAGCCGCAGCCGCGCGGCAAGCCTTCCGGGCTGCCGTTTAACGCCTGCTTCACCGATATCGGCGGCGCAAGCCGGTTTGCATGCTCCGCTGATTTATGGGCCGGCAGATCACAAGACTTACATCCTGGAGACGGTCGGCTGTGGATGCGCGTTCTTCGATTACGACCAGGATGGCTGGCTTGATATTTTTCTGCTGAGCGGCACTCGGCTGGAACAGGCATCCGATGATTTCACGAACCGGCTGTATCACAACAATCGTGATGGAACGTTTAGCGATGTCACGGAAAAAGCGGGGCTGAAGCGGACAGGATGGGCGTCGGCGGTGACGGTTGGCGATTACAACAACGACGGCTTCGACGATCTCTTCGTGACGTACTGGGGTCAAAACGTTCTTTATCGAAACAATGGCGATGGGACCTTCACGGATGTCACCGAAAAAGCGGGCCTGTTCCATGCCGGGACCAGGTGGGGCTCGGGATGCACCTTCGTCGATTACGACCGCGACGGGCACTTGGATCTGTTCGTTTCCAACTATCTCGATTTCGACCTCAACAAGATACCGAAGCCAGGCGAGAACCCGAGCTGCAATTGGAAAGGCATCCCGGTGAATTGCGGTCCGCGGGGATTACCGCCGGGACGAGTTTGGCTCTATCACAATAATGGTGACGGCACTTTCGCGGACGTAAGTGTTCCCTCCGGCGTCGCCAAGGCGAAAGGCAGCTACTGCATGACTTCGGTAGCGGCCGATTTCGATAACGATGGCTGGCCGGATATTTATGTCGCCTGCGACTCGACGCCGAGCTTTCTTTTCAAGAACAATCACGACGGAACATTCGCGGACGTGGGTCTGGAAAGCGGCGTGGCGCTGAACGAAGACGGCATGGAGCAGGCCGGCATGGGATTGGGGATTGGCGATTACAACCTGGATGGCAGCCTGGATATTCTCAAGACTCACTTTGCGGATGACACCGCGATTTTGTACCGGAATGACGGGAAGGGCAACTTCGAAGACGTAACGAACTCGGCTGGACTGGGCGTCGAGACTCGCTTTATTAGCTGGGGAGCGGGGATGTTCGATCCCGACAACGATGGCTATCCCGATCTGTTTTGGGTGACGGGCAGCGTTTATCCGGAGATAGAAAAAACTCTTCCGAATTACCCTTTCAAGAGCCCGCGCATCGTCTTTCGAAATCTGAAAAACGGAAAGTTCGAGGAGTTATTGGATCAAGCCGGCCCAGGAATCGCCGCCCAGCATGCCAGCCGTGGATGCGCTTTCGGAGATTTCGACAACGATGGCGATATGGATGTGCTGATCATGAACCTGAACGAGCCTCCCTCGCTGCTGCGGAACGACGTCACGGGCAACAATCACTGGATCAAGGTGAAGCTGATCGGAACGAAATCCAATCGCACTGCGATCGGCGCCCGCGTGACGGCGCGCTACGGGGGAAAAGTGCAAGCCCAGGAAGTGCTCAGCCAGGCGAGCTTCTATTCCGCGAACGATCTGCGGCTGCATTTCGGCTTGGGCGCGATCGAGAAGGTTGACCTGGAGATTCGCTGGCCGAACGGCGGGACGGAGCGCGTCGCTGGCGCCGCCGCCGATCACTTGATCACGATCCGCGAAGGCGCGGGGGTAGTAAAAGCGGAAGCGTTTCAGAAACGCAAGAGTTGATAAGCCGAGATGCTGGGTGGAGCCTTTGGTACTACTTGAATGTGTACATGACATAATGTAGTCACTGGCCATGCCGAGAATAGCGGTTGAAGATAATAGCCGGATGTCCTTGCGGATTCGGGCCGAGGAAAAAGCGCTGCTTTTGCGCGCGGTGGCGCTGAACCACACGGATTTGACGGACTTCGTTATTCGTCACGCGGTGCTTGCGGCCAAAGCCGTAATCAAGGAGGCGGATCATGTGCGGCTCTCCGGGAGGGATAGTCTGCGGGTTCTCGATCTGCTGGAGAATCCGCCTGCGCCGAACGCAAAACTGCTGAAAGCCGCTCGGGCGTTGCCGAAGCGGAAATCGTGACGGCCTGGCACGAAGAGCCGATTCGCAAGAAACATGACCGGGAAGCGTTCGACTGCGGCGAAAAAGCGCTGAATGAATTCTTGCGCCGTTACGCCCGCAAGAACCACGAACTCGGCGGCGCGAAAACCTTTCTTGCGATTGACGATGGGGACAACGAGACCATTCTCGGTTTCTACAGCCTGAGCCCCGCCTCGATTGAATATGGCCGGACCCCGGAGATGCTACGGCGCGGGCTGGCCCGCCATGACGTGCCGGGCTTCCGCTTGGCGCGCCTAGCGGTGGATCGAAGGCTGCAAGGGCAGGGACTTGGCGGACAACTCTTGCTTGCGGCGGGCCGACGCTGCGTGCTGGCGGCGGCGGAAGTTGGCGGGGTGGTGCTGGTCATTGACGCCAAGAATGAAAGGGCGGCAGGATGGTATGCCCGCTATGGCGCTGTTCCGCTGCTGGACTCGCCCTTATCTCTGCTGTTGCCGCTTGCAACAATCGAAGCCGCGCTCAAAAAAGTCGCGGAATATTGAGGTAGTTTGATCTAATCCCCTCCTGATTCGGATATCCGCCTTGAACTTCTCGACTAGCGGCATGCCGCGCCCTTCCGGCGAGAAGTCCTTTTGCATTCGCTTATCCCGCAGAACGTTCCATCTGAGGTAATCCTTATGTTTCCGCTCTTGCACACGTGCGCATTGTGAGTTACTATCACCAACAGTAGCTTCATAGCTATTCATGTTGCTTGGTGAGGGGTTGGTTCGGTTCTGGTCTCCAGTTTGCTTTTTAGCGGTCTCTAGACGCATTGCGAAACTCAGGGCCTTAGCAGTCGTACTGGAACGCCGAAACGCTACCTCTCGAACGGGATGTTCAAGGAGGTAGTCCATGAGAACGCGTTTAGTCGGATTTGCATTATCAGCAATTGCTTTGCTGGGCTTAGCCACGCTCAGTTCCGCACAAGAAGTGTATGCAACGCTCACCGGCACGGTGACCGATGCTACCGGCGCTGTCGTTCAGGGAGCTACGGTTACCGTCCATAACAATGACACGAATACCGACTTGAGGACGGTCACGTCGGACAACAGCGGGAACTTCACGGTGACAAATCTTCCCGCAGGTCCGTACACGGTGACGGTCAAGAGTACGGGTTTCCGAGCGTTCACGGCGAGCAACGTGATTCTTAATGTCGCCCAAAAACGTTCCTTAGATGTGCAATTGGAGCCTGGGCAGGTAACTGAGACAGTCAACGTCACGGAAACGACGACGCCGGTGCAAACCTCGAACGCGGCCCAGATGGGCACGATTTCGGGGACGCAAGTGCGGGAGTTGCAATTGAACAACCGGAACTTCGAACAGCTTGTGACTCTTCAGCCGGGCGTAACGAGCCAACTGCCGGACGTAGTCGGTTTTGGACTGAACAACGCGACCACGATATCGGTGAACGGCGCGCGGGTCACGGCAAATAACTGGACCGTGGATGGAGCCGATATCAACGACAGCGGCTCTAATGGGACGCTGCTGAACGTGCCGAGCGTCGACGCCATCCAGGAATTTACTTTGGGGCGAAGCAACTACGACGCCGAGTACGGCCGCAGCGGCGGCGGGCAGGTGCTAGTGGGTACAAAGTCCGGCACCAGCCAGTACCACGGCGATGCTTACGAGTTTGTGCGGAATGACGTGTTTAACGCCAATTCGTTTTTCAGCAATTTAGTGGGCGCGAAGAAGCCTCCGCTGCGTTACAACGACTACGGATTCACGATTGGCGGACCGCTCTTCATCCCCCGGCTTTATAAGAAGAGCGAATCGAAGACCTTCTTTTTCTGGTCGGAAGAATGGCGCAAGACAGGCAATCCGAGCACGAACACAGCATTGGTGCCGACCGCGGCCCAATTGGCCGGTACATTCGCCGGGAAATTGAGTTCCGGGCTGGCCCCCGCCAGTTGCGTTACTTATAACGCAGCGACCAATACCTCGCAAATCACGCCATCCTGTATTAGCCGCAGAGCGGCAGCGTACATCAGTAATATCTATTCCAAATTCCCAGCCAACGCGGGAGGCGGCACGCAATTCATCAACAACTACGTAGCGAAACAGAATTACCGGCAGGATCTTATCCGGCTGGATCAGAACATCACCGATAAAGTTCATCTCTTCGGCCGTTTCATCCAGGACCAAGTTCCGACCACTGAGCCGGGAGGGCTGTTTGCCAGTAGTCCGCTTCCGGGCGTATTTTCCACGGCGACGAATGCTCCGGGCAGGAACATTGTCGCTAACATGAGCTGGGCGATCTCGCCGACGGTCGTGAACGAAGCCGCCTTCAACTATTCGTGGGGCGCGATCAACAGCAATCTTACCGGGATCAACAATTCGCCCGCCTTCTTTGCCGCTGTGGGAGGCGGACTTCCTTTTGTAGACCCTTATGGCCGTATTCCAACTGCTACCATCTCGAACATTTCTTCTGTCGCGGGACCCAGCGCACCTTATTTTGAACGAAACATCGACAAGAACGTCTACGACAACTTCTCAAAAGTAATAGGCAACCACACTCTTCGCGCCGGAGTGACGGTTCAGTGGATGCGGAAGACGGAGAACGGTCCCGTTGGCAGCGGGGCCTTTGCGTTTTCAACTCTATTCGGCAATCCCGCGTTCGCGAATTTCCTGCTGGGCAACGCCTCCTCTTTTTCGCATGTCGTATCCAGACACGATTCCCAATCTGAACTACTTCAACTTGGAAGGCTATGTGCAGGACGACTGGAAAGTCACACCGAGACTCACCGTAAATCTAGGGTTGCGCTATAGCTATTTCCCAGTCACCTTCGGATTCGAACAACACACTCGTTAATTTCGATCCGGCGTTATTCAACCGCGCGGCAGTTCCGGCCATCGATCCGAGTGGCACGTCTATCGGGCGGAAACTTCCTTCCCGGTCAAACGCTCACGGCAGCGAATTACGTTAACGGGCTTATCTTCCCGGCGGGTACTGCCTGCACGAACGCTCAAAAGCTAGTTTCCAACGCGGCGTGCTCACCCTATGGATCTATTGTCAATCCAAACTCTAACAACAACTTTGGCCCGCGCTTTGGATTTGCGTGGGATGTTTTCGGTACCGGCAAGACAGCGATCCGCGGCGGCTACGGCGTCTATTACGACCGCACTTTGAACGGCATCTGGGAGCAGAATGCTTTCAACGATCCTCCTCGCGTTCAGCAAGTGAACATAACGAACACGAGTTTTGATAATCCGTCGGCGGGGACAGCGGCGGCACGGCTGGGTCCGGCCAAATTGACGGGTACGGGAACTCCGACATTTAAGGTTCCCTCGTATCAGGATTACAATTTCTCTGTGGAGCAGCAGGTACTCCCGAATACGGTGCTCCAGGTTGCGTACGTCGCCACTTTAGGAAGGCATCTGCTGGGAGATGTTGACATCAACCAGGTTCCGGTAGCAACTCGCGTGGCGAACCCAAACGTGTCGTTAAATGCATTGCGGCCCTATCTGGGGTACAGCACCATAACCGAGAGGGCGCCGGTTTTTGGCAGCAACTACAATTCTTTGCAGGTTGCATTGAATCGGAGGGTGTCGGAGGGCTTAACGCTGGGCGTCGCCTACACGTGGTCCAAGAACCTAGCTAACAGTGCGGCCGATCGCAGCACGGCGGATGCGGATAGTTACAACTACGGGCTCGATTACGGGCCACCCTCCATCAACACACCCCAGGTTTTCATTGCGAACTATGTATACGACCTGCCGTTCTTCAAGGGTCAGAAGGGCGTGGTTGGGCACATTCTAGGTGGCTGGGAATGGTCTGGAATCACGACGCTCGAATCCGGACAATCTCAGACCATCAGACAAAATAACGATCCGTTCAACTCTTTCGACTACGCCGCTGGAACCCCAGGGGTATTCCCGGGTGGAATTGGAATCGACCCCAGTACCGTTCCGCCGCGCGCGGATCTTAGCGGCGCCTCGATAAGTGGTCCGGGCACCCGGTTCGCGTACTTCAACACCGCTGGGTTCACGGATGCCATCGGTCACTTCGGTACTGCCGGCCGCGGTATTTTGTTGTCACCAGGCATCGAAAACTGGGATATGGCAGGTATCCGGAATTTCAAGTTCGGCGAACGCGCAAGCTTGCAGTTTCGCGGCGAATTCTTCAATGCGTTCAACCATACGAATTTCAATGGTCTTGGACTTAACGTAGATACGCCGTCTACATTCGGCAAGCTGACCAGCGCGCACAATCCGCGCACGATTCAGCTCGGCATGAAGTTGTATTTCTAGTAGTTGATCGGCAAGTTCATTCTTAGGGGCACGTTGTGGCCAGCGGCGTGCCTTCTTCTTTTCACGGTCGTTCTTACCGCTCCGCTGAACGCGCGCGGACAAGATTTGCGCGCACTGCTCGTTGAAGGTTCGCAGGCGCTGCAGAGCGGGAACAATGCCGCCGCCGAAAGAGCGTTTCGCCAAGCGTTAGCCGCCGCGCCCGATTCGGTTGAAGTCCTGAACAACTTAGCCATCGCTCTGCTGCGCGAAGGCAAGCAGACGGAAGCTATCAGCTTCTATGAGCGCGCGCTGAAGATCAAACCTGCCGACGAAATCACCAGCAGAAATCTTGCCATTGCTTATTTCCGGATTCAAGAATATGAGAAGGCATGGCCGTTGCTGCGAGACTTAACTTCCAGGGAACCCGATTTCCAGACGCTGGACCTGGCTGGCCTGACTTTGTTCGCGCTGGATCGCTATCCCGAGTCGGCCCAGTATCTGGAGCGTGCCAGTAAGCTAAACCCCACTGATTTGACAACTCTCGACATGCTAGGCAAGGCGTACATGCGCGCTGAAGACTACAAAAACGCGACGGGCGTGTTCGGCCGCATCATGGCTGTGAATCCGAACTCACCGGAGGCGCACGTCTTCATGGGTATGGCGTATGACAAGATGTCGCGCGATGAGGAAGCACGCGCTGAGTACGAGGCGGCACGAAAAGTAGACCCGCGTTATCCGGGAGTTCACTCGGGGCTTGGACAAATTTATTGGAAGGAAGGGAAGCTGGATTCGGCCGCCTCAGAACTCGAGGCTGAGTTGAAGAATTACCCGACGGATCCAGTTTCAAACTGCGTGCTTGGTGAAATCCTGCTGAAGCAAAACGAGGCAGGTGAAGCAGCGCCGCACTTCGCAGCGGCAGTAGCCGCGAATCCCAGATACAAGGAGGCCCTATTCGGGTTGGGTAAGGCTAAACTTGCGCTGAATCAGCCCAACCAGGCGATTGCAGCGTTGCGTAAGGCCCTAGAGTTGGATCCTGACTACATCCAGGCACATTACGCACTCGGAATGGCGCTTCGAAAGATAGGACAAGGCGCGGAAGCGCTGAAGGAACAGCAGATGGCTGAGGCAATTCAGGAGCGGCAACGCACGGGCTACACCAAGAAGCTGAACTCGAAACATTCCAATTAGCAGGCGTGCAAGGCGCCACACCAGTTGTGGAACAATTGAATTGCCGAATCGATCATCTGAATCGATCATCGCGAATCGATCATGGGAGGGCCGCGTGCGAACACTTTCCTGTGCAGTGTGGATTGGAATCATTGCGGCTGTGGCAGTATACGGCCAGAATTCTTCGGTCGACTGGTCGGCGATGCAGACTTATGACGCGCATGCAACCGCGGTCAGCGGTCAAGTTACGCGCATCCGCGACGAACAGCCCTGGGCCGTCAGCAATGGCGAGAGAGTGCCCATTCAGCAAACGATCACGACGGGCGCGGACGGCTATGCGCACTTCGAAGTGGCGGGCGGAAGCAATTTCGACATCTACAGTAACTCGCGCGTGATCTTCCGGCAAAATGCGGCCAGCGCCGGCGATCTGCTGGATGTGCTGGGGGGACGGGTGCGCATTCACCTGCAACCGGCCAGCGGCCAAATGCAACAACGAATCTTCTGCCCGGTAGCAATTATTAGCACACGCCAGCCTGCGACCATCGCGCTGGCGATAGACGAGGATGCGACGGTGCGAATCGATGTGATGGAGGGCGAAGTTCGCGTTCAACACACGCTCCTGCCGCGAAACGAACCGGTGCTGGTGAAGGCCGTCGACGCCATCCTGGTGCAGGAGGATCAGCCCATCTCGCACCGGGTCGAGCGTGGCTCGCTTTACCGGCATACGGTAAGGATCTGGTCAGCCCTTACGCTGGGCCATTCGGGCAGCCACAACGCCGAGCCGATCGAGGGCAGCAAATTTCTGGCGGAAGCGGCACCGCACCGCTCATTGCAGAGTTTTTGAGGCAAAGCTTTTAAGGTCTCAGGGAATAGCAGTACCCGCCGCTACAATGAAGGCGATGGCTCTCAAAGGGCGGCGCCTGTTGATCATCAGCTTTTTGGCCGCGCTAGCGTGTACCGGCATTATCGCTCTCGGTATTCAGCAAACAAAGCAGCCTGCGCCGGCCGCGACGCAAACGAATCCGCGGCCACCTTCAGCGCTGAGCAACCAACAGGCCCAGGCCGAGGCGGGACTGGAAACACCCTGGGACGTTCGCAAGATTCTGACCAACATCACTAATGACGACCAGCAATTACAGCCGCTGCTGGCACAGATGAACCCTCAGCAATGGTACGACCAGAAGGGCGCTCCCAGCACGTACATCATTCAATGGCAGACGGCTCAGCGCCAGTTGAATGACGTGAACTATGTCACGCGCCAATTGAATCAGAAGACAGAAAGTTTATCGCTCGCCCTGGATACATATTTCCGGCTGGAAGCTCTGGAAGTTACCACCCGTTCGCTCCAGGAGGGGGCGCAGAGATACGCAAATCGCGCAACGGCGGACAAGCTGAATGCGCTGATCGCTCACAATTTCAACGATCGCGAGCGTTTTCGCGACTACATTCGCGATTTGGCTACCAGCACGGAGCAGAATTTCAAGATCGCCGATGAGGAGGCGCAGCGTTGCCGCGGTATCATCAGCAGAGAACCGGCCCCTTCCACTAGAAGGACCAAGAAATACTGATGGAAGTACCTACGTTCACGTGTTCGATCTGCGCTGAAAGCTCACATGAAATCTGTGTGTTTTGTACCAAAGACACGTGCGCGAATCACTTATGCGAACGCTGCCACCGTTGTAGCGATTGCTGCGAATGCGGAACGCGGCTTACGACGGATGAACAAAGCCTTCACACGGAGCCTGTCAGCGCGATAACGCCCCCTGCAACACCTTCGCTGCCTTCCAATGGAATCGGATAGCTGCTACCAGCAAGCTTAGGTCTGTTTCTTCGGCTCGTGACGAGTTTTTTTGTTCGGGTGAAGCGCTTCCTGGAGAACCGGCTCCCGGTCACCGCTTACCCAAGCGTCCTGAATTTCCTTTTCTCCTAAACCAGCAAGCCGCCCGGCAAGAATAAACGCCGGGAGCGCATGCTGCAGATCATGCCAGCGGGCCATTTCGATAACAGAAGGAAGGGCGCGATCGCGCAGCAGTGCCAGCGTATCGGGATCCCGCTTCTGGGTCAAATCGACAAGCGCTAAAGTGGCGCCGCGGCGGTCAGACCAGACGACGGAGTTCAGAAGCTCGACAAACCACGTGGGTTCGATATGAATTTGCTGTTCGGGGTGCAGCGTGGCCCCTACCGCGACGGCCTGAAAAGCTCGCATGGCGCTTTCTCGAACCGTGTCCTCCTGGTCCTGAAGGGCATATTGCAATCCATCGACGATCACCTTCGAAGTTCTTGGCCCGCGCGGCGCGTATTGCAGCAGGTAGGCGGCAATGGTGCGCTGTTCGCTATCGGCCGATTCGCGCAGCACGCGATCGATCAGCGGCAAATCGTGCTCGGCGAAAGGAATGAACCCTTGCTGCAACTGGCGGCATTCCGGATCGGCCATCAGGGAATAGCCGTTGGTGAGATCTTCATCCGCGTTGCGCCCGCGAATACTTTCGGCTACCGAATCCAGGAATGCGCGATAGTTGGCGACAAGCTCCGGCGGCAGGCTAACGTCGCCCGTGGGGGTGGGATGGAATTCGAAATGCGGCGCGTCCCGCTCTTGTACGCCGATGTAGAGGATCATACTGCGTTGCTGGCAGCACGCGGCTTCGACGCGCGAGGCGAGAACGCCAGGAATTTTGTCGATCCGATCTTCGACATCTTCGCGCGAGGGCAAGGGATCGCCCTCTTTGGCGCCTACCGCCGATTTTATCTTCTGGAGCGAGATTTTCCGCGCGCCGTAGATCTCGATGGAACCTATACGCGGAGTTATATCCTCGGCGCGCGCGAGAAGGCACACCGCAAGCGCCAAGGCGCAGCAATACTTCACAACTCTAGTATGTGCCGGAGCCGCTGAAGGTTCCGTCTATGCTTGTTTTTCAGCGAGGTCGCCGATGATTGGTAACTTGATTTTCTTGTTCGTGTAAGCCGTGTACATCATATAGAGCCACACGACGAAGATCAGCAGATCGTACAAGCGATAGACAAAGACAAGCGACCAGATATGCGTCACGGTTACCAGGATGCCGATGAAAATCGCCAGCACGATAGAAATGATAATCACGGCAATACTCCCAAAAATCGATTGGAAGGCGTGAAAGCGCACGGTCTTGCTCTGGTTGTATGGAGCGATGACCAGGAAAATGATCCCCGTGATCAAGCCGAATAGGTAACAGAGCGCGCTGGCCACGTTGTTTGTCAGCCCTGGGGCTTGAGCGATTGGCGGAGGCGGAGCAGTATAACCGGCGCCGGCGCCCATGCCTGGTCCTGCGGTCGATGCTGCTCCTGGAGCGCTTCCCGCTCCTGTAACCTGGGTTCCACAATTAGGGCAAAAAGTACCCGTGAACTGCGCCCCACAATTTGGACAAAATGCCATGAACCACCTTCCCGGCTAAGGCCGTAATTTGTACGAGTCTATACCAGATGCAGACTAAATGCTATACCACTGCGGGACGCCGCAACACGGGACGAAGTACCAAGTTCACCAGTACCATCAAAAGCGAGGAAGCCGGGATCAGGAACAGTGCGCGGTGATACTGATCGCCTTCGGCTAACGCCCCGATAATGGGCGAACTCACCACCAGCCCTATCCAGCCGCAGGTGATTACGATGCCCAGGGCGGTTGCCGTTCCTCTGGGGAAAGCATCTTGGGCAAGCGCCAGAGTGGTAGGAAACACCGGCGCCATGCTAAGGCCAGCGCAGAAGACAGCCAAAGTAATCGCGGCGTTCGAATGCACCTGCAACATTGTGAAGGTGGTAATGGCCATGAGGATGGAAGCCACCAGCGTCACGGTGAGCGCGGGAACCTTGATCAACACCCGTGAGACCACCACGCGTCCGACCAGGATTCCGAATGCGAATCCATAGCTGACAACGCGGCCGGCCGCAGCAGCGTCAAAGCCGACAGTGACGAGATACTGTTTCAGCCAATTCCAAACACCCACTTCGCACGCCACATAGAGGAACAAGAACAAAGAAAGGATGATCAGAGCGGGCCGGGATAGCAGCATAGGTACTTCGTTGAGGCGGAAACTCGATTCTCCGGAAGGCGACGGCATTTTGGTCGCGATATTCACGATCAGCGCGATTGCCGTAAGTCCGGCAATGGAATAACACAGAGTTGCGGGGTTGATTTGTTCGCTCGCCACGAATGTCGTAACGATGCCGCCGAGTCCAAAGAAGAGATTTAGAAAATTCAGAGCGGAGCCGCGCCGCCCCGGATCCACGGCCCCCATCAGAGCGTTGGCGCCGGTCACCACAATTCCGCCGCCCACGCCCAGCACGAAGTAAACGAAGAGCAGGCCGCCATAGCCGCCCGCATTCGGAGCTGCCGCTAAGGAGGCGACGATCAAAGCCAACCCCAGTACCAGGCCCGATTTATTGCCTTTAAGGTCGATGACAGGGCCGGCGGCGAGAGACGCAACTACCAAGCCCAGGGCCTGGACCATGGCGAGTGTGCCTTGTTGCCCGGCAGTCAATCCATAGGTCGGCAGCAGCGCTCCCAAGATAGGAGCTATCAGTCCGTAGACGAAAATGGCCAGAACGGCCGAGAGAATGAGCACCGAAAGATAGTATCAGACGGCGACGGTTGCTGCACCCTTTCGGGAAGCAACTTCAACGATGAGATCGGCGGCGCGTTCGCAGTCCTCGCGCCCCACGTCCCGATGCGTGACGATGCGCATCTGAGTTGCGCTGATGCCGTTGGCCAGCACGCCTCGCGCTTTCAATTCCTTGCTGAATTCGCCGGTCGAGATTTCCAGCTCTGCAATATCGAAAACCACGATGTTCGTCTGCACGCGCGAGGGGTCGATCCCGATGCCGGGCGCCTCCGCCAATCGTTTCGCCAGATACTGGGCATTTTGATGATCGCGATGCAACTGCGCCGGCGACTCCTCTAATGCGATCAATCCCGCCGCGGCAAGGACACCAGCCTGGCGCATTCCGCCACCCAGCCGTTTACGGTATAAGCGGGCTTGTTCAATCGCTTCCTTTTCGCCGACCAGCATGGAACCGACCGGAGCGCCCAATCCTTTGGAGAGGCAGAACATCACGGAATCCGCGTCGCGGGCTATTCGAGAAACGGGCGTATGTGTCGCTACTGAGGCATTGAAGATTCGGGCGCCGTCTATATGCACCTTCAAGCCGCGATTGTGCGCTTCTGTGCAGATCTCGTCGATTGTTTCCAGGGGATATACTGTCCCGCCCGCCATGTTATGCGTATTCTCGAGCGAGATGAGGCTAGTGGGGGAATTGTGCGGAGTCTTCGGCCGCAGCACGCTTGCGATTTGGCTCCAGCTCAAGATGCCGTCTTCGGTGGGAATGATTCGAGCCAAGCACCCGGAGAACCACGCCATCATGGACAGTTCCATGTCGGTAAGGTGCGAGCGCGCCGCGCTGATCACCTCTTCTCCGTGATTCGTATGCAGCTTGACCGCGATGGTGTTCCCCATCGTGCCGGTGGGGACGAATAGCCCAGCTTCCTTGCCAAAGATTTGAGCCGCGCGTTCTTCCAGGCGATTCACCGTGGGGTCTTCGCCATAAACGTCATCGCCCACCTCGGCACTGGCCATCGCAGCGCGCATCTTATCGCTTGGTTTGGTGACGGTATCGCTACGAAGGTCGATGCATTGTTTATGCGAAGCTGCGCCGCGCTGCTCAGACATTGACAAACTCCTGAAAAACTTCGTTGGAGAGAAGGACTGCGCGGCTGGAAAGGCGTAAGCGATCGCCAACTCGCTCGAGCATTCCCGTATCAAGATGCTTTTTGATAGGCGCGGCGAAACGGCGCCACTCTTCAGGCGCCGGTTCGATGCCGCGCATCAGACGCAATCCGACAAAGAAGTGCTCCTCGGCTGGATCGGTTTCAGCAAACTCGCGCGGCCGCGAAGCCCCACCCTGCTGCTGCGCAAAATACTTTTCGAGCTGGTCGGGATTGCTCCAGCGATGCTTCCGTTGAAGGAGTGCGCGTCGAGGCCAAAGCCGATGTAAGGCTCCAATTGCCAATACTTCAGATTGTGTCGCGACTCGAATCCGGCGCGGGCGAAATTTGAAATCTCGTAACGCGCTAATCCCAGGCGGCTGAGCCGGACGACGGCTCGTTCGTAAAGTTCAGCGGTAAGATCGTCGCTCGGCACGCGATGCGCTCCGTAACGTCCGCCGCCAAGCAGTACTTCCTTACCCAGGCGGCTGTCGTCATCCACTTCAAAAATATAAACCGACACGTGCGGCGGCTGGAGCCGTTCGATCCAATCGAGTGTATACTCCCAGGATTCCCATGTTTGCTCGGGCAATCCGGCGATCAGATCTACATTTATATTTGAAATTCCGGAGGCCCGTAACAGTTCGATATCGGACTTCACAATTTCGGCAGTATGGCGGCGGCCCGTTTGACGGAGTTCCCCTGTTACGAACGATTGAACGCCCAGACTAACGCGGTTCACGCCGCACTCTTTCCAGGTGTTCAGATTCTCTTGAACGAGTGTTCCTGGCGCGCACTCGAGTGTCACCTCCGTGAGGTTTTGCGCTGGGATTGCGCTCATCATGTCAGTCAGCGCCTCAAGCGGCATGAGGCTGGGCGTTCCGCCTCCGAAGTAAACGGTCTCGGGTTTCCAATCCCACCGGTGCTCTCGAAGCTCTTTCAGGAGAACGCCGTGATAGCGGGCCCTCGTCTCCAGCGAAGATACGCCGGAGGCGAAGTTGCAGAAGCTACACTTCTGCGTGCAAAACGGATAAGAGATGTAAACGCCAGCCACGAAATTACAGGGTGACCTCTTCACCGACCTGCTGTCCAATCGCCGACCCGATCAGCTCGTCTAGCGTCTGCTGGGTCTCCGGCAGCACGAAGGCTTGCTTCGCGCCATCCCAATCGAGCTTAAAACTCTTCGAGTGCGCGGAAACCCAAATTTGACGGACGGGCGTGTTCGGACTGATCACGAACTTCGCTTTGGGCTCTTCGAATTCGATCCCGAGCGCGCCTGAATTGAAGTCCGGCTCGAATTCGTAATCTTCCGAAGCGGCTGACAGCTTTTTGTAAAGAGAGGTTAACGCCACGTCGGCTCGGGTCTTGAATTCTTGTTCGTCCATGGTTCTCCTCCCATTCTCGTACCCTGAGCGGCAAACTCTGGTAACTTTAACGTGCGGGCTGTCATCTGCTAACTGCGCATTCAGCTATGGAGTCTTCGTGTGTCCAGCAAAGCCTGATTCCCGGCACGAGTAAGCTGTTTAGCGACTATCTCTACCACTTTGATAGAGTACGCAAATTCTACGCCTGTCACTTCACCGATATAGAGGCGCTGAACCGTTCCGCGCGCACGATGGACTACCCCGCCGAGCGCCGTGCGCGGCTGGTAAACGCCTTGCGCCGGCAGAATGGCGATTCGGCGGCTCTTTCGCGGTTAGCTGAACCCGGTACCGTGGCCATCGTTACTGGCCAACAGGTGGGACTCTTCTCCGGACCAGCCTACACGATCTTCAAAGCGCTGACAGCGGTGAAGCTGGCCGAGCATCTGAGCGAACAAGGCACTCCAGCCGTTCCGGTATTTTGGCTCGCGACGGAAGACCACGATCTGGCTGAAGTGGATCACGCCTGGGTTTTCGATCAGAATGCCAATCCCACGAAACTTGCGCTAACCAGCACGATTACCAACGGCGGTCCGGTCGGTGATGTCGAACTCAGTGAACTTCCGATTTCGGAATTGCGCGACGCCTTGGGTGAGCTGCCCTTTTCGGATGCCGTGCTCGAAAAGATCGAAGCAGCATATCGCCCCGGTGTTACACTCGGCGCCGCTTTTCGTTCGCTCTTGCAAGATATTCTGCAAAAATTCGGGCTGCTGTACCTAGATCCGCTAGCGCCGGAGATTCGTGAGATCGCCGCGGACTTCATGAGCCAGGCCATCGGCTCCGTTCCCGATCTTATTGCGGCTTTGCGGGACCGTGACAAGGAACTGGTTGAAGCAGGGTATCACGCGCAAGTTCTGGTGGACCCGGACGCGTCATTGCTGTTTCTAATCGGTCAACACAAGCGCAGCGCGATCCGCTGGACAGACGGCCGATTCGTCACGCGAGATCGCTCCTACGACGTCACTGAACTGCAGGAAATTGCGAATCAGATCTCGCCCAACGCCCTGCTACGGCCTGTGATGCAGGATTACCTGCTACCGACCGCCAGCTATATCGGCGGCCCCTCCGAGATTGCTTACCTGGCTCAGAGCCAAGTACTTTATGAGAAGCTTCTGGGCCGTATGCCGGTGATCTTCCCACGCAACAGCTTCACTCTGCTGGACGCGCGGGCGACCAAGTTGCTGGACCGCTATGGGCTGCGCGTTCCCGATCTGCTCGATTATCAGGAGAAGGTGAAAAGCCGCATGGCCGCGAAGCTTGTACCGGCTGGCATCGAGGAGAAGTTTGCGTCACTCCGGTCCCACATCTCGTCGTCGGTGGCAACTCTGCAAACCAGTTTGAAAGATTTCGACCCCACGTTGGAGGCTGCGGCAAAAAAGAGCGGGTCCAAGATGCTGTATCAGCTCGCAAAGCTGGAACAAAAGACCGCGCGAGAGACGATGCGGAGAGATGAGCAGGCGTCCCAGGATGCAGCCTATCTGATGAACCTGGTGCATCCACACCGTCATCTGCAGGAAAGGTTTTACTCGATTGTTCCGTTCCTCGCGAAACACGGACTGGACCTACCGGAGCGGTTGCTAGCCCAAATACAACTCACCTGCCCGGACCATATGGTCCGGACACTTTGATCGCTACGCGTCTTCCATATAATGGCTGTTGATTGCTGAAGGCGGTTTGTCTTTGTTTGCTGGCGTGCGCGCTGCTTGAGGCCGATACACCGATGGAGGCCGCCGCTCAGGCCGAGGAACTGATTCGGAGCGGCAAAACACAAGAGGCCCTCGCGGCGCTCTCGAAAGCTGCCGAGCTGACGCCTCAATCCGCCGAATCGGAAGACAAAATAGGTTTTTTGCTCGCCGTGCTGGGCCAGCACAGCCAGGCCATCGAACATTTCCAAAAATCCATTTCATTGGACTCCCGCTACGCAGCGGCCCACTATCATCTTGGCGTCGCTTGGTTCCTTGCTAACGATCATGATCGAGGGCTGCCGGAATTGCAGGCGGCGGCACAGCTTTCGCCAGCCGTTTTCGATTACCGCTACCGTTTGGGCTCTGCCTATTTCGCGGCCGGCAACTATGATCAAGCGCTGGTGGAATTGAAGCAAGCAGTTTCCCTCGACAGCTCCAACACGGGAGCGTGGAATGAACTGGGTCATGCATTGCAGATGAAAGGCGATCTGGCTGGCGCCGTCGAAGCGTTTGGCCGGGCCGTGACGCTGGATCCTAATAATGTCAACGCACGGAACGACTATGCGTACATGCTGATCGAAACTCGCCAGCCCGATCGTGGAATCGAGGAGTCCCAAAAGGTTCTCGCTCGCCGATCCTGCCAACATCACTGCCGAGATGAATATCGGATACGGCTACCTCAAAGAAGGCGAATTCGCGAAAGCCGAAAAGGCTTACCGGGAAGCCTCCTTGACAGATCCTAATTCGGCGGGAGCACATTACGACTTGGGGATTGCGCTCAAGATGCAAGACCAAATTGAAGCGGCTCAAAAAGAGTTTAAGGAGGCGATCCGCCTGGATCCGTCGCTACCGGAAGCGCGCTACACATTGGGCATTACGGATTGGCAGTTGGGTGAGTTTCCGGCGACGATGGAACAGATGCGCGCCGCCATTACAGATTCGTCCCGAGTATGCCGAGGCGCATTACATGCTTGGAATCGTTTTGAAGCAGAGTGGGGATCTGGACGGAGCGATTCCGGAGTTAAAGGAAGCCATACGGCTCGACCCCAGCACGCCTGGCCCGTACAACACGCTGGGTCAGATTCTGAGAATTAAAGGCGATAAGCAGGGCAGCGAAGAAGCCTTCGCGACCGGCGCGCGTTTGAAGCGTGAAAAGGAATCGCAGTTGGCAAATACGCTTGACCAGGGTATGCGCGGCGGAACAATGCCAAAGGCCCTCCCTTCCTCTGCGCATTAGACTCTATGGCCTCCCGCCGATCCTTCGTGAAGTCGCTGTGTGCAACGTTGCCCGTCTTTTCGTTCGACCAACTATTAGCTGGAGTGCCGCTCGGCGTGCAATTCGTGAACGTTGCCCGGCAAGCCGGCCTGAATGCCAAGACTATCTTCGGCGCTGAGCAGCGCAACAAATATTTGCTCGAGACCACCGGCTGTGGAGTGGCATTTTTCGATTACGATAACGACGGCTGGCTCGACATATTTTTCGTCAATGGAACGCGCTTCGATACGACCTTTCCGAAAGGCTCCGAGCCGATCAGCCGCCTCTACAAAAACAATCGCGACGGAACCTTCACCGATGTCACGCTAAAGGCCGGGCTGGCGCGCACGGGATGGGGTCAAGGCGTGTGCGCCGGCGATTACGACAACGATGGCCATGACGATCTTTTCGTGACGTATTGGGGAGATTGCGCGCTCTACCACAACAACGGGAATGGAACGTTTACCGACGTTGCTTCAAAGGCGGGCGTCACGACCCAAACTAAGACGGGTCTCAAGCGCTGGAACACCGGTTGCGCCTTTCTCGATTACGACCGCGACGGCCACCTGGATCTTTACGTCGCCAATTACATCGATTTCGATCCGAAAACCGCGCCCTTGCCGGAGAGTGGCCCGTGTCTATATGAAGGGCTGGTCGTAGCCTGTGGGCCGCCAGGCCTCGAAGGCGGCAAGGATGTCCTGTTCCACAACAACGGCGATGGCACCTTTACCGATGTATCCGAAAAAGCCGGCATCTGGAAAAAGCAGGGGACGTACGGGCTCGGCGTGCTGGTGGGCGACTTCGACAACGATGGCTGGCCCGACATTTACGTTGCGGACGATTCGGCTCCCTCCGCTTTATTCCGCAACAATCACGACGGCACGTTTACCGACATCTGGAATGGAAGCGGGAGTGGCGTTTGGGGCGGACGGCAAAACACAAGCCGGCATGGGGGTGTCGGCCGCGGACGTCTACGGCGACGGCAAGCTGGCGATCTTCAAAACCAATTTCGCGGGCGATACTTCCAGCCTCTATCGCAATCTTGGCAACGGCAACTTCGAAGATATGACCTTCCAGGCCGGGCTGGGCCGGAACACCCGGTTTCTCGGTTGGGGCGCTTCTTTCTTGGATTTCGATAACGACGGCTGGCCCGATATTCTTACCTGCAACGGGCACGTTTACCCGGAGGTCCGGGAGAAGGCGAGCGAGTCCGGTTACCGCGAACGAAAGGTTCTCTACCACAATCTGGGCAATGGCAAGTTCGAAGACGTTTCGCTGGATGCCGGCCCCGGCATTTTGGAAATGGTTCCGGCGCGCGGATGCGCCATCGGAGATTTCGACAATGACGGTGATCTCGATGTGGTCGTGAATTGCGTTAACGACGTACCTCAATTGCTCCGCTGTGACAGCACGCTCAAGAATAACTGGATTAAGGTGAAGACCATCGGAACTAAATCAAACCGGTCGGGAATTGGCGCGCGCATCTATTGCAAGCCGGAAGGGGAGCACCGGCAGATGGACGAAGTCCGCAGCGGCGGAAGCTATATCTCGCAGAGCGATCTACGCGTGCATTTCGGAATCGCGAAAGCGACGAAAGTCGATCTAGAGATCCATTGGCCCAGCGGCCAGATCGATAAAATCGCCGGCGTGAAAGCCAATCGCGTCGTCACGGTAGTTGAAGGAAAAGGGATCGGCTCCTAAGTAATCGCCCGGCAACGCACTACGCGGAGACTTTGCGCTAAAGCGAGCGGCGGTTACTCGCCAGTGTTGACCAAGCACCGCTTGGCTGCCGGGCTAAAAGAAAACCGGCAGAGCTTGCGCCCTGCCGGCCTTGTGCTTCGTTGCTTCGCGGAGCCGATTTACCAGCTAAACGTTCCGGAATACTGCAGCTTGCGCATGCCGCCGCCATTACCGTTGAAGGCGATATTGGTGATCTGACCCACCGATCCGCTGGTGATGTCATTGTTCGGCGTGTTGAGATTCGTATGATTCAGCGCATTGGTTGAATCCAGACGCAGCATGAACTTAATTCGTTCGGTGAAGGAGAATTGCTTCATCAGGGAAGCATCCAGGTTCACGAACTGAGGACCGTATAGGTTGTTGATCGGGTAGTTGCCGAAAGTACCGGGGGCGGGCAGTAGCGAAGGCCCCGCCAAAGCCGCCGACAATCCATTGATTGCGGTTCGGATTGGCCACATACGGGCTTCCAGTTCCCACATTGGGCACTTGGTTCGGCCCGGTGTACGGCTGGCCGGAATTTGCCGGGTAGGTTCCGATATTCGGCATGAACGGAATGCCGCTGTAGTAGGTGAAAATTCCGCTGACGTTCCAGCCGCCGAGAACACCGTCGACGAACCGGTTCGAGTTAGCGCCGATACTTCCGGCCCTTACCGAAGGGAATGTCATAGTTATTGACCAACACCCACTGCTGGTGCGGCATGATGTTGGAATTCCCGTATCCAAGAGGCCGATCGTAGAGGAACGTGTAGTTAGAGGCCGGACCGTAGCCGTCACCCTTCTCAACCTGGTACGTGTAGTTCCCCTGGAGAGTGTAACCTGCCAGGTTCTTTACGGCGAAGATGGCTTGGAAGGAGTTGTACTGGCTATTGGCGTCGTTGCAATAGCAGTCTACGCCTTCGGCCCATCCGTAGTTATATCTGGGACCATACAAACCATCGAATGGCCGCAGCAGATTTTGATTCCCCGTGTATCCGGGGACGAAAAAGTACTGGATTCTCGTCGTAATCATTGCCCGTTCCCAGCGAGGAGTGCCGCGTCGAGTTGCCAACGTAGCCGCCGGAAACAGTGATTTTGCTGCTCAACTGCCGCTGAATCGTCAAGTTATAGGCGTAGGCAACCGGCATTGTGAAAATACCCGGCCTGGTCTTCAGATAAACTCCCGTGCTGGGCGGCGTGATAGTGCCGTTCGCGTTGGGCGTCTGAGGTACGTATACCGGAGGCCCTTGGCTCAACGTGAAAACGTCGCAGAAGTTGTTTCCGCAATTCCCTTGCGGAGTTAATGACTGGTTGACCAATACCGGAGGATTCTGCGTCACGTTGTGGCCGAAGTTGGATCCAAAGGTTCCGAGCGAATAGGTCCAACCATAGCCTGCACGGATTACGGTCTTATCGCCAAGTTGATAGGCTACACCGACGCGCGGCGCGAACTCATGCCAATTCATGGCTTGGTAGCCGTGGCTGGAGTTAAGCCCGTAACCGAAAACGTCGAGAAGGCCCGTATTCACGTTCAACTCAGCGCCGTTTTGAGGAGCATTCACAGTCTCCGGGAACACCATTTCCCAACGTAGGCCGTAGGTGACGGTGAGCTTGGGAGTGGGACGCCACTCATCCTGTCCATACCAGAACCAGCGCCTCTGGCGCTCCTGGGCATTCGTGCTGGTGCTGACGTAGCGGTTAAAAGTTGAGACTTGCCCTAAGAGGAAACCCGCCAAGGCCAAGCCATTACTTGTAGAACCGTCTGAGTTCACCAGGGCCGTAGTGTTGTTCTGGAAATTGAGCTCGCCAGCGCGATGGTTATCGCTGGGCACACGGAGATTCTCCGCGTAACGGATGTCAGCGCCAAATTTGAAGCTGTGGTTGCCGACAATGTGACTGACGTTGTCGACGAACTGATATTGCCGCTCGAACTCAGTCAGCGGGCAGTTGCATTGATTGATAGTAAGCGAATAGCCGAGCTGCTCATTGGTTACCGGGTTCTGGATATTGAACGCCGGGAGACCGGAGGTGATAGCGCTGGTATTCAGACCAGGAATATTCGCCGAAGTTGCCGGCGTGCTGCCATAACCGTTCGGAACGTCAGTTACGTGGTAACGCATATAACCGAAGCGGAATTCGTTTATGGTGGTAGGACTCTTCGTATAGGTCCAACCCGCTGAAAGGCTTTGATTCAGCGCCTGGGAACTGCCGGAGTAATTCGCATTGTTGAAATCGGGACCGCCAGTCAAGAGCCCGAATGCGCCGGGCGCCTGCTCGGTGAAGCCCGCATAGCTATAACGGCCAAAGAAGGTGTTCTTTTCGTTGAGGTAATAATCCCAGCGTGTGTTCCACTGGTTGCCGTCGATGGTGGCCGCGCCGCTCGAGCTGTAGTTGTTATAGGGAGCGACAATCCCGTTGACGATGTCCCCGCCGTGTTCGGCAGCGGGAAGTAATTCATGATGGCTAGCGCTTGCGGACTCAGCCTTGACGAAGGAATGATGTTACCCGCGAACTTTGTACGGCCCAATCCAGTCGTCTGGTTGCCGGTGTTCGGATCGTAGATTTGGTACTGAGAGCCCAGTGCCAGCCAATCGCTGAGATTACCCGTGCGCTCTTGAGCCGTGGGGACGCTGGCAAGGACCGATCCGCCCTTAATATTGCGGGTTAATTGCGCGTCGCCAAAGAAGAAGAGTTTGTCCTTGATGATTCTGCCGCCAATGGAGCCACCGAACTGGTTCTGGTGAGTGGTCGGGGAATAAGCGCCCGCATGCCCGCCGATTGGAGTATTCTCGACGAACGGGTTGCGGCCGAAATCCTGGAACCCGGGCGTGTTGAGGTAAAGGTACTCGAACGCGTCGCCATGGAACGAGTTCGTTCCGGACTTGGTGGAATAGGTAAACAGACCGGCCGCAAAGGAGTCGAATTCGGCATCGTAGGCCTGGTTGGACTGCTTCACTTCATTCACGGAGTCGAAGGTTGGATTGACAACGATAATTCCGAGAATCGGGTCTTGATTAACGGTCCCATCCAGGTAATACCCTGTCATATAGAACGGCAAACCGTTCACGACGCTCTGAACACTGCCCTGTGGATTCTCGTCGGAAGCGTGCCCCCAGCCAGTCTTCACCGTCCCCGGATTCAGCAGTTCGAATGATTGCAAATTGCGTCCGATGCTCGGTAATTGCGAAATCTGCTGGGAGCTGAACGTCTGGGCCACATCGGCTCGGTCCGTTTGAAGCAAAGGAGCAGAAGCGGTGACTTCAACCTCCTGATTCACATTGCCCACTTGCAGAGTTGCGTTGAATTGCGTGGACTGATCGATCTGTACGGTCAGATCGTTGGAAACCGCCTTGGAGAAGCCGGTCGCCTCAATCGTTACCTTGTACGTGTCAGGAATGAGCTGGCCTTTTGTATAGTTTCCAGACTCATTCGTCGTTGTCTCTGACGACGTGCCTTTGGTGACGTCAGTGATGGTCACTTTGGCATTGTTAACGGCGGAGCCGCTAGGGTCCGTGACCGTCCCGATAATACTGCCGAAGACCTGCTGGGCATTTGCGCTGCCCGCCGTCCCCACAAGCAAGGCGCACGAAAGAAAAAGGGAGCAGAACAACCCCCTGGATAACCTAACCATTATCTTCTCCTTGGAAGCTGACCAATCAACAACATCGAGCCTGCTGCCACCGGCAAGCAAGCATGCTACTCACACCTGCGGTTAGTCTATCTCATTTGCGGACAGTTGTACCCCTAAAGTTTGAGAATTCCGTGCAACCTCGCCAGTTTTGGTAAGAGACCTTACGGAAGGATGGGATCAGTGACAGATTGCAAACGCGCATCATTATACTTTTCAATATGCTGCTTCTCGCCTTAACGCTGGTGCTCTCAGCAGCAAACGCGCCAAACGACGCCCATCAGCGTGGTGTCGATCTTTATAAGCAACACAAGTATGTCGAGGCCATTTCAGCTCTCGAAGGGGCGGTTAGCAGCGAAGATCCGAAATCGGACGCATATAAGGAAGCCGTGCTGCTAATTGGCCAGAGCTATTTTCTTTTGTCGCAGGAACCAAAGGCGATTCCCTGGCTGGAGAAGGTGCCGGCCGTCAATGAAGCGAACTACATGCTGGGCTACGCATACTTGCAAACGAACCAACAAGACGCATCGGAAGCCGCTTTCGCGCGTCTATTCGCGCTGCGCCCTGAAACTGCCGCAGCACATCTGCTTGCCGGTCAAATGATGCTCAAGAAGGAGTATGAAGAACAAGCGTCTATAGAGGTCAACAAGGCGCTTGCTCTGGATCCAAAGTTACCGGAGGCTCACTTCCTTCTGGCCGAAATGGACATCTTTCGTGGACGGCTGGAGGAAGGCATTGGGAATTTAGCAGAAAGAGCTGGCGCTTAACCCGAATTTTTCGATGGCTTGGTATCGATTGGGAGATGTGTATACACGACAGGAGAAGTGGGAACTGGCAATACCCAACCTCCAACGCGCTGTGTGGTTGAATCCGGATTTCAGCGGACCCTACATTCTGCTGGGCAAATGCTATTACAAGACACACAATTTTGAAAACGCAGAAGGTATCCTGCGAAGGTCCCTTCTGATCGATCCGAACAATCACGAAGCCAATTATCTTCTTGGGCAAACCCTTGTGGCTGCCGGGAAAAAGGAAGAGGCCAAAGAACTGTTCGACAAATTGAAATCGCAAGAGCAGCAGCAACAGCATTAGCGCGCCTTTTGAAAATCTCTGTAGTAGCATTTGAGCATTCATGAGGTGGGAAGTTGGTCTGTTGGCAGTTTTGTGTTCGAGCGCTGCCACAGTGCCTGCGCCATCCGATTGCGCCACCTGCCACCCCGCGGAAACGAAGCTGCACGCTTCCACTCGCATGGCCCACGCCATGGAGCCCGCACTCGAACACCGCTTTCGCTCAGAACCTGCCCGATCAGCCGCTGCACGAATCGAACGGCGGCTACGAGCTTTCTCTATCGTCGCGCTGGCAACGGTGTTGCTGTCACAGCTTCAAAAGGTTCCAGCCGTGCAGATGGGCTGATCGAATGGGTGCTCGGGGCCGGAGCGCAGGGCCAAACCCCGCTCGTGCACGCCGCAAATGGAATGCTCGAATCTCGCGTAAGCTATTTCCCGCAACTACATCGATATGGGATCACCATCGGTCAAAACGCCGGAGCCTCTGCCAATGCGCAGGAGGCGCTGGGCGAGAAGCAAAATGCCCATGCCTTGCAGTCGTGCCTCGGTTGTCACGCCACGGTAATCAGTCGCGATTTACAACCCGTGGTTCCCGGCGTGCAATGCGAGCGCTGCCATGCGGGCGCCGATGAACACGCGCGCGGTAATGGAAAACTTCCGCTAAATCCAGGCAAGCTGGATGCCTCCGCTCAGGTCAAATTCTGTGGTAGCTGTCATCGCTTCAAGCCGCCCGTGGACGATGCTCAATTGGAGAACGTTCGTTTTCAGCCCCTGCGGCTGATGAAAAGCCGCTGCTTTGCGTCCGGAAAGCTTGCCTGCACGACTTGTCATCCGGCGCATCAGGATGCCCGGCGCAACGATCCGGAATTTTACAACCAAAAATGCCACGCATGTCACGATGGACAAACCTTCCATGCGGATCAGAGGCAAGCGGGCGATTGCATCGGCTGCCACATGCCGTATGTGCAACTACATCCAGCCTTAAACTTCACGGACCATTTCATTCGAGTGGTCAAAGCGGGCGATCTTCCGCCGTCAGTGATTCACCAACGCGGAAGTGGCTCCTGAGCGGCGGACTTGACGAGATTAATGCCGAGCGGCCAATTCGGCTTGCGCTCGCGCTAAATTGGCGCGCGCGGCCTGATGGTTTGGATCGATTCGCAGAGCTTCTTCGAAGGCCTGCACGGCGGCCGGCAAGTCGCCCGTAATCGCCAGCACGGTACCGAAATTCGCCTGAACGTCTGCATCGTTCGGATTCAAACTTGCGGCGGCGCGGAAATGCGTCAAGGCATCGCTGAATTTCCGCTGTTTGAAATAGATGGTGGCCAGACCCGCTTGCGCTCCGGCATCGTCGGGCTTGCTTTTCAGAAACGCGGTAAACTCGGCCGCTGCGCCATCCAAATCGCCGCTAGCCGCCAGCGCGTGAGCCAGATTGTAGCGCGCATTCAGATAAAAAGGATCGATCCGCAGCGTCTCATGCAATTCCTCAATCGCCTCCGGCAGCCGGTCTTGGGTCAACAAAACCGCCGCGAGGCTGTTCCGCGCAGTCGGATTGGACGGCTCGATGTGCAAAGCGTCGCGATAGGAGGCGATCGCCTCTGGAAGTTTGCCGCGCGTCTGCAGCAACGCCCCCAAATTGTAATGCGCCAGAAAATCCGCCGGGTACTTCTCTAAACGGCGCCGCATCTCCGCCTCTTCCAGCGCGAAGCGAGGATCTTCCTTTGACGCGCCATTCGTTTTCGGCAGAACCTGAAGCCACACGTGACCCATTTCGTCCGAGCTGCTGTTGCCTGTCCTGACGCGCTTGGGCGGATTGTTCGGGTTGCGCGGATTACTGCTCGAGTTGTCGTAGGTGATGCGCATGGCTACCTGCGTTCCCTTCGGCAGCGCGACTGGTTTCCGATAATCGTAGACCGCCTGCCAGTTGATGTCCCAATCGGGAATGCGAATCAGCCAACGGCGGCTGCCATCCGGCAGAATCGCCCACGCTTCCACGAGTTTGCCCAAATAATGCGCATGAGGATAGATCGCGAGCACATCCACATCCATCGGCAGCGTCAAATGATCGGTAATCGCAAAGGTGCGATCACCCGGCGGAATATCGATTGCTCCGTCATGCTCGAGTTGAATCAGCATGGGAAACCGAGTCGGCGCGTGCGCTGCGAAGTAAAGCCCGATCTCCGCTTGGATCGACTCCTCTTTTCCAGTGGGCTGCAGATGCAGGTTGAGAATCAGATCTGTTTCGGGATCCAGACGCCAGCTCATATCGTCCGGCTGCGGACGCAGAACGCTACCTGGCTTCCAGAAGAGAAAGTGTGAATCGGGATCGAAATCGTTCGGAGCGGCTTCCGTAGTGACGTCCATTCCCGGAAACCCCGGCCGTCCATCTTCACCGTCGCGCCGGCGTAGCGACTCGGTTCGATCGAGAACCACGTTCGCATGATGCACCACGCGCGTGTTATCCAGCCGCAGCTCCAGCCCGCGCACGTACTTCGTCTCTTTCAGGTGCGTCTGGATTACGAAATTGCGGAAAATATCGCTTCCGCTCGATCGCATGCGGAACGCTTGGGGCATGCGCAGAATCAGGTCCGGCGGACCCATCTGCCACTCGTTCGCGAATCGCGGCACCGGGGGCAAATCGGCTGGCCTCGCCCTCCGCTTCACCTTGCTTCAGCCAATCCGCAATCAACCGGATCTGCCCGTCAGTTAAACGGCGGTCTCCGACAAAGTCGCCATACCCTGGCTCCGGAGGCCAAGGCGGCATGTACCGGCGTTGCGTCACCGCTGCAATCTGCAAAGCGTGTTTGTGAACGTCCTGATAGCTCGTCAGCGGAAAGGGTCCAACTCCCCCTTCGTGATGGCAGGGTGCGCAATGCTCAAACACCAAAGGGGCGACATCCTTATTAAAGGTGATGGCAGCAGCGGCTGAAAGCGGCAGCGCCAGCACAGCCATCCAGATCGGCGTTAGGAATATGCCGGTTCACTACTTGAAGCGCTTCTTATATTGGATATCGATTCCGAACTCACCATTATCGTCGCGAAGCGCCACGACGGAGTATTGCGGGCTGAAGGCCCACTCAACGCGAAAAATCTGCTCCGAAGTTTGCGACAAATTGGTCACGTACGTGACCGTAATCTGCCGGGAAATCTGCTGCTCCAGCGTGAGCCGCGCCTGCGGCGTGTTGGTGATTCCCTGCACCAGCGGATCGATCTTGATGTTGGTAATGCCGAAAAGCTTCTGCAACCGATTCGACACCGGAGAAATGGCTTGGCCCAGCACTGTATTCGCCCCCGATTGCAGCGCGCTCACATCGTTCGTCACCTGCATGTTTGGAACGTTCGACGCAATATCCGGCGTGCGCCCGACCGTGAGCAGCGCGATGATGTCCCTCGGCTGAAGAGGCGGATCGGAACGGTAATTGATGTTCAGCTTATTGAAGGTACCCGAAACGGTAACGTCCACCGTAATGCCGCGCGCTAGCGTCTGCAAGTCGAGGTCGAGGACCGGCTCGATCTTCACCGGATTCACGAAGCTGATCTCTCCCCGATTGATGCTGTATTTGGCTCCAAAGAGGCGAATGTCACCCTGGTTTGCCGCAATGCTTCCTAGAAGGATAGGCCGGCCAGGCGTGCCGCGCAAACGAAGGTCTATCTCCGCTTGGACATCCCGGCTCAACGATGTGTTGAATTGCAGATTGGGGGCGCTCTCTACACGCACATCGAGCTGCATTCCAGTGAGAAAATCCTTCTCGTTGCTTGCCGATTCCACCGGGGCAGCAGCGGACGCCAACAAATTCCCAACGTCGGTGTTTGGGTTGAAAACAACTCGCGACACTGTGGTGGTCCCGGAGAGAATGCTGTTTTCACTTGTTCCGGTTAGCTGCAGCTGGGAGTTCGCGGTGACGCTGATACTGCTGGCGTAACGGACGCGCACGTTCTCCGCATTCGCATCCAGCCGATAAACCAGCGGCCCGCGCCCGGCAAAACTCACGAAGCCGCCTAACGAGAGCTCGCCGCCACCGGTTTGCGCGGTGAGTTTCTGGATTGTCGCCCTATCCCGATCGAATGCGACTGTTCCGTTTACGGCGCTCAACCCATTTGGAACGTTGGCGAAAAAAAACGAGCCGTTCTTCAGCTCGATCGTGCCATTTATGGCCGGATCCAACAGCGTGCCTCCCACCGAAGCCTTGACGAAGGAGCTTCCTGAAGACTGGACATTCGCATCCAACAGTTGAAAGAACCGCAAATCGAGTGAGCCGTTCACCTTAAGGTTTATGGGCTTTTGCTGCATGTAAGGAATCGACCCGGTCACCGTCAAATTTGTGTCTTTTCCGCCGAGATTAAAACTTCGAATCCTGGCGACACCATTGGACGCCTCAATCGCGATGGGATCCACGTTGTGGAAGATCAGATCGGTTGGCCGCGCTTGCTCTCCCGCTGGTACGGGAACGCTGGAAGTAAGTTGAACTTCTTCGAGATCCATTGAGCCGCGCATTTGATCGAGTCGCTGCAGCGGGCCCTCGAAGGTTAAGCCGCCGCGCAAAAATCCATCCACTGGCAAGCGCTGCGTCTGCCCTGAATTGAGAATCGCGTTCAGAGTACCTATTCCGATCCGGTCCAGATGCAATTCGCCCTTGGCGGGATTATCGGTCACGAGTTGCACGGTCGCATTGCCGGATAAACGGCTCTCGCGGAGATCGCCCGAAAATGTCGTCTCGAGCGTTTGTCCGTGCGTCACAGCGCTAAATGTCACGTTTCCATATGGCACGCCATTGACGGTCACGCGCCGGAATACGGCTGTCCCGTTGGCATTCTCAGGCTCAATGCGGTCCGGCGTGATGTGAACGGCCGCCTGCGCGTGAATTTCAAATTGCGCGTTCAGCCCTGGCTCATATTTGCGTACTGACCCAAGGCTAGCGAGCGGGAATCCGTTGCTATCGAGTTTCACTTGAAACTCACCAGCGCGCCACGATCCGTGAACATGCCGGTAGGTTCCGGAGAAAGTCATGGACGCCGGGCCAGCTTGCACCCGCCCGCGTGTAACCTGCAGCTCGTCGCGGTTTAGCTCAGCCGAAATTTGCGTCTTGTTCAGGTCTTCGCCATATGCAGCCAGATTGTCTATATTCACTTGAACGCTGCCGCGCGGATCGGCAATCGAACCTGTAAGGTCGAGCGAGCCGGACGCGATGCCTGCGCAAGTTTGGGTAGTCTTATCGCGGAGTTAGGCGCTCAACAGGTTCACGACGTCTGCCCCTCTAAACTGGGCCTGAATCCGAAGCGCGCCATTGTCTTGCACGCCCAGTTCTGAAGTCCGATGCGCCCGCTGCCCATGGCGTGCAAAGGTCCTCGATCGACCGCTCGAGGAGGAGAATTCCAGAGCATCCGCGCTTAGCGCAATGCGCGAGCGAAGCCGATCCCATGTCTCGCCGTGTAACCGGAAGTTAGCCAGCGCCACGTTACCGGCCAGTTCTGGATTTTCAAGCGGTCCCGTGATCGCTCCTTCGAAGTGAGTGCTTCCGTTCTTCGCAAGTGTTGGAAGTTCAACCGCTCCGTAGCGGGTATTCACAAAACTAAACACCGGCCTTATATCGTCCAGATCTGTGCTATCGAGCACTATCTGCAGGCTTTGGCCTAAGACGCCGGAAAAGGCTAACTGGCTGCTCGGAAAGTTTAGGTGAGAGCTTCCAAATTCCAACATCTCGCCCGCGCGCCGATACGTCACGTCCACGTCACCGGAGATTGGAATACCACCCGCAGCCGGAGCGATCTGCATTTTGCTTTCTATTACAGAAATTCTGTGATCGGCGGTCTAGCGGAGCCTCGATGTGAATGCGGCCACTCGCCACGGCGGCCCAGGGCAAAGGCCGATTCGAAAAGAGCGCGCTAAGCTCTCGAACGTTAAAAGCGGATAGGCTTCCGTCGAACCGAAGCTCTCGATAATTTGGCAACACGGCTTGACCGGTAAGATGGCCGCCGAACGCCCCGAGAACTAAATGCGCCAATGTCAGTTGTTGCGGAGTTGCCGAGAACATCGGAATGAAACTCGCTGCTCTTGAACGCCAGCGACCCTGATCGCCACACTACATTCTGGCCGGCAATCGCGCCCGAGAAAGTGAATGGAGTGGACTCGGCATAATGTGCCGCTCCGTCCAACTTAAACTGGCCCCCGCGTAGAGAAGCAAAGCCTGGAGACCTTCGCAATATCATTGGCGGCAAGCTGGCTGGTAACGCGCAAATCAACTGCCGGATGCGCGAAATGTTGCAGTGTTCCGCTGGCCTCCAGTCTTGAATCGCCCGAGCGCAATGTTAAACGCTGAAAAGATATTCGATCCTTTTGAAGCTGCGCATTCGCATCCAGGTCCACGCTGATTCGCGGCCACGCTCCGGAATCGATTCGCGCCTGATGGGAAGAGATACTGACGTCGTAACGCGCTCCCGTGCGGTTATAGGTCAGGCGAAGAAAAACGTTTTCTCCCCGCGCGCTGACGGGAATTCGCCGGTCGTCAGCCTGAAAAATGCCGTTGTCACATTCGAAGCGTCGCATCTTCAAATTCACCAGCGCTTGAGCCGTTTCACCAGCGCTCCTGCGGCCCAGCCTTGGTGATGGAATGTTCGTTGTCCCATCTGGTCCGGCAATCAGGTGGACTTCCGGACGCTTCACGGCCAGCGAGGCGATATCGACGTCGCGCTTGAACACTGAGATGATTTTCAAGCCAACCCGAATCGAATCCGCCCGAAACAAAGGTTGTGTACCCGCGGGCTCCGTTCCATGCACAATCAGATTTCGGAATTCGGCGGTGAGCGTGCGCCAATCGTAGCTAAAGGAACCGAGCTCTACTTGACCGCCACTCGCCTTCTCGATTTCTGCGATCACTCTCTCCCGCACCTGGGTTTTAAACCAGGCCGTCTGCAACGTATAGAACCCGGCTGCCAGAATCAGCAGCAACACGCCCGCAATGACGGCGGCGCTAATTCCGAGATGCGAACTTTCCGGCTCATAAAAGTATCATTGAAGCGACTTGTCCAGGTACACGATATTGAGCTGCTTGCGGCTCTCTTCCAGCCAAGTATTCAAAACCTCGTCGGTGCGCTGGTCAACTAAAGTTTTCCGGATCGATTCTCTTAGAGCGGCGAGCGTGGGCGGCCCCGCTCCAGCGTGGTTCGATTTCCAATTCGATATTTCCCGTTGATAGTAGTTCTGAATATCGGCGTCCGATACCCCCACATCCGGGCGAAATCTGAGTTCAATGAACCGCAGCGTCGTCAGCTGCAGGTTGAGATGCTCTCGCAGTGTCGCTTCTGCCAGGTTGTATGATTCCAGTGCTTGCTCGAAAATTGCGGGGCTCCCGAAGTTATTACGGATCTGCTCCAAATATTTGTTCACGTCCTCCGCATCCGGTAGCGGGTAGTGGCTCAGTTCCATTTCACGCTTCACCAGCAATTGCTCGACCAGCCGATCGGCTGCCGCGCGCCGCGCCTCCGGAGACCGCGTCACCGGTTCGCGATTGAGAAAAGCTGTCACTCGCATTTCCTCGTCAATCTGCAGTTCCGTTATGACCTGCTGGCCGGCGGTGATCGCCACACGATCGATAATTTCCGCTCGTAGCGGAGAGACCAACAGCGCAATCAGAAGCAAGCGGTACATCAGAATGCCTGGCCGAGCGAAAAATGGAATTGGAACGCGTTAATCTTTTGGACGGTTGCGACCGCCGTGCCGTTCAGATAATCTTGTTCGGTTCCTTTTAGGCCGAAGAATCGTGGCGCATCCGGACTGAAGGATAGATCCAGTCGAATGGGTCCGATCGGCGTGCGATAACGCAAGCCGAAACCAACCGACTGCACGGTGTAATTGAAATCCTGCAGGTTACGCTGGCGGAATCGCAGGTTGAAATCGCCGAGCGTGTCGTAGACGTTTCCAGCGTCATGGAAAAATACGCCCGCCAAATTGTCTCCATACAGAGGGAATCGCATCTCTAGGCTGTTCGTGAACATGGCGTTTCCCCCCAGCGGAAAACCGGTTGCCGGATCGCGCGGCCCAGCCTGAAAATCCGGGAAAGCGCGAATCGAGGTAGAGCCTCCCGAGTAAAGCCGCTCGGCCAGTGGGATGCTTGGCCGCCCTCCGGTTCGGCTGATTACGCCGAATTGCGTACTGCGCGCGAACACAAAATCGCGATGGAAAGGGTGATAAGTCGAATTGCGGAACAGTCCGCGCGCAAACTGCGTCTGCGATCCCAGGATTGCCGGCGCGTAACTTAGATCTACCGTCGTATAAACGCCATGATGCGCGTCCGTCGGATCGTCGCGCTTGTCCTGAATGATCGAGAACTCACCCATGCCCACCGTCTCCGGCTGAGACAGAAGCGGCACTAGCAACTGGTCGATCTTGAGATTCGAAAGCGTCACGTTCCGGAACACCAGACGGTATTGCACCGTGTAAGCGCGCGAAAGCCGCTGTCCAAGCTGAATCGATCCTTCTCTTCTATGTGCCGTAAAAGTGCGGATGTCGCTTGAGTTCTCCAGCAACGCCGTAATACTCAGATTCAGATTGTCATGCGAGATAAATTGCGGAATGAAATAGGTCAAAGCAGCTCTTTGCTCGATGGTCGACACCGCCGTTTGAATCCCGACTGTCTGGCCCAATCCCAGAAAATTGATCCGGCTGATCCCCAGAGCCAGACGCGGCGCAAAACCAGTAGTTCCGGCTGGATTGTCCAGGCTGGTCACGCCACCCCCAATACGCGCGATCTGCGCGCCTACGCCCACATTCAATGAATAGTGCCGCGCTTCATCCAGGTCGTACAGTACAGTCTTGTCGCTCTCTTCTCCGTCCGGATTCTGTATCGCCGTGTTCACGCGAGCGAAAATCCCCAGTTCATATAACCGCCGCTGGCTATCGGTCTCTTCAGCCAGCGAAAGCGGTTCGTCTTTCTTCAGCTCGATGCGGTCGTAAACCAGCTTCGGGCGCGTCGTTTCCATTCCACTTACCAGCACGTCGCGAACATACGTGCGTGTTCCTGGATGCACCACGTAGCGAACATCAACCCGATCCAATGACTCCGTCGGACTTACATAATAGTCGAAGGTCGCGTTCAGATATCCGCGGTTGTAATAGTAATTCAGAAATTTCTCGCGATCGTCCGCGACGTCGGCCTCGCTGAAGGGTTGTCCTGCCAGCGATGCCAATTGCGAGCGCAAAATGGCCAAATCTCCGGCGTCCGCGCCTTCAACCGAAAGTCCGGACACGAACCACTGCCGTCCCTCATCGATTCGAATGAAAACCGCGAGATGATCCGGTGCGCCCCGATAATCGTCCTCCGTCCTGGATGTCACCTTCACATCGCGGAATCCATTTGAGCTGTACAGATTCTCAATGGATTGAATGTCCTGCTTCAAGTACAACTCGCTAAACCGGCCGTAAGGAAACCGCGGAAATACAGCCGGTTGAAGGTATAAGCGCTCTTGAATCGTATCTACTGTAAAGTACCTGTTACCAGTTATCCCCAGATGGACGAACTTATGTCGCCTGCCCCGGGCTACTTGGTAAGTGATGACCTGCTCCGCGGTGTTTTTCCCTGGACTAGTTTTGTAAGTAACCTCCGCTCCGAAATAACCCGCCCCCACCAGATACTGTTGAAGATTACGCTGCCCTTCCAGCAAAAGATCGGTATCGACGGAGTGCTCCTGGAACACTGGCACAAGTTGTTTGAGCTTACCCTCGCTGATCCTCGCCCCGACAACCCGTATGTCAATGCGCAATCCCGTTTTGATATCGATCCTGGGCTCGACCGTATTCGTATCGTTGTGATACTCCAGGCGCGTAAGCGTCACCTGCGAATCTAGTAAGTTCCGTTTTTCGTAATAGTGCCGTACGTTCTCCAGCCCTTGACGAACGCGCGCCTCAGTTACTTCCTGCCAGCCGAGCAACCCATAAAGCCGTTTCCAGTGCGTCGCCCGAAGGATACTTTCCCGAGGACGCTGCGGATCACCCGTGATAACGGGCTGCTCAAAACGGGCGCGCTTGCCGGTGTCAACGTCGAATACAACATTTGCTTCTTCAAAGTGAGGCCTATACTCAACTTCCGCATCAATGCCGGCGTGATAGAACCCGTTCTGCCGCAATAGGCTCTGCAGAGACTCAATGGCTTGGATCCTGTCGGGGTCCGCGTACAAGGTTCCAAGACGGAGCTTTGTGGCGCTGGAAATTTCTCCGCTATTGGGCGGCGCCTTCACTCCACGAACAACAACGCGCCCCACGAAATAAGCGCGTTTGGTGATGAATCGCAGCGCCAGCCCGCTGCCGCTTTCATTGGCGTCAACGGCCAAATCGGAAAAGCGGCCAGTCGAAAAAAGATTCTGAATAGCCTCTCGCAAATCGTGCTCGTGAAATGTGGAGCCGATCCGAAAGGGAAGTCTTCGAGTTAATTCAGCCTTGGTCAGCGGCTGGTCGGCCGGTTCGAACTCAATGTCCGCGATGCGGCGCCCTTCATACCGGAGCGCCTCCTGAATTGGCGCTTGCTGGTCCTGTGCGGCAAGCGGCAGCGCGCCCCAAACCGCCGCCCATACGAGCCCCGCTGTTAGCATCGTCGTATATGACACCGGACGAGAAGGTGCGCTATTCCCGGCAGATTCTCTTCCCGCCCATCGGCGAAGCCGGGCAAAGCAAAATCCGAAATGCGTCCGTGTGTGTGGTGGGCTGCGGCGCACTAGGGAGCTTTCAAGCAGAGGCGCTCGCGCGCGCCGGCGTTGGTCATCTGCGGCTGATTGATCGCGATTACGTCGACTATACAAATCTTCAACGGCAATGGCTCTATGACGAAAGCGACGCGCGCAACGAGTCGCCCAAAGCTGTGGCGGCAGCGAAACGGCTGCGCCAGGTGAACCACCACGTAAGAATCGAGCCCCTCGTGACCGATCTCACGCCGTCTAATGCAGAAGAATTAGTGGCCGGATGCAACCTTATATTGGACGGCACGGACAACTTCGAGACTCGATATCTCCTCAACGATCTTAGCGTCAAGCTGAATATCCCTTGGATTTACGGCGCGGCCATCGGCAGCTATGGCATCGTCATGCCAGTTGATCCAGTCCGCGGTCCGTGTCTCGCCTGCGTTTATCCCGAGCCGCCTTCAGGCGCTCAGCCGACCTGCGATGTCAACGGAGTGCTGGCTGCCACAACCGCTTCGGTTGCCTCATTGCAAGTAGCGCTCGCTCTACGCTTGGTGGTGGGTTGGCCCGATTTCGCCTGCCGCATTCACACGCTGGACGTGTGGGACGCAACCAGCAGGCGCGTGGATGCGGGTGCCCGTGACCCGAACTGCAAGGTTTGCGCGGCGCGTGAATTTCGCTTTCTTGAAGGGCAGCGCCGGGTTCCGGTGAGCCTCTGCGGGCGAAATGCGGTTCAACTGCACGAGAGCACCCGGCCTCTCGATTTACGGCAACTCGCGATCCGGTTGCGTCCGCTCGGCGAGGTGCGCGTGAACGAGTTCGCGTTGCGCATGACCATGCCGAAATACGATATGACATTTTTCCCCGACGGCCGCGCCATCGTCAAAGGGACCACCGACATTGGCATAGCTCGCAGTCTTTATGCGCGTCTCATAGGGGCGTGATCGGCGTGCGAACATGAAGGAGAGCAACTCAGGGGCGGTTAGCTCAGCCGGTTAGAGCGCCTGCCTTACAAGCAGGAGGTCGCAGGTTCGATCCCCGCACCGCCCACCAACCCGAGCAAAACTTTAGCCGATAGCCGGTTTATCAATCCCGATCTCAATTGGTACAGTGAAGTAGCCGTGCACCGCGCTTTTGCCAGTTCGCTGTTGTCCTTGCTGCTGCTGGTAACACTTCTCGGGGGCGGTTGCATCTCCTGCGAACAGTATTTTATGTTCGGTGGCGCAAGAAGCTGCTGCTCTCCCGACGGCCACTGCAAAACAAAAACACCGCCACACAGTTCTAAACGCGAGTGCAGTCAAATCGCATTCGATCATCACAAGTCGGTTGATCTCCATATTGATCTGCCACTTATCGCCATTGTCAGAATCGAATTGCCGGTGCTCACTATCCAGGCGCTCGAACACTGGCGCGGCGGCGATCTGATCGGGACCATCCCCGCCCGATCTGCAAATTCTTCACTCCACTTTTCTAGTTTAGTTTTCCTTTCATCGCCTTCGACTTGCTTGTCAGGCGTGTCTACAACGCTTCTGCCGTTCTCACGGCACGAATGCATGAAAGGAGAACAGAATGATGCAGCCGTTAAGTATGCGCTTTTGGGTCGCGGCCCTTGCGGCAACGCTCACGCTGGCGCAAACGGGAACTGCCGCCGATCATGGCCCGGTCTTCGGATTAGCAACGCCCACCAACCCGCAAGGCGGATGGAGTTTCGATCTTGGAGTGAATGGCCGAGGCGGGACAGCCTCAACTCTCGAAGCGGAATTGAGTTACGGCCTTACCCCCGACATAAAGGTTGCCGTTTCGGGTCCCATTGTGTTTCAACCAGACCCATACCCGCGCTCGTCGGTAACCGCGAATACACCGATTAGCGGCGATTTCAGCGCCCTTACATGGTGGCGGTTCCATCGGAAAGGATTTTGCCGGTAAGCGTGTCGAAACGACCGCCGTTGCCGGTGTTCTCGTTCCAGGACCCCAACCGGAAGCGGGTCTCTATCGCGATCTGAACAGCGGGCCGGGATACCTCGTCGGCATAGTCACGGGTGTTGCTTCTCGAAGCCAATACGTCTGGGTAGGGACAACCTACCAAAGTTACGCGGAATCGAAGGGTGACCGCCGCCCCGATCTGCTCACTTACAGCGCCGTTTACGGTTACCGGCCTTTTTCCTGGCGCACCGATTACCCGCGATGGGATTGGCGAATTTTCGGGGAGTTCACCGGCGAACGAACCGGCACGCTTCAGCGCCAAGACTTCGAGGTGCTGGGCAGTGGGGCGCAACAAATGTTCCTCGGCCCCAGCTTGCTCGGGGTGTACCGCGCCATCGGAATTGAAGCCGGGATGCAATTTCCTGTCTATCGCGATGCTGGTCCGCTGTACCCGAAGGAACGCTACCGGTTTGCGCTCAACTTTGCCTATTTCTTCTAAACACGAAAGGAACAAACGATGCTAAAGAAACTGTCCGTACTGGCCTGCGCCCTCATCATGGCAGCCTTGCCGGGCCGCGCTGAACTACTGCAAGTCGATCTATCCATTTTCGGCATGGATTGAATGACCTGTGCCCACGTGGTCGACGTGGCATTGAAAAGGGTGGCCGGTGTGGAATCCGTGGAGGTCAGTTTGAACAAGGGCATTGCGACGGTGAAGCTGAAGCCCGGCAATACGGTATCAGTTCCGCAGTTATGGGAAGTGATTCACAAGAACGGATACACACCGAAATCAACGGCGGTTTCTGTCCGTGGCGATCTGGGGAATGTCAACGGGCAACTTCGATTGAAGGTTTCAGGGACAACAGAAACGCTGGCGCTTGCCGCCAACCCGAAGAACCCCACGGCTTACAGCGAAGCGCCGAAAAAGTCCGGTCAGACCGTGATTATTCAAGGCGTGATGGAGCCGGGCAAGGACTTGAAAGCTCCGGTTCCGCTTCAGGTCGGTCAGGTGAAATAGATCAGGAAAGGAACATGATGCGCGAAACACTTTCCGGTGCGCCGCCACTTCGCAGCGGCGCATTGAGCTATTTATCGCTTTTTACCTCGCTAGGCACGCTGCTATGTTGCGCGCTGCCGTCGCTGCTGGTTCTGTTTGGACTAGGCGCAACGGTTGCTTCGGTCCTCTCGGAAGCCCCGTGGCTGGTTGCCATGTCGCATCACAAGCATTGGGTGTTCATCGTAGCGGGCGTGCTGATTTCCAGCAATTTCGTGTACGTCTATGTGGTAGCGCCAAAGCTACAAATGAGAACCGGGGCCTGTAACGCTAACGACTCCGGCGCGTGCCGCACGGCCAGCCGTTTCAGCCGGATTGTCCTTTGGTGCTCGGCGGCGTTGTACATGGTGGGTTGCTTTACAGCGTACATGCTAGGGCCTCTTCTTGTTCGGTTCGATTAGGAAACGCTGCAAACGGGTGGCTGACTCTGTCTTCTAAACCGTTCGAGCCGCCGAACCCGAAGCTTCACCTCTACGCGCGATCCCAGCCGGTTCAGAATTGACATCAGCCGATCCACGGTGAACCTGGCGAGATCGGCGTTCCGGATACGCGAGAAATCGGCTGCAGCGAAACCCGTTCGCGCATGAGCCGCACGCACGGTCAAATCTTCGTGGTCAAGCGCTTCGATAATCGCGGCAGCCAACAGAGCTTTCAACTGCTCAAGGTCCGCGCCCTCGCGGCCGAGATCCCGGAATACGTTTCCACTGCCCCGTACCAGCTCCAGTTTTTCGCGTTTCACCGCAGTGCCTCCTTCAATCTCTTCAAACGATCCTTGATCAGATCAATCTCATGTTTGGGAGTTCTGATGCCCTGCTTCGATTTCTTTTGAAACGCGTGAATGACCCAGATTCCCTCAGCGACTTGCAGAGCGTAGATGACTCGGAAAGCATCGCCCCGGAAGGCGAGTGCGATTTCAAACGCGCCGGAGCCAAGCCCGTGCATCGGTTTCGCGATGTCCGCTTTACCACCTTCGGCCGCGATCGTAAGCGCCGTGAGAAAGATGGATTGTGCGTCGGCCGGAAAGGTCTCGAACTCCTTGAGCGCCGCCTTGATCCATGAAACTGGGCGTGTTTTCCGCGGCTCAGCCATTGACTAAATCGTGCCACGAATCCGATGTTGTCATATATGACAACATCCGTCAAGCAAAGAGCGATGTGAGTATTGCCGCATACCTGCGGACGCGTACCCGCCCGGATTCCACGTCGACCACATTAATAAGCGCCGAACAGGCTATCGAACGCCACGTTGCCGGACTTGGCCGCAAATCGAATCAACAATGCAGCTCAATTGGTGAGCCTTACCAGCAGGAGGTCGCAGGTTCCATCCCCGCACCGCCCACCACGTAAAAATTGCGAAGCTCTCGATCGCAAGTTTCCTGACGCTGTGGCCGGCGGCAATAACATAGAATGAGCCGGTGCTTAAAACCACGATCTTTGTCCCGGCGTTTCTGGCGTTTGTTTCCGCGGCTGCTCTCTTTCAGAGCCAAAATACACCTTCCGATTCGCAGGCTCGCGCCGGGTGGAAGCTGGTCTGGCACGACGAATTCGAAGGAGTCCGGCCCGATCCGGGCAAGTGGACCTATGCGGTGGGAGGGAACGGATTCGGGAATGACGAACTCGAATACTACACCGATCGCCCTCAGAACGTATATGAGCAGGACGGCAACCTGGTCTTGAACGCGATCGAAGAGCAGTACACGGGCGCCGATGGCGTCTCGCGGGCATATACGTCCGGACGTATCAGGACGAAAGGCAAGTTTTCACAAACCTATGGGCGCTTCGAAGCGCGCATCAAGATTCCCTACGGCCAAGGCATTTGGCCCGCGTTTTGGATGTTGGGCGACGACGGTGCAAAGTGGCCCGATTGCGGTGAGATCGACATTATGGAGAACATCGGCCGCGAGCCCGGCACGGTACACGGGACGATTCACGGGCCGGGATATTCAGGAGCAAGGGGAATTAGTACTCCGTACAAGCTGCCGGGCGGCGAGTCTTTCTCAGCAGGTTTCCACGTCTATGCGATTGAATGGAGGCCAGAATCGATCCAATGGTATGTGGATGATGCTCTCTATAGGACCGTCACCCCAGCCGATCTGCCTGCGGGCGCAAAGTGGGTTTATAACCATCCCTTCTATCTGCTGCTGAACCTCGCGGTGGGCGGCAGGTGGCCTGGTAATCCCGACGCGACCACTTCTTTCCCCCAAAAAATGTATGTCGATTACGTGCGGGTGTATCGCCACGCCTGAGGAACTGCGTCGGGCGAAGTCCTAGTACGGTTTCTCCCCAATTATGTTTCCGAACGGCGCGTAATTACATACCCAGATCTCACGCTGCTGATCGTGAGCCACGCCGCATCCGACCTGCTTGGTATCTCGCCACATGACCTGCGTGTAATGTCCGCAAACGCCTGAGCAGCTATTCGTCGCGTATTGGTAGTTGGCGGCCTCCGAAGCCCAGGCACTTACCACCGAGTAAGGCGTGGAAGAGCCACCCCTGATCTCATACAGATTCTCCCCGTACCGGTGGTCCCTGCTATGCGCGAACTGGCCGTTTGCAAGCAGTATATCGGCCCAATTCTGGGCGACGCGCGCAAGTTCATCGGACCAGGCCACGGGTGGCACCCCCATCCTATGCCTCACCGAATTGTGGGCGGCTATCACGAGTTCTGGCTCGAGGTAAGACGACGGCGCGTTCATAGGTTCGGCCGCTCCAGGCTCTGTCCCAGCACTTACTACCGTCGCAACCGCGAACATCGCGAGAAGTAATATCCGTGTAGCGTTCATGGAAGCCCCTCACAACGCTCTTCGGCATTAGCTTCCAAAACTTACGAAACTTTTTGCGATATAAGGCTTTGTACTCAGAATGCGCCGCTTACCAGCTGTAAACGGAAACCACTTCCGATTGCGCCGGAGCGTCGCCGACTACCGCGACGTGCAACACAATTTCCAGATTGTGATTGGGCCAGTACTTGGGCAGGCCTCGGAGAATGGGCGTGAGGGAGTCCGGATCCGAGATGATTCGTCCAGCTTCCTCTGTTCCGTAAACGTTGAGACCTGCGCACACCACCGTAAAACCATTCGTCGCGGAATGCGGCAGACGGCAAAGCAGTATGTAGTCTTCGGCGGACCGTCCATCGTCGGCCTTGGTCGTCAAAGTCCAGCGGCAACCGGCGGACGCCTCTGCAATGCACGGCTTTCCGTTGGCGTACTCGAAACGATACCGCATATTCTTAGTCAGCTCCATCGTCCAACGGTTTGTGTACGCCCCAATCAGGACCGTCCCGGAGCCCCGCAGGTCGCTGAAATCCATTCTGCTGGCCAGGCGGACACGCGACCCGGCATGGTGCTGCGCAAACAAAGAGGAAACCCGTAACGCAGCCTCGGCATCGCCAAAGCCGACATATTGATTGACCACCGGAACAAAATCAGAACCATTCAAAAGATTCGCGAGGTACATTAATAGGGCGCTGAACAGGAGGGACTGGATATCCGTTTCGGTTCTTCATCCAACTGTTGCGCTCGCAACGAAGGCTGATACACAATCGGATGCGCCATCGCGATGTTCAGGGGCGCCTTTTCCTCGAACGCCGGTTGCCAAAAAATATCGAAAGCGCTCCGCGGCCCGGATATCACCCGCAACGCCACCGCAGTCAGGCACCCCGCCAATATGATTGCGCCCAGAATCGACACTTTCCGGCCGAGGCGCAGGCGTTGCGATAGGTCGCGCGGCTCCGCTTTGGCTTGCTCGCGCGACGGCTCCGTTTCCGACTTCCGTTGTCGCGGCCGGCACGTGCCATTGAAAGCTTGGAATGTAGGATCCGGCCGGAAGCTCGATGCGAAGCGGGTCATTCGCTCCCTCATCCACGTAATACTGCGCCAGACGCTTGCGCACTTCGCGCGCGCCCACCCGCACGATACTGTCCTCGCTCAGGTCCTCAGTCGCCTCTCTTCCGAAGACGTGTACCGCCAGTGTTCGCTCCTTAAGAAATTTGCCGTCTCCCTCCAGCGTCTTCGTGACGACGTATTGCAGAAATGTCTGGCATCGATGGCTGCCGCGGAAAACCCGGCTGGCGATGATACGGTCCAGCTCGCGCCGGACGTCCTGCTCGCCGGGTTCACCCGTTAAAGACTGCGAATTAACGGCTGTTAACCCCATGGCGTTCGGGCTTGATTATATCCCTAATTACACGAAGATAATGCTCTTTCACGGTGTATCCCCTGGTATTGAGCTTGATATGTGACACTATCTGGACAATACTTTTGCGGTAGCTTCGCCCGGAATTTGCGTTGCCGCCAAGTGCTGGGGATGGACAAATCTGTCCCAACGATTAAGTCCAAGGAGACCCTATGAGGTATTTAGCTTTCAAACGAATCGGGATCCCGGTGTATATGGTCGGGCTACTCCTGCTCACGCTCGGTACTCGCCAACCCTTAACGGCGCAATCCCAGCCCGTCACCGGTACGGTGGTGGATCCCAGCGGCGCTGGTGTTCCTCACGCCACCGTCACCATCACGGACTTAAACAAGAATCAGGTGGTCAAGACAACCACTACCGATGCGAGTGGCCGGTTTAGCGAGCTGGATATCGAGCCCGGCCGGTACGCCGTCACCATCGAAACACCTGGCTTCAAGAAGACTACCGTCAGCTTTGACGTCGACGTAAATAGGCAGGTGGCGCTGGGAAATATCCCCTTGGCTGTCGGCGAGGTCAGTCAGACGATAGCGGTGAATGAGGTAGCTCCGCCAGTCGACACCAGCAGCATGGACAAGGCCTACCTGGTGGATCAACAACAGATTTCGCAGTTGCCCATGAATGGCCGCAACTGGATCGCTCTCATGAATACCGTTCCTGGCATGTCCAGTTCGGCGCAGAGCGATTTCAATGTGAATTTCAACGATGTGTCGCAGTTCCACGGGCTTGGCGGGCGCGGTTCGGAAAACAACTTCTACCTGGATGGCTCCCCCAACGTCGACGTAGGCGACAATCAGTCGCAGTACACGCAGCCCAGTATCGACTCGCTCAGTGAGTTCCGTATTCTGCAGAGCGCGTTTAACGCCGAATACGGCCGCGCGGAAGGCGTTGCCATTGCCGTTCAGACCAAGTCCGGTACGGCGCAGTTCCATGGGGATGCGTATGAGTACCTTCGCAACGATTTCTTTGATGCGAAATGCGTGCTCTGCAACACCCTTAGCCCGACCCTGCGTTACGATCAGTTCGGCGGCAATCTGGGCGGCTGGTTGTACGTCCCGAAGGTCTCTACTCCTCATAACAAGAAGATTTTCTTTTTCTACAACCGCGAAATGACTCGCCGGACGCTGCCTGGCAGCGCCTACGCCGACGTACCGAACGCACAAGTTCTGAGCGGAAATTTCAGCTCCTGGATTGTTCCTGGCAGCAAGATGCCGTACGCCCCGTACCCGGTGGGCACCGTGTTTCAGCCCGGCACCATTACGCGCGACAGCAATGGCAACATCACCGGTGGTAAGCCTTTCCCCGGCAACGTGGTTCCGCAATCGCAATGGAATCAGCAGAGCGCTGCTTTGCTGAACGTCTACACCAAGCTAATCCCCGGGTATGCCAGCCTTGCGGCGGCGCCTAGCGCCGGGTACGCCCGATATTACTTCAACAACCCCGACGTGCTGCATAAAGACCAGGATCTGGCGCGTGTCGATTACCAGGTCAATGAGAAGTTCAGCACCTTCTTCCGTTGGGTCAACGATTATCAGCAGGAACAGTTCCAGACCGGTATCTGGGGCTCGGAGCCCTTCCCGATTCAGCCGCAAGTTCGCCCCAAGCCGGGTAGTTCCTGGTCCTGGAACCTGGTCAATACTTTCACTCCGACGCTAGCTGCGGAAACCATCCTCTCTTTCAACCACCAGTCGCAGTCGCTGTCGGTAGTGGGCGCCAATCCCGTTACCATCGGCGCCATCGGCGCTACCTTCCCGCAGCTTTATCCACAGACCAACATCACCAATTCAATTCCCAACGTGACCACGGGCACCGGATCCGGGTACAGCACCTCCAGTGGTGGGCTTACGACCAACTGGAACCTCGGTGATCCTGGTTGGCATAACTGGGGCAAGGACTACGCCATCACCGAAAACATAACCAAAGTGTTCGGTCAGCACACTCTGAAGTTCGGCGCCTATCTCAACTACGACAAGAAAGCTCAGACCGCAACTTGGCCGCAAAACGCAAGCATCGATTTCAGCTCGAGCGCTTCGATGCCCTTGGATACCGGCAACGGTCTGGCCAATCTGATGCTGGGCAACTTCAACAACTACTCGGAAGCGAACGCTGCGATTTATCCCTACTTCGGGTTCCAGGAGCAGGATTTCTATATTCAGGACAGTTGGAAGGTAAATCGCAGGCTCACCGTAAACTACGGGCTGCGCTTCGCTCGTATTGTCCCCACTTACACCATCGTTCGCGGCGGAACCCCGGGCGGTGAAGGTACCTTCAACCTCTACAGCGTGGATCTTTCAAAGTACAACCCCGCCACAGCGCCTCAAATTAACCTGCAGACCGGCTACCTACAGGGAAATGTGTTGCAGGAGCTCTCGAACGAAGGCTTGATCTGCGATCCTTGCTCCGGCGTGTCGAAGGGCTTTAGTCCGACGAAAAACTTCTTCCAACCGCGCGTTGGCTTCGCCTACGACCTCTTTGGTGACGGTAAGACCGCCATTCGAGCCGGCTTCGGGATGTTCAATGAGCGGCTGCGTCAGAATAACTTCAACTTCGGAGCGGGTACCAATTATCCAAACCAGTTCAATTCGACGGCGGTATACGGCAACGTGTCCAGTTTCAGTCTTGCTAGCACCGGTCAGACGCCGCCAAACATGACTATCTTCCCGACCAATAACACCATGCCCTCGATTTATTCCTGGTACGCCGGTGTCCAGCGTGAGATCGGAGCCGCGTTCACGCTCGACATCTCCTATTCCGGAAATCACGCCGTCCACTTGATGGATCAGCGTCAAGTGAATGCCCTACCGGCAGGCTACACCGCGCAATATCCAAACGCGCTACCTTCCGTTAACAACCTGTACAACGCTCTGCTGCCATACCGGGGTTGGGGTAATTTGACGGCCGTTGAAACGGATGCGTATTCGCGCTACGACGCGCTGATGGTCCGCGCCAGCCGTCGTTTCGTCAAGGGCCTGACGGGTAATGTCAATTACACGTTCTCGAGAACGAATGACATCGTGGATAACGATTCAGACCAGATCAACAATCCTTTCAACATCGCTTCGCAGTACGCTCCCGCGGGCTACGATCAAACCCACGTCTTCTCGACCGACTGGGTGTATCACTTCCCTAAAGTGACCGACAACCGTGCACTGGGCGTCCTGGCGAATGGTTGGGAGTTTACCGCGATCCTCAGCGTTCACTCCGGTATGCCGTTCACGGTTTATTCGAACGGAAACCTTGACGGATACAATGCCGGCTATCAGTACGTGAATGTTACCGGCAATCCGTACGCGGGCCAGAACAGCGCTCAATGGATTAACCCAGCGGCATTCCAGGAGCCCGCAGATGCCACTTATGGAACCACCGGCCGCAACGCGTTCCGCTTGCCGTGGATCCAAAATCTGGATAGCAGCTTGATCAAGAACTTCAACATCACCGAAAGCATGAAGGTGGTCTACCGCTTTGAAGTTTTCAACGTGTTGAATCATCCGGAAATCTGGGGCCTGTCCGGTGTCGCGGCAACCGGAGCTGGCCTAAGCGCCGGCTTTGTTGGCCTTGGCCCTGGCCTGGGTATTAACGCGAAGAATGACGCAACCTTCGGTCAGGTGAACTCCTGGCGCGATCCGCGCACTATCCAAATGGCGCTGCGGTTCGAGTTCTAATTCGATGCATTATCATTCCGTTTATGAAGTACGCCGCATGCCTGCTTCTCTGCGGCTCGCTTCTCAACGCTGCATCTGAACCGGCCCAAGTCACTTTCGATCGAGCTGTGCAAGCTCTTTCGACGGGTGACTATGGTGCGGCCGAACAAGGTTTTCAAGCGGTTCTGAAGCAGCAGCCCAACCATGTTGGGGCTATCGGAAATCTGGGCATTCTATACGCTCGAACGGATCGCATTGATAAAGCGATTGCCGAATATCAGCGCGCGTTGCGTCTCAGTCCCAACGACCAACCTATCTTGCTGAACCTGGGCATCGTGTACCTGAAAGAGGAATTGCATAGCCGGGCATTGCCTTATTTCCAACGCGTTCTCGCTATCGATCCGCGCAATCGGCAGGCGCGGCAGTTGCTCGATGTTTGCCTTCTATACACCGGTCAGGTGCTGCCGGCTATTCGTGATCTCAAGCTGCTGACCCAAGAGAATCCTCGTGACGATGAACTTCTGTTTCTGCTGGGATTTGCTTATCTGAAAGGCGGTGATTCGAAGACGGCCCAGGCAATATTCAACCGCATGTTTCAGACGGCCCAACCGGCTCGAGCGCAGTTTCTTCTCGGGAAAGCGTCTTACGAGGCAGCAGTCTTTCCGCGGGCCGAAGAGAGCTTTCTGGAAGCCTTGCGGCTTGATCCTCACTTTCCGGGCATCCATCTCGAATTGGGCAAAGTCTACATTAGCGAGCGCCGGACAGACGATGCAATCAAGCAATTAAGACAAGCGTTAAATGAAAATCCAAGCAACGAGGAAGCAAATTATTTTCTGGGCAGTCTGCTGGTGCGGGAAAACCAGGATGAGCAAGGCCTCGCCTATCTAGAGGAAGCAAAGAGACTCAAGCCGGATTCCTATGGCGTGTATTTGTATCTAGGCAGAGCCAAACTGCATCTGGGTCAAACTGCCGAAGCCGTCACGCTATTGGAAAAGGCTGTCGAGTTGAACCCGGACGATGCCGGCGTACAGTACACCTTGGCGCGGGCGCTGAAAAGCAGCGGACAGCAGACAGCGGCTACGAAAGCGTTTGAGCGAGCTCGCAGCTTGAACGCCCGTGAATTGAGTGACGCCACAATCCCCGGCGTCCGCTGAGCGCCTTCGGTCAAACCTCTTTCAAGGCTTGAACTTAAAAGCCTGATAAGGCATCGTTCTGGTGCTCTTGCCGTGGTTGTAGGTTGGCGATTCGTTGATATGCGAGGCCGTGATGTAAATCGACCCGTCCGGCCCCTCGCTAAAAGTATCTGGCCATTGAAGCCGCTGATCCGTCACCAGAGTTTGTATTTTCCGGTCGGGGGTCAATCGCGATACGCCATTCCCCTGCAGATTGCTTAAATAGATGTTCTGTTGAGAATCCATCCAGATGCCATCGACGGGAAAGGTCTTGGCGAATTTCTCCGCCACCGGTTTCCCGTTAGGATCGCGCAACGCGTCCGTCTTCGCTCGGTACAGAGTCGTTGCGGCAATCGGCTGGTAATAGAGGTACTCGCCATCGGGCGATAGCGCGATGGCATCGGAATGGAAAGCCGGTGTTTCGCCAGTCGGACCGAGTACCGGCTTGCCGTCGATCACGATCTTGACACTCTTGTCCGGCATGACTGACGGATCGCCATCAAGCGCCCGGTGCGATTTCCCCGTAGAAAGATCGACCACAATGATCCCGCCCAGACCGCTGTCGGTGATGTAAGCGAAACCCCGCTTGGTATCGATTCGCACATCGTTCAAATAAGTATTCGTCTTTGCCACGCCAGGACCAATTAAGATAACTCTCGTCACCTTGTTACTCTTCAGATCAACCTTCACCAGCTTCGGTCCGCCCGGAACAATACTCATCAGCATCGGGGCGGCGGGATCCAGTATCCACAGCGCATCCGTATCGTCAACCACCACGCTTTGTACGCATACCAGGTGCTTCGAAGCCGATTCCGGCTTCAGGTCCCAGCGATTCCAGTTCTCATCGGGAAACGGCTTCGCGGAACCGTCCGGCATCACTTCGACCACCGCGTTCAAATACTCCGCTGACCAGCGGGGAAAATTAATGAACAGCCGCCCGGTCTTCGAAACGCTGATCCCCGTGAGCTGAAAGTCATTGTTGTGATAGACCTCGGTTAACGCATGGCCCGTGCCCTGAGCTTGGCTACCCGCAACCGATAATCCCAGTACCGCAACCCATGTGTACAACCTGGTTACATTGGTCAAGAACGATTAATCCCCTGCACATCTGACATCCAGTAACTCTGATCGTTTCCCGGTATAACTATCAGGCGCGCCTGAATCGCGGTGTTACGTTTTTCTGAGGCTGCGCTTGGCCCTTTTGTTGTCCGCGGCCGAAGCGCGAGTCTTGCCGCTGGATTTCGCGTTCTTCTGCATTCGTACTTTCCAGGCTGTCCGCAGTGCCCCGGCCAGCACATCCTCTGTAGCAGCGGCGAGCCGAATATGGGTCGCGCCCATCCTTCCCCATCCACCTGCAATCGGCACGAAGACATCGGGCGACTCCTCGACGAACTCGGCCTGCTGCTCCGGCGTGAGCATCAGATTTCCATACCCTTGACGTTCTGAGGCGAGCGTCGCGAATATCCTGCCGCCCACGCGGAAATCCGGCGCCCCCATGTGCGAGCTCTCCTCCGCACCCTCTAAGTCCAGCGCCAGCCGTCGAAAATCCTCTGCGTTCATCGCCTCAGTAGAACCTAGGTGAGCGTCCATTCGAAGGGAACTCATGAATTTTGAAATCAGTCGCGTGTCATGGTGATGGCGCGAGTCGGGCAGGAATCAACGGCTTCTTCGATCATCTCCAGTTCCGCATCGCTCGCTTCGAATGTGTATGCCGTTCCTTGTGAGACGCCGTTCCCGTCCATGAGCTCCACATGCGACTCCACGCCGATCTGAAACAACCTTGGTTCTATACCAACGCAGATCGCTGCCAGAATGCAAACTGAGGGGTCGACTTGTACGGTGATCTTCGGCATGGCTCGTTTCTATCTTGCCACCGCCGTCAATCGGCTACCATCGCTGATTGAAGGAGTCTGAATGCTTCCGCTTGCCGCCGACAACCTGTCTATTGTTTCCACGATCTTGTGTTGCGCAACGAGAACCCAGTCGTGGAACAGCCTTGGGACTTCCACTGCCTCAACTCAGGAAGAGATTCAGATGATGCGCATTGGAGACGCTTTTTTCATCGCTTGTAACCACGGCGGTCACTCCTGCGTGACAGACTTTCTAAACGCATTTCGGGTGCATAGCGCGGAGTCGCTAGTGAATAGCGTGAAGTGGTGTCACTTGGCGATCGACTCCTTGGATAGAAAGGCTTGGAACTTCGATGATCAGAAACGGTCAAAATACAGCGACCAGGAGAGCAAAACCTTAGGTTTGTTTCCCTTCCCCGCGGATATTCCTAAGACCGCCACGGCAACCGAATTGGGCGTCCTCGAGAGGTGTGTCGGGAAAGACGTTCCATCCAAGCCTGATCAGCCTGAGGATTGGATGACCGGCGTCCTTCAGCAGCTTTTAGGCGTGTACTCCACCAGCAAAAAGAAATACAGAAAAACATACCCGGCGCCTACGGATGCCGCCAACTTTGGCGCCGTCGGCCTTAACGGGACTGCGAATCTGAATCTGGGCGCTACGCTGATCACTGACTCCTCGAAGGTGCACGCCGAATTGAAGCTGCTGGCCTTGTTGACAAAGATGATCATCGATGGGAAAGTCCAGGGCGGAGCAGATGTGTACCTCGGCGGTCTCAAGGCAGCGTGCAAGAGCTGTGATGGTTGGATTACGTCCTATAGAACTTGGCTGACAGGAAGAACCGTAACGCTTCATCTGCCTGATTCCACCAATCGAACCTCTGCAACAGCCGGCGTGTGGAATAAACCCAAAGTTGATCAGGACATTAAGAGCACTGGCGACGTCATTGCTACGATTCCGGACCTATTTCAATAACAGCGTTGGGGGCCGCATCCACGTTTATGTCCATGAAGTTGAGAAGATTTCGATGGATCTCATGCGCCCCGCTGTGCCTATCACGTCCCATGAGAGGCCAATGTTGTAGGGATCGAGCAAACACAAAGCTCTTCGGTCCTCGTAGCAGACCCGAGGAAAGCCTCTGCCTTACTCCAATCAACTCGTGATAAGATTCGCGCATTGGAGTAAAACGAATGGCTTACGGCTCCAGACGTGATTTGCTTAAGGCCGGTTTCGCTGCGGCGGCGCTGGCAGGTACCCGAACCCTCTTCGCGAAGGCCGCCCCACAGACCGCCACCGATTGGGTGACGCTCGGACAATCCGATGTCAAAGTGACGCGGCTCGCCTTCGGCACCGGAACCATGAGCGGTCAAGTACAGCGCGATCTGGGACAGGAGCAGTTCACGAATCTCGTGCGCTACGCTTACGACCACGGTATTCGCTTTTTCGAAACCGCCGAGTCATACCACGAGATGCACAAGATGCTGGGCGTGGCGCTAAAGGGCATTCCGCGCGATAGCTATCGCCTGATGTCGAAGGTGACCACGCGTGAAGGTGTCGATCCGCAGGAGAAGATCGACGAGTTACGCAAACTCGCCAATACCGAATACTTCGATGTGATGCTGCTGCACTGGCAGCACGAGGCGTCGTGGCCCACCGACAGCCTGCGCTGGCAGGACGGGATCATGGAAGCGCAGGAAAAAAAGGCTGTGTTAGTACGCGGCGCGTCCGTGCATGGCCTTCCCGCTTTGCGCCAGGTTCCGGACACCAGGTGGCTCCAGGTTGCCATGATCCGTATGAATCATAAGGGCGTCGCAATGGATGCCGAGGATTACAACACCGCCGGACTCGGAAATGTCAACGAAGTCGTCACGCACGTGCACCAGGCCCGAAAAGAAGGAATGGGCGTGATCAGCATGAAGCTGGTCGGCGAGGGCAGGTTTACGAACCGCGAAGACCGCAAGGCCTCCATGAGGTACGCCTTCCAGCAAGCAGGTGTCCAATCGGTGACCGTTGGTTACAAGAACACGGCCGAGATCGACGAAGCGATCGAAAATCTGAATCTCGCCCTGGCCTAACTGCCCGGACCGCAACTATCTTTTCGACTTTATTGTCCGCTGCGAACTGGAAGTGTTTTCAGAGAGTCCGCCAGCGTTGTAAACCGGGGATCGCCTTTCAGCCGATCGAAACGCGGGTCATGAGGGAAATAAGGGAAGGAATTATCGCGTCCGATCCGGGCCTTTTCTAGCCACTCAAAAGCCTCATCGTCCCGGCCGAGGCTGGCATAGGTGAGCGCCGCGCAATAGGACAATGTGTAAGGCGTGATCTCCTTTCGATCCGGATCGACGACCAGACGCACCGTCTCGAGAGCCATTCCACTGGCGCCTGAAATACCGTAGGCGTGACCGAGAGCGCACACGCTTCGCAGGTCTTTGGGCTCCAGTTTCAACCCGTTCTTGAACTCCGCAATCGCGGCCGGAACCTGGCCGCGCTGCTCTAGCGAAAGGCCTATTAGCCAATGCCCTAAAGCTCCGTTGGGCGCCAAAGCCACTAACTCACGGCCCAATGCCTCCAACTGGACGTATTTGCGGGAAAGAAAAAGAACGCTACCCTGCTGAAAAAAAACTTCGGGAATGGCCGGAAGACGAGCGCGCGCGGCCTCCACTGCGGCTTCCGCTTCGCTGAAATTTCCCAGAACCGTTAGAACCTGCGAGTAGTATATGTTCGGGAATACTCGGATAGGATCCAGCCGCACGGCCCGCTCCAGGTGTCTGCAACCCTCCTCGAAATTCCAATCCTGGAAAGCCTCGATCCAGCCGAGCGCCGCTTGGGCCTCGGCGTTGGAGTCATCCAGCGCTATGGCTTTAAGGGCTGCGCTCCGCGTTTCCGATATTCGCGCCGCTACCGGCTCCACCGGCTTTTCTATCAGGTGCATGTCGGCATCCGCCAAACCCGCCCATGCCGGCGCGAATTTGGGATCGGCTTGAGCCGCCTGCCGAAAAAGCGGGATGCTCGCTGCCAGGTTCTGTTGGGTCTGCGAATCCCAAAGTTTCCGCGCCTCGATATAGCGGCTGCGCGCCTGCTCATTGCCAGCAACTCGCCCCTTGCGCTCCGCCGCTCCGTCGCGCGTTCTCGCCGTTATATCGCCCACCATCAGCCGGGCCCACTCGTTCTGCGATTGCGCAAATAATGTCAGGTTCTGGTGATACGTTTGCGTCCACAATAGACGCCCGTCTTCTACATTGACCAGTTCCATCGCCAGCCGCACGTTAGAATTCTCACCCACCCGGTAGTCGCCCGTCAGCACCGCATCCGCGTGAAGATTTGTTCTGACCCATGACAGCATGCGGTCATGGCCGGTCTGATCGACCGCCGGAGAGCGTCCCACCACCTTCCAGTCCGCGGAGTCAACCAACGCGCTTGTGATGACATCCGCGAGGTTATCTCCTAAAGCATTGTGAGTGCGATCTTCGCCCAGATTCAGCGGCGCCATCACCGCAATCGAGCGGACTTTTCGGCCTCCGTGATACATCGCCCCGATCACAGCTATGGCCGCTACGACCGGCAATGCGGCGATGGCGGCGCGCCGCTTCCATCGAAACTCTGTTGCCGCTACCGGCTCGGCCGGCGGACCCGGCTTGGAAACATCGGGCTCCGAGCTCAGTTGGAATATCGGGCTGTAGCTGCCCTTTGGCAACTCGATCCGGATAGGGTCATGTCGCCCCGCCGTTTCATAGTACTCCCGGAGTTTGGCGCGCAACCGGCTGGCCTCGGCCCGGACAATGCTGTCGGATTTCGGATCGTAGGATGTGTCTCGGTCATACACCTCGACGCCAATCAGATATTCCTTGAGATCCCCGGATTGCCCATTGACCGACCGGATCACTACGAATTGAAGAAACCGGCTTAAGCGCCGTGCGCTCGAAAACAACGGATTTTCCAGAATCCGCTGAAGCTGGGCGCTGACGGCTGCCGGTGTCAGGCTCGCGGCCTCGGTTTCGCTCACGGTGTAACTCATTCTATGTCAGTACGCGCGGCGTTACGTACCCGTACGTAACCTGCGCCTGCTTGCCTCGGCGCCCGATCTCCACCCACACTGAATTCGCCCGTTACGACTCGGAGGAGATAAACCTGGAGACGGCTGGAATTCCCGAAATTTTGGCCGCCGCTGGGGATCTTTGCGCTTTTCTTCCTCGCGTCTTCGCCGGATTGCGTTGGTCCGCTGCGGCCCCTGACCTATCTATCTGAATCTGGAGGATTCTTGTTTCATCCCTTTATGCTCCCGGCGGCCAGCCGGATGGCTTTTTTCGCCGGGTCTCTTTTCCTGGCGTCGCTCCCCACTTTCGCTAATTCCGTGTCCTTTGATGGATATCAGCTCAACAGTCTCTACGGCCCGGAAAACTTGACCGTCACCGGTGGCAACCTTTTGGTGCCTACGACAAGCAGTGACTTTGGAGGTGCAACCAGTCTGCTTCCGGCCGGAACCTCTTTCCTCACAGCCTCATTCCTGGATAGTGGGAGTACCTCTGGCCCCGCTGCTTCCCTATGGGTCCAGGATTTTACGAGTACCGTAACCTATGAGGCCGCAGTTGGCGCTTTTACCGGCTACAGCGACTACGTCTTTCTGTATCGGATCGATGGCGGCAGTGTTTCCGTGTTCCTCAGTTCCACAATTCCCCGTACACCAGGTGCCCATTCGGCCGCGCTACAACGGCTTTCAAACGGCACGCTCGAATTTTTCCTGGATAACACCTTGGTCGCCTCCGCCACCGCCAGTCAGTTCGGCATTCCCGTGCTTTCAGACGTCGTGCTGACCGCCGACGGCAACGCGTCGGGAGAGCAAGCCACTTTCACTTCCTTCGCCTCGGCAATACCTGAGCCCTCCTGCCTTCCGTGCTGCATCGGTATTCTCGCGGCGATTGCGTTCGTGCGTAAGCGCAAACCGGATTGAGGGACTCTGGCGTCTTACGGCGCCAGGGCGTTGATCAGGCCGACGCCATTTGGGCTGCCCCAGCCAGTTACCAGGTCGAAGCCCTTCTGTGTCGAATAGGTGCCGTTGCTGCCGCTCACAATGTCGTGGAAGTCGCTGGAATAATTCGATCCCAGGCCAATTGTGTAAATAGTCGGATTGATGAATCCCACGGACGTGCCAGTAGCGGAATTGGCAACAGCTTGTTGATTGACCAATGCCATATATCCCGCCCAGCGCGGCGCCGCAAAACTGGTTCCACCCCACCCCCCGCCGCAGGTGCCGTTGTAACAGATGTAATTGTCCGTGTTGGCTTCAGCGGCAACATCCGGCGAATTCCGATAAGTTACCGATCCCTTGTTAGCCGCCGTGATAACTCCGGCAGTCTGCTGGTATTTCGGAATGCCGACCTTGTTTGGAGAAATTCCGCCGCCGCTGTTACTCCACGCCGTTTCCGATTTCCAAGCGCCGCCAGCGCTTGCGGTTGTCAGATCAGTGCCCCCCACGGACGTGACATATGGATCGTCCGCCGGATAGACATCGCTGGACCTGGTCCTGTATGCGCCGCTGTCTCCGGATGCCACAAACAGATTCTGGCCCTGCACGGCGAATTCCTTAAATATGGGGTCATCGCTGGTCGGGTCGGCCGGACTCCAGCCCCACGAGCAACTCAATGATTTCGCAATATTGTCGCTAGCCATCTTATTGAAGATGCTGGTATCGCTACTATCCGACACGTATACGAGCACCTGGCTCATACCCGGCGCCATCGAGATCGCCTCTTCGATGTCCAAAACTTGTTCTGTATCGTCGCATCTCCGCGTGCAGGCTCAGGCTGGATCCATCGGTGGAGACGCCTTTCACGGCGACGTTCAGCGGTTGCCCGGCTTTCTTAAAGTACGCAGTGACGTCAGAGGCGTTGTAACCCGCGAATTCAACCAGCCCCACTGACTGTCCTGAACCGGTCAGAGAAGTTCCGCCGTAATACGCCGCTCTCATGTCGCTCCCTAGAAAGTATCCGCTGGGTCCTGATCCGCTTGTGCTGCCCCTCGCTTCCGACTCTCTCCCCAGGCTGGCCGGATGCGGGATCGAGAAATTGTCCAGGCCCGAAACGTGCCACAGCGGCATGCCCACGCCCGGCGTCGGCTCCCGGTCCGGCGCATAGAATGTGCGCGGCTCAGTCGGGTGCTGATACGAGCCCATGCTGACCTGGAAAGCCCTCTCGACATTCGCCACCGGCCCGCTAACATTCAAGACCAGCCGATTCGCGAAAGTGCCGGTCACCGTCAAGCCGTTCTCTTGTGCGAAACGAACCACTGTTGCGTAGTCCTCTTCGCTAGGGCCAAACCGGTCGGTGAACTCTTGTACGCTAAGAAACTGATGGAATAAGGCGCTCTTCGGATCGTAGATCTGTTGCAACAAAGCATCCAGCTCGGATTCATTGCGCAGCGGAAGAGTGATGTTCAGGCGCAACGACTGGTCCCTTGGCAGCCGCTCCACGAATGCCGCCTTACCGCTCCTTACTTCTTCACGCACATGGCGCGTAAGTACGGATTGCGCCTGCGCTTGACTGCTCGTGACAAACAGGAGTACGGCCGGGCTTAGCGCCACATACAACGCTCTTACAATCGTTGCTACCTCACGTTTCCCTGATTGCTTCATCTGCTGACTCCTTCGGCTCTTCGGAATTCCGGTTAAGCGATGATACTCGATTCAAATTGTGCGGTCAATAACCAGCCTTAGTCCCAGGGAGCGAGCCTTATATAAAATGTCCCTCCAGTTGAGTCGCAACGCAACCAACCCCCTCCACGATTGGTCCATCTGCGTTGTAAAGCGGTGCCAGATAAATTCCATGCCGTGCGGCAATGGTCTCGATCTCCTGAACCCGCTCAGGAGTGATGAACCCTCTGCGCTCGGAGAAGGGCTCGAAACGCCCTTCCAGCGCAAGAGCCATGCCTTCGAGCAGACACCCATGGACCACATCGGGGAACGGATGCCGATTCAGAACTCCACGAAAATCCGGCGTGAATCTCAATCCGCCGGTGATCTGTCCCAGACCGCCGAAGAAGATTTTCGCGCCTGGCATCTGAGCACTCGGCGCCAGATTCTTCGGGTAACCCGCATCGCAAACAATTGCGCCGGGCGCGATCCGGCTTAGCAAAAGCGAAGGCGATCCTAGACTCGCCGCGCAGATCACCAGGTCGGCTTCTGCGGAAAATTGTTGGGAACCCGTCGCGATCTCCACCTCGACGCCATCAGCTTGCAGCTCCGACGCGAGCCGGCGTAATCGCTCCACGTTGCGTGCGCAGAGCACCACGCGGCTCACGAGAGGAGCCAAACAACGGGCGCAGCCGGAACCCAAGTCTCCAGTCGCTCCCACGATGAGCAGCGTCGACCGTCGCAGCTCCCGGCCCTCCAGCGCGCACATCTTCTGAATGCCTTGAACGATGAAAGCCACCGTCAACGTATTGCCCGTCGTGAAGACCGTCTGCTGCCTTTCCGGAAGCTGATCGAAGTTGCCCTCGATCAGAATGGAACTGAATCCGCCCAGACTTGCGATCTTTGCTCCTGTCTTGATTGCGTACGCCGCCGCCCCGCGAACTCGGGCAATGTTGTCCCGCATGTATTCAGCTTCCAGGCAGTCGGGAGGAATAAAGGAGTCGATGTACAGGCCGCGCGCCGTCCCGCCCATAATCGATCCGGCTTCAACGTGACAGACAGCTCTGGGCGGAATCCATGGAAGGATGTCCTTCACCTCATCGTCCGGCAACGTCGTATGCTCGGGTCCGCGCAGCACCGCCAGCACGTCCGCGGCCGCTCTCCAACATTCCTGATGCCCGATCAGCGCGAAATCAACCCCGGCCATCGGCCCTCACCCCCTTACACCGGCAACTGGCTCACCCATGCAAGCGTTACCTCGCCGGGCAGCCCCAGCATGTCCAGCGTTCTCAGGTACTGTTGCAGCGACGCTCCGCGCAGCTCTGCCGCACTCAAGCTGACCGCAAATAGGGATGGCTTCACGCAACTGCCGTGGCACACTTCGCAATGTCCATGCCTGCATTCCTTCGCCAACATCTCCGCTAGCGTGGTCATCACCTCCAGGTGCAGCCGGTGTACCTTGTCATCGAAGCGCTGCGCGTCTAAGGCTCGCTCGGTTCTAAGAATTTCCATCGCGTGCTCAATGTGCTCTTCTTCCTGTGCTGCGATCCAGGCAAAGGTCTTGCCCAGACTCCCCGGCGCCACCTTCCCGACGCGCGTATAGCTCGCGACGGCGAAGGATTCCAGCATGATCTCCTGGACGATCAGGCAGCCAATAAAATCGCGCTCGTTGATGCGCCGCATGAACGCCTCTCGCAGCCGCTTCCAATGCTTTCCATCCACGTTGTTCGGCACGTCCACTCCAATCTTGCGGCCCTCGGCGGCGAAGGCGGCAGCATGCCCCTGTTCGCCCTCCGCATGCTCCAACGCATCGGCTGTTTCCGCGGGGTCGCTGCATATTTGCGATAAGGCGGTATAGTTCAGCGCGGCCACTAGTTCGCCTGTCATCGCCTGCGCCAGGATGTCCTGCCAGATCAGGGCGATTGGTGAGAGAGAAGTTTGCTCAGTGGGAAGAGAGCAGCTTAGATCGGTAACTTGTTGCATGTGTTCTCCAGTTGTGTTCATATTTTTTGATTTGAATCAGATCGGTCCACGATAGCGGCGCAGTCGGGCCGCCGCGGCCAGGAATATCGCCGCGAATAGCAGCCCCATCCACAGACCAGGGCTACTTAGGAATTTGCCGGGAGTGAGTTCCGCCAGCGTAATAAAGTGCGGATCGACTGGAACGAAAGCCTCCGTAGCGAATCCAATCAGACGCTCTTTGAGCATGGAGCCGAAATGCGAAGTGTGGAAGGCGCTGGTCTCGAAGATGCTGATCGCGAGCGGCGCCAGCACCACCCATAGAAATGTTGCGCGGCGCGCCCACCCGGATACCAGCAGCAGCCAGCCGTAGAGCGGCGCATGCCAGAGCGCAAGCACGATCACGCTATAGAGCAGCACCAATTCCATCTGGACCAACGGCAACTGGGCCCACAGCGTCGCGGCGCCCACGCCGCTCAACCCCAGCACCGCGCTGCTCACCAGCAGCATGATCATTTGCAGGACAACGATGATTACAAAGGTGAGCAGCGGCAAAATCACCAGCGGAACGCTCGCCTTCGAGAGCACCGTCGTAAGATCGGAAACCGGCAGCGACTTCCAGAACAGAATGCTGCGGTCGCGCCGTTCGCCGTGCAGTGCGTCCAGGCAGTAGAAGACCGCAACGATGTACTCGGTCACAATGAGCAGAAACGCAGCGTGGCTGTACGGCCTGGCGAGCACCGCAGACTGCTGCGCCGGATCGAGCTCCGCCAGCCCGCGCATGCTGTGCGGCAGGCCAATCAAGCTAATCAGGAAGCCGGCCATCGCCACGGCCGCAACCACCAGAGGCGCGATATAGATCGAACGGTTCTCCCACAATTCGCGCCGCACCGACCAGTACAGAGGCCGCGGATTCGTTTGCGTATTCATGCAGCCGCTCCTGACGCTCCGCTGGCCTGATTGCCCATCAGCGCAACGAACACGTCGGCGATGCTGGCCGTGCGCGCCTCGCCCAACTTCGCCAGTTGTTCACGATCGACTCGATCGAACAGCAGAATGCTGCGCCCGAACACCTGCCGTTCGTGCATCGGCCTCAGCGCCCGCGCCGCCGCGAGATGCTCGGGTCCCACCATCAGTTCCAGGTAGCGCAACTCGAATTCCTCCATGCTGGAATTGAGAACGATGCGGCCGCGGTTGATGAACATCAAATCGGTGAGGACGTGCTGGATCTCTTCCACCTGATGCGTTGTCACCACGATGGTGCGGCTGCTATCGAAGTAGTCGTTCAGCAGTGAATCGTAGAATTGCTTGCGATAAAGAATGTCCAGGCCCAGCGTGGGCTCGTCCAGCACCAGCAATTTCGCGTCAATAGCCATCACCAGCGCCAAATGCAGTTGGGCCATCATGCCCTTCGACAGTTCCTTGACCTTGCTGTCACGCCGGATGGTGGTCTTCGAAAGAAAGCGTTCCGCTTTCGCGCGGTCGAATCGCGGATGCACGCCCGCGACGTAGTCGAGCGCCTGCAAAACTCCCAGCCAGCGCGGCAGCACCGCCACATCGGCGATGAAGCAGACATCCCGCATCAGCTCATCGCGTTGCGTCCAGGGATTGCGTCCCAGCACGCTCAGTTCTCCCTCATAGGGAGTCAGGCCAAGAATCGCGTTCAGCGCGGTAGTCTTGCCTGCGCCATTCAGACCGATGAGTCCCAGGATGCGGCCCTCCTCGACCCGCAAATTGACGCCATCCAGCGCTACGGTTTTGCCGAACGCCTTGCGTAGGCCTCGCGCTTCTATGCATGCCATAGCTTCAGCGCTCCTCTCTTTCAGCGTCCGAAGCCGGCCGGCTCTTTCGCGTGGCCCCGAGCAGTTCTTCCGCGGTCAAGCCCAGCCGCTGGATGGTTGCATAGACCCTGGGCCATTGCTCCGCAAGAAATTTTTGGCGCTCGCCTGCGAGCAGCAGATTGTGGGCGCCGGCCCTGACGAACATGCCCAGCCCGCGCTTCTTCTCGACCAGTTGCTCGTCCACCAGTTGTTGATAGCCCTTGAGGACCGTGAGCGGATTGACCCGATATTCCACCGCCACAGTGCGTACCGACGGCAGCGAATCGCCTTCTTTGAGCACGCCCTCGAGTATCATCGCGACCACCCGGTCGCGAAGCTGGCGGTAAATCGGCTGGCTGTCATTCCACTCTCCGTCCATTCGGTACTGTTATAGTTAACTACAACACCAGCTCAGATTGCAAGCGCTTTTATCACGCCTACGCCGAGATCACGCCCAGTACTCGTCGACTCAACCGCTTAGAATAGTTTTTCGGAGGACAGATGCAGGGGTGGAAAAGTAGGGCGTTGGGTCGTCTGCTTCTGTTCGTTCTTGCTCTCCCGGCGGTGACTGGCTGGGCGCCAGCTCAAGAGACTACATCGGCCAAACTGAAATCCGCTACCGGAAGAGAAATCTACAACGCTGCGTGCGTGGCCTGCCATGGTCCCGACGGCAAAGGTATGCCCGATACGACCGTTGCATTCCAGAAGCCGAGCACGTTTCCTGACTTCACACAATGCGACCAGACCACTCCGGAGCTCAACAAGGACTGGAAGGCAACCATCACCTACGGCGGCGCCGGCCGCGGGTTTTCACGCATCATGCCGTCCTTCGACGAAGCGCTGACCTCCAAAGAAATCGATGCAGTGGTCAACTATCTGCGGGGTTTCTGCACCGACAAGAAGTGGCCGCGCGGAGAGTTCAATCTGCCTCTGCCGCAGTTCACCGAAAAAGCGTTTCCGGAAGACGAAGTCATCATTACGTCACACCTCAATGCTCAGGGCGCGCCGGGCGTCTCGAACGACATCATCTCCGAAAATACTTTCGGAGCTCGCAGCCAGTTGGAAGTGGATGCTCCGATAGACTTCATCCATTCGGCTCCCGGATTGTGGCATGGCGGTATTGGCGACGCCACCATCGGCCTGAAAGAAGTGATATTTGCGAATCTCGATGTGGGCTCCATGCTGAGCGGGTTCGGCGGGATCATTGTGCCCAGCGGAAGCACAGCGCACGGACTCGGGGCCGGTGTTACGCAATTCGAGACCTTCGCCGCTTTTGCCCAAATACTCCCGAGCGAAAGCTTTGTGCAGTTGCAAGCAGGAACCGACCAGCCAACCGATCCTTCAAAGGCGCCGCGATCGCTCTTCTGGCGATCGGCATTCGGCAAGACATTTCGCCAGCAGAACGGCCTTGGCCGCATGTGGACGCCGATGGTAGAAGTGGTCGCGAATAAGAACTTCCTGCCTCATACAACGCCGGACTGGGATATTGTCCCGCAGTTTCAAGTCACGCTAAGCCAGCGCCAGCATGTCCGCATAAATCTGGGCGCTAGCATTCCCGTGACCAACACCTCAGATCGTCCCATTCAAATCGTGTTCTATGTCCTGTGGGACTGGTTCGACGGTAGCTTATTTCAGGGTTGGAAATAATGTCGATACGGAAGCTCGCGATCGCGGCGCTCTTGTATACCGGCATGCGTCTTCGCCGCCAGCGGCATCCAGCCCAAGAAAAATGAGCCGCAGTTTCAAACTTCCGACCGTTGCCTGGCCTGTCATAACAGCCTGGTCGATGCTGCCGGCCAGGACGTATCCATCGGCTTTCACTGGCGCGCTAGCATCATGGCCAACTCCTCGCGCGATCCTTACTGGCAGGCAAGCACGCGTCGCGAGGTCATCGATCACCCCGAAGCCCAACCCCAGATCGAAGATGAATGCTCCGTCTGTCACATGCCCATTACGCGCTATGAAGCGAAGCTGCGCGGCAGGACCGGCGAGATCTTCGCCCATCTTCCTATCGATACTGACAAAGTGGAACACCGCCAGGCCGCCGACGGCGTTTCCTGCTCTGTTTGTCACCAGATTACGAAAGATAAGCTAGGTACGCCGCAGAGCTATAACGGCGGTTTCGTCGTCCATGGCCCGGACGCAGACGGCAGACACGCGGAGTACGGCCCTTTCGACATTCAACAAGGGCTGCAACACATCATGCGTACGTCCACTCAAGGCTACCGGCCCGAGAAGGCGGAACACATCCGCGAATCTGATCTGTGCGGCACCTGCCACACCCTAATCACTACTGCCCGCGGCCCTGGCGGAAAACCAATTGGGCAACTCTTCGAACAGATGCCCTATCCCGAGTGGCTGCACAGCGATTACCGCGACAAGCAAAGCTGCCAGAACTGTCACATGCCGGAGATCAAGGGGCCGGTTCAGATTGCACGCGTCCTCGGTGAGGAGCGCGAAGGAGCCCGGCTTCACTCCTTCCGTGGCGGCAACTTCTTCATGTTGCAAATGCTCAACCGTTATCGTGGGGAACTGGGCGTGTCGGCCCTCCCGACAGAGCTGACCGATAACGCGGAGGCCACCGCGCAGTTCCTGGGGACCCAATCCGCTAGTCTTGCCATCGAAAATGTATCGGCGGAAGCAGGCCGCCTGCGGGCGGATGTTGTGGTTCGAAACAAGAATGGTCACAAACTCCCCACCGCCTTCCCTTCGCGCCGCGCCTGGCTTCACTTCGTTGTCCGCGATCGTACCGGCCAACCTGTTTTCGAATCCGGCGCGCTGAGAGCGGATGGCTCGATCGTTGGCAACGACAATGATGCCGATCCTTCCCGGTATGAGCCGCACTACAGCGAGATCACCAGCGCGGATCAGGTTGAGATCTATGAGTCGATTCTGGGCGACGAGAAGGGCCACGTCACAACCGGCCTCCTTTCTGGTGTCCGTTATCTGAAGGACAATCGTCTACTGCCGGACGGATTTGACAAGCACACGGCAGACGCCGGCATCGCGGTCATAGGCGATGCGTTGAACGACCCGGCCTTCACCGGCGGCGGTCATCGCGTCCGCTATTCCGCGCCGCTAGGGACCGCGGCAGGGCCTTTCACCATCGAAGCGGAGCTATGGTACCAACCCATCGGCTACCGCTGGGCCAATAATCTGAAGCCTTACGATCACGCGCCCGAACCACGCACATTCAACGCTTACTTTGATTCGATGCAATCCAGCACAGCCGTCGTACTTGCCCGCGCCACCTCCACTACGGATGTGCGGCCGTAAGCGGCTCAACTTCCAGAGTTCCCGACATGATCATGTCTTTCTGCGTTCGGCATCGGCGATCAATACTCGCCTCAACACGGCGGGATCGATGCGGAAATTCGTTTGACGCAGACGATCGAAGGCGGAGCTGAGATCGACAAATCCGTGTTCTGCGGCCCGATCAAGAACACCGATTGTTCCGGTGACTGTCAGCCCGAGCCGCCGCGCTTGCTCAACTCCTTCTCTGTCGTCCATGAGAACGAGATTTGCCTTTAAATTGAGAGCTAGGCGGATAGCATCATACTCCCCTTGATCCAAATCCACGAAGAGCTGCAAGGGAGGCAATCCCGCCGGAGAAATGATCTGAACCCAGACCGGAGGGTGTTCCATCCAGCGCCGGACCGGTTCTGGCGTACCCGGTCGCAGGAGTTCTTCAGAGACCGTTTGAGGAATCAGTACTTCCCCATACAAAGTGGGCAACACTTCCGCGATGTCGATCAGCACCAAGTAGTGAAGAGGCGTCGCATCGCAGACGACAATACGCGACACCGTTCAGAGACCCAGTTGTCGATGCGTTTCGCGGTCCTGTTCCAAATCTTGCCAGGTATAATCCAGCCACACTTCGTGCTGCTTCAAAAAGCCATCCAGTTCATAGCGCGATGCTAATCCTAGAAGGCGTCGTAATTGCGCCGTGGTCAATTTGCGTTCCCGGTAGGCTTCGAGGGCAATGGATTCAAAAGCTGCCCGGGAAAGATCGCAACCCTGCCCCGCGAGAGCTACGGTGAGTTCATCGGGCAAGTCGAGCACGAGACGCATGGCGTATCCAAAGTATACGAGAACACCGCCGGACCTGTCCTCCTCCATCACTTGAAGGCACCCGCGCCCCATGATCTACACGTGTGATCTAGACGCGCGCCCCGTACCAGTACCGAATGTAACTCCTAACAAGAAATTTCCTCGCTCGGTCGACTACTGTTAATTACTACACGTATGTTTCGGAGTCTTGCGGCAGCCGTCCTTCTTGCAGGCCTGAGTTACGGGCAAGTAGGGAATCGGGTGGACACCAGGGTTGACGGGCGTCCTTTATTGCCCATCACAGCAAATATCAGCCCGCTGCTGGCGATCGCCGAAGACCGGGGTGTCGTGGAACCGTCACGATTGATGCCGCGTATGACGATCCGGTTTCAGTTGACACCCACCCAGCAGCAAGAGCTGGAGCAGTTGCTAACGGCTCAGCGGACGCGAGGTAACGCTCTGTACCATCAATGGCTCACGCCGACCGATTACGCAGAGCGATTTGGAGTTACCGAACAGGACGCGCAAACCGTCGCGGAGTGGCTGCAGCAAGCGGGGTTCACGGATATCGAAGTCGCGCCGAGCCGGACCTCCGTGAATTTTTCAGGAACTGCGCGGCACGTCCAGGCGGCGTTCGGCGCCTCCATCCACTCCTATATACTGCACGGCGAAAAACATATCGCGAATGCTGGCGCGCCGAGAGTGCCCGAGCCCCTAGCGGGATTGGTTGCGAGCATTTGGGGCTTGCACGATTTTAATCCGGCTCCGCACCATGTGCGGGCGCCGGCAGCCGACCACGCGAAGCCGGAGTTTACGGACGGCAGCTCACCCGCGCACTATCTGACGCCGGACGATTTCGCCACCATTTACAATGTGAAACCGTTGTACGCTGCCGGTATCGATGGCACCGGAGTCAAGATTGCGATTATCGGCGGAAGCGATATCGCGCTCGACGATATCCGCAGCTTCCGATCCGCGGCTGGGCTGCCGCAAAAAGACCCGGTGGTCGTGCTGACCGGACCCGACCCGGGAACCGATTCGAGCGCAGAAATAGAAGCCGATCTCGATATTGAGTGGGCTGGTGGAATTGCCAAGAACGCCACTGTTATCTACGTCAATTCAACCAGCCCCTTCACATCTGCCGCTTACGCGATCGAGAATAATCTCGCCCCGATTATCAGCATCAGCTTCGGTGTCTGCGAAGCGCTAATGGGGACGACGGAGCTGACATCGTTGGCGAGTCTTTTCCAGCAGGCAAATGCACAAGGCATTACCGTGCTGGCCTCCTCGGGAGATTCGGGGGCCGCGGGGTGCGATGCACCGGCCTCTAAGACGGCGACACAAGGTCTGGCAGTGCAGGCGCCGGCAAGCATACCCTATGTCACAGGCGTGGGCGGAACCACTCTGAATGCTTCTTTCGGGGCGAACAACAATGGCGTCGGCGGATCCGCAATTCAGTACCTATCCGAACAGCCCTGGAACGACTCCTTGTCCTTCGGTGAGTTGGCGGCTACCGGTGGCGGCAAGAGCTCGGTTTTTAGCAAACCCGACTGGCAGATCGGAATCAGCGTCCCAGCAGACGGAGCGCGAGACGTTCCGGATGTGGCGTTAGCGGCTTCGCCAAATCATGCGGGATATCTCATCTGCTCGAACGGAAGTTGTGTCAACGGTTTTCGGAGCTCGAGCGCGACATTGAACGTGGTGGGAGGAACCTCGTGCGGAGCACCGGCAATGGCGGCCATTGTGGCCTTGCTGGATCAGATGACGGGCGCGGCGCAGGGAAATATTAATCCGGCCCTGTACGCGCTGGCTGGTTTCGCGGCGGCCTTTCACACCATCGGTTTCGGCAATAACGACGTGCCCTGCACGTCCGGAACTCCCGATTGCACGAATGGTTACGAGGGTTACAGCTCGTTGTTGTCGGGTTACAGCCAAGTGACTGGACTGGGAAGCGTGGATGCATCTGCGTTGCTGAGCGCCTGGGGAGAACCTGCGCCTGTTGTGATCGGCGAACCTCCGGGTGGCGGGCAGCGCGTGTTCGCGGGCAAGGAAGCCTCGGTATGGGTAATCAACAGCCAAGACGTTGTCTATGCGTACAGCCCGCAAACGCAATCCTGGGTGCAGCGTTCATCAAATAAGTTCATCACGCAATTGGCCGTCGCGTCGAGCAATGACGCGTGGGCCTTAGATTATACCGGCGCTATCTATTCGTGGAATGCAGCGTCGCAGAGCTTTATCCAAACACCGGGATCGCTCACCCAGATCGCTGTCGGGGCCGACGGCGACGCATGGGGCATCAACACATTCCACGGGATTTTCCACTTTAATTCAGCGACGCAAACATGGGTGGAGATACCTGGTTCACTGTTGAATATCGCAGTGGGGTTTAGCGGCGCGGTGTGGGGGATCAATTCATACCAGCAGATCTATCGTTTTAACCCGGGGCTGGGGAGCTTTGAAAATGTGCCCGGAGCGTTGAGCCAGATTTCCGTAGGGGCCGACGGTGGCGTGTGGGGTTTCAACGCGGCTGGAAACGTCTATCATTTCGACCGCTTAACGCAGGGCTGGGATGAGTTCCCTATGAACGATTCCGTGTTCAGTATCGTAGCCGGCTCCGACACGAACGTCTTGGTGCTGGGCTTGACCACCACCCATCGATTCAACCCTGCGATGGATGATTTTTTTAGCTTTGGGACCTTAGTCAGACCTTGGATCGATTCCGCGTCCGCGAGCGCAGATGGGTCTGCTTGGGGCGCCGCTGCTTCGGCCCTGCAAGAGCTTTCTCCATCCACCATGGCACTCAACACCTGGCACCAAATTCCAGGGCAACTAATGCAACTTTCGGCGGCTTCGGATGGAAATGTGTGGGGCCTGAACATGTTCGGGCAGATCTATACGTTCGATCCGCGCTTGCAGCAGTGGTTATCGATTCCAGGCACGCTAGCGCAGATCACGGTAGCGAGGAACGGCGTCGTCTGGGGCGTTAATCCGGAGGGATCCGTGTATCGTTACGATTACGCCAACAGCGATTGGGATCGGATGCCGGGTACCATGGCACAGGTCAACGCAGCCGATAATGGCGACGTATGGGCCGTTGATGCGCGAGGCACCGCTTACCAGTTCAATGCATCCTCGCAGAGCTGGGTCGAGATGGCGATTGGGGTGCGGCAGCTTTCGGTCGGGGCGGACGGTACAGTGTGGGCGATTGACGTACAGGGAAGCGTGCAGCGCTTCGATGCGCAGTCTGGAGCATTCGTCTTGGAGCCTGGATCGATGGTCCAGCTGTCGGCAGGGTCGAGCGGAAATGTTTGGGCGCTGGACGCGGCGGGCTCGCCTTACCGGTTTAATACGCAGGCGAGCACCTGGCATCGACTGCCGGGGCAACTTTCGCAACTGCGCGCAGCGTACGACGGGAGCGTGTGGGGCATCGATTCGCAGGACCTGATCTGGCGTTTCAACGCGGCGACACAAACCTGGGACAACATACCGGGCGCGCTGCAATCGCTTTCCCTGGGTTGTGATGCGGTGGTCTGGGGTATCAACTCGGATCGGGCCACGTACTACTTCCAATAGAGCAGTTCGCTCCCCAGCACCTCCATCACAGATCTTCAGAAGAAATCTCTCCCCACCCTCAACAGCTTACGTCTGCCCCCACCACGACCTCACCCCAGCCTGCCTCATACTCATCGCGTATGCCTATTTCTGAACTGGCGATCAACTCGCGCCGGCGTTGCGTTGTTTATCGGCGTTATCGGCGGCTAAATTTCTACCTCAAACCACAATTTGAAAAAACGAACCCAATTGCTACCGTAAGGGTAGTTCGTTTGGTAAACTGCGCCATCTCTTCGCCTTTTCGGCTGGGTTCGTTCCGCAAAACGCATATGGAACCGCCTTTGAGCTGTTCGTTCGGTAAAAGGACGCCCGCGCCATCCCATCCGGTTCGTTCGGTAAAAATGCCCTCGCAGCCTGACAAGTCGCTCCTCCTACTCGGAAAATACCTGTCCCTGGCCCTCACTCTGCCGGCTTCCGTCGTCGCCGGATACATCGTCGGTGCCTTGGCGGATCACTGGCTTCACATCCCGTTCTTGCGTGTGTTGGGCATCCTACTAGGAATCGCCACCGGCCTGATGCAGATCATTCGCGAGCTCCTAAAAGAAGATAAAAAGGGGAGCGCTCCCAGATGACCGAGCAAGATGTAAACCGCTCGTTGCGCCGCCTCTATTGGCTGACGGCTTTGTTTGGTATCGCTGGCTTCGTTTCGTATTTCTGGGTACTCGGTCCCCGCCCGGCCTTCGGCTTCCTGCTGGGCGCGGCGGGTTCGTTCGGTAATTTGTGGCTTTTCGAGTGGCTCTCGCGCGCCATGGCGCCCGGCGATGCCCCTCGCCAACCCTGGCGCGCGGGAGCCTTCGTGGCCCGCTATCTGGTCATGTTCACAATCGGTTATGTTATCGTCAAAACTTTAGGGGTCAGCCCTTTGGCGGTGGTATTCGGTCTTCTCGCCAGTACCGCTGCGGTACTTCTTTCATCGATCGTTGAGATCGTTCAAAGCCGTTTCGGAAGCAGACCCACATACTAAATGCCACACGAACTCTGGATCACCGGCCTCTTCAACCGCGCCCTCGCCGGCCCCGCGAATTCGCTCTTGAACGCCATCCATTTCCCCGCCGTCGATCCCCGCAATCCCTGGAGCGACTGGATGGTCTGTCAAATCCTGGTGGTGCTGTTCATCCTGGTGTTCTTCGGCCTGCTCCGTAGCCGCCTCTCAGTCGACCGCCCCGGCAAAATTCAGCATTCGCTCGAACTCGTCTATGAATTCATCCACGCGCAGGCTGAGGAAGTGGTCGGACACGGCAGCTCAAAATACCTCGCTTTCTTCGGCACAATCTTCCTCTTTATTCTGGGCATGAACCTCATCGGCCTCATCCCCGGCTTCGATTCGCCCACGATGTATACGAATGTCCCCCTCGGGATGGCCGTTTCGGTGTTCTTTTTCTATCACGCCGCTGGAATTAAGGCGAACGGATTCGGCTATATCAAGCAGTTCCTGGGTCCCATGATCGCGCTCGCGCCGTTGGTTTTACTAATTGAGATTGTCAGTCACTTTGCACGTCCCCTTTCTCTCACTGTCCGTCTCTTTGCGAACATGTTTGCCGGCGAGCAGGTCTACCTCGCCTTTATTTCGCTCACGAAAGTTTTTGTCCCGGTCCTTTTCATAGGCCTGCATTTATTCGTCGGACTCCTGCAGGCATACATTTTTATGTTGCTCGCCATGATCTACGTCGGCGGCGCCGTAGCGCACGAGCATTAAGGCTTTATCCGCTTCCAGTGTGAGCGTCCGGCGTCCCAACGCACGGTGTCGAACCACCTCCTGGCAGCAAATTTACATAGGAGAAACAAGTGAAAAACAAACTGATGATGGCCATCACCGGCCTTTTGGCCCTGGCCAGTCCGGTTTTAGCCCAAGGGCAGGGCGGCAGTGGCGCCTCGCCGTCCGAGGCAACCCGTCTGGCGGCAGCTTATATCGCCGTTGGCATCGCGTCTGGCCTTTGCGGTCTCGGCCAGGGTAAGGCAACTGCTTCGGCCGCCGAATCCATGGCCCGCAATCCCGGAGCCGTAGCAGCCATCCGCTTCGTCTTCATCTTTGGCCTCGTGCTGATCGAGTCTTTAGGGTTGTACGCGCTCGTCGTTACCTACATCGCCAGATAAATTCCGTCACTAATTGACAGGCCTGCCGCCGCACTCCTTACCGAGCCGCGCCCGAAGGAAGCGGTTTCTCTTCCGAGTAGTGCCGGCAGGCCTGTTCCGTTTTTATAAAAGGTTTGTATGAAAATTCAAGGAATCTTCCCCGCGCTCACCAGTTGCTTCGACGACGAAGGCAACCTATATAAGGCTAAAGTTTTTCACAACATTCAAAAGCTGAATCAGATCGCTCTCACCGGCTACGTCGTTTGTGGGTCCACTGGCGAAACGCCTCTCCTCAGCATCGACGAACGTGTTCAGCTCATGGAATGGGTCAGCGAAGCCAGCGCTCCGGGTAAGACGCTGATCGCCGGTGTCGGCGCCGAAAGCGTCCACGAAACGGTCCGAATCGCCAATCGGGCCGCCGAAGCGGGCTTTCATTTCGCCCTGGCCCTCACTCCGTTCTATTACCGCACCCAGATGTACCGCCCCGAAACGCAGGCTCTCTTTTTTCGCGCTGTTGCCGATCAATCAAAACTCCCGGTCCTGCTCTACAACATTCCGCAGGTGACCGGCTACGACTTGCCGGTCGATACCATCGCTGAGCTTTCACATCACCCCAACATCGCCGGCATGAAAGACAGTTCCGGAAACGTTGAGAAGCTCAATGAAACCATTCGAGCCGTCAAACCGGGATTTCAAGCGTTCTCAGGCGCTGGCGTCAATTTCTGGGAAGCCCTGCAAATCGGAGCGGCGGGGGCAATCCTGGCCATCGCCAACGCTCTTCCCTACGCCTGTGTCACGATTTGGGAAGCGTTTCGCACCCGTGAGCAGGAAGCCGGAAAAGATTGGCAGTCGCGAATCACTCCCGCCGGTCGCTTGATTGCAACCAAGTACGGTATTCCCGGTCTGAAATACGCCATGGATCTGAACGGCTATTACGGGGGTCCGCCGCGGCTTCCGTTCGTGCCGCCGTCGGCCCCGGCTAAAGCCGAAATCGAGCAGGCCTTCGATGGCTTGCGGAGCTAAGAGCCGAAACCCATGAACACCGCTTGCTCTTTTTGCGTAACCATGAAGAAGGACACCGAAAGGAACAGGCCATGAGATCTTTTGTTTCAGCTTTCGCTTTGCTCGCTCTGACCGTGGGCATCGCCTCCGCCGTGGACAACGATGGAGGGTTTGACCGCTCTCTCCGGGTTTCCGGCCCCGTCGATCTGGACGTTCAGACGGATTCGGGAGGAATCGTCGTTACGACCGGATCTACCGGGTCGGTTCACGTTCACGCCATTCTCAAGGCGCAACACGATTGGTTTACTTCCGGCGATGTAGAGGCTCGTATTCGCGAGCTGGAGCGGAATCCGCCCGTAGAGCAGACCGGCAATCGAGTGCGCATCGGCTACGTGCACGATCGCTATATGCTCAAAGGCATCTCCATGCGCCTGGAAATTCAAACCCCGCCTGATACTCAACTCCACGCGCGCGCTGATTCCGGCGGTATTCGCGTCGAGGGCATCCATGGCCCGGTCGACTCCCATACCGATTCGGGTGGCATTGAGATCCGTGACATCGGAAATGAAGTTCGCGCTGCCGCTGATTCCGGCGGTATCCACATCAACAATGTCAATGGTTCCGTATCTGCCCACGCCGATTCCGGCGGCATTGACGCGATGGACGTAGCGGGCAGCATCGAAGCGGAAACGGATTCCGGTGGCATCCGGCTTTCGCAAACGAAGCCCGCCTCCATTCGCGCCAAAGCGGATTCTGGAGGCGTAGAGGTCAGGCTCGCCCGCGGTGCTGGATATGACATCAGTGTCGAATCCGGAAGCGGCCGCATCTCGGTTCCCGAGATGACTGTGCGCGGATCTTTCTCTCCTCATCGCGCCGAAGGCAAGATCGGTAGTGGAGGACCGCTCGTTACCGTCCGGGTCGATTCCGGAACCGTTACGATTAACTGAACACTTTCCATGACGCTATTCCACCGCTTCACAAACGTGCGGCTTGCCGCGGCTTTCTTCCCGATTCTCTTATTCGCTTTTCTGACCACGAATGCCTATGGTCAGGCGACTGGTCGTATCGGCGGCACGGTCGTCGACGCCAGCGGAGCTGTGGTCCCGGGCGCGAGTGTGGAATGCAAGAACATCGAGACTGGGTTAGCTCGTACCGTGGACAGCAATCAGGACGGCATCTTCGAATTCCCCGATCTCCCCATCGGTCAATATCAGCTGGAAGCAAAGAAGCAAGGTTTCCGGGCCGAGCAGACCCAGCAAATTCCATTGGTCACCGGCCAGGTCATCGATCTCAAGATTTCCCTGCGAATCGGCGACGTCAATCAATCCGTCATCGTAACCGGCGAAGCTCCGTTGGTACAAAGCGCGTCCTCTAGCGTGCAGGCATCCGTCACCGAAAGGCAAATGCAGGAACTCCCGCTGAACGGCCGCAACCCTCTCCAGTTGACTACTCTCACTCCCGGCACCGCAATCACTGACGTCGGTACGGAATCCGGTCAACAGGATAACCGCGGACTAAGCGTAAATGGCCTGCGCGCGACCGAAAACAACTTCCAATTGGACGGTGCGCTTTACACCAACCGATTCTTCGATTCAGTGCCGGTCATGCCCAATCCCGACGCCTTGGAGGAGTTCACGATTCAGTCCTCCGATTACAGCGCGGAATATGGCGGCGCGGGAGCTTTGGTGCAACTATCGACGCGCTCGGGCACAAACGAGATGCATGGCACCGCCTATGAATTCTTGCGCAACACGGTACTCGATGCGCGGAACTTCTTCAACCTGACGCTCCCGCCATTCAAGTTGAATCAGTTCGGTGGAACCATCGGTGGACCCATCAAGAAGAACAAGACGTTTTTCTTTTTCGCCGCGCAAGATCTCGAGCAGCGTTCTGCCCCGAGTCCCGTCTCCATCACCACTCCAACAACGGCGGAACGGAACGGCGACTTCTCGGCGCTATTGCCGAAGACCGTCATCTACGATCCCACCACCGGACTACCATTTCCGAACAACAAGATCCCCACAAACCGGCTCGATCCGCTATCCGTGAAACTCGCGACCACCTATCTGCCTTTGCCCAATAGCGGAACCCAGTACATTTCGGTTCAGAACAAGAACATCGACGACACCCAATATCTTGCCAAGATCGATCACATTTTCTCCGCTAACAACCATTTCAGCGCTCGATATTTCTACGACGAAGACAATTTTCAACGGCCGTTTAATGCTCCAACGGGTTTCTACGCGCTGAATCTGTTTCGAAATCAGACTATAACGCTGAACGATACCCAAATCTTCAGTCCAACTTTTACCGCCACCTTCTTCGCCAGCGCCGGACGTTTCGCTCGCACGCAAATACCGGAAGCGCCAGGACTCCAATCGTTGCAAGCCTTGGGCGCGCAGGTGCCGCTGGGGACGGGCGTGCCCATCTTCCCCGGTATCCGTGCGAACATCTCCGGCTTCGTCAACATTTTTTCGGGAGGAGCGCTGCGGCAGGATCCCACCTCGTTCGACTATCGTGCCGCTGCCGTCAAGATCTGGGGGCAACACACCATCAACTTCGGATCTGAATTTGAGAGAACCCGTATCGACGCGAACGATTACTCCTACACGCCCGGAGACAACACCTTCAATGGCCAGCGCACTGCCGCGCCCGCCGGTGTCGCGCTACCCGCCGGAGCGACCAACAGCGGATCTGCTCTCGCCGACTTCTATCTAGGATTGGAATCGCAGTTCTTCCAGGACAACGGGCGCAGTTTCGCTCTTCGCGAAGACCGCCCATCCATTTATGTGCAGGACGATTGGAAAGTGAGCCGGCAATTCACGCTGAATCTCGGCCTCCGATGGGAGCCCTGGCTCCCGCCCATCGACAAGAACAATAGCTTGACCGCTTTCGTCCCCGGCGTTCAGTCGACCGTGGCTCCGCATGCGCCGCTGGGTCTTTTATTCCCGGGCGACCGAGGTGTTGTTCCTACAATCTTCAAACACGATTGGAAGGATTTCGCGCCTCGCGTGGGCTTCGCCTGGAACGTCGGTGGGGACAACAAAACAGTTATCCGCTCAGCCTATGGAATTTTCTACAGCTTCCCCGAGGGCCTGCTCTACCAGAGAACCGACGCGACACAGCCGACCGATCTTTATCTGAATATTCCAAATCCGCCGCTGTTCGAGAATCCTTATTTAGGCTTCCCGGGTGGCGATCCCTTCCCGCGCGCGCATATTTCCCCCAGCCAGTTCGGCACGTATCAGTTCATCTTGCCTGTCTCAGGCGGTACGCTCGATCCGGCATCCAAGGTCGGGTACACGCAAAACTGGAATTTCACTATCGAGCATCAATTCCCGGGGAATATGGCTCTCTCGGTCGCCTACGTCGGAAATCATGGCGTCGATATCATGGGTTCGCGGCAGTTCAATCCCGCCATTTTCGGACCCGGTTCCACTGTAGGGAACGAAAACTCTCGGCGTCTTTACCCCGGCTTGGGAGCCATGGAACTCGCCAGCTCATACGTGTATGACGAATACGAGGCGCTTCAAGTCAATATGACCAAGCGCGTCAGTAAGGGACTCACCCTGCTCTCGAACTTCGTCTATTCCAAAACCATTGACGACACGTCGAGTGGCACCGAAGGTAATACCGGCCCGCCCAATCCTTTCAACTTCAGCAGTGCTCGCGGTCCAGCCGATTTCGATCAGGAGTACAGGTTCAACTTGTCCGCCGTCTATGCGTTCCCCCACTGGAAGATGACCGGCTTCTCCAATGTGTTGTTGAACGATTGGCAACTGAATACGATCATGAGCATCTATAGCGGACTGCCGTTCACCGTGCTCAGTGGTACGGATCGTTCGGAATCCGGCATTGGTAACGATTACGCTAATCAGATTGCTAGCGCAGCTCCGCCTTCGGGCGTTAGCCAGGTTCAGGAGTATTTCAATACGGCGGCTTTCATTCAAGCCCCCATCGGAACGTTTGGCAGCGTCGGTAGAAATGCATTGCGCGGCCCCGCTTACGCCGACGTCGATGCTTCGCTGTTCAAGAATTTCATTTTCACCGAAAGATGGCGTTTGCAATTCCGCGCCGAGGCATTCAATATTGAGAACCGGCCGAATTTCCAGAACCCCACTGCTACCGTGTCTTCCGGAACTTTCGGACGGATCACTAGCGCATACGATCCTCGTGTTTTGCAGTTTGCTCTGAAGCTCGCTTTCTGATAGATCATGAACCGAAGAGATTGGGCCAAAGTCGTCGGGGGAGCGGCCATTACAGCCGCCTCGTACCGCCGCGTTCTCGGCGCAAACGACAGAGTCGGTATGGCTCTGATCGGCAGCGGCCGTCGCGGACGCCAGGTGATGCAAGCGCTTTTGCAGACAGGTCGAGTGGATCTGCGCTGCATCTGTGACGTGTACGATCTGCATCGGAACCAGGCCAAGGAGCTGCTCGCGCCCAAGAATAGCGAGCTCTTTGAATGCGTCGCTCACGAAGACGCGCTGCAAAGGACTGATGTTGACGCCGTGCTGCTGGCCGTTCCCGATCATTTGCACATCGATCTTGCCTCGGCGGCGCTTGCTGCCGGAAAACATGTCTATCTCGAGAAGCCGACCACTCATCATTTCTCGGAACAGCAGCGGCTCAGAGACGCTGTAAACCGCAGCACCAAAATCCTGCAATGCGGAACACAGCAGCGCAGCGGCGAACACTATATCCGGGCAAAAGAGGAGATCTTCGAGAAAAATAAACTCGGTAAGGTCGTGATCGTGCGCGCCATGTGGAGTGATTTCCCCTGGCAGACGCGCCACATCGGTCCACGTCCGAAGCCCGCAACTCTCGACTGGGAACGCTTTCTAGGTCCTGCACCGCGAGTTCCGTATGACTGGATTCGATACGACTCCTGGCGCTACTTCCCGGATTACGGCAACGGTCTAGTCGCGGATATTCTGACCCATTGGGCCGATGTCGCTCAATGGATGATGAATGAAACCCATCCGCTGAACGCATCCGCGCGCGGCGGAATCTATGCCAAGAGCGATCGGGACGGACGCGTGAATCCGGACACGATCAACGCAGTTCTGCAGTACGCGAACGACTGGAACCTCACCTTCGAATCGAGCGTGCTGCCGCTCAAGGCACAGGAACCCACGGTCGTGTTCCTTGGTACCGAAGGCTCGCTCGATATCTCCAGGGAACGTTACATCTTTATGCCGAACAAGGGCGAGCAACAAGTTGTGAAAGCGACCGGTCCCTTGGAATTGGCGCATGCCGCCAACTTCATCGACGCGATCACTACAGGCGCCAAGCCGAACGCCGGAGTAGAAACAGGAATTCAGGCCTGTAATCCAGTGCACCTGGCGAACCGTGCTTTCTGGGAGAAGAAACAGATCGTTTGGGAAGAGCTCACATCATGAACGAGATAAAGCCCGGCATCCTTTTCAGCGCCGATAAACCGGGAGTCACTTTCCGCCAGCGCTTCGTGCATTCAGAAGCCAATCTGCAGTTTCTCGATTGCGGCGAGTATCACGTGCCGACCCATGCCCAATCGTTCCCGGCATCCCTGCCCGGACGCGAAAGTCTTCTCTTTATGTGGCAGGGCGAAACGTGCGTGGAAGTAAATGGGCAGAAGCACCACCTCCGCCCTTACGACACGTTGTACGTTCCTCTATCCGCTCAAGTCCAATTCAGCAACGACAGCGAAACGCCTGCCACTGTGATCCAGACTTCAGCCCCAGCCGAGAAAGTTCATCCGGTTTTTCATTCCAGCTTTGACGAGTTCTCGCGCCGTGAAGACCGTATCCGGAGACTCAAGGGCAAGAATGTCTACATGATGTTCGATGTTTCCGAAGGCGCCGACAAGCTGGTTGCCGGATATACATTCTTCGAGCCCTACGCGAGATCCTGGCCGCCTCACAACCATACCGACCAGGAAGAGACATATATCTTCATCAAGGGTCACGGCTCCATGGAGGTGTACGAATCTCCGGAGACGCTTTCCTTCGTTCACAACGTGAAGGAAGGCGATCTGGTCACGATTCCTTTTCTGAACTACCATCCGGTCTTTTCGCAGGAATCCCCGCTCGAGTTCATCTGGTGTATTGCAGGCGAGCGCTACTGGGTTGGCGACAAGAACAAAGCCTTCATGAACGCTTCAGTAGATTCGCTCACGACTTAAGCTTCCAACCGTTCCGTGCAGCAGCAGGACGCCCGCCAGCGGCATCAGGGCAGCAATAAAGAAGACCGGAACATAGGAAATTCGATCGACCAATACGCCGGTGAGCTGCGGAAAGAAGAAGCCGCTAAGACCGCCTGCGATGCCCGTCAAACCGGTCACTCGGCCGACTGAAGGTTTCGGAATCAAGTCTGAGATTGCGGCAAACATGTTGGCGGAAAGAAAGGTGTGCCCGAACAGAACCAGGCAGATGAACGCAATCGCCATGGTTGCTGTTCCGGCTTGCACCACTCCGATGCTCAGCAAACAGCAGAGAGCGCCCGTGTACATCGTGATGTATCGCGCCGCGCTCAGACCGAACCCATGCCGCATCAGAACGCCGGCGGCCCATCCTCCTCCGATGCTCCCGATGTCGCCGAAGAGGAATGGCACCCAGGCGAACATACCGATTTCGGCGAGACTGAGTCCGCGTGAGCGAGACAGGTAAAGCGGAGTCCAAAACCAGTAGAACTGCACCACCGGTCCAACCAGGAACCGGCACAACATCAATCCCCAGACTTCTTTCCGCCTAAGCAGCTTCTCATTCGAAGGCGGCGGAACAATCGCAACTCGCCGCTGCTCCGCCACTGGCGCGTACTTTGCGCGCCACAGCAGAACCCAGCCTGCCCCCAGCAGCGCAGGAAACAAGAACGCCGATCGCCATCCAAAGTGGAGGGTGAGATAGACGATGCAAGGCGCCGCGATCACCGCCCCCACCATGCTGCCGCTGTTAAAGATGCCCACGGCCAGAGCGCGCTCGCTCTCAGGAAACCAATCCGAGACAACCTTCATTGCTCCGGAAAAATTGCCGCATTCGCCGGTTCCCATCCAGAAACGGAAGAGGCTGAACTGAAGCACCGATCTCCCGATGGAGTGCAGGCCCGTTGCGATCGACCACCACAGCACTGCGAAGGAGAATCCGGAGCGCGCGCCGAAGCGATCCATCATCCAACCCACTGGATATTCGCCCAGCATCATGCCCAGCATGAAGGCCGAGACCATTCGCGAATAATCCACATTGCTCATGTGGAAGGTTTGGAGCAAAACTGGAGCCACGACCGACAAAGTCTGCCGGTCAATGAAATTGATGACCGTGATCAGAAACAGAAGAAAGAGAATCTGCCAGCGAATGGTCACGCTATGATGCTACAAACATGTTTCGTTTACTTGCCTTCGTTCTAACGCTCAGTCCTCTCTTTGGAGCAGCTCTCACTATCGAAAACATTATGCGCGGCCCGAACCTGGTCGGCACGGAGCCAGCGCAGATCCGCTGGTCGGGTGACGGTTCGAAGATCTACTTCCAATGGAAGAAAGCCTCTGATCCCGCTAGCGCTCCGCCTGATACGTATGTAGTGAATCGCGACGGTTCTGGCCTCCGCAAGCTTTCCGACGACGAAGCTCATCTTGCTCCTCCCGCAGTCGTCGAAACCAACAAGGACCGGACGCTCAGCGTCTTTTCGCAAGACGGCGATATTGTCGTCATCGAAAATGCCACCGGCAAACGCCGCCAGGTTACCAGAACGTCCGAGCCTGAAACGAACCCCCGTTTTCTTCCCGACGGCCATCGCATCTCATTCCAACGAGGCGGCAACTTGTACGTCATGTCTCTCGACAACGGTGATCTGGAGCAGATGACCGATATTCATCCCGCAGGTCCTCCCGCTACACCTGGGGCAGCGCCTGTAGCGCCTAGGCGCGGAGGTGCTGCGGCTGAAACTCCGCCGAAGGGCACCGAGAGCCAGGAGTATCTGAAGAAGGAGCAGGCCGAATTATTCGAGACCGTTCGCGATCGTGAAAAGCTGCGCAAGGAAAACGAGGCCAGGCAGAAGAAGCTGAACCCTCGCAAGCCATACACTCTGCAAGCGCGCCAAACGATTAACCAGATGCAGCTTTCGCCCGATGGGAAGTACGTGCTTGCCATCGTGAATGAACCGGTTGCGAATTCGAAAACCGACAACGTACCAACTTGGATAACCGATTCCAGTTTTCCCGAAGAATTGCCGGGCCGGGTTCGCGTCGGCGATGATTTCACGCAACGCCACCTTTCGATCATCAACGTCATTACCGGAGAAGTGAAAGCGGTCGATCACGGCCAGATCGGAACGCCCGTTCCTCAAATCGAAGATGGCGGTAGCTGCGGCGGCCGGGCTGGCTTTGGACCCGGCGCTATGGGCGGCCAATTCGTTTCCTTTTCAGACGACGGGACCAAGGCCGTCTTCTCAGCCCGCGCGCAGGACAACAAGAGCTGCTGGATTTTCGCTCTGGATACGGCGACCGCAAAGGCACGCGTGCTTTTCGAGGATAAAGACAAAGCCTGGATTGGCGGTCCCGGTGGCGGACAGGGCTGGCTGGCGGACAACCAGACCTACTATTTCACGTCCGAGCGCGATGGCTTTAACCACCTGTACGAGATTCCATTCGACGGCGGCACGCCCAAGCAGCTCACATCGGGAAAGTTTGAGATCGATAAGGTGGAACTCTCCCACGACAAATCGCGCTTCTATCTCACCACCAGTCAAGGCAGTTATGCCGAGCGCAATCTCTGGTCGTTGAATGTTACGGGCGGAGAAGCCACAAGAATCACGAAATCGGTGGGAATGCACGCGGTGACTCTTTCGCCCGACGAGCAATGGATAGCCGATGTCTATTCCTACACCAACAAGCCTCCGGAGTTGTACGTGCAGCAGAATGAACCGCTGGCGACGGCTGCGAAGCTCACCACGTCACCCGCTCCGGAATTCAATGATTATCGGTGGATCGATCCACCGATTGTCGAGATTACGGCGCGTGACGGTGCAAAGATTGCCGGCCACTTATACAAGCCCGCGCATTATCAGAAGCGCGGTCCGGCCGTCATCTTCGTTCACGGCGCGGGCTATTTGCAGAATGTGACAAAAGGATGGTCCGCCAATTACTACCACGAATATCTGTTCAATCAGTTCCTGATGCAGCATGGCTACGTGGTGCTCGATATCGACTATCGAGGCTCAAAGGGCTACGGCCGCGACTGGCGCACCGCCATCTACCGCCATATGGGAGGAACCGATCTCGATGACAATGTAGACGCCGCCAAATGGCTGGTTTCACAGCAAGGTGTCGATCCAAAACACATCGGGATTTACGGCGGCAGCTATGGAGGGTTTATCACGTTGATGGCGATGTTCACTAAGGCGGATATTTTCGCCGCCGGGGCCGCGCTGCGTCCGGTCAGCGACTGGGCTCTCTACAACCAGGGCTACACGAACAACATTCTGAACCTTCCGCAAAAAGACGCCGAGGCTTACAAGCAGTCTTCGCCGATCTTTTTTGCCGATGGATTAAGGGGCGCGCTCCTCATTTGCCACGGCATGGTGGATACGAATGTCCACTTCGTCGATACGGTCCGGCTGGTAGAGCGGCTTATCGAATTACATAAAGATAACTGGGACTTGGCGGTCTATCCGGTGGAAGATCACGGATTCAGAGAAGCGGCGAGTTGGACCGACGAATACAAACGAATCTTTAAATTATTTGAGATGAACCTGCGAAATCGTTATCAGCCGCACGGGGCCGATTAATCCTGAGGGGAGCAGCGGCGAATCTTTCCGGAATTTCAAAATGTTTGTATGGGTGAATCGTTTTTCCGGAGGAAGCTGCTGATCGCCGATCAGGCGGTTGGGCCAAAGATTCACGATCGCGATCTCGAGTTTGTTTTCACCCGGCTTTGCAGCAGAGCCAATCTCAACTTCGAATGGCTTTTTCCAGAGAATGCCTAAGTCGTGGCCGTTCAAAGTGACCTGCGCCAGTTCCTTCACTTCTCCGAGATCAAGGTAGAGTTGTTCGCCCGGGGTCAATAGACGCGCGGCAATGTCGATTGTTTTGGTGTATCGCGCAGTGCCTGAAAAGTAGCGCACGCCCGGATCGGTAGATTCGGTCCAGGATTGGAGATGAGGGAACACAGCCTCAGCGGGGGCTCCCCAGCCTGTCGGGAAGTGAATGGTCCATGAGCCTTCGATTGGCTGCTGCTCCAAGGTGCGTTTCGCCGTAGACTCCGGTAGATGCTCCTTCACCGGATGGCGAAACACCACAAAGATTGAGCCATACGGCTCGAGCGAAAGTGGTAGCGTGGTGCGGCCATCAGCGCCGGCGCGATATGACGACTGCTGCTCTATAACGCCGGTATCGGAGTGCCACAGCTCGGGAGCTCGGTCCGCAGTACGGAACGTGACCTGCGCAGAGCTTGCGTCCGGCTTCATGTTTCGGACAAAGTAGATGTCCGCATCTTCGGTGCGGCGGTGAATGAAATCGAGGCGGACATCTTGCTCGGGCGAGCGGTATTCGAAATCCGGCAGAACATTTTGAGAAGCCAATACAGCCCGTGGCAGACTCGCCACAAATCACCGTTCCCTTGCCGAATGAATGCCTCAGAATGCGATGACCATCACAGTCCCCCCAAAGCTGGCTGCCGATGGATTGAACTTCTTCGTCCCCCTGTTCCAGGCCAGTTGTGCGCTCGGGTTTGGAACCTACGACAGTGGCTCCGTCTGCGACCAAGGCGCGGATTTTTCGGAGAGCAGCCAGCGAGATAGTTGGCAGCGATGGCAAGACCAAAAGCCTATAAGACATGCCATCGGGAAGAGTGATTCGGCCGTCCTTCACGGTCATGCGATGAACCAGAGCATCTTCATCAGTGACGTCGTAGTCATAGCCCGGCAAGACTTTGGCCGGATCGGCAGCCTTGAGCTGGACGAAATTCGGCACCTGATCGCCGTAGTAGTAAACGACGTCCGCAACCGGCAAGCCCTGCTGCATCAGGAATAGAGAACGATTCATGTAGCTGATGAAGGGACCGGCATAGTTCCACCACGTCACATTGGGGTTGAGATGGGTTCCGGCGAAATATTCCTGGCCGGGCAGACCCGCGGATTTCGGCGAAGAAGTGAATGTGTGCCAAAAGATCAGGTTCAAACCGGCGCAAAGAGCTTGATCGAAAGTGGGCTTCAGATCATTCCAAATGGCTTCCTCCCATTGCGGTCCAATGCTCGTCATTCCCTCGGCGGCGACGATTGTCTTGCCGTAGATATGCGCGGTACTCGAACCTTCCTTTACAAAGAAACGGTCTTCATCGCGCGAGCGGTGAGTTGCCGATTGAGCCCAGAATTCCGTTTGCGGAAAAGTGCTCATCCCCAAGGTTCGTAGCGCGTCGATAGGCGCGCCGTGAGGGCCACCTGACTCAGGATGGATGCCGAGACCTACCCGCGCGGCAAGCGACGCAAATACGGCGTAATGTTCATCGGCGATCAACTCACCAACGGTCTTTCGAAAATCATTCAAAAAGCGATCGCTGGTTTCCCGGTCCTGGATGATACGGCCGCTGACAATGGGAAGGAAGGGAAGTAAGTCATATCCACGCCGTTTCCTAAACTCATCGCGAAAGCGCGCGGTCCAGTTGGTGCCGCCTAATTCCCAGCTATCGGTCACAAGATAACGAAGACTTTTTCCTATGTAGGGGCGAGCGTCAGAGAGGAGTGGATCGACGTTCTGATGCCAGTAAGCTTCAAGAGCGGAACGATCCAGATAGTCAATTGCCAAACCCTGCCAATTGCCACTCGAGGTCGAGACCTTCGCTCCTGAATCCGTGTATCCGATGCGTAGGATCTCCCAATCGCCCGTGGGGAACATTCCAGGAGAGATCGCCGGTGGAAGCCATTTCCTTCGTGAGATCGAGGACTTCGTCGAGGCGCGCGTCTTCCTCTTCCGGTTGCGATGGAAAGTCGTGCAGCAACGGCGTGGTCAGGGGCATGGACCATCCGAACTCTTCAAATGCCGCCTTCGCCGCGAGGAGCTGAATAGGATGGCGTGAATTGCCGTTGACGCCGGGCAATTCGGGCCCGTGATGCAGCGGATAAGCTAATACGGCGATGTCCCTATAGAAACCGTTCTGTTCCGGCGGGGTTAGCAGGGTGCGATGCAACGCTACGGGACCGCTCACTGCAATCCGGGAGAACGTAAGAATTTTGGAAGCTTGCTCAGGCGTGACGGCAGGTCCGCCCAGATTCCAGCCGCTGGTGATATTCAGGCTGATTTCAAGATTCAATCTCGCGGCCTCTTGCAGGGCATGGCGGTAGAGCTTGCGCCAGGCTGGAGTGCCGAACATGGGTCCAGCGGGAACTGCCTGGTTGTTGAACTGATCCGAGCCATTCGCATCGACGAGGAGAGCGCCGCCGTATCCCTTCGCCTTCATCTCTTCCAAATCACGCGTAATGGCGGCTTCGTCGGTGTTACCGTTCAACCACCACCAGTAACAATGCACGCGCGCGCCGCGGGGCGGATTATGAAAACCAGATTCCAGGTCCGCTCCCTCACGGCTCGCGGCTTAGTAACAGCGTGGCGAGGATAAGTAAGCCGCAAGCGAGTGACTTGGAGGTCATCGTTCCACGGACAACTAGAAATTCAGTTTAAGGGCTAATTGAAGAATACGCGGATCATTGACCTGCGCCAGCGTAACGACACCAAAATTGGACGAGGTGATGCTGGTATTCGGGCCGCCAAACGCAGGCGTGTTAGTCAAGTTATATGCTTCCGCGCGAAATTGCAGATTCATCCTCTCCCAGAGGGCAAAGCTCTTGAAAAGCGAGAGATCCACATTGGGCGGTACATGGGTTCGGATGCCGGGCAGAACCGAATTGCCGTTGAACTCGTTTAGCGTGAACGAGGGCTGAATGGTCCACGCGACGGGCTGGCTGGCGCTGGTGCAATTGGTTCGAACGCCTGCCGCGCTCAATGTGCAGGTATTGAAGTAATGTGAGTAGCTCTGCTGTCCGTCAGGCAGTTGGGGATTTACGCCGGTGGAAAACGCGCCAGTCGGGGCATTAATCAGGTAGCCTGCTTGAATGCGAAGGATCGTGTTGAGATTCCAGCCTCCGAGTATAGAGTGCAACACGCCGGTGCTCTTGGCGAAGATCGGCAGCGCGTAGGAGCCGCTGAGGACGAAGATTTTATTCGGCTCAGTCGATTGAGTACGAGCCAGATTGCTGAAGGCGTCCTGGTTATTGAGATAGCTGACGCGTTGCATAACTTTATCCCAGGTGAAGCTGGCGCGCATCTGGAAGCCCGCGCTCAAGCGCTTTTGCCCCGACACTTGGAGCGAGTTGTAGGCGCTGGTGCCATAAGAGTTATTCGCCTCAGTGATGCCGCCAAACTCGGGATAGGGCAAGAGCAGGTTTTGGTAGGAAATCGTTGGCCCATTGAGAGCCGAGTTACTGGGAATGAGGCCGGCCAAGGGATTGGGAACGTTCGCGGTGAGCGTGGTGCTCCCTAATGAGAAGTAATTGGCGGGCAGCGAATTGATACCCTTACTTACTTCAATTTGCTGGGCGTAATTGCCGGAGTAGAAAGCTTCGACAACGAATTGCCAGGGGAACTGATGCTGAATTCCGAAGGAGTAATTCCATACTTTCGGGATGGTCCGGTTAGGATTTGAAAAAGTGAAGCCTTGTCCCAGGAGCGTTGACAGGCCCAGCGAGCTGCCCGAGGGATTAATGATCGCGGGATAGGGATTACTCAAGGAGTTGGACGGCGTCAGGTTGCCGTTGGTGGAAGAGACGTACGAGGTAGAGGTGCTAAATCCATTCGAATTGCCGGTATCGAAAGTAGGTTCATAATTCACGGCGAATCCGCCTCTCAGTACGGTCGTCTCGGTGAGGCGGAAGGCCGCGCCGATGCGAGGTTGCCAGTTGTTCCAGTCGCGAATGAAGGGGAGTTTATGGGCGCCATCGGTGAACAGAAGGCCGCCATTGAGTGTCAAGCTGGGCACTTGAGCTTGCAGCGGATTAGGAGTGTTGAAGGCAAAGCCGCGATTCTGCCGGTAATAGCGTTCGCTCATCGGGCTCTCGTAATCCCAACGCAACCCAAGGTTCAGCGTCAGACGCGCGTTAACACGCCAATCGTCTTGCACAAAGCCGCCATAGTAAAGCTGCTGGAAGGCCGAGTCGATGTTGTATGCGACGCTTCCGCTTGCCGGGTAGCCGAGCAGCACCGAGGCGAAAGGATTACCGGAGGAAGAGCTTGATGTCAGCGCGTTCTGCTGAGTAAAGCCGTTGTTAAAGTTGAAAGTTCCGAAATTGGAAACGGGAACGTTATTGTCCGCGCGCATGACGAAGAATTCCCCGCCGGTTTTGATGGTATGACCACCATGGCTCTTGCTGATGACGCCCGACAAGTCGTGATCGTTGGTGGTGCTGTATTGGCTCGAAGCTGAGGCGATGGAAGAGTAGCCGTTCGACACGCCCACACCGGGAAACGTTTGATGCGGCAGTTGAGCGATCAGCGACGCCGGAAATCCGAGCGTGGCGAGATTGAAGTTATCTCCAAAATAGCCCAGTCCGAATGGATGATAGACCATGCCGTAGCGAATGTCGACAACCGTGCTGGGAGACAGAACGTCAGTCCAGTCGATACTACCGCCGTAATTATTCCGGGTGACGTTGTAGCCGGAACCGGCGCTGGTCGAGGGAGTGGCCGGATACGGGAAACCGGCGGCGGGATTGAGTTGGTTGCGCACATTGCGAAACCAAACACCCGCGAGCTTTTGATTGTCGCTGATTTGATGATCGATTCTTACGGCCGTGGAGTTGTATTGGTCCTCCTGGGAATCGGGCGTGTTTACGTAATTATTGAACCCGCCGGCGGTACCCGGAAGGTTCGGAAGGGGGTAGTAATTGAGCAAGGCTTGGCCGACGGGATTAATTCGGTTGGAGGGGATGATGTTCCCGGGAAAGGGTGTTCGCACATACTGCCCGTTCACTAATTGAGTACTCAGCGGATCGTAAATGGTGATTGGTTGTCCGTTCGACTGTGTAAGTCCCGAGAAATTTCCCATCCGTTCCGCCAAAGTAGGTACTGAGCCTGTATACGGATTTGGGTTTACATTCCAAACTCTTTCCCATGACACCATGAAGAAGGTTTTGTCTTTCCCGTTGTAGACCTTCGGCAGAAAGACCGGGCCTGCAAACATCAGTCCAGGCTGGTTCCAATGCACGACTGAAACGGGCGTGCCGGCAGCGTTTGAATCGAACGTGTTCGCATCCATCACCGTGTTTCGGAAATATTCGTACAGGGTGCCATGCAATTGATTGGTTCCGCCCCTCAACACCGTGTTCAAAACCGCGCCCGAAGTGTGGCCGTATTGAGCGTCGTAAAGATTCGTTTGAACGGTCACTTCCTCTACGGCTTCGGGGGACGGAACGAAGCCTACGTAGATAGCGGCGGAGGCGCGCTCCTCGGGGTCATCGGGAATCCCGTCGAGAAGAACGAGATAGCGGGATCCTATTCCCCCGATGGACATCTGGGCCGCAGCGCCGTCGAAGGGCCGGCCATATCCGCTTGGCTTGCCGACGTTTGTGCTGCCGTAGAGACCCGATTGCACGCCGGTAGCCAGCGTAGCCAACATAAAAGGATTGCGGCCCAAAACGGGCAGGTCTCTAGTTTCCCGTGAGTCGATCACTTGGCCTACGGATGCCGTGGCGGTCTGCAGCAGTTCGCCGCTGGCCTGGACAGTAACGGATTGGCTGGTCTGGCCTAACTGCAGGGGCATGTCGACCTGGGTCTTATCCCCGGCATGCAGTTCAATCCCATTGCGCACTGCCGCCGCGAAGCCGGGAGCGGAGATCTTGACACTATAGGTGCCCGGAGCGAGAAATGGGACTGCATAATTCCCGGACGCATCCGACTTACTAGTCGTGATGAAATTTGTGCCGGCTCCCGTGACCGTGACGTCGGCATTTGGAACCGCCGATCCTGCGGGATCCGTAATCTTACCGGTGATTGTGGCTCGGTACTGCTGGGCCAACAACGGGACTGCAAGTAAAAAGCTGCTAACCAGAACGAGTTCAAAAGCGCGAGTGAATCGTGTCAGCGTGGACTTCATAGCGAAGAGATCCCCTTAAACGAGCTACTCCATTCGATAGGGGAAAGCCCGTCGCGACACAAGGCTCTTTCGCCGCTCTTAACGTTTGCAAACGGTTTGAAGCTTCTAAATGAATTAGTAAGGGTTCTTCGGAACGACAACGTGACTTGCGTATTCGTAGGACATCAAGCGTATTCCGACTGTTTTACATCGCACCACCACCTGGTAAGTCGGCGGAAAACCTGGAAGACCGGCGGAGGCGAAGCGGTTCTTTAATTCGCGCATGTGGAGCGGCGAACAAAAGAACTCGACGGCCGCCTGAACGCCAGCCGAGCCCGCTCCCGAAACGACTAGCGTGCGTTTTGGTTTGCCCACGGAATCTACGGTGGTGATTACAGTCAAAAGCCCATACAGAACCGAGGCCACGGGATCCCCCCTGGGCTGGGAACCGAACAGTTCATTCTGGCCGGCAGGCTTGCGCTGATCGATAACGGCGAACGTTCCCGCCTTGGTGTAATCAATGCTTAGGGGCAGGTTCCGCAATAGAACGGAGGCGGCCGTGCTGTTGGTGCCGGAACCAATGAGAACACAGTTGCGGCCCCGCAAGGCAGGAATGGGCGCTTCGGATTCGGGCAGGATCTGGTACGATCCTCCGAAAGCGCGGCGCATGCTACACAAGGCAGTGGTTGCGACGAGTTCCGCAAGGGGAACGGACAATTGCGCGGGCTCCATGAAAAGAGGAGTGCCCGGGGGAAGCGGGCGAGTGGTTCCGTAGATCGAATACACTTCGTCTGGCGCGGGCAGACGCAGCGGGTGCTCTGGAATGTGCGGCCGCACGATCATATGCATGTTAGTGGCGATCGAGATGAGCATGTTGTCTTCCGGCTCGGCGAGCGGCCCCCAAGCCTCTTTGAGAATCGACGGAGGATGCGGGCGAGCCAGAACTAAGCCGAAAATGGCGCCAGTAATCAGACAGGCAAGGGCGATTCCCACAACGAGCCAGAGACCGAGGGTTCTGGAAACAGTTGTGGCCGCTAAGGCCCGTTCTGCTGGGACATCTCTGACCGGTTCGGAAAGGATCGTTGGCTGGGTACGCGTGTAATAGGGAACGTAGCCGCCACGGGGAATCTGGATGCGGATCGGAGGGTGCGGCCGCTCGGTTGTATAAAACTTTTCGAGGCGCTGGCGTAACTCATATACGCGATTCCGGACAGAGGAATCGTCCGTCAGATTGAAATCGGCGCCGCGGCCCAAGACGTTGACGGCAATCTGGTACTCGGTCAGATCTTCCAGATGACCCGCCATTTCCCGTTCACAGATGTAGCGGAGAAAGGCGCGGAGTTGAGCCGAACGAGCGAAGGTGTTGCTACTGACGGCGGCATCGAGCGCGTCGCGCTTCTCGGCTTCGGAAATCGCCGCCTCAGTAATCATCCGTTCAGGGTAGAGCGGGACCAACGTCACGCCCTGAAAAACAGCCTCGATTATAACGCTTGTAAACGTTTTCAAACGCTGCGGAAGCGCGTCTGATCACGCCGAGTTTGCGGGCCTCCGGTGCGCTATGCTCTCCGCCTGGCCTGTCGATATGATGGTTTGCCTGACGTTCCACGCATTCTAGAGCAGTTCGAGCGCAATCCCACCTCTGTCGCCAAGACAATGCGGGACTGGATCGAGCGCGATCCGTCGGGCTTCTGCCATGAGGTCATACCGGTATTAAGCCAGGTGAAAGATGGCCCTGGTTGCCGGCACCTCTTGTGGCTCATCTCAGGCAGCAAAATACTCGTCCGAGTACTTTGCGATCCCTCTCTGTTGAGTGAGGAGGCGGCTTGCTCTTTGGCCGAACGATTCAGGGAAATCGACCAATCGTTCATGATGAATCTAATAAGAGACCTTTTCGGACCCGATGGAGCGGGAGGGATCAGCTTAGCGGAACCAACTTACGGTCTCCGGTTCCTGCAGCTCTTCGGAGGTGAGGGTAATAAGATCCGGTTACTAACTGTGGTTGGCCGACTTATCCGGCATCCAAATGCCAGACTAAGGTCCAAGGCGGCAGCCATGATCGGTAAGATGAGCCGCCATTATGAATGGATAGAACAAATACAAAATGAAACTGACGATCGCGTTCGCGCGAACGCCTTAGAAGCTTTGTGGGAACCCGGGATACCGGAGCGCTTTCGCGCTCTGCTCTGGGAATCCGTCAACCATCGTAATAACCGAGTTGCAGGCAACGCGCTACTCGGGCTTTACCGGCAAGGTGAGAGCGGCTGTATACCCCTTATCAGTTCGATATCCATGCATGCGCAGGAGGAATTCCGTGCGACCGCAGCTTGGGTGATCGGCGAGACAGGTGATAACCGATTCCGTCATCATCTACATCGCCTGGTAGATGAATCGAGTTTGCTGGTACGCCAAAATACCCTTAAGGCGTTCCAAAAGCTGGAGAAACTGCAACTCGCGAAAGTCGAGGCGCTCCGCCTGGTGTTTTTTGGGCGAGCGCAAGATGCGGCGCGCGAGAGTTCCGAAGCTTCCGATACTGCCGCGAGGCAAGTCATCCGGGTGGCGGCGGTTTCGCAGCAAGGCACTCCCGTTGAAACGCTCCTGCCGACCGATTTCCGCATCATTCGGGATGCTTCGATAGTAGAGCGCTACGCGGTTCACAAAGAACCTCTCCCTGAGACGATCAGCATCGCGTTCGCTATACCGGCCAATGATGGCGGGGGGAAGAGACTTCACAACAGATGGCACAGTTTTTTTTCACAACTGTTTAAGAAGCGACGGCATATGGATTGCTGGGCGTTTCAGGAATATGCGGACCCGCATTCCACTCAGGAGCCCTTACCAGCGCCTAAGCTGACCTTTATACGTGACTCTCTTCAGTTGGATGATTTCTTTGGGAGACCGGTGCAATCGAACAGCAATGGCGGGCTGACCGGCATTTTCGAATCACTACTTACTCCACCGCCTTTTATCCGCGATAGAGTTCCGGCCCGGAAAGACGCCCTTCATGTGATCGTGGTGGAAACTCCCGGGTCTCGCGAACTGCCCCGCGACCGTTTGGAAGCTCTAAAGAAAAACGCAGTAAGCGGCGGCTTCAGCGTGCATTTGATTTCTTCGGCTCCTTCTACTTCGTTCGCAGAACTTGCCGCAGCAACGAACGGAGCGGTTCTCGTCTGCCAGGGAGAGGCGGAATCCTGGCAACGAGAACTGCTAGCGCTTCACGCAGCTTTGCTCTCCACGTATCGAATTGAGTTCGAATCGACGCCGGGCGACAGCCTGCCAGGAACAGAGATCCACATTGCAGTGAACAAAGGTCCAATGTTCGGCGAGCTTAGAACCGCCTGTATGCTACCCAACGAAGCCTGCAGCCCATCAGGCGCAGAATGCCGCGGCGGCTTTGGCTGTCCTGGTTAGAGTCACTTCTTTCAGAATTGCCAGTAACTCGCCGCTAGAGAAGGGGCGCAGCAGGACTTCAGTCGTGGGAGAACTCAACTCCGGGTCGTGGGCCGGTCGCTGGCCGGAGAGGACGATCATGGGGAGAGGCGCCGACAGATTTCGCAAACGCGCGGTAATTTCGCCGATCGGGCTGACTATTACAGCGATGTGACTCTTCCAACATTCGAACAGATCAATTGCCATGGAGCCGCTCGCCGCTTCAAGAACACGGTAGCCTTCCTCTTCCAGCGTCTTCGCAATAAGTTTGCGCACAGATGCGTCGCTTTCAAACACGAGGGCCGCGGGACGCGAAGGCGTGGAGGCAGGGCCTTTGCGAACTGTAACGTTTCCGCGCTCCTCAAATGCTTTCATCTTGGCCAGAAGCGTTGTGCGCTTGATTTGAAGAAGGTCGGCAGCTCGCGCTTTGTTGCCTCCCGATGCGGCGAGCGCCTGATTCAGAAGCGAGAGTTCAAAACTACCGACGACCTCGTCAAAATTAAGGCCCTCGCGAGGAATGGTAATCGGAGGCGTATCCACACCTGGTGTTTGCGGGGTGGCGCCTCGCGCCGAACGGCTGCCCGAGAAATCGCCTGGGAACAAAATTCGGCGTTCACCGCTTAGAGCAAATGCCATGTGAACCGCATGCTCGAGTTGACGCACGTTTCCGGGCCAATCCAAGTTCGTCAGAGACTCTACTGCTTCGGGGCTGATCTGCTTGGCCAGAGCGCTTTCGGCGGTCTGAATCTTCTCCAGAAAATGATCCAACAAGAGAGGAATGTCTTCACGGCGTTCCCGCAGCGGCGGGACCCGGATGGGCACCACGTTCAACCGATAAAACAGATCTTCACGGAAGCGGCGCTCCCGTACCGCTTCTTCCAAGTTGACATTCGATGCGGCGAGCACCCGCACATCAACCCGCACGGTTTCTGAACTACCGACGCGCTGAAACTCCTGTTCCTGTAGAACGCGTAAGAGCTTGGCCTGAGCCTCTAGCGGCAGATCTCCGATTTCGTCTAAAAAGATTGTGCCGTGATTGGCCTGCTCAAAACGGCCCAGGCGGTTTGAATGCGCTCCGGTGAATGCTCCTTTAGCATGTCCGAATAGTTCGGTTTCGATCAGGTTTGCCGGAAGCGCGGTGCAGTTGACCGCGACCATGGGACGAGTTGCGCGAGTGCTGGCCCCATGAATCGCTTTCGCGATGACTTCTTTCCCAGTACCAGTTTCGCCGCTTATCAATACAGTGCAGCGCTTCGAAGCGATCAGTTGGACGACATCCAAAATGCTTTGCATTGCGCGGCTGTGGCCGACCACAAAGCGGCGCCAGGAAAGTGTATTTAATTCGGGGCGCGTCTTAGGCCGATGCCGTTCGAGCGCCATTCTTGCCGCATGGTCGAGGCGTTCAGAATCGATGTCGCCCAATAATACATAAAACGCGCCGTGGCGTGTCAGGCGAATTGCATCGTCGATGTTTCCCTCAGCGTGATGAACAATTACCGGCAAACGCCGATTATGATGTAGAAGTTCTTCCAGCGCGTTTTCGTTCGAATCGCCGAACGAAGAGATGCTGAAAATAATGAGGCCATAGTCTCCGCTATCCAGGCGTTCCAAGCCGTCCTTCAGGGACGGTTCATAAACAACGTGAAGTCCGCGGACCGATTGAATTTCTTCGGAAACGCTAATGGATGAACTAGCAGCAATCCAGAGCAGCTTTGTTTGCAAAAGTCAAGCCTTGTGACCGGCGGTATTTTCAACCGCTCTATGAAAAACATTCATTATGAAAACTTCTTCTACCAATGTGTAAATGCACGTTGAGAGAAGAGATTTTAATTGCATTGAGGCCCCAGCCCGATCGGAAATCCCAGTACGAAGTGCTCATCGTCTTCCCCAGTTCGAATGAGAAATTTATTCATATTAGTCAGGACGCTGCAATAACCGAGACCGTACTGGAGCCGCCGGTGCTACGTGCAAGGAAGTTTGCGAGCCGCGCACGCGCTCGCGACGAACATGACGCGCCGACTGCCAGGATTCCTGTGCAACTGTTTCGATCTCGCGATCGCTTTCGCGTTTCCATTCTTCCATTTTTCTTTCGCGGAGCTTCACTACGAGCCGCGCATTCCGTTCCGCTTTTAAAACGGATTCTCTCTGCTCTTGGATGGGGCGAGACATTTCTTTTACCCGAGTACGCAGAGTTCCCGAACGCGCTTCCATGCCGAGTAGAAAGGACGACATGGCGCGCAGCTCCGCGCTTCCGAGACCATCGAACTTACAGATGAAGGTTTTGGCCCCATTACGTTCGCTTTCGATTGCTTCCAGAGCGGCAGTAAGGCGCTGCTCTTCGGCGAGAAGCTGCTGAAGCTTCACCTGTTCAGACTCAAGCTGAACCTCTCTCAGCCGCAAAACCGCGTCCAGCCGGAATTCAAAACGCTTCATAGGAGAGTTCTATAGCGTAGCGGCGATCTCACTTAGACCTCTCAACGTCTCATCCAAGCTGGCCTTTACCTGGGGCTCCTGGCGAAGGAATTTAAGAATGCGGTCTCGCGCGCGGATACTCGAGTCAAGCTTGGCATTCGAACCCGAGACATAAGCTCCGAGTTGGATAAGGTCTTCGGAACGCCGGTAGGTTGCCAGGGCTTCACGCAATTTTTGCGCTGCGTTCAGATGATCGGGAGCTGCGACGTCAGGAGCGACGCGCGATAGAGATGACAACACATCGATGGCGGGATAATGTCCTGCCGCGCCAAGCTGGCGTGAAAGGATAATGTGGCCGTCCAGAATGCCGCGCACGGCATCCGCGATGGGCTCATTGAAGTCATCCCCTTCCACCAGGACAGTGAAGAAACCCGTTATGCTTCCTTGCTTGAAAGCGCCCGCCCGCTCAAAGATCTTGGGCAATATCGCGAAGACGGACGGCGTATATCCCTTCTGACTTGGCGGTTCTCCGGCGGCAAGTCCGATTTCGCGCTGAGCCATGGCGAGGCGTGTGACGGAATCCATGACCAGCAGCACATTTGCGCCTTGATCGCGAAAGTATTCCGCCACGGTCAGAGCAACGAAACAGGCGCGAACGCGAAGTGGAGCGGGACGGTCCGATGTGGCGACCACGACTACCGAACGCTTCCGGCCCTCGGGCCCAAGTTCATTTTCGATGAATGCGCGCACCTCGCGATTACGCTCGCCAATGAGCGCGATGACGGATATATCCGCGGAGTTTTGTCGCGACATCGCGCCGAGCAGAGTGCTCTTGCCGACGCCGCTGCCGCCAAACACGCCAATACGCTGACCTAAGCCGCAGGGGAGTAAACTGTCGATGGCGCGTACGCCGGTGGTCAGCGGAGTGACTACGTGCTCGCGTTCGAGCGGACCGGGAGGGACGGCAAAGAGGTCGTACTTGGCATGCGCCTCGACCGGTGGACCGCCGTCCATGGGCCGCCCGAAACCGTCGAGCACCCGTCCCAGAAGACCGGGACCTACAGAGAGTTGCGAATCCTGCGGCCGTGCATAAATAGGATCGCCAGGGTTCAACCCGTCAATCTCTTCGAGTGGAATCGAGAGAACACGGCCGTTGCGAAAACCGGCAACCTGAGTTCGAATGACTTTGTTGCCTGACGTCTGTATTTCGCAAAAGCTTCCGATGCGGGACGCCGGACCTTGCGATTCGATAACAAAACCAGTGATATCGGTGATAACTCCACGCCAGCGGAGCAGATCGCAGGCATTCAGACCGGCTGTGTAACTGCTTAGATCGATGGGCTGATCGGTTGTCATCTTATTGAGAGGCGATCCGCAAAGCCGCGTTGAATTTCCTGAAGTTGCGTGTCGACCGAAGCATCCAATTCGCCGGCCGCCGTTTCGATGAGCAGATCTCCGCTCTTGAGAGTGGGATCGGCAGCTATTTCAATGGAACCGATGCCGATTTGCTCCAGGCAGGAGCGGACTGCCTCAGCGCCGGCAGGAGACACGCGCACGCGCCAGATGTCGCGGGTTTGAATTCTTTGAAGAGCCGCGTGCACCAGGCCATGCATGGCTTCCGGATCCGTCAGCAATTCGCGATGAAGAATGCGACGCGCGATAGCAAGAGCGAGTTTGAGAAGCTCCATCTCTGCTTCCGTTCGAACTTGCCGTTTGAAAAGCACAAGGTCTCGAAGCGTTTGCGCGAGCCTTTCTGAAGATGCGCTCACCACGGCAGCGGATTCCTCGCGGCCCTGCCGCAATCCTTCCTGAAACGCGGTCTGGCGCGCCTGCGCGAGCTCAGTTTGTAGGCGTCCCTCGATTTGCGCCAGCTGCGCTTTCAGTTCCGTTACTTCGGCGGGAGATGCTTCCGCGACCGAAGAAACTCCGCCTGGATTTGTGGAATTGATTCGGGCTTGACGCCACGCCACGGACTTGGCTGCCTGCGGGCGCTCGGAAACCTTACACAACATACTGCTCACCTACGGTCCCCTTTAGGCTGACTATGCCTTCGCTGTCCAGCTGGCGGACAATCGAGATGATCTGCTGTTGCGCGCCTTCCACTTCGCGAATTTTGATGGGGCCGAGCGCCTCGATATCTTCTTTCAGCATTTCAGCGCCGCGTTGGGACATTGAGGAGAACATGCGCTCGCGAAGCTGATCGCTGGTTCCTTTTAAAGCGACAGTCAGAATCTTGCGGTCCACTTTTGCGACAATCTCCTTAATCCCGGTCTCATCGATGAGAAGCAGATCCTCGAATACAAACATCAGCTCGCGAATGGTCTCAAAGAGATTAGGGTCCTGCTGCTCGATATCGGTGAGAATAGTTTTGCTCGATCCGGAATCCAAGCGGTTGAACATATCCGCGACAGCGCGTACGCCGCCGTAAGACTCCCGGCTAAATTCGCCTAAGCTCTTCAGTTTTTGTCCGATGACAGTTGCGATCTTGTTAATGATCTCGGGCGAAATCTGGTCGAGCGTGGCCATGCGCTGCGCAACATCGGACCGGAGCTTCTGCGGCAGAGAGGTCAACAGCGCGGCAGCCTGAGTCGGATTCAAATGCGATAGCACGAGAGCGACGGTTTGAGGATGCTCGTTGTGGATGAACTTGGCAAGCTGCTGGGGGTCGGCGCGTTGCAATACGTCGAAATCCGCCCCATCGCCGCCGATGGCCTTGTTTAAACGATCGATCAACCTCTTGGCCGATTCTGGCCCGAATGCTTTGGCCAGCATCTTACGGGCGTAGTCGATTCCGCCTTTGACAACGAACTCCTGCGCGACGGTCATCTGATGAAATTCGTCCAGGATCGACTCGGCCTGCTGCGAATTGATGTTGGGGATGCGGGTGATGGCGCGCGTGATCAGCCCAATCTCGTCTTCAGTGAGCTGTTTGAGAATCTCGGCGCTAGACTCCTCGCCCAGGGTGACTAACAAAACGGCGGCTTTTTGAAGCCCTCTAAGATTCTCGGCGGTGGATGAATTGACAACCATCTTCTATTCGAATCGCGAATCTTTAGCGGGCCTCTTCCTCAAGCCAGCCCCGTAAAATACTAGCGGAGAACGCGGGATCTTTCTTGACGCTCTCCTTGAGATGTTCGCGAAGCACTTCCACCTTCTTGGTCGGCGGCGGCAATTGGAGCGTTTGCTGAATCTGCTCGTGCTCCGCTTGTGTCTTGGCGGCAAGCGCTGCGGCGGCGGCGGCCTGTACGGCCCTCTTGTCTTCTTGATCTAAGGCGCTCGTCGTTGCGGGCAGGGGAAGAGCCCGCCGCCCGTCAAGCTCGACCGAACCGGCCCGGCGGCGTAGCAAGAAGATCACCGCGCAAAAGCCGATCAGCACAGCCGCGCCGGCGCCGATGAGGATGATGCGTTGATCCGCCCAAATTGCCGGCTTAGCAGTTCGGGAGGGAGCAGGGGCGTTCTTCGGAATGTCTTGCGCATATTCCGCCGCAAGTGTCTGCTCAAACGGGAGGCTCTCGATGATGAGCTGATCGCCGCGATCCGGCATCAGGCCGAGTACGCCCGCGACAAGGTCGTGAATCGCCTTCAGCTTCTCCGGATTCGGCGGGACCGGGACTCTCCGCCTCTGATTTCCTTTACCGGTCCATTGCGTGTCCTGATCCAGCAGAACCGAAGCAGAGATGCGCTTGATTGTGCCTTGCGGAGTCTTGACGTGACGCACTGTTCTGGTGGTTTCGTACGCAACGTTTTCCGTTTTTCGCGACACGCTGGAATCATTTGCGGAGGGGCGCGCCACCGGACGGGGCGTATTCGATGGAGTTCCGGGAACGCCTCCGGGCTGCGAGGAACCAGAGAGATCTTCAGTTTTTTGGGAGGTGACCATCACGGAGCGTGTCGGGTCGTACAATTCCTCGCTCTGTTCAGTAGTCGTGAAATCGCAATCCGCCGAAACACCCACGCGAAACTTCGAGATTCCCAGAAGCGGCGCGAGCGTGGCCTCGACTTTCGTCGCGAGATCTTTTTCCACCTGATGCCGGTAGTCGAGCGCCGCGTCCGATGCTTGACTCTCGTCAAAAGGCGCCTTGCGCGGGCGGCTCAACAGATTGCCCTGCGAGTCCACCACCGAAACGAAGTCAGGATTAAGCCCTTCGACAGCACTTGCGACCAGGTTCGTGATAGCGAGTACATTCTGTGGAGTGAGGCTCGCCCCGGGACGAACATCTACCAACACGCTGGCCTTGGCGGGCTGGCGAGAATCGAGAAATACGGAATCGTCAGGAAAGGTAATGTGCACGCGAGCCTGCTGTAATTCGCTCAGGCTTTTAATGGAGCGCTCCAGCTCGCCTTCCAGCGCGCGCCTATAGTTCACGTGCTCGGTAAAGTCGGTGATGCCCAGATTCGTTTTGTCGAACAGCTCGAAACCCACACGGCCGGTTTTTGGAAGCCCCGCTCCGGCCAACTGCAGCCGCATCTCATCCACGTTTTTGCCGGGCACCAGAACCGACGTTCCGTTTTCTCCGATTCGATACTCGACACCGCCTTCCTTGACTTTTTGAACGATCGCTGAGGCGTCTTCGGGAGACATGCTGGTGAACAGCGGGCGGAAGTCGCTCTCATGCCGCCAGTGCACAAGGCCGGCGATGCCGCTGGTGACGAGAATGGACATGATCACGATGCCCACCCGCTGCCGCATGGAAAGCGCGGCCAAGAGTTTTCTAATTTCATCCATGAGATGCTATTCAGCGCTGCGACTCAGACCTGCATGCGCATGATCTCCTCATACGCCGAGACGACTTTGTTGCGCACCTGCATGAACATCTCGAATTGAAGCTCGGCGTTCTGCGTGGCTAAAATCGCCGAGTGCAGCTCTTGATTTTCTCCGGAGATGAAACTTTGCGCCGCCGTATTGGCGGATGCGCGGGACGTTTCCACTTGCTGAATGGCGGACTGGAGTACTTTCTGAAAATCGCCCCCGGAGGCCGCGGCGGGCTGTAGGCTTGGCGCTTCAACGGGAACCGGGAAGCTGATGGGAGAAATAGGGACGGACATGCGGCTATCGGAATAGGTCAATCGACCGCTGGATCATGTCCTTCACCGCCGAAATAGCAGACACGTTGGCTTGGTACGCGCGCGACGCGCCCAGCAGGTCTACCATGTCCTCAGCCGGATTCATACGCGGAAATGAAACGTAGCCATCGGCATCCGCATCCGGATGCCCGGGCATGTAGCGGCGGTCGGGAGCGCTGTTGTCAACAACGACATCGCTTACCCTAACACCGTTGCCTTGCCCTTGAATTTGCGATTCCAGAACCGAGGAGAAGGATGAAGCTGCCGGTGCAGTTTGGAAGACCACGTCGCGACGGCGATAGGGGCCGCCTTCCGCGGTGCGCGTTGTATCCGCGTTGGCAATGTTCTCTACCAGCACTTGCGCGCGTTGACGTTGCGCCGACATACCAGAGGCGCTTACAGAAATTGTGGAGAATAAGTTCATGACGATGTGCTCCCACCCTCAATTGCCATTCGCACGATTTTGAGGTGCGAGCGCAGAAGATTCGAAGCGATATTGAAGCGCAGGGCATTCTCGGCCAATAATCGGGCCTCGCGGTCCAGGCTCACATTATTGCCGTCATTCTTAAGAGTTAACCCTCGAACTTGTTGAACGGAAGGCGGCAGACTCGCCGATGCATTCTGCAACGCTGTCTGGAAATCGATATCTTGCGTTTTATAACCAGGCGTATCTGCGTTCGCAATATTCGAGGCAACCAGCTTTTGGCGCACGCTGAGGAGCGTCATGTACTGCTCGAGATTTTGAGCTACCGGGTCCAGCATTGAAGTTTGCTTTTACTGAAGCAAGTGACGTGCCAGACGGAACGCGGCGGATTTGCGTGCGGGTTTTGCGGTAAGCGTCAAGATGCTGACGGATCGAGAGAGGCAACGACAGCGGAATGACGGATCACGCGTCCATACGCCAGGTGTGCGTTTCCCGATGCGGCGCGCGGTACACGGATTGACGCTGCAAGCCCCTGAAGACGGGCACAGATGTGGGAACGCATGGCGCGCGCCAGATGAAGATGGCGATTCAGCGTTTGAAGCGCGATTCTGAAAATGTCTTCGCGCTGGTGCGTGGTTTGCGCCGAAGAAAGCTCCTGCCGCATTGTTCGCGCATATTCAAGAATCAGCAGTTGCGCGGCGGCGAAGTCGCCGGATTCGATAGCGCGCCCGAGTGCTTCGGCCGAGATCAGTGGCCACTGCTGCTGAGGGCATATTGCTGCATGGTGCTAAATAGGTCCGTGATTTCGTAAGCCTGCTGTTCCAAAGACGAGATAGCAGCGTCGGCGGCGCTCATCTGGGCCGTTAAGCTGGCCTGAAGCGTGCTCACCTTTTCTTGGTCGCTGCTGATCTGATTGCCTAGATCTGAAATTTCGTTCGTTATCGATTGCGTAGCTCCGGGCAGAATCCCCGTAGTTGCATCGGTGACGCCAGTCATTATGTTGCTTGCCGCCTGCAGGAATCCATTTCCGGATTCAGTACCGAAGAAATTCACGACGTCGGCGGGAGCGGCTTGGTCGAAAGCGCTCTGGTCGAATTGCAGGTGGCCGCTGTCGTTAAACGCGATTCCAAGATTTGCGAGCGAAGCCACATTGCCTGAAGTTGCCGTATAGGCCGCGAGACTCTGGAGCGCGTTCTGAAGTTGATAGACGATGCTTTGGCCGGTAAGCGCCCCCCCGCTTTGTCCCCTGTTCTTATTCAGTTCGTCCGTCAATGAGTTATAAGCGTTGACGAACGAGTTGATTGCATTGCCGATTCCAGAAACGCTTTGCGCGACTGTGATATTAGTAGCTCCATTTTGCAGAAGCGTAACTGAGAGCCCGGGCGATACCGTAACAGTGCGCGAATCGGAATCGATGGGCGTCGACGGCTGGCCGTTCACCTGATATTGGACATATGACCCTGTTGTCAGCGTGTTCAGCAGGTTGTTAGTTCCGTCGCTAAGCTGAATGGAATCGGGGGCATAGTCGAGACTTTGAACTGAAAGACGATAATCGGGCGATGACCCGCTGCCCACGTTCACGACGGTTGCCTGTACGCTGGCGCCGCTGCCATTAATAGCTTGCGCCAAGTCATTCAGAGAGCCGCCGGAATCCGTGAGCTGGTAGTTAGTTCCATTCACGGTTAACGTATAAGTGGAACTGGAATCAATGTTGCCTTCGCTCGGGTCGGTCACGGTCGTGAGACCGTTCATGCTGATGGTATTGGTGGATGAGCCCGTGCTGACGACGTTCAGCGAGTAAGTCCCTGCCATCGCGCCTGAGCTGATTGAGGCGGTTGCCACTGGGCTGTTGCTGACAGTGGCCGAATAGGCGTTGGTTCCTCCGGCGCTGTTTACCGAGTCAAGCGCGGTCTGTAAAGACTGGAAGTCCGTGGAGAGCGTCCCGATTTCCGTCTGCTGATTGGTGAGGGTGGATTGCTCCGTGGTTAGTTGCTGCAGCGGCCCCGATGCGGCGCTCACGGCTGTCGTAATCACCTGCTGAAGCTGGGCCGAGAAAGCGCTGCCTCCCGTGAAGTTTGCCGGCGTAGTGGCGGTAGTTCCCATGACGATCAGGAGCGAAAAAAAGGCTGATCTTCAGAGAGAGATCAGCCCCTGAGCAATGAATTATTGCAGGAGCTTCAGGACCGCCTGAGGTTCGGCGTTGGCCTGTGCCATGGCCGCGATTGCGGTCTGTTCAAGCACCTGGTTTTTGGTCAAACTCGCCGCGTCGGAAGCGACGTTCGCATCCCGGATCGAACTCTGGGCTGACGAGAAGCTTGTGATCTGCGACGATGCCAGGTTGCTGGCGTATTGCAAAAGGTTCTCACCCGCGCCGACGCGCCCCTGAACCAGGCCAAGATTCTGAATGGCCGTATTGATGGCGGCGATCGCGTCCGTGGCATTGCCGGTAGAGCTAGCCACCTGGCTGGGAGCAGTAATCGTTTCGGCGCCGATCGTGGTGCCGAACAACGAACCGGCGCCGGGAGTTGTGCCCGATCCGGGAGTATTCGCCGTCTCCGAGGTAGTGAAAGAGGCGCCGCTCTGCAAAGTTATACCGGCGCCGTTCGCTACGGCATACACGCCGCTGCCTTGCAATTGCGAGTTCAGCGAGGCGATTGCGTGGGCCTGAGTGTCGGCTTTCTGGGTTGGGTTGGTCGTGTCGGAAGTCAGCGTCAGATTGTAGTTCGTTCCGCCAACCGTTACGGTGAGATTTTCTGTTGTGTGTCCGACGGTGCCGCCCACGCCATCCGTGAACGCCGTAAACGCGCCAGTCGTCTGGTAATTGGCGCTGTTCGTGAGAGTCGCATTATTGGCAGCTACGGGAGAGGTGACCGTGCCCGTAATTGTGTGGGTAGCCGAAAGGAGGTTGCCGCCGGTAAGTTGCAACGTTCCGTCAGATCCGATCTGCGCGGTCACGCCGGTTACGCCGTTCTGGCTAAGCGCGCTGTTCAGAGCGCTGACGAACGCTGTACCGGTGAGGCCTGCCGTAGTCGCGGCGACAGATACGTTCGCCGTCTGAATGGCTCCCTGTGCGTTCGTGTAGGTCACGGCGAAGGCCTCGGAACCAGAGGTGCCGGTTTGGTCGAACAGCGCATTCGAATCGTTCAGGTTATTGGCCGGGCTGCTGTTGAAGGACGTACCGCCGCCAATAACCGATGAGGTTGATAACCCCAGGCTGGTCGCGTCCACCGCATTACTCGCGCCGCTCAAATTGATCGAGACGTTTGCATTCGTAGCGTTATTTGCGCCGCCGATGTAGACATTCAGCGTGCTATTGAACGAGCCGCCGGAATTCAGGTTGATGTTATTAGCCTGCCGCGAGATTTCGCTGATCAGACCGCTATATTCCTGATTCAGGGTGGTACGGTTACCGGTGAACGTGCCCGACGCGGACTCCGTGGCCAGCGTTTTCATTCTGTCCAGGATGGTGGAAATATTGCTCAGACCGCCATCTATGATCTGAAGCTGGCTAATTCCATTGTTGGCGTTGTTTGTGCCCTGTGTTAGTTCCGCGATGTTGTCGCGGAGTCCGTTTGCGATTGCCAGACCGGCCGCATCATCGCCGCTGCTGTTGATTCGGTAGCCGGAGGTGAGCTGTTGGATAGTCTTGCTTTGAGCCATATTGTCGACGTTCAAGTTGCTTTGCGCATCAAGCGAGTCGATGTTTGTTTGTAATGAGATCATTTTCTGTCCTAAGTTTTGAGTTCCCGGCTTGTGCCTGGCGCGGCTTCTAATCAGCCGCTGAAAACCATGTCGCACGTTTCGTGCCGATTTCTAGTTTTTCTCGCTGGGCGTAGAGCTGAAGCCTAATTGCTTAGGCTCAACGCGCATCCCGTATTCGCTCAGAATGACGATATCGACGCGGCGGTTCCTGCCTCGGCCCTCTTCGGTGTCGTTAGAGTCAATGGTCGACGTGTCGGCATATCCCACGATCGCCATGCGATTCCGCTCGACGCCGAATTTTTCGTTCAGCAAACGAAGCATGGATATACTGCGCGCGGCCGAGAGTTCCCAATTGCTTTTGAAGCGGACGGTGTTGATCGGCAACGAATCGGTGTGTCCTTCCAGCCGCAGAACGTTGGGCAAGCTATTCAACACCGCCGCGACTTTGCCGATGGTGGGATAAACAAAAGGATCGATCGTATCGCCTCCGGAAGGAAAGAATGCCGCTTGTTTCAGCCCGATGATCAGACCTCGCTGCTCGAGCCTGAGTTCCACCGAGTGATCTTGAATTTCCTGACTGAGCCGCGAACCCAAAATTTTCATGGAGGCAGCGAGATTGGCGGCTGGAGCAGGTGGTTCGGATTTGATTGCCGGTTTGGCCGCCTTTTCGCCGCCTGGCCCGTGCATCATGGCATTGCCCTTACCCGTGCTGCCTGGAGCGCCGCCCAGAATGGCGGCCAATTTTGGAGGCATGCTTCCGTTACTCAATGCCCTTTGAACGGCCTGGGAAACGGCCCTTGCGCGTGATTTATCGGTTTGCGTGGATGCAAACATCACGACGAAAAAGGCGAATAGCAACGTGATGAAATCCGCATAGGAGACCAGCCAGCGGTCGTGATTCTCGGGCGCCGCCCGTTTTCTTCTGCGCATGGGAACTAATGATTCGCGGCGCGCGCCCTTGAAATAGATGTGACCTTCGCGCCGCTATTCCTGCGTTCTTCGGCCGCGTCCTTCTGTTGAAAGGCGTCCAACTTACTCTGAATCAGTTTTGGATTGAGACCTTCCGCAATGCTGAGGACGCCCTCCAGCATCAGCTCTTTCATTTGTAGCGATTGCTGCAGCCGGAGTTTGAGCTTGCTCGCGGTTGGCAGCAAGAATAAATTCGCCAGCCCAACTCCATAAACAGTTGCGACAAACGCGACTGCAATGCCGTGACCAACTGCTTCAATGTCTTCCAGATGTTTCATCACCTGAATCAGACCCAAAACCGCTCCGATGATGCCGATGGTTGGCGCGTACCCGCCGGCAGCTTCGAACACCCTGGCTTCTGCTTCGCCATGGCGCTCGGCAAGTTCAAGCTCGAGTTCCATGATCCTGCGTAGATCTTGCAAATCTGTCCCGTCTACAGCGTGCGTCAACGCCTTGCGGAAGAATGGGTCGGGAATCGATTCGACGTCGTGCTCGAGCGAGACCAGCCCGTCCCTGCGCGCGCGAGTGGCGAACACAAGAACCTGTTCAATGGTCGAATTGCTGGAAATCGTCGAATCCCAGAACACATGCGGCAATTTTTTGACAGCTGCAGACCAACAGCGGCAGAGGAGTCGTAACCATTACGGCGCCTGCGGTACCGCCGAGCACAATCATCGCCGCCGTAAACTGCCCCAAGTCGCTAAACTTGCCTCCCTCGAGCAATAGGCCGCCTAGAATGCCGATAGCTGCGACAAACAGGCCCGCCAGGCTGGAAATGTCTGGTTTACCGGCACGGCGCTCCGCTTCTTTTGTCAATCTGCTGTTCATTCGCTGAAGGCGATTCCCGAAACGTGCGACTCCGCCACTGAGGTCCCCGGCTTAAATGGATATACGGCAACGCCGTCGAAGAGTGATCGCCGGAATTTCACCACCCGTTCAATCACTTCGTCCGCAGTCTCGCGCACCAGAAACTTTTGGCCGGTTGTAAGAGCAATGACGGTATCGGGCGTCACTTCAATGTGTTCGATCAGATCCGAATTGATGACAAGCGGAACATGATTCAGACGCGTCAGTTGGATCATAGCTGTCTATTCGGCACGATTCGGATGCGGAGATAGTTTGCCTTGCATCTCGGCGGCCACACTCTCTGGCGAGCGAATTGCACGCACTGCTTCGATGAATCGAATCGCGCCGGACGAAACTGGATATGCCCCGGGAATAGAAGAACATCCCGGCGACGCGGGCCCTCTGATCGACGTCTTTGATTTCAGGCGCCCCGACCGGATCGCCAAATCGCAGCTTCGCGCTATTCACTTACTGCACGAAAACTTCGTTCGAAGCGCCGTTTCGAGCCTTTCGGCATATCTAAGAACATATCTTTCGATGAGCCTCGTCGCCGTAGAGCAGCTCTCTTACTCCCAGTTCCTCGAAAGACTACCCACGACGACTTGCATCGCCTGTCTCGGCCTAAAGCCTTACGAAGGCAGCGCCATTCTCGAAATCAATCCGGCTCTCGTTTTTCCTATTCTGGAGATTCTGCTCGGCGGCACCGGAAAAATCGTATCTGAGATTCAACGCGAAGTCACTGACATCGAGCAGAGTTTGATGGACGGACTGTTCCGGATCATTTTGAATGATTTGACGGAGGCCTGGAAGAGCGTCACTCTCATTAATTTCTCAATTCAGTCAGTCAATACGGAGCCGCAGTTCTTGCAAGTCATGGCGCCCAATGAGGCGATTCTTGCGGTAGCTATCGAAATTCGCGTCGGAGACAGCATAGGCTGCATGAATATAGCGATGCCTTCGCTGCTGATCAAAACGATGCGGCAGAAATTTGACCATCAGCGCTCCACTCGAAAAAACGATCCTACAGTTGAAGAACAGGCCCGAGTTCTCGAACTGATCAGGCCTGCGCGCGTTGAGATCGACGCGCGGTTGCTGGATCAGCAGATCCGGATCCAGGATCTGGTATCGTTGCAGCCCGGCGATGTCCTCACATTTGACGTACCTATCGAATCGGCCATCGACCTCGTCTTTAATGGACGCCGGCTCTTCAGAGGGCAGGTCGTAAGCCTCGGGAATAAGCGCGGCTTTAGCGTGGTCTCGGTCCCGTCCTAATTCGTCCAGACCAGCCAAGCAGGCCAAGCGCCACTGCGGCCGTCCTGTTTACCTCTCCCCGCGCGATACTCTCAGATGATGTTCCGTGTGCAACCCGCATGAAGATACTCACCGCCGCTGAAATGCGTGAGGTCGATCGTCTGACCATTGAGCGTGGCATTCCGGGCTTCATCCTGATGGAGAACGCGGGTAACCGCGTCGTAGATTTCCTTCGTGAAACATTCGCCCCCTTGCGCGATCATCGGGCCGTTGTCATTTGTGGCAAGGGCAACAACGGCGGCGACGGCTTCGTCGTCGCGCGCCAGCTTTTTACCCGCCATCTCTGCCGTGAGCTGACCGTCCTGGAACTCTTCGATCCCGAGACTCTCAGCGGCGATGCGCAAGCGAACCGGCGCATGCTCGATGTCTGCGGTTGTCCCGTTCTGCGCGAATTACCGAACGAAGCCAACCTGGCGGCCATCGTCGTCGACGCGGTCCTCGGAACCGGTTTAACCGGACCTGCCAAAGGTCCATCTCTCGATGCGATTCGGATGATCAACCAGCGCTTTCCGCTCGCAAAGATAGTCGCGGTCGACATTCCCTCCGGCCTGCCTTCTGACGAAACGAACCCAACCGGCGAGTTCGTCCGCGCCGATTACACGGTCACATTCACCGCTGCGAAACGAAGCCAGTGCCTTTCCCCCATCTGTCAGTACGTCGGAAAATTGGTCGTGGCGGCCATCGGAAGTCCTGATGACCTGGTAAAAGCGAAGCTGAATCTTACGACTTCTGATGACATTCGTCCTTTGTTCGCCCGGCGCTCTCCTGATTCCAACAAGGGGATGTACGGCCATGTGCTGGTGGTCGGGGGTTCGTTTGGTAAAAGCGGGGCTCCCGCTATGGCAGGCTTGGGTTCGTATCGCAGTGGGGCCGGTCTGGTCACGGTCGCCGTTCCGAAGAGCGCTCTACCGACCGTTGCTGCAGTCCGGCCTGAGCTGATGACCGAGCCGCTGGGCGAAACCGAGTCGGGCCGGCTTCGTTTCGCAGAAGCTGGCCATCTCCTTGACCTATTAAAGAAGATGACCGTCCTCGCCATCGGTCCCGGTCTTGGTACCGAAGACGAGACTGTTCGTTTGGTAAAAAGCCTGTACGACCAGGCGGAAGCTCCAGCGGTCGTCGATGCCGACGCTCTGAATGCGCTTGCCGGATCGCTGCCGCACACGAACAAAGTACGAATCCTGACACCCCATCCTGGCGAAATGGGCCGCCTGACCGGTAAGTCGACAAAGGAAGTCCAGGCCGACCGCCTAGGCGTTGCTCAAGGGTTCGCCGAGCAGAGCGGGGCAACCGTCGTGCTCAAAGGCGACCGCACGATCATCGCTTTTCCCGATGGCGAAAGTTGGGTGAACCCGACCGGCTCGCCCTCCATGGCTACCGGCGGCACGGGAGACGTCCTGACCGGAATGATCGCCGGAATGATCGCCCAGCACCCGCCCGCTCCGGATTCGGACACTTGGAGACGCGCCGTCGTCGCCGCCGTTTGGCTGCACGGCCGCTGCGGAGAGCTCGCCGCCAGGCACTGGGGCGAGCAAGCCACGCTCGCGACCGATCTCCTGGACTTCCTTCCTGAGGCGATGAATGAAGTCCGTCCGCCGGTTTGAAACGCATTCAGACGAAGAGACGCAGGCGCTAGGCCGGCAGCTCGCGGCGCAATTTCCACAGCAGGCTGTCGTCCTGCTAATCGGAGAACTCGGCGCAGGCAAAACGACGCTGGCCAAGGGAATCGTGGAAGGCCGAGGAGCGGCTAGCGCCGACGATGTCGGTAGCCCCACTTTTACTTTGATCCATGAATACGGCCAACCCGTGAGTGTTTACCATGTCGATTTGTACCGGCTGGAGACTACCGAACAAGTTCGCCGTTTGGGTTTAGAAGATTTATTTGCGCAATCTGCTCTTGTACTTATCGAGTGGGGCGATCGATTCCCGGAACTCATCCCCGATAATCGAATCGAGATCCGGCTCAACCATAAAGGAGGAAGCGACCGCGAGATCGAAGTAGGTTCGGGCGAGTCTCTTTAAATGTATGGATACTTTGAAGGCCGAGTTAGCCGAATTCGAGAGCGTAAAAGATCTGAAACCAATTCTAGATACCAAGGGGCCCTGTTTGAGTGTGTACATGCCGCTCAGTTCCGCAACCCTGAACCAAAGCGCAAAAGTGAACGCTTTGGAGTGGCGCGAGCTCCTGCGGACCGTGGAACCGAAGATTCAGCAGTACGGGTCCCAAGCCCGAAGCTTGCTGGAAACTGTTTCCGATTGGGAAGGTGTATTGCAAGGCGCGCAGCCGCAGGGGAAATCCGTCGCGATATTCCGCTCGCCTGACATTTTCCGGGTTACCTGGGCGGAGGAGCAATTGAAATCGCGAGCGGTCCTCGGACCTCATTTCTACGTTCGGCCCTTATTGCCGGAACTGACTCGGGCCAAAACGTTCTACATTCTCGCGCTGAGTCAAAAAAATGTCCGAATGCTGCGCTGCACCTCGAGAGCTTCGGAAGAAGTTGCATTCCCCGCGGGAGTTGCGACAAGTTTTGACGAATACATGAACACGGCTAAACCGGATCACATGAGGGACAACCATTCCAGCCCGGGACCAGACGCCGGTTCATCGAAGGGGGTAATGTTCGGAACGAGTTCGGATCGCGAGGATAAAGGCGAGTACCTGGCTCATTTCTACGGCCAAATCGATCACGGCGTGAACGAACGTTTGCGCGGCAAAACAGAGCCGGTGGTTTTGGCCGGCGTTGACTACGAGATCGCGCTATACCATAGCTTGAACAAGTATCCGCATCTTGCTGAGGAATTCGTGGAGGGCGCTCCGAACAGCCTCAAAGCGGGCGAAATGCACGCCCGAGCGCTTGCGGCGATCGCGCGTTGCTACGACAGAAAGATCGACGAAGCGCTAGTGGAATACAACCACAAAGCCGGTGGCGGCGCATCCAACCGCTTGAAAGATATTATGCCCGCGGTTCACGAGGGCAGAGTGCTGACCCTGCTTGTCTCGGATTCGCTCGAGACTACGGGCAAATTCGACGAGGCGACTCACACGGTGAAGGCCCGCGAGACCGGCACAGTGGATGACGAGGATCTGATGAACGACGCTGTTGTACAGACCATTCTGCATGCCGGGCAAGTTTTCGTCGTACCTAACGGAAAAATGCCGAACGGCACGCCTTTAGCGGCTATTTATCGCTTTTAGAAACTAGGCCTGCTTGCGGCGAAACTTTCTGGTTGCGAGCAGGCCACAGAATCCGATCAGTGCCAGACCAACGCTGGCCGGCTCGGGAGCGAGATCGTTAGCCGCAAGGTCCGCGACCAGCGCGTCACCGGCGGTGGTCGGGTGCTGCCCGTCCCAGAAGAGATAGGTATTCGGGTTCCCGCTGGTGCCCTGTGCGGGGTCCACTATGTCGAACAAGTTGTATCTCGGGGGATGATCTTGGATATCGCCGAACAAAGTATAAACGTCGACATCGATAACGTTGATGTTCATCGACTTCAAACTCGCGATATCGGCGCTCTCCTCAGTGTTGAAAATGACACTCGCTGTATCTGCTAGTAACATGCCTGCCGGTCCCGCCGCCATCCCGTCGGGAGTCGATCCCAGGGGCGGCAGGTTGACCCACAAAAAGTACTTCCCGCCCTCTGCCGCCAGCGTTTGGATGTTTGCTGCGATATTGTCCGCAGCCGTTTTCGCCGTGCCAAGCGCCGTCGCAGGCGAGGTCACCAGCGCATCATTGATATCGTTGGCGCCTGCCCAGAGCGTATAGAGCGCGGTCGACGGGGCATGACCGCCGGTGGCCGCGCTGAAAATGCTTACCTGATCGGAGGTGTACGGAATGATCGTAGACGGGGGTAATGAAAACGCAGGATTGTGTCCGGTCAGTGCGTCCGCGACCGCGTAGTTTTGGCCTCCAGCCACAAACGGCGTAGGAGCGGAAAGACCGAGTTTCGGAGCAAGCTGCTCGACCCACAACCCTAATGGACCGCTTGTGGCAGGCATGGTGTTTAGACCGTCAGTAAATTCGTTGGGAGCATAATTACCCGGCAGAACGTGCCCTGGGGCAACCGAGGCGGCGTTTCCGTTATCGGAAAGGCTGTCGCCAAAAGAGATTATTTGGCTGAAGGACGTAGCGAAGGCCGCGTATAGCGGCAAGATCAGGAAAATGGCCGAGAGAGTGAGTAGCTTTGCGCGCATATCAAACCATGGACAAAGATGTTGCCGTTTCTAGTACATGGAAATTGCATACAATTCATAGTGAGCCAGTCAGGAGCGAACAATGACCTCAAATTTGACAGCCGAACAGCAAGCCGACGTTCTACGGCGTGGATTTTCGCGGCGCAGTTTCGCGCGAATTGCGACTATTCTCACGGCGGGCGCGACACTGCCCTTCTACAACGAGCGCGCGCTGGCGCAAATGTCTAGACTTCAGCGCATACCGCCCGATGGGGTGAAGATCAACGCGAACGAAAATCCGCTGGGACCCTGTCCGGAGGCCGTTGACGCTATGTACAACGTCATCAAACAAGGTGGCCGCTACATGTACGGTTTGACCGACACCCTGGCCGAGACCATGGCCGGCCCGCTTGGCGTGAAGTTCAGCCCCATGCCTGGGGAAAGTTACATCCAGATATTTGCCGGGTCGAGCGCGCCTTTGCATCAGGCCGTTCTGGCGTTCTGCTCCAAAGACCGGCCGTTTGTGAAAGCCGATCCTGGGTATGAAGCTGGCGAATTAGCGGCAAAATATGTTGGAGCCAAGGTGGTGAACGTGCCGCTTCGGAGCGGTACCTACGATCACGATGTCAAAGCGATGCTGGCAGCGGCTCCGAATGCGGGCCTGTTTTATATCTGTAATCCGAACAATCCGACGGGCACCGTAACCAGCCGTTCGGATATTGAGTATCTGGTCGCGAACAAGCCGCAAGGTTCCATTGTGATGATCGACGAGGCCTATATTCACTTCTCAAAAAGTGCGGTTCCGAGCGTCGATATGGCCGCCAGCGACAAGGATGTCGTTGTCTTGCGGACCTTTTCGAAACTTTATGGAATGGCCGGACTGCGTGCCGGAGCCGCGATTGCCCGGCCCGATCTGCTCGCGCAAGTCAATCGGTGGAGCGCGGGAGCAATGCCGGTAACGTCGATGGTGGGAGCCACTGCCGGCCTGAAGGTGAAGAACCTGGTAGCTGAACGCACCAAGTACATGACGGATATTCGCGAGGACACCTGCAATTGGCTGGCGGCCAAGAACGCGGAGTTCATTCCGTCTGAGACAAACTGCTTCATGATCAACGTCAAGCGTTCCGGAAAGGACTTCTTCACCGACATGGCGCAACAGAAGGTCTACATTGGGCGCGCGTGGCCGGTCTGGCCCAACTGGATCCGCGTGTCTGTCGGCACTCCGGATGAGATGTCGAAATTCAAAGCGGCGTTCGAAAAGTGCTATAACGTGTAGCGGCTTATTGTGTCAGCGTGAAGTTCACGATGATATCGGTGATCACCTCGACTGGTTGACCGTTCAGCAACGTTGGCCGGTATTTCCACTGGAGCACGGCATCTCGAGCAGCATTGAGGAGCAGCGGATGCCCGCGAACAAGCTGTAGGTTTTCGATACTGCCTTCCTTGCTGATGGTGGCCGTGAACTCGACGGTGCCTTGGATGCGCGCGGCTTTTGCGAGCGCCGGATAGATGGGCTGAACTTTCCGGATCAGGTTCGCTTCGGAAACGCCGCCGCCCACTCTTATCGGTGCACTCGGCGGCTTCGGTTTGGCAGCAGGAGGCGGCGCCGTGACAATGGGAACCGAGCCCACTAAGTTGTCGATCACACCGCTGCTCAAGTTATTCGCGCTTCCGTTGCTTCCGGCGACCGCCACGTCCGGCGCCGTGGCAATGTCGTCGATGTTAATTACTTTCTGTGGAATGACTCGGGGCGCAAATAATATTCGAGCATTCAGCGAGCGAGCGACAGGATGTGGTTGTACTTTCGCGACGGGAGGCCTGGGCGGCTGGGCTAAGGGTGGCGGAGGCGCCATGAGCAAGCTCCTCAATTGAGCGCCCGGCAAAATTTGTGTATATACCAACGGAAACAGAATAAGTACGCAGATTACAGTTACCTGCAACAGAATAGACAAGATAATCGTAAGTGGCTTTTTTGTCTTTTGTGTTCCGTCCACAAACGTTTGATCGAACATTCACTTACAACAGACACCGGATGTTCGCTCCCGGTTCCCGGAACCACGCTTCGATTCAGGGCCGCTGCAATGCGATCAGGAATGTAGTAGACTTCCGGAGTTTGGAGAAAAAATGACAAGTGTGTGCCGTGTGGTTGCGCTAGCTGCTCTTATCCTGTTCGCGGATCGCTTTCCTTGCTCGGCGCAGGGCGAGTTTTCTCCGGCTTGCAGCAAACCGAATTATCCGTCGCCGCCGCCGGCCAAGCCGCTCGGGATCGACGCTCAGTGCGGAATTTCGGGCGCGGGCGGCGAGGAGGCGGCGCAAGACGCGATCAAGAATAACTTCTGCGCTTCCGGAGAACCGAAGGTGGTAACGATTCCGGCGTTGCAGAAACTGCAGGCGGACGTTGAAAGCGATCCCAGCATCAATTTCGGTGATGCCGAGACGCCCACCAGGAAAAAGGGACCGACTACCGATCGCGCTCCATTGAAGAAATTGGGCGAAGGCGAGTTAGTGACGTTACAGGCCTACGTTCTATTTGCGCGACAGGAAGGAGCGGAAAGCGTGAACTGCGAGCAGCAGGTTCCAGATGACGGAGTGTTTCACGACATCCATATCGAGTTGGTAGATTCTCCCGGAAACAAGGATGAGTGCTCAGGTGTAGTTGCCGAGATGATTCCGCACCATCGACCCGATGCATGGACCGCGGATAACGTGGAGAAAGTCGCAAACGCCAAATTGATGGTACGGGTGACGGGGCAGCTCTTCTTCGACTCGAGTCATGTCCCTTGTCAGGCGGGTAAGGCCGCAGGCGACAATCCAGCGCGCTCGTCACTCTGGGAAATTCATCCCATCTACAAATTTGAAGTATGTAGCGAGTACTGTACGGCCGCTGCCGCTGCATGGGTTCCGCTGGATCAGTGGCTCTTAACCGCAGCCAAAACGCGCCGCTGAGCTTACGTGTTCCGCTTATTGCGGAGGAGCGGCGGGACTCGCATCCTCGCCATCATGCCGGGGACCGAGGCCCAGCCCAATGAGGCTTAGAGCGTTGATTTTTCCATCGTTGGCGAGTTTCTGATCGGCCTGGAAACGCTTGAGGGCATCGACGGAATCGTCTCCCCATTGGCCATTCACGTCGCCTTTGAAGTAGCCTTTGTCAGCGAGCGCTTTTTGAATTTCCTGATAGCGTTCCGGATCGGGGTGCAATTGGTAGCTCGGCCCGGGTGTTAAGTGGCTCAGCCGAGTGCGTTTTAGCGAGCGGCCGTGGCCAGTGCGTAGCGATGACTTGTGGGATGACTTGGACTTGACGGGGGCTGCGGCGCAAAGAGGCAGCGCAAATCCCAGGAGAGCCAGGGCAAAGACCCATTTCATGGGGTAAAACAAAATCTTAACACTTCGTGGTGGGTCTCAGGGGGTCCCTAAATGCGAAGGCGGCGAAGCATTGCATTTGGAAAATCCTGTGTCATACTCTTAGGTTCATGGCGGCTTACGCGGTCAGCTTCTATTCGTTTCGACTTTGGCTTACGCCGAAGTTGCGCCGAGGGGCTTCCGCGAAGAGCTAGAATTCAGCGGAAAAATTGAAAGGAGGCCCACTCGGAAGCGAGTGGGCTTTTTGATTTTGTGAGAGCACTCGTGAGGGGCAGATGATCATCTCAATGAAACTTCACGCGACGAGAGCCGAGATAGAGGCTGTTTTCGATCGCATACGGGAATTCGGGTACAAGGTGCATTCGATTGAAGGCGAAGAGCGCGTCGTGATCGGCGTGGTTGGGGTAGGCGATGTGACCGCTTGCCTGGAATCGCTGGAGGCGATGCCGCAGGTGGAGAAAGCGGTTCGCATTTCCGCTCCGTACAAATTCGTCAGCCGCGAATTCCGTCCTGTAAAGACACAGATACGAGTCAATAAGGTCGATATCGGCGGCGATGAATTCGTCGTGATGGCCGGTCCGTGCTCGGTGGAAAGCGAAAAGCAGATCTTAGAAACGGCGCAGTTTGTGGCGAAACATGGCGCTAAGTTTCTGCGCGGAGGAGCTTTCAAGCCGAGGACGTCGCCCTACGATTTTCAAGGGATGGAACTGGAAGGCCTGAAACTGCTGCGCAAGGCGAAGGAAGCGACCGGGCTGGGGATCATTACAGAAGTGATGAGCGACCGCGACGTGGATATGGTGGCTGAATATGCGGACATCCTGCAGATCGGCGCGAGAAATATGCAGAACTTCGCGCTGCTGAAGGCGCTGGGCAAGGCTAACCGGCCGGTAATGTTGAAGCGTGGTTTGAGTTCGACCATCAAGGAACTGCTGATGTCGGCGGAATACGTCGTGGCGCACGGAAACGCGAATGTAATTCTCTGCGAGCGCGGCATCCGCACCTTTGAAACGGCGACGCGTAACACCTGCGACATAACCGCCGTGGCGGTACTGAATGAGCTATCGCATTTACCTGTCATCCTGGACCCGAGTCACGCGACGGGCAAACGCAGCCTGGTTCCGCCTTTGGCGCGGGCGGCCGTGGCGATCGGCGCGGATGGTTTGATTGTGGAGGTACATCCTCATCCGGAGAAAGCGTTGAGCGACGGCGCGCAATCTTTGAACCCGGATCAATTCGCGGCCATGATGGAGGAACTGGAACCATACGTCGCGATCTGGAAGAAAAACCGCGTTGCGGATTTAGCGACGGCATAGCAGGACGCGAATAGACTTGCGGCTGAGCCAAAAACCCTGGGCTTTTCTGGCGCTGCTGGCCATCGCAACGGCGGCGCTGCTTTTTTCGATCAGCTATTACCAGCATCGATTCGTGCGATCCGATGCGGACATGTTGAAGTTCCTGCCCCGCGGAGACGTAAGCATTTTCTTTGCGAACGTGGACGCGTTGCGGAGGGCCGGGATGCTGAGTTTCTTGAGCGGCTCAAAATCGACGACGGACACGGAATACCAGGACTTCATGACACAGACCAGGTTCGATTACACGCAGGATCTGGATGCTATTGCCGGAGCGGCGGACGGCAAGCAAGTGTTGCTGGTGCTGCGTGGCCGTTTCGATTGGAGCCGATTGCGGCATTACGCCAGTGTGCATGGCGGCGGCTGCGTGAAGGCAGTGTGCGAAATGCCGACGAGCAAGCCGGACCGCTGGACCTCTTTTCTCTCGATTCAACCAGACGTGATGGGGCTGGCGCTGAGCTCCGATCGTTCAGCCGTGGAGACGCTTCGAGCGCAACGCCATCAAAGCGTGGAACGGTTACCGGCGCAGCCTGTGTGGGTCCAAGTGGCTCCGAGCGTTTTGAAGAATCCAGTGAGTCTGCCGGTGCCGTTGCGCATCTTCGCGATCTCACTGCAATCGGCCGATTCCGTGGTGCTGTCGCTTGCTCCGGCGGCGGAGAATAGCGCGGCGGCATTTAATCTACGCCTGGAGGCGCAATGCCCGAACCCGTCCACGGCAGATACGATTCGCGCCCAGATGGACATTCAGACGAAAATGCTGAAGCTTGAACTCGCGCGCGAGCGGCAACAGGCGAGTCCGGCTGATTTGACCGGTCTGCTGACATCGGGAACATTTCAGGTAATCAAGAAGCAGATGATAGGGACCTGGCCGGTTCGCAAAGAGCTGCTGAGCACACTCGAGTAAGCGCAACGAGGAGACAGACCCGGAGTGGCGTCAGAGCGGGAGGCGCAGCAATAGACCCGCCACGACCCTTTGATTGAAATTGGCGTCGGCGAGAAAACGGACCCTCAAGACGGTCTGGGGGTTGCGTGCTCTTTGGCCTCGCGCAGGCGTGCCGCTAGTGTCGGGGGCAGTTCAGTCTCCATCGTCTTCACTTCGGTCCAGAGGCGCTCCTGCTCGTCCAGATACGCCTCCACTTTCTCCTTATTTTCAAGGTAGAAAATAATGACTCCGTATACCCGGACCAAAGGGCCAGCCATGGGGAAGGACTGCAAGATCGTTTCGGGCGATTCTCCACGTTTGAAAGCGAGAATAATGCTATCAAGAGCAATCCGGGTTCCGGTGATATAGTACCCGCCGTCGCGCTGTTCGACATAGTCCTGCATGATCGCCGCCTCCTCTAGTTTACGAAGAGCCGGTTGCGGGGGCAACAAAGCCGCGCTGGTCTAACCTAGTAACAAGACCAGAATGTCGACCAGTGTTTTGGAACAACCGCAGGTCGAAGAGCTGTATCACAGCTTAGAAGAGAAGGTCCGCGCACTCAGGCCCAGAGAGGATTTGGCGAGCCTGGAAGGCGCCTTTCGGTTTGCGGCTGAGCATCACAAGAACCAAAAACGGAAATCAGGCGAGCCTTACATCGTACATCCCCTGGCTGTCGCGCATATCCTGGCCGACATGCAGATGGATCTGGTTTGTCTGGAAACCGGCCTGCTGCATGACATCGTCGAAGATACCGCCGGAAAGCTGGAAGAGATTCGGAGTCAATTCGGCGACGACGTGGCGCGCTGCGTTGACGGCGTCACGAAGCTGAGCAAAATCAGCCTGGCGAATCGAGAAGACCGGCAGGCGGAGAGCCTGCGCAAGATGCTGCTCGCCATGACGGGCGACATTCGCGTGATTCTGGTGAAGCTTGCGGATCGGCTGCACAATATGCGGACGATTGGCGCGCTTTCGCGTGAACGGCAGGAATCGATCGCGCAAGAAACGCTGGACATCTATGCACCCATCGCGCACCGGCTGGGCATGGGTAAGATGCGCGGCGAGCTGGAAGACTTGTCATTCGAAACACTTCAGCCGGAAGCTTCAGCCGAGTTGATGCGGGAGATTGAATCGAAGCGGCAGGAGCATGAGGAGTGGCTGGGGCAGGTTAAAAAGCATATCGAGCAGAAGCTGGCCAGTGACGACGTACCGGCGCGAGTGGAAGGCCGGGTGAAGCGCGCCTATTCGGTTTATCAGAAGCTGAAGCGGCAAAAGATCACGTTAGATCAGGTATACGACGTAATAGCGGTGCGCATTATCACCGACTCGGTGAAGAATTGCTATGCGGCTTTGGGAGTGATTCACAACGAGTGGCATCCGGTACCGGGCCGAATCAAAGACTTCATTGCGATGCCCCGGCCTAATCTGTACCAGTCCTTGCATACGTCGGTGATTGGGCCGGGAGGCATAGCGTTCGAGGTACAGATACGAACGGAGGAGATGCACAAACTCGCCGAGGAAGGAATCGCGGCGCACTGGAAATATAAAGAAGGCAGCAAAGGACCGCGGGCGGACGATCAACGCATCGCGTGGCTGCGGCAATTGGTCGAGTGGCAGCGGGACATGAGCGATTCGGGCGAGTTCCTCTCGACTCTCAAAGTGGATCTCTATTCGGAAGAGGTCTACACGTTTACTCCGCGCGGACGCGTTATTATTCTGCCGCGCGAGGCAACGCCCATCGATTTCGCCTACGCGATCCACAGCGACGTGGGGAGCATGTGTGTAGGCGTTAAGGTAAATGGCGTCATCAAGCCGCTGAAATCGACGCTGAAGAACGGCGATGTCGTAGAGATCCTGACACAACCCGGACACCAGCCGAGCCGGGATTGGCTGGCGGTGGTGAAGACGTCGCGCGCCCGCAACAAGATCAAGCATGTCATCAATTCGGTAGAGCGCGCCAAGGCGGTAGAGATCGGGCAGAAATCGCTTGAAAAAGAGGCGCGGCGGCTGGGCGTAAGCTTGGGGCGAATCTCGCAAGACGATCTTCAATCCGTGGCCTCCGAGTACGGGGTCAGCAAGACGGAAGATCTTTATGCGGCGCTCGGCTTTGGCAGATTTTCGGCGAGGCAAGTACTGCAGAAGGTTGCTCCCGACGATGTACAGGATGAACCTGCCGTGCCCGTCGCGCCTGCCCGGATACCGGAAGGGCGGCCAGGATCTCCGATCGGCGATGGCGATCTAACGATTCGGGTAAAGGGCGCGGATGACGTGCTGGTGTACCGGGCAAAATGTTGCAACCCGATCCGTGGCGAACAGATCGTGGGTTACATCACGCGAGGCAAAGGCGTCGCGGTTCATTCGGTGCAATGCCCGAATGTGCAGAACCTGATGTACGATTCGGAGCGCAAGATCGACGTCGAGTGGGCGCGGAGCGGCAGCGACCCGTTGCCCGTGAAGGTGGTTGTCTATACGGATGACCGGCCCGGAATATTGCATCAGCTCACCTCAATTCTGAGCGCTGAATCGAGCAATATACGAACGTTAGAGGCGCGCGGCGATCAGACCCGCACCGATGAAAGCGCGATTATCGATATTACGATGGACGTGCGGGACAAGAAGCAGTTGGAGCGCGTGATTAGCGCCTTCCGGCGTATACCCGGCGTGCGGGATATCGAGCGTATTTTAACGGCCTGAATGGAAATGCAAGAAGAAGTAGAAACAACCTCGATTGCCGATCCGGAGCATATCGCCATATCAAAATCGACCGGCATCAAAATAGATTGGCGGGACGGCCACCACAGCGATTATGCACTCGCCTATTTGCGCGATGAATGCCCCTGCGCGACGTGCACCGGAGCGCACGGAACCGCGCCCCAAAAATCGAACTACGCGAATCCGAACCCGTTCCAAATGTTCAAACCGGCATTACGGATGGATTCAGTGGAGGCGGTGGGCAACTATGCGATTCGCATTTACTGGAACGACGGACACAGCTCCGGTATTTATTCCTTCGATCATCTGAGAAGAATCTGCCAGTGCGAGGAATGCCGGGCAAAATCGGATTCTTAGCTTACAGCAAGCGGAAATTGACTTCGACCTGGGCTTGTACGGCCACGGGACGGCCGCCCTTCAAGGCAGCGCGGAAACGCCATTTAGCGACCGCTTCGATGGCTTTTTCATCCAACCCCAAGCCCAAAGGCCGAACGACCTTAATGTCTCTGGTATTGCCATGCTCATCGATCACCAGGGACAGCAGCACGGTTCCTGAGTATTTTGCTTTGCGGGCTTCTTCGGAGTACTCCGGTTCGGGCTTGTAGATGGGAATAGGCTGCGAAACATCGCCGCCAATTTGATAGACGCCGCCGCCGGTTCCGCCGCCACTGCCCGGACCATAGCCGTTGCCGTTGCCGCTGCCGAGTCCGCCGCCGGTGCCGCTGCCTAGACCGTTGGCGCCCGGGCCGCCAGACTGCTGCATGACTTTGCTATAAGGGTCACCATAGTTGTCCGCTTGGATCTGCGGAACAGGGGCTGTGATGGTAGGCGTTACTGGCAACAAGGGCTTCGGAATGGCTAACGCAGGGGGCATGAACTGCTTGGGAGCGAATTTCGGAGGCGCGCCGTGGCTGACCGGGGTGGGTGTTTTCTGCCCGCCGCCGCCACCGCCGCCGGATTTTTGCGCTGCTTGAGGAAGCTTGGGTTTGAAGTCTGGAAGATAAACAATCGGCCCCAAAATCTGGCGCGTCTTTTGTACGACCTTGCTCTGGAATACCAAAAGCAGAAGAGCGATGACGCCGACGTGGATCAGAATCGACACGGCGCCGGACTTCGTTCCGCCACCCTGGTACGCACCCCAAATCGTGCCCACCTCGATTGGTTTGGAGGTAACCTCCAGGGGCGCCAGCTTCGGCGGATGAACGATATCTTTGAGATTTGAAATGAGCGACTTGTACCAGGGCTGCTCAATTTGGTTCAAATCACCGAAGTGGCTGCTCTCGATGGGCTTTGAGGTTAATACCAGCGGCGGAAGCTTGGGGGGATGTATGGCCTCTCGGATGCTGCGAACGACCGATTTGTACCAGGGTTCTTCGAGGTCACTGTTTACCAGGAGCCGGTCCAGATGGTCAGACGGCAAAACTTGAGGATGCTCCATACTTTCCTTATCGACTTCGCTAGTCACTAAAAATTCCGCCATTTACAAGCTTGCGACGCAAAGCGACGCATTTGTTGGACGTGGGGTGCTATATAGCAGTTGCAGTGAATCCGCTCGTACACTTCGAACAGTACCCCCAGTCTAGCACTTCGCTTGAGCAGCCTATGTAGCAAGAAAAACTTTTACATCTTGCCAGATTTCGTCCAGCACGTCGGTCAGCTCATGACCCGAATCGAGCCGTAGCAATCGAACATTTGGATGAGCTTGAGCGTATACCGCTGACTGTTGAACGGGCACCACGGGGTCGCGGTTTCCATGAAAGATGAGGGCTGGCTGACAAAACTCCGGGAAGGGCTCGTAGCGGCTGGCATCTTCCATGAGCTGATAACCGAGCGGCACCTGGCGTCCTTCTCCATAATGAAAGATCGGCATGCTGCCGGCTTCTCTCCATAGCGCCAGGCGCTCTGCGCCAAGTTCGTTAGCCCACAAGTTGTAAAACTGAAATGCAGGCGCGAGCAGAACCAGCCGCTCGACCTGCGGGTGGCGGGACGCATACAAAGCCGCCAGGTAGCCCCCCAGGCTGGACCCGATCAAAGCAACGGGGTCCTGGCCCAGGGTCCGCTCAACGATCTGCAATTGACCCGAGATGGTAAGCCGCTCGAAATTACCCGCGGAAAGGTCCGGGATTCCGAGGGTGAAACCCGCTTTGGCAAGGTGTTCAGCAAAGAAGCGGGCCTTGGTGGATGCCGGACTGGAGGCGAAACCGTGCAGATAAAGGACACGCAAATGGGCAGGCAACATCTACATCTTAGTGATCTTCCAGAGGACAGGCCGGCAATTCCGAGTTGCCACGCGCAGGAAGGATCGCTATTATTCTTTTTGAACTAAACCACAGCCACGGAGTCCCGCCAATTCACTCCCGCGGAGACCAATGAGGTAGTTTGGAGAGTTGGACCGGGCAGCTTGCCGGAGTGGCAGATGCGTTTGCGAACACAGGAGAGAATGAATGTCGGTAGCAGAAAGAGTAAAGCAAATCATCGTCGAACAGTTGGGAGTAGACGAGAACCAGGTGGACCCAAGCGCATCCTTCGTGGATGATTTGGGGGCGGATTCGCTGGATATCGTCGAACTCGTGATGGCTTTCGAAGAAGCCTTCGATTTGGATATTCCGGATGAAGACGCCGAGAAGATCAAGACAGTGAAGGACGCTGTCGACTACATCGAGGCGAAGAAGAAGTAATTGACTCCGCAAGTGCCTTCCCTTCCGCCAGCAAACGGAGCGAATAGGGAGACAATAGGGCCGCGCAGAGTAGTTGTTACCGGTGTCGGCTTATTGAGCTCCGTCGGAACCGGAACAGAGGAATGCTGGTCGGCCATTCGCAACGGCAAGAATGGGATCGAGCTGATCACGCAATTCGATGCGACGGAGTTCGCCTGCCGCATTGCCGGCGAAGTGAAGAATTTCGACCCGCTTCTGTACGTCGAGAAAAAAGACGTCAAGAAGATGGGACGGTTCATTCAGTTTGCCATGGCGGCGACCGAGTTCGCGGTGAAATCGGCGGAACTGAAGATCTCACCTGAGGATGCTGAGAATGTCGGAGTCTATGTGGGCAGCGGCATCGGCGGATTCGAGGTGATCGAGCGGGAGCACAAAATTCTGCTCGAACGCGGGCCGAGCCGGCTATCTCCGTTTTTCATTCCTTCGTGCATCGTCAATCTGGCCAGCGGGTACGTGTCGATCCGGTATGGCGCGAAAGGCCCGAACTCCGCCACGGCGACGGCCTGCACCACCAGCTCCCACTCGATTGGCGATTCCTACCGGCTTATCCAGCATGGATATGCCGATGTGATGATTTGCGGCGGAAGTGAAGCGTGCGTGACGCCCATGGGAATCGGCGGGTTCGCGGCCATGCGGGCGCTCTCGACACGGAATGACGCGCCGCACAGGGCCTCGCGTCCCTGGGATAAAGAGCGGGACGGTTTCGTAGTAGGCGAAGGCTCGGGCATCCTGATTTTAGAAGAGCTGGAGCGTGCACAACGGCGCGGGGCGCCGATTATCGCCGAAATTGTGGGTTATGGGATGAGCTCCGACGCGCACCACATTACCGCGCCACCGGACGATGGAGACGGTGGATATCGAGTGATGCGAAATGCGATGCGCGATGCCCACATAGGGCCGGCAGATGTGCAATATGTGAACGCTCACGGGACTTCGACGGGCCAAGGCGATAAAGCCGAGACGATCGCGCTGAAACGGGCGTTTGGGGATTACGCCGGAAAGCTTGCCGTCAGTTCGACGAAATCAATGACCGGTCATCTGCTGGGCGGCGCGGGGGGTATGGAGGCAGGGATTACGGTACTCGCTTTGCGGGATCAAATTGCGCCGCCAACAATCAATTACGAATTCCCGGATCCCGAGTGCGACCTCGATTACGTGCCGAATCGAGCGCGCCCGATGGAGATCGAATATGCCGTTTCCAACAGCTTCGGATTCGGCGGTACGAATGGCTGCCTGGTGTTCCGGCGCTTTCGGAATTAAGCCGTTTCGGGAGTGAACCGTGAAGGTTCTGGTAATTGGCGCGACTGGATTCATCGGCCCGCACATTGTTTGTCAGCTTCTGCGGCTGGGCCACAGGGTCACGGTTTACCAGCGAGGCGTTTCCAAGACTGCGCTGCCCGAAGCGGTGGATCGGATTGTAGGCGATAGGAACGATCTCGCGAGCCACCATGAAGAGCTGCGGAGTTGCGCGCCTGACGCGGTGATCGATGTAATCCTCAGCAGCGGGCGGCAAGCGAAGGCGCTGATGGATATTTTTCGGGGCATGACGGGCCGGATGGTCGCGATCAGCAGCGGCGATGTTTACCGCGCCTGCGGCATCTTACACGGATTTGAGCCTGGTCCTCTGCAGCCGTTGCCGCTTACGGAAGAATCGGAACTTCGCAGCAAGCGAAACGTCTACGGGCCGGAAACTCTTCAGCGCCTGAGAGCTGCCTTCCCGTGGCTGGACAAAGAGTACGACAAAATCCCCGTCGAGCAGACCGTGATGAATGATCCGGAGCTTCCCGGAACGGTACTGCGCCTGCCCATGGTATATGGTCCCGGAGACCCTCTGCACCGGCCTTTCCCACATTTGAAGCGAATGGATGATGGCAGGCCAGCGATCCTGATTCAGGAAGATGCGGCGCGGTGGCGTGGTCCGCGCGGTTATGTGGAAAATGTTGGCGCAGCGATTGCGCTGGCGGCAATTTCCGACAACGCAGCAGGCAGGATTTATAACGTTGCTGAACCAGAAGCTTATTCAGAAGCTGAGTGGGTGCGCAAGATTGGCCGAGCGGCGGGTTGGCACGGGCGTGTGATTCCGGTTCCGAAAGCTTTGACGCCAGCGCATTTGCGTGTTCCATACAACAGCGAACAGCATTGGATATACAGCACCACACGCATACGCGAGGAATTGGGTTACTCGGAATGGGTTGACGCGGCGGCCGCATTGCAGCGCACAATTGCCTGGGAACGCGAGAATCCGCCTGCACAGATCGAAGCGGCCCAGTACGACTACGCGGCCGAAGATGAAGTTATCGCGAAACTAGCGGCGTCAGACTAACTCGCGGACTCTGTCCTTGGCGATGGTCGCCGCAATTTTCTCCCAATCCTTGGTGCCTTTCGCGAGGGATTCCGCCAGATGGAGCGCTTGTTGCGGTTTAACCTTGGCCGGCATCGGAGGTTCATTTTGATCGACAACGGCTTCGATCAAGGCGGGCCCCGGCACGGCCAGAGCGCTATCGATTACATGGCCGCATTCGGCCGGCGTGTTGATGGTGAAGCTGGCAACGCCGAAAGCGCGCGCGACGGCCGCGAAGTCGATCGGCTGCAAATCGCATTCGTATTCCGGGTTGCCCAGAAACACCATCTGTTCCCACTTGATCTGCCCCAGAGAATTGTTCTTAATGACAAAGATTTTCACGGGCAGCTTGTACTTCACGCAAGTGGCGAGCTCACCCATGAGCATGGTAAATGCGCCATCTCCGACGAAAGCGACAACGGTTCTGTTAGGATGCGCAACCTGCGCCGCGATGGCGTACGGAAAACCGCAAGCCATGGTAGCGAGATTCCCGGAACACGTATGCATCTGTCCAAGAAGCGAGGGAATTTGCCGGGCCCACCAGGTGGTGATTGTGCCGGAGTCGCTGGTAACCAGCGCATCCGACTTGAGACGTTTGCCGAGTTCGTGCGCGACCACCTGCGGTTTCATCGGCATGCTGGTTGCGGTGCCGCGAGTGACCATCAGCTCGCGCCAGTCCTTCATGCGCTCCTGCGCTTTTTCGAGGAACGATTTACTCTTTTGCTTCAGGTGCGGGATAAGGGCGTTTAGCGTTTCAACTGCGTCGCCGACGAGCGGCACGTCGGTTGGATAGCGCAACGAGATGCGGACCGGGTCGATATCGATTTGCACGCATTTCGCTTGTCCGACCTTGGGATAAAACTCGATGTAAGGGAGGCAGGAGCCAACAATCAGCAGCGTGTCGCATTCCTCCATGGCTTCTTCTGAAGGAAGCGTGCCGAGCAGGCCGAGCCCGCCAGTAGTGTAGGGGCTATCGTCGGGAACGCAGGATTTACCCAAGAGCGCTTTGACGATGGGCGCTCCCAGAAGCTCCGCCGCGTGTTCTAGCTGCGTTCCCGCTTTCAACGCGCCCCGGCCAGCGAGAATAGCGACCTTCTTGCCATCGTTTAGGATTCGAGCGGCCGCTTCAAGCTCGTGGGGCTCGGGCTTACGGGCCCCACGCGCGAACTCTTCAGAGACATGGTCCGGCTTGTTGCGCGGGGACCGCATATCGCTTTTGACGGGTTGGTCCTGAATGTCGACAGGGATTGTGATGTGCGCTACGCCGCGCCGCGATACGGCGGTACGGCACGCGAGTTCGGTGATGTTTTGCGCGTGCGCGGCTCCCATAATGCGCTCGTTGTAAACGGAAACGTCCATGAACAATCGATCGAGCGCGACGTCCTGTTGGGTGTGAGTCCCGATCAGGTCGTGAAACTGCAAACCGGTGATGGCGAGAACCGGCTGGCCGTCCAGCTTCGCATCATAGAGACCATTCAGCAAATGAACGCCGCCCGGACCGGAAGTGGCGATGCAGACGCCCAGCTTGTCCGTAAATTTCGCATATCCGCAGGCCATGAAGGCAGCGGCCTCTTCATGCCTGACCTGGATGAAACGGATCTTGTCCTTCACCTTTCGAAGGCTCTCGATGATGCCGTTGATACCGTCGCCGGGAAGGCCAAAGATCGTGTCGACGCCCCAATTTATGAGCGTTTCCACCATTACATCCGCCGCTGTTTTGGCCATGCTCTTTTTTGGGTGCTCCTCAAGTTAAGACCGCGCACGGGCGCAAAGGTAACGCGCTAAATACTTGCGGCACTTCCATTGCCGCGTGGGCAATTCTGAACCGGGCGGATCGCAACACTTCGGCTCCAAGCACGTCTACGCTTTGTGGATGGGTTGCTTCCGTCGATCAGAGCTGCCGCAAATTCCATTGACACACATATCAAAGACGGCCGGTTTCAGCGGTCACTGGCATTAATCACAGCGGCCTCCAGTTTCGTGAGCGGGCTGGAAGTTTCCTACGAGCACTATAAGGGCAGCTACAGCAATCCGATTATGTACACGCCTGTGCTCTTAAGCGGCGCTCTGACGGGAGCGGCGGCGTGGGGGTTTTTCAGCCGAAGAGCTTCCGAAACCGTTTTACGCGCTACCGCGGCCGTCACGCTGGTTGACGGGATCATCGGCTTCGGTTTCCATATTCGCGGAATATATCGCAAGCCGGGAGGGTGGCGGCTGCCCCTCACGAACATGATCATGGGACCGCCGATCTTCGCGCCCTTGCTGTTTGGCACGGCTGCTTATCTCGGATTTATGGCTTCCTACCTGAGAAGGGAAGAAGACCCAAAACATCTTATGCCCGGTGGAACGCATTACACGGGCTGGCGACGGGAGCTGAATGAGGGCCGCTTCCAAAAGCATCTTGCTGGAGTTGCGGCGGTATGGACGATCTTTTCAGGATTTGAAGCGTGGTACTCGCACTATAAAAGTGGATTCCGCATTTGGGCTCAATGGACGCCGGTCATCCTGGCTCCCATCCAGCTTGGCGCTTGCGTGGGAGCGATCTTCAGCCAGCGAGTTGCCCGGAAACTCCTACCGGCTGTTTCGACGCTGGCGCTAGTGGATGGCGCGGTCGGGTTTGGATATCACGCGCGGGGAATCGCGCGACGCCCTGGAGGACGAAAGACCTGGCTGTACAACATTCTTTACGGTCCTCCTATTTTCGCGCCGCTGTTGTTTGCGGCCTGCGGCGCGTTGGGAATTTTAGCCAGCTTGTTGCGGAGGGAAGATCGTGGCTGAGGATCCACAGAAGCGCGATCGTTGGGTGATCGATACAAAGACTGGCCAGCCGAAACCGCCCGTGAAGCAGCCGGGCTATTATCCCGGCTACAGCACGTTGAGCCAGCGAAATTTCTGGGACGCCGCGACTCGAGAAGAAGTCGAGAAGCGGGTTTACGATATTCCAAAAATCCGATTCTTTACGTCCCGGGAACTGCCTTTGATGGAAGCGATCTGCGAGCGTATTCTGCCGCAGGATGACCGCCTGCCTGAGTTTCGGATCCCAATCGTCAACTACATCGATGAGCGGCTGTTCGAGAACAAAATCTCCGGCTATCGCTTCGAAGACATGCCAACAGACCAGGATGCGCATCGTCTCGGTTTAGAGGCAATCGATGCGACCGCCTGGGCAATCCATGGAAAGCCATTTGTAGATCTCGACTCGTTGCAGCAGGATTTCATTTTGAAATCGATCCACGACGGCAAGAAGCTCGGCGCGCAGGATGTTTGGGCGCGCATGTCAATCGACCGCTATTGGCAATTATTGGTTCAAGACTGCGTCGCGGCTTATTATGCGCACCCATGGGCGTGGGACGAGATCGGGTATGGAGGCCCAGCGTATCCGCGCGCCTACACGCGCTTGGAAGGAGGCTTGCCGGAACCGTGGGAAGTCGATGAGCGACGTTATGAATGGAGCGCTCCAGCCACTTCTATTTCCGATGTCTATGAGCAAACGGGCGCCGGAACGGGGACCGCTCATCAGGGCCAGGGAGGAACGCATTGAAATTTCCGTTGTTCGGTGCGTTCCAGCCGCCTCGCGAAAACAAAAAGATACTGGGACCGCTGCAGCGCATTTCGACGGAGATGCAGCGGTTCCGCGAGAATGAGCCGGTCGATTACTGTGTTGTCGGGGTCGGCTCCGCGGGTGGCGTGCTGTTGCAGCGCCTCGCCAAAGCCGGATTCAAAGTAGTGGGATTGGAAGCGGGGCCGTTCTGGGACACGGAACGCGATTGGGTGAGCGATGAGAAGGGATCTCACAAGCTCTACTGGAACGACCTACGCGTCACAGGCGGGAAAGATCCGCTCGCGCTGGGTGAAAACAACAGCGGCAAAGGCGTAGGCGGCGGGTCGGTACACTGGGCGGCCTTTGCTCCGCGATTCCATCCGTCGGATTTTCGCGTTTATACGGAAGACGGCGTGGGCGCGGACTGGCCCATTTCGTATCAAGATCTGAAGCCTTATTACGAACTCCTCGAGCGGGAAATCCCGGTCGCGGGTCCGGCCTACTTTCCTTGGGGAGATCCGCACGGCTACCCGTACGGACCGCACCCGCTGGGAGGCGTGGGCGACGTTTTAGTGAAAGGATGCAGCAAACTTGGTATCCGAGTATGCGCCGGAGGTCCGGTAGCGATCCTGTCCGGGTCGCATGGTGACCGGCCTCACTGCATCTATCGCGGTTTTTGTATTCAGGGCTGCAAAGTTGGCGCGAAAGCGAGCACTCTGATCACGCACGTGCCGGAGGCGCTTCGTTTCGGAGCAGAGATTCGCGACCGGTGCATGGTCTCGCGCATTTCGATGCGGGATAAGCAGCATGTAAACGGGGTTGCGTATTTCGATGCGGATGGGCGTGAGCATTTCCAACGCGCTAAAGCTGTCATTGTTTCCGGATATGCCATTGAGACGCCGCGATTGCTGCTGAACTCGGCCTGCGCAGGTCATGAAAACGGCTTGGCAAATTCCAGCGATACTGTGGGCCGCTACTTGATGGCCCAAGCGGGAAACGTCGTGCTGGGGCGATTCGCCGATTTGATCCGCATGTACAAAGCGCCGCCAGCGCACGCGCTAAGCGAAGAGTTTTACGAAACAGATCCGAAGCGCGGCTTTGCCAGAGGGTTCGCGATCCAGACTGTAGCGCCGCTTCCAATCGCGTTTGCAAAGCAAATGATGGTAGCGAAGGGTGCCTGGGGTTGGGGCATGCGGCGTGTGCTGATGGATTACAACCATTGGGCGACGCTGGGTGTGTTGGGTGAAATCCTTCCATGGCCGGAAAATCGCGTCGAGCTCGCCGAAGAAAAAGATCAATTTGGAATCCCAGTCGCGAAGGTCACCTTCAACCTTCACGAGAACGACAAAAAGTTGATCGAGTTCGGAAAGAAGACGGTGATGAACGTGATGTGGGCTGCCGGCGCGGAAGAAGTGGTGCAAGAATCCCGCTATGCGCACCTGGTGGGCGCTGCGCGCATGGGGAGCGATCCGGCGTCGTCCGTTGTCGACAAATACGGACGTACTCACGATGTCGCGAATCTTTTTGTCTGCGATGGCAGCGTCTTGCCCACGCAGGGGTCCGCGAATCCGGGATTGACCATTCAGTCGCTCGCCGCCCGCACAGCGGATTATCTAATCTCGCAAGGGGAAAAGATTTTCGATTCGGATGAACGCGACATGACAGCGCCGCCGATCAGGCGAAACCTTGCGGTAAAAGACGCCTTTGCCAAGGGCGTGCCGCGTTTCGTCAAGTAGAGGCGCAAGGCCCCGCCGGTTAGTCGTTAAAGGCTACGATGAAAGCAGGGTAAGAATATGGCAACTCTCGACTGGTCCCAATGCTCCGCTGTGGAGAGCGTACCGGGGAGATTAAGCGGCGCATGGGTTTTTCGTGGTACCCGGATGCCCGTCTCCGCCGTATTTGAAAACCTTGAGGCCGGAGCCAGCATAGACGAAATCATCGATCAGTTCGACATCACCCGGGAACAGATTAACGCGGTACTTGAATTTGCCGCTCGCAGTCTCGATCCGGTCACACACCCGGTCGCCGCTGCAACTGCTCCCGTGGATGCTCATTCTTTTTGACCATGTAACGCCTCGCGGTATCTTCTGCCGGCCTCCCGCCACTTAATATTCCGGTGATCTGCTCTTTGCTGAATCGTCCCTTCTTCACCCTGCCTCCTTGTTCCGAAATCTACCGATTCTCGGACCAGTTTCAGGGAAGCAGGTCACCCCCGCACAGATCCCGTACGTGCGGACTTCCCGCAAACGGCTTTTGGCTCGGATAAGTGGCGTCGAAGCGGGCGTCTCGGTACGGATGAAGAGTGCGCGGGATAGGAAGCTAGCCGTCGAAGAGCGGTTGGACGCGCTCCCATCTGGTGTGCGGCCGATTCGAAGAAGCTCCGAATGTCGGCATCCAGCACCCGTTCACTTTGCTGCGCACACCCCCACACACAGGGGGTCAAGCGCCTGATGCGGGATACGCTGGCCAACGGCGACTTGCTGGCCGAAGCGGAGGGTGCCGGATTCTTCTCCTGAGAGCCGCCATCCTAGGCTACTCTTAAAGTGATGGACCGGATTGAGGAGATCGAGGCGGCAATAAATAACCTTCCGCCTGAAGACTTCCGCCGAATCGCAAACTGGTTTCGTGAGCGGTATCAGTCGCTCTGGGACCAGCAACTGGACAGTGACGCGTCGACCGGTAGGCTGGATTTCTTTTTGAGGAAGTCGAGACAGAGTCCCAGCAAAACGTTCTCCGCGATTGGCCAGAGCGGGGGTGAGATCTGTCGCGACGCGCCGGTTTTGGATCATTGTTTCCTTGAAGCAGGTTCAGCTTTCGCCACCGCGTTAGCAATCATAAAACAGATCCAGGTCTCGGAAGCTGTCACTGAAGTGAGCGGGGCAGACTGAATGGGAACTGCCGCGTCGAGTAGGCCAGGGTCAATCTGGCAACCATGTATGCACGCGGCAACGGGCCCACACTGCGGCTGTCACTGAGTTGCTTCCGATCGTCGTTGAGCAGGAAGTATTGGCCCGCCGGAACAATATAGGGTCGAGTCGAGGCGTCGCCGTGCCCAATCTCTTTGCCCCAAGGCAGAAGGTTATCCGGGTAAGCGCTCCTTGAAAGAGGGAAGTCGCCGTCCGGACCGCTATACGGCGTTACGTAAGGCTCTCGAACAGGCGCGCCGTTTAGAATCACTTGTCCTGCTTTGATTTGAATGCGATCGCCGGGCAGCGCAACCACTCGCGCCGTGCCAAGCGCCAATACGTTCACCTCCAAGATTTCGCTTCGATAAATGGGGTCAGCCGGCGACAGAGTCGGTCCGGCAAGCCAATCTCCAGGCTGTATCGTCGGACACATCGAGCTGTCGGCGGACTGCGTTCTATATAAGCCCAAGGCGGTTCCGAATAACACGACTGCACACGCCCCGGCGAACAACAGCGGCAACAGTGCTTGCAACAACCGCGTGGTTGTACCTCGCTTCACTGCTCGATCCTGTGGGGCCGGCCTCAACATTCCCAAAAAAGGCAGCGGTGCCACTGCGAAAAACACTCCTGCGGGAGCAAACCGATCAGGAGAGAAAACGAGGCAAACCACCGCCGCGGCGAAAAACGCAAAGATATGTATCGCCGCTTGGATGGCGCGTGTTCTCATGGTGAACCCAGCGACGACGAAAAAGGAGAACACCACAAGCCCCGCAAGGCTTCTGTGCTGGATCCAGTACGCGAGATAGCCGATGACCGCATACGCCAGGCAGAACCAAGAAGCAGCATGCCGTATCAACTCTCTGTCGGAGTCGCCTTGTGGCCAGATCAGCTCCAGGACGCCGTTTCGATACATCCGGCCAAGCCTGAGGCGCGGCGGTTCGAAATCGGCTGAAGTCTCCATCAACACGGTTCGACGCTTAGGCTTTCTCGCGAGAGTATGCCAAAGCTCCGGATCGGCAATTCGAATCGCATCCAGATACGTGAGTAGCCGATTCACCAGCTCAGCCGTCGCAGCGTCCGTTTCAAGCTCGAACGCTTCCAACTGTTCGCTCAAATAGCGATAGAACCAGAAGGCCAATAACGCAACCAGCAGGCCCATTGCACCGGGTATCAAAGCGTCCGCGAGGTTGTTGCTAACGGCCGCGAGTGCCGCCGACTTTGAGCTGCCAATACTCGGAAACGAGTTCGAAATGCCCAAAACCGTGCCAAAGAAACCGATGAATGGCGCAGTCGCGGCTATTGCCGCCAGGTCTGTCATCCGGCCCTTCATTCGTTGTAGAACCGCGCTTGACTGACGTTGCGCTGCCAACTCGGCGCATTGGATCGCGCATGGCAAGCTGCGGGTGGACATCGTGTATGCCTACAGACTAAGACACCATGCCTGCTTCCCGGGCGCAAGGCATACTGAAAGAAGACGCCCTAAGGCCGCCAAGCCGACGGCCGAAGTACCGAATGAAAATCATTGTTTCTGTGAAGCAGGTCCCCGCCCGGGATTCTGCGCTGCGGGTGAACGGCCAGGGCAAGTGGCTGGAGGAATCCGATCTCAGCTACGAGATGAATGAGCCCGATGCTTATGCGCTGGAAGAGGCGCTGCAACTGAAGGAAAAACTGGGCGGGGAAGTGGTTGTTTTGTGTGCCGGTCCGCAGCGCGCCACGCAGACCATTCGCGAGGCTCTGGCCAAAGGCGCCGATCGCGCAATTCATGTCGCAATAGAGCAAGAAGGGGCGCTCGACGCTTTGGCGACGGCCCGGCTACTGGCCAAAGCAGTCGAGCCTGAGAAGCCCGATTTCATCCTGACGGGTCTTCAATCGGACGATTTGGGATACGGGCAGACCGGAGTGGTGCTGGCCGAATTGCTCGGGTTCGCTCACGCGACGATCGTCATGGAAGTAGAACCGCAGGGCAGCGAGGTGCGTGTCAAGCGGGAGCTGGAAGATGGCTGGTTCCAAAACGTTATGCTGCCGATGCCGGTGGTCTTGACGGTTCAATCGGGCATAAAGAAGCTTCGCTATGCCACGCTGATGGGAATCAAGAAAGCCAAAACGAAAGAAGTGAAGACCGTTTCCGCATCGCAACTGGACGCGGATCTGCTGTCCGCGACAGAAATCGATCGAGTTTATCCACCGCATCGCAAGAAGCAGACGCAAATCCTATCGGGCGAGCCCAGAGAAGTTGCCAAGCAGCTAGTCGAAAAGCTGAAGTTCGAAGCGCGAGTACTATGAGTGTCCTGGTTGTATTGGAACAACGCGGCGGCCAGTGGAACCGCATGTCTTTCGAGGCTATCGCCGCGGGGCAGAAGATCGGACAAGCGCTAGATCTGGCTGTCCAAGCGGCCATTATCGGTGCTAATGTCGATGCTTTGGCGCAAGAAGCTGCGCGCTTCGATGTCGAGAAGGTATTTGCGGTAGATCACCCGTTGCTGGGCGATTACACGCCCGAAGGCCACACGGCAGCGTTGGAGCAGTTGATCAAGTCCGCGGCACCGAAGGTCGTGGTTTTCCCTCATACCTACCAGGTCCGGGATTACGCGCCCAAGCTGACGACGCGATTTGCTAAAGCCCTGATCAGTGATGTCGTGGATGTGAAGGTGGAGAGCGGGTCGATCACTTTCGTCCGCCAACTCTTTCAAGGCAAGCTGAATGCCGACGTGCGTGCCACTAGCGATCCTCAATTTGTGTCGGTACAAGCCGGCGCGTTTCGGGCCGCAGAACCCGCGGGCGGCGAGCATTCCGTTGAAAAGTTCGCAGTTCAGTTGGATGCCTCGCAAATCCGCAGTAAACCGGAAGCGCCGTTCCGCGAAGCACAGCGGTCAGTGGATCTGAGTGCGGCCCCTATCATTGTTTCAGTCGGCCGCGGCATCAAGGAGAAGGACAATTTGCCTGTGGTGGAAGCGCTGGCCAATGCCCTGGGCGCGGAACTCGCGGCCTCGCGTCCCATCTGTGACAACGGTTGGCTGCCCATGGAGCGGCAGGTCGGGAGCTCAGGACAAACCGTCTCGCCAAAGGTATATTTCGCGGTAGGAATATCGGGCGCCATTCAGCATCTGGTCGGCATGAAGGGATCAAAAACCATAGTCGCGATTAACAAGGATGAGAATGCCCCAATTTTTGAGACTGCCGATTACGGAGTAGTGGGTGATCTATTCGAGATCGTGCCGGCGCTCGTGGAAGAGATCAAGAAAGCGAAATCCTAGACGCGAATGAATAGAAGTTTCAGCCGCGGCGGAGAGTGGGCGATCGGTGTTATAGCGGCTTGCAGCGCGCTCGGGCTGCTGCTGACGAGTTGTAACAAGCCAGTTTCCTCCGATGTCGCCGCTACCGTAAACGGGCGGCCGATTACCTATTCGGAGCTGAACAGGGCCATTGCCGCGCAGTTTCGAAATGCGCCGCTAAAGACGAATCCGGACCAGGAAACCGGCGTCCGGTTGGAAGCGCTCCGCGCGCTGATCGACAACGAGATCATGCTGCAGCGCGCCGAGAAAGAAGGGCTGCTGGCCTCCGATGGCGATGTCGATGCGAAGTTCAACGAGCTGAAGGCTCCCTACACGCAAGAACAATTCCAAAAGCTGCTGGACCAGGGAAAGATGACCGTGGCTGATTTGAAGGCCCAGCTCCGCCGCGATTTGAGCGTTCAGAAACTTATGAACAAAGAAATCGGCTCGCACATCTCTATCTCTGACGCTGACGTGGCCGCCTTTTACAACGCCAATAAAGCAAGCTTCAATTTGCCCGAGAACAAAATTCGCCTGGCGCAAATCCTGGTCACTTCCTCTCCGGCTTCAACCATTAGCAACCTGAAGAACGACAAAGCGCAGAACGATCAGCAGGCGAAGAATAAAATCCAAATGCTCGAATTGCGGATTCGGCAGGGAGAGGATTTCGGAACGCTGGCGCAGAATTACTCGGAAGATCAGTTTGCCGCGAACGGCGGGGATGTGGGGTTCTTGCCTGAATCGGCATTGGACCAAGCCAACCCGGAGCTGCGCAAATTTATTCTGGACATGACCCCCGGGCAGGTCTCGCCCATCCTGCAAACCCAGGAAGGCTATCGGATCATCAAGCTAATTTCCAGGGAACCGGCGGGCCAGCGGCAATTGAACGATCCGCGCGTGCAGGAGGAGATCCGGCAAGGGCTGTTCCAGGGCAAAGAGCAAGTTCTCCGGTCCGCATTTTATGAGGTTGCCCGCAGCGAAGCCAAGGTCGTGAACTACTACGCGCAGTCGGTCCTGGAAAGCCGCGACAAGAAGTAAGGGACCGCCGCTATTGCCCGCTCTTTCCCTGCTTGTGAACCTGCTCCATGTACTCGCGAATGTATTGCTGATACATGAGTGGGATCTCGTCGCGATTGATTTCGCCTCCGAGATCGGAGTGATGACCGAGCCGTTGCGAGTACGCAGTTTTTAGCTGCTGCTTGCCGGAAGGTGTCTCCACCGTCATTTCGCCCGTCAGATTCGCGGAACGCTTACCGATAATCTCCGCCAGTTTACCCATCGCTTGAAGTTGCTCGGCTTCTTTTACGTCCTTATCGCCATCTTGCCGGCCTATACCCGAGTGCGCGTCAGATCCTTTTTCGGGTGATTGATCGCTGCTACGGCCCTGCGATGCCTGCGCCTTCTCGGAAGTCTGTCCCTGGGCTTGAGCTTCCGAACTCTGGTCCTGGCTAGCCTGCTGATTGCGCGCATCCTGCTGTTGCCCTTGCTGGCCTTTGCTGGCGGATGTCTGGTCGCCGCCCTTCTGATCGTCCGGCGTTTTTTCGCCATTCTGCGGCGACTTCTGCGAATTCTGATTGGGCCGCATTTTCGCCATGAGGCTCGATAGGGCGTCTTTCATTTTGTCGACCAGCCCTGATGACGAGCCCTGTTGACCATTGCCCGATTGCTCCTTAGTATCGGGAGACTGCTGCGAGTTGCTTTGTTCGCTAGCGGCTTGTTCGGCCTTATCGCCGGGATTGGACTGCGCAGTAGAGGGACTGCCTTCGCGGCTCTCGGATTTTCCATCTTGCGGCTTGTTATCCGCTTGGGAGCCCGCGTTTTGCGAATCGGGCTGACTGGCGCTGGTCCCATCCGGCTTGCCCGCTTTCAGATCCTGCCCCTGAAGCACTTCGCTACGGCCGCCATTTTCCTGCGGTCCAGTCAATTGAGTTTTGCCTTGTTGTGGATCGAGAGCCGCTAATTCAGGTGTACGATTCTGTGCTGAAAGTGAATTCTGTAGCCGTTCGAAAACTGCACCGAAATGAATGGGAACCAGCGCTTCCCGTAAGCTGAGGCTGTTCGTGACCAGATAACGTAGCGCAAACAGTCCGAAGACGACAGCGCCTAATGCGGCAGTCAATGCCCACGCCCGCTGGCCAGTAAAGGGAAAAGCGCGTGCCGGCCGGATGGAACCAGCTATTTCTTCCGCCCGATGGAGTTGGAAACGCGCTGAGGTATCGTCCCGGCGTTCGGGTTCCTTGAGCAGAAACCAGGCGGTGGAGAGTGAATCGCTGAGTTGCAAGCGGCCATCCAACATTTGAGCGACGCGATAGGGCGTCAGCCTCCGGCCACGCAGACGAGCCGAGCCGAGCGTCACGCCAGCCGCGCCAAGCAGCGCCAGCCAATACCAATGTAGAATCTGAGTTCCGAGCAGCAGCATCAGAACGCCGCCGCCGAACACGAGCGTGAGCGCCAGCGCGAGTTGCTCCACCGCAAGTACAAAGAATCGTCGCCGGCACGCTGCCCGGACAACCGTTTCTACCCGGCTTACGCGAGAGAGTTGGTGACTGGGCAATCTTCTTCCGCCTGCTTGATTATCCCATGCGAATCCCGTTCTCCCATCGCAGAAGATGCCCCTGCATTCTCCAGTGCGGCTGCGCCCGTTGGTTACGATGAATGAATTAGATGCTGCGTTTTGAGACGGCGGGAGAGTCACATGGAGAGTGCCTGATCGCTACCTTGACCGGGTTACCGGCGGGCATTCCCGTCTGCGCTGATTTCATCAATCGCCAATTGTGGCGCAGGCAGCAGGGATACGGCCGCGGCGGGCGAATGAAGATCGAAACAGACCGGGCGCGCCTTGTTTCCGGCGTTCGCCATTCCCACACTATTGGCTCACCGATCGCGATCGTAATTGAAAATAAAGATTGGAAGAACTGGACCGGCACGCTTCCCGTTGAGGCGAAAGACGCCGATCCTGGCAAAGAGAAGCCGGTACACCGCCCCCGGCCCGGTCATGCCGATTTAGCAGGCGCGATCAAATACAATTTCGGCGACGCTCGCTATATTCTGGAGCGGGCCAGCGCCCGCGAAACGGCCGCCCGGGTTGCCGTCGGAGCTCTCGCCAAGACGTTTTTAAAACAGTTTGGGATTGAAGTTCTGAGTCACGTCATTGCGGTTGGGCCGGTACGCCTGGAGCGCCGCGTTGGGTGGGAAGAAATTGTCGCGATAAGTGAGCGGGAAGAGGTCTTGCTCGGCTGCGTGGATGAAGAGATTGAAAAGCAGATGAAGGAAGCGGTGGATCACGCCTACCGCACCGGAGACACGGTGGGCGGCATCTTTGAAGTAGTGGCCCATGGGCTTCCGCCCGGCTTGGGATCGCACATCGCCTGGGATACGCGCCTCGACGGGCGCTTGGCGCAGGCGATCGTCTCGATTCAGGCCGTGAAAGGCGTGGAGATTGGCTTCGCGGAAGAAGGAGCGCGCTCCTACGGCTCTGCCGTCCAGGACACGATTCATTACGATACGTCGCGCCGGGAATTCCATCGCGGGTCAAATCGGGCGGGAGGCTTGGAAGGCGGAATGACGAATGGACAGGATGTAGTGATCCGCGGATTTCTCAAGCCAATCTCGACACTACGGCGTCCTCTTGAATCGGTAGATCTACTAACGCGCGAAGCGGCGCTGGCCGCTTACGAACGCAGCGATGTCGCCGTTGTGCCCGCCGCAGGAGTTATTGGCGAGGCCATGGCTGCGTTGGTATTGGCGCAAGCGTTTCTGGAAAAATTCGCAGGCGATTCGCTGGCCGAAACCAAGCGGAATTACGACGGCTATATCGCCCAGGTACACGAATACTAAAGATGGTTCGAAAGATTTTGAAATATGGCGAGCCGGTGCTCGAGAAAGCGGCCGAGCCGGTCACCGAGTTCGATACTCCCGAATTGCGGGAGTTAGTCGCTGACATGTGGGAAACGATGTATGCGGCGAAAGGCGTGGGCCTCGCGGCTCCGCAGATTGGCTCCAGCAAACGCATCTCGATCATCGATATCAGCGTCGGAGAAGATGAGACCAAGAAAATCGTCATCATCAATCCCGAGATCGTTTCAGTGGAAGGGAAACAGATCGGGGAAGAGGGCTGTCTCAGCATCCCAGGATTTCGCGAACCCGTCAGCCGCGCCAACAAGGTGAGTGTGCGCGCGCAGAATGAGAAAGGCGAGACGGTGGAGCTTTCCGGTGAAGAATTGCTGGCGCGGGCGTTTCAGCATGAGATCGATCATCTGAACGGAATCCTATTTATCAACCACCTGAGCACGCTGAAGCGGGACATCATCCGGCGCAAGATCAAGAAGATGCAAAAGGCCGGCGAGTGGGACTAAGCCGCGCCGCCTGATTGCATGCGTGTCGTCTTTTTAGGCACTCCTGAATTCGCTGTTCCATCCCTGAATGCTCTGGTTTCCGCAGGTCATGAGGTGCCGGCCGTGTTCACGCAGCCGGATCGGCCCAAGGGCCGCGGCAACCAGATTTCGGAATCGCCGGTGAAGCAGGCGGCTACCGGTCTGGCATTGCCGGTTCATCAGCCGGAACGAATCCGCCGTCCTGAAGTAGTCGAGCAACTGAGGAATCTCAACCCGGATCTAATGGTGGTGGTCGGTTACGGCCAAATCATTCCTCAAACCATCATCGATCTGCCAAAATACGGGATTCTGAACGTTCATGCGTCGTTGTTGCCGAAATATCGCGGAGCGGCGCCGATTCAATGGGCCATCGCGAACGGCGAGACGGAAACGGGTGTCACGATTATGCAAATCGACGCTGGCCTCGATACGGGCGACATGTTGCTGAAAGCGGCCGGTTACCATCGGGCCAGATGAGGCCGCCCCGGAACTGAGCGGCCGCCTCGCCCCTCTAGGCGCGCAACTTCTCACGCAGGCAATTCGCCAGATCGAAAACGGGAGCATCCATCCGCGAGAAACAGAACGATGCGGATGCAAGCCATGCCCCAATTTTAAAGAAGGAAGATGGGCGGATCGATTGGTTGCGGCCGGCGCGGCAGATATACAATCGTCTTCGCGGATTCACGCCCTGGCCGGGCGCCTATACGACTCTCCGCGGTCAGCCGCTGCTTCTCATGCGCGCCAAACCCGCCGAAGATGCGGCCCTGCCCCCCGGCGTTCTTCGAATCCGGAAGCGGCGTCTGTTTGCAGGTTGCGGAGAAGACACCGCTTTAGAACTGTTGGAAGTGCAACCCGCGGGTAAGAAACGGATGTCCGCCGAAGCGTTTCTAAACGGCTATCAGCTAGTCGACGGCGAAAAGTTAGGAGAGAAGAGTTGACGCTTCCGCAGGGATACCGGTATGCAGCCGCCTACGCCGGCATTCGCCAACAGGAAAAAGACGATATCGGGTTGATCGTCTCTGAGAAGCCTGCTCAGGCGGCTGCAGTGTTTACACAAAATGTGGTGCAGGCAGCGCCAGTGCGGCTCGCGCGCAAGCACTTACAATCCTCCAGAGGCAAGGTGGCCGCAATCCTGGTGAACGCCGGCAACGCAAATTGCGCCACGCGAAGCGGCGATCGCGCCGCGCTGCTTTCGTGCAAGGCTGTGGCGAAGGCCTTAAAGATCAAGACTGAATATGTGATGCCCGCGTCCACTGGCGTCATCGGCGTAGAGTTAGACCCGAAACTGCTCACCGGCGCGGTTCCAAAGCTGCTGTCAGGCCTGTCACCGGACGGATTTGAATCGGTAGCGCGGGCGATGATGACCACCGACACGCGCATGAAAGTGGCCTCGGAAGAGGTGCAGATTCGCGACCGCTCCGTGCGAGTGGCGGGAATGACCAAAGGTTCAGGCATGATTCATCCCAATATGGCCACGACTTTGGGATTCGTCATGACCGATGCAGATGTAGACGCGAGCGATCTTCGAGAGATTCTCTTGCGTGCAACGGATCGTAGTTACAATTCACTTACCGTCGATGGAGACATGTCGACCAATGACATGGTGGCGCTCTTGGCTAACGGAGCATCGCGCATTCGGCCCGGACCGGCGCGAACGCAAGGTTTTGGAGGAAGCCGTCGGACGAGTGATGGAGAGCTTGGCGCAGCAGATTGCCGCGGATGGGGAAGGCGCGCGCAAGCTGATCATCGTGCGGGCAGCCGGATTCAAGACTTCGGAAGAAGCGCGTAAAGCCGCCAGAGCCATTTCCAACTCTGCCCTTGTGAAGACCGCGATAGCAGGCAGCGATCCGAATTGGGGCAGAATCCTGGCCGCCGCCGGCTATTCCGGCGTCGAGTTCGATCCCTCAAACATCGACATCTACTTGCAGGACATGCTGGTTTGCCGGTATGGTCTCGCGGCCGATTTCGACGAGCTGGAGCTGAAGCGGAAACTCGACAATTCCGAAGTCTCCATTCGCATCGTTCTGAATGGCAGGGGTAAAGGCGAGGCTCGCTTCTTCACTTGCGATCTGACCGAGGGCTACATTCAAATCAATGGCAGCTATCGGACGTAGGGGAATCGTTTCAGCGCTCAGCCAAGTTTCCGTGGCCGCGTTCGTGGTGTTCGCCCTGGCTCCCGGCTCTTGAAGGCGATACCGCAGCCGATGTGCGTGCGCAGATCAGTTCTATCGCCACTGCGCTCAGCGCCGGGAATGCGGCTGACGCGATGGCGTCTCTTCGATAAATCGTGCTCCAATTACCAAAAGCTGACGGAATACTTTCAGGGGCTCGCTGCCTTTCAAATCGAGAATGAGGTAGATGTAACAGACGAGCAGGATACGGCTACAGATACTAAACTGACTGTGAACTGGACCTTGACGTTAACCGATCTCGGAAGTAATTCAACCGAGCGCCGCAGCGGCGACGTCAATATCCGGCTGCTTCAGAAGGATGGGAAATGGAAGATTGTGGATTTTTCGCCCATCGACCTATTCAATCCGCAGCAGAAACCAGGGCCGAAACGACAGCCCGCTCAACGTAGCGATTGAAGTTCCTGGTAATTTCCCTGAGTGATCAGGTGAAATTCAACCGGCAAGCGGGTAAAGCTTTGTAGTTCTTCGAAAGTAATGGAAGACGGAGGGCGGGTTCCCGCCACCAGTAACCGGCCGGCCTGCACGCGGATGGGAACGACGCCGAACCGCCTTTGCACGTGGGCAGGCAGACTCCGCAGAACACGGGCTTTCACGCGTCCAGCCTCAATGCGCGTCAACGGCAAGCCCGATTGCAAGCTGATCGCCCGGCAAAGCTCTTCGTCGGATAAGATGCCGTTCGCGATCAGGAAGTCCGCCAAATCCGTTTCGGCAGGCATTTGAGTCTTCAATTCCAAAAGGGTATCTCTGGAGATGTATCCGGAACTTACCAGGACCTCTTCCAATTCACGCCGGTGGAACTCTAACGCCTCGCGGCTTGGATACGCATGCTCGGTCTTGAGCCACTCGAGGGGACGCCGTTGAATACGGGCGGTTATGTAGCGCCACATGGCCGCTACGGATGCAGAGCAATTGATGAGATTCGCGTAGATCACACGCAGCGGGACGCCCACGGCGAAAGGCAATCCAAACAGGCGGGTGACGCAAGCTCCGCGCACAACCAGGCGAAAACACTGCAGTGCAAGAGTCATCCAGCAGAGCGCAACGATGTCTGGATTCGAAACCGCGAATGCCCAAGGATGGTGGTGGGCCGTGGCCTCGACCCAATCGGCTAAGCCGGCAAAGAAGAGAATGTTCGTCAGCAAACTGAGCGGATTTGTAACCAGGCCCTTACGATCTCGCCAAAACCAATAACGCGTGCGCCAGGATCCGCGCCAGCCATCGCGCTCCCACCCCTGCAGAGCGATTCCTGTCACCCAGCGTGTACGCTGGCGTATCGCCGATCGCATCCTGCTAGGGAAATATTCGCGAGTTGCAATAAAATCTCTTTCACCGCGCCGCAACGGCGCGAACAACTGCTTATAGCCGGCCTGATGAATGTAAACGCCGGTTTCGTAATCCTCGGTCAGGCTGGCAGGATCGAAAATACGGTCATGGCGTTCGTTGGCCAAGCGCTCCAATATTTCTCGAGCAAATCCCGTACCCACGCCATTTGAGGGGATGAACGAGCGGCTAAACTGCCGCGCGCGCATGTCAACGGTTTGGTACTCCGCAAACTCGTCGCAATAAATTGCGTGCGTAAACTCCCCGAAAGCCGTCGCCAGGGGCAACACGGGTATCTGAACCATGCCATACGCGGCTCCTCTCCCGATTGATTACGGTGAGCGCCTCCGGGTGAATCAGATCTTCGGCATCGTGTAAAACGACTGTGTCGAAACGAATACCCTTCTCCTTCTCCCACAGCAACATTCGGCGATAAATCCAGTTCAGGCAGTCGGCCTTCGAGGTAGGACCGCCGTGGGGACAGGCTGCCACATGGACATTCCCAAACGCGCCGGCGAGTTCTTCCGCGACTTCGATGGTCGGCTCATCGTTGGGATAGACGCCCAGGAAGACATCGAAATTGCGGTAATGGATTGCCGCCAAATTGTGGCGTACCATGTTGCCGATCACGTCTGCTTCCTTCCAGCAAGGAACAAAGATGGCAATTTGCCGTTCTTCGCGAGGCGATTTGTCCGCCGGTACGGCGCTTATCGAGCTGGGGCGAAGAAAGCGATGCCAAAGGCAAATCAGAACGGGAACTAAATCATCGACTCCGCTCAGCAGAAGCATAGTCGCAAGCGCTGCTAGAAGATACGGCCAAGCCGACGAAAAGGTGAGAAAAGCGTAAAAGCCCTGGCACAGGTGATCCGCGTCGACCGGCCAAGGAGCCATGGTTTCTTAAAGGGAAGTGCCTCGCCTCCCCGACGAATCGCAGAAAATTCTTAGACTTTTCTGCTCCTTCAGCCACTTGTTCATTTGATCGACCCACGATCGGAACGTTCTGACCTGACGTCGTTCAGTCAGCTCGTTCAGGACCTTATTGCCGGCGCCGTCCGGCGTCATGTGTTCACGGAGTCCGAATTAGAGTTGTTGCTGGATCTGCAGAGCTGTCGAATTCGAAAGTCAGCCCGAGCCGACATGCTTCGCCGTTACCTGCGAGCACTGCAGCAACAGTTCGCCGCGGATGCCTCGTCTATGTTGCGCCTCTCCCGTTTCCTGGAGCAAGAAAATCAGCGCCGGCCGGCGCCGCATGGCCCGGCTTACCCGCGCAAAGCGATTGGAGCTGGCGGTGCAAGTTGATTGCTTTTACGGCAGTGCTGTCAGCGCGCTGGGCTATCCTCAGGGTAGATAGAGGAGGAGAATGGCGATGGCGAGCACGACCGGGTCGGCCCCGAAGACAGAACGCATGGTGTTTTGCGTTAAATTGCACAAAGAACTGCCCGGATTGGATGAAGTTCCGTTCGATGGCCATCCTCTCGGCCAACGGATTTACGAGAATGTCTCCAAAGAAGCCTGGCGGATGTGGGTTGAGCAGATGAAAATGATCATGAATGAGTACCGGCTTAACCTAGGCACCCCGGAAGCGCAGGAGTTCTTACTGAAGCAGATGGAAGAATACTTCTTCGGCGAAGGCGCAGCTCATCCTCCGGGGTACGTTGCCCCTGGACATTAAACCTCGCTAGCAGTTCGCATTGCACGCCCATCCACTCTGCTACGTCCTAAAGTATTGAAGTTCCGCATCTTCGCTCTTTTGCTTTGTGGCGCGCTGTGCTCGGCCGCGGCCGACTCGGTAGCCGCCCGCTTGGCCAGCGAGGCTCGCCGCGCCGAAGATTCCGGTCAGGTGGTTCGTGCCTATCTGCTGTACTCGGAAGCCGCCGCCAGAGACCCACACAACGCCACCTATCGCGCCAACCGTGACGCGCTCGCATCCGCGGCCAAGCTCCTGACGAAGGCCGACGTTGAGAACGCTGACATTTCCGCGGATATCAAAGCGGCGGAGAGCGAACCCCCGAATTCCGAGCCGCCTCTCGAATTGGCTACCAAAAAGGAATGGGAGCGGGACGAAAACCTCCAGCCTATTCCGCATATCCAGGCAAACTCATCGAAGCACGATTTCAATCTGCAAGGCGACGAAAAGTCTCTGTTTCAACAGGTGGCCTCGGCCTACGGCGTCCGGGCGATCTGGGACCCTCAATTGGAACCTCAATCGGGTATTCGCTTTCAACTGGATCAAGCCGACTTCCGGACGGCTCTGGAGGCTCTAACCGCCGTCACCCACACCTTTGTTTTCCCCATTTCGCAGCAAGCGCTTTTCTTCGTCCGGGATACCGAGGCAAAGCGGAACGAACTTGAGCCGAACGTTTTGTTGACCTTTCCTTTGCCGAACGCCTTGGAGCAGAAAGATCTCCTGGAGGCTGCTAACGCGGTGCGAGGAGTGCTTAACCTCCGAGCAATAGGCTGGGATAGCGCCAATCGCATTATCATGATCCGCGACCGCTATACCCGCGCTCGAGCCGCGCGGTCCCTAATGGAAGCTGTCCTCCTGCCCAAAGCGCAAGTTTCACTCGAAGTGCAGTTTCTAACCTTTGATTCGGATCGCAGCTATCACTATGGCGCGTCTCTGCCGACGGTCTTTCAGTTGGTGGACTTTGGACACATCGGTCGATTGCAAAGCATAATACCTAGCTTTTCAAACGCGATGAATTTCTTGACCTTTGGCGGAGGAGCTACCTTGTTTGGACTCGGCCTGACGAATGCTAGCGTTTTCGCAACTTACTCCAATTCCACCGCCAGCACGATCTACGATTCGACCTCGGTAGTAGGGGACGGCCAAATCGCCAACCTTCATATAGGCGACAAATACCCCATCCCGCAGACTCTTTATACGGGTTTTCAGCAAAGCGCGGCTTCCATCTATAACCCCATCGGCCAGGTCACTTTGGAAGACCTGGGGCTGCTGCTCAAAATGACCCCGCACGTGAACGGCGACGGAGATGTTTCCTTGGAAATAGAAGCAGATCTCAAAGCTCTCGGCAATCAGGTTTTCAACACCGTGCCTTCGGTCTCGGAACGCGAATTCAAAGGGAGCATCGTGCTGCGCGAAGGTGAATGGGCGGTCCTGGCGGGAATGAATGTGGACACGGTTAACGTCACGAGAAACGGTTGGGCCGGACTCTCGCAAATTCCAGGCCTAAACCAGATTCTGAGTGAGAACACGCGTGACACTCAGACCAGCGATACCCTGCTGGTGATCAAGCCAAGGATTACGCGCCTGCCGATGTCGGGTTCTATCAGTCCGCAGTATTTACTGGGACCCGCCCGCGGTGAGAGGGTATTGCTGTAGCTGCCGCCTGCACGCCTTGCTATCTTCTCTAGCATGTCAACCATGCGCGATGAGATCCGCCAGCAGCCCGCGACGGTTGAGCGCACTCTCAAAGCCGAATGGAGGCACGCCGAGTCGCTTCGTACGCACTTCGAGCAGCATCCAGTCCGGCTCATCGTGCTTGCGGCGCGAGGCACATCCGACAATGCCGCGCAATTCGGCCGCTACCTGCTTGAAATTTCAACTGGAATCCCTGTTTCCTTAGCCGCCCCTTCTATATTCACGCTCTACCAATCGCGCTTGAATCTGAATGGAGCGCTGGTGGTAGCGATCTCTCAATCGGGCGAATCCACCGACACCAATTTGGTGCTGGAGAGAGCTAAAGCGGCGGGCGCTTTCACCGTCGGCATCACCAATGAGAGCGAAAGCGCGCTCGCGTCCTTGGCCGAACACACGTTCCTGGTGCGGGCGGGCAAGGAACGAAGTGTCGCCGCGACAAAAACCTACACTGGGCAACTCGCGTGTTTTTATCTGCTGGCCTATGCCCTGGGAGCGCCCATCAAGCGCGAGGACTTGCAGCGCCTGCCTGAATCGGCCGCGGCAGCGCTGCAACTCGAAAAGGAAATTCGCGAGCGGGCGGAGCGTTACTGCTTCATGCAACATGCCGTTTGCGTCGGACGCGGGCTGAACTACTCCAACTCTTTTGAATTCGCCTTGAAGCTGATGGAGACGTGCTATGTTGTGGCGGAGCGTTTCTCTTCCGCGGACTTGCTGCACGGCCCTATTGCCATGCTGGAGGCGTCCTTCCCGGCGTTCTTATTCTGTCCATCCGGAGTAACGTGGAAGCCGATGTGCGAATTAATTGAGAAGCTGCAATCCATGCGGGTGGAAACAGTTTTGATTACGGATCGCAGTAACAGGCATGCGGCGGTAGCGACCAGCGCCGAAGAACCGCTCACTATTCCAGCGGCTCTCGCGAAGAGGAGTTCTTTGCCGGAAGATCTCTATACGCCCATTCCCTACATCATCCCGGCGCAATTATTTGCGGCGAGTCTGGCGGAGGTCAAGCGTCTGGATGCGGACCGTCCACGCACGCTTAATAAGGTTACCCAGACGTTATAGAGAGAATCTGCGCGCGGCGCTACTTGCGCGCGCCGCGGGTAGTGCCCTTCAGCGCGGACTGGCGCCGCTTTGCATCGGTCCGTTTGGGTTTGACTATTCTGAACGTGCCGCTGCCGAGATATTCAGCTTCGTAGAGCTTGTCCTTCGGTTTCATCTTCGCGGACGCCGCATGCGCCCCTTTGCCGGTTGTGTTTTGCTTGTCGTCTGCCATGAAATCCTTTTGATCGGTAAGACTCTAGTTTAGCGGAAGTTCGTCATACCCGTGCTGGAGGACCGCTCCCTCGCGCTAAAGCGAAGATGGTTGCGGCTCGGTAAGCTGTTGAAACCCTGGACCGGTCTTTCAGAGCCGCGACCGAAGGGAGTGGTCATGACGGGGCACGCGACGCTGAAGGGAGATGCGGGCGCTAAGTTAATGCAACCCGCCGAACATCGATGTGATCGTCTCGCCATTCACCGAGTCCGGCTTGTCCGGCAGCGGTGATGTACTGCGGCTGTCGGGTCAGTCCTATGTTGCCGCGAGCCTTTGCTGACGCGACCGGGGGCAGGCGCTTTTGGACGCGCCTCTCGTCGATCGCGCGCCATCCCACACGATCTATGGCAACGGCGTCTGTCGCGAAGTAGATAGTCCGGTGTTCCCAGTTGTAGATCGGATCTCCGTTCGGGCCCGATTCATAGAGCCCGTTCACGCCATCGATGATATTCAGTACCACCTTGTAGCGAATCACCGGCATGGAACAAACGGCCGGAGTGTAAGTAGTGAAAAAGTGTTCCGGTGGTCCTGGGTGTGCCCGGTTAACGTTGTTCGTCAAACCCTGAGACAGATTCTTTAAAGCAAGCGTGACGCCGGCGGCATTGTGGTCCTTGAGCACAGCCAAGTTAACGAGCTTGTTGACTTTCGTAGTAATGAACTGCGCTGCGTACGATCTTCTGTGCGCCGGGTTTTTCGGATCCTGCCAGGGCAGAAAGATGGGCAAGTCCACGTAGTGATCACTGTCATATCCGGCTAGGCCGGTTTGGTCGTCAGAATACGCTTCGCTCGCGAAAGCGGTTGTGATGGAAGGAGGAAACCATCCGGCTACCCGGTTCAGCAGCAGTCGGTAGCGCTCAAAAACGACAATGTTCTTAGGCTCCACGCCGGCCCGAACCAGGCCGTTCACAATCTCCATGATTACAGCGGGCGAGGACATGGTGCCGCTGTTGCCGTTCGGGTTGATCTTGATCCCCACCACATCGCCTGGACCGGCAAATTGGCTCCACGCCTGCGCGTAATCAGCCGTGCCAGTCAGCGTGGTGAGTCCTGAGCGGATCATTTGCTGAATCGCGGCTGCCTGGAATTGACTTTTCACGATGCAGCGCCGATGTGAAATGGCAACCACCCGGCCGGGATACAAGCCTGGCGTGCCCCACTTGTTGCTCGGATAATCGGAATGCACTTCGCCAAACATCCGAAGCGGAAGAATCGTCGCTGCGGCACCCGCGGCGCTGAGGCGTAGAACGTCCCGGCGCGAGGGCCTTACCGTGTCCTTCATTGGGTTGGTTCACTCCACACTAGCACGAAAAATGGGGGATAGGTCCACTGAGTATCCTGGGGGCTTAGGCATCGCCAGAATACTCATCCGGCTCGGCTGCTTCACGACGAAAGCGCCCTATGGATGTGCAATGACCATCAGCGTCTTGGCCCGTTCCAGAGTGCACGTCAATGCTGTTCTCAGGTTCTCCGGATCCAGTGCCGCGAAGCTTTCATCCAGAATCACCAGGTCCGCTTCCTGCAGCAATGCCCGCGCAATGTAGACGCGGCTGCGCTCACCATGGGACAGTTGCCAGCCGCCTTCTCCCACCATTTGCAGAATCCCGCTCGGCATGCGGTCCAGCAGATCGCCCAATCCCAGCTCCCGGCATATCAACTCCGCCTGCTGCATATCGCGCTGCGTGGGTGGCCAGCGCGCTCCCATCAGTAGATTGAACGCGAGCGTCTCGGTCAAAACATGATTCTCATGGAACTGCGGAGCGGCCGTCACTTGCTGATGCCAACGCCGATCGCCCAGCGTATGGCGGTCCAGTCCGTTCGCCAGCAACAAACCGGAATCGGGCTGCCGCATTCCACATAACAAAGAAGCAAACGTCGTCTTACCGCCGCCGGAAGGCCCCTCCAGCAGAATGCGCTCTCCGCGGCGAATGACCAGGCTGCACGCTTGCAGCGCAGGAGGGCCATCCTTGCGGTAGCGAAAACTCAGGCGATCTGCCTCCATCACTTTCTCCGACGGCTCGTGCGCTCTTTCACCCGCGAGTGTTTCTCCCAAGCGTTCCGGACGCGCCGCAGCCCGGAAAAGCGGAGCGATACGCTTCCATGCCACGTAGGCCGCCGCCAGATCCGCGAACGATCCCGTCAAGCGCTTGAACGCAGTCCAGGCCAACAGGATGCCGCCCAGCACCAGCGCGGTAGTGGTATCCGAGCTCTGCCCCGATAAGATGGCGGGCGCCAGGCAGGCCAGTCCCGCCAGCAGCCAACCGCGCGGAATCGCGGCGATCAGGAACGTGCCGGTCCAATCAATCGCTTGGGATTTCTCCAGATATGTGTCGAGCGCCTGATCCTCGCCGATATGCCACTCGCTCCGCTGTTGCTGCGCCAGACGCGTTCTGTGGCCCACCATCGCTTCCACCAGATCCTGTGTCATCAGCATGCGGGTGTCGGTCCACAGCTGGTATTTCAGTAAGAACCTCCACGCCAGGAAAGCCGTCAGAGCGCACCAGACGAAGAGTAAAATTGCGAAGCGGCCCAGCACAAACGCCGACACCGCAATTTCGATCGTGGCAAGCAGGCCGGCCACTCCTCCGTTCAACGCCATGGTCTCCACCGCTTCCGCTTCCAGCACTTGGCCTAGAAAACTGCCCATCCCTTGATGCCGCATCTCCTCCGGAGCCAGCCGCATTGCGCCGGCGAGCAGTCTGCGTTTTAAAATGCCGCCAAGCCCGATCGCCAGCAGTCCTTGCAACCAAGTTGTAATAACCCGAAACGGCACCAGCGTCAGCAGCAGAAGCGCCCATGCGAACAGCCATCCGCGATCCATTCGCCCCTCGAAGGACAAGCTTCCCAAGATGGCCCACGACGCCAGCCAAAGCAGGTATTGTCCGGTATGAGCCGCGATGAGCCCCGCTGCATTGCGCGGCGCGCTCGCTTGCCGTAGCCAGCGAAGCGGCCGAACGCCCGCGGGAACGCGCAAGATCCAACACTGATCGAATCGTCTGTCGGCGAGTTGCTCGCGCGCGAGCAGGCTCACGGCTTTTGCGCGCCGCGAGGCTGGTATTTGCGCTTCCACCAGCAAGTGTTCAATCTCGCTTCGGCCCGATCGCTCCAGAGGCTCGCGAATCGCTTCGCAGACCTGCTGAAGTGAAACGCGCCGCGCTTTGCCATTCATGGTCAAAACGCTGAGCTTTTCCCGGCCGCCACTCAGCACTGCCAGGTACAGATAATCGGAAACGCGCAGCAGGGCGGGATAAGCGGCGCCTACTTCGCTCTCCAGATCGGAAAGCGCGGCTTCAATCGGTTCTGCCTCGCAGCCTAGAAGTTTTGGCCTGCCGTTCGATCCACGCTCCTACATCTTCCGAAGAGAGCGGTTTCGGATTCGCCGCCTCGGCAGCCCCAGGCTGCAGCTTCATCTTGCGCGCCAGCGCCGCCAGTCGCATCGCCCAGGCGCGAAGCGGGCCAACCAATCGCTTCCAGATCCGGCGCGCTCACTACGCCACCTCTGTTTCGCGGCGTTTCTCTTCCAGCGGTTTATGTTCCTCAACGATCCTGCCCGAGTGAATCCAAATGCGCCGCCACGAACTCGCCGACCACAAACCGGAGCGCGTCTGCTCTTCTGCTTCCAATAACTGCGCATAGCGCGACTCGGATGAAACGCTCAATTCCTCCGGCGTGCCATCTTGCGCAATTCGCCCATGCTCAATCACCAACACGCGATCGAAACCCTGCGTCTCTGAAAGATCGTGCGTGATGCACAAGATCGTGCAGCCCCGCCAGAACTGGCGCGCCCTGGCAAGTAACTCGCGCCGCTTGTCCCGGTCGAGTCCGCGGAAGGGCTCATCCAGAATTACCAAGCGCGTGTTTTGGCGCAGCATGGCCCGGCCCAGACGTACGCGCTGTCCTTCGCCCCCGGAAACCAGCCCGCCGCCCTCGCCCAGTTTTGTTTGCAATCCCTCCGGAAGCGATTCCAGAACGCTGCGCAGCAAGGCCGCATCGATTGCTCTGCCGATGGCGTGGGATTCCGGATCGGAGCCGTATGCAAGGTTTGCAAATAGCGAGCGATTCCAGAGCTGAACCGCCGGATCCACCCAGGCGGTGGAAAGCCGCAGCGTCTCGCAATCGAGTGGCGCGCCGTTTACCAGAACATCGCCCCGGCTGGGCTTCAGCCAACCCAGCAACACACCCACAAGGCTCGATTTACCTGCACCGGAAGGACCGACAATAGCCACCTGACTGCCGGCCTCGATCTGAACGTCGATCTCTTCCAGGATCGCCTGGCCGGACGCCTCCACCCTTACGTCCCGGAACTCGATGGCCGGCGCTGCGGAGAGAACCGTGTTGACCTGATCGGCCTGGTTCATGCGGGCTTCCTCGGGCGCGCCAAGCGGATCGAGCAAGCGCAGCGTCAGGTTGCGATAGTACGGATATTGCCGTGCAAGAGCGCCGATCTCTTGTCCCAGGGCTGGGAGATTCAACGCCCAGTAAACGACCAGCAATACGCGTCCGATGTCTGACGCTTGGAGCGGATGGATCAGCAGTAGCGCCGCCACTAGTCCGAACATGGCGGTGAGTTGCACAGCTTCGGCGCTAACCACCGTGCGCTGCAAGCGCAATGCCGCGTGCGCCCACTCGCCCAGCAGTTTCTCGTGTTCGCGTCGTACACTCTGCTCGGCATTGTGAGCTCGAATGGGCAGCAGCCCGAGCATCGCGTCGAGATAAAAGCGCATCAGACCGGCGGCATGGCTGCGGACTCGTAAGTCGCGTTCCGCCAGCGCCGATTGAGTGAGGAATGGCGGCAATAGCGCGGCCCCCACGGTAATCAAAACCAGTGTCGCCATGGAGGGCTCCAGCCAGATGATTCCCGCAGCCGTCGCGCATAACTCGAATGTCGAGCGCGTTAATTGACGTGCCAGGTCAGGCAAATGCCGCAAGCGATGCGTCGCGTGGCTTCGCTCCGCCATATCCGAGGTGAGGCGGCTTTGAAAGTACCGGTCGCCCAGCTTTGGAATCTTCTCGAGGAACGCCATTCGCAGCCTGTTTTCGATCTGACGTCCTACGCGGGCTGCCCCGGCGAACAGCGGTAGCTCCAGCAAGAGCAACGCCAGGCTGAAGAGCAGAATCGCTGCCATTGCTCCCATGCGCTGGCCGGCCAAACCCAGTTCGCTTGCTATATCGAACAGCCCGCGAAACAGCAGCGCTTCCACCAATACGCCTCCCGCGGCAGCGGCCAGCGCCAGCATCAGCAGCCCCGGCGAAGCGAGCCCGGTCTTCGCAAAGCAGGCGCAGCAACTCCCGGCCGGGCGTGCTGGGGCGCTCCTCGACCGCGGCCTTCAACTCGGCGCTCAACGGCTGAGCGGCATCCCGCGGGCGCTTCCCGCGAATCCGCACCAGTACAGCGCCGCGCATCAGCACTTGTTCCTGGCCGTCCTGGTCTTCGCCCGCCGCGCGAACCGACCAATAAGATGCGGGAATTAACTCAGGCCGTTCGCACAGCTTCTCCGTCAATCGACGCGCATCCTTAGAGGCGCGTACTCCTCCGCTGCGCTTCAGTGATGTGACCAGCCGAACCGCGGCATCGAACGCTGCTAACTTGTGCCAGCTTGCTTCTGCCGCGGCGCGCGAAGCCATTCGCCCGGCCTGGCGCTTTCCCATTCCGATTTGCCGCAGACGCACCCGAAGTACACGCTGAAAATCTTCCGACGCCGCGAACTCGAGCCAACCAGCGGCAGGCACAGCCGTCGCGTGGCTGTAGAGTTCTGTTGCTAATTGCGCCCGGCCAGTCCAGCGCCGTCCCACCGCTGGATCCATCAACTGAACAGTATTCCCGTGCTGCCGCCACGCGACTACGAAATGGGTCAGGCCGTTCGGCAGCTTCACGACCACAATCGCCGGAAACGCCTTCGCTTCGGAAAGCAGCAGGTGATCCAGCGGCAGTATGATCTGCTCGGCTTCTAATCCAAGCTGATTCGCCACCGTTTCCATGGTGTCGATCGAGGTCCCGTCGATGCCGGTCTGGCAGGCCTCGCGCAGGCGCCCATAGCTCACACGCGTGCGGAAGCCTTCGAGCAAGCATTTGAGAGAGGCGGGTCCGCAGTCCATGTTGGAGGTCTGGACCACTTCCGGGGCGAAGAACTTCCTCAACGCGCACCCACCAACTCACCCGCGGAACGCAAAATTAAGGCTGCGGGCGAGACCCGTTCGATCTCCACTTCCACCGATCCGGGCAAGCCGTGCTGGAAAGGAATGCGCCCATGCGGCGCTGAGCTGACCGCCAGCTCCACTCTCACTTTGCCGTCGCGGATCTCACCGGCGACTCGCGACACGCGGGCCGACACGGTTCCGTATTGCGCCCACGGAAAACCTTGCAGCCGTACAATGGCGGGCTGTCCCGGATGCACTTTGCCCAGCGCCGCCGAGGGCTCAAATTCCGCCACTACCTGTAGCCGGCCCGATGGAAGAATGATTCCGAGTTGTTCGCCTTCGCTGATGTGCGACCCGGTTCGCAGCGGCGCGCAGTCCGCCAGGCGTCCCGAAATCGGCGCGCGAATCCGCCGCCGTTCGATCTCATACTCGAGCCTCCGCACGGTCGACCCCGCCGTCGCCATATCGGCCTCGAGTTTGGCGCCGTCTTCCGTGATCTGCTTCAACCGCACCTCGCGATCCGTTTCACGCACCTGTAGTTCGGGTTCCAGGCGCGAAATGGCGAGTCTCAGGTTCTCCGCCGCCGCGCGCTTGCTTTGCGCCTCCGCTTTCGCCCGCTGCGCATCCGCATCGGCCAAAATTCCGTCGGCGTGAAGCTGATTCGCGCGCTGCGCCTCCTGCTCGGCCAAAACGGCTTGCGCCTCGGCTTCGTGATACTGCGCCCGCGCGCCCTCGGTTGAAAGTCCAAGCACGCGGCGCTCATCCGTCCGGCCATCGTTTTCCGACTCGATCTGCGAGCGAAATGCCGTCAATTCCGGTTCCAGCGCGGACAGACGAGTTCGTTCTTCTTGTAAACTCAAGCGCTCGCTGTTGCTGTCGAGTTCCACCAGAACGTCGCCTGAGCGCACTTCCTTGCCCAGTACCAGTTGGGAGAAAACCAGCCGGCCGGATACGCTTGCCTGCACCGGATAAGCGGCAGCCGCCACCTCCAGGCGCGCCGAATCGGAGATTTCGTAGCGCGTGATGTGTGCCCGGAAAGCCCACACTAGCCAAGCGCTCAGCAGTACTAAGGCGGTCAGCAACACCGCCATCGAGCGGATTCCGTTGTCGGCTCGAAGCGCTTGGCTGACGCGATGGAAACTGTGGGCCATGCTGAAATCGGAGGAGTGGATGCCCTGAGATGAAGTGGCCAAAAATAAACCGGCCGCTCGCTAAGAAAAGCGAAGCGGCCAGTTTGGGCTAAAGTTCTAGCCCCGAGGCGTCGAAAAGGATCTTAGGCGCTCCAAATTGATTGACCAGCTTTCACATTGCTCTTAATTTTCATGACCTATCCTCCTTTCTTACTCAAATTTGAGCTCTTGCTGCCAGGCAGGAGCTCAGATTGGCTTGGCCAGGGGACCAAACCTTAAATAAGATTGCGTCCAACCTTCGAAAATCAGTCTCAAGCGACACGTATCCCCTGAGGTTTTCTTCGGTTTTCTACTCAGAATGTCCTGATAAGGATCAGGCCGGGGACTCGTCGTGGCTGCCGGCTCGTCATTCTCTTGTTTCCACCGCAGCTCCTATCTGATTTATAACGGATATCCGACACTTATTCAAACCTTTTTCTCGGAATAAGAGGGTAGGATTTATCCTGCCCGGCTGTTGCTCCGTGCTAAGGTCAGCCCGCCCCCGTTTGCCCGCCCCCGTTTGCGCAAACCGCTTCCCCCGTCGTATCATTTCGCCGAATGGATCTATTTCCTGCCATCGCCGAATTGCCGATGACTGGCGACTCTGATCCCCCGCCTCGAACCCGCCGCGCCTGGCTGCTGTTCTCCGGCTGTCGTCACCCTCATCGCCGCCGGCTTGCTCGTCTATTCACAGACCATGAGCTTCGTTTGGGACGAGGGCTTCCATCTCTTGACAGCGCAATTGATCGACCGCGGGAAGCTGCCCTATATCGATTTTTGCTTCCCCCAGACACCTTTGAACGCGTATTGGAACGCGCTCTGGCTGCTTCTCTTCGGCCAGACTTGGCGCATTACGCACGTGCTCGCGGCGCTGGCCGTGGCGGGAGCCGTGTTCTTGATTGCCGACTACATTTTCCGCTACTTCCCCGTTCCGCGCTGGCGCCTGCCCTTAGCTATCGTAGTAGCGGCGTTTGTCGGCCTCAACGGCGCCATCGTGGAATTCGGCACGGTCGCTCAGGCGTACGGAATCGGAGTCTTCCTTACGGTCGCCGCGTTCCGCGTTGCCATCTTGGCTGTCGGCCGCGGAGGATGGGTTCTCGCCTTTGCCACAGGCCTCCTCGCCGGAGCCGCCGCCGCCTGCTCGCTCCTGACCGCTCCCGTACTTCCCGTTCTGCTGGTATGGCTGCTGAGATATAACCGCAACGGAAGTCGCTGGACCAAGTTCGCCAGCTTCATCATCGGATCCATCATTCCCTTCGCGCCGGTTGTTTGGCTCTTCACCAAGGGCCCGCGCCAGGTGTTCTTCAATATCCTCCAGTATCAGGCGATCTTTCGCCGCGTGAAATGGAATGGCGCAACTCCGCACGACGTGGACGTATTGAGCGCCTGGCTCGATGACGCGCCGGCGCTGCTGTTGGGATTGCTCGCGATCGCCGGCGTTTTATTTATCGCACGAAAGAGCAATTGGGAGTATGCTCGCCGCCGCGAGTTTTTTCTTTGCGCCTGGTTATCGGCAGCCCTGATCCTCTATATAGCGACCGCCCATCCCACTTTTACTCGCTATTTTGTTTTTGCGGTCCCGTTCGTGAGCGTACTCGCGGCAGCGGGTCTCTGTACCGTCGGGTCACGCTTGGGCAGCCCGGATCGCCCCCTTTGGCCAGCGCTGATTGTTACCGTTCTTCTCACCTTGGCATTAGCGCGGGCGTTGTTCGACGATCGCGACGCCGTTACCTGGAAGGATTATCAGCAGATCGCTTCGAAGGTCGATCAGGTGACGCCTCCGCATGGAACCCTGTACGCGGACGAGTTGGTGTATTTTCTCACCAAGCGCCCGCCTCCTCCTGGAATGGAATTTTCGTATGCCCATAAGCTGGATCTGCCGCCTGCCCAGGAAGCGCTCTACCACATTATTTCTGAAGGTGAGCTAAACAAACAGGTCAAGGACGGAAAGTATGACACGGTTCAAAGCTGCAACGACGACAGAATGGATGAAATGAACCTGCCGAATCTGTTTCCACATAAAGTGGATATCGGAGATTGCAGCGTCTTCTGGGGCAAAGTGAAAACCGCCGCTGCCAAGAAGTGATTTTCCCCGCGGCCCGGCGGCGCAATGTTATACTTTTCGGCGAACATGTGGAAGTCCCTATCTCTAGCCTTTCTCGCAGTACCTTTGCTCTTCGCGCAGTCTCCAGCCCCGAATATCACCGGAGTCTGGAAGGCCGATTTGCAGAAGAGCAAAATTGCCGGTCCGCCGCCAAGCAATTACCTTGAAATCATCCAGGAAAAGACTGTCGTAATCGATCGCAAAACGCAAGAAAAAGCGCAAGAGCTTGACGAGTTGACGGGTGTCTGGAGCCCACGCGGTGAACAGCGTTCTCCGCTTGCATTCGTTCCCAACGGAAAGGCTTATCTCCGCGCCTATGAGGGCGTTCCCACCCGCATCACGGCGTCATGGGAAGGCAACACGCTGAAACTGACCGGGGAAGTAGCAGGCCGTCCCCAGGTTATTAAGCGGACTTACGAGCTTTCGCCGGATGGCCAGACGCTTACCATCGACACCCTCATCACCGGCATCCCCCATGAACAGCACAACACAATCGTGCTCCTGAAGCAGCCCGACTCCGCCGGCGACCCTCTTCGCCAACCCGAAGAAACCGCGGAGAAGCATTTCAAGAATGTGAAAACCGAAGCATTCAAGAATCTTCCGGAGTCGGAGTTCCTCGAGCAGATGCGCTATATCGCCTGGGCGCTCAATAAAGACTGTGAGTTCTGCCATGTGCGGAATCACTTCGATTCCGACGACAAGAAGGAGAAGAAGACCGCTCGCGACATGATTGAAATGACCGCTTCCATCGATCACGATAATTTTAAGGGAAGGCCCAACGTGCGCTGCTTCACCTGCCACGAAGGTCACAGTCATCCGCTCAATCATCCGCTCTTTCCTGACGAAGCTGCCGCTCTGCAGGCCGCCGAAGCCCAAAAACCGGGTCCGGATCGACCCATGCAAGGCGCAGGCTCAGGACCGCAGGGTCCGAAGCCCGCTGATGTTCCTCCCTCGAAGCCGCCCCAGCAATAAGTTGATCGTCAAACCGGCGGCCGGTCAGTGCGTCATCGCGTAAACGATGTAATTGACACCGACGCGGATTCCCAACGCAGAATATTTCTCCGGGTATTCCGGCGCATCGGCCCACTCCCACGAATCGCCGATGTCCGAGTTGAACGAAATGGCCACCATGACGCGGCCTTTGTCGTCGTAAATGCCGCGCCACCGGGCGACGTATCCGTCCAGCTTATGGCCTTGGCGCAGATGATCGTGCCCCACAATCTGATAGCGATCGTCGAGATCGTACACGGTGTGAAAAATCGGGTCCGAGTCCGGTATGTCCACGATCGCGCGGTCCGGAAAGACTCGTCGCATGCTCTCCTCGAAAACCTGCCACTCTACCGTTCCGTGAAAGTCGTCAGCCATGAAAAACCCGCCGCGCAATAGATAATCGCGCAGCTTTTTGGCCTGTACATCGGTAATACCCCACTCGCCGACCTGTACCGCATACAACCAGGGCCAGTTGTATACATCATTCCCATCGTCCAGGTTGACCACCTGTTCTACCGAGCGCGCATCGACACGGGTCAGCCGCCGCACAGCCATGGAGAAATGGCGGTCGGCACGGGGGAAATCCTGCGTCCACAGCGAGAACCCCTGTGTCCAGTCGGGATTATCGCGTCCTTCGTATCCATTGTTCCAACCCGGCGGATACATCAAACGCGCGAACGCCCATTCTGTTTTTTCTTCGTAATCCGGCGGTAGCGGAATCGAGCCCATGCTGTACTCAATACCGGGATATTCGCGGAACGGGTGCGGGAGTGTGCGATCCAGCGCGTAGGCGGTACCCAGAAAGATAACCGCGCAGCCCAACAACCAAAACGCACTTCGGAGATACACTGCGCGTCGCCTCGATTCCCACGATATCATCGGAATCTCCACGAATGCAGCCCGTGGAAATCGTCAGCAGTTAGGATGCATTCGGCTAACGCTATCCACAATTCCGTACACAGGCGGCTTGCAGGTCTCGGTTTTTCTGACGCTCTCGGTCTGCCGTCACTCTCGCTAAAAACGAACGCCGCAGCGCCTGATCCGTGACTCCCACGAGAACGCGATCCATGGCCCGCCGTGACTCGGCCAATAATTCGTCCGTTCCATCTTGCGCCAGAAGAACGCCCAGGCACTCTGTCAACAGCGCTGGATCCGAAAGCCGGCGCGCCACCTCAACCGACGCCCGGGCGTCTTCCACCGCCTTTCGCGCTCCAAGCTCGCGTTGGGCCCGCGCGCGTGCCATGAGCCCTAAGGCGTGATATTTCGGCCGGTTCCGGCAGTTGCTTTGCTCGATGACGGCCTCTGCAAACAATATCGCCTTCCTCCATTCGCTTTGTGCCAAAGCCAGTTCGGCGCGGGCCTGGGAAAGCCGCATCTTCCATTTCCAAGCATGCCATCCACTTGCTTGCGCGACAGCTTGCTCCACCTCGACTAGCAGCGGCTCAGCTTTCCCCGGATCGTGTGTTCGTGCCAGGATCATCAGCAAATCAATTCCCGCGCTGACCAGGGGAGGCTCAAACCCTACACGACGCGCTAACTCGCGCGCCTCCATCGCACGATTTCGAGCACCGGCAAATTCCCCCAGGCTCAGCAGCGGAGCCACAGACATCGAGATCGCGCGGGCAAGCAGGGCTGATGCGCCGCATTGCCGGCCAAAAGAGCAGGCTTCGTTGAACGCAGTTATCGCCTCATCGTAGCGTCCGGCCCCGCTGAGGCAGATTCCCAAGTGCTGTAGCGCGTAAAGAAGGAATGCAGCGTCGTTCGACGCTCTGGCGCCTTCGACCGCTTGCTCTGCCCGGGCCACTGCTTCGGCCGTGTGTCCGGCCCAGTACAACGTGAGCGGGACCCTCGCTAATCCGAAAGAGCGGATCCCGCCCGCCCGCGCAAGTGTCTGCCGGTCGACGTCGATCCCGCCAAGGACGTCGCCCTCGGCTACTTTCGCGCTCGCCATCCAGGCGCGGGCCTCAGCCCACAAATCGTCCCGTCCGGCGAGATCGCTCAATAACTCGGCCTCGCTTGCGAACTTTCTCAATGCTGGAACGTCCATGAGCCAAAAGGATGCTTCCGCCAGGCGGATCAGCAACTCGCAACGTTTCGCCGCCTGACCTCCATCCAGAAGGCTCAGCGCCGCTTCGAATTCAGTCTTCGCAACTGCCCATTGCCCAGCTTGAAACAAACTCCGGCCGCGCAATGTGTGAAGTTCGATTCGCTGCCCGTCGGCAATGGGTCCGGGCGGCAGCAGACCCAGTGTGTCGAGAGCCATACCGTAATAGCGGGCGGCATCTTCTAACGCTAGTCCGCCATACGCTCGATCGCCCGCGCGAACCGCGTACTCAATCGCCTTCTCCGCGTCATAAACGGCTCCCTCCGTAAAGTGGTAAGCAAGCTCTCCCAGAGGAAATCTGCCCGGGACGGATTGTCCTTCGAGAGCCTTCGCGACCCGATGGTGCAACCGCGCGCGCCGCGCCGCCATCGTGTCCGCGTACAGTGTCTCCCGAATGAGCGCGTGCGTAAAGGAGAACCGTCCCGGCGCCCCCGCAACTTCGGCAACCACTTTGGCCGTTAACGCCTCCTCGATGCCGTCCAACATTTCATCCTCGGACATCTCCGCGAGAACTTCGATCAGGGATAAACAGAACTCGCGGCCGATCACGGCTCCCAGCGTGAGCAGCCTCTTGCTCGCCGGACTCAAGCACGCGATACGCCGGCGGATGACGTGTCGAATGCCCTCGGGTAGACCCAAATCCTTGAGTCCGGCCGCAGGCACTTTTCGAGTAAGCGCGCCGGTTTCGCCGAGATGCGTCAGCATTACAGTCATGAACAACGGGTTTCCCTCGGTGTTTTGGACGATCCAATCTGTCAGTTCCGGAGTTGCGGCCCCCTCCGTCCACATTCCGACGAACCGCCGAGCCTGATCCGCAACCAATCCGTCGAGACGAATCCTCGTGGCCGCGAACTCCCGCTCGAAATCCCGCAGGATCTCCTCCGACAAAATGCAGCGATCCGGCTCATTGTCGCGGTACGTCACCACAATGCAGAGGGCCGCATCCCTCGTAGACCGGATCAAATGGCGCAAAAAGAGCAGCGATCCCTTATCTGCCCAATGCACATCTTCAAAAAGCAGGAGCACGGCCCTGTCACGCGAAATTGCACTGACGAGTTGCGCGAAGGCGTCGAACATCCGGAAACGGCGGCTCTCCGCGGGGGCTTCAAACTCATGCGATACAGGCGGCGTGTGTTTTGCAATTTCAGGCACAAGCTGAGCTAACTCGCGGCCTGCCTCTATCTCGCTTAACCTCTGCTGCAAGCTTGAAGCTTCCGTCGATCGTACTAGCCACTGAAGCATGCTGACGAAAGGCGCAAAAGGAATCAGTGCTTCACGGTCGCACACGCTCGTGAGTATCGTTGCCTCCGAAACGGCCGAGCGCGCAAATTCATGGGCCAAGCGCGTTTTCCCCTGACCCGCCTCACCCCTGATCAGCGCAATTTGCTGCCTTCCTCCCGACGCACTGCGCCAAAGATTCCGGAGTGTCTGGATCTCGCTGTCGCGTCCCACAAGAGGAACGGACCAGGGCATTGTACCGGTCAACACTGGCGGCGGCCGAATATCCCCGCGATCAGGCTCGCCCGCAGGCGGCGCTTTCATCACGGCAATACCGGGCGCTTCCTCCGGGTGCCGGCTGGCTAGCCAGCTATCCAACTCCGCCGTGTAAGCGTAGATGGAACTGAGTGTCGAGTGTACATGCCGGTGCACGGGAAGGCCTTCGTACTTCTCCCAGCGCCGGACGGTGGTCACATGACGGTTCACATGCGCTGCGATCTGCTTCCACGATTCCAGCCGCGCTCCCAGGAACTCCGAACTGCTAATCGGTATGGCAGACATGCGCTTACCCTGCGTTTCGTTGATTGTGTCATAAGTCAACCACAATCGAACTCCTCTTCCGCGCTACCACGCAGCCATGATCAACTTTGCTCCACTTTGCGCGTTGCTCGACCGCCCGTTTGAAACTACATTTGACTGATGAAATGCTTCCTGAAGAAAGCCTCTGTCGGATTGCGAAGCGCGCTTGCCTTGATGTCCCTAGTCATTCCTGCAACCACCTTCGCGGCGGCAATCGTGCCTTTTACCTTAAGCGGCTCGCTCCCCACCGATAACGATGACACTGGCGACATTACGGATGTGTCAAGCGGTCCTGTATCGCTAGGTCTCGGAGGAGCTGCCGGGATCAATTTCTTTGGACAGAGTTTTAAGACTGTTTACGTGAATGAGAACGGGAATGTGACGTTTGTACTGCCAGCGACTCAGTACACGCCCAGCAGCTTTGCTACCGGCATCGGACTTCCAATCATTGCTCCCTTCTTCGCGGACGTTGATACCACAACGAGCGGCTCGATCACCTATGGCGCTGCCACTTATAACGGCCGCGCAGCCTTTGTCGCGGACTGGCTGAACGTTGGCTATTTCGACGCAAACGCAGATAAACTGGACAGCTTTCAGTTAATTTTGACGGATCGCTCCGATACGGGCGCCGGAAACTTCGACATTGAATTCAATTACAACCAGATCAAATGGGAGACAGGCGATGCAAGTGCCGGTCACAACGGCCTCGGCGGCACGTCCGCCGCTGCCGGTTACTCCAATGGGCTTCTGGGATCAGCCAATGTCTTCGACCAACTCCCCGGTTCGTTGATCAATGGTGCTCTTCTCGATGGCGGTCCCGATAGCCTGGTGACGAACAGCCTTAACTCTACAATTGCCGGCCGATATGATCTTCAAGTGCGTAATTTGGCGAGCACGCCAGAACCTTTGACTTTCGGTTTCATCGGCGTCGGCTTAGTAGCCATCTGGGCAGCGAAAAAGACGCGACTTCGAGTTGAGTAACCTCGCTGCCGTTTCTCCTCGACCGCTCTTGTAAGTCCGTCAATCCAGCTGAGCGCGCGAGCGACTTTGCTCTACTTTGCGCGTTGCTAGCCCGCTACTTTCAAATTACCTTTGACTTGCTGGAGGCGCTTCTGACGATGCCGCCTGCCGCATGCAAACGATTGTTGTCGGGGCCGCAAATGCCGGCCAACAAGGAGAGAAAAAAATGAAGTCAACCGGATTAAAGCCAATGAAGTTAATCGGATTAACGCCGATGAAGTGGACCATCGGAGTGCTGGGCGTCTTACTCATCGCCGGATATGCGGTCAAGGTCTGGGCCAACCCCGCAGTTGGAGTGACGGCCACGACAATCGGCCGGGGAACCTATAAAAAATTTCAGATCGTAGCGAATCCTCAAGATCCGGCCTCTGGTCAAAGCACCTTTGAGTACGCCGCGCAGGCACAACCCGCCATCGATATGATCGTGCAAACCCACAATTACGCGCCCGGCGCCTCTACAGGTTGGCACCAACATCCCGGTCCCGTGTACATCACCGTCACTCAAGGCGCTCTAGCCTTCTACGAGGTTGATGACCCGACCTGTTCTCCCCATGTCGTCACCGCCGGTGAGGGGTACCTGGACACCGGCCACGGGCACATCGGCCTAAACCAGACCGGTAATCCTGCCCAGGATGTTACCGTGGCAGTGGCGCCCGTCGGAGCTCCGTTCCGCACCGAGCTTCCTGCTCCTGGCCCTTACTGTAGCTTCTAGAATAAAAAGCTATAACGGATCTTCTAGCCCGGCAGCCAAGCGGTGCTTGGTCAACACCGGCCAGTAATCGCCGCTCGCTTTCGCGCGTCCCTCACACCGCTGCTGCCGGCGCCATTCTTTCTTTCGAGAGCCAATACCAAGCTGCCCCGGCGATGGTAAATAACAATAGCGCGCTGCCGAAGTACACGTTTCGAATGCCCACGTGAGTCGCCAGCGCTCCTGCTGAAAGCAGAGCGATGACCTGTGACGAGAACATGACCGCCATCAGGCTGCCGCTAACTCGTCCCAGCATTTTCTGCGGCGTGTGTTCCTGGATGAGCACCTGCGCCGGTACGAAGATAAAGGACGCGAAAAATCCAATGCCGGCCATCATTGTCGCGGCCACGGCGGTGGAACCGAATGCGGCCAGCACCGCGATCGCCAGTCCCGTGCCTGCCAGACCTGCCGTCACAATTTGCGAACCGGGCAAGCGCTTGCTCCCCAGGCGAACCAGTTGCGTGCCGATAATCATTCCGAACCCGACGAGCGAGCCAAGATTGCCGAACATCGTAGAACCTCCCCGGAGCACGTCCCGCACATACACCGCGATCAGCGCGCCGAAGCAGCGGATGGCGAACATGCCCGCGGTCATCGCAATCACCACGAAAGAAAGCGTTGCATGAGTAAAGATAAATTTCGCGCCAGCCTTCATCTCGGTCGACACCGCCCCCAGAGTCTTCACTGCCGGCGAGGGCTCGTGCCCAATGGTCAAGGTCGAAAGCATGGCCGCCGAAAACAAGAAGGATGCGCTGTCCAGCGCGAAGCAAGGGTTGGGACCGAACGCTGCGACTAACAGCCCGGCAATCGCGGGACTGACAATCTGCATCACGAAAAACGCCTGTTGAATAAGCGCATTGGCGCTCATTAACCCGTGGCGCGGCACCAGAGTTCTTACGGTAATCGATTGCGCCGGCATGAAGAAGCTGGAAACTGTGCTCGCCATCAGAAGAACCGCGTAGATCTGCCAAAGCGAATGGGTAAACAGCAGCGACAGAAACAGCACCGAGCGAATCAAGTCGCTTGAGATCATGGTTCGCTTTACGTTCCACGAATCCACGAACACGCCCGCAATCGGGCTCACCACCGCCAGCGGCAAAAGATAAAACACCAGCACCAGCGTGATGTCGGTTGCCGACTTGTGCATTCGGAATGAAACCACGCTGAAGATTGCGTAGATCGCCAGAAAGTCGCCCGCCACGCTGACCAGTTGGGCCGCCCATAGACGGCGCACAGCCGTGATCTTCAAAACCTCGCGAAACGTCAACGAAGGTGTTGGATTTGTACCCGCCCCCATACCGCCCTTCCCCCCACTTTGCGTTATCCTACGACATCGGCTCTATGAAAAACTTCCTCGTTGCAGTTGCCATCGCATTCCTTGCGTCCACCTCGTATGCCGCCGACCTGACGGGGCACTGGCTTTCATCCATCCAGCTCCCGGACGGCCAGACACGCGAGACGTCGCTTTATTTGAAAGCCGAGGGCGATCTCTTGACCGGCTACATGTCTTCCGCGCAAGGCGACACGCCCATTTCTCATGGCAAGATCACCGCTACCAACATCTCCTTCGAAATCATTCGCGATGTTTTTGGCGAAGAGCGCAAGACCGAATACACCGGCACGATCACGGACTCAACACTGGCCCTACACAGCGGCGCTGGAGGGCGCGAGACCACTTATAAGCACGTTTCCAACGAGCCTCCCCAACCGCCTCGGCCCCCGGCTCCGAAAATTTCCCTCCCGCCAGCCAACGACGTTCGCTCCAACGGTCTCGCCAAGACGCCTCCCATGGGCTGGAATAGTTGGAATAAGTTCCGCAATCAGGTCTCCGACAAGCTTGTCCGCGAAGTTGCCGATGGAATGATCCGTAACGGAATGAAAGACGCGGGTTACCTCTACGTCAACATTGACGACACCTGGGAGAGTACACGCGATGCCCAGGGCAATATTCAAACCAATGAAAAGTTCCCCGACATGAAGAGTCTGGCCGAATATATCCACAGTAAGGGGCTTAAACTCGGCATCTATTCCTCGCCTGGTCCCAAGACCTGCGCCGGCTATGAAGGCAGCTTCAAGCATGAGGAGCAGGACGCGAAAACATATCGCCGCTTGGGGAATCGATTACCTGAAGTACGACTGGTGCAGCGCCTCCCAGGTTTATGACTATCATTCCATGCAAGCCGTCTACGCCAAAATGGGTCAAGCTCTGCTCGATTCCGGCAGGCCCATCGTCTTCAGCCTCTGCCAATACGGCGTTCTGAAAGGACCGCAATGGGGAGCCAAGGTCGGCGGTAATCTTTGGCGCACCACGGGCGACATTCGGGATTCCTGGGACTCCATGTCCCACATCGGATTCGATCTGCAAGTGGATCTGTGGCAGTACGCCAATCCCGGGCACTGGAACGATCCCGACATGCTGGAAATCGGCAATGGGGGCATGACGGATACCGAATACCGCACCCACATGAGCTTGTGGAGCCTGTTGGCTGCGCCCTTGCTCGCCGGCAATGATCTTCGCGATGTTCCGCCGGATATTTTGGAGATCCTCACCAACAAGGAAGTGATCGCGATCGATCAGGACCCGCTCGGTAAACAGGCTAAACGCGTTGCCAAGAATGGCGATCTCGAGGTCTGGGCACGCCCGCTCTCAGATGGCGGCTATGCTGTCGGTCTCTTCAATCGGGGCGCATCCAGCGCCAAAGTAAGCGCGAATTGGAGCGACGTAGGCGCCGCTGGACAGATGCGAGTTCGTGACCTCTGGGCTCACGCGGATCGCGGCAAGGTCGCGGACCAATTCTCGGCTGACGTCCCCTCCCACGGTGTCGTTCTAATCAAAGCCGTGCCCGGTCGCTAATCACCACTTGCGCTTCCACTCGCGCCACCAGTCGGTGTCGCCCAAATCGAGCGCATTCCAGGCCGCGTCAATGGCGCCTGGATCGCCTTCAAGAATCTTTGCCCTTGTGACGCTCGCTGGCAGCTTCACCAGCTCTGAAAACCGGTCGAACACCACTCCGCGTTGCATGCCTTCCGTTCGAGTAAGCAGATGCCAGAGCGTCAATCCATCCTGAGGCCGCGCACTCGACAAAATGACCCGTACCGCATCGAAATCGCCGCTCGCATCAAATTGCGCGACTGCTCTTCGCAAAGCTACCGGTGAATCGCGGAAGTAAGGAACCCCGGGACCCTTCCCCGGTGTTGTCTCGCAAGCTGCGCCAGCCGGTATAAACGATTCGAGATCGTGCCATTGGAACGCCACCCATCCGGTTTCCACGTTCAGCAAGCCTGTGCCGTCCGCGCCAACATGCAAAGTGTATTGGCATCCCAGGTCAACCGTCTTCGCCGATGGCGTGTCCACCACGAACTCGCGCGGAGGCGCCCAGATCAAAGCGTGAATGGTGCCGTGCTCCAATGCGAACCGCTGTTCGTCCTTGTTGCTCTGAACCACTCGCAGCCGCGATTCCGCATCCACTTGCACCTCCCCGACGAATTCAGATTCCAGGCGCGCCGCGGAATGGCTGCCGGTGTCGATCACTTGTCCGTTACGCAGGCCCAGCGGCTTCGCGCCGTTCCAAGACACTTTCCAGGGTGACTGCGTCGGCGCGCGGACAACCCGCACGCTCAGAGTCACTGTAATGATCAAGGCCGCCGCCGCGGCGCACCACCCCAGCCACAAATGTCGACGCGCCGGCCGTGCCTCTTCCACGCGGAAATCGCAAACGCGCCGCATCGGGTTCAAATCGCAAAGGCCGCAACGCTTGTTCAAGATGCGCGATCTGCGGATCGGCCTCGCCCGTCCGGTCCCACAGATATTCTTCATTCATGTGTTGGTGTCCCTCCGAGCGCCTCGCGCAATAACTTCATTCCGCGGCACAAATTCACGCGCGCCGATTCAGGCGTCAGTCCCGTGCGCGCCGCAATCTCCGGCCCGGTCATTCCTTCCACCAGCCGCAGGATCAGCGTCTCGCGGTATGCCTTCGGCAGTTCTTGCACGGACGCCAGGATCTCAAATGCCTGCGTATCGGGCCGAGTACCTCCCGAAAAGTTATCCTGCATCTCCGCATCGGGCCTGCGCTTGCGTTGCGCATCGATCGCGGCTCTCCTCGCAATCGCTGCCAGCCAACCGCCGAACGCCCCCGGTTCGCGCAGTGTCTTCAGTTGCTGCATAGCTCGCATGAAAACATCCTGCACCAGATCCTCGGCGTCGATATAAGAGACATGCGCCAAAAGAATGCCGTGAATCATGCGTGCATACTGCTCGTACAACGCCCCAAAAGCCGAGCGGTCCCCGCCTTGCGCGGCGCGGACCAACTCGGCTGATTCGAAATGCAATTCGGTAGGGGCTGAAACGAGCACCGGATGTGTCTACAGCTTACTCTCGTTCCGCCATCTTGCTGTCCACCCCTCGAGTCACGCTGGCCCAATCCACGGCGTCCCCATCCACTTTCACCGTCACGCTCGGCTGTCGATCGAAGTTGGGATTTGCTTCGACTAGCGTAATCACCCACTTGCCCTCCGCAGGCCATTGCCGCGTCAGAGCGTACATGTTCTGGCCCGACAGCGGAGTCAAATTCAGCGAAAGGCTTTCTCGTTTGCCGTTCACGAAGCCCTCTGCCATTGCTGTCATAGTTGTTTTCTCCGGCGCGGTACACGCATACCCGCGAATTACCAGCACGGCGTGTTTCGCTTGCGCCTCCGGATTCGCGGAGGGCTTCCCAATCTCAATGGCGATCCCGCCGGCGATCAGCGACGCCGCCGCGGCCAGCGCCACGCCCATCGCGAAGAGTCTGATTTTGCATTGCATCTGCATGTCTCCTTGGAATTCTGCCAAGAAGACGGGATGCAACTCGCAACTGTTAACGAGCGCAGAGACAAATGGGAGAAGATCCGAGATGCTCGTTCTACAAACCTCACTCCGAGCCGCTCGCCCTTACAGGAAGCCGCGACCTCAAAGGGAGCGGTCATGACGAACCTCGGATCGCGATGTTGACCGGAAATTATCGCCGCCAGTAACCCGGATAGTAGCGGTGTCCGTAATAGCGTGGTCCCGCCCAGTACGCGCCCACGTACGGCCTTCGCGCCCAGTAGCCCGCGCGCCAAGACCAGCGCGGTCCAACTGGATAGTAGTATCCGCCCACCCACGTATACCCGGGCCCCGGATACGGAGGCGCATAGGCGACCACCGGTGCGGGCGGCGGTGGCGCGGCATAGTACCCATACCCGCCTGCCCCGATTCCTACGCCAAAGAACACCCGCGTTCCCGCAAACAGCGAACTGCCCGCTAACAATAAAAGTGCAAGTAATTTCGTTTTCATTTTTTGCTCCTCTCTCCCCAAGTTCCTACCGCCGATTAGCGGCGGCGTCGCTGTGCTTACATGCAAACCGATTGCCACTCGTAAGCTATTGAAAGCAGTAATGTGGGGCTGCGGTAGCGGCTCTTGTGCACCGCCCGTGGTGGATTTTGGCCAGAGATCGCAGCGATAAAGGTCTCAGCGCTTAGCGGTGTGAGCGGTGCCGCGCCGGTTTGCCTTCATGCGCGCAGCTGAGATTGTGAGCGCTGTTGACTAGCGCCAGGTGCGAGAAAGCCTGCGGAAAATTCCCCAGCTGCCGGCACTCTTTGGGATCGTACTCTTCCGACAACAGGCCCACATCGTTGCGCAATTTCAGCAAGCGCTCGAACAGCTCGCGTGCTTCCTCAAGCCGGCCCTGCAAGATATAGTTATCGACCAGCCAAAAACTGCACGCCAGAAAAACTCCTTCGTCTCCAGGCAGCCCGTCCACGGAACTGCGCGTGTTATAGCGCGCCACGAATCCGTTGTTCATCAAGTGCTTCTCTATCGCCGCCACCGTGCCTTGCATGCGCGGATCGTCCGCCGGAAGAAAACCGACCAGCGGCAGCATCAACAGGCTCGCGTCCAGATCTTTGCTGCCGAAATATTGGACAAAGGCATTGCGTTCACGGCTGAAACCGAAGCGGCAAACCTCGTCATGGATCTCGGCGCGCAGCCTGATCCAGCGCCCCAGCGGTCCTTCTTCCCCGAATTCCTGCATCGTCCGCACAGCGCGATCCACTGCTACCCATGCCATCACTTTGGAATGCACGAAGTGCCGCCGCGGACCGCGTATTTCCCAGATGCCGTCGTCTGGTTTCGTCCAGATCTTCTCCAGATGACTGACCAGCGCCCGCTCCAACTCCCAGCCCGCCTCCAGCTTTTGCAATCCTTTTTTCCGCGCCTGGTAGAACGAGTCGAGCACCTCCCCGTATACGTCCAGTTGCAACTGCTCGGAAGCCGCATTCCCGATGCGCACCGGTTGAGAGCCTTCATAGCCCGGCAACTCGCCCAGTTCGAATTCAGTCAGCCGGCGTTCTCCCGCCACGCCATACATGATTTGCATCTGGTCCGGACTCCCGGCCACCGCGCGCAGCAGCCAGTCCCGCCACGCCCTCGCCTCATCCGTGAAACCAGCCTCCATCAGCGCGTACAGAGTGAAGGTGGAATCGCGCAGCCAGCACAGCCGATAATCCCAATTGCGCATTCCACCGATCAGTTCGGGCAGGGAAGTGGTGGCGGCCGCCACAATACCGCCGGTCCTGTGGTGCGTCAGCGCTTTCAGCGTGATGATCGAGCGCAGAACCGCTTCCGAGTAGGCCCCTTGCGGCGTGTGCTTGCTCGACCATTTCTCCCATGCGCGCGTAACATTTTGAATCACGCTTTCGGCGTCCACGAGCGGCGGAGTAGGACCGAACGAGCGCGACCACGTCAGCGCGAACGGGATACTCTGCCCTGCTTCGATCTCGAAATCGGCGCGCGTCTTGAAGTCCTCGCCGCGCAATTCAAGCGGCGCCGCCAGCACGATCTGATCGGGGCCCGCGACTGCGCGCAGCCTGCCGTCTTCCATGCGAGTCACCCACGGAATGACGGTTCCGTATTCAAAACGGATGACAAGCTCCATCTGCATCGGTACCCGTCCGCGCACCCCGCGAACTACCCGAATCAAGTCCTGGTGTTCGCCGCGCCGATCCATGCAGTCGACGACAACGGCGGTTCCTTCCTCCGTGGAGAATTCAGTCTCCAAGACGAGCGTGCCTTGCCGATAGCGGCGCTGGACGCGGGGGTGCTCGGTCTTCGGTGCAATGCTCCAGTGGCCGTTTTCTTCCGTGCCGAGTAGTGCAGCGAAGCACGCCGCGGAATCGAACCGCGGGAACCCCAGCCAGTCAATAGACCCGTTGCAGCCTACCAGAGCTGTGGTCGCATTGTTGCCGATCAGCGCATAATCCTCAATTAGTTGAGTCATGGCCAAGCCGTTCAGTTTGCGGCGAAATCGATCACGACCTTGATGTCATCTGGCCGGCGCTTCAGAGCTTCTTGCCAATTCGCCAGAGGCTCTTTTCTCGAAATCAGGCGCGAGAGCCAACCGTGGTCCGCCTTCCGAAGAGCGTCTTCGGCCATTTCGTAGTGTTTCCGGTTGGCGTTGACCGTCCCGAAGATCACGGTATTTTCGAGCACCAGGCAGCGATTCATGGTGCCGACGTCCACATTGACCTGTTGACCGTGTGAAGAAACCCCTGCCAGGCACATGATGCCGTCATTGCCCATTTGGGTTATCCCCTCCACGATCACCGAAGCCACGCCCGTGCACTCGATCAGCACATCGGGTCGAACGCCAATATTTTTCACCGGGCCCGTGTGGTACGTGCCGCCGAGCTGCTGCACCAGTTGCGGTTTCAGCCCTTCGGTCACGCGATCCAGAACGTGAACTTCCAGTCCGCGCTGTTTCCCCATCAACGCCGCTAGCAGCCCGATCGGCCCCGCCCCGGTTACCAGCAGGGTGCGTGGTTTCCACTCCGCCCGCTCCCCGATACGCGTGATGTGATCCCAGGCCTTGGCCAGCACGCTCGCCGGCTCCATCAGCACTCCTACATCGCGCAGGCTGGCATCCACGTGTACCGCGAAGGCCGGCTCGATGCGCCAATGATCTGACCCGTAGCCGTTCCGCTCTTTGATCCCGCGCTCGGTGTATTTTCCGTTGCGGCACATGTCCCATTCCCCCACTGCGCAGGCCATGCACGGGACCGGATCGGGCCGCCGGACGATTCCCACCACCAGGTCGCCTTCCTTAAACCCGCTATTCTGCGGGGCTTGTTCCACCCGGCCCAGCGATTCATGGCCCAAAACCAAGTGGTCGCTACCCGGCGGCGGCCATCCATACTCCGCCGAAATGAGCTCAAAATCCGTGCCGCAGATTCCTAGCTCCAGAGCCCGCGCCAGTATGCTTCCGTCTTCGGCGGACGGTTCGGGCACATCTTGAACGGAGGCGGAATTAGCCTTGCCGGGGACGATCGTGATTGCTTTCATGTATTTTTTGCCTTAACGGGCTGCTTTCATCTCGTTGGCCTACTCTGCCGATAAGCATAGTGCATCCGGCTCACCATTTCGGAAGGGATCATGGCGGAAAGTACAAATCGAATCGATCAACGGCGCTCAAAAAGGAACGAACGCGGAGCCACATTAATTCTTTTTACTTTTTTGACCTTTATGGTCGTGGTTCCCGTCATTGGACTTGCCATCGACGGATCCGTTGTTTACTGGATGCGGACGAAACTCACCGCGGCCGTCGATGCTTCCGCCCTGGCTACGGCGCGCGGACTCAGTGTCGGCCAGACGCTTCAGGCGCAAACCACCGCCGCGACGGCCACCGGAGACAGCTATTTCTCCGCCAATTTCCCCGCTGGAATCATGGGAACAACATAGTTGGCGGCGTACCCACTGTCTCGATTACCACCACCGGGACCAGTACCATGACCGCGACGGTACAAGCTTCCATCAATATCCCTCTTGTATTTTATGCGTATTCTGCGTATCAATACGTTCACTATGTCCGCTATCGGTACCGCATCCAGGCGAGTATCTAACATCATCCTGGTTATTGACCGTTCGTACTCCCTTCAACAGGCAAATGCGTGCGGAATCATGATTTCCTCCGCCCAGAGCTTCGTCAACGATTTCGTAGATGGCCGCGACACCTTGGCGCTTGTCAGTTTCCAAGCAACGCCCAATCTTGATTACGCAGCGACCAAAACTTTCAAATCGGGCAGCACCACTCTCAACAGCGTGCTAGGTACGGCCGTGTGTACCGGTTACACGAACACCGCGGCGGCGCTCCATCTTGCATACCAGCAACTCACGACCCTGAATCAGCCCCTGGCCCTTAACGTCATCGTTCTTTTTACCGACGGGAACGCGGATTCTTTCAGCGCCAATATTCCGAAAACACTTCTCAAGACCTCTGCTGACACGCGCTACGATTCGATAAATAATCCCGCCAACCTGGTATCGGTCCCGGCTACTGGATGTACGTCCACTGATGCTCTTAGCGGAGTAATACTCGATGTGGATGGCGCGCCCGATGCCACTGGCTATACCGGCGGAATGTACAGCACTGCCTCCGAACCAATCAACTGGTCCAGTCCGTACACCCCTGTGCCACTACCCGCCTCAGAGACAAGCCCCACGCCCGCTGGAAACTGCTCGTATAGCAGCACCAGCACCTACAGTTATTACTACAACAGCCTGCAGATACGGGATGATGTCGCTTACCTTCCCGCAACAGATGCTTATAGCAATGCGCTCACCGGCCATTGGGCTCTCGACTATTATCCGAGCGGGGCCTATTCCGGCAAGCCTCGCATTGACACGCCCGAGTCTGTGATGAACGCCGCCCTCAATGCTGCCGACGCCCAAGCCAGTACAATCCGGAGCGACACAAACTTGAATCCTGTTATTTATGCGATCGGTTTGGGCGGAACGCCCCAGGAACAAATCAATTCAGATTTTCTCGAACGCGTTGCCAACGATCCAAGGTCTTCCAGTTACAACTCGAGCCAACAAACTGGCGAATTCATCTACTGCACGGCCAGCGGCCTAGCAGCCGCATTCCAGCAGATAGCGTCCCAAATCCTTCGTCTCTCCAGCTAGCGGTCAAACCTAACCTACTTCAGAAAATCGACCTGGAATTCGATGCTGTAGTTCCCAGCGGACCCCACCAACTGAAATCCGGCGATGTGACGAACATTTCCGATACGTAGGCGTATTGGCCTGAAGAAATCGTCATTATGTTTGAAAAGGCGACCGCGCGATCGGCCGTGTTCGTCAAGTATCCCGCCGAGCTGACGTTGCCGCTGCTGTCCATATTGCCGGAACTCGGCGTTCCGAACGTGCTTGCGTGAAGGCTCGCATTGCCGATCACGATACGGCGGGTGAACACCGTCTGATTCATATTCGGACAACTCGTTGTATTTGCCTGGTATCCGCCCGCAGTGCAATCGGTACCAGCGATGTAAGTAACAGTGGAGAGGATAATAACTCCGTTTCCTCCCGTGGTGGTCATATTCAATCCCCGGGAGAGACTTACGAGCAAGTTCTGATAGGCCGCTTGGGAAAAGTCGATTCCAAAGGAATACATATGCCCCGCATCGCGGCAAACCTGAGTCACCTGCAAGACCCGAACCAGATTGAAGCCGATTACCAGTGTTCCGAAAAAAAGCGGAACCCAGAAAAGAGAAATGCAGAGAACGAATTCCACCAGAGCGCTTCCTCGCTCTCGCGGACGCCCCTTCTTGCCCGGCATTTTCAGCGGCACGGCGGCCCGCTACTCGGTGAGCCTTCCATAACATCTGAGGAACTCACTATCAGGTTGAATGGAGTTGATTTGAACCAAATAGCCACCAAAGGGTGAATAATGATTTGCGCCGGCCCTGATGTCGCCGATCCGGCGGTGATGACAATGACATTCCCTCCGGCGTTACTACCTACGCCCGAAACCGGCGTGAGAGTTGTCGGCAAGTAATACTGAATATTGATTACTGAGGAGGAGTTGCTGGCATTTACGAAACCAAGAGAGGTTTCCTGAATAATGGCTCGAATCGACGCATCCTGGCACGCGTATCCGCTGAGCACTCTACCGGTGACAGCGAACCGTACCCCTTCCCGGACGCCTTCCTGAATGCTGGCCCAGCCAAAGATTAACCAGGCCAAATCCAAGGTCATAAACATGAAGGCCAGCAGAGGCAGCAGGACTAGAGTGAATTCCACCAGCGCGGTACCACCCTGCCCCCGCTTTCTCTTTGACTTTCCCGCCGGTGTTCCGGTCACTCGAGTGTCCTCCGCGCGCGCTTGGCACACCTGACATAAAACACATCGGCAGATGCATTCCCGCTCATTAGAGCCGGTCTTTCAGAGCCATGACCGAAGGGAGTGGTCATGATTCGGTAAGCTGTTGACACGCTGGACCGGTCTTTCAGAGCCATGACCGAAGGGAGTGGTCATGACGAACCTCGCTTTAGCGCGATTCGCTTCAGCGCGATTCGCTTTAGCGCGATTCGCTTTAGCGCAAGCGAAGCGCTTCGTCGGACCCGTTCTTACGGCTCGCCTACGATGATCACCGGCGCGCCCTCGCTTTGCTGCGTCGCCGCGCTGGAAACCGCCGACTCGCTCCAGAGTGAACGTTCAGCCCAGAGCGATCGCTCCGCGTTCAGTAGCGAAGTGCCCCACACCGCGCTCGCTCCCCAAGCCGCGGACGAACCCCACGCCGCCGATTCGCTCCACAGAGATCGATCCGCGTTTACCACCGACGTTCCCCACACCGCGCTCGCTCCCCAAGCCGCGCTCGTGCCCCAAGCCGCGCTCGTGCCCCAAACTGCGCTGGACCCTGACGCCGAGTTCCCGCCGAACAGCGCTGCCATAGCCCACACCGAAAAAGGCTCGTAGGTCATATAGACTTTATCGGTGATGCTGCTGAACGTGGCGGTCGGGGACGCCGCCGTTCCGAATGTGATCTCTTTCGTTTGTAGCGCCGCGTTCAGATCCAGATAGCCTGCTCCAACCGTGAAGATATCGTAGTAGCTGACGTAGCTGAGATCCGACACCGGGTCGATTGCAACACTCGATTTCGGGAATGTTTTGTAGGCTGTCTGCATCAGCCGCGACCTTCACTTGGTCAGGCATCAGCAGCGGCTGCGCCTGCAGCAGGTCCGCTACTGCGCCGCTGACAACAGCCGCTGCCATGCTGGTCCCGCTTAACATGTAATACTGCGTTGATTTCCCATTACTGGCCGTCCCGTCGTAATAGGACGTTGGAATCAGGTTTTGCGGGTACTCGGACGCCAGCGTCGCATTGGGCGAAGCGAGCAGCGAGACCACCTTATTGCCGGGAGCTACCAGGTCCGGTTTCACTAAGTTATCGATTAGCGTCGGTCCCTTGGAACTGTAACTCGCGATCAAATCGTCCGAGCGTTCGTAAGTTCCCATCGTTTTCATCGCCCCAACTGTAATCGCATAGGGATCGTTGCCTGGAGACGTGATGGTGCCGTAGCCGTCGTTGTTAGCGGTGTCATCCCGGCCGTCGTTGCCGGCTGCCACCACCACCACTATTCCTGCCTTCCACGCTGCTTCCACCGCCTGGCAAAGGGGATCTTGTTTGTAACTTTCGAATATCGGCCGTCCCAAAGAAAGATTGATCACCCGGATGTTATACGTCTTCTTGAGCGCAATCGCCGTTTCCATCGCGGCGATGATGTTACTGTCGGTGCCCTCCCCGTTCTGGTCCAGCACGCGCAAATCAATCAAATTGGCGTTAGGAGCCATCCCCTTCAATTTCCGCGTGCATTTCGCGCATTCGGAGTTGCTTCCATTTCCGGCGATGATCCCGGCCACGTGCTCTCCATGCCCATAATGATCGAACCCGTCACCGCCCGTGAAGTCCTGGCTGTAAACGATGCGTTGGCCCGATCCTTTGCCGGTCAGGTCAGAGTGATGATTGATGCCGCTGTCCAGGACCGCTACCCCGATACCGCTGCCATCCACTCCGTACTGCTGCCACGCCATCGTGGCGTTCGTGGCAGCCGTCGAATAATCGTTCTTAGCGAAAATTTTGTGGTCCTGCGATATATGGACCACGTTTGGATCTTTCGAAAGATCCGCAAGCGAGGAGGCCGGCATCGAATACGCGCCAGCCTTCACGGAGTGTAGCGTGGCCTTCCAGGTTCCTCCGCGGCTGGTCACCTTCTGGTGGTAAGCGTCCGTCGGGTCCTGATCGAATTGCACAATCACATGCACGTTGGATTTTGAATCGATCCCCTGAAGTTCAGGCGCCACTTTAGGACCCTGCGCCATGGCGAGCGCTCCCGTTACAAGTATTGATATAGAGCAGTAAAATAGCTTCATCGGTAGACTCCGCTTTATCCCGTTGCCGCGGGTTTACTGCTCACCTGTGAACGCAACGCTGCTGGCGTCGGGCCCACCGTTTGCGCTCCAGATCGATTGAGCGCTCCAGATCGACTGGGCTCCCCAGATCGACTGCGAACTTCCCACGCTGCTGGCGCCCCAGATAGATTGCGCGCTCCAGATGCACTGATTACCGTTCAGAACCGAGGCGCTCCAGATCGACTGCGCGCTCCAGATCGATTGAGCGCTCCAGATCGACTGATTCGCCCATAGTGATGAAGGATCGTAGGAAAGCGTCACTGCGCCGCTGCTTGAGGTGTAGTTCGCCACGGGAGACATAGCTGTCACGCCCCCCGGCACTGAGTTGATCGCCGCCAGCGCTGCCCCGATATCCAGATACCCTGCGCCCACCGTGAAGATATCGTCATAGTCCGTGTATGTGCCCGTCGGATCCGTCACTGTGCTCGATTGCGGCAGGCTCTTATAGGCCGTTTGCATGATCAACAGCTTTAATTGATCCGGCGTCAGGCTAGGATTCGCTTGCACTAGATCCGCTACCGCGCCACTCACCACCGGAGCCGCCATGCTGGTGCCGCTCAGAACGAAGTAATTGGGTGAATTCTTTTTGACCTGTCCGCTCGGGCCGGTCTGGTAATAAGACAGCGCTACGGCGTTACCCGGATATTGGTTCTGAAGCGTGGATCCTTGCGCCAGCAGAGAGACCACCAGGTTTCCCGGAGCCATAACGTCCGGCTTCACAATGTGATCGACTTGCGTCGGCCCTTTCGAGCTGTAGCTGGCCACCAGATCGTCACTGCGCGTGTAGGTGCCTTCCGTTTTCATCGCGCCCACAGTAATAACGTAAGGATCGTTCCCTGGAGCATTGATCGTTCCGTACCCTTGCTCGCCGTAGGAGTTATCCCTGCCGTCGTTGCCCGCTGCAACCACCACCGTAATGCCCGCCTTCCAGGCCGCTTCCACCGCCTGGCACAACGGATCCTGCGTGTAGCTTTCATACACTGGCCTACCCAGAGAAAGGTTGATTACTCGAATGTTGAACACGTTCTTCATCGCAATGGCTGCGTCGATGGCCAGGATGACGGTGCTGTCGGAGCCCTCTCCGTTCTGGTCCAGCACTCTCAAATCCACCAGATTTACCCCCGGCGCTATGCCTTTAAACAGGCGTGTACAGTTGGGGCACGCAGAGGTCTGGCCGTTCGAAGCAATAATTCCAGCCACGTGCTGGCCGTGCCCGTATTGGTCGGGCGCGGGGCCGCCGTTCGGCAGTTGATTGCCGATAAGCCCTAGAATAGGCCCGGTCACGCTAGATAGGAAATTACTCGCGGCAGCCGCGTTCTTTGGATTAGTGAAGTCGTAAGTGTAGACAATCTTCTTCCCAGGACCGAGATTTGGATCGTTATTAATCCCGCTGTCGATGACCGCCACCCCAACTCCGTTGCCCGTCCAACCGGCATTCCAGGCCGTGCTGGCATTCACCGCCGCCGCGCTGTTGTCCAACTTCGAGGTGATCGGGCGATCGGGCGTGATATACGCCACATCCGAATCATTGGCGAGGTCGTACGCCGCCCACACGGGCAGCGTGTACACCCCCGATTTGATCAACCTTAGTTTGTGATGGACGCTACCTCCACGGTTAGTGACCTTCTGATCTTTTAAGTCGTCAGGAGGCGTTTTCCACTGAACGATGACCTTCACATTCGAGTTAGGATCTAGGCTTAACAGATCCTTCGATAGCTTCAGCGCCTGAGAGTAAGCTGCTGAGCAGAAAAGCGCTCCAAAAATTGCCGATAATATTGCCTTCTTCATTTTCCCCAATACTCCTTCGCATTACTCACCCAGGGCTGGCCTTCGCACAACAGGCTAACCGCTTTAGGTAGTCAAGTGGCTTATCGGGATGGCTGCTGGTATTTTGAGGCGAGAGAAGGACTTAGACTGTTTGCTGGGTACTGGCGTAAGAACAGGACGCCGCTAAAAAGAAAAAACGTGATGGGGTATAACCCGCCATCACGTTCTCTTTCGATCGTCTGAATGAACTTAGCTTCGCGCTATCTGCAATTTGCGGCGGAGTGCCAAAGCCAGCAAGCCGGCGACGGCCAGACCTGTTGTAGCGGCGGGAACCGGTTCAGGCGCGGTAGCCGTGGAAGGTGCGATAAAACCGAACAAAGTGGTGATCTTCGAGCCGGAAGTGTTGATCGCAACGGATTCTTCAATCCCAAAAGAATAGCCACCCAGATTTTGGAAGACAAACGTGTCGTTTCCGGGAGGGGCCGTGGGGTAGTTTGCTATCCCGAACGTTGAGGTATTTGCCGGATGTGCGCATGTGGCGTCAGTACCGCACGTTAGCATGCTAATCGTAGTCGCGCCTATTGTCCCCTTGAAAAACAATTCAGATTCGGGCGCGCTGTTAATTGTAGGAGTAACGCCCAATACAAAGGTCGGGGTGACGTTCGCGTTTACCGCACCGATTGTCAGCGTTCCAAAGTTGAGAGTCGTGCTGGGAGGAATCACATCATACACTCCCGTCACATTCAGGTTAGTAAGAGGAACAGCGGGCGACGCATAATTGAAGTCGACTCCCGATGCACCGATAACCGCACCCACTCCTCCTCCCAAAGGCGTTGCCGATACCGTGGCACTGATAGTTGCGGCGTATGCCGGCGAACCAAGCGACATGAGGCCACAGGATGTGGCGACAAATATCGCGCGGTACAAAACTTTCTTGTTCAAAATATAATCCTCCGATACATTTATGATTGCTCCCCAGAATACCGGGCAAACGGGGCATCGTCAACGGGTCGGTAGCGGGCTAAGTACTGGCAGTACTTAGAGTTACCGCAACTTCGAATGGCGTTTGTGTGGCGGGGGAGACACAACATACCAGCCGTGGTTACGCGCTGGCACGCCGAGTTCCTGGCTAGGTCTCACATACTACACGCTTTAAGCCGTTTTGTGTTTCCTTTCTTCGCATCGGTACCGGCGTAGGGCCGGTCGTGTCTAGTACGTGACTATGTTTGCAAACAGTTGCGAAGAGTTTATCGTGGACTGAAACGCAAATACAAATTAATGCGGAGGGCACGTGAGCCTAGCTCTCGCGTGTCATTAAGGAGATATTTTGTGATTACATCATGGCATAACTTCCGCGATAAGTTCGCGGGAATCGGGTTTGCAACCTTATCAATCATGCTCTTTCTGCCGGCGGCACTATTGGCACAGGGTCCCACCGTCAGCGGTCTACCAGAAGCTGTAACGGGCACTCAGGCGCCCGTTCCTTTCACCGGCCCGACAGGGCCCGAGTACTCAACATTCGTAGTCACCACCCCCCTAACCGGTGGCCCGATCAACGCCACCGGGAACCCATACAATGTATGGTGCTGGAATGCCTTCGGCTACATCGAACCCGCCATTGAGAGCTACACGGCGTATTCGTCATACAGTTCTACATTTCAAGCGCTTCCGGGCGCAGGAACCGGTACACCTGCCCAAATCGCCACCGAATGGGATGAAGTGAATTGGGTACTCAATAATAAGAAAGGCACAAGCGGCGAAAATCCGACTGCCAACGATATTAATGAGGTCATTTATAATCTTCTGATTCCCGGGTTCGCCACCACCTACAATGCTCCCCTTTCTCCGGACGCGCAAGCACTTTTGACTGACGCGCTTGCCCATGGCCCCGGTTTCGTTCCGGGCGCGGGGCAGTTGCTCGGAATCGCGCTGTACAACGCCGGAATTAATCCTAACGACGGCCCAGGCTCCGTTCAGGACATATTGATCGAGTACCCGCTCCCCACAGTTCCTCAAAAGCCAGGTATCAAAGTCACCAAGAGTGCTAGCGTCACCACCGCCAAATGTACGGATAAGGTTACCTATACCTATACGGTGACAAATACCGGCAACGTGACCCTGACCAATGTCACGCTTATTGACGACAATGCAACACCCACGAACCCGAACGACAACATCACTATCGCCTCCGGTGTCACCTTAGCCGGAGGGCAATCTCAAACGTATACTCGAACGCTATACCTGCCGCTCACCGAGTACGGCGTGGACGCGAACAACAACGCCTCCCAACACACTCTGGTCACTAAAGTTTTGCCGAATGGAAATTACCAAGTGACGTTACTCGAAGACCTCGGCCTCGTCGACAACAGTTATGGCGTTGCGTCAGGACCTGATTGGGGCAGCAACGGAAACAATCCCTGGGCTCATCTCGGTGCCGATTCTGCGGAATTCCAATTCGTGGATGGCAACGGCAATACGGTGCTCGATTTCGCTGCCGATTATGTCAGCATTTCAAACCAATATCCATCTGGTGTAGGCACTGCGGGTGTAACCGGAGGCGCCGGCCAGCTTTTCTCGGGCAGCGCGTCTAACATCGTCAGCATCGACACCACAATCACTGACAATCTGAATCAAAGCCAGAATGTTGGGAAATTTTACTTTAATTCCCCTCCGCCGAATTATGCCGGTTGGAACTTCCAATGCGGATACACCGTGGTGATCAAGGCTTCCTGCTTCGGCAAGTACGGCTTCGGCGGCTGCAACATCAAGAACATCCAGCACGGCCAATGCAAGACTGGCAGCTCCTACAAGTGTGCACCCAAGCCTGTCTGTAAGAACATCACCAACACCGTAGCAGCAACCGGCACGGCGTCGGTGAACGGCACTAATCAGACCGTCACTGCCTCGGCCCAAGCGACAGTGCTGCTCTCCACGGGCGGCCAGACGTCTTGTCAAGCGCCCCCGCAGTGCCAATGCCCATGCTGGAATTGCCAGCACGGCGATCATCAGCATTGCCAGAACCAAAAGTGCAATGACGACTCAATGCAAGCAGCAGCACTGCCCACAGCAGAACCCGCCCTGCAGGCCGCAGGATTGGTGGAATCAGTGCAACACGAAGTTCAACCAGTGCGGCCGCAACTGGTAATTCGCTAAACCTCGCAGTACACGAAAAGGGACCCGGGCAATCGGGTCCCTTTTCTTATTTGTCGACCTCCCGCCGAACGCTTCGATCTACCATACAAATGGATGCGATCTGAACGTCTGCCTAGAGGCGCTAGAGTGAAAGCGCTCGTCAAGAGCCAAAGCGCCCCCGGCTTATGGCTCGACGATATCCCCGAGCCCTCCATTGGAATCAATGATGTCCTAATTCGCGTCACCCACACCGGCATCTGCGGCACCGATCTGCATATTTATGAATGGGACGATTGGGCGCGATCCACCATTCCCGTTCCCATGGCCATCGGGCACGAGTTCGTCGGCGAAATTGTCGAAGTCGGCTCGAATGTCAACGACTTTCATCCAGGCGAAGTCGTCAGCGGCGAAGGCCACGTGGTCTGCGGGCGTTGCCGCAACTGCTTGGCCGGGCGCCGGCATCTTTGCGCGCATACGCAAGGCGTCGGCGTGAATCGCCCCGGAGCATTCGCCGAATACATTGCGCTGCCCATGAGCAACATCTGGCGGCACGATCCCGCTATCAACCGCGAAGTCGCGGCGATTTTCGATCCCTTCGGCAATGCCGTGCATACCGCGCTTTCCTTTCCCGTGCTCGGCGAAGACGTCCTGATTACCGGAGCCGGTCCCATCGGCTTAATGGCGATCCCCGTTGTGCGCCATGCGGGAGCGAGGCACGTCGTCGATCACCGACCTGAATCCATACCGGCTGGATCTGGCGCGCAAGATGGGCGCAACGCTGGCCGTGAATCCAGCCGAAACTCCCATCGCCGAAACACAGAAGCAGCTCGGAATGCAGGAAGGATTCGACGTAGGCCTGGAGATGTCGGGCAACCCGTCAGCTTTTCGCGACATGATCGCCAACATGAGCCACGGCGCGAAAATCGCGATGCTCGGAATTCCCGCCAAAGAGATGCCGATCGACTGGCGTCACGTCATCTTCAATATGCTGACCATCAAAGGCATCTATGGACGCGAGATGTACGAGACCTGGTACAAGATGACGGTCATGCTCGAATCCGGCCTCGATATCACGCCGGTCATCACGCACCGCTTCCCCTACCAGGATTTCGAGCAAGGCTTTCGAGGTCATGCGTTCCGGCAAATCGGGCAAGGTGATTCTCGATTGGACCCAAGTTCGCTAACAGGTTGCGTCTGAACCGCGACGCGTTCGAGCCTAAGCGGTGTTTCGAGCCATGAAGACCAGCATTTTCGATCTCTTCAGGATCGGTATCGGGCCGTCGAGCTCGCATACGGTCGGTCCCATGCGCGCCGCCCGCAGATTCGTCGACGGACTCGGACCGCGAAACTGTCCTGCCCAACGTAGCGCGCGTGCTTGCCGAACTTTACGGATCGCTCGCGCTCACCGGCATAGGTCACGGCACGGATCAAGCCGTTCTTCTCGGGCTCGCCGGCGAAAAGCCCGAAGAAGTCGATCCCGGCGCAGATCGATTCGCTCCTGAATACCATTCGCAGCACGAAAGAGCTTCGGATTCTTCGGCAAGCAGCCGCGTCCCTTTCGACGAGCCGCGCGATCTTCTCTTCCATGTCGACCAGGTCTTGCCCGGCCATCCCAACGGGATGCGGTTTTCCGCCTTCGATCGCGGAGGCGATCTGCTCGCGAGCGGCATTTATTACTCGGTCGGCGGCGGGTTCATCGTCAAAGAAGGCGAGCCCTCGTCCGGCGGATGCATCGCCGCCTTGCCCGTCCCGCATCCGTTCTCTAACGCGCGCCGAGATGCTGGAGCAGGCCGAACGCAAGCATCTTCCCATCTGGAAGCTCATGCTCGAAAATGAGTGCGCGCTTTGCCCGCACGAAGAGGTCCGCGAGCGCATTGGCCGCATCTGGTCCGTCATGGACGCCTGCATCGAACGCGGACTGCGCACCGAAGGCATTCTTCCCGGCGGCCTGAATGTGCGGCGCCGCGCTCCCCGGCTCTTCAACAAAATCCAAACGCAATCCGCGAACGATCCGTTACGCGCCATGGATTGGGTCAACGTTTTCGCCATGGCCGTGAATGAGGAGAATGCCGCCGGCGGCCGCGTCGTCACCGCGCCGACAAATGGCGCAGCCGGTTTGGTTCCCGCCGTCGCCCGCTATTATCTGCAGTTCATTGCCGGAGTCCTCCGAAGAAGGCCTCATGCGCTTCTTCCTGACTGCCGGCGCCATCGGCATTCTATACAAAGAGAATGCCTCCATTTCGGGCGCCGAAGTCGGCTGCCAGGGCGAAGTGGGCGTGGCCTGTTCCATGGCCGCGGCCGGTCTCGCCGGAGCGCTCGGCGCAACCAACGACGAAATCGAGCACGCCGCCGAGATCGGCATGGAACACCATCTGGGCATGACCTGCGATCCCATCGGCGGCTTGGTGCAGATTCCCTGCATTGAGCGCAACGCCATCGGCGCCGTGAAAGCGATCAACGCCTGCCGCATGGCCATGCAGGAATCCGGCGGCCACAAGGTTTCGCTCGATCAGGTGATTCGCACCATGTATCAGACCGGCCTCGATATGCAATCGCGCTATAAGGAAACCGCGTTGGCGGGGCTGGCCGTCAATGTAAAAGATTGTTGAGCGAGAATGGAATCTGAATGTACGCAAATGCGCAGCCGTACTCTGACGGAGAAGATTCAAGAGATCGAGAAAGCCGGCCTCTTCAAGCGGGAGCGCTCTGATCGAAAGCCCGCAGCAAGCGGAAGTGCGGGTCGCCAGCGGCGCTTCTGTCTTGAATCTCTGCGCCAATAATTACCTCGGGCTCGCCAATCATCCGGCTGTCGTCGACGCCGCGCGCAAGGCGCTCGATGAGTGGGGCTACGGCCTGGCCAGCGTGCGCTTCATCTGCGGCACGCAATCGATTCACAAGCAGCTGGAGCGCCGGCTCGAGCGAATTTCTCGGAACCGAAGACACCATTCTCTACAGCTCCTGCTTCGATGCGAATGGCGGACTATTCGAAACGCTGCTCGATCCGGAAGACGCCATCATCTCCGACGAGCTGAATCACGCCAGCATCATCGACGGCATCCGGCTCTCGAAAGCGGCGCGCTTCCGCTACAAGAACGGCGACATGGCCGATCTGGAAGCGAAGCTCAAAGAAGCGAGCGGAGCGCGCAACCGCCTGATCGCCACCGATGGCGTCTTCTCCATGGACGGCTACATCGCCAAACTGCCCGAAATCTGCGATCTCGCCGACAATACAACGCCATGGTGATGGTGGACGATTCGCACGCGGTCGGCTTCATGGGCAAATCCGGGACGCGGCACGCACGAACATCACAACGTGATGGGCCGCGTCGACATTCTGACCGGCACGTTGGGCAAAGCGCTGGGCGGCGCCAGCGGCGGCTACACCAGCGGACGAAAAGAGATCATCGATTTGCTGCGCCAGCGCTCGCGTCCCTATCTGTTTTCGAATTCGCGTTGCGCCTCCGATTGTCGCCGCGTCGATCAAAGTTCTTGACCTGCTTGACGGAAACTTCTGAATTGCGCGAGCGGCTGTTTCTCCAATACCAAACTGTTCCGCGAGCGCATGACGAGCAAGCGGCTTCAACATTCTTCCCGGCGAGCATCCGATCGTGCCCGTGATGCTCGGCGATGCGGCGCTAGCCACGCGCATGGCCGACCTTCTGCTCGAAAAAGGGCATTTATGTCGTTGGCTTTTCCTACCCCGTCGTTCCGCAAGGCAAAGCGCGCATTCGCGTGCAGGTCTCGGCCGCGCACACACCGGACGAACTCGAGTTTGCGGCCGAGCAGTTTGCGGCCGGTAAACGCGAGCTGGGGATCTGACGTCCAGATGAGCAAACCGCGATTCATCTTTTTGCTTCGCTGCTCCTCGCGCGTTTGTTCTTCTATCGCCGCGCAGCCGTGGAGCAAGGATGCCTCGCAGTGGACCGCGGCCGACGTCCAGCGCTTGCTTGCCGAACTCGCCCTGGGCGCAACCGGCCAGCGCGTCGTTCGCCGACGCCGGAATACGGCTCGCCGAAGGTCCGCCGCTGCGCTCCCCGGCGCAGCGGAGGCAGGCATGGCGGGTTCGCGTGGCGCTAACGGATGGCAGATGGGATGGCGGCGTCGGCCGAATGAGCGCGGCGGCGTGCCTTCCCTTCCAGTGACCGTGCGCTGGGATAGCGCCCTGCCTGTCAGGCAGGCGCTGCTGCGCTTGCAAGCCGGCGGTGAAACCGGCGCCCCGTCGTTTACTCGCCGCTCAAGCGGCAAAAAGACTACATCATCACGCGTGATCGGGCTGGTGCCTGCCGGCGGATATCGCAGCGCCGGCCAGCTCCCCAGCCAATCCCGCAGCGATGACGACGGCGATTCGAGTAAACGATCCGCAGGATCCGGAGCAGATGCTCGAAGGATTGATGTCGCAGTCCAGACTGTTGCCTCCAGGGCGAGGCCGCCATTACGCCCGAAGATGTGAAACTCGACGCATCCACCGGAACGCTGCACCTCTTTTTTCCGCGAAACGGAAGCATCGATCGCCGCAGACTAAAGAAGTTACTTTCGTGACGCGATTCGGATCGCATGACTATCCAGAAACAGTTTCGGCTGAAAGACATGATCTACAAAGGCAAGCTCGAGCTCTGAGCCGAATCCGTGCCCATTGGTTCATCGGCGGCTATGTTTGTGCTAACGCGATGCAATCTGTTTGGTTCGTCGCTGAAGCTGAAGCCACTTCGGCGACAATCCTCAGCACTTCGTCCATTTCGATCGGCTTGGAGATGAAACCCGTCCATGCCGGCCGCAAAGCATCGTTCTCGATCGCCGGCCATAGTGTGGGCGGTGATGGCATAAATCGGAATGCGGCACCCCTTGGGCTCCGTTGCGCGAATCGCTTGGGTCGCCTCCAATCCGTCCATGTCCGGCATTTCCATATCCATCAGGATCAGATCGAAAGGCTCGCTCGCAAACTTCTGAACAGCTTCTCTTCCCGTTAGCTGACGCGCTGTGACTGCGATGTCCGGCCGATTCCAACACCTTCGTGACCAGGCGTCGGTTCACCGCATTGTCCTCCGCCACCAGGATGGACAAGATGCTTTGCCGGCCGCATGCGGCGCCTCAGACCGGACTTCTCTTTTTCCTCCGACCTTTGCGTCTTCTGGAACCAGGCAGTGAACTGGAATGTGCTCCCCGCGCCGAGCTGGCTTTGGAACTCCATCGTTCCGCCCATCAGGTCCACCAGTTTGCGGGAAATCGCGAGTCCCAGGCCCGTTCCGCCGAATGTTGTGTCCGGTGATCCATCCGCCGGCCGGAACGGTTCGAAAAGGAACTCGCTGTTTGTTGGGCGGAATGCCTATACCGGTATCCGCCACCGAGACGCGAACCAACACCGCGTCGGTCGATTTGGATTCGAGGACCGCCGAGAGCATGACGCTGCCTGTAGTCGTGAATTTCACTGCATTGTCCAGCAGATTGAACACCACGTGACGTAATCGCGTCGCGTCGCCGCAGATCACCGCCGGAATCTGCGGATCTATCTTGTGCCGCACCGCCAGGCCCTTGGCCGTCGCCTCCGGCTGAACGATCTTCACCGCCGAGCGGACACACTCGGCGAAGGCAGAATTGCGCGTCGTCCAGCTGCAGGCGGCCCGCTTCCATGCGCGAGAATTCCAGAACATCATGAACGATGTGCATCAGCCAATCGGCCGAGGTTCGCACCGTGTCCAGATATTCGCGGAGCTCGGGATTCACGTCGGTTTTGAACGCCAGATCCGTGAAGCCGATGATGGCGTTCATGGGCGTGCGAATCTCGTGGCTCATGTTCGCCAGGAAATCGGCCTTCGCTCTGTTCGCCATCTCTGCCGATTCTCTCAACGCCACTTGATGCGCCAGTTGTTCTCGTATTTTCCGGGTTTCGCTGCGAACGCGAAACCGCAGCACGATCACCCAAATCGCCGCCAGGAGTAGCAGCGATAAATAGTCAGGCCCAGCGCGACTAGCCATCGTTCCGTGAAGAACCAGGCAGTTGCCTGTAAGACACCCGTGCGCGAAAGCGATTCCATCAGCGAGCAAGCACAGCTGTCTGCGAACCTGGTGATTAAAAATACTCAGCGCGCGCCAAGCGGTGAAAATCGCATCAGCGACATGTCTTAGTCAGTTTTTGGGATTAGGGTCGACCCGCTTATGACTTATCGACGATTGGGGCGGTTTCGATAAGGACGGAGGTGAGGAGTACAGGCCTAACCTAAGCGACCCTATGCACTCCCTGGCTAGTCAACCGGAAACAGAACCGCTACATCCCTACATCCCATACCAGAGGACCGCGTGGCCATCCAGGAGCTCATATATTCAAGGAAGCTAGTAGCACGTTGCGGTTCCTGGCCGGAGCGCTTTTCACCCGAGGAGTGGCTCTCTATATAACAGTGTCATCGGCAAGCCCGCCAGCGCGGCATTGCCTTCGCCATCGGCGGTGGTCTGGCCGCCATGACCTATGCCGGTCAATGGCGGAATACGAAAGATCTGGACGTCTACATCATGCGAAAAGGACCGCGACGAGATGATCGCCACGCTTATCGGTCTCGGGTTACAGGACTATTTCGAACAGCACCCCTATGACCGCAACTGGATCTACCGCAGCTACAAAGGCGAAACAATCGTCGATTTGATGTGGGCCATGGCAAATCAACGCGCCGCGGTCGACGAGAGTTGGCTGAAGGTCCCGAAGTGGAGGCCGATGGCGAGCATTTCCGGCTGCTTGCTCCCGAAGAGGCGCTGTGGAGCAAGCTCTACGTCATGCAGCGCGACCGCAGCGACTGGCCCGATGGGCTCAATCTGTTATATGGAGTGGGTCCGCGACATCGATTGGCGCCGTCTGCTGCGCAACCTGAACGAGCGACGCTCCGCTTCTCAGCGGGCTGCTGAGTGCTTTCGCCTGGCTCTGTCCCCAGCGCGCCCGCGAATTGCCGTCTTGGCTGTGGAACGAGCTTGGCTTGCAGCGCCCGGATGCGAACGACGATCCCGAACTGGTGCGGAGCGGGCACGTTTGTTCGATTCGCGTCCGTGGTTTACGCCTACGCTGATCCACGACGACCGCATAGAACGAACAATGAGGAGGCGAAACAGTGCTGATCGGCACAATGAATCATCCCGAACGGGACGTTCTCGACGAGATCGCCTGGATGGCGGATTTGGGCATGGATTTTATCGACCTGACGCTGGAGCCGCCCGGTGCGGCGTCCTGGAGGTCGATACCAAAGCAATTCGCGCGGCTTTGGAGCAAATCGCATGAATGTGGTGGGCCATACGGCCTGGTATTTGCCTATGGCCAGCGCCATCCGGGAGATTCGCGAAGGCGCCGTGGCGGAGTTGTGCCGCTGCCTCGATAAGTTCGGTGAGGTCGGGGCGAAGTGGATGAATCTTCATCCCGGACCGCCATACGCCCTGGCATTCGCGCAGCTTCTATATCGAGAGAAATATCGATACCATTCGAGAGCTGCTGCCGCATGCCGCAAAATGCGGTGTCGGGCTGATGATTGAGAACCTGCCGGGCGATTACAATTCAGCTCCGCAACTCGCCGACCTGCTCGACCCCATTCCGGAATTGGGCTTCATCTCGATATCGGGCACGCCAATTTGCAAGTTCCGCACAACACCACGGAAGAAATTCTGGAGGCGCACGGCAAACGGCTTCGGCACGTGCACCTGCACGACAACAAAGGCGGCCACGCCGATTTGCACCTCCCGCTCGGGACGGGAACGGTCGACCTGCCGCGAGCGTCGAAGCGTTGCAAAAGTGCGGCTACGATGGACCCATAACGCTCGAGGTCTTCACGCCCGATAGCCGGCATCTTACCTATAGCCGGGATCTGCTCCGCAAGATTTGGGACGACGGCCATG
>CAWCHX010000029.1:0-131670 GCA_963795445.1 uncultured Acidobacteriaceae bacterium | reverse complement strand
CGCGAGTTAAGCAGGTCTATCTGTTTCGTGCCATATGTTATTTTGGCAGGATTTCGTCGCAATTTCACCCTGATGTCAGGCGGCAAGCCCGCGATGGTGCTCAGCTACCCAAACCAGTAGGGGACAGTCGCCCAGGACGGCCGTTGCTGCTGAGGCAGATAGTGCCGACAGAAAGCACCCTCCGCGATGCGGTATCGGGGATCAGGAGGGAAGCCACTCTGATCGGCTTCCGCCGCCAAAAAGTTGGGCAGACAAGGGGCCAGCAGTTTCCATATCACTGGCTGATGGGGAGCGGACCAATGGTTCAGGTGATGCCATGGCTGTTGGAGCGGGAATATCAACAGCATCGAAATCTTGACTACTATGGATTACCGGAGACGTTCGCGGCTTGGCACGAGCTAGCGAGCGCGCTCACCGGTAAACTCTCTCGTGTCACGGGTCGGCGCGTTGTGAAGGTGGTCATACACCCTGGGGAACTGGAAGAGTGGGCACGCCGAAAGGGGCGGGCCGTGAGCGCTCGGGCGCGCTCAGATTTCGCGGGGACACTTTGGGCGAATCGAGAACGCCTACATCGCTGATCCAGAATTCCGCATGCGCACAGGCGCTGCTTGATCCGTCACGTCCTGAAGCCGCCCCGAGGCGACGGCGTCAAGTTGCTGCAATTCACTATAGATCGCCCGTGTCCGGTGGCTTGACGGTAGCTCAAACCATTCGTGCGGCGCGTAATGCGCGGCTGCGCGTCCGATAGCAACGAGCACAGCGCTCTCCTGCTTGTCTGCTGTCACGTCTATCACCGGGACTATTCCCTACTTATAGTTTTTACCCCTCTACCACTGTGGGTTGTGCTTTGCAAGCTTCGTAACTGCCGGGAAAAGTGCTGATTTCCGACCTTGGCCGAATTGCCCGCCACATCATCCCCTTGCTCGTCGGAAGTCGACGGCCTCGGTCACGAGGGCGCTGTGGAAGCCGTCATGCACAATATCGCCACGGGCAAGGCGGCCTCAAGGCCGAAGACAAGCCACGATGCCCTTGCGCTGGGGGTATCGAATGGACGACGCCAAGCGTCGCGCGCGGCGAGAGAGCCTATCGCGATCGCAACTGAACTCGCTGTCATTGCCGAGCGTTCTGAGAATGCGAACTGAGCTTTGGTGGCCGGAGAACTGGCATGGGCCGGTTGTGGAATTATCTCGCCTATAGTCTGGCTGCGTGGCGCCGGCTTTCGTCGTTGTCATCTCATTCGTGGCAGGCGTTATCGTGCAACGCATCGGATTGGACCGACAGGTCGATCTGGAGAACCGTCACGCTCGCTGTGGTGGGGCGTCGCTCTTTACCTCCTGGCCGTTATCTCGGTCGTTGCCGCCATCGGCACTTGGCATCTGTTGACCCCTGAACAACGGCAGCAGTATCGCGCCAGAATGGAGACCATCCGCAAGGTTCGGATTGCCCGGCGGTGAGGGCCTGACGCCATTTCGGGTCAGGGCGTGATCTCAAAGGACGACGACTACATTGTGGCCACGCGACTTCGCGCGTAAGTCAGGCATTCGCAACCTTGCTTGCTTCGGTACAGGATGGCTTCTGAATGGTTGGACAGCAAAACGTTACTGAAATCAGCGCAACAGGCGTAGCAAGATTTGCGCGGTACACCGCGCGCCCTGCAAAGGTAAATACGTCCGTTAACCCAACGTGATATTTTCCTTGACGTTCTCTTGTGACCGGCGCACGGTAGATCAAGATAGGACAATCGGGGGAAAACGGCCATGGAATGGTATGGCCGCGGTGGACAAACGCACTACTCGCCGTTTTCTCAGGTCGCGTCTCTGATCTCAATCCGCCTGCGGCACCGAGGATTTCAGTGCCATGTTGAACGAGATTGGTGATGCAGCGGGCGGAGATAGGGTCAATCACGGATCAGGTTCAATCCGATTCTGACCTAACCCACGCGACGTGCAGGGGGGATATGCTAACTGGACTAAACACCATGCAATGGACTGTGAACCAACAGTACATCGTTAGCGTTGAAGCCTCGCTCATTCTACTAGGCTGCGAGGGACGCCTGACTTACGCGGAGATGCGCGTGGTCAGCAACTGCTGGTCCGACACAATCCCGTCCGTGCAGTGCGCTGGTAAGCTTCAGGCGGGCCGTCTGCTGAAACGGCGAGGTACGTTTCAGACCGTGTAAGGGGCGGGTTACGCCGCGCACCCTTTGCGCCCACGATCGCCTGAATAGACTGTCGCCGAGATCGTCGCTCCCACTGGCGCCGAACTGACGCGAAGCTCTGAAAGGTGCGCGAGATGATCCCGGCAGGGGAGGCAGCGAAGATGCCGGACGATTCGGCGCAGTGTCGGGCCGCAGCGATACGGAAGTGGCAAGTGCCCCAGCCAAGAGCGGGAACGAGGCATTTTTTCAGCTTGGGGTCGATCTGTGCAGCGCCGGACTGAGCACGGCTGAGATCGAGGATGTTCTTCGGCTGGAAACTGGCAACGCCCGCCACCCGGCTGAGCGTCGCCGCGACATCAAGCGTATCATTAAGAAGCTGCGGGCATCGTTGCGGCGGATGGCTGTCTGATAGTCGGCGAAACCAGCCGGGAGGCTCGTGGGGGTCTGCCGGTCGATGTGGGAGAGGCGGATAAGAAAGTTCTGGACAGACAATGGAACTGTGAGAGGCGAGTTGCGGGTAGATAGAAGAAGCCGTTGAGCGGCGATCGATCTCATCGAGATGGCGGCTCTCTAATGTCGTTCGGATGGGCACTAGCGCCGATTATTTTTGCCTCGACGCATCGATCAGTGTTTCTATGCCTGACAGGAATGAAACCAGGGGGAATGTTATGCAACGTCGGGAACTTTTGTGGGGCGGTGCCGTCGCAGGCATCGCCATGGTCGTCGGCTCGTGCGTTCGCGCAAACATCCGGTGAGAAGTCATTGCCTGGACCGATCTGCCGCCGCCGATCCCCCACCAGCACAAAATGCGATCCACAATCTGACGGCGTGGGAGTCGCTGAATTCCTGGATCACGCCGAACGACAAGTTCTTTAGCATCGCCCACTATAACCGACCGACCATCGACGCCGCCGCATGGCGATTGAATCTCTCAGGGCTGGTCAAACCCACGGCACTCACACTGGATCAATTGAAGGCGGTACCGCGCCAAGAAGTCACGTTCACCTTGGAATGCTCCGGCAATAATGGGCTGCCATTCGCTCAGAGTATGATCGGGAACGCGCAATGGACTGGGGCGTAAGCTGGCTGATGTGTTGCGGTCGGCAGGTATCCAGGACAAAGCGGTGGAGGTAGTCTTCTACGGGGCGGATCAGGGCGAGGACGTTGCCAATCGCGGCGCACCGTATGAGGTCAAGTACACCGACACGTTCGCCCGTAGCATGCCAATAGCGGATGCCATGAACCCGGCGAACATCCTCTGCTACGAGATGAACGGGGCGCCGTTGCCGGCCGCCAACGGGTATCCGCTCCGACTGATTGTCCCCGGCTGGTTTGGCATCGCCAATGTCAAATGGCTAACGCACATCGAGGTACTCGATCACCGTTACCCGGGCCGGTTCATAAGTCGGGAATACGTCACCATGCGCGAGGTGCAGCGTGATGGCCGGACGGTCATGGTGGAAACGCCTGTGGGACACATGCTGATCAAGTCCGCCCCCGGTCGAGTGGTCCAGAATGGCGATCGCTATCAGATCGAAGGCATGGCCTGGGGGCCAAATCCAGTCTCGACCGTCGAGGTGAAGATCGATAACGGTGCGTGGCAGAAGGCGAAGCTGGACGGCAGCAAGGCGCCGTTTACATGGCAAGCCTGGACATTGGACTGGAAGCCGACGTCAGGTGAGCACACGATCACCACGCGAGCGATCGATGCAACGGGTGCCGTGCAACCAGCACCGGATGATCCTGTCATCGCCAACAAGAAGACCTACTGGGAAAGCAACGGGCAGATCACGCGCCACGTGCAGATCGCCTAAGCCTACTGCGGAAACCTTGAAGCAGAACGAGTGAGGATCGTTGTGATGAAATTGGTTCTACTATCTGCGATAGCGATGCTCGCAGTCTGTCCTGCATTTGCACAGCATGCGCCGTCGCCCCAAGCGATCAAGTTCGAGGATATCAAGTGGGAGCCGCTGGAAGGTGGAGGTGAAATATCGATCTTGTACACTAATCCGACCACCAAGGCGACTTACCTGATCATTCGCGCCGAAAAGAATGCCCACGTCCCACGGCACTGGCACACCGCAAATGAGACCATCACGATCCTGAAGGGAACGTTTGTGGTGAAACATGATGACAGCGATGCGCGATCTGAACTGACCCCTGGTTCCTTCGCCTATATGCCCGCGAGGATGGTGCATGAGGCATGGGCCAAGGATGACGGTGCGACTTACTTCATTACGACCGATGGAGCATTTGACATCAACTTGGTCAAGTAAACGTGGAACCGTTCGCGATTACGTCATCCAGGATGGAGCTTTGCTCATGACACACCCAGCAGGCTACGCAGAATCCGACAAATCTCCGATACTGCACGCCGCTATCGCACTGGCTCCCAAAATCGCGGCATCGGGTGAAGAGATCGAACAGGGTCGCCGTATCCCAACGTCGATCGTCAAGGCCCTGAAAGATGCCGGTGTCTTCGGGATGGCTATGCCTCATGCCTGGGGTGGCTCGGAACTCGACCCCCTGACGCAATTCCGCGTATTGGAGGCGCTGGCTCTGGCTGATGGATCGGTCGGCTGGTGTGCCATGATCAACTGCGACGGTGGATACATTACTGCTTTTTTGGATCAGGACGTTGCTCGGACGATGTATCCTGACCTCCAGGCCGGAACCGCAGCAACTGCGACACCTACCGGGCAGGCGCTGCTGGTGCCCGGCGGCTACCGCGTAAGCGGACGTTTCCCGTTTGCTAGCGGCTGTCACCATTGCGAATGGGTCTGGCTTGGCTGTGTTGTTATGGCAGATGGAGCGCCCGTATTGGATACCAACGGTGTGTCGGAAACCCGCCAGTGCATGGTGAGGCTTTTCGCAATGCGAGATTCTAGACACATGGTACACGACGGGACTGCGCGGTACGGGCAGCAATGATCTTCTTGCCAAGGACGTGTTTGTCGAGGTTGGCCACACATTCAGCTTTCAGGACAAAGAGCCAATCAAGCGCCCTGGTCCATTGTATGCATTTCCGTTCATGTTTGCGGCAAAAACGTCTCCGATTGCTTTGGGAATTGCGCGTCATGCCGTTGACGTATTGATAGATACTACCGCGAACAAGACGGCGAGACGCTATACGGTTGGTGAGCATTTAGAGCCAGCTAAGATGATGCGTGACGACGTTTTCATTCAGGAGGCGGTGGGTCGAGCCGACACTATGCTCACCTCCGCACGCGCCTACTTATTCGAGGTCATGGGGGATTTGTGGACAACTCTGGTCGGTGGGAGGGAACCCACGCCCACCCAAGTTGCGCGCTTTACCACTACCCATACGTACGTGGTCGGCGTTTGCGTGGACGTAGTGCAACTTGTATTCAAGGCGGCCGGTGGGACAGCGGTCTATCAGAAGGGGCCACTTGATCGTTGCTTGCGTGACGTCCTGACAATGAACCAGCACGTCATCGGGACCCTAAGAACGTATGAGATGGCGGGACGTCTGCTGCTTGGCTTGGAGCCACTGAGGTGGCTCTTTTAATGGGCTGCTATCGTACGGGTTGGACGCTCAAATTGGAGTGGCTGCCTTGAATTCGAGGAGTTGGTTGCTCGTGGCGCACAGCGAACGTCAAGGCGGCTGAGTAATATACCCCGATCGCGGTTCCCGTCACGAGGACCGATGGCGCGGGAAACCTGCCGAGCGGCTGCTGCAATAGCTAAAATGGGTAGAACGTCGAAGTTCAAGCAAGATTCGGGATTTCGTGTTGCTTGCCGAGGTGACGGGAATCTCTGGCATGGATGGGGATGACGCGCCATCGCGGCCCCATCGGGGTCCAGTCCTCAAATTCCACTTCACAGGGGGATGAAATGACCGTTACGGTGGTGACTTATCGCAAGGGAGGAAACCCGGAGGCAGTGACTGCGGCGGCCCGGAAGGGCAAGGCAGTATGGGAGAAACACGGTGCCGAGCGTTTCATGCTCAATTTCGTCGCTGCCGGTCCCGATCCCGGTCATTGGTCGCTGGTGATCATGTTCTCTGACTGGAATGCCTTCGGCAAGGCGATGCACGGCACTGAGAGTGACCCGGCATTTCGGGAGTTCCTGTCAGAAATGGATGCAGCGGCGGAATTGGTCAGCCGCCGTCTGCTGGGGAGCGTGGACTTGTAATCGGGTTCGTTCTTAATCAGCGCGGATGTTGCGGTCTGCGCTGGCCAGGAAACCGCTCAAGGGGCTGGGAGAGCCGGGCGTGGCGACGCAGACAGCCGCATCCGGCTTTGGCTGCCGGCGCTGGTCGTGGTTGAACCGGAGTTCGGTTGGCGCTGCGCCGATCCAAGCATCGCTCCGCCTGTTATCACCCGCTGGCGATCCAGTCCCAGCCCGAGATCGGCGATCCTTCTGGCGGCCCAGGGAGCCGCTGATGCCCTCGTCCCGATAGATCGCCAAGACCGTCCAACCAAGCCGCCCAGCAGCCTCCTGCAAGGGCTGTAGCTGGTTCTCAACGGTCTGGCCGCGATCACTGGTTGAGACCCGGACATACAGCGCGGCGCGTCTGGTCGATGTTGCCATGCCGCAAGGGTCGCACGGATCGGCAGTTCGTCAAGCAATGATCGTGGTGGGCGCCTTCGAAAAGTCTGTTCGACACACGATCGAACATGGCCATGCCAATGATCGGGGAGACTGCTTCTACTCAGTCGCGTATTGGTATCAGGTCGAACCGTACACGGATTTCCCGGTTTTGCCTGCGGTTGCGGCCAGAATTCCCGCGCTAAAAATCGCCCGATGAGAATTTCCACAATCGGGGCGCCCTACTTTACTTGAAGTACAGATCCGTCTTAAGTGCTTGCTATCTGGCGGCCACGCTCCTCTGGACCGGCTGGTGCTCTGTACTGGCCTTTTTACTCGCGGCAGCACGATCTCCAGCAGGCGCTGGCTGAAGTAGACGAAAGCTACAAAGTTTGCTTACAGCGTGGCATTGTTGCTTCCAAGGATTGTTCCATCGATCGGAACGCCTACGCGAGCTTGCAGCGCAATCTAATCGCGCCGCCAGATGAGAACCCGTATCAGTCGTTCGCCGGGAAAAAAGCCAGGGATGCTATTCAATTTATGTCGGTACTGTGTCTATTGCCGCCTATGATCGTGTTCGCGCTGATTCTGCTGGTATTAGAAGTTTGTCTTTGGTTCGCGCATATTAGACCGCAGAGCGCCCGGCCATCTCTCTAACCGTGGACAGGGAAGATAGCTGCCTTCCGTTCTCATGGAAATTAGACGGGTGTAACCAGCGCTCGAAGGCTGCCTTGCGGGCGGGCCATTCGTGGTCGAGCATGGAGAACCAAGCCGTGTCCCGATTGCGTCCTTTGACGATCATGTGCTGGCGAAAAATGCCTTCAAACTGAAAACCCAGCCGTAACGCGGCGCGGCGGGATGCTTCATTCAGCGCATCGCATTTCCATTCGTAGCGGCGATACCCAAGCTCCTCAAATGCGTGTCGTGCCATAAGATACATGGCTTCCGTGGCTCCCCGCGTACGCTGGAGGACGGGAGCGTAAAGGATACTGCCGACCTCAATACAGCGGTGGACCGGCTCAATCCGCATGAATGCGGCGTATCCCATCGCATGCGCAGACTCGCGATCAAGGACAGCGAAATACAAACGCTCCGCCGAGGCAGTTTTAATTTCGAGCGCCGCATGGAAATCGCGGTACTCCGCGAAAGGGCCATCGAACAGATAAAGCCAAAGCCGATCATTCGCCGGCCCCCGAAGAGCTTCCCAGAGCTTTTCAGAGTGCGTGGCGGCATGCAGCGGCGCAAGGATGACGTATCGGCCTTGGATTTCCTTTCGTTGTGGAAGCTTGGCGGCTGAAGCGTCGACCTTTGGGCCAAGGGTTACTTCATGGGGTGGATCAATTCCGTGCATGGTCGCCTATTCTAGAACGTTGGCCGCGAGCCGAAAACCGGAGATTGTTCAGAGCCAAGCCTCACTATCTCAAGTAAATGACTGATTGTGACGAGGCCTACCGGCCTGCTCTGGCTAGTACTAGCCCTGCCCTAGTACGCAGTATAGAAAATCTTAATCAAAATTCCTGTCTTAGGGTTCGCCTTAGCCCGATCTAACGCTTCGAGTACCCCAACTCGGAGGGGTCAAACCTAATGACTATGTTTAAATCTCTCATACCGATTGCTCTTCTCATTACGGCTGGGATCTCGGCCCAAGCGGATTCTCTGACAGGGGATGCGGGCACAATGTTGCAGCCGTGGTCCCAGGCAACGTTGGGAACTGCGGCCAATCCAACGTTTGGAGGCCCCTACTGGAATAACAAATCAGGAGATACGGTAGCAGGTAGTGCCAATATAGGGTGGTGTCTTACCGGCGCTGGCGGATGCGCTATCGCAAGTCCCCCGCAGAACATCTCGTATTACGGGGATGGAACTGCAGCACCCAGTAACATGTTCTTCACCAGCAATGGCGGCCAAGTCACCATGGATCTGTTAGCGGCCTATACCAGCCAAATGGGCGGTAGTAATGGCATTGACTACATGGGGTATTACACGGTGGGTACGGGCGGCACGCTGACTCCGCATCAATTGTTGAGCGCGTCTAGCCCGAACGGCACCATGGCCAGCTTTAGCCTGACTAGTGGCACGAATTACGGCTTCTATATTGAGAACGTGCAGGGCCAAGGGACGGTAAACGATACGGACTATTGGTTCTTTATGAACAGCGCCGCCAACGCTCAGAGCCATGGAGGCGTATACAGCTCGGCAACCTCCTACAGCCCAGGCTTGCAGCACGCCGCAGTCTTCGATCAAACCGATGGAACCAGCTATTACATTGGGTTGGAGGACACGTTCACCGGCACGCTTGGAGATGCGGACTATAATGACATGGTGCTTCAGATGAGCGTGGCCCCTACGGTTTCTGCCGCTCCGGAACCAGTTTCGACCGCATTGGCTGGGCTCGGTTTGGTGGCCTTCGGGTTAGTGCTCCGCCGCAAACTACACAAAAAAGTCTGAAGCTTCATTTCTGACGGGAGCGACGCCGTAAATCCGTATGCACGGATAAGCGGATGATGGTCGCTGCGGCCTCGCTCCGGACCGTATAGTTCTCGTCCTCAAGCAGCGGCGTGATTGCAGGCAGCAAAGCGGAATCGCCTCTCTTGGCAATGGCCTCAGCAGAGGCGGCCCGGATCTGCCACTTTTTGTCGGAACAGGACTGAGACAATGCTTGTCCCGTTTTGGGATCCGGATCGCTCGCCAACCGCTCGACCGCAGCGACCCGGACGGGCGTCGTGTCGTCATGCATGACCGTCTTCCACGCCTCGTAAGTCATTCCGCCGAATGGCACAAACCCGATACCCGTTTCAAACGCCAGCTTCTCAACCGCTCGCCGATCTCTTAACATATTCAACTGGGATTGCATCAGGCTGTCGGTGCTCTTGCGATCTCCGGTCAGCAGCGCATAAAAAACATCGTACGCGGCGGGGTCCTTCAGGAGATATAGGGAGTTGGCAGCCGCCAAGACGACCTTAATTTCCTTATCGTTCAGCGCTTCCCGCAGCTTGGGCCGCGCAGCAACCGCGCCCATCTGCCCAAGGGCAGTGGCGGCTTCTGCTCTTACGTCGTAGTTCTGATCGGCCAGGGCGCTCAAGGCCCATTCCTGCGCTTTTTGATTCCTGGGCAGATTCCCAAGCGCGCGCACTGCCGTCGCCCGCATTGTTGCATTCCTGTTATCAATGCCATCCTTCAAAACGGACCAAGCCTGATCCAGGGGCGCGGGATCGGCGGACGATTGGGTTGAAACCGCGAGCATTAGCAGAATGGTCAGCATAGACTCGTGCCCATTCTCGCAATATCTCGGCAATCGGCGCGTCGCCCAACGCGAAAACGCCTGGCCTATCCTCACCAACGGATGCGGATATCGCGCCTTTCGAGGGTTGGGCTTGAACAAACGCGACCTACCTCACCGAGATCGGGCGAGAATAGCGGCTGTAACGGAGTTGCCGTGAGCTTCTTCAACCGCCCTAAAGTATCTCGATAGAAACAGGAGAACGAGCAATGGCGAGTGTCAGGCATACGGCGATGTTCAGCCCATAACAGCAAGGCAGCGATACGCGACAGCACTAGATCAGCATGGCACGTTTACTCTCCATTGTAAAGTACTTTTTTACTCGACCGCGAATTCGGCCAGCCGGTCTCGGATGGATTGTGGTGCGTCCGCGACCACTTCGCAGTAGTCGTCCTCATATCGTTTCGAGACAATTGCCGCTCGATCATGCAACAGATGCAAGGCACGGCCTTCGCTCAGAGGCAAGCGGAAGCGCTGCCGGGCCACGGAATCTTGGACCAGATGCTTATCGACCGCATCGAGAAGCTGCGCCAAACCGTCGCCTGTTCTTGCCGAGACAAGGACTGCGGCAGTCGCGTTCTGGCGGGCGGTCTCACCCAGCATGCGATGTGTCAAGGTAGGTAGATCCTGAGCGCGTTCGGACTCGTCCAATCTATCGCTTTTATTCAGAACCAGAATCTGCGGCGTGCTCTCGGCGTCAATTTCGGCGAGGACCTTCATCACGTGAGCCGTTTGCTCTGAGGCAGTCGCGGATGTCACGTCAAGCACATGCAACAATAACGCCGCCGCGGTTACTTCTTCGAGAGTCGCCCGGAAGGCCTCCACCAGAGTGGTCGGCAAATTTCGTATGAACCCTACTGTGTCGCTCATTAAAACGCGGCGCTGCGAAGGCAGCCGAATCTGCCTCACGGTGGGATCGAGCGTGGCAAACATTCTTGCATCCGCCAGTACACCTGCTCCAGTCAACCGGTTGAACAAAGTCGACTTGCCGGCGTTCGTATAGCCGACGAGACTCACGGTCGAGAGCGGCACGGCTTGCCGTTGGGAGCGCTGAACGCCACGCGTCGCGCGAACCCGCTCGATGTCTGCCTTTAGCTTCGAAATCCTTCTGCCGATGCGCCTGCGGTCCGTCTCCAACTGGGTTTCACCTGGGCCTCGTGTTCCGATACCTCCTCCAAGACGCGACATCTGTATTCCACGGCCCGCTAAGCGGGGCAAAAGGTAGTTGAGTTGTGCCAACTCTACCTGAAGCTGGCCCTCACTGGTCCGCGCGCGCAGGGCGAAAATGTCCAGAATGAGTTGCGTTCGGTCGAGCACCTTCACCTGCAGGCGGCGCTCCAGATTGCGAAGCTGGGTGGGAGTCAGTTCGTGATCGAAGACTACCGTATCGATAGCGTCCGCTTCGATCCGTTCTTTTATTTCGCCGACTTTCCCAGAGCCAATGAGTGTCGCCGCGTCCAGGGTGGCACGCGCTTGAATGATCCGCTCCACGACCGTTGCGCCTGCGCTGTCCGCTAGAGTGGCCAGTTCCTCGAGCGATTCTTCAGCGTCGGGTTCGAACTCCGGCTTGGCCCTATTCGCCCGGGACGAACGCGTTAGATCCACGCCAACTACAAGCGTACGTTCTGCCGGAGCTGGCACTAATGGTTGTTTTCCGACTCGTCGGGTAACGTTAAAGGCGCGCCCGGAGTGCTTCCCGTGCCGGTGTGTCCGCCGCCGTGAAGCGGCCTGGAAACGACCACAGTCGAGATCGCGTGCTTGAAAATAAGTTGCTCTTGATTGTTCGCCTCGAGTATGACGGAATACTTATCAAAGCTCTTAATGCGTCCGGACAGCTTGACGCCGCTCATAAGGTAGATAGTCAGGAAAGTCTTGTCTTTCCGCGCGTTATTGAGAAACGCCTCCTGAATATTCTGCGCAAGCTTTTCCATTTATTGGTTTCCTTTGTTCTTCTCGCGGCGCTACGAAGCCCGTCACCCAGCAGTCAAGCCTTCCCATTCCCAGCCCTCTTTATGGATTTCAATCCAAACACGTTGTTTCAGTTGGACTTACGTCTAACGCGAAATGTTGGCGTAAGGGAGCGTGTTAAACCCCTGAAATCTTTAGGACAACGGCATAATCACAGGGCTTCTGCTGTGGCATGGAAACGCTTAGGCCGGTGTCATCCTGTGACCACTCCAGCTTTCCATCGAACCCGAGCAGTTCCACATTTTGGACCTTGCCGACCCGAAGTTCCGTGTTCGCGGCCAAAGGACGAATTGTGGCTTTATACTCAGGCCATCCCATGAGGAAGGCGTAAACAGTACTGCCCTTAGTGGTAAAGCGCACGTCAGCCGCAGTCAGGTCTTTTCGCTTGCTCTCGTTAAAGGCGGAGTTCTGCGCTGCCGCTTCTGTTCCGGGTCCTTCGCCGAAGATTTTCCAAGGCCGCGTGGCATAGATCGCCTCATTATTAACCGCCATCCACTTGGTAATCTCGGAGAGCACATTCAATTCCTCCAAATCGAGAGCGCCACTCGCGGGCAAAGGAAAGTTCAGCAGCAGATTGCCGTTTCTGCTTACGATGTCCACCAGCATGTCGATCACAATTTTGGGGGTCTTGTACTGCACACCGCGCTTGTAGTGCCAGTTGCCAATGCACGTATCGGTCTGCCAGGGTTGCGGCCAGATCTTGTCCACCACTCCGCGCTCGACATCAAGAACGCAGACGCCTCTTTCGGCATCTTCACGCCGCTTGCTGTTATATACCGCCTGGGTCTTGCCGCCATTGCGCTTGGCGCTGGAGTTATAGTGATGCGCGACTAAATTCAAGCCATAATCCTCAAAGGGCAGCGCGCCGTCGGTATAGAGCAGATCCGGTTGATATTGGTCTACCAGATCCTTGATTCGCATATACCAGTGGCGCTTCCACCATTCCGGTATTCCACTCTCATTCCAATCCAAATCATGAGACCAGATATCGTCTGAAGCGACATAGAGGTCGGCGTACTCGGGATTCGCTCCGTCGTACGGTACTCCTGCGCGCGGGCCGCTCGCATCGTGCCCATGGCTTACGGAGAACCATTTGTAAGTAATCCAAAGATGCTCACTGACGCCAAACCTCAGTCCTTCTTCGAGAGCCGCCTTACGCCAGAGGCCGACGATATCTTTCCGGGGGCCCATGTTTGCTGCGTTCCAGCGCTGGTGTTTCGAATTCCATAAATCGAAATTGTCATGGTGCACGCCCATGCTCACGAAGTACTTCGCCCCGGCTTGTTTATACAGGCGCATCAGATGGGCTGGATCGAACTTCTCAGCTTTCCAGGAAGGAATGGTGTCTTTATATCCGAATTTCGAAGGATGGCCATACGTTTCCGTGTGGTAGTTGTACTGCGCGCTGCCCTGAATGTACATGTTTCGCGCATACCAGTCACCGTCTTCGATGGCGGATTGCGGTCCCCAGTGGGCCCAGATGCCGAACTTCGCGTCCTGGAACCACTCCGGCGTCTCGTACTTGCTGAGAGACTCTCGAGTGCCCTGAAACGGGCCTTTCTCGATCTCGATGCCCGGCGGAAGTTGTGGCTGTACGCCGCCTACTGCGACTCCAGGAATAGCTGCGGCCAGCGAGCGCATTGCATTTCTTCTGCTGATCTTCATGGGTCAATATGCCTAGTGGCAGCCATTGTCGCAAACCGCATGCTAAGCGCCAGCGCAGTAAAGTATTGGAAGCATGTCTATGCGCGTAGCTGTGCTCGGCGGCGGAGTTGGCGGTCTGAGCGCCGCGCACGAATTGATCGAGCGCGGTTTCGAAGTTTCGGTTTACGAACGGAAGGACGTGTTCGGCGGAAAAGCCCGCAGCATTCCTGTCCCGAGCACAGGGACGGGTGGCCGCCAGGATCTTCCCGGCGAGCACGGGTTTCGTTTCTTTCCTGCTTTCTATCGCCATTTGCCGGATACGATGATGCGCATCCCGTATCCAGCGAATGTGAGTGTCTTCAACAATCTAGTCCATGCGACTCGCATCCATGTCGCACGCGCAGGCAAACCGCCGCTCATTCTGACAGCGCGGGTGCCTCAGAACATGGAAGATTGGGCGCTCGCCTTTAGGGAGTTGTTCGGCGGCATCGGCGTACCTGACAACGAAGTGTCGTTTTTTATCGATCGTCTTTTCACGCTGCTAACCACCTGTCCCGAGCGCAGGCTGGCCGAATATGAGCAGATCCCGTGGTGGACCTTCATTGACGCCGATAATCGCTCGACGGACTATCAAATCCTGCTCGGGAAGGGATTGACGCGTTCTCTGGTGGCGGTGCGCGCGCAGGAAGCCAGTACTCGAACCGCCGGCTATACGCTGTTGCAGTTGATCTTTGGTCTGCTAACGTACGGAGGTTTCGACCGCCTTCTGAGCGGTCCCACCAACGACGTTTGGCTCACTCCGTGGGTCAGTTATCTTCGCCAGCGGGGAGTCGATTTTCAGAGTGGAACTACCATTCAGACCTTCCACGCAGGCGCGGAAGGCATCAGCAGTGTCACCGCCGAAACCAACGGACAAACACACGAAATTACGGCTGATTACTATATCGCCGCGATGCCCGTCGAGATCATGACTGGACTCGTTGACGCGCAACTCAAGGGGCTGGCTCCATCCCTGGCAAACTTGGCAAAGCTGCGCACCGAGTGGATGAACGGCATTCAGTTTTATCTCGGGCAGGATGTTCCGCTTGAGTTCGGGCATTCGCTCTATGCCGATTCGCCTTGGGCTCTCACCTCGGTGTCGCAGCGTCAGTTCTGGAATCAGGCCGATCTCGCGAAGTTCGGGGACGGCCGCGTCGGTGGAATCCTCTCGGTCGACATTTCGGATTGGGAAACACCCGGCATTCTTTACGGAAAGACCGCAATGCAATGTACCGCCGAAGAGATCGAGAAGGAGACCTGGTCTCAAATCAAGGTCCACGTCAATGTCGGAGGCGCCGGCATTATCGATGACGGCAATCTGCTCAGTTGGTTCCTCGATCCCGATGTGCAATTTCCCAACCCGACCGCGGTTACGAATCTGGAGCCGCTCCTGGTCAACACATCCGGATCTCTCCAATACCGGCCTGATGCCTCGACGGAAATTCCGAACCTTTTTCTCGCTTCCGATTACGTCAAGACCAATACGGACGTGGCGTGCATGGAAGCTGCGAATGAAGCGGCTCGGCGGGCGGTGAATGCTGTGCTCGAGCGGGCCGGTTCGACCGCGCCGCGCGTATCGATCTGGCCGCTGCAGGAGCCCGATTTCTTCCAACCGATGATTGACTATGACCGTCTGCGCTTTCGCTTAGGGTTGCCCCATGCCGGCTCAATGTTCACGCGTTGAGCAGGACGGACGCGTTATTCGAGGCGCAGCGACTTCACGGGATCAATTTGAACCGCTCTCCACGCGGGAATACAGCTCGCTAGGACGGCGATCCCGAACAGCAGACCGGTTACGCCCGCGAAGGTCATGGCATCCGTGGCCGCAACTCCAAAGAGAAGACTGCTCAGGAAGCGCGTCAGGAGAAGCGCAGCGAGGATGCCGGCGCCTAATCTCACTAAGGTCACCTTCAAACTTTGCGCCAAGATCAATTCCAGAATCGTGCGCTTTGAGGCTCCGATGGCTATGCGTACGCCGATCTCGTACTTCCGTTGCGCCACCGAATAGGAAACCAATCCGTAGATCCCCACGCCGGCCAGAACTATCGCGGCAATCGCAAAGCTGATAAACACGCCCATGATGGCGCGGAAATCCGTTATAGAAGCAGACACCACCTCTTGCATGCTTTGCACTTCGCTGATGGGGGCATCGGGGCTTTGCTGGACGGCGAGTTGTCGAACCTCGACCGCCGCGCGCGCGGGATCCGCCGAGATCTTCACCAACAGGTTCATCGCGGCAGGGAGTTGCCGATCTCCCTGGACGGACTGAGGGTAGGGCATGTAGATGCCGCCGGGAACCCAGTCCGGAGCTTTGTTAGTGAGGTCGTATTGGCGCACATCGGCGGCCACGCCGACCACCGTTCTCCATTGCTTATCCCAGACCGGTTTGATGTGCTTGCCAATGGCACTCTGTCCGGGCCAAAAATGTCTGGCGGTGGAAGCTGTCACCAAAACGACTCCGGGCGAGTGCGCGCCGTCGGCTTGCGTGAATGCTCTTCCGGCGAGCAGTGGAATGCGCATAATGCGGAGGTAGTCCGGGCTGATCGCTCCGGCCCAAAGCATGGGCGCGGGATAGTCCGGTGTTTTTGGATGGCCTTCTACATCGGCAGGAATGGTGGGCAGCTCACCATCCATGGGGATCGTATTCGCCACAGCCGCATCCGAAACTCCGGAGATGCCACGCGCCCGTTGCACAAGATCGTCGTAAAGGGCGATGCACGCAGCGGGCTGCTGACATCGCGATTCATTGGGACTGATGTGGATCCGGAGGATCTGCTGTGTTTGAAATCCGGGATTCACCTGCGAGAGAACGTAAAGACTCCTAATCAGTAGCCCCGCGCCGACCACGAGTACGGCGGTGAGCGCAACTTCTCCGGCAATTAACCAATTCCGCAGCAGTGGCCAAGTGCTGGCCATCGAGCGCTGGCTCCCTGTCTTGATAGAGCTGGTGAGATCTACCCGCAAGGCGCTCAGGGCGGGAGCAATTCCAAAAACCAAGCCAGTCAACAGCGTCAATGCCGTCATGCATCCCAGAACAGGCCCGTCGATTCTCACGCTGGCCAGGCCGGACGTACCGGCGGGAAGCACCGATTTAAACACGGAAAGCGTGGCCGCGCCTAAAAGAATCCCCAGAGCGCCGCCGGTCAGCGACAACAGCACGCTCTCGGTCAGCAATTGACGGACGATTCTGCGGCGGCTGGCGCCGAGCGCGGCACGCAACGCGATCTCTTTGTGGCGTGTCGTGGCGCGAGCGAGAAGCAGGCCCGCGATATTCGCACAGGCTATCAGCAACACGATGCCGACCGCGGAAAACAACACCAGTAACTTGCCGCGAACGTCTTGCACCATATCGGCTTGGAGCGAAATAGCGGTCGCGTCGGCGTTCCAGTCATGCGGCATTGGGAAGGGAAACATTCGCCGCAATTGTTTGACGAGCGGGCGAATCTCGCTTTGCGCTTGCGCCAAGGTGGCACCCGGATGCAGCCTGCCGATTAGAGGGACGAACTCGCTGCCCCAAAAATCTTCCGTATTGGAGGGGTCGAGGCGCGTGGGCATCCACAGTTCAACCTGGGACGAGGGGAAGCTGAAAGGGGCGGGCATAATGCCTACAATTTGCCGGTTCATGCCATCGAGGGTAATCATGCGGCCGAGAATTTGCGGGTCGCCGTCGAACTTATTCCGCCACAGAGCGTGGCTGAGAATCACAACGCCATCGCGGCCGGGGCGGTCCTCTCCGGGCTCGAAACTTCGTCCGCGCTCGACCGGCGCTCCCAAGACGGAAAAGAGATTAGCCGACGTGATGCTTCCTACTACGCGAACCGGCTCTCCTTCGCCTGTCAGGTTCATCTCCGAACCGGGGCTGACGGAAGCAATATCCATGGTTCGGCTCTGCTGCTGGAAAGCAACGAGCGCGGCCTTAGGATAGTAATCGGTTATGCGAGCCAGCTGGTTCGGCTCGAAATACGGCAGGGGTTTTATCAGCAGCGTATTCACGAGGCTGAACACGGCAGCGTTGCCCCCGATGCCGAGCGCCAGAGATACGGCGGCGACCGCGGTAAATCCCGGATTCTTTCCGAGCATGCGTACGGCGTAACGCAAATCCTGGCAGAGTCGCTCCAGTGCCAGAAAGCTCCACATATCGCGGCTCTCTTCCTTGGCGAGGGTAAGGTTGCCCATGACGGGTTTTTTGCGGGAAGTCAAGCTCCATCGATAACCAATGGGTATGATCCTGTTTTACAATCTTCGGACGGAGGGGAGAGGAATCATGTCTCAAACGGCAGTATCCAGTTCAACTGTGAGCGGAGCGGTCACGATCAGGCTTGCCAGCCCAGATGACGCCCAAGTTTGTGGAGAAATCTGTTTCGAAGCGTTCGCGAATATCAACGCGCAACATGGTTTCCCGCCGGATATTCCATCCCCCGAAGTGGGCGTGCACATAATCGCCTGGATGTTTTCTCATCCTGGTTTTTATTGCTTAGTTGCGGAGTTCGACGGTCGCGTCGTCGGTAGCAACTGTTTGGATGAGCGGTCCATTATTGCGGGTATAGGTCCTATCACGGTCGCTCCAAGCGCGCAGAACCGCAGAGTCGGGCGAAAATTAATGGAAGGAGTGCTGGAGCGCGTTCGTGAGCGAAATTTCGCGGGTGTGCGGCTGGTTCAAGCAGCCTTTCACAACCGCTCACTGTCGTTATATACAGCGCTCGGTTTCGACGCCCGTGAGCCGCTCTCTGTGGTGCAAGGAACACCGATACGACGGGAGATGAAAGGCTGCCGGGTGCGCGCGGCCCAAGCTTCCGAAATTGAGAAATGCGATGCGGTCTGCAAGCAAGTGCATGGGCACGACCGGCATGGAGAGTTGCTCGAGGCGATCGAGCGCGGAGCCGCATTGCTGGTCGAGCGTGATGGACAAATCACCGGATATGCCACGGGGTTGGCCTTTTTTTCTCATGCAGTGGCCGAAAGCAATCTCGATCTACAGGCGTTAATTGCATCGGCGGAAAGCTTTGGAGGGCCAGGCATTCTAGTTCCGACCCGGAATGCGCCTCTGCTTCGCTGGTGCTTAGAAAATGGCCTGCAAATAAAGCAGCCGTTGACGCTGATGTCGATGGGACTTTACAACGAGCCTGCCGGCGCCTATCTTCCATCCATCAGCTACTGAGGCTTCTCAGCGCGGCCAGAAGCGCTGCTCCGATAGAGATGGGGATTTACGAACCCGACCTGCCTTTTGAGATCTTCATTCAGGTGGGCGATCAGAGCGGCCCAGAGGGGCGCTACGGCGCTGGTGCCGCCAACGACCATACTGCGGCCGTTGACGATCACTTCGAATCCAGTGTCCGGGTCGGCATTGCCGGAGACGTCCGGAACTCCGCGTCCTTTATGACCCGATTCGCTGATCGGAACCCGGGCGGATTGCTGGTAATCCGGCAAGTGAAAGAACTCGCTGATGCCACTGCCGCTGGCGCCTCCGTGTCCCCAGCTAATACAGATGACGGATGGCGCGCGAAGTTGATCGTGGATGGCCGTGGTTACCGCATCGAGGAAGGCGCGATCGTCAATGGGATCGCCACGGGCTAGGTTGATGGCGCCATCCACGGAAACAGAGATCATGAAGGGCCGGTTTTGAATGCCCAGTTGGCGAAGCAAGTACTTACATCGAAAACGAAACCCGCCGCCCAATTCGATCAGGGCGATGGTTTGACCGGCGCCGGTGGTCTCAGGCGGGAAGTCGTACAGTGTCGCTACGTCTTGCGGTCTATAAGAGGTATCGCCGGTGGATGCGCCTCCATGCCGTTCGTTGCGCCGTCGCCGGGCGTGGGTACGCGCCTGGTGCGGCCGCGGAATCTTCCGCCATCGGGCGACTGATAGACGATCAGATCGTCGAAATTCGTTCCGAAGGCCTCGGCGATATTGGCGAGCGTCCCGGAAAGCACGACACTGCGGCGCGCCAGATCCGCTTCCCGTATGCTGAGGTCATTTTGGGCCGCAAAGCGTTCACAGCCGCAATATCCGCAGGGTCGGCGCCGTACTTGGACGCGAAGTCCTCGCGTTTCAGAGGCTGCGGGCCGAGAGCCGGCAAGGGCGTCCGGCGGCGCAGTAGAGCGTCACGTCGGCGATCTCATTCGGATCGGGATGGTCGACCGCCACTGCATCGGCAACTGAGCTGCGCTCGCTCCCGGGTAACAACAGGCGTTTTGTCATTCAGTTCCTTTCCGAACAGAACAGGTATCGTAGCTTTATACAATGTATCCTTCCCTTTGGCGTATGATGTGCAGAACACCTCGTGTGCTACATTGCGAGGCTGAATAGTAAGCCCAAATACAGTTGTTCTAAGCAGGCCTGCAAAACTCAATGAGTTACTGCTAAGGAGGAAGGCCAATGCCGTTCGAAGTCGGCCAGTCCGCTGGTGATTACGAAATTCTAAGCGTGCTTGGAAAGGGGGGAATGGGCCGCGTTTATCGCGTCCGGAATGTTATTTCCAATCGCGTCGAAGCCATGAAGGTTCTGCTGGCCGACTTAGCCGCCGAGGCCGAGCTAGGCGAACGCTTTATCGGCGAGATTCGCACGCTGGCCCGCTTCGATCATCCGAACATTGCGAAATTCCACACTGCCTTCAGAGTTGAAAATCAACTCGTGATGATTATGGAATTCGTAGAGGGCTTCACGCTTTCCGACCGCGCAAAAGAAGGACCGCTTCCGCTGAACGAAGTGCTCAGCTATGTCACGCAGGTGCTGGCGGCACTGGGTTACGCGCATGCAAACGGTGTTATTCATCGGGACATCAAACCTTCGAACGTGATGGTGACGCCACACGGAATCGTAAAGCTGATGGACTTCGGGATCGCGAAATCCAACTCCGAGCCACTGCTGACGCGCCCTGGCACGACCATGGGCTCCATGCTGTACATGTCGCCCGAGCAAGTGAGAGGAGAGACTGTCGACGCCCGCTCCGATCTGTATGCGCTTGGAGTTTTACTTTATGAGTTGAGCGCCGGCCGGCGTCCGTTCGAAGCCGAAAATACCTACGCGATCTTAGAAGCGCAGTTGAACACCATGCCGAAGGCGCCGCTGGAGCTGAATGCCGCGCTTCCTCAAGCCCTCAACGACATCATCATGACGGCGCTGGCGAAAGAGCCGATGCATCGCTTCCAGAGCGCCGATGCATTTCGCAACGCGCTGGAGAGCGTGCGGGGGCGGGAGCGTGCAGCACAGGCACAGACCGTTTCGGCTCCGCCCAAAATCAACCCGCCGCTTCAACAACCCAGCTCCGCCCTGGCCGGTGTTCCACCTCGGAGCAATCGCGGTTTATGGATGGCTGCGGGTGCGATAGCTTGCGTATGCGTTCTGTTGGCCGGAGCCTTGGCGTTGCCGCACTTTTGGCGAAGTTCAGCGGCCGGTAAATCAAGTACGCCGGCTGAACATGCCACCGTAATAGCGCCGCCCTCAGCGACGCAGGTAACATCCCAGGCTGCGGCCCCGGTAACGCCGCCGCCAGCAAGTACGGCACAGAACCAAGCGGATAATAGCGCTGGACAAACTGCTTCGGGCAGCGCCGTAACATCCCCTCAACCCGTCCATAAACTGCTGAGTAAAGTCTCAGTACCGGGGACCGTGACGCCAGCCGCGCCACCGGCGGCAACTCTGCCGCAGAACTCAGCGCCGCCACCACAGGCGGCCGTTCCGCCCCCGGGGCCTTCCCCCGAGGAGATCGAAAAGGTAAATGACGATCTCATAAAGCTGCACGCCCGCTCCGATGCGGTGAGAAGCAGCCTCGACCGGCTACGGCAGCAACAAGCCGCGGAAGGCCTGGGACTTCGACAAGACATTGCTGCTTCGGCCAGCCGTCTGGACGCATACTTGCAAGCGTCCGATCGGGCGGCTCAAAGCAATGATTTGCAATCGGCGCGCAGAAACATTGAGCACGCCGAACAAGAAGTGAACAAACTAGAAACTTTCTTTGGAAGATAGGAGCTTTAGTGAGATGAGAATGTATATCGCAATCTTAGGCGTAGCGCTCGCAATCTTTCCCGCTTACGGGCAGCAGCAAGAGAAGCGCAAAGTCGCCGTGATGGATTTTAGCTATGCCACGGTCATGAGCACTGTGCAAGCCGTTTTTGGAACCAACCAAGATATCGGCAAGGGGATATCGGATTTGTTAGTGAATCAGTTGGTGAATGACGGGACATACCGGGTGATTGAACGCCGCGAACTGGACAAGATCCTGAAAGAACAAAATTTCTCGAACAGCGATCGGGCGGATTCTAACAGCGCCGCGAAGATCGGCCGCGTTTTGGGAGTTGACACGATTATCACGGGCGACATCACGCAATTCGGCCGGGACGATCAAAACAGAAGCGCCGGCGGAGCATTGAGCCATTGGGACAAATACGGTTTAGGCGGCGTGGGCGTCAGGAAAGCTAAAGCCGTGGTAGAAATAACTGCTCGCATGATCGACGTGAACACAGGAGAAATCCTCGCCTCGGCCAATGGGCACGGCGAATCGGCGCGCTCTGGCACTAATCTCTTGGGCGGCGGGGGAGCGGGCGGCACCGGAGGTGGCGGCAATGTGGATATGTCCAGCTCAAATTTTGGCGCGACGATTATCGGCGAGGCCGTCAAGGGCGCGGTGACGCAGTTGGCTACCCATCTTGACGAGGGCGCGGGCAAGCTTCCTCATTCAACCGTTCAGATCAACGGCGTGGTAGCCGATGCAACGGGCAACAGCGTTGTGATTAACGTCGGCAGCCGGAGCGGAGTGCATGTGGGCGATCACCTTGTGATTATGCACGTCAGCCGCGTCATCAAGGATCCCGTCACCGGGAAAGCTCTGCGGAGTATCGAAGAGCCATTGGGCCAGCTTCAAATCACTTCGGTAGATGAGGGTTCCGCCATGGGCACTTTCACGGGCGCTGGGCAGCCTAAGGTCGGGGACACGGTCAAGAACCAGCAGTAGGCCACTAAAGAAAAGCACCTCGGCGCAAAAATGCCGAGGTGCTCACACGAATACGCGCAATGAATCTAAGCCGACGTTGCTGTCCTTCCGGTTGAGTATGTCCCTGTTCCACCGCCGGTAACCCGCTCGAGCGCTTGCACGGCAGAGCTGGGTATCAGCTTCCAAACCTTTTCGGCGGTCGTCTTTTCTTCGGTCTGGATGTCGCGAGCCAAGGCCGCAGTCTGGATGTCACCTGCGGCATCTGCCACAGTGGCAAGCGCCTCATACATAGCGATCTCGCTATTCTCGACCGCATACGCCATCATCAAATTTTGAGTGGTACGCTCCTCTTTTTCATGCCCGATTTGCGCAGCCTTCGGGCTTAAACCGAAAACATGCGCCAGGAAGCTCTTCGCTCCCGATGGGCTTCCGCCTAGTGATTCCAATCTCGCGGTCAGCCGCTCGTATTGCTGCTTGGTCTCCAACGCATGCTGATGAAAGGCCGCCTTGGCGACTGGATCGTCGCCCTCGTTTGCAAAACCCTGCAATTGTGTTTCAAAGCTCTTCTCGGCCGCAATCGCATCCTCGAGGTAGCGTTTGATCACGTCCGTACTGGTTTCAGCCATAGTTCTCCTTCCGGAGTTGGACAGCCGCATGCCGGGGCTGTTTCGCTGGCAATTCGACTAGCTAGTGGCTTCCGCCGACGGCTTTGCTATGCGACCAGGGCTGAGCCTGGTAGGTCCAATTGCGGCTGGTGTAGTCGCTGAACGTGATTAGGATCATGATGCTGAGCCACACTAAGCCGGCGACGCAGAACAGCCTGGTGAGGGTGGGGGTATGGCGTACGCCCATAAAGACCCAGACCACCAGCGAAGCCTTGATCAACGCGATCGCGAGAGCGACCACGACATTCCAGGGCCCTAGCTCAACGTAAGAAACGGCCGATGTGGTTCCGGTAAGAATTATCAAGGTCGCCCACACCGCGACCAATGTCTTTACTTTCGGAATAGGTACGTGTGCGCTCATGGGCGATGTCCAATCAGATATAACAGCGGGAACAAGAATATCCAGACGATATCGACAAAGTGCCAGTAAAGCCCGATCATTTCCACGGGCGCGAAGTAGTTCTCGTTAAATATGCGCCGGCCCGCCTGCACGAGGAGGTAGGTCAGCAATCCCACGCCGACAATCATATGAAGAGCGTGCATGCCGGTCATCATGAAATAGAGGAAGAAGAGAATTTGCGCGTTATGCACAAATTGCGGCTGATCGTATTGGAAGTTGAAGCCCGGCACCAGGTGTTCCACCCACTTGGCGTGCCACTCAACCCACTTGATATACAGGAAGACTAACCCAAAAATCATGGTCAGGATCAACAAGATCATCAGTGGTTTTCGTCTACTCATTTGGGCAGCGCGCACAGCCAGCGCCATGGTCAAGCTGCTGCAGATCAGGACCGCTGTGTTGGTTCCGCCCAGCACCACATTCATGTAGCGGCTGGTGCTGGCGAATGCGTCAGGGTACATGGCGCGATACACGGCGTATCCCGCAAACATGCCGCCGAAGAACAGGACTTCGGTAATCAGGAAAGTCCACATGCCCAGCGTGGACGCATCCATCTGCTGTTCCGGGCTGGCAAAGTGGTGGCGAAGATGAGTAGCTTCCGCCGAGGGTTCGTGACCCACGGGAACGATAGTGTCAGCCAACGATTTCCTCCACGGGACCGTAGTTATAGGCTTCTTCGGTCACGATAGGCGTTTCATCGAAATTGTAAGTAGTGGGGGGCGAGGCGATCTGCCACTCCAATCCCGCGGCGCCCCAAGGATTGTTGCCGGCCTTCGCCCCGTATTTCAGCGACCCCAAAAGATAAATCAGCGGAATGATATAGCCAATCGCCAGAATGGACGCTCCCGCGGTGGACATAACGTTCAGCATTTGAAATTCGGGCGGATAGGCATGATAGCGCCGCGGCATTCCCATATAGCCCAGAATGAATTGCGGGAAGAACGTAAGATTAAACCCGACGAAGATAATGGCTGCCGCGATTTGAGACCATACTTCGGGATACATACGGCCGGTCATTTTCGGCCACCAGAAATGAAGGCCACCCATAAATGCCATGACCATGCCGCCAACCATCACGTAATGGAAATGAGCGACGACGAAATAGGTGCCATGAGTGGGCACATCAACGGCCAGAGTCGCCAGAAAGAGCCCGGTTAAGCCGCCGATCGTAAACAGCCCGATAAAACCGAAAGCATAGAGCATTGGGGTGTCGAACGATACCGAGCCTTTGTACATCGTCGCTGTCCAGTTGAACACTTTGATAGCGGAGGGTACGGCGACCACGAAGCTGAGGACGGAGAACGCAACGCTGACGTATACGCTTTCGCCCGTGACGAACATGTGATGGCCCCAGACCACGAAGCTGAGGACGGCGATCGCCATGCTGGAAAAAGCGACGAAGTTGTATCCAAAGACGCGCTTTCGTGAAAAGCACGAAACGATCTCACTGATCACGCCCATGCCCGGCAGAATCATGATGTACACGGCAGGATGGGAGTAAAACCAGAAGAGATGCTGGAAGAGAATCGGATCGCCTCCAATGTTGGGATCGAATATTCCTACGTGGGCGATGCGCTCAAAGGCGATCAGCGTCAGCGAAATGGCCAGCACGGGAGTGCCGAGGACTTGCAGTAAAGCAGTGGCGTAGTTGGACCACACGAACAGCGGCAATCTCGACCACGTCATACCCGGGGCGCGCATTTTATGAACCGTGACGATGAAATTCAATCCCGTCAGAATGGAAGAGAAGCCCGCGACAAAAACTCCCGCAACGGCGGGAAGCACATACGAATTTGAATAAGTGCTGCTGTAAGGCGCGTAGAAGGTCCAGCCAGTATCGACGCCCCCGACAAAGACGCAGTACATGGTTACGAACGCGCCCAGGACATACAAGTACCAGCTCAGCAGGTTAACCCTGGGGAAGGCCAGATCTTTCGCCCCGATCATGATGGGTATCAAGAAATTGGCGAGAGTAGCCGGTATGGACGGGACCAGGAAGAAAAAGACCATAATGATCCCGTGCATGGAGAATAACCGGTTGTAGGTGGTGGCGGAGAAATAGTTGCCCTCCGGCGAAAGAAGGTTGACCCGCATCATGACAGCGAACGTTCCGCCGACCACGAACATCAGCGTGATCGAAATAAGGTAGAGAATGGCTATCCGCTTATGGTCGGTAGTGAATAGCCAACTCTTCCAGCCGTGTTCGACATTGAGGTAATTTACCTCCTCGACTGCTATTTCCGGTGTTCCGTGTGCGAGTGTTGCCATAACCTAACGTCTTTCCCTTGAACTTCTATTACTGTCTTTGTGCATTCGCAGGCGTTTTCGAATTGTTAGAGTTGCTCGTCGAAGGAGCGCCCGGCGCTACTGGCGCTATAACGATGGGTCCCTGCTGGCTGCCTTGTTGCGATGCAGGAGTGCTGGGCGAAAGCGATTTGATAAATGCGATCAACTGCACGATTCCTTCCTCGGTAATTTGTCCCTTGAAGACCGGCATTATATCGGGTTTGAAGTTGTCGACGATTTTAGCGTTCGGATCCAAAATCGATTCACGAATGTAGGCGTCATCGGCGATAATGGTGCGTCCATCGGCCAGCAGCACTGGCTTGTTGTAAAGGCCCCGCAGGTTCGGGCCGCGGCCTTGCTGGTCCAATAAGTGACATTGCGAGCAGCCATGTTGCTCGAACATGTCCTGCCCCTGATCGGCGAGAGTTCCTTGCCTACCGCCGCCACCGCCGCTCTGCCAATTGGCGTAGTCCCGCTGATCCAGCACATCCACCCAGCCGCCCATCGACGCGTGCTGGTTGCCGCAGTACTCGGTACAGAACAGATGGTAGTGACCGGGCTTGGAGGGTGTAAACCAAACCGTGTCGTAGTGTCCGGGTACCACGTCGTGCTTGATGCGGAAAGCCGGAATCGAGAAGCTATGGATGACGTCCTCGGATGCCATGGTCAGCTTGACCGGTTGGCCAACAGCCACATGCAACTCATCGATCTCGCGTCCGCCGTCGGGATATTGGATCTTCCACATCCACTGCTTTCCCGTAACGAAGATTTCCATGGCGTCCTTAGGCGGCTGCGCATTGAGGAAAAAGAGCTTCGTGCCCCACCAGAACATCACCAGCATGATGAAGAACGGGGCAATAGACCAAGCCAATTCCAATTTCGTCGAGCCTTCGATCTGAGTAGCGCGGGGATTTCTGCTGCGGTGATATTTGAAGGCGAATAAGATGATGAACGCAAAGATCAGTATCGTCATCACTCCCGATACGGCGATGAGGAAGAAGTACAGCTCGTCGACCTGGTGCGCTACATCCGATCCTGTCGGCGGAAAGAGCGGCAGAGCAGCTAGCGGGTGGACATTAGCTAACATGGTGCGCCTCCTTCCACGCAGTCGTGGCCTTCTGCTTTTTGTCGGGGCGCATTAAGTAGAAGAGCAGAGCGGCCAGGCCAAGCAGCGTTCCCGCCGCTGCGATCTTGAGCACGTTGAAGATCACCAGGGTGTATCGGCCTTGCGTGACATCGTAGTGAAAGCAGTAGAGCAGCAGATCGTCCACGGGAGAGCCGATCTTCCCTCGCGATGCTTCTACCAGCGCCAGGCGCAGATCGGCGGGAGCGTAGCGGATTCCATAGAAGTACTTGGAAAGCTTGCCGTCCGGAGTGGCAACCATAATGCCGCCCGCATGCACGAACTGATGCGTTGGCTCATCCCAGCGGTATTGAAAGCCTAAAGAGGAAGTCAGCCGGGATATGGAATCCTGAGTGCCGGTCAGGAAGTGCCAGCCGGAATTGAAGGATGGGCGGCCGAACTCTTTGGCGTAATTGCTCTTTTTTTCGGCCGCCAAAAGGGGAGTTTCCGATGGATCGAAGCTGACCACCACCACGTTGTAATCCCGCCCGGGCTCGAACGATAACCGATGCAAACTATGCACCATCTCCGTCAGGGTCAAATTGCAAAGGTTCGGACACTTGTAATAAACAAGCGAGAACACCACCGGTTTGTCGCCGAAGTAAGTTCGCAGCGGGACAGCCCGGTTGGCTTCATCGCGGAATACCAGATCGAGCGGCACCGGAGAATTCAATTTCTGCTTGATGCCGACGCCTCTTGCGAGAACCGGACGATTGTCCTGCTGCCCTGTCATGACCGAGGCGCTGGCGAGCGCCATGCACGCGGCCAAGGCGGCGCCGCGCATTTTGCGCCGGGTGCGCCCGTTGGACAGAGGGCCTCTACTACTGCGCATGTTTGTGAATCTCTCCCTGAATTTGCGGCCCACGGTACGAGGGCGGCATGCTGTTCACGCTGCCGGAGAAGGCGTGACCTTCGCCACCCGGCGTGGTAATCCCCGGCGGCGCATCGGGACGGATGGTTAGGCGTGACACCACCGCGTCCATGGCGCGATCGATCGGGATATGTACATGCCCGTCCGCATCCTTCCCATAACTGTTCAAAACTTCATCTTCATGGGCGCGCAAGTCCGGCAGTTCTTCCCACGGATGCACCCACAATTGCGGGGCAGGGGGCACGACTCGAGCCGGAGCCAGCGGGCTTGGCGGCTGACCGGTCGGTGTGATGTCGTTCAAATATTTCTGCAAGCCGATAGTGATTGCAAACACGATGACCAGGGTGGCGGCGATTGTTGCCAGCGAATACAGAATCAGTTTTAAGCTAGCGTCGACACCCTCATACTTCGTGCCGCCATGGCCCACGTGCGGCTCCGTCCGCTTGGGTTTGTCATGGCTGGATGCGGCTGCGTGCGGTTTTTGCTCTTGGCTCATGCAACCGCCTCTCGTATGGGCTCAGCGACGCGCGGATCGCGTAACGGCAGCAGCGGCCGCCGTCTCAACTGGCCGATAAAGACGTAAATCCAGATGCCGCCAAGGCCAAAAAATGCCGCGAAATCGGTCCAGTAAAGGGCGAATCCTTTGTTGCGAAAGGTAGGTTCTACAATCCAGAATAGATCGATAACTCGCGCGAGAAGTATGAAGACGGCCACTCGCAGCAAACGTGCCGGATTCCGTTTACGCTCTTGCGACAGCAGCAGGCAGAAGGGAATCGCAAACATCGAGAGCGCCGTCGCCGCGGCGAAATATTTCCAAAACCCGCGAATACGATCCAAATACCACATCAGCTCCTGGGGCAGATTTGCGGGCCAAACGATGATGAGCTGCGAAGCAGAAAGATAAGCCCAAAAAATGACAAAGGCGAACATCATGTTGCCCAAATCATGCAGCACCTTCGAGTTCACCCGCCCGCCGAACCGATCGCTGCGCGAAGCAAGCACCAGCACGATGATGGACAACGCGATCGCTTGCAGAATATCGCCGATCAGGATCATGGCTCCATAAACGGTGGAAAAGAACTGCGAGTCGCATGACATCACCCAGTCAATGTAGGCGAACGTTCCGGTCAATGTGAAAATCAGGATGCCCGGAGCGCCGAAGGCTCGCATGCGCTCCTTTAGCGTGGGATCGCCGGTTTCATCCTGGCGGTCGGCCATGCGGTTTTCCCGAAAACCCCAGAACAGCCAAATGGCGAAATAGAGCACCACGCGTCCGATAAAAAACGGCATGTTGAGATACGGCGCCTTGTGCTGAAGAACGGGAGTAGCGGATACGATGTCGTGATGCACCCAGGGATAGAGATACCCTGGCCAAATCAGGATCGGTAGGATCAGCACGATGATCAGCAGCAGCGTGCGCATTTGGGCTTCGAGTAGCCGCCTGATGGTGACGCCCCACTTACCGCCGACGGTATGGTGCATCAAGAGAACACCCAAGCCGCCGATGGCGAATCCACCCCAGTAGGTGAATGCAAACAGGTAGGACTGAAAGAATTCCTCTCGATTGAAGAAGAACGCGGCGACGCAGAGAATACACCCTAAGACGCCAATCACGCCGGAAATCCGCTCGACGCGAGTAGCCCCCGGTCCAAGGTGTTCCACGGGGACGGGCAGGGGATTGCGAGGATGATGCTGGCTCACTTCACACCTCCCGTGGCGGCGCCCTGATTTTGTTGAGCCGGATTGGGTTGAGCCTGATTTGCTTGAGCTAGATCGGGCGGGGCGTTTTCGCCGAGTTGCAGAGCGCGGATATAGGCCGCGATCCGCCAGCGGTCATCCACCGGAACTCGCGATGCATAGCTGTACATCGCGCCATAGCCATTCGTCATAACGTCGAAAAAGTGTCCGACAGGCGCGCTGACCAGCCGCGGGTCGTGATAATTCGGAGGCTGCCGCAAACCCCGCGCCACAATCATGCCGTGGCCATCGCCTAACCGTCCATGACACGGTGAGCAATAGATGTCGAATCGCTCTTGACCGCGCGCCACATCCGCTCGGGTGATTTGGATGGGGAAGTAATCGATATCCTTGCCGTTCTCCTTGCCGGTGTAACGAGCAGAATCCAGATGCAACTGCCCCCGCGCCACGGTATCCTCAATGGCCGGTCTCGCAGATCGGCCATCGCCGAAGAAACTTGTCGCGGCATAGGGCTTATAGCGGGGCTGGTCGTGCATGTCCTGCCGGCATCCGGTGAGACAAAGCGCGCCCGCGAACAATGTCAAAGTAATTCCCTTACGCCGGAACAACCGTCACCTCGTTTCCACCGGCATCGCGCAGAAATTGCAATGCTTCCTCTATCCGAAACTTCGGATCGGAGGATTCAAGACAAAGAAAGAACTTGTCCTTCGAGGCCCGCGCGAATTCGGCGATATTGAAGACCGGATGATAGGGCCGAGGTAATCCGTTCATGAAAAGCATGGAAAACAAAGATGTCAGCGCCGAGATCAGGATCATGCACTCGAATGTGATCGGGATGTAGGCAGGCCAGCTATCCAGCGGCCGCCCGCCGACATTATGTGGATAAGCGACCACCGTGATCCAGTACAACAAACCGAAGCCGCCGCTGCAGCCGCAAATTCCGCCAATCAGAACCGCTAAGGCGACATAGTTCTTCTTGAATCCTATAGCCTCGGCCAGTCCTTCCACCGGCATGGGAGTGTATGCGTCCATCTGCCGGTAGCCTTCCGCATAGGCCCGCTCGGCCGCATGGAGCAAATCTTCCGGAGTATCGAACTCTGCCATAGCGCCATGAATGGCGGGCAGTTCGTTGAGCCGCAACTCATCGCTGCTCATAAGCTTCCTCCATGTAATTGTCGTGGTGTACCACTTCGCGCTCTTCGAAGATCGAGATGGACGGCAGCAGCCGGATAAAGAGGAACATCAGCAGCAGGAAGAATCCAAGCGTTCCTATAAATGTTGCCCAGTCCCATCCCGTCGGTATGTAGGTGCCCCAGGATGACGGCAGGAAATCGCGCGTCAAGCTGACGACCACAATCACGAAGCGCTCCAGCCACATGCCGATATTGACCACCAACGAAAGAATAAAGACCATCGGAATGCTCATGCGAACCTTCTTCGACCACAGCATTTGCGGAAGCGCGATGTTGCAGAGAATCAGCATCACGAAAGTGAAGGCATAGGGACCTGTCATGCGGTTCCAGTACATGAAGCTTTCATACTTGTCACCGCTGTACCAGGAGAAGAAGGCCTCCTGCGAATAGCCGTAGGCCACAATTAGTCCCGTGCCCAGCATCAGCTTGGCGCAAGCGTCAATGTGGCGCATGGTGATGATGTCTTGCAGCTTGTACCACTTACGCAAAGGAATGATGAGGGTGAGCACCATCGCGAATCCGGAATAGATGGCGCCCGCGACGAAGTAGGGCGGAAAAATAGTGGTGTGCCATCCAGGCAAGATGCTGACGGCGAAATCCATGCTGACGATGGAGTGAACCGAAAGCACCAGCGGCGTCGCCAGGCCGGCCAGCAGAAGATAGGCCTTGTTATAGCGGTGCCAATGCTTGATCGAGCCGCGCCAACCGAGCGCCATCACCGCGTAGACTCTTTGCACCCATAGTTTCGGCGCATTGTCGCGCATGGTGGCGAGATCCGGGATTAAACCCACATACCAAAAGACTAGAGACACGGTGCCATAGGTGGAGACCGCGAAAACGTCCCACTCGAGCGGACTGCGCGGCTGCGGCCACAACCACATCGAGCTTGGGTAGGGAAACAGCCAATACGCCAGCCATGGGCGCCCCAGGTGGAGAACCGGAAACATGGCCGCGCAAGCCACCGCGAAGAGCGTCATCGCCTCGGTAAAACGGTTGATCGAGGTGCGCCAATCTTGCTTGAGCAGAAAGAGAATGGCCGAAATCAGCGTCCCGGCGTGCCCAATACCGATCCACCAGACGAAGTTGATGATCGCAAAGCCCCAGCCGATCGGGATATTGATGCCCCAAATACCCACGCCCCTCAGAAACAGGACGGTGACGGCGAAAAACAGCATGTTGACGATGGCGAACGAGATCAGCGCGCCCACCATCCACTTCTTGGGCGACTTCTTCCACGGCAGGTAAACGACACCCGCGATGCGGTCCGTGACAGTCGCGTACGTATGCCCGGGCGCTAGAACCGATCTGGCCCGGGGTCGATTACCTGAACGTCTGATTCCAGTAACTTTTCTTCAGGATTGTCTGTTGCCACGCTGACCTCTTAGCGCCTCGTTGGGGTTTCGGACGTAGCCGAGATACTTGGTACGGGGACGCGTGCCCAGCTCATCCAGCAGCCCGTAATTCCGCTGGAGAGCCTGCAGTTTGGCCACGCTACTGTTGCTGATCGTTCAAATCTCCGAAGGTGATGGCTCGTGTCGGGCACACCTGTTGACAGGCCGTAAGGATCTCGCCGTCGTGTACGCGCCGGTTTTCCTCTTCACTCTTGATCTTGGCTTCCTGAATTCGCTGTACGCAGTAGGAACACTTTTCCATGACGCCGCGGCTGCGGACCGTTACGTCCGGGTTGCGCACGCCGTATAGACTCTCCGTGTCCCAGTCCGAATAGAGATAGAAGTTGAATCGCCGTACCTTATAGGGACAGTTGTTCGAGCAATAGCGCGTTCCGACGCAGCGGTTGTACACCATCTGGTTCAGCCCTTCGGAACTGTGAACCGTTGCCGCCACCGGACAGACAACTTCACACGGAGCGTCCTCGCAGTGCATGCAGGGAATCGGCTGATTATAGATGTCGGGATTGTCGAGGTCGCCGGAGTAATAGCGGTCCACGCGAATCCAATGCATGTGCCGCCCGCGCGCCACTTGATCTTTGCCCACAACGGCGATGTTGTTCTCCGCCTGGCAGGCGATGATGCAGGCATGGCAGCCGGTGCAGATGTTCAGGTCGATTGCCATGCCCCACTTGTAGCCCTTGTAGGGGAACTCTTGCGGAAGGTACAAAGATTCGCTAGGCGGAAGCGGTTTGAATTCCGTATCCAGTGTCGGAAAGTCGGGATGTTGCCGGAATTCAGCCAGATCGATCGCGCGGACCGGCTCGCGCCCGGCCATGGTTTGTGTTTCCTGAATATTGGCCAGCCGGTACGTTCTCCCGGTTTTCGCAATTGAGCCGCCCGCCACATAGAGTGAAGTCCGGATCTTGAATCGAGTAGGCGTTGTAGCCGATTTTGTTTCCTACACGCCCGGATGCTTCGCGGCCGTAACCACACGTAATCGTGACCGAATCGTCCGCGTGTCCGGGCAAAATCCAGGCCGGGCCCTCGATGCTTCCGTTGCCCACCGTGACCCGCAGCACGTCGCCTTTGGAGATCTTCATATCGGCGGCGGCTTTACTGCTGACCAGCACCACGTTGTCCCAAGTCATCTTGCTCTGCGGCTTGGGTAGTTCCTGCAGCCAACCGTTATTCGAGTAAGTCCCATCGCCGATGGTAGGATCGGGCCGGAACACAACTTCCATCCCGCTAATCTGGTTCGACGGCAGCGCTGGAAGAGCCGCGGAAGCCGGCGCCGTTGACAACGCCTACCGCCGTTCCGGCTACCCAACCGTCGTGGATTGACTTTGGCCACACCGTATCGAAATCGCCGGTCTTGTTTTGCGCTTTGCCAGAAACCTTTCACGATTTCGTGCGAACTCAGATCGGGCTTCATCTGGAAAATCGTCAGGATCTCGTGCGCCGATTTGCCGCTATACAACGGCACTATTAATGGCTGCTGGATTGTCGCGGTGCCATCGAATGCGCGGCGAATCCGACCAGGTCTCCAAATAATGCGTCTCCGGTATATGCCAGTGGCTCCAGCGGGAAGTCTCATCGAAGAACTGTCCTAAGCGGATCACCAGGCGCGCCTTCTTGATCGCCTCCGCGAATCCCAGCCGCTGCGGCGCCGTATAAACGGGATTGCCGCCAAGGATCAGCAGTGTCTCCACGCGTCCGTTGTTCAAATCGTTGGTCAGTTCGTCCAGTGAATGCGTCTGGTCGGGCTCGACTCCTTCCATCACACGGACGGTCTTGCCGACATTGCCCAAGGCGGCATTGATCGCATAAGCCGCCAGATGGACGCTCTCGGGCTGGAATTCGCCCGGCACCACAACCGAGCGTCCTTTCGCGTTGGTCAAGTCCGTAACTACGGCATTCAGCCAATCGGGCGCGGTTCCCGGAGCATCCGGCGCGGCCACTCCACAGGCTTTAGCAAGTTGATAAGTGACGGCGGGAATGGCGCTGCTCTTCACCGGGAAGCGGTGATCGGCGAGCGACCCGCTCACCGAGGGCGACGATTCGATCGCATACAGCCGGCACGGATTGGCGCCATTGTCTACGGATCGGCGGCCCGCAAACTGCCGCGCATAAGCGAGCATGGCCGGGCCCGTGTTCAGGAAATCGCTTTCGAGGCTGACGATTACATCGGCTTGCGAAAGATCGTAAACCACCATCGCAGTGCGCCCCGCGATTTTCTTTCGCGGCGCTCGCAATAGCTGGATTCACGCTGGGCTCATGGATGTACCATTTCGCCGCAGGCCAGCTCCCCAGTATGGAAGTCATCTGGTTGATCAATGTCGGCGAGGTGATCGCGCCAGTGAGAACAGCCAGACCTTCGCCCTTTCGCGCATCCAGGTTCTGCGATTCCCGGATGGCCGCTACCGTAAACTCGCCCCACATGCTGATCCGGCCTTCATGCAGCACGGTCTCCGAACGGTCGGGGTCGTACAGATTGAGAATCGAAGCCTGTTCGAAAATTCCCGTTGCGCCCAAGCTCGCCGGATGATCCGGATTGCCTTCTATCTTGGTGGGCCGGTTGAGATGGCTTTCGACCAGCAGCCCGCGCGCATAACCGCCCGTCGGCATTGCCGTTGCGTAGAACAGCGGAACTCCGGGAATGACGTTTTCAGGTTGCCGGACGTAGGGAACGATGTACTCCGGTGGCTGGCGTGTACATGCGGCCGCGCCGGCCATGGCCAATGAGGCGGCCATCACTTTCAGAAGGCTGCGCCGATCGACACCCTGCGGGATTTGTCCGGAGAGGCCCGGAAATTCCTGTTCTATGTATTCACGCAGATCGTCGCTTTGCGCCGCTTCTTCCAGCGTGCGCCAAAACGTCGGGCCGCGCCCGGCCGCCAACTTCTCGCGAAGAGCCGCGATATCCAGGGCCGGCTTACGCGGCGGCTCCAGCAGCGATTCCAATGGTACCAGCGCAAACGGTGTTTGCTTGCCCGTCTTGCGTGTTCTTCGGATGGTCAGAGTCTTTCATCGGTGGCAAGTAAAGCAATCCGTCAACGCTCGCGAATTCTGAACGTGATACTCGGCCACGAGCTTGCGCCCGAGCTCGAGTTGATTCGATGGGGGAACATAGTCGATGTTGAAAACCTCCGATTTCGGCCGGATATACTTCTCCGGGTTGCGGTGGCAATTCACGCACCAATTCATGTACAGAGTGTTCACGCGGTACATCAAAGGCATCTCATCCACTTGACCGTGGCAGGTTGAGCATCCAATGCCCTTGTTGATGTGGATGCTGTGATTGAAATAAACGAAGTCGGGCAAATCGTGCACCCGCCTCCACTCGATCGATATGCCGCTGGCCCAGCTATCCCGAATCGGCTGCGTGAGCGATGCGTTCGACCAGATTTGCGAGTGGCACGTCATGCAAGTTTCGGTCGGGGGCAGGCCGGCATAGTGCGAGGTTTCGACGCTGGTGTGACAATACCGGCAATCGATACCGTCGTCTTTCACGTGATGCTTGTGGCTAAACGGAATGGGCTGCTCAGGCGCGGTGCGGACAAACGTCATCCAATGGCCGCGATCCATGGTGTAGGCCACCGCAAGCGTTACGCCTGCCAGAATAACTATCCCAGCGATTGAAACCTGGGCTATCGTGTTCGAGCTGGGCCGAAAAAATTGGGGCATATGCGAGCTGAGCGACTCAAGGAAGACCTAGCGCACCATGGCGTCCCTGTGCGCGAAAGATGGCATGAAAACCAATTCACGATTATAACCACTGAACGTTTGCGTTTTGGCAAGAATCCTTCTTGTCAGGATAAGCTCGTTCGATTCGCATAATGGCGCAGGAGGAACAGCATGCTTTCGAACCGATTTATACCGCGCGCCACCGTAATTCCGGTGCTGGGATATCGGGATCTGAATCAGGCTGCAGCCTGGCTGTTTGATGCCTTCGGCTTTTCCGTGCGTATGCGCTTCTTCTGTCGCGCGTGCGTTGTTGGGCGATGCCGCGCGGCTTGCGCCGCGCAACTCCAGCGGCCGTTCCAACAGTTCCTCCAGCAGCTTCTTTTCCGCCGGAGTCACGGTCTTGATGAATTTCTCCGGACCTTCCGCGATAAGCTGCCGCAATCTTGAAATCCACTGTAGCGATTCGGCGGCCGGATGCTCGCCGATCCCGGCCACTAACTTCAGCGCCGCATCTAAATCCGGTATTGAACGATAGCAGTTCAGAGCTTCTTTCAGATTTCCGGCAATTAAGTGGCACTCCGCCGCCGCGCGGAAGTCGCTTAGGCCTTCATGGCAAACTGCCTCCAGCTTCGCTTGACGCTCCGCCAGATCGCGCAACGGGGCCAGAGCGGTCGCGAACTGTTTTTCCTTGATGAGAAGACGGATTGCTCGCTCCTGCAGCCGCTCCGTCCGGGCAACCCGGTCGGGAATCGCCAGAGCCTCGTAGAATGCGGGCGCCAGCTTCAGCAGAATCCCTGCATTGTGCCCGTTGAAAAGCGCCGCTTCCAAAAGCTCTATCCAACCCATGGATCTGGCGGTCAGTTCGAGACCCAGCCAGGGTTCGAGGTCTTCTTTATGGCGCGGTAGGCTTTGCGCGAAATCGACCAGCCTTTCCAGCCGCTTCTCGGCGCTCGCGTGATGAAGTCTTCCCGAAATCCTCGAGAATTGCGGCTAATCCATAGGCGCGCGCGTTGCCGGCGGCGCGATACGCTTCCAGGAACAGGTCCGGCCTACCGAGTTCGGGCGCCAGCCGCGCATTGCGAACACCCAAGCTGAAACAAACTTCAGCCAAGGTGAGATATGCGGCATCGCGCGCCGCTTGATCCGTGACCGCGGCCAAAGAATCGGATCGACCCAGAAGCGCCACCGCCTGCTGCGCGCGCGACCAGGCCATTTCCGGTTCCCCCACATCCTATCTCTCTCCCTTCATTCTTAACTCTCACAACGCTTTCACGTGCAGGTAATTCGCGACGCGCGTCGGCTTCTGACAGCTTCTGCACGCGCGTCCTCCAGACATTCACCTCGGTCATCTTCTTCAGCGTTTTCAGCAAGGCGGCGCGGCCCGGCAAGACGCCACGTCGCCCATCCATTTGGCCGTTCAGAAACGCGATGCTTTGCCGGACTAGCTGATCTGTCGGATTCACGTCGAGCCAGAACAATCGTTCCGTTGGCCGGTCTAAGCGCCACGCGCATGTTGATCGATCGCGTGGTCGTCGCAGGTCCGTCGAATCCCGTTTTCTCTCAATAGCGGTGCGTCAACCGCCTATTGCTGGTCGATCCGAATCTCGCGGTGGGCCGCATCCGCACGCAGTCGATGAAATTCTCGGTAAGCCCTATCCGCTGACGCTTCCGAACGTGGCTGTCCACCTGTCTTGCAGTCGCGGCAGTGTTGCTTGCAACTCGGAATCGGAGGCCTTGCTTGCCTATAACGGTGCGCAGCGCATGCAGCCTCGGGTGGCGGATATCGCGCAGAAAACATCGACTCCGTGGGCTATTTCCAGGTCGGCTATTGTCCGAAGATTCGTCCCACTGCTTATCATGGAAGCGCGCTAGTCGCGTCCCACCTAGGCGTAAAAGCATGGCTACCGTGATCTATGCCGCCAGACCGCTGAACCCCTCCAATTGCCCCGGTTCACACCCAGCGTTGCACTTTGTAATCGCAACCGGTGCGAATCCCATCTGGAGAGTTGCATCAGAATAGCCGTGTCGCCTTGGCCGATCGGATCTCGGCCATGTTCGGCCAGTTTCTCCAAAACTCTTGATTGCCGAAGAGCGCTTGCGCCGGTGTGGCGGTCTCGACGTCTCGGAAAACACCAGCCGTCGTCACGCAGTATAGCCCTTTACGCAGCCCTATTATTTGAAGACGATCGTGCTCTCGCCGCTGTACTTGTGATAATCGCGAAAATCGGTTGTGTTCTTGGTGCAGATGGGCGATCCGCGCCAGCAACCGAGATTCTCGGCATGAGTAGGCAGCAGGAACTTGGCCGTGCCGAGTGACACCTCTTCATAATCGACCGCCCACTGAATCGAATCCACTGGGAAATTCTTGGGAATGTTGTCGGCCTGCATCTCGATGCGCCGGACCTGGCCACTAGCTTTGTCGATCCAGACGCTGCCGCTATACGCCGGCCGCAGCGTTTGGCTGCCCACTGTCGTCATCCAGTCGGAATTATGTAAAGCCACTTTGAAATCGTAAATCGCTGCCGTGGTTTCGCCAATGGTCGACGACCGGTAGAACTTGAACTGGGCTTGCGTTGGCGGCGAAAACAAGCCGCTGAGAGTGCTGCCGAATTCGCCCACGGAACTCGAGCCGCCCAGTTCGAGCATGCTCTTATTGGTCTTGCTTGCCGCCTACCGTGATCTCTTTGTATTGTTCTCTGCCGTCCTCGTAAATGACCTTGGCGGTCACCACATCCTGCGCCTCCCAGCCTGCCGATCGCGACTGCTCCATGTAGCGCGTGGTCATCTGCTGGCAGACGAAATTCGGAAGTCCGTTGGTGAAAGTCGCCGCCCATTCCTTGGTTCGATCGATCAAATCTTGAGACCCGGAACTCACGATCCGGGGTTGATCGGAATCGGTATCGATGGTGAAATCTCCAGAGTCCTTTTGGCTTCGGGCGAATTGGCGCGGCCGGAGATTTAGCCGGAGTGTTGGTGTTGCTTGCCGGAATATCGTCGCTATCATCCGAGGACGGTGTTCTTCGGCTTGCCGTGCCGAAGAATCGGGCGGTCCGGCGCATCCACCGAGTTATTCAGAATAGTTGGACGAACGTGGTCTTCCGGATTGTCCGCTGCAGGATATCCGGCCCGGCGGCCAGCCATTGCATCCTGAGGGCTCTCCGGCGGCGCATCTTTTACAAGCTCCACGGTTGTGGCAGTGAGGAACGCTTCTTCGTCCTCGTTTGCTTCAATGTGCACCGTCGTCCGCGGGATGATCTTGCTCGCCGTTATGTCGCTTCCAGCGCGCGTGAATTTGGTCTGCGGTATCAGAGTCAGAGAAATAGTGCGCCCATCCTCGGTCGCGATGACCAATTTTCGTCCGTCGTTTGAAATCGTTTTCCCGTCAGCCGAAAAGGTAGGCTGCGCAATCTCGTTTTGCTTTTGATTCTTTTTCTTGCCATGCGACGGGAGGGATATCGCCGCCTCCGGGATATTGCCCCGGCGGATACTGTCCCGGGCGGATACTGCCCAGGTGGATATTGCCCTGGCGGGTATTGCCCGGGCGGAATCTGTCCCGGATACTGCGCGCTGACCGGAGCTGAAAGAGCCAAGCCGAGAAGAGCGACGATAACGACAAACTTCGTCATGAAGTAGGTTAGATGTGATCAGACTAACTTCGGGTTCCCTACCATTTCAACAGAACCAGCTCTGAGCAGAAACCCGGCCCCATGGCGGCCAAAATGCTCCATGTTCCGGGTTCAGGCCGGCGGTGATTCATAACCTCTTCCAAGACGAACAAAACGGACGCGGAGGACAGATTACCGGTCCGCTTCAAGCAGTCCCAGGAAGCGCTCAATGTGCCGCTCTGGAAGCTCCAAAGCCGCCTCCGTCGCCTCGAGCACCTTTGGGCCGCCGGTATGAATCACCCAGCATCCAATATCGTGACGGGTCAATTCGTGATCGGCCAAAAACTCGTCAACGTCCCGGCCCAGATTCTGAAGCACAACCTCAGGAACATCGCGCGACAGCACAATCTGAAAACCTTTCTCGGAGATATCCCAGCCCATGACATGCTCGGTTTCGGGATAGAACACCGATCTGGTCGCGATTACCTCAGGCCCATTGCAGCCGTCCAACTCAGCGCCGGATACGACGACCGCAGCGGCGCCATCGCCAAACAAGCCGGTGCTGATGAGATTGGCGACAGAGAAATCGTCCTGCTGAACGGTTAGCGAGCACAGCTCGACAGAGAGCAGCAGGGCGGCCTCGTTCGGGAAAGCCTTGACGTAATCGGACGCGCGGGCGATGCCGGCCGCGCCCGCGACGCAGCCCAGACCGAAAATCGGAATCCGTTTCATGCGCGGGCTCAGATGCATGCGGTTGATCAGCCGAGCGTCCACCGACGGGCTTGCGACGCCGGTGATGGAGACGAAAAAAAATGCTCCGATATCTTCCGGCCGAATTCCTGCCTGCTGCATAGCCCGGCAGATGGCCTGTTGGCCCAAATCGACCGCCGACTTCGATCCAGCAATTGTTCGCCTCGCCCCAATTCCGGAGTGGATATCGTTCCAGCGGAAGCGCAAGATAACGCCCGTCTACCTGCGTGGCTGCGTGAAGCCGCTCCAAAATATCGAAGCGCGCGAGCCTGCTGCCCCAGTGGCGCCGAAAGGCGTCGATCAAGATTTGCTGCGGATAGTGGTGCCGCGGAAGGGCGCTGACCGCGCTGGTAATTCGCATGAAGGGCGAGCAGTTCTAGTATCTAACGTCGCAGCCGATCAAGGGCTGCACGCCAGTAAAAACCTTGTTAAGATTTCGAGGATGTCGCGCATTCGACTTCTCCATTGGAAGGCTGCGGAGGCGGCCCCATACATCGAAGCTCTGCAGAAGGCCGGCTACAAGGTTGAATATGAGGAGCAGTTCCGTCCCGGCCTCATGAAGAGCTGGCGCGAGTCGCCTCCGGATGCTTTCGTAATCGATCTTTCGCGGCTACCCTCGCATGGACGTGAGATCGCAATTGCGTCTGCGCCAATCGCCGCGAACGCGAAGTGTCCCGCATTGTGTTCTGCGAGGGAGCGGAAGAAAAGGTCTCTAGAATTCGAGGCGAGCTGCCCGACGCTACCTATTGCACCCTGCCGAAACTTGCCGTCAGCTCTGCGCAGGGCTCTTGCAAATCGACTCGCCGATCCCGTGAAACCGATCCAGATGATGGATCGATATCGGGGGCGCACGGCTGCTCAGAAGCTCGGCATCAAAGAGGGTTCTGCTGTTGCCCTGATCGATCCGCCGCGGGACTTCACGAAGGTGCTCGGCGAACTCCCCCATCGCGTCGAACTTTTGGACGGCGACTCGGGAGAAAACGCATCCGTGACGCTGTGCTTCGTCCACGGAGCGCACGCATTATTACCCACGCTCTCCGCGATTCGGTCTCGGGCGAGCGCCAGCAAGCTTTGGATACTGTGGCGCAAGGGTGGTTCAGCGGCGCGCGGCGACCTCACTGAGACTCTGGTTCGCTCTCATGCCATTGATTTAGGCCTGGTGGACTACAAAATCTGCTCCGTCAACGAGATCTGGAGCGCGATGCTGTTCGCGGCAAAGCGTTGATCCTTCGGTTACTGCCCTGTTTTGGTAAAGGGCCTTTCCACCACCGCCGATAAGCCATTAGCATGAGTTTGCGTCGGGGCGGATGGGCCGCCCGAAGCTTAGTTCTTCTATGCCTGCCAGCGCTGTGTCTGGCGCAACGCTATACATTCAAAGCCTATACAGAGGGCCTGGGGAATCTCGACGCCAATTGCATGCTTCAGGACCGGGCGGGTTTTTTGTGGATCGGCACGGAAAGCGGCCTATTCCGGTATGATGGCTCGCGTTTCGTCGAGTTCGGGCGTGGCGAAGGGCTCCCCGGAATGTTCGTCCGCGCGATGCACGAGGACCGTTCCGGACGCCTGTGGATAGGCACAACCGACGGACTGGCTTATAGCATCGGCAACGGTCGATTCGCGACGGTTCAGTATCAAGGTCAAGATCTGGTGGTTGGCTACGGCTCAACCATCTCCTCGGCTCCGGATGGCAGGGTGTTCGCTTCCACCAACGTCGGGTTGTTTACCCTCACCAAGGATTTTGGCCGCCCTTGGGAGGCGCGTCCCTTTCCGAATGCAAAGCCCTTAGCGGGCAAAGCTGCGTTGGGCGTCGTGGCGAGTGAGGACGGATCCGTCGTGTTCGGTTGTGGTGACGGGTTGTGCCAACTTTCCGGGGATCACCTTACCACTTGGGGAGAAGCGGAGGGCTTGCCACTCGACTCCTGGAGTTGTCTGCTGCGCAAACGCAACGGAGAGTTGTGGGTGCGTGGTCCCAAACACATTGCCGTGCTGCTCGGCGGGCAAGAAGCGTTTTGAAACCCGTGACCTTCCTCCTGGTCCGACGAGCCAGGTATATTTAACTCTCGCCGAAGACCCAGCCGGCCGCGTACTGGCGGGGTTGGATTCAGGGGTGGCGCGCTATGTATCGAACCGCTGGCTGGTGGTCTCCGAAAAGAACGGATTCAGCGAGGGTACGATTTCGTCCATTCTGGTAGATCGGGAAGGGCTGGTCTGGTTCGGCCTTCTAGGACACGGCCTGCGAAAGTGGCTCGGCTACGGCCAGTGGGAGCATTGGACTAAGGCGGAAGGGCTCAGAAGCAATGAAGTATGGGCTCTGCTGCGTGACTCCACCGGCAGGATGTGGGTGGGCGACGAGCACGGGCTCAGCATTCTCGATCCGGGATCCGCTGCTTTTCATCCCTGGAGCGCGTCCGGGTATCGACGCAGAAAGATGCCGCTCCATCGCGGAATCGAAAGACGGCTACATTTGGATAGGCACAGCCAACGGGCGTTTGATACAGGTGAATCGCGCAAACCTCCGCGCGACACAGCAAACCTTCACTCACATTTTCCGTGTGTTCACGGATTCGCGCGATCGGGTTTGGCTGGTAACGGCCAACGGCCTTATGGTCAGCGATCCTGGGAAAGCACGGAATTTTGTTGCAATAGAAAACCCTCTTCTCGGACGTCCGGCCTTTTACGACGTTGCAGAAGGCCCTGACGGACGGATCTGGGCAATCTCGGCCCGTAATCTGTTTAGCTACGACGGCGCGGCTTGGCATCGCTTCGATCTCACTCCCGAACGGCTGGGACGCCATCTCTCCGATTTGGCTGTCCAACAATCGGGAGACGTTTGGCTGGATGGCCTGGATGCTGGATTGGTGCGGCTCCATGTCGCCAGCGATCGGATCGCGGGATTTGACCGCTCTAAAGGTTCGGCGAACGAAATCTTGTTTCTCCACGCCGATCGGCGCGGTTGGATTTGGCTAGGCGGAGATCACGGTGTGCAGGTTTTTGACGGAAAAAACTGGCGCAGATATACCGAAGACGATGGCCTGATCTGGAACGATTGCGACAGCAAGGCCTTCTTTGAAGATGTCGATGGCTCGGTTTGGATAGGAACCAGCGGCGGCGTGTCTCATCTGCTCACGCCTGGGCTGTCGTCCATCGGGCCTCCTCCGGCGCCCATTTTCGTGCGGGCGAAGTTCGGATCGAAAGACATTCTCGGACAGCGGTGGGGTGCTGAAGTGGAGTGGCAGTCCTTTGACCATCGCCCTTGCGAGTCTGAGTTTCCGTGACGAAAGCGCCATCAAAATGCGCTATCGCCTGGTCGGCATGGAGCAGGAGTGGGTTGAAACAGGTGACCGGGAAATTCGTTACCCGCGCTTGTCTCCGCGCAGTTATGAATTCCAAGCCATCGCGGTAGATGCCGCGACTGGCAATAACTCGGCCATGGCGCGAATGTCTTTTCAGATCGCGCCTCCTTGGTGGGAAACCAAGGCGTTCTTGGCTGCCGGCTTGACGGCAGTGGTGTTGCTCGGAATTTGTTTCTGGCGCTGGCGCACCCGTACCTTGATTGCACGGCAGCACCAATTGGAGCGCCTGGTTGCGGAACGAACCGAGGAATTAGATCGCAGACTCGCGAAAGAAGAATTGCTCAAAGCTGATGCTGAGCGGGCCAACCGCGCCAAAAGCGAGTTTCTGGCCATCATGAGTCATGAAATTCGAACCCCCATGAACGGCGTAATCGGTATGACCACTTTGCTGCTCGATACGCCCCTTACTGGAGAACAGCGCGATTTCGTCAAGACTATAAAAGAATCCGGCGATTCTCTGGTCACAATTATCAACGACATTCTCGACTTCTCAAAAATAGAAGCGGGAAAACTCGAGCTGGAGGCGACCGAATTTGCCATCGATGCCCTGGTCCGGGATACCGCGGGTGTCATTGCCGATGCGGCTCGCCGTAAGAACCTGGATTTGTCACTCGAGTTCGATCGGGATTTGACCAACTGGGCCGTGGGCGACCCCGTCCGGCTGAGACAGATTCTTCTCAATTTGCTGTCGAACGCGGTCAAATTTACGGAGAAAGGCGGCGTCACGGTTCATGTCTCTCAAGACCTCCAAAACGTGCCGGGGCGAGTCCTTCTACGGTTCACAGTGAGTGACACCGGAATCGGTATTCCCGCCGAGACCCTGAGCCGGCTTTTTCAAAGTTTTACTCAAGCAGACACTTCCACCACCCGCAAATACGGTGGGACTGGACTCGGGCTGGCAATTTCGAAGCGTTTGGCTGAATTAATGGGAGGTACGATTGGTGTCTCTAGCGAATCGGGTCGAGGCAGCACCTTTTGGTTCACCGTGGATCTGCCCGTAAGCGAGCGAATTGCGCCCTCGATAGCAGCACTGGCGGGATCGCTTGCCACGCAGCAACGTTCCCCTCAAACGCGCGGGAAAGTGCTGGTAGCCGAAGATAATCCGATCAACCAGAGAGTCGCCGTGATTTTATTGTCAAAACTCGGCTACAGCGCGGACGTCGCGTCAGACGGCGCCGAAGCATTGGAGATGGTCCAAAAGGCTAGTTACGACATCGTCCTCATGGACATTCAGATGCCCGTGATGGATGGCTTCGAGGCAACCAAGGCCATTCGACAGCTGCAGCTCAGCTTCTGCGCGCATACCCATCATCGCCGTGACGGCAAATGCTCTGACAGGTCAGCGTGAGAAGTGCCTGGCCGCGGGCATAAACGACTACATTCCTAAGCCCGTCAGTAAAGACATCCTGGAGGCTACGCTGCAAAGGTGGCTGCCTTCCGCTGGGCTCAAACAGGGTGAACCTGAGCCAATCGAATCACTGACGAGATAGATCCGCATAGATCCACCTCGCGCTTGCTGAGAATCCGCGCAACCGCACGGCACCTATTCCACGTGGCGGCTGCTGTCCTCACTCAAGAGGAAACTCTTCACTGGTTGGCCTTGCGAATGGCCCCAGGATTGGGAACGCTGGGAACCTCGCGTCTTCTGGAGAAATTGAAATCTCCACAGGCCATCTTCCGGGCCTCTGTCTCCGAACTCGAAGCCGCTGGACTTAGTGCGGCTCAGGCGCGCAACATCGCAAGCGGCTGTTCCTTCGAGGATGCGGTCGATCAGCAGCAGAAGCTCTTAAACGCTGGGGCGCAGCTCATTTCAATCCAGGACGTGCGCTACCCGGCTCGGCTGCGCGAGATCTTTGACCCGCCTCTATTACTGTTGGCAATCGGCAGAACTGAGCTGCTGAATTCGCATTCGCTTGCGATTGTCGGTACCCGGCGGCCAACCCCGTATGGAATGGCTGCGACTGAGCGTCTCGGCGCCGATCTGGCCAAGGCTGGATTGACCATCGTCAGCGGGATGGCCCGGGGAATCGATACCGCCGCCCACAGATCCGCGCTTGCTGAAGAAGGCGATACCATTGCTGTACTTGGGTGCGGCGTCGACGTCCTCTACCCGGCCGATAATCGCAAGCTTTACAAAGATATCGCCGAGCGCGGTCTCCTCATTTCCGAGTTTCCGATGGGTGCGCCGGCATATCCCCAGAATTTTCCGATCCGCAATCGGATCGTGAGCGGCCTGTCGTTAGGCGTTATTGTCGTCGAGGGCGCTCAACATAGTGGATCGGCTATTACAGCCAAGCTAGCGATCGATCAAGGCCGGGAGGTGTTCGCGGTTCCCGGCAACATTACCTCGAAAATGAGCTGGGGGCCGAACCTGCTGATTAAGGATGGAGCAGCCAAGTTGGTGCAGGAATGGACCGACATCACCAACGAGCTGCCTGAGCCAGTTCGCCGGGAACTCGTGACGAAAGCCCAGCAAAAGGTTTTATTGGAAGGCATAGAACCGCTTATGGATGGTGCCCAAGAGCCCTCCGTACTGCCCTTGAAATCACTTGGCCGCAAGCTGCTAAGCCACATGCAAGTTGATGTACCGCAACAGCTTGACGGCCTGTTTGAAACTTTTGAGGGAGTCTCGACATCAGAACTGATCGGTGCCCTGGTGGACCTGGAGTTTTCGGGACTCGTTCGTCAGCTTCCCGGGAAGAACTTCGTCAAGGTGTGGTAAAAGGGTAGCGGTCTGCTAACGGGCTTGCTCGGCATCCAATCGAAAACGTAAGACATCCAACAAAAGAAGTGGGTTATGGCTAAATCGCTCGTCATCGTCGAATCTCCGGCGAAGGCGAAAACAATCGGGAAGTATTTAGGCAAGCAGTATGTTGTCATGGCCTCACTGGGTCATGTGAAAGACTTGCCCAAGAAGGACTTGGCGGTAGATGTGGAGCGGGATTTCACGCCTCGCTATGAGGTCATTGAGGGAAAGAAAAAACTTATCAACGAGCTGAAGCAAGCTGCCAAAGGCGTGGATTCGATCTATCTCGCCGCTGACCCCGATCGTGAGGGAGAAGCCATCTGTTGGCATCTCAAAGAAGAGCTCGAATCCAAGAAGTCGGGTAAACCGGCCATTTTCCGGGTGATGTTCAACGAGATCACGGCCAATGCCGTGAAGAAGGCCTTCGACAAGCCCATGGCCGTCAACATCAACTTGGTCGAAGCGCAGCAGGCGCGTCGCGTCCTCGACCGGCTGGTCGGCTATAAGATTTCTCCACTACTTTGGGACAAGGTCCGGCGCGGTCTGTCTGCGGGCCGGGTTCAAACCGTTGCTTTACGCCTGATTGTCGATCGTGAGCGGGAAATTCGTGCGTTTCAGAAGCAGGAATACTGGACCATTGACGTCGCTCTCAATGCCAAGAAACCGCCCGTCCTCACTGCCCGGCTCAACAAGCGAGGCGACGAGTCTCCCCAGATCGGGAATGAACAAGCTGCCGGCGGCATCGTTGCCGATCTGGATGACGCATCCTATATAGTCCGCTCGGTAGCCACTCGCGAAAAGCGCCGCAATCCGGTTCCACCGTTCATCACGTCCACGTTGCAGCAGGAAGCGTCCCGTAAGCTGCGGTTCAGCGTCAAGCGCACCATGATGCTCGCCCAGGGGCTGTACGAAGGCAAAGAGATCGGGTCAGAAGGTTCGGTAGGTCTGATCACCTACATGCGAACGGACTCCACCCGCGTTTCCGAAGACGCTCTAACGGAAGTACGAGCTTTTGTCACCGACCGTTACGGCAAGAATTATCTGCCGGAATCGCCGAATATCTATAAGACCAAGAAGGATGCGCAGGATGCGCATGAAGCGATCCGTCCCGACTTCGGTTTTGCACACTCCTGAATCGCTCGAAAAGTTTTTGGCGGAAGATGAGCTGAAGCTGTACCGTCTGATCTGGATGCGCTTCGTAGCCTCTCAAATCATGCCTGCGGTGTTCGACCAAACCACCATCGACATCAATGCGAAGGGGAAGAGCAAGGTCGATTACCTGTTCCGTGCGACGGGTAGCGTGCTGAAATTTGACGGCTTCCTTAAGGTTTACGAAGAAGGTAAGGATCAAAAGGACGAAGAAGACGAGGATCTCAAGCACAAACTGCCCGCCGTTGCTGAAGGCGAGGTGTTGAAGTTCAAGGAAATTCGTCCGGAACAGCACTTCACGGAACCGCCGCCTCGCTATAACGAAGCGACCCTGGTGAAAAAACTGGAGTCGGACGGCGTGGGCCGGCCCTCCACCTATGCTTCCATTCTTTCGACCATTCAGGATCGCGAGTATGTGAAGAAAGACGGCGGCAAATTCGTCCCGACGGAGCTCGGTATGGTTGTGACCGACCTGTTGCTGGAGAGCTTCAGCGATCTGTTCGACGTCACCTATACTGCTCGCATGGAAGAGGAGCTCGACGAGATCGAGGAAGGCAAGCTCGAGTGGCGCACCGCCATGGGCGAGTTCTATGGTCGCTTCCAAAAGGATCTCGAACATGCCGAGCGCCACATGACCGACATTAAACGCATGGAGCGGCCTACCGATCTCGTGTGCGAGAAATGCGGCAAGCCCATGGTCATCAAGTGGGGCAAGCACGGCAGCTTTATCGCCTGCACCGGTTATCCGGAATGCACGAACACGCGCGAGCTCACCGTGGATCTGCCCGACGTCGATAATGCGGATTTGGGCGAGCAGGACGAAGCCGAATATTGCGAGAATTGCGGCCGTCCCATGGTTCTGAAGAAGGGACGCTTCGGGCAGTTCTATGCGTGTTCCGGTTATCCGGATTGCAAGACGACAAAACAGATCGGAGGCGAACAACGCAAAGACGTTCCGCTCGAAGAGAAATGTCCGCAATGCGGTAACAACCTGGTCCAGAAATACGGGCGCTACGGTGAATTCGTTGCCTGCAGCAATTACCCGAAATGCAAATACGTCAAGCAAAAAACCATTGGCGTGCCTTGCCCGAACTGCTCAGAGGGCGAGGTTGTCGAACGCCGCTCCAAGCGCGGGAAGACTTTCTACGGATGCAATCGCTATCCCAACTGTGATTTCGTGGCGTGGGGCCGGCCGATTCCCGAAAAGTGTCCCGAATGCGGCAGCAGCTATCTCATCGAGAAATACCCGAAATCCGGGCCCATCGCGCAGTGTCCCAATCAGGAATGCAAGTACAAGCATCCGCTGGAAGTGGTGGCGGAACCTAGCGTCGCGTAAGCACTTCGATGGCGCTTTCCGCGGAGCAGCAGCGTCTCGCCGAAGCAGAGGCCCGCGTCAAACATTGGAAACGCTGGGGACCCTATTTGGCCGAGCGGGCCTGGGGAACCGTTCGCGAAGACTACTCACCCGGCGGAACAGCTTGGGAATATTTCCCGCACGAGCACGCGCGCTCGCGAGTCTATCGCTGGACCGAGGACGGCATTCTCGGCGTCTGCGATAACCATCAGTACCTGTGTTTCGCGCTCGCCTTTTGGAATGGCAAAGATCCCATTCTGAAGGAACGCCTTTTTGGCCTCACCGGCAATCAGGGCAACCACGGCGAGGACGTCAAAGAGATTTATTACTACCTCGATGGCACGCCGACCAACTCTTATCTGAAAGGTCTCTACAAGTACCCGCACGCCGCCTTTCCTTACGAACAGCTTGTTGCGGAGAATCACCGCCGCACCCGTCTCGACCCTGAGTACGAATTGGAAGACACCGGCATTTTCAACGACGGACGCTACTTCGACATCACCGCGGAATTTGCAAAGCACGATGTCGACGACGTTCTGATTCGGATCACGATTGTGAACCGCGGACCGGAGATCGCCGAGCTTTCTTTTCTCCCCACGCTCTGGTTTCGCAACACGTGGATTTGGGGCGCAACGGAAGATCCCTCGACCAGGCCGTCGATACGGCTCGCTCGCTCCGGAGAGTTGCAGGCCGATCACACGGCTCTAGGAACGTTTCTTCTGTCACTCGACGGCGCGCCGGAGACTTTGTTCACCGAGAACGAGACCAACACCGAACGCCTGTGGGGATGGCGGGGTAAGAACGCGTTCTACAAAGACGGCTTTCATGAATACGTAATCCACGGCCGCAAGGATGCAGTCAATCCCGCGCAGCAGGGAACCAAGGCTTGCGCCCTCTACCGGCTCAAATTGCAGGGCGGAGAACAATCCATCCTGCATTTTCGTTTTTCTAAAGCCGGGTCAGCCGCCCTTCCTCGAGATCAGTGGGAGGGCGTTTTCGCTTCTCGTCTTCAGGAAGCCGACGAATTCCATTCATCTCTCTCCCCTGGTCTTCACGACGAAGCAAGCCGGGTACAGCGCCAGGCGCTTGCCGGCATGTTTTGGAGCAAGCAGTTCTATCACTTCGTCGTCGAGACCTGGTTAAATGGCGATCCGGCAATGCCGAAACCCCCAGAGCAGCGCAAAGAAGGCCGTGATCACACATGGCGGCATCTTTATAACGAAGACGTCATTTCGATGCCCGACAAGTGGGAATATCCGTGGTACGCCGCGTGGGATCTCGCCTTTCATACCCTCGCCATTGCGCCGGCTGATCCGGATTTCTCCAAGTCCCAGCTTTCCATGTTCGTGCGCGAATGGTACATGCATCCGAACGGGCAGCTTCCCGCCTATGAGTGGGCCTTCGGCGATGTGAATCCTCCCGTCCATGCGTGGGCCGCATGGCGCGTGTTCAAGATCGATCAGCGGATTAAAGGGAAACCGGACGTTGCATTTCTAGAACGCGTATTTCACAAACTGCTGATGAACTTCACCTGGTGGGTGAATCGCAAAGATTCGGAAGGCGCGAATATCTTTGAAGGCGGCTTTCTGGGACTTGACAATATCGGGGTGTTCGACCGCGACGCAGCGCTTCCGAAAGGTTGGCTCTTGGAGCAGTCCGACGGCTCTAGCTGGATGGCGATGTATTGCCTCAACATGCTCAAGATCGCGCTGCGGCTCTCGTTGGACGATCCCACCTACGAAGATATTGCCAGCAAATTCTTCGAACATTTCCTGTACATCGCGGACGCGATCAATCACTACGAAGGTTCTGGTTTATGGGACAACGAGGACGGGTTCTACTACGATCGTCTGCGCCTCACTGACGGCAATCACGTGATGTTGCGAGTGCGATCCTTAGTGGGCCTGGTCCCCTTATTTGCCACCGATACGTTGGACGCGCGTCTGGTGGATAAGCATCCAGGTTTCAAGAAGCGCATGCAGTGGTTCATCGATCACCGGCCCGACCTCACCGCGGGGCTTCCATCGCTCACTCAAGGTGGAATCGAGCAGCGGCGTTTGTTGTCCGTGGTCAATCGCGGCCGCCTCGAACGCATCTTGCAGCGTCTGTTCGACGAAAGCGAATTTCTCTCGCCATTCGGCATTCGCTCCGTTTCGCGCTATCACAAGGATCATCCTTACGTTCTGCCGATCGATGGAATGACGTTTCGCGTTGGCTACGAGCCGGGCGATTCCGAGAGCGGCACTTTCGGCGGGAACTCGAACTGGCGAGGCCCAATCTGGTTCCCGATGAATTTCCTGATCATCGAGGCTCTTCAGCGTTTAAATCATTACTATGGCGATTCACTTTCCGTCGAGTTTCCTACCGGCTCCGGTCAGCGCGTAAGTCTACGGCAAGCAGCGCGTCAACTCTCCTGGCGTCTCTCGTCGCTATTCCTACCTGACAAGAACGGCCGTCGCCCTGTCTACGGCGACAGTAAACTGCTTCAGGAGGATCCAAATTTCCGCGACAATCTGCTCTTCCACGAGTTCTTCCACGGCGATACCGGAAAAGGTTTAGGCGCAAGCCACCAGACTGGCTGGACCGGCTTGGTGGCGAAACTTCTACAGCAGAGCGGCGCACCGGGAGCATAGCCATCTTCGCTCCAATTTGGATCAAGCAGGCGCCTTTGACAGGCTTTCCCGAGTCCGAATTAATAGGCTTAGAATTCGTTGTTCCGACGGTGAAGCAGCGCTTGACATGCGGTTCAGATGCAGGTGAACAAAGGAAGCGCACAAAGTGTCCAGCGGCTGACTCAGCGTTTTTTGTTCGGTAAGTGACCTAAGGCGCTGCGCCACTGGAAGTAAGGCCTCTCGCCTCTGAGACAAGACCGAAGCAATCTCCGCGCCACCCGGAAACCCCTCCAGGAACTGTTGCGTTTGCCCAAGAGCGGAGCGCAGTGCGTTCTTTCGCTGCCGGAACTCCGCGCCGATGTCAGCTCCACGAGCGTTCGTCTGGCCGCGATACCAGAGCAGACGCTCCGCTCTGTCCAAACCGATGGCATCGAGGAGGTCATCAATGCTGAGAGCTAGCAAAATAGTGTCGTCATACGGCCAAACTTTCCGTTTCAAGCTATGCAGGAGCCGGGCGCTGCTCCGGCTATCCGCGGCGAATAACGCTTCCGCCGCAGCCGTCCCATCAACTCCGCCAAAGCGTTCGATCTCCGGCTCGTAGGTATCGAACGCGAATTTCAGGCATAGTCCCTCAGACATCAATCCGCCCGCCCAATCGCAAACACTGCCGAAGAGCTGGCCCTTGAGGCTTTGTGGAGACCCGTGAAATCGCAGACGAATGTGAGCGTCCGGGTCGGAGTACCGGATGAAAAACCACGAATCCGCCAACCCGGCCGCAACTACGTTATCGGCGAATGTGAGCATCGATTCGGGGACTATGTCGTTCTCGAGATTGCGCGGGCAATACAGTTTGACAAAGAGCCATTCGCTGCCCGGGGGACGGAGCCGAGATGCCGGCGTCTGTTTCTCATCAATCGAACTGCTCGCTGATCTAACAAGGGCGGAATTCGCTTGCGCAGCGGCCTTCCCATTTTGACCCTGGACTAAAGAGACGACGAGCTCGCTGTAATAATGTCCTTCAGCTCCCTGCAGCCACGCTTCCTCGAGCGGGGGCAACACTTCCTGGATAATGACCGCCCGGCCTTGAGCAAGCTTCTGAAGTTCCGCCTTCAGTTCAGCCGCTTCTGTATCCTGATCGAGATCAAGAATGAGACGGTTGTCGCCTGCGCTTAAACAGATGAGCCGCGGCACGTCCGACTCCCTGCGCCAATCTTCAAGACTTGATCTGAATGCAGCGGGCGAGTCGATGGCAATCTCGTCCTTCTGAATCCGCCACTGGGCCGGGCGCAATACGATTCGACCCGCTTGCACTCGCGGCAGATACTGAAAGCTTTCGGCGGGTCCCCAATCAAAGCTACTTAAATTAGCCTTACCGTCGTTGCTCAGTTCCGATAGAAAGCGAATCGCGCCCGGAGCATTGTAATGATTCAGCATGTGCCCAGCGGAGAAGTTCACGCGCTTGCCCGCCGCCGGCCAGCGGACGTAAAACCGGCCCTGCTCGATACCGACGACCAGTTCATCCAGTGGGATGACTCGCGAAGATGGTACGCCGGCAGTCACTCCCAAAGCGAGTTCATGGGACCGAACGGCAGGGCGGATAACTACGTTGGCCAATCGGAAATTAGTTGGAACGTAAACGGCTTCCGCCCACAATTCATCCGGCGCATGCGCTTGTTCCGCGGCTGCCGTTTGCTTGAGAGCCGCCGTCCCATGTGGCGCCAGCATGTCAGCGAACCTTCCCAGATTGCGGCCGGCAGCCTGGGCGCCGAGGTTAGGGCCGATGACCACGATAAAGTCACCGCGGTCGATCGCTGCGGCCGAACTCGCTCCCATCAGGAGATTGATATCCAGTGACAGAGGTGCCGTGTCGAATGTAGGACTCCAAGTCTCCAGCCGCGCGATTACATTCTCATCCAGTAGGACGACACGTTGACGATAGCGCAACGCGTTGCACGCCAATTGCACCAGTGTTTGAGCGCGTTGGGCTGCTTTCGAGGGATCGGGTCCAACTGCGGCGTGGCTGTGGAAAGAAGGCGGCCCGAGCCCTCGCTGAGGATCCAGTAATTCCTTGATGGGAACTTCGCGAGCATGTCCGTAACGGTTCACGAAAAGCTGTCGATATCCAGCCAGAATCGCCAGTCCACGAGGCGACGGTGAAAGGCGCAGAAGAAGCTCGGCAGCTCGCGCCGCCTCTTGCGCAACCATGTTTCCGAGTCGTCCTCCAAGAGACATCGCCATGTCTACCTGAATCGGAATCTGCTGCGATCCATCTAGAGAAACACCGGCATCGGTCAGAAGTGTAGTCAAGCCTTCCACTCGTTGTTCAGCGGCCAGGCCGTCCCACGTCGAGATGCCAGCGAGGAACTTATCCAGCTTCGTCGAGATTTCCGCGGCTTCGGAAATACGCGCCAAACGTTCGGCGACATAACGGGCCGGACTATCGATGGTTAGTGGAGGACGCAAGTCAGTGAGCAGTAGAGTTTGCTCCCAAAGATCGGTCAAGAGCTTCTCGATTTTTTCTAATGTGGCGGCTGCGCTCATCTCGCACAACCCGGCGGCCAGGTCTTGATAGCTGATGGGGCTGCGCGCGAGCGCCAGGGCTCGCTTCACTACGTTAGTCGCTCTTACCGAGACCGGAATACTCGGAGTTTCTGGTCTGCTGGGCGCACGCTCGGGCAGAGAGACTCGCCCTGCTTCGAGAACCGCCATGGGATTGGCGATGAAGTTCAAACGTTTTCTGATCGCGGGATCGGCTTCGGCCGACATGACGAGACTCATTAGCCAAGCCATGTCCGGGCGTGTTCTGGTGCGCGCCGATGTCTCGCGGATATTCAGATCTGTGCTCGAACCCCATGAGGCCAAGGCCACGCCGGCAAAAAGACCGTACGGGGTAGGCCGCGTCGCCATCCTGATCTGATACCTTCGAAGCTTCGCTCGCATGCGATCGGCATCGCGCCGCGTCAACCCCGATTGATTGAATCTATCGATTGCGCCGAGCAAGGACGTGCTGCCGACCGCTACCGCAGTGCGGACGCGCGGATCGGAAAGCAGTTCCACCTGCCGCTTCTCGTCGGCCAGAGCAAGGTAGTCTTCCACCGGCAGCAGAGGCGCTCGAATCATCACGAAATCAATTGGCTCGTACAAAAGCTCGGTAGCCTTTGCCGTGGACTCGCGCGCAGAGGTGGATTGTGTTTGTACCGCTTTCACGACAGCAGAAACAGTCTATCCCAGGTTGGCTCCGCGCTTGTTGCCGCTGCCAGCAGCACCAGGGCGACCCCGGGCGCGCCCTCCAGAAGCCCCGGTTGATCGATCTCGTTATCTCTGATTTCCAGATGCCGGAAGCCGAGTATCGACTGAGGTTGATAGCTGTCGAGCAACTGCTGCACCAGCATGCCGATCTCATCCGAAAACGCATTTCCGCCCATATCGTGAGAGAACCTCAGCGCAATCGCCAACAGGCCCGCGACACCATGACAGAATGTCGGTGAGTCAATGCGCCGTGCTGCGATTGGCCTGCGAAAGACCGCTTCCATGGCCGAAATTGCCAGGTCGCAATATTCATCGCGGTTGAGTGCTTCGCCCGCCAGCCAGAGCGCGCGTGCGATTCCAGGGCTTCCGTAGCACCACGCGCAACGGCTCGGTCCCTCTCTTGCGCTACTTGCCCGCAGCTCTGAGCTGGATTGTGAGCCTTCCGTCACCAGTGGCAACGCGCTTGCCCAATTGCAGCCGCAATCATCGTCGCAGCGGTTAGCAAACAGCCAATCTGCCGTATTTGCAATCGCCTCCGGTAAGCCTGGCACGGCAACCCCCGCAGCATGGGCCAACGAAAGCAGCGCCAGAGGCCCAGGAATACCGTGCGCCAACCCCAAGTTCAAGTTGCCATGCGGATAATACTCCTGAGCCTTCTCATCACCTAAGAGATCAGCCGGTGTGTACCAGCGAGGCAATCCATCGTCGACCGACAGGAGTTCCACTAGCGCCTCTATAACGGAAACCAGCGCCATTGCCTTGCCGGGGTGATCGCGCCGGCACAACAGATATGCGCCGATACCGCTCAAACCCGAAATAGCGTCAAAGGCCGCAAAGCTGACGCCTCGCATGCCGTGAATACTCTTGGCTGCGGCAATTGCCCGAAGACAAATTGCATCGTCGAGACTCTTCAGTAATCGGGTATAGCGCGCGCCTCCGCGCGAGAGTTGCCAGGCTGCAAATGCGATTCCGCTCAAGCCGGACAAAAGCCCGAGAGGAATTTCGGAATACTCTTCTGCTGCCCGCGTCGCTATCTGAAGGTGCTCGCGCGCTTTCAGGTCCCATTGCTCATCGGGGAAGCAGGCATCCAGATAGCCAAACAGAAGAGCCAGTCCAGCGTGGCCTTGCGAAAGGCTGAAAGGCACCCAGCATATCCTTTGGGGAAACGCACTTTGCCGCGGAATTTCGGCGACAGCCTGCTCGATGCACGCAGGTGTATTCAACCGGCTGGCGACAGTCCGAGCCGCTGCTATACCTGACGAAGCTGACTCGCCGCTGACGGCCGGTTTCCAAGACGCAGATCGGGTCTTCAAGAGTCGCCGGCCGTTGGATGGTTTCTGAGCGGATGCTAGAAGCAAGTCTCCTTGCAGCAGGTCTGCGTTTTCGGAACACAATGATCAGGGCATGTGTGGCAAGTAGCCCCGCAGGTATTTTGCTTGCATTGCGTTTCGCAGGTCTGACATGTGTTTTCGCCCTTGCAGGTCTGGCATGTCTGTTGCTGACACTGGGTATTACAGGTTTGGCAAGTCTGGCACGTTGCCTCGCCTTTGCACGTTTGGCAGGTGTTCTGCTCGCACTGAGTGTTGCAGGTCTGGCACGTGTTCTCGCCCTTGCATGTCTGACAGGTTTGACAAGTGTTCTCACCCTTGCAGGTATGACACGTTTGGCACGTATTTTCGCCCGCGCAAGTAACACAGGTCCTGCAGGTTTCGGTCGGGCAGGCGCCATTCGTTTTTATCGCCTTAGGTCCGGCTCCCTCTTCGCCGCCAGCCGCATAAACAGCGCCTTCATCAAGATGCGCCGGCACGCTCCAGCCCGATGCTCCTAGCCGGATGTCTAGATCGAACTCGTCGTCAACTTCAGCCGTTGAAAACGCCCGATTCGTCAATATGCGCGCATCCTCCCTAACGGAGAGCCGTGTACCGCCGAGCGCCCCAAAAGGCGAGTGCGCGGGCGCAAGCTCCTCCATCTCGAGAATGTCCGCTTCCGCAATCTCGATATAGCGGCCCATGTCGAGGGTTGGGAAGATCTGGCGGTATCCAGCTTTCTGACTCCGGCCTACTAAGCCCACGAATGTGGAAATGCCGGAAAGCGTTTGAGTGAAAGTGTCGTTCAGACCACCGGGAATTTGAGTCGTGTTTAGCGGATCGGGCGATTGTTCTGCAAACCCGCTCCTTGTCATGTCCAGCATTCTTACCTCCAGCGTTGGGGGTGTTTCGGGTTTGCCATGGCCGTGGTCGCAGGCCAAAGCTTTCGGGTAGAAGCGGATAAAAAAACGCTTAACACCTGGGCAATGGTACCTGAGTATCTTACCTCCTAAGTCGCCCGATTGAAAGAGCAAAATTAGTGGAAATAGTGTAGCCCGTCTAACTCAAAGTCCCGGCGTGCAGAAATCGGAAGGGACTCCGAATCGCCGTTCTAAGCGCCGCCTTGGCCAAATAACGGACCTTCATTTCCACCAAATGCAAATGATTTACTGTCGAAAACCCTAGCATAGCCGTAAAATACGTGCTATTGTTGGGAATCCAATCAGCCGTCTCGCCGGCCTTGGAAAAATAACCAATGAATCCGAGTGATTCGGAGCGCGCAAAAGCACAAACGGAGCCACCAAGGCGGACCAACAAACGGAATTCGGCCCGGCACCGCGCCAGTCAACAGGTCCTTGCGGAAAAGAAAAGATTGCAGGTTACCTTGGATTGCATCGGTGATGCCGTTATCACCACCGACGAGCAGGCGAAGATCACCTATATTAACCCTGTCGCGGAAGTGCTGTCGGGATGGAGTAACTCGGAAGCGGTGGGTCTGCCGTTGACTCAAGTCTTCAAAATTTTCAGTGAAGCCACTGGCGGCCCGGTCGAGGATCCGGTAGCAGAGTGTTTGCGGAGCCGTAAGGTAAAACGCCTAGCCAGTGACACCCTATTGGTCCGCCGCGACGGTCAGGAACTCTTTATCGACGACACGGCGGCGCCGATCTTCGATGAGACTCGAAACATGGTTGGAGCCGTGCTCGTCTTTCGGGATGTCAGCGATAAGCGGCAGCTCGTCCAGCAACTGAGCCACCAGGCAGTTCATGATGCTCTTACCGGAGTCGACAACCGTCGCGGTTTTGAGCGTCGTCTGAAGCGCGTTCTGGAATCGCCTGAGACCAGCCATCCTAGTGCGCTGTTGTACCTGGATTTGGATCAGTTCAAAGTTGTCAATGATACCTGCGGCCATGCAGCCGGCGACATGTTACTGCGCCAGATTAGCGCTCTCATGCAATCTCATATCCGGACTGTGGACAGCCTCGCCCGTTTGGGCGGAGATGAGTTTGGCATTCTGCTTGAAGGCTGCCCAAGGGAAACAGCGCTGCGCATCGCCAACCTGATTCGGGGAACGATTCAGAATTTTCGTTTCGAGTGGGAAAAGAAGACTTTCACGATTAGCGCCAGTATCGGAGTGGTGCCGATTCCGCAAGCCAACGAAAGTGTTTCGAGCCTGCTAATCGCCGCGGACCAAGCCTGCTATGCGGCCAAAGAAGAAGGCGGTAACCGCGCGCACGTCTACGAATTGGATGACACCGCGCTGGTTCAACGTCATGGCGAGATGCAGTGGGTGGGGCGCATTAATGACGCTCTGCGGAACGACGATTTCTGTCTTTATTACCAACCCATAGTTCCCCTGCGGCCGAACCCGGTACACGAAGAGCGCGGCGAAATACTCCTGCGGCTTTTGGATCAGCAAGGCCGTCTGGTACTTCCAAACAATTTCATGCCTGCCGCCGAGCACTACGGGCTTGGGACAGCAGTCGATCGGTGGGTCTTTCATCACAGCCTGGAGACGCTTAAGTCACTCGCGCCCACTCGAGCTCCAGTCATCTACTCAATCAACGTGTCTGGACAATCGCTAAGCGATGAGAGCTTTCTTACTTTCGTGATGGAAGAGTTCCGCCGAACGGAAGTTCATGCTTCTCAAGTGTGTATTGAGATAACGGAAACCACTGCAATTGCGAATCTCTCCCACGCCGCGCGCTTTATCTCGGTGCTCAAAGAACTGGGATGCCCTTTTGCGTTGGATGACTTCGGCACGGGCTTGTCTTCGTTTGCCTACCTGAGAAGTCTCTCAATCGACTACCTCAAAGTCGCGGGTTTTTTTGTGGGAAAAATGGCGGGAGATCCTATTGATTACGCCATGGTTCAAGCCATCCATCATGTCGGTCGAGTTATGGGCATCAAGACTATTGCCGAGCATGTCGAAGATAGTGCTACCCTCCAGGGCCTTAGAACTGTCGGATTTGATTATGCGCAGGGAAACATGTTGGGCCGGCCCAAGCCGCTTCTAGCGAAAGTCGCAGCCATGAGCTGAGAGAAACCGGTGCCAACAGAACCGGCGATCGTAGAAACGCATCCGCCTGGCGCCGCGTATAAGAAGGTTGGGACACTCTGCGACTATGCTGCGTTTACTCGTCCTCTTGCTCGTCATTTCTGCGGCTCAGGTGCTCGCTGCCGACGATCCCGTAGTGTTCAAGAGCGATGTGGCTATGACCCGCGTCGATGCCCAGGTACTCGATCGCGAAGGTCGCGCCCTAACAGGCTTACAGGTCGACGATTTCGTTCTGCGATTGGGTGGGCATGTACTGCCCATTCGCAATTTCGCCAGCGAGAACATGCCCATCGACATCCTGTTGTTGCTGGATGTAAGCGGTAGCATGCAGCCTCATGTGGAACGTATTGCTTCCGCAGCGCAACAGGCTCTGAACGTGCTCGCCGGCCAAGATCGGGTAGCGATCATGGTATTCGACACGTCCGCCCGTGTTCGGCTGCCTTTTCGCAGCAGCCATGGCGAAGTTACCAGTGCATTGAATCACCTGCTGCGATCTGAAACTTTCAGAGGCGGAACCTATATAACACGCGCGCTGCTGGATGCGGCAAGTTATGTTCAGCGGGAGGCCCGGCCGGATGCCCGCCGCGCGATTGTCATCTTGACAGATGATGAGACCCAAGATCAAGAAGAGGAAGCACAAGTTGAGGCTGCTCTTGCCCGCGCCAACGCTGTCCTCAGTTTTCTGCAAGCGCCCTATGAGGCGCCGGGCATCAACGGCGGCGGGCGTCCACGCGGTACTTGGGGAGGTGGAGGCGGCGGCTGGCCAGGCGGAGGTGGCATTGGTTTTCCCGGTAGTGGTCCCGTCATCTTGGGCCGCGGCGGTCGCGGCGGCTACGGCGGCGCAGCAGACCGCTCCCACTCAGCGGGAACAGCCGACATCGCGCGCGATTCGGGCGGCGACACCATGCAAGTCGATGATGCCTCGGCGCTCGAAGACACTCTCGCCAGACTGCGTCAACGTTACGCGCTCTATTTTTATTTGCCGGAGGGATCTACATCAACGGATCAGCGCAATGTGCAGGTCGATCTTTCCAATACCGCTAGGCTGCGCTTTCAAGAGGCTGAGATTCGTTATCGCCGCGTGTATATGGCGGGCGGCGCCAATTCTGGAGAACATACGGGACCGGTGGTCAGCCGGGTCCAGGCGCCCGCCGACACGGCCGTCGACCCTGCTCCATCGCAGGACGAGTCAACGCCTAAACGCCGCCGAGTCGCAGTGAACGAGGACTCAGGACCCCCCGTGAACACCGCTGACGTCGACTCTGATACTTCAACTCAACAGGGAAGCTCCTCAACTGGCCAAGCCCCGCCGCCATCCCCGCAAGCACCTCAGCTTGGGGGCTGGCCTCGTGCTACCCAGCCGAACCGCCCGCCGCAATAGTACCAGGTATCTTTTTAATTACTTTGACTTGGCGACAATTCGGCACGAATTGCGCCTGGCACCTCCGGCTGGTCCTGGGTCTTATAGTTCCCTTAGCGTATTCTAGGCCATTGAATTAAGTCGGTTTAGCCCCCAAACTCTATTCGGAGTTCCTATCGGAGGAAATTCATGATTAAGAAGGTCACGATTCTTTTAGGCGCATCGCTGGTGTTTGGCGCTGCCTTGCAAGCGGCGTCTGTGTACCAATATTCGTTCGGGGGGTCTGCGGGCGATCTGGGCTCGAGCACCCACTCCTTCGCTCCAATTAACGGACCTGGCCCCACTATCACCGCAACGGGCTTCAAACCGGGGGCCGCCGGCACCGTTGCAGCCGTCGATCTCTCCGTAAAGGGAAACGCCGGGTTTCCGCCTCCAAATGACGAAAGCGGCCTTGGGTTGACAAACGACACCAGCGGCGAGGGCGAAGTCACGCCTGGAAGCTTTATAATGCTGGACTTTGGCAATTTATCCAGTCCCACCCTCGGCCTCAACACGCAGAGCACAACCCTCGGTGAGGAATGGGAAATCTGGGGTTCCAACGCTCCTGTCGTGGCTGGACAGTCTTTTACCATACCGGGAGGTATAACCGGATCCACTGAGGGAAATCAGGATGTCAGCAGCCTGGATGGCGATCGCTACATTTTCATCACCTCCCTAAACGGAAACATCCTCCTTGGCGGAGCCACCGCCACCGTTACTACCCCCGAACCAGCTTCAGCGGGCCTGCTGGGCTTAGCCCTGATCGGCTGCGGACTTCTCTTTCGGCATTCGTGTTCCAGGTATCTACCTGAAGTAGCTACAATGGTTTCATGGAAGTCGGAATCAAGCAGGCCAAGAATCAACTGTCGAAGCTAGTCGCCGCCGCCCGGTCCGGGGAAGAAGTCTTTCTGATGAACCGGGGGAAGAAAGTCGCCAAGATTGTTTCTATCGCGCAGCCGCGGAAGAACAATCGCGGGTACGGAATGTTTAAGGACGTCATCCATCTCCCGGACGATTGGGGTTCGCCGGAAGCGCTGAAGAGGGAAGAAGAAGAAGTGCTGGCGCTGTTTGAGGGCTTAGAGTGAATCTTCTGTTCGACACGCAAGCGCTTATTGCATGGTCGACCGGCAAACATTTTCGACCTTCTGTTAAGAGGATCATTGAGCGCGCCAGCACCACCTTGTTTGTGAGTGTAATTACGCCCTGGGAAGCTACTCTAAAGCCCCAGCTTCGCAAGACTGGCATCACGAACCGTAGCTTGTGGGAAACAGTTGAAAACCTTGGCGCGAATATTCTGGCACTCCGTAGAGAGCACGTGGACGCGTGTGCGCAGCTACCAGCCTATCCCGAGCATCGCGATCCGTTCGATCGCATGCTCATCGCCCAGGCTATATCGGAGAACCTCACGCTCGTAGGCGCAGACGCGCGCTTCGAGCTCTATCCCGAACTGAAGGTGCTCTGGTAATCCCGGATCTTTTTGACACGCCCTTCAAAATCTTCTTGACCTGTCTAGAACTGCAGGGCTCACACTGAAGCTACTGGTTCACATTGAACTGGATTCACATTGAAACGGTCCCATGTTGACTGCCTCGAAACTCGCCCAACAGTGCGGTCTAAGTCGCAGCACGCTGTTGTATTACGAATCCATCGGGCTGATTAAGCCGCCGCTTCGGACCGAAAGCAACTATCGCCGATATAGCGAAGCGGACGTTCGCCGCTTGCGGCAAATCTGTGTTTACCGCGAGGCCGGTCTTGCGCTCTCCGATATCTGCGCCATCCTGGATCGGCCGGAGGATCATGCGACGGCCGTTCTAAAACGCCGGCTCTTGTCCTTAGACGACGAAATTGAGAAACTGCGCGAGCACCAAAGGACAATCCTCAGTCTTCTTCGGAGCACCAAAGACTTCACGAAGGGAAAAATTATGACAAAGGATAAATGGGTATCGATCATGACGGCCGCCGGCCTGAGTGAAAACGATATGCAACGCTGGCACGTAGAGTTCGAGCGTTCGGCGCCACAAGACCATCAGCAGTTTCTCGAATTTCTCCACATTCCGCCTCAAGAAATTCAATCGATACGCGCCTGGTCGGCACAGACTCATTGAACCGGGCGCCAATCTCATCGTCGATGTGTCACGATGGCAACGTATGACCAGAACGTTGCCCCGCCTTTTGGCAGGCGTTTTCGGATGTTGGCTGCTGAGTTATGGCGCGTTTGCAGCGGATGAAGCGCCGAAGTTGCGATTGCCGGATACCGTTGCGCCCACTGCTTACCAGGTCCACCTGAGGCTCGATCCGGATAAGGATAACTTTAACGGCTCCATCGCCATTCAGATCAATATTAAACAATCTGTTCAGACAATTTGGCTGAACGCCACTAAGCTCAACATCGAGGAAGCCACATTCAGTGGCGGCGGAAAGAGCTTTAATGCGAAGACCGTTCCAGGAGGTGACGACTTCGTTGGACTGCAGTTCGATTCCCAACTCCCTGCGGGGCCAGCAGAGCTCAAGCTTCGCTATATCGGAGCGGTTCGCAACAAAGACAGCTCGGGCGTTTTCCGCATGGAGGATAACGGCAACCGCTATCTGTTTACCCAGTTCGAATCCACTGACGCGCGCGCGGCGTTCCCGTGTTTTGACGAGCCTTCTTATAAGGTGCCTTGGCAGCTCACGCTGGACGTGCCGCAGCAAAATGCTGCCATCAGCAACACGCCTGTGGAGAAAGAAGATACGCAAGGCGACCGGAAGATTTACACCTTCAAACAGACCAAGCCGCTGCCAAGTTATCTGGTCGCTTTCGGCGTGGGACCCTTCGATTTTGTCGAAGCGGGCAGGGCGGGAAAGAACCACGTTCCGGTTCGCATCGTTACGCCCAAAGGCCATGCCGATGAGGCCAAGTACGCCGCCGAAGTCACGGCCACCATACTGACACGCCTCGAAGATTATTTCGGCATTCCTTATCCTTATGAAAAATCCGACAACGTCGCTATTCCGGTGACGTTCGGCTTCGGCGCGATGGAGAACGCCGGCATGGTGACCTACGCGCAAACCATTATTCTGGCCAAGCCCGATAAAGATACCGAGAACCGGCGGCGCGAGTATGCCTCCGTGGCCGCGCACGAACTGGCTCACCAATGGTTCGGTGATTTGGTGACAACCGCCTGGTGGAACGATATCTGGCTGAATGAAGCGTTCGCAACCTGGACAGAGGAGAAGATCCTCGCCGAGTGGAAACCGGAGTGGAAGACGCGCGTGGAAGATGTGAGTTCCAAGCTGCGGGCTGAGGGCGTGGACAGCCTGATTTCAGCGCGGAAGATCCGCCAGGAAATCAAATCCAAGGACGACATTAGCAACGCCTTCGATGACATCACATACGATAAAGGCGCCGCCGTCATCGGAATGTTTGAGAACTGGGTAGGGCCGCAGGAGTTTCGCCGCGGTGTTCAAAGCTACCTGAAGCAGTATGCCTTTCGCAATGCCACCGCGCCGGAGTTTTTGGACGCGGTCAGTTCCGCCAGCGGAAAAAAGAACCTGACCCAGGCCTTCTCTACATTTCTGAATCAAGCCGGCGTCCCGCTGGTTTCCGTGGCGCTCGATTGCAACCAGGGCGCGGCGGTACTGCATCTTAAACAGGAACGCTTTCTGCCCCTAGGCTCTAAGGGGTCTGCGGACGAAACTTGGCAGATCCCGGTGTGTGTTCGCGGCGGTACGGGCAATACCGGCCAGAGTGAATGCACGCTGATGACGCAGGCGAACCAGGATTGGACTCTCAAGGCAAAGGGCTGTCCCAGCTGGGTGCAGGCGAATAACGACGCGGTGGGCTATTATCGCGTGGATTATCAAGGTGGGCTGCTGTCGGCGCTCACGCAGGGTGACGTCGAGCACCGCTTGAGCGCGCCCGAGCGGGCTGATTTCATGGGGAACGCCGCGGCTCTTTCGAACGCAGGCAAGTTGCCGGCTGGCGATGCTCTGGGGCTGGTGCAGACATTTCACAACGACCCCGAACATTTTGTGGTCCAGAGCGCGCTCACGCTCGCCTTGCAACCGCGTCTTCATCTGGTACCTGAGGAGTTGTGGCCCAATTATCGACGATTTCTGTTGAAAAACTTCCAGGCGCGCGCTCTCGACCTGGGATGGACGCCGAAGCCGGGTGAATCGGATGACATCCGCTTACTTCGCCCCACGCTGCTGCGCGTCGTCGCGACCTATGCCGGGGATCAGGAATTGGCCAAGCAGGCGCGCGAGCTGACCGAAAAGTGGTTTCAGGACCATAATTCGATCCAGCCAAACATGCTGGGCGCTGTATTGGGAACGGCCGCCTACTATGGCGACAAGGCGCTGTTCGAACGATTCCTGGCGGAGTTTCAGAAAGCCAAAGACCGGCAGGAACGGCAGAGGATCATCGGGGTTATGGGGTCCTTCCGCGACCGCGGCGCGCATTGAAGCGGGCATGCAGGCCGCGCTCTCCGGGCAGATCCCGTTCATGGAAGGGCTCGGCCTGTTATTTGCGGGCCAAGGCTCGGAAGCAACTCGCAAACTCCCTTTGGATTTCATGAAGGCGCACTTCGATGAGATTGCCAGCAAACGGCCGACGGGCGGTGGCTTCGATGCGGGCGCGGTTTTCCCGCAGGTAGGCGCAAGCTACTGCAGCTCCGAGTCCAAACAGGAATTGCAGAACTTCTTCGAATCTCGCGTTGACAAATTTACCGGCGCGCCCCGTGCCCTCTCGCAGGTACTCGAGAGTATCGACGTCTGCATCGCCGAGAAAGCCGCGGAAGAGCCGAGCGTCGAAGCGTTCTTGAAGAAGTACTAAGCGTTTCCAATGAACTCCAATCGCCAGTCAGCTAACCTACCGATATGGAGCTGATTTTCGAGGTTCGCGATGCGGAGGAGGGTGGCTATTGGGCTCGTGCGCTCGGGCATGCAATCTTCACGGAAGCGGAGACCTGGGAAGAACTCCGTGGCAACGTTCTCGAGGCCATATCTGTTCACTTTGAAACCGCTCCAACGCGCCCGCGGCTTGCGCAACTGCACTACGTTAAGGACGAATTGATACCCCTGGAAGCCGCGTGAAGCTGCCGCGCGGTGTATCTGCGGATCGGCTGATTCGCGCGCTTGAGCATTTGGGCTATGCGATCGTTCGTCAAAGGGGCAGCCATGTCCGTCTGCGGCATGAGGGACCTCCCGCCCATTCAATTACCGTTCCGCTGCACGATCCACTGAAGACAGGTACGCTTCACGGGATCCTCACTGAAGTCTCTCTGATGAGATCAGTGTCCATTGAGACTGTCGCTGCTCTGGTTTAACTCGCTCCGCGCCCGAAATGGTTCGGTGAATTGGACAGTTCATCACCGGGCAGAGCTTCGAAAAATTCGGCCCCAACCACCAGTTTGCCCTTCAAAGAGCCGGGTTGTCGTTTACCCTTGGTCTCACCAAACGACACCAGCCGGGCAACTGGCTTTGAACCGCGCGCAATGATCACTTCTTCGCCGCCGGAAGCTTTCTGGATTAAACGCGAGAGATTAGTCTTCGCCTGATGAATGGTAACCACGCTCTTCATATGCTTAGTTAATTTATGTTAGCTAAATCTTAGCGAAAAGGCCAGACCCGCTCCACGCTCTTGCTGAGTATCCAGCTCTTATCGTCCGCGCTGAGGAATGCCATATCGTCGCGCACTACGGTCAAGCGCTGCGCATAGGTCGCGAGATTATTCGCAATCGGCCAATCCGTGGCCCACATAAGCCGCTGCGGTCCAAAGGTATCGTACAAGCGCTTCACCAGCCGTTGCGAATCGCGCCATGGATAGCGCTCCTTTGACAGCGACCAGGTGTGCGAAATTTTCACGAACACCTTGGGATAGCGAACCAGCGCGATGAGTTTCTCCAGCTCTTCGGGATGATCGACGGGGCAATCGGCCATGTGGTCGATCACCACCGTGAGATGTGGAAACTTGTCGACCAGCTTCCCGATATCCGGAACACGGCTAATGGGCGCGAGCAGCGTCATCGGAACGCCCAGAGTGCCGCAGCGCTCCCATAGCGGGATCATCAGCGGTCCGTTGATCCAGTCGCCACTCGCATCGGCCGCCGGACTTAAGCGCACGCCTCGAAAGCCTTGCTCTTCGCATAGACGCGAGAGGTGGTCGGGCGCTGCCGCATCCAGCGGATCGACCCGGCACACCCCCTGAAAATATTTTGGATACTGCTTCAAGACTGCCGCCAGGTAGCTGTTGTCATAACGATAGTGGATCACCTGAATAATCACCGTGCCAGCCACGCCGTTCGCCTTCATGAGCTCCAGAAGCATTTCCGGAGTGGCATCGTAATCGGGCACTTTCGCCCCCGTCGCGAACGGAAACGAGGCGTCGTGTTTCCACACGTGTACATGCGGGTCTAAAATGCGATAGCTCGGCAATGCCGCGGCGGCTGTCATCTCTACAAATTCTCTTCGCGTCACGTCAGATTTCTTTCACCCGATTTACCATACACCCGCCAGACCACCAGCTTTTCCGGTCCGCTACCCGCCAGCTTGGCCATAATCAGCCGCAATGGTTCGTCCTCCGCCGCATCAGGCTGGCCGCATGTCTTAAGCCGCGCTTGCCATATCCGCTGGGCAACACCCAACACGCTTTCCGCCATTTCATTCGTGACATGCGCGGGAATTTTGCCGGGAATCGCGTCGTCCCCGGTGGCCAGCAGTTGCTTGGTGTCATCCGTATTTGCGGCTGGGTGATTCGCCATGCACTGGTTAAGATCGGCGCTCGCCAACTGCAGAATACGGAGGCTTCGGCGATATTTTTCCAGTGAAGAGAGCCACCGCGGAGTAGGATCCAATGCCGTCAGCCGGGTCGCCAAATCCAGGCGTTGGCGAATCGATGTGTCATTGGGCTGGCGTGACGATGCCGCCATAAAAGCGGAATGCGCGTCGTGATATTGGCCCAGGTCCAGCTCCGCTTCTCCCAATCCGGCATACACCTCGGCACTGTCCCGGTGATGCTGGATCAGCCCGCGATAAACGTCTACCGCCCGTGATGCCGAGCCGGCCAACTCAAATAGATGTCCCAACTTCTCTTGAAGCTGCGGATCTTTGCCCGCTACTTCTTGCAGCGGAAGTAGCTCGGCCAGCAATTCCTGTTGTTGGCCGTGGGCCATTAAAAAATGAATCAGCTCCAGCCGCGCCGACACCTGATGAGCGGGCGCATTGTCAGGCCACTCGCCGTAGATCGCCCGGTGATAATAAGATTCTGCGTCAACGTTCTTGCCTCTCGCGCTCATCAAGCGGGCGGCAATGAGATTCGCCCGGCCGTCATTTGGCTCTTCCTCGAGAATCTCGTTCAGCAGTGGCGCGGCTTCATTAATTTGCCCGGCTCCCATTAAAGCCGTGCCCAGGTCAAGCTCATAATCCAGATTCGCGCGCTCCAGCGTATGTGCCTTACGCAGCGCATCGACAGCTTCACTCGCCTTTCCGGCCTTCAGGAGACTGAGACCCTTGACATAGGAGCGTTGCGCCTCGCCCTGTATCTCGGCCTGCTGGGTTTTCGCCAGAAATGAATCCGCCGTAGCCAGTGCTGCGATAATCATCGCGACAATAAGGATCAATTCAAGCGCTGGAGCCCGGCCTTTTATTAAGGCGCCGCCTTGGTTTGGATGTGTTTGGTTCGGAGTTGCCATCTCAAGGAATCGCCGGGGCCGTCCCCGCCACGCCGTAGGTCGCCAGAATGCCCGCAAGAGTGACGATGCCGTACATCTGATGAATATTGGCGCGGCTGACGACTGGGACGACATCCACCCCGCTGGTGCGCATTCGCTCTAGCGCATGACTCAATGGATGGTCGGAGTGGACGAACGGATACTCTCCGTTTGCATGAATAACGTCGCGCATCGTGTTCGGCGGTGGTTCGATCGCGTCTATCTGGTGTCTACTGATCACGCCCTGAAGATAGTTGCCATCGCCCACGGGCCACGAGTTGCATTTCTCCTGTTCGAAGCGCAGCTTGGCAGCCGCCACGTCCGCTCCGGCCGGCAGCGGCTCCGCATCGGTGCGCATCACCTCGCTGACGCGCATGCCCGCCAGTTCTTCGCGCGATTCGCCCGTGGGCAGATAAACGCCTTCCTGCAAAGCGAGCGCTTCATAAATAGGTTCGTGCTGAAGCTGCTGAGAAATAAAAAAGCTGATCAAATTCGAAATCATCAGCGGCACGATGATCGTGTAATCGCGCGTCATCTCGAAAATCATGATGACGGAAGTCAAAGGCGTCCGCACAATCCCCGCGAATGCGGTTCCCATTCCGACCAGAGCGTAGGCCCCGGGGTTCGCCGTCAGGCCCGGGAGCAAAGTGTGGGCGACACTGCCGACAGTTCCGCCGATCATGGCGCCGATGAAGAGGCTCGGGCCGAAGATGCCGCCGGCATTTCCGGATGAATAGCACGCCGGGGTCGCAATAATCTTCATGATCGCCAGCAGCGCCACAATCTTAACCGGAAAATCCCCGGTGAGCACGCGGTCGACGTAGTCGTAGCCGACGCCCAGCACCTGCGGCATGAATAAAGCGAACACGCCCATCAGCAGGCCTCCGGCCGTAGGTTGAAGCCAAGCGCTGGAGGCTGGCAGCTTTCTGAACCAGACGCGCAAGTTCAAGAGCAACTTTACGAAGCAGACCGACCCCAAACCGCCCACCACGCCGAGAATCGCGTAAATGCCGAACTCGAGCGGGTTGACTAATTGATAGGACGGTACATGGAACAGCGGCTCATCGCCCAAAACCAGGTGCAGCACCATCCAGGACGTCGCCGAACTCAGAACCACCGATCCAAGCACCGGCGCGTGCAGATCGCCCAGAATCTCTTCCAGTGAAAACAGCACGGCCGCAATGGGGGTGTTGAACGCTGCCGCCAATGCGGCCGAACACCCCACCGGTACCAGCGCCTTCACGCCCGCCTTGCTTAGCCCGAAGCGCCTGCCCAACACGGACGCGATGCCCGCTCCGATTTGCACCGACGGGCCCTCGCGCCCCAGAGCGATGCCGCTGGCCAGCGATATCGAGCAACACAGAAATTTGCCCAGCACGGTACGTAGCGAAATATATCCGTCCTGAATGAACAGCGCGAACTTCGCTTGCGGAATTCCGCTTCCTCGTGCATTGGGGAAGTAACGGAACAGTAAATACCCGCTGACCAGCGTTCCGATCACCGGTACCAACACCCGGCGCCAAGCCGCGCTTTCGGGCGGATACATGCGCGCCGCCAATCGCCCGGTGAGCAGGATAAATGCGACCACTGTCAGCCCGACGATCACCCCGATCACCAAGCTCAATAAAATGAGGAGCTGATCCTCGCGATTGCGGAAGCCCGTCCAATTCCACAGCTTGGCGCGCAGGGACAGCTTCGGCATTAGCTTTTATATTTGCAGACCTACCCCTAACGGTTTAAGCGAGAGAAATTGCTGGAACCAGTACTGAGACTCTACAAACCCGTGGAGCCACTGCCGAAGAGGTAACTAGCCTGAGGAGACGTTCTTCTTCCGGGCGACGAGATCCGCCGTTCACTTTGCGACCCTCTATGACAGATCGTGATGCAGGCCTACTGCTTCTCGAAGAGCCGAATGCGGCGCAAGACGAGTTTCGGCCACACAGCTTATCGCAATCTGTTGGCCTGATTGAGCAAAGGTGTACCGGCTCAGACATGCTGCAGTACCTGATCGAGGCCGAATCCTCCCGGCAAGATCTGGAGCACTGCGCGAAGGAGCTAAACCGGCGGCTCGATCAGTCGGCCAAAGCCACGCGGGATGCCGAAGCCGCTGCCCAGACCAAAAGCGATTTCCTGGCCATGATGAGTCACGAGATCCGGACTCCTCTAAACGGCATTCTGGGAATGGCCGGCATTTTATTGAATAAAGAGCTGGGGTCTTCCGAACGCGACTGTGTCGAGACCATCCGCAACTCCGGCGAGGCGCTGCTCTCGATCGTTGACCAGCTTCTGGACTTCTCGAAAATGGACGCCGGCCGCCTGGAACTCGAGCGTGAGCAGTTTGAAATAAAGAGCGTTATGGAAGAGGCCATTCAGATCGTCAAAGGAACGGCCGCGCGGAAATCGCTGCAACTACTGTTCGACATCCATCCGGCGGTCCCGCTGGCGGTGCGAGGCGATGCCGGGCGTCTGCGTCAAATCCTGCTGAACCTGCTTGGCAACGCAGTCAAATTCACCGAGCGGGGAAAGATCGAGCTCAAGGCCGAACTTGCTGGCTTTCGAAAGGGTGAATACCAGTTGCGCTTCTCGGTTACTGACCAAGGGATCGGAATCACTGAGGAGCAGCAGGCAAAACTGTTCCAGCCGTTCATCCAGGCCGAAGCGTCCACCTCGCGGAGATTCGGCGGTACCGGATTGGGCCTCGCCATCTGCAAGCGCCTGGCGGAACTGATGGGCGGCGCGGTCGGCGTAAAGAGCCGGCCCGGCGAAGGCTCCTCCTTCTGGTTCACGATTGCGGTGCTTCCTTCGAACGGCGCTGTCCCGCAACTCAATTCCCCTGCCACATTGTCCCGAAGCAGCGCCGGCGAGAAGAATTTAAACATTTTGCTGGTCGAGGACAACAGCATTAATAAGAAGGTTGGGCTGCTACTTCTGAAGAGCCTGGGTTACCGTGCCGATGTCGCGAGTAACGGATTCGAGGCGCTTGCCGCCATGGGATCTAAACGCTACGATCTCGTGCTCATGGATTGCCTGATGCCGGAAATGGACGGCTTCGAAGCCACTCGCCACATCCGCTCCTTGGGCGGATACGGTGCGCAAGTGCCCATCATTGCTATGACGGCTGGCGCGTTTTCGGAGGATCGCGCTGCCTGCCTCGCTGCCGGTATGACTGACTATCTCTCGAAGCCCGTCCGGGAAACCGAGCTGCAGGCCAAACTGGAATTCTGGTTGTCTGGTAAGGGTCAGCCACTGGACCAGCGGGCACGCCCGAACTGAGCCGTGACCAAAGGGAGCGGTTGCCGAAGTCAACGAATTGCTTTGCCGCCTGCTCGTTTAATTTCCCTAAACGGTGGTTTGAGTTTATTTGCTTTGATCCAAACGCTCCGATTAGGATAATTAGAAGCAACTTCCGGTATAACCGCGCCTGGATTCGTCAGGGCAGAATCCGGCTACCGATTGCTTTAAAGGGGTAGAGAATGAACCACGTTCGTTTTAGGATCGCGTCTGTCGTCCTATTAGTTACAGGTCTCGGTTTATGTGTCCCGGCGGCCTTCGGGCAGGCCGTAGCGGGCGGCAGCGTTGCCGGCTTGGTGACAGATCCCACTGCCGCTGCTGTCGCCAACGCCACCGTCACTATGACCGAAACCGAAAAGCAAGTGACCCATACCACTGTCACCGATGCCAGCGGTCATTATGTTTTCACCGACTTGCCGGTAGGGCCATATCGGCTGGAAGTGAAGAGCGCCGGGTTCAAAGACTACGTTCAAAACGGTATCGAATTACAGGTCGGCAGCAGCTGTTGACGACAACGTCACCATGCAGCTCGGCAATGTGTCGGAAACCGTCGAGGTGCAGGCCAATGCTGCCATGGTCGAGACCCGCAATAGCAACGTGTCGCAGGTCATCAACCAGAAGCAGATCAACGATCTGCCCTTGAACGGCAGATATGCGACCCAGTTGATTCTCTTATCGGGAGCGGCCATTACGGTCAGTCCCGCCGGCGGCGACCTGACCGGCAGCAAGAATTTTTACAGCTCGACTACCATTTCCGTCGGGGGCGGACAAGCCAACGGAACGAATTATCTCCTCGACGGTGGTTACAACGTCGACACTTTCACCAACGTAAACATGCCGTTCCCGTTTCCGGATGCTCTGCAGGAGTTCAGCGTCGAAACCAGCACTCTCCCAGCGCAGTACGGTGCGCATCCCGGCGGAGTCATGAATGCGGTCACTGTCTCGGGCACGAATAGCTTTCACGGCGATCTCTTCGATTACCTGCGCAATGGCGACTTCAACGCGCGCGGTTATTTTGCTACTGCCCAGGACACTCTGAAACGGAATCAATACGGCGGCACCCTAGGCGGCAGAATCATCAAGGACAAGCTGTTCTTTTTCGGCGGATTTCAGGGTACGCCAACGCGCACCAATCCGCCCTCCACGATCGCTTTTGTGCCTACCGCGGCAGTGGTGGCAGGCAATTTTTCTGCCATTGATGGTCCATCCTGCACCTCCAACCATACGACCAAACAGCTCAAGAATCCGTTCACGGGGGCGCCGTTCGCCGGAAATCAGATTCCAGTCTCGATGTTTGACCCCGCAGCCCTCAAAATGCTGCAGTTCCTGCCCCAAACCACTAATCAGTGTGGCCAGGTGACCTACGGTATTCCCGCCAATAACAACGAGTATGAAACCATCGGACGCGTCGACTGGATCATCAGCTCGAAACATACCTTGTTTGGCCGCTACTTCATCGACGATTACGATCTGGCCGCGAGCTTTTCTCCTAGCAATGCGCTGGTGACCACCAACCCCGGCAATTCGGAACGCGCCCAGACCATCACGCTCGGCGACAATTACACCCTTAGCCCCACCACGCTGAATTCAGCGCATTTTACGTTCGAGCGCCGGCGCGACAATCGCGGCCCCGCTGCGCAAGGTATCAGCCCACAGAGTATTGGGTCGCAAGTCTTCTCCCAGGATCCTGATTTTCTTGCCTTGTCGGTCACCGGCTACTTCAGTACCTACTGCGGAACTTGCAATCACGCCTACTTCAACACCAATACCTGGTCGTACACCGATGACATGACGCTGGTTCGCGGACGTCATCAGATCATGTTCGGCGCGGATATCATTCGCACGCAAGGAAACTTTGACAACAACTACGATCTGGATGGAACGTATGGATTCACCCAGAGCCTCAGCGGTGACGACTTGGCAGACTTCATGCTCGGCGATTTATCTACCTTTTCGCAAAGCAAAGTGCAGGCGACGGCTAATCGCCAGACGAGTCCCGGCCTGTATGTGCAAGACACGTTTCGCATGAACGAGCACTTCACCGTCACAGCCGGTGTCCGCTGGGAACCAATGCTGTTCCCGCAAGACGCCTTCGGGCGTGGCAGTACGTTTAGTCTCTCCAACTTCGTGAATAATATTCACAGCACGGTCTATCCCAACGCTCCCGCCGGAATGCTCTACTTCGGCGACCCCGGTGTTCCGAAGGCTTTTGTTCACGACAAGTTCACGAACTTTTCTCCCCGCCTCGGATTAGTATTCGCTCCCGGACACAGCGGGCATGACACAATCCGCCTTGGCGGAGCGATTCTCTACGACACGGGCGAATTGTTCTTCGATGAACGGGTGCAGTCGAATCCACCCTTCGTGGATGAGATTGACGAAAGTTTTGCTCTTAGTTCCAAAGGAGTGCTCTCCACCGGGCCGAATGGCTATGGAACGTTGACCAATCCATGGATCACTTATCCAGGCGGCAATCCCTTCCCCAGTAACAAGCCCTTCTTCCCCTCCTCAGCGGCGCTCTACGTTCTGATGCCGCTGAATATCAAGCCCACCTACATGAGCCAATACAACGCCAGTTATCAGCATCAATTCGGCGGTGAGTGGCTGGCGACCTTGAACTACATTGGAAACAAGACCACGCATATTTGGGCCGGCCAGGAGACCAACCCTGCGGTCTACATCCCGGGCAGCTCCCTCAGCACTCAGAATCGGCGTGTGCTTTCGCTGCTGAATCCGACGCAAGGCGCCGCTATCGGCAATTTGCCCATAGCGGACGACGGCGCCAATGCCGATTACAACGGCTTGCTCGCCTCCATTCAGCACCGCTTCAGCCACAACTACACTCTTCTCGCTAATTACACTTTTTCGCATTGCACCAGCGAGGCTGATTTCGAGGGCGAGATCACCGGCGCGACCTTCGAGAATCCCTATAACCTGAGACAGGATCGTGGTCCCTGCGATTTCGATGTGCGCCATATCTTCAATGCATCCTTTGTTGGCACCAGTCCGCACGTCGGCGGCGCCTTCTGGGGACACATTCTCGGGAACTGGCAAATTGCTCCCATCATTCAAGCTCACACCGGGCTGCCACTCAACATCACCTCGGGGCAGGACAATTCCAAGACTGGTTTGTCGCCGCTTCAGGATCGGCCTAACCAGGTCTTATTGGATGCCTACAATTCCAGTTGGGGACCGAATCTGCCCCAGTACCTGAACGGCTCCGCCTTTGTGGAGAACGCGACCGGAACTTTCGGCAACGTAGGTCGCAACTCGGTTTATACCCCCGGAACATTCGAGTTCGACGCTTCGGTGAGCCGTATCTTCGCGATCACGGAGCGATGGCGGTTGGAGGCGCGCGCGGAAGGATTCAACATCATCAACCACACCAACTTCGGTGCGCCTTCGGGCAACTTAAGCAGCTCCAGCTTCGGCCGCATCACCGGTACTCAATCCACCGGGCCCGGCCAGTTGGGCACGAACCGCATCATTCAGCTCGCGTTGAAGCTGCATTTCTAAAGCAACGTTTTTCCGTTCGGGAGCCACAGCCGGCGGCTCCCGCTAAAAATCGCTCTCGCCATCCTTGAATTAGCTAATGTGTTTGGACAACAGCCTCGCGAACCATAACACAGTCGCCCGCGCGCCTTGCTAAAATCGGCGCGTGTCTGCTCTCGCCTCTAGCGTGGCTCCCAACGCGAATCACCTAAAAGAATTAATCCGGGAAGTTCCCGACTTCCCCAAGCCCGGCATCAATTTCTACGACATCACCACCCTGCTCAAAGACAAGCAGGGTTTTCGCGAGACCATCGACTCCCTTCAGCAGCATTACGCCAACGCGCCGATAGACATAGTCGTTGGTATCGAAGCGCGTGGTTATTTTTTTGCGCCCGCCATGGCGCACGCGCTCGGAGCCGGCTTCGTTCCAGTGCGCAAGCCCAAGAAGCTTCCGTGTCTCGTCCGAAGCGTTGATTATGAGCTCGAATACGGCACCGATCAACTTGAAATCCACGCGGATGCCATCGAACCTGGACAAAGCGTCCTTATCATCGATGATGTGTTGGCCACAGGTGGAACAGCGTCTGCGGTCGCGCGTCTGGTCGAGCTGCTCGGCGGAAAAGTCGCCGGGCTTGGCTTTGTAATCGAACTGACTTTCTTAAACGGACGGCAAAAATTAGCAGGCCGGGACGTTTTCGCTCTTCTGCAGTATTGATGGACAAGCAATCGTCTCGGCTCTACTCCTGCCGAAGCGCGCGCATCGGATCGATTCTAGCCGCTCGGCGTGCCGGGAAGCGCGAGGGACAGCACGGCCACGGTCACGACAACGGGAGTTTTGCAGAGCTGACGAAGCCCGTAGCGCAAGTCGTGCCAGGTGGTCTCAAGCCACTCGATGGTGTTCGCGTCGGCGTGCATTGTGCTTCATGGGATTTCTGTCCATCTGTGACTCTAATGAAGTTAGCGCAAATTTCTGTCCGTTAGCGGCAGTCTACCGCTACCTCGGCCGGAAAATTCTGCCGATTAACCGGCGCGTACTGCGCGCCAGCGCAGCTTGCGATTCCCACAGACAAAAACAGCGGCGAAGCCGAGCACGGTCAGGAGCATAGCATTGGGTTCAGGCGCAGTCGCCGGTGTACCACCCGTCTGAATCGTAACCGGATGCAGTGTCGAACGGGATTTTGATTTAGGTTCGAGTCGAGCAGAATAACGTTCGACAGAGAAAGCGTGCTGCTGCCGTCCGCTGCCGTGCTGAAGTTGACCGTCGCCAGCGTACCCGCGCCCGAAACACCTGGGACAGCGCTGACCAGCGTATCCGCTGTACCGGCAACACTGCCGCCTGTGTTGTCGATTGTGCCGCAAACAAAATAAGTGCCGCCGCCGTTTGCCAGAAACGATCCTTCCGATTCCGAGCTAGCCTGAAGCGCCGTCGGATCGAAGCTTAGATCGAACTGGAAGGGCGTACAGATCGGCGACATCCGAGATGTCGACCTCCGCCGCTGGCGGGCTGGAAGGGGCGGCTGTTGAAGGCGTCGTGATACTCACCAGAACATCGCCACGAGCCTGGCCCATCGCGCTGAGCCAGCTTGCAATTGCGACGAGGACGGCCGTCCGCAAGTACCTCACGGCTGGTCTCATTGACAAGTTGTCCCCGGAAGCAGATTTCGCGAGACCATGCTCAAATCGATCACGTTGATCACGCCATCGTTGTTCAGATCGGCGCGCGGATCGAACCCCGGCTGGCCGGCTTTCTTACCGAACGCTGCTTTCACGAGCGCCGATTTGGCTATCGCGCTGGCCGACACAGGCGAACGGAATGCCGCGCAGCATGTATTGCAGGCGGCCGCGTCCAATCCGGGCAGTGAAGACGACCTTGGTTTAGAATTTGCTCGCGCCGTGATCGCCTTCGATGCTGCCGATCCCGGAGCCGGAACCCTGGCGCGAGCGGCGGCTGAACACGCCCGGAAAGCCCACGCGAGGGATTGTGAAAGTCGCGCCGAATCGTTGCTCGCATTAATTTTGCTTGAACAGGGACGCGGGACGAAGCTCGGGCAATGGCGACTCGCGCCATGTCCGTTTCACAGACACAGGACATGGCGATCTCGCGCATGGAAGCGCGATTCGTCGATGTGGCGGCGCGAACTAAGATGGATGACTCGACCGCCGCCTTGGCCGCGCTTGCCGACGAAGCGCGCAAAGCTGGTTACGTTCAGCTCGCCCTTCAGATCCAGTTGACCGCCGCCCGAAACGAATCGCGATCGGAAGGAACATTTGAATCCGCTAGCCTGGTGCGGCAGCTCGAAACCGAAGCCGTCGACAAAGGGTATCTTGCTTTGGCGGCGAATGCGCCGGTTACTCGTTTTCAATAGCCCGCCAAGTCTGCTCACGGGTGTTGAAGCGGCGAACGCTATCAGCTTTCCTCGGTGGGCCACATGACGCGAGCGATCGCGCTCGCCATTTGTTTCCACTTCGATTCTTCCACTGCAAGCTGCTTCTTTCCTGTAGGCGTTAGCCGGTAGTATTTAAATTCGCGCTTTTGATCCTTTGCAGCCGGTTCCCATTTGGCTGCCAGCCAGCCTTTACGCTCAAGGCGGTGCAGCGCTGGATACAGTGATCCATGCTCCACCTGGAGCAGGTCATCCGTCGTGCCTTGGATGTGCTTCGCAATCTGATGCCCGTGCGCCGGACCGAACAGGAGCGTACGTAGGATTAGCATATCCAGAGTGCCTTGCAGCAAATCGATTCGCTTGGAAAATTGTTTCGGCAATGTCTCGGAAGATATTCTACCTAATGCTCTGTTTAAAGCTGAAGTTGGCAACCGCAGGCTGTCCGCGCAACTATTCAGAAGCCATGGTAAAGGACTTCGGGCCGCCGCCGTGGAAGGCGGAAAGTGGGAAATTGAGTGCGATTGTCGCAACGCCATAGTTGTGACGCCCGCTCCCCTATCAATAGGCCGCGAGGCCGCTCTCGTGTAATTGATCCAGATCTCAGCCGCAATCAAGCTGATCGTGAAACCAAGCCAAAAGGCGGTGCCGAAAAACTCGTGAGGCGTCAAATGCGTGATGCGCCGCGTGGCGAAGAATGCTTTGATTAAGGCGCATAGAAAGAGAGTCGCGAATAACATCGTCGCGGCTGTCTCGTTGATGCCGCCAATGGCTATCTGGGGGCTCATGATCAGAGCTGTGCCGCCGATGATCACCCCGCGGCAATAACCACACGCCGTGGTTTCAGGCGGTCATCCCTCACGCAAGGCCACTAGTGGATCCACTCGGCTCGCCCAGCGCGCCGGCAGATAACACGCCAACAGCGCGATCGCCAATAACACCACGGCCGCTCCGGCTACGCTTAGCGGATCGCTCGCGCTCACGCCATATAGCATCCTGCTCAGCAAGCGTCCCACCAGCAGCGCCGCTCCCAAGCCAATCAGCACGCCCAGCGCGACCAGCGACATGCCTTGTTTAAGAATCAGTCGAAGCACGCTGGGCCGCGCTGCGCCCAGAGCCATGCGCAACCCGATCTCCCGTCTTCGCTGATTCACCGAATACGCCATGATCCCGTACAATCCGATGCTTGCCAACCCCAGCGCCAGCAGTCCGAACACGCTCAGCAACGCTACTCCCACCTTGGGCCCAAACAAGCCTCCGTCGACGATCGCGCGCCCGGTTCTTGCGCTGATCAGGATTTGAGGCCCGGCGGCGTGCACCTCGCGTTGAACCGCCACCAGCAGCTCTTGCGGGTCTCCCTTGCTGCGCACATATAGCGTCATGGCGCCCGAATAGTTTTGTTCCAGAGGCTCATAAACGCACAATTGCGGCGGCTCTCCCCAAGCGGTGTAATTTGCCGTTCTGGCAATCCCCACAATTTGCCGCATCTGTTTCTCACCCGGAAGCTGAATGCGCTTTCCCAACGCTTCTCCGCCCGGCCAATAATCGTGCGCCATCTTCTGATTGACGATGGCAACGGGAACGGAGTTCTCCTGGTCGACATTCGTAAAGGCGCGCCCGCGGTCGATCGTCACCCCTGCTGTCTCGAAATAATCGCGGTCTACTATGGTCACGATTGTTGTAATTACGTCTGCTCGGGACCTTTGTTGCCGTCCTTCCACTTGCAGTCCATTCACCGTTCGCGCCCACAGCGGTATGTTCGAAGACCACGAAACGGACTCGACTCCTGGCATCCTTGCTACGCGCTCGCGCACCTCCTTATAGAACGCTCTACCTTGCGGCTTTCCGTATCCTGCCTGTCCCGGATTTGTCATGAAGATCGCTAGATGTGCAGTTTGGAAGCCTGGATCCAGGCCGTACGCTCGCCCGATGCTTCGCAGAAACAGAGCTGCCGTCACCAGCAACAGAAACGAAAATGCTACCTGACCCACCAGCAGAGCGTTTGCCAGCGTAACCCGCCTTCGGGCTCTCCCTGTCGTGCGAGCTTCTTCTTTCAGCGTTTCCGCCACGCTCACGCGTGAGGCCCTTAGCGCCGGAATAGTGCCGAACAGGAAGCCTGTCGCCAAGGAGACGGCCAGTGCAAAAACAAGCACCGTTGCGTCCAGCTTCGGGGCTATGAAATTTGCGGCTGATGGTAACGCCCCGAACAAGAGATGCAATCCCGCATAACCGATAAAAACTCCCACTACGCCGCTGAGAAATCCTAGAAACACACTCTCCGTGAGAAGTTGCCGCACTAGTCTTCGCCGGCTTGCCCCCATTGCTAAGCGGACCGCCATCTCCTGTTGCCGCGCCGCGGAGCGCGCCAGCAGCAGGTTCGCCACGTTAGAGCACGCGATGAGCAATACTATTCCCACCACGATCAACAGCCCGGCGCTGACGAACACAATTGGCGTCGATGGGCCAAAGGAGCTGGCGAACAGCGCCTCGCGTATCGGCCGCACCGTCGCCGTGTGGTCCTCATCTGTTGCCGGATATTGACGCGCCAAATCCGCCGCGATGGTCGCCATATTGGCTTGCGCCTGCAGTCGCGTGGCGCCAGTCTTTAGCCGCCCCACGCCCTGGAAAAGGGCTTTACTGCGATCGCTGAACACACTCTGCATCTCATTCGGCATTAACTGTTCCGCCATGGCGGCCGGTATCCATAAGTCAGGGCCGAACACGGCATTGATTCCAATGAATTGGGGCGGCGCGACGCCGACAACAGTGAAGACAATATTATTAAGCCGTAGTGTTTTGCCCACGATGTCAGCCGTGCCGCCAAAGTGCGCCTGCCAAGTGCCGTAGTTAATGACTGCGACCGCGTGCGCGCCAGGAGCGCTGTCCTCTTCTGGCAGAAAGAAACGTCCTCGAGCCGGGACTCAGGCCCAGAGTAGAGAAGTAGTTGCCCGTCACCAACTCGCTGAACATGCCTTGCGAGGCGCGGCCTACCTGCAATGTCACGCCGCGCGGTGAGGTGTAGCCCGCCAACGAGCGGAAGACTCCGTTCCTGGCTTGATAATCCTTCAGGTCCGCGTAGGACATCGGCAAGAGCGCGCTCGATTTCGCCGACTGCGCTTTCGCCTCGCCAACCGCCGCCAACCTGGAGGAGTCCGGCACCGGCAGTGGGTTCAAAATCAGCGTGTTGATTACCGTAAAGACGGTGGTGTTCGCGCCGATTCCCAACGCCAGCGTCAGAACCACAAACAGCACGAACAGGGGGCTTTTCCCCATCGTGCGGAGGGCATAACGAACATCTCTCCAGAGATCTTCCATGAAATTGCCTGGCCTCGCGTCGCCCGCGGGCACTGGAGGGTATTTGCCCATCCGCTGACTCCTTTTCAAATCTGCCCGTAGCGGATATGTGTCATCCAATTCCCCCATCGCATTCCGATACGCCTCTTCTGGGGTTGCTCCGCCGCTAAGCGCTTCGCGGTAACAATCTTCGAGATGCTGCGCCAGTTCCTCCGCCAGATCCAGTTCAGCGGCGCCCTCCAGACGCAACGAAGCCATGCGATCTCGAATAATATTTTTCCAATCAGGCATTTTTGACTCCTGTAACTCGGCCGATTGCGGCGACAAATTCCTTCCAGCTCTTCCGTTGAGAACGAAGCACTTTTCGACCTTCCGGCGTCAGGGTGTAATAACGCCTTCTTCGCTGCTCAGCCTTCTCCACCCACCGGCCGTCGATCCAGCCCCGCTTCTCCAGCCGGTACAGCAGTGGATAAAGCGAGGTGACATGAAATCGCAAAGCGCCGCCCGATCGAATCAGAATCAGCTTTGAAATGTCATACCCATGCCGAGGTTGATCCTCCAGCAGCGATAGGACCAGCAGCTCCGCGCTTCCCTTCTTCCACTCTTGATCCGGTGAATTTGTCGCCATATTCGGCAGTCCCTTATATAGGGCTCACGAATATAATACGCCCGTTCAAACCATTTGTTCCAGAGAATATATATAGGAGGTAGTCCGAACCGAGCCGTGACTGTCAAGGAGCGGTTGCTGAGGCGTGTAAATAGGCTCTTTGACTTCGGCATATCCGGGTAAGGGAGCATTTGGCATCCTTGGCGAGCCGCTCCACGCGCCGCCGGAGTCGATCCGATGATTGCGCTTCGTTATGAATGGACCGGTCGCTTTACATTTGTTTACGCTTGTCTGAACACACCAGCCGTCGTAATTTAGGTTGAGGTTTATGACTCGCTCCAAGCTACTTCCATTCGTTCTCGCGCCCATCGTCGTTGGCGGCACTGTTCTGCTGGGGTTCTCCGACTGGCAGAAAGCCGATCCCGCGCAGTGGTCCACTGACGATGTTTATCGGATCTTGAACAACTCGCCTTGGTCCAAAGCCGTAAAGGCGAGCTTCTCCAGAAGTTCCGGCGACTACAACGACCAAACGCCCGGCGATAACGCGCCTCCAAACGGCAGGTCGAACGGAGGCACCTGGGGAAGCGGCGGCCAGATGCCCGGCGGAATTGGCGGCGGTGGCATGGGTCGCGGCGGTATGGGCGGCGGCGGAGGCGGCATGGGTGGCGGTGGTTGGGGCGGCAACAACGGCGGCGGGGGCCGCGGCGGACGAGGAAATAACTCGTCGCAGCAGACCGAAGTCACCATCCAATGGCAAAGCGCCTTGCCCGTCAGATTGGCAGCCGCCAAGAAGACCGGCGACAGCGTGGACCCATCTTCTTTTAAGCCGCTGGATGAATATGTGATTGCGTTGATCGGTTTTCCTTCGGGAAGCGCTGGGGAGGGACGCCGGCCTGTGTCCGCCGACTCGGATGACAATGGACCTGATCAGGCTGACCAAACGCAGCAGCGGCTGATGCGCTCGGCTTCTCTGCTGCGTGGCGGCCACGATGCCATCAATCCCACCAAAGTCGAGATGAATCAAGGCACCGATGGCAGGATTCTTCTCCATTTCGCCAAAACCGATCCCATCACTCTCGGCGATAAAGATGTCGAACTGCGCGTGTCGGTCGGGCGTCTGGAGCTAAGAAAGAAGTTCAACCTGAAAGAGATGGAGTTTCAGGGAAGGCTCGAGCTCTAGACCCCGCTACTTTCAGCGCGGCTTGCAATTGAATCGACGCGATCGCGCTTGCTATCCGCGTTGCCTCTCGGCCATGGACCCAGACCGTGTATCTTAAGAGTCCGAGGGGCAGTTATGAAATCGAATGCTTGTGGTTTTCCTGGGGTTTGTCGCGTCTGCTTTTGCGGCTCCCGATGCCGGATATCTTCTGCAGCGGCCGGCCATGAACGCCAGTCAAATCGTGTTCGGATTTGCTGGCGATCTTTGGACCGTGAACCGCTCCGGCGGCGCTGCTACACGGCTAACCACAGGCGTGGGAGTGGAAACCGATCCGGTCTTTTCACCCGATGGGACGAAGATTGCCTTCACCGGCGAATACGATGGCAACACGGACGTGTTCGTGATGCCGTCCAGCGGCGGCGTGCCCAAGCGCCTCACCTATCATCCTGGTCCCGACTTCGCCGTGGCTTGGACGCCCGATGGGAAGAACATCATCTTTCGATCCGGCCGCGAGAGCAATTCGCCTCGCTATACCCAGCTCTTCAGTGTCCCTGCCGATGGCGGCTTGGCCAAGGCGCTACCGTTGCCCATGGCCTACTCGGGCGAGTTTTCACCCGATGGCAAGCGCTTCGCCTATTCCCCTACCGGCGGCGCATTCTCGTTCAATTACACCAACTTCGTTTCGTGGCGAAGATATCGCGGCGGACTTGCGACCTCCATCTGGATCACCGACTTTCCGGATCTGAAGACGGCCAAGATCCCGCGCGAAGGTTCAAGCGACTTCAACCCCGTTTGGGTCGGCGATAAGATCTACTTCCTTTCCGATCGAAGCGGGCCGGTGACGCTCTTCCGCTACGATCCGGCATCCAGCGCGGTAACCGAGGTACTGAAGAACAACGGCTACGATATCCGTTCCGCCAGTGCGGGGCCGGGCGGCATCGTGTACAACCAGTTTGGCGAGCTCTTCGTTTACGACACCAAGAGCGGCAAGAGCAAGAAGGTCTCGGTCGAGATCGCGGCTGACTTCGCCGAGGTGCGCCCGCACCTGGAGGACGTAAGCCGCGAGATTCGCTACTCGCGCATCTCTCCAACGGGCATGCGCGCGCTGTTTGAAGCGCATGGCGAGATACTCACCGTCCCCGCTTCGAAGGGCGATTTCCGCGACCTCACCAACACCCCGGCCGTGATGGAGCGCCAGCCCGCATGGGCGCCGGATGGCGAACACATCGCATACTTCTCGGATGAATCGGGATTGTATGCGCTGCACGTAGCTCAACAGAATGGCGCGGGTGAGGTGAAGAAGTTCCCGCTGTTCGACAGCGCAACCTACTACTTCCATCCGGAGTGGTCGCCGGATAGCAAACTGATTGCGTTTACCGACAATAAGCTGGACATTCTGTGCCTGGATACCGGCACCGGAAAACTGAGCAAGGTAGATGCCGATTACAACTGGGAATCTTCCTCCGATGTGGCGTGGTCGCCGGATTCCAAGTGGCTCGCCTACACGCGATCGCTTCCGAACCGCCTGCATGCCATGTTTTTGTATTCCGTCGATTCGGGCAAGACCGCGCAGGTGACTGACGACATGAGCGACGCGCGATTCCCCGCCTTCGACAAAGACGGGCAGTACCTTTATTTCACAGCCAGCACGAATTACGGCCCGACTACTTCGCATTTGGACATGAGCAGCGATGAGCACGAGGTGACGAGGCATGTTTATGCCATGGTGTTGAGCAATGAAGGGACATCGCCGATTGCGCCGGAGAGTGATGAAGAGAAACCCGGAACCGCGGCCGCACCACCCGAGCGGCCTGCTAGGCAAGCCAGCGAGGCGAGGCCAAAGCCCAAGCCCACGCGGGTTGATCTAGAAAACATTCAGGCGCGCATCGTCGCCCTGCCTCTACCGGCGCGAAATTATCAGGACCTGCGCGCCGGTAAAACCGGAACCATCTATGTGCTCGAAGGCGCTGCGCCGGAAGAGCAAATGCGCGGGCGGACGCTGCAAAAATTCGATCTCAAGACCCGCAAGACGGAAAGGATGGCGGACAATATCGCCTCCTTCGACCTCTCCGAAGACGGCGAGAAGATGCTGATTGAAATCGCCGCGCCTCCAATGGCTCCAGGAGCAGCGGCGCCGTTACAACGGCCGGTTCCGCAAATGGCCATTGTTTCCGCGACGGTTCCCTACAAACCCGGTGAAGGCATGTTGCGGCTCACCGGCATGCAGGTTCATGTGGATCCCAAAGCCGAATGGAAGCAGATGTATCACGAGGTCTGGCGCATCGAGCGCAGTTTTTTCTACGATCCCCATTTCCATGGAGTCGATACCGTAGCCGAAGAGAAGCAGTTCGAGCCTTACCTGGATCGGCTCGAATCGCGCTCCGATCTGAATTACATCTTTCAGGAAATGCTCGGCAGCTTTACGGTCGGCCACTTGCGCGGTGGTGGCGGGACCATGCCGGCGCCTACGCGAGTTCCAGGGGGACTGCTCGGTGCCGATTTCGAGATCAGTAATGGGCGCTATCGCATCAAGGAAATCTATCCCGGTGGCGCCTGGGACCCGCAGTTGCGTGCGCCGCTGGCGCAGCCCGGAGTCAAGGTTGCGAAAGGCGATTACATTCTGGCCATCAACGGCGAGGATCTCGGCGGCAATGACGACATCTACCGGCTTCTCGAAGGAACGTCGGGAAGAAGCGTTGTGCTGAAGGTTGCATCGGATGCATCCGGCGCGAATTCACGAGAGGTGAGCGTCATTCCTACCGCAACCGAGGCCGGTTTGAGGACGCTGGCGTGGATCGAAGCCAATCGCAAGAAAGTGGACGAGATGAGCGGCGGCAAACTCGCCTACGTCTACCTGCCCGACACGGCGAACGGAGGCCTGACAAATTTCACGCGCTATTTCTTCGCGCAAACGGAAAAAGAAGGTGCAGTTATCGACGAGCGTTTCAATAGCGGCGGCCAGGCGGCGGATTACATCATCCAGGTACTGGGGCGGCAACTCTTGAGCTATTGGGCTCCGCGCTATGGCGCGATTTATCGAACACCGCAGGGCTCCATCCAGGGGCCGAAAGTGATGATGATCAATGAATACTCCGGTTCCGGCGGAGACGCTATGCCGTGGTACTTCCGTCACGCAAAAGTGGGGCCTCTGGTCGGAAAACGCACCTGGGGCGGTCTCGTCGGCATCTCTCAATATCCGGCATTGATGGACGGCGGCACCGTAACGTCGCCGAGTTTCGGATTCTTCAGCCCGGCCGGCCAGTGGGAAGTAGAGAATCACGGCGTCGCCCCGGATGTGGAAGTCGATATGGATCCCAAGTCGTTTTCAGAAGGTCACGATCCGCAACTCGAGCGCGCAGTCAGCGTGGCATTGGCTGAGCTGAAGAAGAATCCGCCTCCGCAGCCGCACAAGCCGCCTTATCCCAACTACAATCGCGAGGTGAGCGCCGCCAACCAAACCACCAGCGGCGGCGACGGGCATTAAGTCTTCTCGACGGTGGCTTCGCAGCTTCACTATCGATTCATCTTGTCTCTGCCCGAGCGTTTGCTTCGCTCTTTGAGCGCTCTATCGGGAGGTTTGCTACGGGAGATCGGAACCGTGGTGTTGCCCATACGCATTCGGCGGACTGCGCTCTATCGCACCATGGTCGAGGTAACACTCCGGTTCCTGATCCAGCAAATGGGACAGGTGCCGGATATTTATCCTTCAGAAGGACGCCTGGCGCAAGATTTCCTGCTTCAGCGCGGCGCCAGTCACGGCATCGAATTGATCGGGCTGCTGACCATCCATGTATCGCCGATTTGGATTCTGGCGGCCTTGGCAGACGCAACCGGCGCTGGCCACGCTCTCATTCAAGAGATCGCTCAAGCGTTAAAGGATGACGGGCTTCTCGATGCCGATTCGCAGTTCGCAACGGTGGACGAGTTGCTCAATGGGCTGGAGAAAACCAGCGGTCATTTGGCGGATACGCTGAATCTTCCTCCACTAGATGTCGCGGCGCTGCGGCGCGAATGGACACAGTTCAAAGAAGAATTGCCGAAGATTCCGCGCCAGAAACTACCGACTTTGGGCAATCTGGAACGGATGTGGAGGGATCTGGTTGAATCCGCCGCCGAGCAGAAACGATCGGTCTTTGCAGTGTGTTCCATGCTGGCGCTATCGACCGTAACGGCAATGCCGGGCAACTTGCTTTGGCTCTCCCGCGCCGCCCGGGTGAGCGCGAAACGCACGGGCGAGGTCGTCGGAGGAGCTTTGTTGCTTCACTACAAACAGGCGCTGCAGGAAATCGCGCGCGTCGGCTTCCTGGAATACTGGCGTCGCCAATTCCGTCCCTATCTTCACGCCGCCGCCGAGCAGTTTGCGCTGAAAAAGGAATCGTCGACCGAGCGCTTGCTGCGTAAGCGATCTTCGCGCGCCTGACCAAATGGCTGATGTATGTTGCAAATATAATCGAACAGTTCGTCCTTACCTCCGGTCTTAGCTTGTGAAAGCATCCAAAACAGAATGATCGAGCTCTCTCGGCATATCGGAGGGGAGGCGGCATTGGTCGACGAGCGGGAGGTAGCTGCATCCACCAACGACGACTTTGCCGCACTCGTCAGGCGGCAATCGCGCTTTGTCTACCGCGTCGCGTATTCCGTTCTGCGCAACACCCAAGACGCCGAAGATGTAACTCAAGAAACTTTCTTGAAGCTTTTGCGCGGGGGCTCCTGGCAGAACATTCAAGACGAACGCGCTTTCCTGGCTCGTATGGCCTGGCGGATAGCTATCGATCGACGGCCCTCCGTTCAGATGGGAGTAAATGAAGCCGAACTTCCTGCGGCGTGTGAAACACCCGAGCAGATGGCGTCCACGTCAGCTTGGATTGCGACTGTTCACAAACTGATTGATGCCTTGCCTCAGGAGCTTCGCCAACCCCTTGTTCTGGCTTCTCTAGAAGAACTCAATTCACATCAGATCGCTCAAATTCTGGGCGTGCCGGATGGCACAGTACGCACCCGGCTCCAGCGCGCCAGGCAGATCTTGAAAACCAAACTGGCCGCGCGAATGGGAGGCTCTTATGGAAAATAACCAGCGTGACGTCCTCGAGACCATCCTCGATAGTGCGCTCCACAGCTACTCGCAGGCCGAGCCGCTGGCTGGACTCGAAGAGCGTATTCTGAATCGGGCCGGCACTGCGAACGTAAAGGGCAGTAGGCCTTATTTGCGTTCGCTGGTTGTGGCAAGTCTGCTCGGAGTGCTCTGCCTAGGCGTCTTTACTCTGATGCGACCGAAGCAAATCCCGCTGGTCACGGCAGCTCATAAGCCCCCCGTCCCGAGTCTTTCTGCGCTAGAACTGCCGGTCCGTTCGCCGCTTCAGCAGGTCCCCACATTCAGGCCCAGACGTCCACGGCAAGCTCTTGCGAAACAGGAACAATTCCCGACACCCGAACCGCCGACAGCAGAGGAACGTAATTTGATGCGCTTTATTGAGCGGGACCCAAAACAAGCAGCGGAAGCCTTCGCCAGCTTGCAACGAAAAAGTGACACCCCACTCGCCATCGAACCGCTTCAAGTGAGGCCATTACAAGTTGATGATCTAAGCAACTAGGAGAAATCATGCACAAAATAAAAAACAGTGGCGTCCTTATCATGGCGCTCACTTTGCTGGCGGGCGCGTGTCTTGCCCAGGACAAGTCAAACAACGAATCACCAAAATTTTACAAGCTCGATTTCCTGGTAAAAGAGATGGACGCAGGTAAAGTTCTCAATTCCCGGGCGTATTCGATGCAAGTAGGAGGCGTCAAAGAGGAAGGCTCAATTCGTACGGGCAGCAAAGTTCCGTTCGCCATGGCTCCTGGACAGTGGACTCAAATCGATGTCGGGACCAATATTGACTGCGCGAATATAAACGAAGTAGAAGGCGGCCTATCTCTCAGATTGGTTGCCGAAGTAAGCAGCGTGCTGGAGGATCCGTCCAACGCGGGGCATCCCATCATTCGCCAGAACCGGTGGGGCTCCTTTGTGATTCTGAAACTGAAGAAGCCGACTGTCGTATTTTCCTCGGACGATGTCTCATCCAAACATCAAATGCAACTGGAAGTCACTGCGACGCCGCTCCCGTAAATTCGCCGCCGTTTATCTCGCTTCCGCGCTAACTGAGACTGCCTGCGGCCAGTTGCGTCGAATGATTTCGGCGTGATTGCGAAGCTCGAGGTCCGGCTCTTTCAGCTCCAATGCTTGCTGAACATAATCCCGGGCTTTAGCCGGATCGCCGCGCTTGTACCAGAGCCAACCCAAAGTGTCGAGAACGGCGGCGCGCGTAAGATTGTCGAGGCTTGCGACTGCGGCAACAGCGTTTTCGGCGGCGGAAGTGCTCTCTTCTAGATTGATCCCCAGCTTCTCGCCTTGATACCAGGCCAAACTGTTCTGCGCCGCGGAGAGCGAGGGATCCCGCTTCACCGCCTCGCGGCAGTCTGCCACCGCTTGCTCCCACTCCCTTAGGTCAGCGCTCACGAACGCGCGATTCAGAAATGCGGCGGCTTCCTCTGGTGCTTCTCCCAGAGCCTCCTGAAAGAGACGGGTGAAATCCTCGGTTCGGCCCGCTGCCCGCGCTGCCAGCGCCTCGCCCGCCGCTGCCTTCTTCACAAATTGCGGTCCGAGCGCCCGCAGCAGTGAAAAGCTTTCCTGGGCGGCGGGAAAATCACCGGAGCGATAAAGCGCGCGCCCCTTCTCCCACATGGCCCAGTCATATTGCGGATTGATTTCGATGGCTTGGTTCAAGGCCTGAACAGCTTCCTGGAACCTGGTCATTCCGGCAAGCGCCGCGCCTTTAATTCCCAATCCGACGGAGTTCTGAGGATCACTCTGCAGCAATGCTTCCGTGCAGGATACTGCCTCGGCATACTTTTCCGGAGCTTCCATCTCCTCAGCCCAGAGCCGCAGCGTGTCGGCCTTTCCGATGTATGCCCGAGACGAGCCGGGCTCCAATTCGCCTACGCGGGTAAAGTCGTCAATGGCCCGGTCGTACCCGCGGAGCGACAAGAGCGCCGAACCGCGGTGATAATAGGCGTCGGGTGAATTCGGATCGAGGCGGATCAAGGTTTCGTAGTCCTGGAGAGCCTCTAAAAGGTTGCCCTGGTTTTCGCAACACTCTCCGCGAAGGCTATAGGGAAACGCGCGGTCAGGAGCCAACCGGACAGCTTCGTTATATTCGGTAAGCGCCTCCTGGTAAGCCTTCTGCGCCGCGAATACCTGGCCGCGTCCGATATAGCCTTCCGGCTGATCTTTAGCCATCTCCACTGCCTTGTCATAATCCGCAAGCGCCTGTTCATACCGGTTCTGAGCCAGATACGCGTCTCCGCGCCACACATAAAGCTTAAAGTTCTGCGGATCGCGCGCGATCGCTTTGCCATAACTTTCGGCGGCTTTGTCGTATTCACCGCGGCGGTAGTAAATAACGGCGCTGTTCCAATAGCCGGTTGCGCCATTGGGCGACAACTCGGCCACGCGGCTGTAGTGTTCCAGGGCCTGATCCAGATCATCTTTCGCTTCCCAAATGAGGCCGATCCCGTTGTGCGCATCTCCATCGGCCGGATCGAGATCCAGCGCCTTGCGATACATCGTCAGCGCCTGGTCGTAATTCTCCAGCTTGCGATAGCCGTCACCCATGCGGCGATAAGCCAACGCCAAGTTAGGCACCATTTCGATGACACGCGCGTAATCCTTGACCGATGCCTCATACTGCTCCATCAGGTAATGAACGTTGCCGAGATTGCTGTACCCGGTGTAGTTGCCGGGCAACAAATCGATAACACGGTTGTAAGACTCTAGAGCTGAAGAATACTGGCCGAGAGCTTCGTAGCTCTGGCCTATACCGTTGTGAATAGAGGCATCCTTCGGATCGATTTCAAGCGCCTTGCGGTAGCTTTCGAGCGCTTGTTCGTTCTCCTTCCTGGCGCGATATACATCGCCAATACGCCTCCAGCAGTAGCTCGACTTCGGATTTATATCAATACTCTTTGAATAGTTGGCGAGAGCTTTTTCAAGGTCCGCGAGAGCGAAGCTTGCGTCCCCGCAATTGGTAAATCCGAACGCTTCGGAGGGCAGCAGTTCCGTAACGCGAAGGTAATGACTGAGCGCGTCTTTGTATTGCTCCTGTGCTTCGAGGACGAGACCGATGCCATTGTGCGCATAGGCGTCATTGTCGTTCTTCTGCAACGCCTCTGTGTACCGCTCAAGGGCTTGCTGGTGGTTTCCAGCCATGCGGTACATGTCAGCGCTGCGGCGGAAAGCGTACTCAACCTCGGGGCGCAACTGAATGGCGGTTGCAAAATCGGCCTGCGCTTTATCGAAGTTGTTCAGGGCCGCGTAGGAATCACCGCGATTGATGTAGCCCAGCGAATCTTTGGGCAGCAGCTGGATCACCCGTGAAAAATGCGCGAGAGCTTCCGGATGTTGGCCTCGCGCTTCACAAATCAAGCCTATTCCGTTGTATGAATAGCCATCTTCGGAGTCTCGTTCAAGCGCCTGTTCGTACATCTTAATCGCTTGGTCGTAATCGTTTCGGAAGCGATAAATATCAGCGGCGCGACGGTAGGAGTAGCTCATCGCAGGCTGGATCTCAATAGCCTTGGAGTAGTTCTGCAGAGCTAAGTCGATGTCGTTCAGAGCGAAATGAGCGTCACCGGTAGCGACATAACCCCAAGGGTCTTCAGGCCGAATCGCGACTCGCCTTTCGCGGTGTTCCAGAGCTTGCGCGTACTGGCCCATATCGTAGTAGACCTGCCCCATTCCGAGGTGAGCATCGGCATCGTTGGGGTCGCGCTGCAAGGCCTGATCGTACATTTCGAGCGCGGCTTTGTGATCGCCCTGCACTCGCAGCAGGTCACCGCTACGGCGGAAGCCCGAACTCCAATCGGGACGTAAGCGAATCACCTGGGCGAGATCGGCCAAAGCCGATTTCAGGTCGCCGAATCGTATGTAGGTTTCGGCGCGCGTCATATAAACGTCGGAGTTATCGGGCGCAAGCTCCACCATCTTGGCGGATTCAGCCAGCGCGCCCACCCGGTCACCACGTTTTTCCGCAATCAGCGCCAGGCTGGCGCGTATCACGATAGAATCACCGTCCTGCTGCTGCACGTCGAGCAATCGCGCGCGCGCGGTATCGAGATCGCCCGCTTGAAAGGCCGCCGCCGCTGCTTCAAAAGTCACTTTCTCAACGTTCTGTGTAGTCTCACTTGCCACTGGAGGCTCCGCTCGCGGCTAGCGTGAAGTCGGGAAGAGTGAGCGGGGCATTTTGCACACCCTGCTTCTGGAGATCGATGACTCCACTGGCTGGATTGGTTTTGTAGTTCGCCGATACTTGGGCTTCCAATTTGGAAAGTTTTTCCTTCATCAGCATGATTTCCTGGATGTCGAACTTCGGTTCCTCGCTCTTAGCAGTGCTACTGACGGCGGTAGTAGCTACCCCGGCTTGGCGTTCCGATCGTCGGCCCGCCGTGAGCCCCGCCGCTGCGGGCTGAATGATCGCTTGCGGCGCAGGGATATTCGGCCGCAGCATGAATAGTACGGGCGCGCCGAACTCACGTTCCCGCCACCGGCGTATGTTGCGCGTAATGCTGGACCGGCCCTGTTGGACCGCTTCACTGATTTCCTGCCCCTCGGCTAAGGCCCCATAAAAAGCTTTTGAGAACTCGATTGCGGTTTCGTTGCGAACTTCAAACTGCATCGCGACGATAGCGGGCACATTGACTTTCAGTAGCGACGACGCCAGGCTCATAAACCCCGGGCCAGTACTCGGCGCGGCGGTTTCGCACGCCTGAAGCACCAGTAAGCTGGGTGTCTGTTCACGGATCAGGAACCGCAACGCCGCGGATTCGCACCAGTCGGCGTTCTTTTCGTCATCGTCGCTGACGAATGCCAGCTGGGGATCGTCGCCTTTCAGACGTCCATGCCCAATGAAGTGCAGGATGTCGGGTTTGAAACTCTCGTTGTACTTACGCAGATTCGTGAAACTCGCCACTCCTGAATCGGGCGCGCCGGGAGGCTTCTCGAAGTCTTCCAACTGGCCCAGGATTCTGATGTCGACATCCTGTTTGGGCGTGGCCCATCTGGAGATATCTTCAATCGACTTAGTCATCACGCCCTTCAAGTCCTTAGGCCTGCTGGCGACAATGAGAATCTTCAGGGGAGGACTGTGCGATGGAAGCGTATAGGAACTTGTTGCGAAGGCGATGTTACGCGACAGGGTAAAAGTTCCAATCCCAGTAGCCAACCAGTCGGCGCAATCGCCGGAATTGAGGAACTCCAACGGCCAGCGGCTTGCGCTCGACCTCGCGTCAACACTGATCCAGACGCACAGGCGCGAATTGTTGCTCCCTTGCGAGCTGTTGCGGTCCTTTACCTGTTGAACGGCCTTCTCAAAAAGGCCCGCAATTTTTCCGGGAAAGAGGCCCGCGTAGAGGATTTCGCCCAGCAACTTCAACCCCTCACCGTTGTCATTCTCGGAATCAAGAGCGCCCACATTCAGGCGGTCCACCAGATAATCCAAGGATTTCTCCAGTAGCGGCGACTGCAGATTGATTTTCTCCTGCCCAACTTTTTCGCTGCGGCCGTCCATCTCGAAGCTGGCGCTGATTTCGTTATCGCTCCCGACTTCAAGAACAAAATAGTAATAGCGCGGAAGATTTTCCGGAGAAGGCATCCTATTCTTCCTTCAGGTGCGATGTCACATCAGGCCACAACATCGTATTCTGGAGCGGCGCTCCTTCTTCGAAGAAGTGCCTGGTCCTTTCTCGCAGGTAACGAAAGAGGTAGCGCATATCAGCGGTGAATGTGCGGAAACTCCGCGCGGCATTCAGCGCTCCCGAGATATCCACGCGAGTGACGGCTTTGGGAACTTTCACCACCACGCCAAGCTGCTGATCCTCGGTGTCGACCGATGCTTCGCCGTCGAGCCGCCAATAGACCTTCACATTGTTCTTTCCGCGCGCGGTAATCTTGGGACGCCGGACGTTATATTGAAACGGACCAAAAACGATATTGGCTTGCGCCTTGACCTGAGCGCTGGCTGCGGCGCTGCCACCGATACCGGGTAAACTCCGAGTCAACTCGCCTGAGTCCGCTTTGAAGTTAAGATTCTCATCCAGGCCGATCGACAAGCCTTGAGAAGCGCTAATCATGTTCTGCCACTGCTCTTCGGGGAACACCTGATGAGCGACCGGCCGTTCGCTCGCCGGCTGCCCGGCATTGAATTCAATCGTGCATGCCAGTTCCGTAAAGCCCCAGCCCGGGCGGGGCACCAGAGTAACGGGGACGTTTACCAAATAGAACTTGAAATGCGGCGCCAGATCGGCGATCTCTGGCGACATTTGCGCATTTCTACGTTTGAAATGCGCCTCGTCTAATGGGAAAACTTCGAGAACTGGAGAAAACTCCGCCCTTTCCTCAGTAAGGCTTTGTAGCTGCTCTTGCAAACGGCGTGTTGCCTCTTCGTCCTCAGGAGTGCCAGGTTTCGAGGATCCCAGGGTCGTTTTATAATCCCGCGCAGCGGCTGCTATCTCTTTGATGAACAGGCGCCGTTCATCTGCGCTGAAGCCTGAACTCAAATCTGGAATGGATTCCTGCACATCAACCCCTGTGTTTAGGACGTATGGGCAGAATATATCAGAAGGCCTTGGTCGCGCCAACGGGTTCTTCCACGGTCAGCGCGATAAGGGTATTTCTCAGCTCTTCGAGAAGTTGCGCGGGATTTTTGGAACCGCTGAGCGGCAGTTTCAAGAGACCGGCAGGCGTGAACTGCGCGTTTGAGGTGTTGCGAACCAGCGCCATCAGCTTAAGAGGATCGATCTTCGACTGTTGATGGAATTTGATGTTGGCAAATCCTTGCCTACGATCGATCGATTCCACTCCGGCAGCTTCCGCCAAGCTTTTCAGCAGCGAGAATCGAACCAGATTCGTGACCTCTTCAGGGACCGGCCCATAACGGTCCGCAAGCTCTTCCGTGACGCGCTGGGCCTGATCCTGACTCTTCAGATCCGCAATCCGCTTATACGAACGCAGCCGCTGCGCCTCGTCGGCAATGTAGGAGGGAGGAATGCGAATATCGAGGCCAAGGTTGAGCGTGGCATGAATTTCCAGCGGCACTTCTTCACCCTTCAGCTCCTTCACGGCTTCTTCCAGCAGGCGCACGTAGGTGTCGTATCCAACAGCCTCGATGTGCCCGTGCTGCTCGCCGCCCAGAAGATTGCCGGCCCCGCGCAGCTCGAGATCCAGCGCCGCGATCTTGAAGCCAGCGCCTAGATCGCTAAATTCCTTCAAGGCCGCAAGCCGCTTTCTGGCCACTTCGCTGAGCTGCGTGTCGGCGGGCACCAAAAGATAGGCGTAGGCGCGGCGGTTCGAGCGTCCTACGCGGCCGCGGAGTTGGTAGAGCTCGCTCAAGCCATAGCGTTCGGCATTCTCGATCAAGATCGTATTCGCCAGCGGAATATCCAGACCGTTCTCGACAATGGTGGTGCAAACGAAAACATCGTACTCATGTTTCATGAAACCAAGCAGCACTTTTTCCAGCGCCCCTTCCCCCATTTGCCCGTGTCCGACTCCGATTCGACATTGCGGAAGAAGTTCCTGGATGAATGCCGCGCGCATAAAGATGGTATCGACGCGGTTATGTACAAAATAAACCTGGCCTTGACGCGCGAGTTCCTGCTCGATGGCAGATTTGATGAGATCGGGATTGAAGTGCGCCACGACTGTGTTGATAGAGAGACGATCCTTGGGCGCGGTCTCGATCACGGACATGTCCCGCAACCCGAGCAAGGACATATGAAGCGTGCGCGGAATTGGGGTGGCGCTCATCGTCAGCACGTCCACGTTGTGTTTGAGCTGCTTCAGGCGCTCCTTGTGGCGAACACCGAAACGCTGTTCTTCATCCACCACCAACAGCCCAAGGTCGTAAAATTGCACGTCCTGGGAAAGCAGGCGATGCGTGCCGATCAAGATGTCGACCTTGCCCGCCGCAACATCTTCAAGCACGGCCTTGATTTCTTTTGGGGTTCGAAAGCGGCTCACCAGCTCGACGCGCACGGGAAAAGAAGCGAAACGGCGGCGGAAGGTCTCGTAATGCTGGAAAGAGAGCACGGTGGTGGGCGCCAGCACGGCCGCTTGTTTGCCATCCCCAAGCGCCTTGAACGCGGCGCGCATGGCAACCTCAGTCTTGCCGAAACCTACGTCGCCGCATAGCAGGCGGTCCATCGGCAGTTCGCTTTCCATGTCGCCCTTGATGTGCGTGACCGCGTCCACCTGATCTTTCGTGGGCAAGTACTCGAAAGCGTCTTCGAATTCGCGTTGCCAGTTGCTATCGCGAGAGAAAGCGAAGCCTTTGGTCATGCGGCGTTGCGCGTAGAGCTTCAAGAGTTCGTCCGCCATGTCCCGCATTTTGGCTTTGACGCGCGATTTCGTCTTCTCCCAGGTCACGCCCCCCAGGCGGTCCAGGTGCGGTTTCGCCTCACCCGCTCCTCTATATTTTTGGACCAGATCCAAACGCGTAAGAGGAACGTACAACTTGGATTCGCTGGCGTACTCGATCAACATGAAGTCGCCTTTTTGATCGCCCTGCACGATTTCGCGAATGCCAAGAAACTGGCCCACGCCGTGAGTGGTGTGAACGACGAAGTCACCCGGTTTTAGATCCGCGATATCGGCGGCGAAGGCGGCGAGCTGCGACTTCGTCGGTTGGCGCGCGATCAGATCGGAGCTTTCGAAAAGATCTTCCGAGCCGAGGATGGCCAGATGTGAATCGCTGAAAACAGCGCCCCGGCGGACACATCCTTTAATGAGGTAAGCGCTGGAGACCGCCCCGGCGTGATAGGCGCGTTCCGCGATAGAAGGCCGCGCGCCCGAGGTGGATTCGAGGCCAAGCTGATAGGGAACGGCGTATTCCTGCAGCACGTCGGCAACACGCTCGAGCTCGCCGGTCGAGGCGGCGAAAAATGCCACGCGATTTCCAGCCTCGATTAAATTGCGCGCTTCCGCGACAGCAACCGGCATGTTCCCTTGGAAGGTGAGTGAAGGACGTGTCGGAATGTGCAGATGCTCGAGTGAATTCGTTATTGCAGCGGTGATCACGTCCAGTTCTTGAATGCCGATTGTGGTCCGGTTAGACAGAGCCGCCTGCAACTCCTCCCAGCGGGCAAAGTTTGCTTCAGGCGCGATGGGCGCGGGGCGCTCGGGATGGTCGAGACGCTGCCACAGACGGTCCGCAGCCGAGTCGATGGCAGTGGGTTCGTCGAGTACCACGAGAGCGTCGGGATTTAGCGACAACAGATTCTGAGTCCGAGGACGAACGAGCGGAACCAAAAACTCCCAGCCGGGAAAGACTTCGCCAGGATTGGACAAATCCAGCTCAGCTTCTTCCGCCGCATCGGCAAGCTGGCGAAGGAGCGGACGCGAGCGAGGATATTCGGCCAGCGGGAGAAGCAGCGCCGTAGACAGCTTGAGGATGGAGCGCTGCGATTCAACCTCGAACTGCCGAATGGACTCGATCGCGTCGCCGAAGAACTCGACGCGCACGGGGCGGGACGCTTCGGCGGGGAAGATGTCGAAGATGCCCCCGCGGACCGAGTATTCACCAACCATTTCGACCGGCTCGCGGCGCTCATAGCCAATGCTCTCGAGGTGCTGAATCAAATCCTCCAGAGGAATCTCTTCGCCTACACGCAGCGTCAGGGCAAGCTGCCGGTAAAACTCGGCAGATTCCGTGCGAAGCAAAGCGGAGGCGAGGGGAACGATAGTGATGGGGATCTTCTGCGCCGAAAGACGCCACAACGCGACAGCCCGCTCTTCAGCGATTTCGTTGTGCGGAGAGAGCCGCTGATGCGGCAAAACGTCTAAAGCCGGGATGAGCTGCGGCGGCGGAAGGTCCCGGCCTTCAAAGAAGAGGTGAAAGAAGACTTCAATCGATTCCAGCAGTGTTTCTGCTTGTTTGTTGCCATCGACAATGACGAACAGTGGCTTTTCCGTAGCCTGATACAGCAGCACTAGGTACAGCGCCTTGGCCGTATTGACGAGTCCGGAAACAGAGAACGGACCCGGCTCGCCGCGAGTTAGGTGCTGCAGAAGAGACTGGAAAGCGGGCTGCCTGGCTGCGGATTGAAGAAGTTCGCGGGTAGCGGGATGCGTCACTGGCTGTACTGCGGCCCGCCTCGACGCGAAAGAATCTGTTCGGCGATGTCGGTCGTCGAATAACCAGGTTCCAGTGGCAGCGCATACACCTTTCCGCCGGCAGCTTCCACTTCCTCACGACCCGCAATGAAATGCGCCCAATCCGCGCCTTTCACTAACACGTCCGGCAAGACAGCAGCGATTAATTCACGCGGAGTATCCTCGTCAAAAAAAGTCACGGCATCGACAGCCTCGAGATGCAAGGCGAGCTCAGCGCGAGTTTGCTGGTCGAAAAACGGCCGGGATGGACCCTTCAAGCGCTGCACGCTCGAATCGGTATTCAGGGCGAGTATCAATACGTCGCCTGATGAGCGCGCTCGTTCGAGCAGACGAACGTGGCCGGGATGCAGAATATCGTAACAGCCGTTGGTGAACACGACAGTTTTATGTTCAGATTTCCATTCTTGACGCTGCAGGATCAATTCTTCGCGCGTGTAAAAGGTGCCCATCCCCGCTCTCATTTTACGATTTGTGTTTACGGCCTATCGGCAGAGATGCGGGTTTGGATGGCTGAACCAGTATGCTGAAATTTCAAGGCTTTGACGCCAGTGTCTTTTCGAAACATATTGGTTCGCGCGACGAACTGGGTTGGGGATGCAGTTATGTCCATACCCGCTTTGCAGGCGTTGCGTGAACACTTCCCGGCCGCGCGCATTTCGATACTGGCGCGTCCCTGGGTTGCGGGACTGTATGGCCGTGAGCCGTTTTGCGACGAATTAATTCCTTACGATGCATCGCCAGGTTGGAAAGGTTTGACCGAGAAGTGGGCGCTCTCTTCGCATCTGCGGCGGCGGAATTTCGATTGCGCGATTCTGTTCCAAAACGCGTTCGAGTCTGCGGCGCTGGCGCGTCTCGCGCGTATTCCTGTGCGCATTGGGTATGCTCGCGATGCACGCGGATGGCTTCTGACGCACGCAATTCCCGTACCGCGGGCCGGTGAAACACCGCCTCATCAGCGCTTCTACTATCTGGAACTTTTGAAACGCGCCAAGCTGATCGAGAGCTACCAGGCGGATTCGCCGATTCGGCTTTCGGGCGCGCGCGCCGCCGCGGAAGAAGGCCGGAAACGCTTTCAAAGAGCCGGAATCACAGGCCCGGTGGTTGGCGTTAGCCCGGGCGCGGCTTATGGCGGCGCGAAACGATGGCTGCCAGAACGGTTCGCCGAGGCGGCAATCCAAGTCGCTCGCGAACGTGACGCTTCGGTCGCGATCTTCGGCTCGAAACAAGAATCGGCTATCTGCGAAGTGGTGCAGCAGCGGATTGAAGCAGCGCAACAACCCTGCGTCAATTTTGCGGGCGCGACCAGCCTGGCCGAGTTCCTGGAACTTGCCGCCGCGTGCGAGATTTATCTCACCAACGATTCCGGCCCGATGCATATCGCGTCGGCGCTAGGAGTGCCGACGGTGGTGATTTTCGGAGCGACAGACGATGAAGCGACCGGACCTACCGGCGCGCTCAGCCGCGTTGTTCGGCAGCCGGTGGAATGCAGCCCGTGCTTGCTGCGCGAATGCCCCATCGATCACCGCTGTATGACGCGCGTGAGCGTCGAGAGAGTCGCTCAAGCCGCGCTGGAGCTTTTGGAAATACGAAAGAGATAGAGCGAGAACAAGGTTGGATACAAGGGAAAAGATTGTGCGGTTGAATGAAGTGGGCGCGCTGATTGCGCGCGATGAATGGGTGATTGTCGCGGGCCTGTTCGATCCCTTGACCGCCGTGCAAGCAACCCGTTTGACTGAACTGGCCCAGAATGGCAGTGCTGGGAAGGGCAGGAAATTGTTGGCGTTAGTTTTGCAAAACGAAGAGAGCCTGTTGTCTGCCGATGCGAGAGCCGCGCTGGTCGCTGCGCTGCGGGAGGTTCATTTAGTCGCGATTGCAGAAGCGGAAACCTGGCGTGCGGCAATCCGTCCAAGCGCCGGCGTTCAGATCGTGGACGATACCGAAGGAGAGAAGGCCCGGTCCGCGGAATTTATTCAATTTATCTTCAATCGGCAAGGACGCGACGAGTGACGTTGGCAATCCAGCAACCGGCCATCCTTCTCATCCGGCTGAGCGCGATGGGCGACATCATCCACACATTGCCGGCGGCCGCTACTCTCAAAAAGAGTTTTCCAGAGAAGCGGCTTCTATGGCTGGTGGCGCCGAAATGGATGCCGCTGCTCGAGGGCAATCCTTATATAGATGAGCTGATCCCGTTCGATCGGAGCGGGATTGCCGCGCTGCGGAGTTCCTGGCGCGGATTGCGTAACATCCGCGCGGAATGGGCATTCGATTTTCAAGGTCTGGTGCAGTCCGCGCTTATCGGCCGCGCGGCTCGGCCCAAGATGTTATTCGGCTTCGACAGGTCGGTGGCGCGCGAGCCGATGGCGTCCGTTTTCTATACGCATCCAGTTCCCGTGAAAGGTCCGCACCGCGTGGAGAGGAACGTTCAGCTTGCCGAGGCGGCCGATGCACGCGAGCTGACCTATGAGGCTTGGATTCCGCCGGGCCGTCCCGAGGGCAGCCTACCAACAGGTCCGTTTGTGCTGGCGAGTCCCTTTTCGGGCTGGACGGGCAAGGAGTGGCCGCTGGAATCGTATGAGCTGTTGGGGCAACGGTTGCGCGGAGAAGGTTTGGAGTTGGTCGCAAATGTGCCAGCAGCGCGAGCCGGTGAACTTGCGCGGCTGCAGCATGTCCGCGTCCATACCTCGACCATCCCCGGTTTGATGGCAGCCACACGGCGCGCGATTGCGGTGGTCGGGCCGGACAGCGGTCCGCTGCATCTGGCCGCGGCGCTGCGCAAGCCCGGCGTGGCATTATTCGGCCCCACTGATCCCGCGCGCACCGGGCCCTTTGGGGGCAGCATGGCTGTGCTTCGCGCTGACGATGTCGAAACTACTTACAAGAGACATAGCCGGATTCACGCAAGCATGAAAGTTATCGGCGTGGAGCGAGTCGCGGAGGCTCTGTTGGGATCCATCGCGAACGCTGCCATGGATCACGAACGTGCCGCCATGGCGCCGCCCTTCTGATGCCCGAGCATCAGCAACACCCGCCGCATTACTGGTTTCCAAAGCCGTACGCCGATCTGGTGCAGCGCCTCCGGGTTGCCTGCGGGTTCCTTCTGCTGATCGCATTTGCCTGGCTTTCGAATCCATCGCCGGGATCCATGCTGATCGGTCTTCCCATTGCCGTTCCCGGTTTACTGTTGCGCGCCTGGGCCACCGGGCATTTGGCGAAAGACCGGCAGCTGGCTATCGCAGGTCCGTATGCCTACATGCGCAATCCGCTCTACGCCGGAACGCTGATGGTAGCGGCTGGCATTGTGGTTGCATGCCGCAGCTTCTGGCTTGCGGCCGCCTTCCTAGCGGTTTTTTTGTTAATTTATCTTCCTGCTATCGAGCTCGAAGAACAGCACTTGCGAGAGATCTTTCCGGACTATGCAGGCTATGCCGCTCGAGTGCATCGTTTTTTACCGCTCCGTAAGTGGCACGGCGGTCCTTCTCAATTCTCCTGGGCTCTTTATCGCCGCAATGAAGAATACAAGGCTCTGATTGGTTTTCTGGTGGCTCTCGCTTGGTTGATCTGGAAATGCAGATAGCTCAAAAAAGCGACATTGCTGTGATACGCTTTCGCTCATGAGAGTTGGATGTTTTACCCCGTTGTTATCGCAGTTTCCGCTTGAGAAAGTTTTCGAAAAGCTGAAGGCTTTGAACATTACGACGGTTGAGCTCGGCACCGGCAATTATCCTGGGGACCCGCACTGCAAGCTCTCCATGCTCAAGGATGAAAAAGGGCTGAAGGAGTTCAAGAAAAAGCTTGACGATCACGGTTTCTCGATCAGCGCGTTGAGCTCGCATGGCAACCCCCTTCATCCCGATACCGCGGTCGCCAAGAACTATGCGGAAACGAGCAAACGTACCGTGGAGCTGGCGGCGAAACTGGGCGTGCCGGTGGTAATAGATTTTTCGGGCTGCCCCGGAGATAGCGACGGCGCCAAATATCCGAACTGGGTCACTTGTCCCTGGCCGCCCGAGTACCTGGAAGTCCTCGATTGGCAATGGGAGAAAAAGGTCACTCCATATTGGATTGAGCATGGCAAATTCGCCCAAGATCACGGCGTGAAAATCGCCATTGAGATGCATCCCGGTTTTGTTGTTTACAGCCCGGAGACCATGCTGAGGCTGCGTTCCATCGCGGGTGACAGCGTCGGCTGCAATTACGACCCCAGCCACATGTTCTGGCAAGGCATCGATCCGATCAAAGCGGTGCGCGTTTTGGGTGACGCCATCTTCCACGTTCACGCCAAAGACACGCAGATTTACGATTACAACCTGCCGAAGACCGGCGTGCTGGACACGAAAAAGTACACCGACGAAAAGAACCGCGCCTGGATTTTCCGTTCGTGCGGCTACGGGCATCCGTACGGCTGGTGGAAGGAGTTCATTTCGACGCTGCGCATGTATGGCTACGATTACGTGCTTTCCATTGAGCACGAAGATACGCTCATGTCCCCGGATGAGGGGCTCACCAAGGCAGCCGAGTTCTTGAACCAGATTGTTATCCGGGAGCAGCCTGCCGCGGCGTGGTGGGTGTAATTCATGTCAGGAAAGAAAATTGGAATTTTGACCGGCGGCGGCGATGTGCCCGGTCTGAATAGCGTAATCAAGAATGTGGTGTATCGCAGCACTACCGACGGTCACGATGTCACAGGCATCCGCCTGGGCTGGAAGGGTCTCACCGATTTAAATTTCGACGATCCCGAGAGCGTTCATCGTTACATTCTTCCGCTCACCCGAGAAAACACCAGGACCATCGATCGAAGCGGCGGCACGTTTCTTCACACCAGCCGTACCAATCCTTCGAAGATGAAGAAGCTTCCCGATTTCTTGAATCCCGCCGATTTTCCCTCCGCCACCACGGTAGACAAAGAGGGAAAAACGACGACAACCTACGACATGACCAAAGTCGTTTTGTCGAATCTGGAAAAGCTCGATATCGATCACCTCGTCGCGATTGGCGGCGACGACACGTTAAGCTACGCGGCGGTTTTAAGCAGCCTTGGATTCAACGTTATCGGGATTCCGAAAACGATGGACAACGATGTTCGGAATACCGAATATTGCATCGGTTTCTCGACCGCCATTTCGCGGGCCAAAGATGCCATCCAGAGACAGCGCACTACCGTCGGTTCACATGAACGCGTCGGAATCTTTCGCGTTTTTGGGCGCGATGCAGGCTACACCGCGCTCTACACCGCCTACGTGACTTCGATCCGCTGCGCCATTCCCGAATACGAGTTCAATCTTGAGAAAATGATCAAGATGCTGATGACCGACAAAAAGAATAATCCAAGCAACTACTGTCTGGTCATTCTGTCGGAAGGCGCGCGCTGGAAAGGTTACAAAGTCAAGGAGTACGGAGACCCCGATGCCTTCGGCCATCGTAAGAAGTTCAGCGTGGCGGAAGCCTTCAGCGACGAGATCATGAAGGAAACCGGCGATGAAACGGTGGTCAGCGACTTAACTTACGACCTGCGCAGCGGCGCGCCAGACTTCCTGGACACCATGGTGGCGACCACTTTCGGAACCATGGCCTACGATGCCATCACCTCTCATAAAACTGGCTTGATGGCCGCCGTTTCGGAAGGAAAGTTTGCCATGGTATCCATTCCGGATCCCAAGGATGGGCCGCGCCACGTGGACGTAGAGCATATGTACAACACAGATCGCTACCGTCCGAGCTACACCAGCAGGGAAGGTTTGCCGCTGTTCCTGACCCACGCCTGATAATGGCCTCAGAACTTTCAGAAACGCAGCTATCGCTGTGCGAGGTCGTTGAAGCGCAAGGCCACCTTATCGACTCCCACCTGATGGAGCAGATCTTCGATTCCGTGGTGGAGGCCGGTGGCCGCTTCGAAGTAGAGCATTTTTCAATAGGACGCACCAACAGCGAGCCCTCCTCGCTTCGCTTGCGAGTAGAGGCTGACAACCGCGAGCAGATGGAGCGGATGATGACCGTGCTGATCGGCCTTGGTTGCGCGGCTCTTGATTTGCGCGACGCTGAGCTGAAACCTGCCGATCGGGACCAGTGCGCGCCGGAGGAGTTTTACTCCACCACGAATCAGCGGACCCTCATTCGTCATCGCGGCCAGTGGTTAGAAGTGCGAAATCAGCGCATGGATGCAATGATCGTGGTTCGCGACGGCTTGGCCCAGTGCCGGCGCCTGCGCGATATCCGGACCGGTGATCCGGTGGTTATCGGCATGAAGGGCATCCGCGTAGTTCCGGAAGCAAAGGAGCGCGACCGCCTGGGCTTCGCGTTCATGAGCAATGAGATCTCTTCCGAGCGCCAGGTGGAGACGGCCGTGGCGCAAACCGCGGCCATCATGCATCAAGTCCGGAAGGATGGCAAAAAAATTGTGGCTGTCGCGGGTCCCGTGGTCGTTCACACCGGTGGCTATGAAGCCCTGTCGCGTTTGATTCGCAACGGCTGGATCGATGCTTTACTGGCTGGAAACGCGCTGGCGGTACACGATGTAGAGGCGGCTCTGCTGGGCACCTCGCTAGGCGTTCGCACCTCCGACGGACGCTTGGAAGAACATGGGCACCGCAATCATATGCGAGCGATCAACGCGATCAATCATGCCGGTGGAATTGCGCCCGCGGTCACTGCGGGACGTCTGGCAAAAGGTGTCATGTACGAATGCGTCAAAGCGAACGTGCCCTTTGTGCTCGCCGGAAGTTTGCGCGACGATGGCCCGCTCCCGGGGGTCATCACGGACATGAATGAAGCTCAAGACGCATACGCGGCGCAGCTCGAAGGCGCGGGCGTGGTCTTGTGCCTCAGCTCGATGCTGCATTCCATAGCGGTCGGCAACATGCTACCCGCCTGGGTGAAGATCGTGTGCGTGGATATCAACCCGGCGGTGCCAACCAAGGTCAGCGACCGCGGAACCGGACAGGCGGTTGGCGTTGTGACAGACGTAGGCTTGTTCCTCGAGTTACTGGCGAGAAAATTGGAAATCGATGAGAAAGAATCGTCAGTACTCGGATGAGCACGCGCGCGCCGGAGTGGACGCGGCGCTGCCGGAAATCGAAACATGGCCGAATCAATACAGCGGTTATGAGATTGAAATCGTCATGCCCGAATTTACTTCGGTGTGCCCCAAGACCGGCCTTCCCGATCATGGGACTCTGCGTTTGATCTATACGCCATTCAAACGTTGCCTTGAACTGAAATCGTTGAAAATGTATACGCTCGCCTATCGCAACCTGGGAATCTTCCAGGAAAATGCAGTCAACCGTTTGCTGGCCGATGTAGTAAAGGCAACCGACCCTTTGCAAGCGGCCGTCACCGGGGATTTCGCCGCCCGGGGAGGCATTTCGACGCGCGTCACGGCAACCTATAAGCGTGCCACTGGGCGGCCCACAAAGTAGGCTATCATTAGGCAACACGCCGCCGATGAAGATAAAGACTCTGGATGAACACAACGGTTAAGATCACTGTCTTAGCGCTGATTGCCACATCCCTTTGGGCCGCTGATTTTCAGAACGGCCAAGCTGCGCGCGCCGTGATGGGCCAGTCCTCCTTCTCGACACGCGCTGTGGGCATCGCTCCCACGGCTCTCACCATCTCCAACGGCAACCTTTATGCAGCCGATGTATCGAATCGCCTGTTAACGTTCGATCTCGGCCAGATTCCCGGACCGCATGATGATTTGGCCGGCCGGCAAGGTTCTGCATGTGTATTGTGCGGATTTCCAGCGGTCGCTTCGGTGAGCCAATCCGTTATCCCGGGCAGTGCCGCCATTGCAGTTTTTGGAAATACGATTGTCATAGCGGATGCCGCGAATGGCCGCGTGTTGATCTGGCGCGACGCCAGTCTGCCAAGTGCCGCCAAAGGGCCGGACCTGGTGCTGGGAGCATCGACTGCCGCTGGCGCATCGCTCTCGGCCTCCACCATCGTCAACCCGATTTCGGTGGCATTCGACGGCAAGCGTCTTTTTGTCGGGGACGCAGCATTGCATCGCATTCTGGTTTGGAATGCCCTGCCTGCGGCGGAGAATCAACCCGCCGACGCGGTTCTCGGTCAACAGAATTTCACATCCGTAACAGTCACCGATGCGGTTGGGCCCGATAGCATCAGCCGCCCTTCAGCCCTGGTTTCCGACGGAACCAATCTATTTGTGGCGGACGCATTGGATCATCGAATATTGGTGTTCACGGCCGCCGATACGCCGCTGCCTAATTACGCTGTGGCGAATTCGGCGAGTCTCGCTGCTGGCTCAGTCGCGCCGGGCACGCTCGTCACCATTACCGGAGACGGGTTGAGTGAAACCAGCGAAGCGGTGCCCGATGAAAGCAGCGAGGCCCTGCCGAACAAGTTGGCGGGCGTCGAGGTGTTTCTGAACGGCGTAATTCTTCCTGTGCTCTCCGCATCGCCGAAGCAAGTGCGAGCCCAAGTCTCATACGATCTCGGCGATACATCCGCGGCAAGTCTATACATACGGACGCAACATGGCGACGGTAGCGTGACCATTAGCAATGCGACCACGGTCAAGATGCTGCCGGCAACTCCTGGCGTGTTTGGATTTGGCGGCGATGAACCAAGAATTGGAATGATCCTTCACACCGACGCAAGCTCAGGCCAACCCGGCGCTCCCGTTACTGCGGAGAATCCCGCGAGGCCGGGCGAGATTCTGGTTCTATGGGCGGCGGGCCTCGGCGCGATCGATAGCGGTGATTCCTCCAGCGGTGTTGTGGCAGGTGCGCCCTATGACGGTCCTGACGCGCCGGTCCTCACTGCCGTCGACGCCGTTGTAAGTGGCCGATCGGCGCAGGTGATCTCGGCGACCCTGCCACACGGTTCCATCGGCATCTACGAGGTTCGCGTTCAACTGCCCGCGGATCTTCCTGCCGATCCGAAAACCGCGCTACTCCTCACGCAAAACTCTTACGTCAGCAACACTGTCACCATTCCCGTACAGACAACCGTCCAATAGTCGATGCATCAGCTTCGTTGGCATGCCTTACTCCAGCAGTGGGTGGTGGTCACGACGGCGAGGCAGGATCGTCCTCAGATGCCTGCCAACTGGTGTCCCTTCGATCCTGGATCGGGACACGTTCCGGACCACTACGATGTCTATCTATATCCGAATGATTTTCCGGCATTTTCCCCCGACGCCGAGCCATTCGTTCCAGAGCCTGGGTTGTTTGCCGAAACCGGCCCTCGTGGCGCCTGCGATGTAGTCCTGTATTCACCGGAACACACGCTGCCGCCCTCCCAGCTCAGTGTCGACACCTGGCGCAAAGTGGTTGATCTCTGGACCCACCGGACCCGCGAGCATTCAGCGAATCCAGACATCGCACTGGTAGCGGTTTTTGAAAACTGTGGCGCGGCGGTAGGCGTAACGATGCCTCATCCGCACGGCCAGATCTATGCTTTTCCGTTTATCGCCCCGCTGGTTCAGACGGAGCTCGCTTCGGCGCGCGAATACGCGCAGGCACATAACGGGGCATGCCTGTTTTGTAGTTTACTGCGTGAAGAGTTGGAAGAGCGTACGCGAATTGTGGCGGCAAATGATGATTTCGTCGCATTTGTGCCGTATGCCGCGCGCTTCCCGGCGGAGATCGCAATGTACGCGCGCCGGCACGTACGAACCTTGCTCGACCTGAGCGGCGGAGAACGATCCAGTCTGGCAAGCCTGATCAGCATCATCCGCAAGAAATACGATAATCTCTACGGCTTTGTCATGCCGCTGATGATGACTGTCAGGCAGGCGCCCTTGCAGCAGCCCCAAGCCACGTATCATCTGTATGTCCAGTTCTTGCCCCTGCAACGTAGCGCTACCAAACTGAAGTACCTGGCTTCTATCGAGACTGCTTACGGTACCTTCCTTGCAGACACGGCGCCGGAAGAGATGGCCGATAATCTGCGGCGATGTGAGCCGGTGACTGCCGCTTATTCGGGTTCGTAAGGCTTGTAGCGGTTCTTCACCAGCAGCTCGCGCGTATTGGTTACGTTCGGGTTGGCTACATAGAAGAATGCTCCCGCGAGCTCGCGCTTCAGCAGCAAGCCGCCCGTGTACGTACCGGTCTCAACCAGGTAGTCGATACCCGCGTCCGTCAGAAGCGTTTCGAGCTTCAGCGCATCGCGAAGATGCCGCGCCATGTAAACGAGATCCAGTTCAGCGTCGCCGAAGAATTCAGGGTCTTGGCGCATGTTCAACAAAGTGCCCGCCGGTCCATTCCTGAAGCGGCTGCCCACCCCCGATGCTAAGCGACGCCGCGCTTTCAATATCGCGCGGTTCAATTAGAAAATTGATAACCTTACTTTCGCGGCTCCCAAGATGAACTCGCTGGAAGCCTCTCAGTTGCGGGTTGCCGCTCGAATTTTTGCTATAGAGTTGCGCGACTTCGTCCCCGCCGCGAGAAGAACGATTTGTCACGCGAGCGCTTACCTGATATTGCGAGCCTTCCGCCGATTTTATTTGGAAGTCTGAATAGCGGAAATCAGAATAGCTCAATCCGAAACCAAATGGGTAAAGCGGCTTGCCGGTGAAATAGCGATAGGTTCTGCCCTTCATCGAGTAATCCGTGAAGGCCGGCAATTGATCGACGGATTCGTAGAATGTCACGGGCAAGCGGCCTCCGGGATTGTTCTCGCCGGATAGCGTATTGGCGATTGCCGTTCCGCTCTCCTGCCCCGGATACCAAGCTTCCAAAATCGCTTGCGCGCGGTCTTTAGCCAGTTGCACAGCCAGCGCGCTCCCATTGATGAGGACGACGATCACCGGCTTGCCTGTATCGAGAAGTGCTTTTAGAAGCTTTTCCTGCGGTTCAGGTAGGCGGATATCAGTCCGGTCTCCGTGATCGAAGCCGGGAATCTCGATTCTCGATTCTTCCCCTTCGAGACGAGAATTGAGACCAATGCATACGATGCCTAAATCAGACCGCTTCAATGCATCGACTGCTTGGCGCAGCATGGCATCGGCAGGCGGCTTCCAAACCAGTTGAAGGCCGGCTCCCCCGCCGTGCTGGCTGTAATCGACGCGAAGTTTATATCGCTTACCGGCTTCCAGATGGATTGCCGCCGTCTGCGCGCCCAGATCTTCCCGGGCTCTCTGTTCATCCTGAACCAGCGGCCGGTCATCAATGAAGACGCGCGCTGAATCGGTCCCGCCGCAACTATGACAGGCCGCTCGCTGCACCCCCAGCGTGTAGTCGCCCGTCTCAGGTACGCTGATCGCTCCACTCCACCTCATGGAAAAGCTCTGCTTTGGAATAACCGGCGCGACGGTGGGGTCGTGCATGTCCCAAAGAAAATAGCCTCGCGGCTCAACTCGAGTGAGCACCGGCGCCCCAGTGAATCTTTCGTTCGAAAAATATTCCACGCGCAGGCCGTGTTCACCTGAATTCCCATCGGGTGGTGTCAGTGCGTTCTGAGGTACCAGCGCCGTCCAGCCGTTCACGTAGGTGCTGCCTAACGCAAAGCGAACCTTGTCGCGTCCAAACTTCTGCTGAATTCCTTCCAGCGGCGTCACGATATGCGCAGGTGTGCCGTTATAGTTGCCAAGCAGCGCATCGGGATCATCCGCCGCCGGACCGATTACCGCGATGTTGCGTCCGGTTCGCAAAGGCAGCAGATTGTTTTCATTCTTCAACAGCACCATCGATTTCTCCGCGGCCTCTAGTGCAACTTTCCCGTGTGCATCCGACGCCACCTGGTTCATGCCGATCTTTGAAAACGGAACGCGCTCCGCAGGATCGAACATGCCCAGCCGGAATCGCGCCACAAACAACCGCTCTAGCGAGCGATTGATCTCCTCCTCCGTGATGTAGCCCTTATGAACGGCTTCAACCAGCGTCCTGTATTCAGTGCCGCAATCCAGATCTGTGCCAGCGCGAACGGCCTTCGCGGAGGCCTCCGCCATCGAATCCGCGTAGTGGTGGCCTTGGTAGATATCGCCTACGGCGCCGCAGTCGCTCACCACGTAACCTTTAAACTGCCAGGCATCGCGAAGATGATCCTTCAGCAGCACCGTGTTCGCGCACGCCGGGGAGCCATCCACGCTGTTATACGCGCACATGACCGAGTAGGCGCCGCCTTTTCCCAGAGTGGCTTTGAAGGCGTACAAGTACGTTTCATCCAAATCCTGCTGGTCGGGTTTCACGTCGAACTGATGCCGTGATACCTCCGGCCCGCTATGCACTGCGAAGTGCTTCGAGGTGGCGATGGTCTTGAAGTAATGCGGATCATCGCCCTGCAAGCCTTTGATGAATGCAAGGGCCATACGCGCTGTCAGGAAAGGATCCTCGCCGTAGGTCTCCTGCCCGCGCCCCCAACGCGGATCGCGAAAAATGTTTATGTTGGGCGACCAGAACGTCAGCCCGTAATACCGCCGGTGATTGTCATGCGCGATGGCGTCGTTATATTTGCCGCGCGCTTCGGTCGAGATAATGTCGGCGATGCGGTGCTCCAGATCCGTATCCCAGGTCGCGGCGAGTCCGATAGCTTGGGGGAAAACAGTGGCGATTCCCGCGCGAGCTACCCCGTGCAGCGCTTCGTTCCACCAATCGTAGGCAGCTATGCCAAGCCGTGGAACCGCAGGCGCCGTGTTCTGCATCTGGCCGGCTTTTTCTTCCAAGGTCAAACGCGACACCAAATCAGCGGCGCGCTCTTCCGGCGACAAAGTGAAGTCCTGATATTTTGGCTTACTTTGATCCATTTGGGCGGGAGCGAGTCCAGCCATCAGCAAAGCCGCGAGCAGGGTACGATGCATGCTCAATAGTCTAAAACGGCGGGACCCGAACTAAATGAATTCTCTAAAGATTTTCATTATTCAATCTACTGTGTTAACATAGCTGAAATTTTACTAGGCACCTAAAGGGGAGAGATTCTATATGACTAGACTTGGCTATGCAGCTTTGCTGTGTGTGCTGCTTGGTAGTGCGGTCCTTCACGCGCAAGTGAACGCCACCGGTACGCTGATCGGCACGGTAACGGACAAAAGTGGGGCCGTAGTTCCGAATGCCGATGTCAAAATATCCAGCAGCGAAACCGGAGCCACCCGCGAATCGCAGACCAACGGAGCCGGCCAATATCGGTTCGATCTGTTGCCGGCGGGTACCTACGAAGTGCGGATCCAAGCGCAGGGTTTTGGCACGGCGGCCTTCGAAAAGGTGGGCCTGGCGGTAAGCCAGACCACCACCATCGACGCAACGCTGTCGCCCAGCAGTCAAACCGAAATCGTCACGGTCGAATCCGTTGGAGCGCCGCTGGTTGACACCGAGAAGAGCGACGTCAGCTTGCCTATCACTTCCAGGGAAATCCAAGACCTTCCGTTGAATGGACGGGACTTCGTGAACTTGGCTTATCTCGCTCCCGGAGCGCGGCCCGTCAACTCCTACGATCCGACGAAGAACCGCATCGGCGTGTTTGCCGTCGATGGTTCCAGCGGCCGGAACGTCAATGTAACGGTAAACGGCATTGACGATAAGGACAACACTGTCGGCGGACCGGTGATGCAACTCCCGCTGGAAGCGGTTGAGGAATTCAAGATCAGCACTCAACGTTTTTCAGCCGCCAACGGCCGAAGTGAAGGCGCCCTGATTACCTCAATTACGAAATCCGGGACAAACGAACTACACGGCTCGTTGTATTTCTTCGATCGCAACACCGTCTTGAACGCGAACGACTATTTCGACAAGCAGGCTGGCAATCCGAAGCCCGACTATGGCCGCCAGCAGTTTGGCGGATCGATCGGCGGACCTGTTCGCAAGGATAAAGATTTTCTATTCTTCGCTCTGGAACGCGAGCGCGAAGCAACCAGCATTGCGGTAACTCCCACTGCCTTCGCCGAACTGACGCTTGCCAAGAATAACGGCTTCCCGAGCGCGCAACCGGTCACGGCAATCCCGACTCCTTATTTCGATTGGCGCTATAACGGCCGTTGGGACCATCGCTTCAACGACAACAACAGCCTCTCGGTTTCTTATTCCAACCAGAACAACACCGGGCTAAATGATCAGTCCAGCGCCACCAACGACCTCACGGCCGGAAATTTCACCAAGAACCAATTGATACTCGCCAGCGCCAATCTCAGTTCGGTCCTCAGTCCCACTGTGGTCAATTCGGCCACCGTTGGCTATCAGTATTGGAATAACCTGATCGACTCCTCCATCAGGGCCAATAACTACACGTTTGGGGCAGGGGAGTCGATCGGCACGAACATCAATGTGCCTCAGCAATCCTTTCAGAAAAAGTGGCAGTTCAAAGACGATCTCTCCATCACTCGCGGCAAGCACAATTTCAAAGTAGGGTTGGATTATTTGTGGGAGCCCATACTCGGAGGGTTTTTCGAAAACAACCCGACACCGACGCTTACATTCTTCGACGATCCCAGCAAGATCCTGAGCGACAAGACTGACTATCCGCTCGGATTCCAGACTCCCGGCGCAGTCTCGTCTATCGTCGAGACGGCCGGCAATCCGTATTTCATTCTAAGCACCAAAATGCTCGGGACCTACTTCCAGGACGACTGGAAGGCAAGCCGGCGCCTCACGCTGAACCTCGGTCTTCGTTACGACCGCGACTTCAATCTCAACGGAGCGTCTGCCCAGCCTCTGGCCCGGGGATATCTCGCGCTCAAAGCAATTAACAGTCCCTTCGCAGGCATCCCCAAAGACGATACCAAGGACTTTAGTCCGCGAGTTGGTTTCGCCTACGACCTGACCGGGAGCGGAAAGCACGTCCTGCGCGGTGGATTCGGCCTCTACTTCGGGCAGATCTTCGAAAATATTCCGTTGTTCATGATTCAGCAGGCGAACCCAACCATCTTTACCAGTGTCGTAAGTCTCTCGAATCCTGCTGCTCCTAAAGCTGGCGTCCCGCCGAGCACGTCCGCGGATCTCGTTCCCGGCACCAACAAGCGTCTGTCGCAATGGCAGTACGGCATAGATCCCATACCGGCAATTCCGCCTCCGCCCACCAGCTTGGCCACTGGCTCGACTGCCCGCATCATGGATCCGAACTACCACAATCCATACACGGAGCAGGAGAATATCGGCTACTCCTGGTTATTGAACGATTCCAATGTGATCGAGGTCGACTACGTGCACGTCCTGGGATTGCGTGAGGACAAGGCCGTCAACATCAATTACAAAGTCCCGGCGCTTGGCGGTGCCCGTGTTTACTCTGCCGCCTTCACTGCCGCTGGCTTGCCTGTCTTGTCGACCATCACAGATTTGACCTCCACCGGCCGCTCCCGCTATGACGGGTTCGATATTGCCTATCGGCGGCGCTTCAGTAAGCGCTTCAGCGTGAATGCCAGTTATGTGCTTTCACGCGCCCTGGCCTATCGCGGCGCGGCCGCCAGCTATAGCAACGCTCCCTCGAACGTCACCGACCCTCTAGCGCCCTACGACTTCGGCCCAACGCCTTCCGACGAAACGCATCGCTTCGTCGTCAGCGGCGTGTTCGATTTGCCCTGGGGTATCCGCTTGGCTCCGATTATGCAAGCCGCCTCCGCGCGTCCCTACAATCCGGTTGAAGGAACAGATTACTTCGGATACGGCACCGCCGGCAGCGGCGAGCAGGCTGTGCTGTTGAACAGCGCGCCTACAAACTACTTAGCTACTGCCAGTTATAGCCAGGCTCAACTCCAGTCGTGCCTGGCTGCCGCAACTTGTTTCATCTCGAAATACGACAGTCTACGCGGAAGCCCGTTCTTCCAACTTGATCTACGCGCTAGTAAATTGGTCCATATCCGCGAGAAGATGACCCTGGAGTTCTTCTTCCAGGCCTTCGATCTGACTAATCGAGCGAACTTCGGCGGTAACTACAGCAACAGTATCCGCTCGAGTACGTTTGGAACGCCGCTTGGCTTCATCACGCCTTCCGCGGTTGTCATTCCACAGTTCTTCTCCGGTGAGGCAGGATTCACGTTCCGCTTCTAGCCGCCGCCGTGCTCAAACTGAACGGCGTCGAAAGAAGTGGATAATCAGTGAAATCACTGCGATGATCAGCAGCAGGTGAATCATGCCTCCGGCCACGTGAAAGGCCGCCCAGGCGATTAGCCAGCCAATCAATAGAACGAAGAACAGGACCAGGAAGATGAAATCTGTCAGCAGTCGCAAGTGAGTGTCTCCTTGAAAAGCCGTCATCCGAAGCATAACAGGCTCGCCAACGGGATAGCATACTTGCGCCATACTTGTTGCCTATGCGATTCGCCACCGTTTCGCTGCAGTTCGATGGCAACTGCAGCCGGAATTACCAGCTCTTGGTACAAGCTCCTCAGAAGATCGAGGCGGCCGATTGCGGACAGATTGAGAATTGGGGAGGTGTCTGAAACGACAATCAATGCGCCGGGACCCGCCCAACAGTCCGCAGATCTTCATCCAGCTCCTCGGAGCCATAGTGAATCGGGATGCGGCGGGAAGCCAAGGCTTTCTGAAATTCGAGCTGCGTTTGGTCCGCAAGTTTTGCAGCCTGGCCCAGCGTAAGCCTCTCTACCTGAAAAAGCGCTATGGCCAGTTCGCGCCGTAGCTCTTTCTCCGTGAGACCCGACGAAGCCAAAATGTCATCGGATATTGTGATCGACATGCCACGCTCCTCCTCAAAGTCTATCGTGAAGATGCGATTTGCCTACACTTCAGTGTTCCCTTTTTGCAAGCCGGTCACACCTCTTCCCAATTCCCCCATACCTTTTCCCCTGTCCACTTACCGCCAACCACCCCTCACCCGCCGCACAGCCGTTATAGAACTGAAAGCAGTAATTCAGTACTAACGCCCGACGCCGCCGCGCGTCCGCTTCCATTTCTAAAGGAGAAAATCGTATGTCAACCCCAGCGCAAATCGCTGCGAATCAACAGAACGCGCAACACAGCACCGGCCCCAGGACCATCGCGGGAAAAGCCGCTATGGCGCATCACAATTTACGCCACGGCTTCACGGGTGCCTTCTCCATCCTTGCTTGGGAACTTCAGGAGCATTTCGATGCCATGCTCGCCGAATTCACTCAGGAGCACCAGCCCACCACCTTCACCGAAACCATCCTGGTGCAAAGAATGGCGCAGTCGCATTGGCTCACCATGCGCGCTTTGCTGCTCCAGAACACTTGCTTCAACCAGGAAAGTCCGCTCGAAACTGTCGACAAGCAGCTCGCGCTTTATATCCGTTACCAAACCACCCATGAGCGTGCTTTTCATAAGTGCCTGAACGAGCTTCTAAAACTCAGAGCCGAAAAGAGAAAGGCCGAAATTGGGTCTGACTCGCAGAAGCGCAAAGAAGGGAACGAGGCCCGCAAAGAAGCGGCCGCCATCCAGCGTCAAAACAACGAAAACCGCAAGCAGGAGCGGCACCCGTGGGATATTTTGCTTACTCAAGCGAAGGTAGATAACCAGATATTGCAAAATATGAACCTCCCGGGCTCCTCAGATCGCGTTGGGGCGAGCATTCAACGCATCATCGCGTTGGAAAAAGCCGCCTAATCGCCTCGAACTCAAATCTGCGCGCATCGTTCACACCCCAACCGCGCTCCCAAAACCTATAACTGAATGTTCACCATAGACAGTGATCTGTATACTGTTGCCGGGCGCGTCCTGACACGCTGGCGTTCTCAAAACAACATGCATCTCGCTCGTCGAACTTTCCTCACCTTTTGGCTGATAACGCTCTCTTCCAACGCCGCGACAGCGCCTAAGCTGTGGTACACCAGCCCCGCAACGCAGTGGAGCCAAGCGCTTCCTATTGGAAATGGGCGGCTGGCCGCCATGGTCTTCGGCGGAATCGATGCCGAGCATCTGCAACTCAACGAAGAGACGATCTACGCGGGCAAACGGATGGATCGCGTGAATCCGCAGGCGCGGGCGAACGTGCCGCTGGTCCGTCAGTTACTGCTTCAGGGTAAGGTGATGGAGGCGCAAGCGTTGGCCGGCAAAACGCTTCTGGCGATACCGCTTCGGCAGCCGCCCTACGAGCCTCTCGGCGACCTGGTGGTGACGTTCGACCATAACGACGGATACCAAGCCACGAACTACCGCCGCTCTTTGGATCTCTATGACGGCGTGGTATCGGTCGCATACGATCTGAACGCAACCCATTTCGAGCGTCAAGCGTTTGCCTCTTACCCGGATGGAGCGATTGTCCTGCGCATCAAAGTAAATCGTCCTCACGCCTTGACCTTTACTGTTGGTTTGTCTCGCGAAGTGAACGCTACTTCGAAGGTAGAAGCGTCTTTCGGCGAGGATACCATCACACTTCGCGGAACGGCGCTGGCGCCTGAAGTTCCCAACTACGCCGATGAACCCAAAACGGGCGCGGCATTTACCGGGGCAGTACGGATCGTCTCCGATGGCGAGACAACTGCGAGCGGAGACGATAGGCTGCATATCGCGAATGCCACGGAAGCAACGCTCGTCTTCACCGCCGCGACGGACGTGAGAGCTCCTAATCCCGACGCGCAGTGCCGGCTGCAATTGCGGCAGGCCGCCGCCCATACCTTTGCAGAGCTTCTGGCCCGGCATGTCGCCGATTTCCGCAATATCTCGAGCCGCGTTTCTCTCCAGATTGGAGAAAGTGAGTCAATCCTCGAATCAGTTCCAACAGACCAGTTGCTGGAACGCGCAAAAGAGAATGACAATGCGGCACTCGCTAGCTTGTATTTTGCCTATGGCCGGTATTTGCTTCAGTCGAGCAGCCGGGAAAACTCGCTCGCCGCGAATCTGCAAGGCAAGTGGAACGAAAAGTTAAATCCGTCCTGGGGAAGTAAGTACACCATCAACATTAATACCGAGATGAATTACTGGCCTGCCGAGACCTGCAATCTGCCGGAATCTGTGGACGGACTGTACAACCTGCTCCGGAATATGCAATCGGATGGACAGCGAACCGCGCGCGAAATGTATGGGACGGCGGGCTTCGTGGCGCATCACAACACTGAAGTATGGGGCGATACCGAACCGATCGATGGAGTTCGGTCCGGGATTTGGCCGTTTGGAGCGGCCTGGCTGAGTCTCGCGTTGTGGGACCACTACGATTTTTCACGAGACGCTGCATACCTGCGCGACAAAGCTTACCCCATCCTCCGCGATGCCGCGGTTTATGTACTGGCTAATCTTTTCGACGATGGCAACGGACATCTGGTCAGCGGACCGTCGCTCTCGCCTGAAAACCGGTACTACACGCCGGATCACCAGCGCGCTTCGCTGGATGTCTCGCCCACTATGGACATTGAAATCACGACTGCATTGTTCCACCGCGTCATTCAAGCGAGCCAAATATTGAAAACGGATGACGAGTTGCGCGAACGTCTTTCCGCGGCGTTGAAGAAGCTTCTGCCGCTCCGGATTGGCCGGTACGGACAACTCCAGGAGTGGCGCAAAGATTATGAAGAGGTAGAGCCCGGGCATCGGCATCTATCCCACTTGTTTGCGGTTTATCCCAGCAATGAGATCAATCCGTCCACGCCGGATCTCTATCGCGCCGCGCGCGCGTCGCTGGAGCGCAGATTGGCAAACGGCGGAGGCGGGACGGGTTGGAGCCGCGCCTGGGTGGTCTGTCTATGGGCAACCTTTCATGAGGGCGAGAAAGCGGATCAGAGCCTTCGTGTTCTGTTCACGCAATCCACCTGGCCAAATCTCTTCGATTTGCATCCGCCCGGCATTTTCCAGATCGACGGTAATTTCGGAGCCACTGCCGGAATTGCCCAGATGCTGCTGCAAAGCCACAACGCGACTATCGAGCTGCTCCCGGCGCTGCCAAAGTCGTGGGCATCGGGCTCGGTCACAGGCTTGCGCGCTCGGGGCGGCATAACGGTAGATCTGCAGTGGCAAGATGGCCGAGTCCGCACCGCCACCTTCCACGCCCGATCAAGCGCGCGCTTCCGTTACATGACAGGAGGGCAAGCCGGGGCCGCGCCTCTCTCGATGCGTGCCGGGGAAACCCGCACAGTGCGAGCTCGATACTGAAACTGAGCCGGAAGCGTGAGCGACCTGTCCCAGCAGTAAAAGGAGGAGAATAGTATGGAGTGGATCGCTAGTGCATCTGCATGAGCAGAAGATGAAATGACCGAAGAAGTCGAAAATCCTGAAAGTCTGCCAGTTCACGCGACCATGATCGAGGATGCTAATCCCGACGGCGCAGTTGTAGAATCTGAACTTTCGCAGGTCGACCACGAACCCAGGCTGCCCTTCCCCATAGTCGGGATCGGAGCTTCCGCCGGTGGCGTGGAAGCTTACGCGGAACTACTGACCGCGTTGGCGGCCGATACGAATATGGCGTTTGTGCTAGTGCCACACTTATCGGCCGAGCACGAAAGCCATTTGGTCGAGATCCTGGCCCGTCACTCGGGTATGCCGGTCACGGAGGTTGTGGCTGAGATACAACCTCAGCCGAATCATATTTATGTCATTCCACGCGGAACCCGGCTGACCATAGCCCACGGAAAGTTTCATCTGGAGCCACGCCAATCCAGCGATCGCGTTCCCATGCCCATCGACTATTTTTTCCGTTCCCTGGCCGCTCAGCAGAAGAATCGGGCTGTCGGCGTGGTGCTGAGCGGAATGGATAGCGACGGCGCTCTGGGTTTGAAGGCGATCAAGGGGGAAGGCGGCATAGCCATCGTCCAAACTCCGGAATCGGCCCAATACCCCGATATGCCCAAGAGCGGAATCGCGGTCGATCACGTGGACCTGATCCTTCCACCGGCGCAAATTGGTCTGGAACTCGCCCGGCTGGCGCGGCAATTCGCCCGGCCCGGGTTGATTCCTCTCGAACGCGGGCACGTTCTACCGGAGACGGAACAGCAGTTTAACCGCATTCTGACGTTGTTGCGCGGCGTCTCCGGAATCGATTTCCGCTTCTACAAGCCGGCCACCGTCCGGCGCCGCATCGCCCGCCGGATGCTGATTCACAAACTGGATGATCTTAAGGAATACGTCCAGCTGCTTCAATCTCGACCCGGAGAACTTCGGGACCTGCAGGAAGACGTACTCATCAACGTAACGCGGTTCTTCCGCGACCCCGAGGTCTTCGACAGTCTGGCGCGGGATGTCTTTCCGCGGCTTTTTGCAGGGCGCCCTATCGAGGAGCAAGTGCGGGTTTGGGTCTCGGCGTGTTCCAGCGGTGAAGAAGCTTACTCGTTTGCGATGTGTCTACTCGAGTACTTCGCAGGCGAGCCAATCGAGCCGCCTATTCAGATTTTCGGCACCGACGTAAGCGATGACTCCATTGAGAAAGCTCGCGCGGGAGTCTATCCGCAGAGCATCATCTCCGACGTCTCTCCAGAACGATTGCGGCGTTTCTTTGTGAGGGAGAAGGGATCTTTCCAGGTTTCCAAGCGCGTCCGCGATCTGTGCATCTTCGCCCGCCAGAATTTGTCAAACGATCCGCCCTTTTCCCGGTTGGATCTGATTAGCTGCCGCAACGTTCTCATCTACCTGGAGCCGAAGATCCAAAAGAGCATCATTCAGACCTTTAACTACGCTTTGCGGCCAGACGGGTGTCTGTTGCTCGGAAGCTCGGAATCTATCGGCGAGCAGACCCGGCTTTTCACCATACTCGATCGCCAAAACAAGGTTTATACCAAGGTCGACGACGCCTCCAACTCGGTGGATGTTGTGCCTCGCGTCGTCATTGAGACAGGCCGGAGAATGGCCGGCCAGCTTCCTGGGCTGCCGGGTTGGAGCGAGGTCGAGTTGCAGCGCGCCGCCGACCGCATCGTGCTGGCCCGCTACGGACCCGCTGGCGTAGTAATCAACGACCGGCTCGAAATCCTTCAGATGCGCGGGCATATTGGGCCCTTTCTGGGACATCCCCCCGGATCCGCCAGCTTGCACTTACTGCGCATGACTCGTGAGCCTCTCACTTCGCCATTACAGGATGCAGTTCAGCGCTCCATCGGCGGGGATATTCCGGTGCGGGTAGAAGGTGTCCGTCTTCAGGACGGTTTCGAGTTGAGGGACATCACCATCGAAGTCCTGCCCATGCAAAGCGCTCCTCCGCGCGGCCGCTGCTACCTGGTGCTGTTTTTGCCCTCGGCCGACGCAGGCCCGCTTCGGAATGGATCCATCGCGTTGCCCTCTGCGCTTGTGGGCGAAATTGATCCGGGCGACCACCTGGTCAGCCGCCTGCGCGAAGATCTCGCCGCCAACCGCCTTTACCTGCAGTCGCTGATCGAGGAACGGGACGCGCGCAATGACGAGCTAAGCAGCGCTTACGAAGAGATCCAGTCGGCCAACGAGGAACTGCAGTCGATTAACGAGGAATTGGTGACTGCCAAGGAGGAGCTTCAATCGGCCAACGAGGAGCTTCAAACCGTCAATGAGGAGCTGCGCACCGGCAACGCCGCCTTGCAGCAGGCCTCCAACGATATCTCCAACTTGCTGAACAGCGTTAATATCCCGGTGGTGATGCTCGACAACCAGCTCACCATTCGGCGCGCCACCCCGCCCGCCGAACGGCTTCTGCGCGTACGGCAATCCGATATCGGGAGGCGTATCGGGGAAATCAGGCTGAATCTCATTGGCGGCGACATCGAGCCCATGCTTCAGGAGGTGCTCGATAGCCTGGGAACCAAGGAACGGGACGTCCAGGACGTGCAGGGCTGCTGGTATGTTCTACGCGCCCGCCCGTACCGCACCGCGGAGAATAAGATCGACGGCGTTGTAGTCGTGTTGGTGGATGTCGACCAAATACGGCGCGGCGAGCAGGCCTTGCGGCAGGCGCGCGATCTGGCCCAATCCGTCATTGAAACCGTGCGCGTGCCGCTGGCCGTGCTCGATACCGAATTCCGCGTGGAAATGGCAAACTTGTCATTCCGGACTCTCAGCGGAGTTCCTAAGGCCGAGATTGAAAACCGATCTTTTCCCGATCTGGTGACCCTGCTCTGGAACATGACCGAGCGTTCGCGTTCGCCTGGAAAATCTGCTTGCGACCGGGCAAGAGTTTGAACTCGAGCATCGCCCTGGGGGCGCTGATCCCCGCGTATTCTGCGTGCTCGGGCGAGCCGTTGCTTTGGAAGGAACAAGGGTGCTGCTTGTCACCTTGGACGATGTCACCGAGCGCAAGCAGGCGGAACTGCTGATGCAGTCGGACCGGGAACGGCTTGCCGGCCAAGTGCGCACCACCGAGGAAGAACTCAGGCGCACGCAAGCGGAGCTCCGAGCCCTGACCGGCAGCTTGTTCACATCGCAAGATGAAGAGCGCCGCCGTGTAGCTCGCGAGCTGCACGACGATGTCAGCCAGCGGCTTGCCGTCCTCGCCAATGAGATCGAGCAGCTTCGCCAGAATATTCCGCAGGACCCGGCCACGATTCGTCTCCGCTTGGAGGCCCTGCGCGAGCGCGCCGGTGAGATGTCCGAAGAGCTGCGCCGCATTTCACATGCGCTTCATCCTTCGATTCTCGAGGATCTGGGTTTACCCAGCGCTCTGCGCAGCCTGGTTGCGGAATTTGCCGAGCGAGAGGAGATGCCGGCCAACTTCTCACATCGAAACGTCCCCCAGAAACTGCCGCTTGAAATTACCGGCGCTCTTTACCGCATTACCCAGGAAGCGTTGCGAAATGTCAGCAAGCACGCCGGCCGCACGCATGTGAAGGTGAGCCTCGTTGGGACCAATACTGGCCTGCGGCTAACCGTCCGCGATCTGGGCGAGGGGTTTGAACCCAGCGACAGCCGCGGTCTCGGGCTGATCAGCATGGAAGAGCGGGCGCGGCTCGTGGGAGGGACTTTCCGCGTGACCTCAGCGTTAGGCGAGGGCACTACCGTTCACGTCGATGTGCCCGTCGAAAGTGGAAAAAACACTTCAGCCGAAGTTTCGGTCTAGGGTCCCACCCAGCCGTGCTCGACCGCATAACGAACCAATTCGGCTGAACTCCGCAAATTCAGCTCTTCCATCAGATGCTTTTTGTGGAATTCAACGGTCTTGACCGAAATAAAGAGCAATGCGGCAATTTCTTTTGCGGATTTGCCCTCTGCCACCAGTTGAAGTACTTCGCGTTGCCGCGCCGTTAACGCGCTAAATAGCTTTGCTGGATTCTCGTCCGGCGGTAGCGCATGCCCCAGGAAACGCTCGGAAATCATGGGTGAGAGGAAAAACCTGCCGGTCTGCACATCGCGAATCGCGGTGGTGAGCTCCGATGCCGCCGCCTGTTTCAGTACGTAGCCGGAGGCGCCAGACTCAAAGGCTTCCCGAACGTAGTCGCGATTCATTTGCATGGTCACGAAGATGATCTTCGTCTTGGGATTTTTGACCCTGATCTGGCGCGCCGCTTCTATTCCATTCAGCAGCGGCATGGTGAGATCCAGCAGGATAATATCCGGATTCAACTCACCGGCCAAACCGACGAGTTCTCGCCCGTTGGTCGCCGTGCCGGCTATCTCGCATTCCGCTTCCAGCATTCTCCTCAAGCCTTCTAAGACCAGGAGATGATCGTCGGCAATCAGTATTCTGGGTTTTATCGGCAAAGTTCTTCCTAACATATCAATTAGCGTCCGAACAGGCAGGAGCCCTCCCGATCCATCTGAGCGCTGGGGATCGCCCTAGTTTTTCTGTGGCACTAATTCCGCAGAGTAGCGTCTCCTCATCATGGGTCAGGGTGTCTTGCTGTATGTCGAAGACGATGATGCTTCAAAGTACCTTGTGGACAGAGCTATCAGAATCTTAGAGATACCCGTCAAGCTCCATCGGGTTTCCGACGGCGAGCAGGCGCTTCAATTCTTGCGGAAGGCGGGCACGTACGGGGATGCTCCCACTCCCGACCTTATCCTGCTGGACCTGAATCTACCCCGCATCAAAGGCCTGGACGTTTTGAAAGAGATAAAAACCAGTGAGGTGCTTCGCGGTATTCCGGTTGTTATTTTCACCTCTTCCCTGCTTTCGAGTGATCGAACCCGAAGCATCGAGCTGGGCGCGCAAGGCTATATCAACAAGCCCTTCAATTGCGAGGCCTTCACAGAGGCCGTAAAGAGCGCCTGCGCCTGGCTGCCCGTCTGAACTATTGATAGTCTTTTTAGTGCCAGGCCGGCCTTTGAGTTCATAAAAGATGAGAATTGCATCGCTGTCTTTTCTGTCATTAGTCTTCTGCTTTTTGCCGACGCTGATGCCGGCGGCTGAGCAACACCTGCTTTACGTGGCGAGTCCCGGAATCCGCAACTATGTCGAGTATGGCGGCGTCGGCATCCTTGTCTTCGACATCGACCATGGATATAGCTTCGTCCGCCGCATTCCAACGTGGGATGTACCGGAAGGTGAAAAGGCTCAAAACGTCAAAGGGATCGCAGCCAGCGCAAAGACCGGCACAGTCTACGTGAGCTCGCTAAACCACACGATTGCCATCGATGCTGTCAGCGGCAAGAGGATATGGGATAAGACCTACGACGGCGGTTGCGACCGGCTGGCCGTTTCACCTGATGGCAAGCTCCTCTATCTTCCCGAACTGGAAGGGCCCGCGTGGCATGTGGTGAATGCTGCGAATGGGGACGTGATCGCGACAATCGAGACCAATTCCGGCTCTCACAATACGATCTGCTCCGCCGACGGCAGGCGTGCTTACCTTGCCGGCCTCAGGTCTCCGCTTCTCTCGATCGCGGACACGAAAACCCAAAAAGTAGTGGCTAGCGTCGGCCCCTTCGGCAATGTGATCCGCCCCTTCACGGTCAATGGCGGCAATACCCTGGTGTTCGTCAACATCAACGGCTTGCTGGGTTTTGAGGTAGGAGATGTTCGCAGCGGGAAGAAGCTTTACCATGTCGAGGTTGCCGGCTATAACCAAGGCCCTGTCAAGCGGCATGGCTGTCCGAGTCATGGAATCGCCCTGACCCCGGATGAAAAGGAACTCTGGTTGGCCGATTGCGCCAATAGCGCCATCCATGTTTTCGACTCGACCGTAATGCCGCCCAAGCAGATCACCAGCATCAAGGCGCGGGATTGCGTGGGTTGGCTGAGCTTCAGCATGGACGGCCGGTTTGCCTACAGCTCGACCGGAGAAATTATAGATGTCGCGACCAAAAAGATTGTGGCCGCTCTGCAGGACGAAGCGGGCCGTCAGGTGCAAAGTGAAAAACTGCTCGATCTGACGATCGCCAATGGCAAAGTGGTTCGCGCCGGGAATCAATTCGGCGTCGGCAGGAAACCGTAACTGAGCATTTTAAGCCGTCGCGGCCAGTTCGCGCCGATCCGGAGTCGCAAGAGCTTCGATGTCCATCAGGCGCAGCCCTGCGCGGCCGCAGGGGCACAGATCCGGTTCAACCTTGGCTGCCAGGCCCGTGTGCAACGGTTTTGAACCCGGCATTTCCAGAATGAGTTCATGGCCTTTTACGGCGAAAGACGTACCGGGCTCGATGTGCCAGCCTTCGTGAGCCTCGCATTCGCAGGCCAGTAACATTCCTCCAGAGCCAACATAGAGCTCGTACAACGGCACGCCAAAGGTTTGCCAGAGCACAACCTTGAAGACATCGCTCACGGGCGTATGGCCGCATTCGGTCAACACGAAGAGAGCGTAATCGACGCTAGTCAAATCGCGGACTCCCAGTTCCGCTTGTTTGGCCAGACGCTGCAGGTCGCTGGCGATACCCATCAAGGCGCGCGGACGATAACTTTCCAGCTCGTGCCATCGGTCGGGAGAAAACGATTGAGCGGAATCGAAGACCGGAGCGACAGGACTAATTTGGGCTAACCGCAGATTCGGCGCTGCGGGAAAGGGAAGCTTACGGCGGCTTCTGTGTTGTGGGCTAAATCGCCTGATATGGGCTGAAATTCTGAGCATCGGGGGATACCTGCCAAGAAAGTCGTTTGCGCCCTGGAGAGTTGTGCGTCAGGTTATTCTGAGCGGGGGAGTTAACAGGCGCTCCAGATTGAGGTACAAAATTTGCGCGGCCTGTTGTTCGTTAAGTCCCAATTCATAGAGCGCGGTCGTTTGCTGTTTCAGAATATCCGCATGCCAGCCGCGCGGAAAAAAGCTCGAATCGGTGCCAAACAGCAGCCGCTCGATACCAACTACGTCAATGGCGCGGCGGAAAACCGAGCGCAGATCCAGACCTTCATAAATCATCCAGCGATTACTGCTGGACGTATCCAGATAGACGTTGGGACAAAGATCCGCTAGCATCAGCGCTTCGCGAAGCAGGCCGGAACCAAAATGGGGAACGATGAACCGGATTTGCGGGAAGTGCAAAGCGACTGGATGAAGATCCAGCGGATTCGAGAAGCGCATATCGAACTGGCTGGGTAAGCCAAGCTTCTTTCTTACCCCAACTGAGATTGTTCCGCAATGCACGAATACAGCCAGGCGGCGATCGGAGGCCAGTTCGAGCATGGGCACCAAGCGCGCGTCGGCAATAGAGTACGTATGCATCGCGGGATAAAAACAGACGCAATGCAGATGAGGATTCGCCGCGACCGCTTTCAGGCGATCCAGGGCATCCGGCTGCAGGGGATTGAGCATGAAGAAACCGCAGAAGCGATCCGGGTGGGCAGCAACCGCCGCGGCAACGGCTTCTTCATCGCCATGCATGCTGGCCATTAGGCAAACACGATTGACGCCTTGGCGGTCTAGCTCGGCGATCCAGCGCTCCGCGAGTGTAAGCACATCCGGGGAAGGGATTTCCCAACCGAGCAGTGGAGCTAATGCCTCCGCGTTCTCCACCTTCTTTTGACGAGCAAGCGCTGAATAGAAAGCGTGCGAAAAGAAATGGACGTGCGCGTCGTTCACCGGCAAGTCGCCCCACGGAGTTTGCGCCATCCGTTGATTGTAACGGGCGACTGCCGGTCCAAACTTTCTCGACTAAGCTACGTCGCTGTTAAAGTGCGCTACGGCGGCCCGCTAGCAGGCTTACCAGGAACAACACTAAGAAAACGACGAAACAGATCTTCGCAATTGTGGCAGATGCCGCCGCGATTCCACCGAATCCGAGCACTGCGGCAATTATTGCAATTACCAGGAATACCCACGCGTACCAGAGCATGTAATGTGTTCTCCTCCGAACCCAGGAGTTGCACGTTTACTGCCATGAGTAGCCCCGCGTCGCGGATGCTTAGACCGTAACAAAACGTGGCATAGAAACAGCGTCGTGCGAACAGCTGCGTGCTCCAAGGCTGAAGAATTTTCTTGTGTACGGAAGAAATTCACAGGTAATGCTCTCGGTGGCTTGTTCTGATTTGCCGGTCTGTTGAATCTATCTCTCGATTGCACTGGGCATACGCCCGCGTGCTTTTCACAGATACGTTGGCGCCCCCCTTACAATCTGCCAAGCAACGGTTCTGGGCCGATACGAACGGCGACAATTTCGGGTGGGTGAAGCAAGGTGTGAGTTTCATACAGGTGGTCAACCCGAACACGCCCGCACCGGCAATGGGAACGACGACTACGAATCAGTTGTTAGCTGGCTTCTACACCGATTCTACGGGGAACGATCACGGCTATACCTACAACATCGCGACCGCTCAATTTACATCCATCGGTCCAGCCACTGGCATTTCCAGCATGGCGACCAGCATCAACAACAGCGGAATAGTGTCCGGGGTGGTCACCGACGGGACTGGGACGCACGGATTCATTGACAATAATGGAACCTATACAACCTACAACGATCCAGCGGGCGTGAGCACGATGTTTTTCGGCTTAAACAACAATAACCAGGTCGTCGGGACATACGTCGATGGCGCCGGAGTCGCGCATGGATTCGTTTATAACCTCCTGAGTAATACATGGCAGACGGTTGACGACCCATTTGCGTCGGCCACCACGGTGTTTACGAATGTGAATGGCACGACTCTGAACGGGATTAACGATTTAGGGCAGCTTGTTGGGTTTTACTCCGATGGCACGAATGTCGATGGCGTGCTGGCCACGCCGGTGCCGGAACCGGCATCTCTGGGATTGATTGGATTAGCGATGGTCGGCCTCGGCTTGGGCTTTAGAGGGAAACAGCGCAAGGCCTAAGAAACTCGCTGCCGGAACTGGCAGAATCAAGAGATGGCGCACACCTTCACAACCTCCTATCTGGAGGACGCGCTGGCGCTTTTTCGCCAATACAAAAAGTTGGCGGAAGGCGCCATGGCGCAGGTTACAGACGAGCAGCTATTTGCCGTGCTGGATGAGGAGATGAATTCCATCGCAATCATCGTGAAGCACATGACAGGAAATATGCGCTCGCGTTGGACAGACTTTCTCACCAGCGATGGCGAGAAACCGGATCGTCATCGCGACAGCGAATTTCTTGAGCCACCGGCCACTCGTGAAGCTCTCCTGGAGAGATGGGAACAAGGCTGGAAGCTTGTCTTTTCGGCGCTAGAGCCACTTTCGGAAAACGATATGAGCCGTACCGTGACCATCCGAGGGGAGCCACATGCCGTGATGCAAGCAATCAATCGTCAGATTGCGCATTACGCTTCCCATGTCGGCCAGATCGTCATGCTGGCAAAACATTTTCAACACGACAAGTGGAAGTCGCTCAGCGTGCCGCGAAAATCTGGAGCCGGCAGAGGGAGTTGAACCCCCGACCCTCTGATTACAAATCAGATGCTCTACCAACTGAGCTATGCCGGCCGGCGGAAGACTGTTTGCGACTCATTTGGAGCGGGAGACGAGAATCGAACTCGCAACCAACAGCTTGGAAGGCTGTGACTCTACCATTGAGTTACTCCCGCTGATCAACACTGACGTTTTGATTGTATCGTCTATGGATGCTTCGTCCAGAGGATTACGTTTTTCGTCGGCCGTTAAACCAACGCCTAGCGCGAGTCAGAGTCGTCAGATGGGCGTTTCTCAGGATCGTGGTGGATGAAAGACAGATTTCATCTGAAGACTTTTGTTTCGCCTCGCCCGGAATCCGTCCTAGCCCAGAACTCAATATTTTTGGGCCTCAGAGGAAGCAGGCGATCGCGTTCACCTTTGCCGCCTTCTAAGGCGTGACCGACTGTTAATCGTCAAGAGCGTCCTGGCGCCTGTTTGGGGTTCGTTGCGCGCGCGAACCTTATTATTGACTTACGATCTTCAGCGGTGCCCAAGGTCCACCGGCGTCCGTCATTCGGTAACGCTCTCGACGTTTCACATCGGACCGTTGCTGCGATCCGCGGGCGTACATTCGCGAACACTCATTTGATAGTGCGTTCAGGAATTCAATTCAGATCGGTTTATCTGATGAGATTGATGGCTGGCCGCTCTGCCTCGGGAGCGACACGGCGAATCAGGAAACGTTGTCCGTCCGAGCTGGGGGCGTAGTCGAGCGTGTAAGGGGGAACTCCTTGCTGAGATCCGGGTAATTTGAAAAGCGGCTGTGGAGTCGCCAACTTCCCGCTGTTATCCGGGACACCCACTGCGCGCAACACCTCGCGGGCATCGACGAAGTATAGTTCGCGGCCGTCTCTGCGCCAGAGCGGCCTATTGCCGCCAGAAACGGAGACTTGGACCTTTGCCCGATCAGGTTCGAGGCTTTGAAGATAGACTTCGTCGCGGCCTGATTCATCCGAAGTGTACGCGATCCAGCTGGGACGCTCATGAAGCTTAGAAGGCTTGAAAACTGCACCGCCCGCACTATGTGCTGCGGGTGAGTATGACCAAACCTTTGTAGCTGTGCTGTCATGAATGGAGACGACGATGACCTCTGCTAGCGGTTGGTATCCGGTGTAGGCGAGCAGGGATCCATCACTTGACCAGTCGCTGGGGAAAACTGGTCCGGGAACGTCCATAAGTACTCGAGGTCCTCCGCCCGTTGTGAGAACAGTCGTCAAGCGCATACCTCGCTCGGCGGTGCCGTCCGACTTTGCAAAGGCTACTTTGAGACCGTCGGGAGACCAAATTGGAAAGAAGTCCACCCCGCCAGTGGTGACTGGAGTATCTGTCTTGCGGTTCAGATCGAATGACCACACGCCAGTGCTTCCCGTGCGCGGGTCAGTCTGGTTTGTAAGCAGGTGCGATCCGTCCGGCGAGATCCTGAGCGCGTAAAAGTCACCATCTCCGGGAAGGGCTTCCACCTCGCCCCCGCTCCGATTAATCCACTGCAAGCAAAAATGAAAAGGCGTGCCCGGCACGAAGGCAACTGAGCTCATTGAGGCCGAAACATCTGCGTAACGATCCAGCGGATCGAAATTGAGTTCCGGTGCAATGGTCGCGGGTTCGTCGACTACCGAAAGTTGCGATGCGGAGAGATGCTGCTCGATGAGAGCCCGATCACGGAGGAAGAGGAGGCTCAGGCGGTCCTTTCCGGATCGGGAGAACGCAAAAGAAGAGTTCGCCCCGACCACTCGGCTGCGTTTTCGGGGAGCGTTCAACGGAACTGCGAAGACAGCGTCGAGAGCGGAGTCACTATTCTGTGCCAAGTACGCCAAGCGCTCGCCGGGCAACAGAACTGGCCAAAGGTGGCTGACATCGCCCTCCGCTTGATTCAGGATTGTGAACGGGGCCGTAATACCTCCTTTTGCGGGTACCCGAAGTAGGGGTCCGAGCGCACCGGGAGCAAATATGATGTCGCCGCCTTCAGTCCAAGTGCCACCGCGGCCCAACGGTGCATTGGCGATTGATCGAGGTTCACCACCGTCTAGGTCGACAACTTTCAACTTATGTTGAGCGAAAAAGCCGATCGAGTGCCCGTCGGAAGACCAGAACGGAAAGGAAGCATCCTCGGTTCCGGTCAAGAGGACCGGTTCGAACGAGCTGGCTATGTGGCGCAGATAGAGTCGAGATGTACCAGCGACGGTGGCCACGATCGCTATTGACTCTCCGTCTGGCGAAATGGCGAGCGAAGCAATCTCGCCGTGCTGCGGAGCCAGAACGGACACGCGCATGGGTTGACGGCGGTCGGGACGGTTGAGAACGACGAAGGCTAGGACGATCCCGGCGAGGAAAGCTCCGGCAAGTGAAGCTGCCAGGTAGAGCCTTGCGCGCCGCGTAGGGTGGGCTTGGTTCTCCGAGGTGTTCTGGATGGAGAACTCGGGAACGTAAGTACCTCTCGGCAGGCTGATTCGAACCGGTGGCTGCTTCGGCAGACTGGCATAGTAGAGATCGAGCTTGTTGCGGAGGCGCGAGACTTCGACGCGCGCGATCGGATCCGTACGGGGGTCAAACTTTTCCGGCCGGCCAAGCGCCTCGACTCCAAGAACGTATTCCTTCAGGTGCTCCGATCTGCCCTCAAGCTTCTCGAGTACCAGAAAACGGAGCAGTGTGCATGACCGGCTCGCGTTCACAAACGTAGCGCTCCCCGAGATCCGGCCGAGTTCATCTAAGACGGACTGCTTGAATCCCCGACGCCCGCCATTAAGCGCGCTAGTCCCGCCTTCCGCTTGCGACATAGACGCATCGTAACTTACTGCAACCACGGCGTACGTACCTTTATTTAACGGTGCGTACGTTGTTTAGTCGCTCTGGCCGGGGCAAATTGTCCTTGTATGGAAAGCAATCTTCACACACGGCGGAAATTCAACGCGCTCCTAGCGGCATGCGGAGGAGGAGCGCTCACCACGCGGGGAGTGATGGCACAGCAAGTGAGGGGCAAGGACTCCGACGAATCTCCCGATTCCGCAATTGATCGCTACAAGACGGCGGAGAAGCGCCTGTTCGAAACGTGCAATGTTCGCGGGCGGTCGAGGTATGTAGCGTTAGCCAAGCCACCTATCAGGTTGCGCGTCTTCGAAGGCGGACAAGGCGAACCACTGGTGATGATCCACGGCGGTGGGGCGACTCTCGCCGAATTCGCACCGCTTCTAGGGCTACTTGAAAAAGACTTTCACATCTATGCGCCAGACCGGCCCGGCTGTGGGCTAAGCCAAATGATCGACTACAGCGGAGTTCCGATCCGGCAACAGGCATTGGATTGCGTGTCAGGTCTGTTCGACCAGCTTGGGCTGAAGAGAGCAGCAGTTGCAGGTTGCTCAATTGGCGGTTATTGGGGGCTTGTGTTTGCCCTTGCAGCGCCTGAGCGTGTATCGAAGCTGGTTTTGCTGGGCGGTCCGGCCGCACCAGCACCGCACTGGCCGGAAAGAAATCCGCCTCCACGATCGGAGCAGCCGCGGCCTACACTGGCGAGCACGCGCGCTGGCTACCGGTTCCTTATGGCAAATGCGGATCGCGCTTCACAAGAGATGATGGAAACAATGCTCGCGGCCGCTGAGATACCGGGCGCCGCTTTAGCGTGGGATACCCTCACGTCGGCCGCCCGCAAGCAGTTCCCGGTTCCTCTGAGCTATGCGCTCCGTCCTGAACTCAAGAGCCTGAAAGTGCCGGCTCTTTTCATCATGGGAGACAAGGATATGGAAGGGCCGCCGACTCTGGCGGAGGAAATGGCGGCCCTCGCACCTGACGGCCGCTTTGAGCTGGTACGGGACTCGGGGCATGTGATCTGGCTCGATCAACCCGAGATCGTTGCCGAAAAGACTCGCGACTTCCTGATTTCGAGATAGGAATTCTCAAATATGCTCACAAGAACCGGGATCATCGATGGCGCAGCGCTTATTCCTGAGCCGACTTCGTTTGTACTGGCGGGTTTCGGGACAGCTGCGCTCCGGTACTGATCCGAAAGCGGCGGATGGATGCTGGAGATTGATCTTTCGATGTTCGTGGCGCCACAAATCGGTTGCGCCGAACACTCCAGTTGCAGTTCAGAAGAGCGATCCTACATGTACAAAAACATCTTGATACTCATTACGAGCGTTGCGGCGTTCCTGTTTGCTCTGGGGGCGCTTGCACAGGCGCCCCAGGCCGCGTTTGTCACCCACCAGCTCCGGCCCAATGTTTATTACATCGAGGGTGGTGGCGGACACAGCGGCGTCATCGTCGGCGATAACGGGGTGATCGTTATTGATGCCAAGACCACGCCGGCCGGCGGCAAGGAGTTGCTCGAGATATAGCCAGGATCACGAACAAGCCCGTGAACTCGGTGATTCTTACTCACAGCGACGCGGACCATGTGAACGGACTGGCTTCGTTCCCGATTGAGATCACGATAATCGCGCAGGAAAATAACAAGAAGGAGCAGGAATCTGCAATCGCTAAAGGCGTCTACTTCGCGCCTCCCGCCGACCATCTCCCGACGAAGTTAGTCAAGGACAAAGAAGAGGTCACAATGGATGGTGTGAAATTAGAACTCCGGCATTGGGCCCCGGCGCACACGGCCGGCGACCTAGTT
>CAWCHX010000028.1:0-140870 GCA_963795445.1 uncultured Acidobacteriaceae bacterium | reverse complement strand
CAAGGGAATCAGGAAACTCCTATGCTTGACGTTAAGCTTTTCTCTTGACGTTATGCTTCTCGTCAAGCATAGTAGGGATGCAGGAAGCAAAGACGACCTACCGAATATGAGCTACAGCGCAGACCGATTCGACAGCTTCCTTCGAGAACACAAGGACAGCGCATGGAAAGCGCGCCTGGCCGAGGACCGCCGGATCCGTGAGGAACTCCGCGGCAGGGCTTACTGTTTCCGTTCTCGCCCGCTGCCGAACTTCAGGAATTCAACCAGCTTTACGACTCACAGGAAAGGAAGGTCGCCTAATGACGCGCGAGGACGCAAAACGGCACAGCGACGACTTACCGGCCGACATCCACGTGGACAAGATTCCGGCCGGCCCCGTCTACGACTACGCAACCAGGCCTGGACGCACAACGGCCGATACGTGCGCTGCGGCCATCCGGCATCCATGAACTGCCGGTGCTACGGACTGGTGCACGAAGGCGAGGAGTACCATGCCGAACCTGCATGACTCCGTGACGTACTGCCCGCGATGCGATCACTACGTTGCTGTCATGGAAACGCAGCCCTGCGCCGAATGCGACGCCACGATCTGTCCCGGCTGCGCGAAACCCACAACTGACCCGAACATCAACTGCTGCACATATTGCTGCGCGGCGGTTGCCAATCGACGAATGAAGGAGCAAGCCGCATGAAACAACCAAGAGCGAAACCGCCCATCACCAACGGCGAAGCCCGCAAGATCCTCCGCGAACTGTTCGTCCTCCTCCTCACCTTGCAAGACCAGGTCGATCGGCTCGAAACGCGCCTGACCTGGCTCGAAGAAACCGTTGACGAGGAACTGGGAGACGCCTAATGCTCACTCTGCTGCTCTCTCTGATTCCACTCGCGATTCCAGTGTTCCTGGTGCTGCGCGATGGCGCCAAAGAAGACCCGCGCTTCGCGGGCGCGAAATTGATTTACCGGAGCTAACACCATGCCACATCCAGCCATGATTAACATGCAACGCCTGACCATGATCGCGGCGAATCGCTTTGAAGCGGCCGCCGAAGAGCTGCGGCGCACCGGCGACACCAAGCTTGCCGCCGAGCTCGTCAATATCGCCGCCGAGCTCCGGGACGCGGACCGCGCCCGCCAGCAGGCCGAAGCGATCTTAGCTGAAATCGCGCTGCGCCACCAAACGACAGCTGGCCCAAAGATTTGCAGTACAAGATTTCGCGAGGGTGCTTAAACACCCCACGCGAGACGACGGAGGCCGCTTCCCTCTACAAGTGGGCGGCCTCCCGAAACACCGAAGGAGTAGACCAATCAATGTTCCACAAGAACAGTACCAAACGCATATTCAGCAGCGCCGCCCTCGCAGCCGCGCTGCTCGTAACCGGCGCCGCCGGCGCCCGCACGGCAGCCGTAAGCCACAGCGTGGTCACACGCAAGCCCGTGACCACGCCCACCTTCCCTCAACACTGCTGGGAAGACCCTAACGACGGCAAGCTGCACTGCTTTTCGGCCCGCTAACGCTTAGCCGAAACCGTTAACCGTTGAGACCGCGCGGCGAGAAGCCGCGGAAGGCGGGGCTGCTGCTGACACAGCCGCCCCGCCGCTAAAGCGAAACGAAAGGCACAGAGGGAATTTATGGCAACAGCAACGACAGGTATCCGGCGCGAACAGATACGTCTCGAAGACGGCGGCCGCGTCACGGTTCGCATCGATGGAAGGCCGGACGGAACACCGACCAGCAAGGGCGACTTTCAGTTTTTCCTGAATGACGGCCGCTCGATCATGTGGGTCCCGCGAGAATGCCGCGACGCCATCGTCGCCTCCGGAGTCCAGCCCGGTCAGGAGGTCACCATTATGCGCAGCGGGGACATCTACACGGCCGGCAGGCCGGGCACCAGACCGAGCCCAGCGCAACAGGCCGCGCAGGCCAACCCCCACCCCACAAATCAAAGCGGACCGCGGGCCGTCGAGCCGCGCGGGAGCTCGCACATGGCGCAATGCATGATCCTGGCCGTCGACGCCGCTAGCGAAGCCGCGGAGCACGCGCGGCAGATCGGATTCAGCGTCACCTTTCTCGGAGCCGATATCCGGGCGATGGCCAACACGCTCATGATCAACGACGGGAACGGAGGGCGCTGATGCAACGCGCCACGCCTTACATTGAGCTCGTCGGAGCGCATGTATATATCGAGGTGCTCCAGTTGCGTGTCAGCTTCGTGGTCACCGCGGTCGCGGTGATTCGAGGCAAGACGATTATCGAGGTCAAGCCGCTGGCCGGAAGCGGCAGCGCCTGGATCGCGCCCGATCTGGTCACGCGCTCGAACGGTCAACCGCTGATCGCCGCCACGGAAGGGGGCGCTTAACATGGCACTCCCGGCCACCGCTTACGCGATCCCTGCAACCGTTCAACCGGCGCGGATTGCCGTTCAGCCGATCCGCAGCACCAGCGCCGCGCGTCAGAAGGAAGCCCAGATCGAGCATGATGCCGAAACCGAACGGCGCCGCACGGTCGACCAGGTCAACCGCGTGCTCGATCGCTGCGAAGCCCGCGCAGAACTCATGACTGCCGGAATCGCCGCGTTACAGAAGCGCAAGAAGTTCATCCTGGCGCGCTACGCCAGGATTGAAGCTCGCGCCGTCCGCGAACTCGACGCAGCCGGACTGAAGAAAGTTGTCGGCGTGACGACCACGCTCGAGCAGCGAGCCGCTGGCGTGCCAGCGCTCATCGTCGACGACCAGGCCCTGATTCCCAAGCAGTACATCAAAACCGAAACAGTCGAGAGCGTTCTGAACGCCGCCCTCAAAGCGGCGCTCGTCGCGAACGAACGGATTGACGGAGCGCATCTCGCTTACGCGATCTCGCTGATCCGTACATGACTTTGACGCGACCGCATGCCCGCGCTACAGTGGAGACGTTCCATATAGGGCGACGTTTATGCAGAGTGAAAGCCCCGGGCTCAGTGCCGTCCGGGGCTTTCGTGTTTCTACTCCCGTTCTCCGTTAAACAGACCCGGCGCGGACACATGGGTTTTCTTGTGGCGGGCTCCCTTGGGTTTCGGCGCGATGATCGCGGAGGTTGGAAAATACACCGGCTGGGCCAGATTCTGCGCGATCTTGTGCGAGTCAGGAAACAGCATGCGGTAGTCCTCGTCCAGTCCGGCCAAAACTTCTCGAACGTTCGCTCCAGCACGTGATCCTTGATGGGACGGTCGGAAAGTTTATTGAACGATTTGACCAGGTGGAACGCGCCCTCCCGGTTCACCCGCAATCCGTTGAACTGGTTCAGTGGCTGCCGGAGCTCCGGGTAGTCGATGTCGAGCAGGATAGTCGCTATGTGGCTTTTGCCCAAGCCCGTTACCATGCCGCCGGCTTCAAAGTGAATCCACGGGGCCAGATAGTTTTCACGGGTAACGCAGATCACTCCGCAGTGACAGCGCTCCAGCTCGCCGATGATCTCGGTGAACCAGATCGTTCCTTTGTCGATGTCTTCGCTCGACAGCCACACGTCGGTTCCGGGAAGTACCTGCTCGAGCCAGGGCTTCAACACCGCCGCGAAGGTGCGGCTTTTTCTCGCCCGACCAGCTCATGAATACTTTCACGCTTTACAGCACGCCTTTGAGTGGGTTGAGGCGGAAGGCCCGCGCGGGCCGCACGTACGCGGCGAGGGTCCGATGGGAGCGCTGGCCGGTGCGCTGCATAATGGCGGTTTCGGTCGCGCCTTTCTCGGCCGCCGCGGTGATCATCCCGGCGCGCAGGCTATGTGCTCCGTAGGGAGCCGGGTCTTCGCCGATGCGCTCAAGCGCCCGCTTCAGGACGTAACACACCACGTTGCCGCGGATGCGGGTCTGGCACACTCCGGTCTTGGTGCACCCGCAGAACAGCGGGCCCGGCCACTTCCCGCGTTTGCGCAGCCAGGCGCGCAGCAGCCGCAGCGGACACGTCGCCTCGCGCTTGCCGGCCGGTATGCGCACTTCACGGCCCTTTCCCTCCTGATCGGTTTTCGACGCGCCCAGCCGCACGATCAGGGCATTTTCGGCAAAGGTGACATCGGCCAGGTCCAGGCTGGCCATCTCGTTGCGCCGCCACCCCAGCGCGAAGGTGAGCAAGAGCATAGCGCGATTGCGCAAACCGGTGGGAGTGTCTTCTTCCTGCGCGGCAATGACACGGCGCAGCTGTTTGGGAGTGAGAGCCAGCTTGTCGCCCGACTTCTCTTGGAGGCCGCGCGCGGCGTCGCGCATCAGATCGCGCACACTGCGATCCATGGGCGGCTCCAGGCGGCGCGGCGGTACTCGTGCCGAATGGAGGAGAGCGTCAACTTCACGGTGGCGAGCCGATGGCCCTTCTGAATCGCGCCGGCGACGCACAGCCGCACCGTTTCGACCGTGGCGGGCATCGGGTCGCGGCCGACCTCGGCGCACCACTGAATGAAGCGCTTCCAGCCCTCCGCATAGGCCCGGTGAGTGGTGGGAGCCAAGTGTTGCTGCATCAGTTCCTCGCAAAGTGTAAACAAGGGCGCGACCGACACGCCCAGGTCGAACAACGTGAGTTGCTGCGATGGTATAGCCACACTCGCAGATTAGGAACTATAATAGCGCCTGTAAAGCTTTCAGGCGATCGAAAAGTTTTGGAGGTACAGGGCAGAACCGGCTAAGCGGGCCGGAAAAGTCCTATTAGACAATTAAAGCAGACCGTACAAAGAGATCACGATGAACGACCAACAACGAATGGAGCGCAGCCTCTCTCAGACCGACCCGGAGATCTATGAAGCGATTCAGCATGAGCTGGATCGCCAGAACACGCGATTGGAACTGATCGCCAGCGAAAACTTCACCTCCGAAGCGGTGCTGGAAGCGGCTGCCAGCGTCTTCACGAACAAGTACGCGGAAGGATACCCGGGCAAGCGCTACTACGGCGGGTGCGAGTTTGTTGACGTCGTCGAAAATCTTGCACGCGACCGCGCCAAGAAGTTGTTCAATGCCGAATACGTCAACGTGCAGCCGCACTCAGGCTCGCAAGCCAATGAAGCTGCCTATGCCTCCGTGCTCCAGCCCGGCGACACCATTCTCGGCATGAATTTGGCGCATGGCGGTCACCTCACTCACGGCCATCCCCTGAACTTCTCAGGCAAACTCTACAAAGTGGTCGCTTACGGTGTTCGCCAAGACGATGAACTGATCGATTATGAGGAACTCGCGAAATTGGCTGAAGAGCACAAACCCAAGCTGATCATCGCCGGAGCCAGTGCCTATTCTCGCGTCATCGATTTTGCGCGATTCCGCCAAATCGCAGATTCCGTCGGCGCTGTGTTTCTCGTCGATATCGCGCATTACTCAGGGCTCGTCGCCGCCGGAGTTTATCCCAATCCGTGCGAACACGCGGACATCGTGACATCCACGACGCATAAGACTTTGCGCGGACCCCGTTCCGGAATGATTCTGGCAAAAGGAAAATTCGCTCAAGCCATTGACCGAGCAGTTTTTCCGGGCGCCCAGGGCGGTCCTCTGGTGCATATTATCGCCGCCAAAGCGGTCTGTTTCCTGGAGGCGCTTTCAGAAGAATTCCGTGCTTACCAGCGGCAAGTGCTGGTCAACGCCCGGGCTCTAGCGAAGTCTCTTCAGAACGAAGGCTTTCGGGTCGTCAGCGGTGGAACCGATTCCCACATGTTTCTGATCGACGTATTCGCCAAAGGGATCAAAGGCAAGGAAGCAGAGAAGGCGCTCGACGAAGCATACATAACGGCAAATAAGAACGCAATTCCATTCGACACCAATCCACCGCTGAATCCCAGCGGCATTCGTCTCGGCAGTCCGGCCGTGACAACTCGGGGATTCCGGGAAGCTGAAATGACGGAAGTCGGCCGGCTGATCGCGCACGTTCTGAACAACGTGAAATCGGAGAGCGCGCTTGCCCAAACGCGCAAAGGCGTCGCCGCCCTCACCGAAAAGTTTCCACTCTACGCATGGAAACAGCAAACAGCGCTTCACGCGCAATAAGAACTCAGGAATGCCCTAATATCCGGTGAGGCTTGTAGGGCTCTTCCAATCGCTTGATCTCGTCTTCCGACAGTTTCACGGAAATAGCGCCAAGCGCTTCGTCCAGGTGCTGTGGTTTGCTCGCGCCGATTATGGGCGCTGTAACGTCGGTCTTGGATAACACCCAGGCGAGCGCCACCTGCATATTCGGCAAGCCACGCGAGTGCGCGACTTCGCTGAGCCGGTCGGCTACCGAAAAGTCGTCCTCCTGATAGTACATCTGCTTCGCGTAGTCATCGCTTTTTGCGCGCGTGGTTTCTCCGCCCTGCTTGTCCCTGTTTCCCGCCAGAAAACCGCGCGCCAGCGGTGACCACGGAATCACGCCAATGCCCTGATCCCGGCAAAGAGGCAGCATCTCGCGCTCCTCCTCCCGATAAATTAAGTTGTAGTGGTTTTGCATGGAAACGAAACGAGTCCAGCCGTGTAAATCCGCAGTGTACAGCGATTTTGCAAACTGCCACGCATACATAGAAGAGGCTCCGATGTATCTGGCTTTGCCGGCTTTCACCACGTCGTGCAGCGCCTCCATTGTTTCCTCAATCGGAGTGCTGTAGTCCCAGCGATGAATTTGATAAAGATCGACGTAATCTGTTCCCAGCCGCTTCAGACTGTGATCGATTTCCGTCATCACCGCTTTGCGCGAAAGGCCCCGGCCATTCGGGTCTTCTCTCATGGGATTGAAAAGCTTGGTCGCTAGGACGACTTCATCGCGCTGCGCGAAATCACGTAACGCGCGGCCGACAATCTCCTCGCTCACTCCCTTGGAATAGATATTGGCGGTATCGAAGAAATTGATTCCTGCTTCTAGCGCGCGTTGAATGAAAGGGCGGCTCTCTTCTTCTTCCAACACCCACTCGCGCCACTTCTTCGAGCCGTAGGTCATGCAGCCCAGGCATAAACGTGAAACCTTGAGACCTGTCTGACCGAGATTTACGTAATCCATTTGAGCGCTGGCTGGGAGGCAGGGACTCGAACCCCGATACGCAGATCCAGAGTCTGCAGTCTTACCATTAGACGACCTCCCAATGGTTTCAACCGCAGTATAACAGCCGTTCTGTGCTAGACATTCCGCCCCGACGGTCAGGAAAAGTGCAGCAGTTTGTGCCAAAATCGGTGTTTTTTGGGCGGATTAGTGATTCCTGCTTCAGGATGAGGAGGGCTGCTCGAATGAGTTCGGGCTAGATGAGAAAAGCCCCGCCGATGACGGGGCTCGATGAGACTTGCCTGTTTCGCGGCCACAGCCGGCCGCCTCGATGTCATGCGTGTTTCACTCGGAGGGGGGCCCACATTTTGTGCCTCGGCCGGTGATAATTTTGTACTCGCATCGCTCGACACCAGCTTGGCTTCCACTATGAAGCGTTTGGGCGCTGAACCGACATAGTAGAACGGGTAACAGGTAATCATTGTCAAAAGCTTGCCGGGCGCGTTTTGACCCGCCGAAGACGTATCTACGGGGACAATCACGCCTCCGCCATCCGGACGGAGGACGCTCACATTCGACGGTATGACGATCGTTGTTCCGATCACTTGGTAAGTGTAGGTTCCCGCAGGCGATTGAAAGGTGACCAGGTCACCGCTCTTGATATCCTTCAGAGCCCGAAAGAGAGTGTCACGGTGCGCGGCAATGGCGAAATTGCCGGTTTGTCCTGGCAGGGCAGTTGAGGGCACGTGACCTACTGCGATACTCAGCGTCTTCGCATCTACTCCTTCGCGAACCATCGCTGACAGATTTAGCCGCGAGACTTCGATTCTACCCAGCAATGAACCCTGGGCCGGGCGCGGTATTTCAAGCTGGGTTGGCGGATGTGAAATTGCTGTTGTCGCCGCCGGCTCGGCCGTCTTTGTCCCGGCCAGGAAACCGAACGGAGTGCGTTCTCTCAGGTAATCCGCAAAGGTAACTTGCTGCCGACCCGCAATCTGCTGGTCAAACGCCCAGTTCTGATACGCCTGATAGATGTATTCGTCTGAAAGTGTGTAACCGTAATAGCCCATCCCACACAGGCCTAATAGCAACAGCAGGAGCTGAATGTAACGAAGAAAGCGCAAATCTCCTGCCGGTTGGAATTGCGCGGCGTTGCACATTATGGCTATGAAGCCCAGGTTTGGCGAAATAAGTCGCCTGGCTGCGCCTGATGATCAATGGCCCATTCACATCACCCATAGGCTTACTGGTCTCTCTGTTGTGTTCCTTTTCGGCTTTGCTGCGCCAAAAGTTCGGACAGAGGGGTGGTGATGTAAGTGGTTCGCGTGTGGACGAGCAGCTTGCGGCTGTTCTCGGACGCAGTCAATTTGACCGTCCGCACCATGCGCTTATCGTTGATCTCATCGGGAACATAGCCGATCGTGTAGCAATTCCTGATGTCCTTTGAGATTTTATTGAATGTTGGAATCACGTCATCCAGCTTTTCCGGCTCGAAAAACTCTCCGCCGCTAATCGCGGCCATTTTCCGGAGCACGTTGGGGTTTAAATCGTGATCATCCGGATCGTAGAGGCCGACGGTATAAATCGTGGCCCGGGAAGCTTCAATCAACTTCAGCAACTCGGGGAAAGTGGTGGTGCTCACGTTGTCTCCCCCATCACTGACCACGATCAGCGTCCGCTTATCGCGGTGGCTGTATTCAAGGTGCTTTAGAGAATACGCGATAGCATCGTACAACGCCGTCTGCCCTACGGGTTGGCCGAAGTACAGAGCCGATCGAAGCTGCTGAAGCTTGTCCGTGAAAAGCACATCGGCCGGAAGACCGCGCATCACCGAGTTATTGAAATTCACCACGAAGAACTCATCTTGTGAATTGCTCTCTTTTGCAAACGCCAGCCCGGCGAGAATCACTTCGGGACGCTTCAACCGCATGCTCCCGCTGTTATCCACCACCAAGCCAACTGTCACTGGAGTATCGGCATCCGCAAACTGGGTGATCTCCCGTGGGTGGCCGTCTTCAAATACCTGAAAGTTTTGTTTCGTCAATCCTGTCACGTACCCGCCCCGTGGATCCTTGACGCTAGCATCTAGAAGGACAAGGTCAACGTTGTCGGACAGGGTGTACACGGGGCGACTTTCCGCAGCAGTGTTGCGCTGCAGTCCTCGCCCGCCAGCACTGACGAGCACCACTCCGAGGCAGGCAACTGCGGCTGCCCCTACCCAGATTCGTCTCGGAATCGAACTGGTCTTACCCATGACCTTGCCCTCTTATGCTTCTACATTCTTACAACAGGGACGCTCCAAAAAACCGACGCCTGGTGGTTAGCCAGGCGTCGGGGGATTGACCGGAGAGTATCCGGCGGTAGTTTAGGTTCCTTTACGCCCGTTTTGTCGCTAAGGTCAACAAGCCGGCCAAGCTCAATGAAACCAAGCCCAGCAGTCCAACCAGGGGGTTGAAGCTAGCCGTATGCGGCAGAGCCTGCGGCTGTTGCGCGGGAACCTGCGCGACAGTGGTATTGTTTTGCGCTTGCGGCTCGGGAGCGGGCTGCGGTTGCGGCTCAGGAGCAGGTGCCGGCTCGGCTGCGGGCGGCGCGGGTGTCGGCTCAGGTTCGCGGTAGTTCATCGGAACCGGGACCGGAGCAGCAGACGCTAGCTGCGCAACCAGTTTCTTCGGGTACGCGAATTCTTGACCGAAATTGTCGCCGGGATAGAACCACGCGTGTACAGCTTTGGGAACGCCAGCCGGAGTTTCCCAGAAAGAGAATTGCGTCTTGCCTGTTGGCTGAAGGCGATAATTCGGGATTGCGAGAATCGTCGTCTCCAGATGCCGCTGATCCTTATCGAAGATCTGCACGATGTGCCGATCCGATTGCGAATCGAGCAACTTCCAAACGTATGTGCCGGGATCCAAAACCTTGTTTCCGGCGATGATGGGTTCGTTGACAGTGACGATAGTCATCTTGTCCCAAGCATCCGCGTGAGCCTTAGGGACAAACGATGTGCCAAGCAGACCGATACCGGTTACCGCCAGCGCGCCGATATAGAACGAACGAAGTTTACGACTCATTTCAAACTCCTCCAAGAACATTACTTATTTGCGCCGTGCTATCCGCGCAATCTACTCACTGTGTCTAGAAGCATCTTTGGGACCAAAGCTACTCACGTCTTAATGCTTCAACACTTTAGAGACGTTTCGCGATCCAGAGGGGGTGCAAAAAGTACAGGAGCGGCGTTGAATTATCGCGATCTTATGAAAAAGGGTGCAAACAGCGGGCGAAGACATGTTAGTACAGTGTCGGTATGCCCACGCAACAGAAAAGCGTCATCACGCTAGCTATCGACATCGGAGGCACCGGCATAAAAGGACTTCTGCTGAATGCCCGCGGCAGGCCCATGGGCGAGCGGGAACGTGCAGACACTCCGATTCCCGCAACGCCCGCCGCAGTGATTGCGGTCATGGACGACATCGCGGATAAGTTGCACAATTTCGACCGCGTGTCAGTCGGATTCCCCGGCGTCGTAAAGCGCGGAGTTACGTTGACAGCCCACAATCTTCATCCGAAATGGGTCGGCTTGGATTTCGAGAAGGTGCTCTCCAGGCGGTGGAAGAAACCCGTCCGCGTTGCCAACGATGCCGCCGTGCAAGGCTTCGGAGCCATCAATGGGAGAGGCGTCGAGCTTGTGATCACTCTCGGAACCGGCTTCGGGTCTTCGCTGTTTGTAGAAGGTCATCTGGTGCCCGGCCTCGAGCTGGCGCACCATCCCTGGCACAAGAACAAAACCTACGAGGATTTTCTGGGGAAGTACGGGCTTCAAAAGTATGGGCGCAAACGTTGGAACAAGTTCTTGGAGAAGGCCATCGCGCAGCTCGGGTCGCTCTTCAATTACGATCACCTTTATATAGGCGGCGGGAACGCCGTAAAAATCGATGTCGCGCTACCGCTGCACGTCACGCGAGTGCCGAACGAAGATGGTCTGCTGGGCGGAGCCGCGCTGTGGCGCAATTGAGCGCTGAGCGCTAACGCACAAAAAACGGCCGCTTGGGTATGAAGTGGTAGTGATAGCGATAGATCAGAATCGCAATCACGCCGGCGGCGATCAGCAGGAGAGCTATTAGGATGGGCAGCGCGATCTTCCACGGGAACTTCTTGCCTTCGCGCTTCATCACCAGCAGGTAACTCGCGAACACGCCGACGAAGAACAACATGACCATCGGAACGGCGAACACCATCATGTTGAAAACATCCGGAGTAGGAGTGACTACCGCGGCGATGATCGTAATGGCCAGGATGGCGTAGCGGCTATGGCGCAACAGGAAGCGCGGAGATGCGATCCGCAACAGCGTCAGGAAGAAGATGATTACCGGCATCTCAAACACGAGGCCGACTCCTAGCGTCACGTTCACAAAGAGGTCGAAATATTCGTTGATCGTGACCATAGGCGAGACGTTCACGTCGCGCCCGATGCCGAGCAGGAACTCAAGACCGAAGCGGAAGACAACGAAGTACGCAAACAGCCCACCGGTGATAAACAGGCCCGCGGTGCAGACGATGAACGGTACCGCCCACCTCTTTTCGCGCTTGTACAAGCCCGGCGAGATAAAGCCCCAAACCTGATAAAGCAGCCACGGCGAGCCGATGAAGATGGAAACCAGCAATGGCATTTTCAGCCAGATGATGGTGAACCCCTCGGTGGGGGTGATGTATATGAGCCGGGGTGGATTGATTCCCAGATGCTTCAGCGCGTCGACAGCGGGCGCTTGAACGATCTCCCACAACTTCTTACAGAAGGTGACGCTGGCGAGGAAGGCGATGACCAGCCCCATGGCGGCGCGAATGATGCGGACGCGCAGCTCCTGCAGGTGCTCCATGAAGGACATGCGCAACATGCCCTTCTCTTCCGGATCGCCGTCGTCTTCATCCTCAGGCGGTGGAGGAGGTGGCGGCGGGCGGTGGCGGGCTCGGCTTAGCTGGCGCCGCCAGCGCGCCGGGCGGAGCTACCTCTGCTGGAATCTCACCGTAGGGTTCAGAAGCGCTGCTGTATACAGCATTCTCTTGAGGTACAGCTTCGCCGGCCGGAGCGTTATGCTCCTCGAATTCGTCGGGCATCAATACTCAGTGGTTAAACGGGATGTTCCTCTTTAGCGGCTTCCGCCGCAGTCTCGAGCGATTGGACACCATTCGTCCTGGGGACGGTACCCGAAACTGGAGCGTTCTGCAAAGAGGGAAGATCCCGGTGAGCCTCGGCGTCCGGTACTGCGGTAGCGCTGGCGGTAGATGGTTGTGAGGTATCGGTCTCATGAGTTTGATAGGTGTCATGAGATGCAGCGTAGGGCTGATAGCTCGAATCGTACTGCCCGTCTTCATACGGGTAAGAGTATGGCGTTGGGGAATAATCGGGCGCCGCGGGGGCAGCGGTTGGCGTCTGCACTCGAGCTTCTCTTTCGAGTTCATTCAAATGAGTTTCAAAGGTGGCCTTGAGCTCGTTCTTGGCTCGGCGGAACTCGCTCAGCGCTTTGCCAAGCATGCGGCCCAGCTCGGGCAGCTTCTTGGGACCGAACAGAACCAGAGCGATTACGAAAATCGCAATCATCTCTTGAACGCCGATGGGCCCCATTTTGAAATCCTTCCGAAGCAGTAGACGCCTTTATGATAGCCCAGCGAGTGGGCTATCATAATCATCGGCGAGCAGATGAAAGGATTCGCGGCGGCAGCCTGCCTGACGTTGTTGACGGCGGCAGGCGTTCATGCGCAAGTCGAGTTCAGCACAGCAGCAAACGATCACGTCTCCATCGCCATCAACGGCCAGCCCTTTTCCAATTTCTATTTCGGGAACTCCTATCCCAAACCCTTCCTTGCTCCTCTGCGCACCGCGGCGGGCGTCATCGTCACCCGCCGATACCCTATGGAAAAGGTAGAGGGCGAATCGACCGACCATCCTCATCATCGAGCCCTTGTGGATCGGCTATGGCGATGTGAGCGGCGTCAATTTCTGGGAGAACGAACCCACTTCGCGGACCAGCGGGAATAACCCGGCCACCAAAGGAACTGTCGTGCTGCAAAGCCTCGGCGATGTCACGCCGGGGAAGAAGGCGGGCAGCATCACAGCTACCTTCGAGTGGCGCGCGCCGGGCCACGGAGACATGATCGAGGAACGGCGAACCATGATGTTCTACGCGGATCAAGATATCCGCACGGTAGATATCGACTTCACGTTCACGGCCAAAGTCGCCCTGAAGTTTGCGGACACCAAAGAAGGCTTCTTCGCCATTCGCCTGGCCGACAGCATGGCCGAGAAAAACGGCGGCCTCATGACAAACTCCGAAGGCGCCCAGACCGAGAAGAACGTTTGGGGCAAACGCGCCGATTGGGTAGATTACGACGGCACGGTAGAAGGACAGAAGGTCGGGATCGTCATCTTTGATAATCCGGCGAACTTCAATCATCCAACGCGCTGGCACTCCCGAGCCTACGGACTATTTGCCGCAAATCCATTCGGCCTGAAAGAATTCGACCCGAAGGCGACGGGCGAAGGCGGCCACAGCATGGCTGCTGGCGATTCGATGCGCTTCCGTTACCGGGTGGTCGTGCATCCCGGGGACGTGCCGAAGAAGAAGATCGCGGACTGGTACGCCGACTACGCCAAACGAACGAAGTAGTCCGTCAGGGCCGCTCCCAACCTCCGGTTTCGCCCGAGCGGAACACGGCTTCGATGACGGCCATATTCGCCAGCGCATTTTCGAGCGGCACGGGAACTTCGCCGTTTTCCTGAATCGCCCGGGAGAACTCGTCGCCTTGAATGGTGTACTGATCTAAGGCCGGGAATTCTTCTACGCGAGCGCTGCGGCCGGCTTGCTCGGCTCCATTATCGATAAAAATCCGGCTGGGCCGATCGGGCGGAATGTTGTAGGGAATTTCCATCTCGATTCGTCCGCGCGTTCCTAAAATTTGCATCGTCTGATACGGCACCAGCTGAGTACTGCAAGTAAAGACCGCCTGCCCGGGCGCAAAATCGAGCATGGCGGAACTGAGCCGGTCGGTTTTCATTTGGGGATCGCGATCGATCAGCCCCACGACACGCGCCGGCTCCCGTTCGAACAGGAAACGCGACATCGTGATCGGATAACAACCAATATCCATGATGCCGCCGCCGCCGATCGCTGCCATGTTCCGTATATTGTTGGGATCATTGTTGAAATAACTGAAAGTGCTTGTGATCGCCCGGAGCTCGCCGATGCCGCCGCTGCGGACAATCTCACGGGCGCGGAGCCATTGAGGGTGGGTTCGGACCATAAACGCCTCACCGATCTTGACTCCCGTAGCATTTCTGACGTCGATCAACTCCTTCGCTTCCTGCACGTTAAGGGAGATCGGCTTTTCACACAGGACGTGCTTGCCGGCTTGGGCGGCCTTAATGGACCAGGGGACATGCAGGTGGTTTGGTAGGGGATTGTAAATGGCATCGACGCCCGGATCGGCCAAAAGCTCCTCATACGAGCCGTAAGCGTTTGGGATCTCCAGTTGCGCAGCAGCTTGGCGGGCACGGCCCAATTCCCGGGAAGCGATGGCGACGACCTGGGTTCGCTCGCCTTTCTTCATAGCGGGAATGACCTTTTTGGCGGCGATACCGGCCACTCCGAGAACACCCCAGCGGACCTTATTAGGCATGACTTTGAGTGTCGCACGGCTTTTTACCGAACGAAGCCAGCTTTTTACCGAACGAACAGAGCTTTTACGGAACGAACCCAGCTTTTTACCGAACGAACTGGCAATGTGGAGGGCGGAAAGCGAAGAGAAGGCGTATTTTGCGAAACGAACTCTGCTGATCGTGTGTAAACTTACTTGACATTCAAGCACGCAGATATTATGATGGTGTTGTATCCAGATGATGGATAGGAGGACAACGAAATGCCAATGATTAGATACAACCCGTTTAGTACTGAAGGTGAAGATTATCCGGCGGGCCTGCGCCTGTTCCAAGATTCCTTATCGCGGCTGTTTAGCGAGCCGGCTTCTCGTCCGTGGTCGCCTGCGGTGGATATCTACGAGACCGAGAATGAGCTGGTCCTAAAGGCCGACGTTCCAGAAATTGAGCCCAAGAGTATTGGGATTCAGCTCGAGAACGGAACGCTAACTTTGAAAGGGGAACGCCAGTTCGAACAGCAGAAGAACGGTCACAAGGGTTTCCACAGGATCGAGCGTAGCTACGGAGCTTTCGTTCGGGCGTTCAGTTTACCGGAAACGGTGGACGGCGACAAAGTCAAAGCCGATTACAAGAACGGGGTGTTGACGGTCACACTGCCCAAGAAGGAAGTGGCGAAGCCGAAGACGATCAACGTAGAGATTAGCAACAACTAAGAAACAACCGATCTGTGAAGCGCACGAGCGCTGGCGCGGCCTATGGGTACTATATCCATGCGCCGCGCTCTTTTGTTTGTACCTGGAAACATTCCCTAGTTCCCATCTGTCGATGAGAACAGAGAGATGCTCTCCATTCGACGGTGCAGGGTGTGCACCCTTACAGTTGCGTGCCTTACACCGCTGCTGCTGGCGAAGCAGGTAGCTGCCTACTCCGTTCTTTCCCATGAGGCGATTGTGGATGCGTTGTGGGATGTTCGTCTGAAACCGGTTTTGCTGGCGCGTTTTCCGAATTCCACGAAAGAAGAGCTGAAGAAGGCGCATGGATTTGCGTACGGCGGCGCGATTATTCAGGACCTGGGGTACTATCCCCACGGAAGTGAGCAGTTCAGCGATCTCACTCACTACGTGCGTACGGGCGATTTTATTACGGCGCTGATTACGGAATCACAGGACTTGAACGAGTTGGCGTTCGCGTTGGGCGCGCTCTCGCACTACGTCTCCGATCTGGATGGGCATCGCCTGGCGACGAACCTGGGCGAGCCGATGCTGTACCCGAAATTGCAGCGTAAGTATGGCGATGTAATTACTTACGAAGACAACCCAGGGGGGCACTTGAAAACCGAGTTCGGATTCGACGTGCTGGAGATTGCCAAGGGCAACTTCGCGCCCGAGGCGTATCACGACCTGATCGGGTTTTATGTGTCAAAAACGGTCCTGCAGAAAGCTTTTCGCGATACCTATGGTCTCGACTTGCAGGACGTGTTCAAAGATTTCGATCTGGCGATCGAATCGTACCGGCGCGCGGTAAGCAAGACGATTCCGATGGCGACGCGCGTGGCTTGGGCGGAGCGCAAGAAGGACGTGCAAAAATCCGAACCGGGCATCACACGAGATCGATTTGTCTACGTAATGCGGCGGTCGAGCTATGAGCGTAACTGGGGCAAGCAATACGAGCGTCCAACGGCTAAAGAGCAGTGTCTCGCTTTCATGGTGAAGCTGCTGCCTCCGATCGGTCCGTTGAAGGCGCTGAAATTCAAAATGCCGACAGCGCCGGTGGAGAAACTATTTATGGAAAGCTTCGAGCGCTCGGTGAAGCAATACCAGGGCACGCTCGATGACGCGCAAAACAACACGCTGCATCTGGAGAACAAAAACTACGATGTCGGGGTGACCACGATAGCCGGGGCGTATCGAATGGAAGACGATGTACAGGCATTTTGGCTGGATCTGCTCGCCAAAAAAGGTTTCAACACGCTGACGCCGCCTATGTCGGCGGAATTGCTGGGCTACTACAGCGATCTCAATGCTCCGATCAACACCAAGAAGTACCCCGATAAATGGAAGCAACTCGTGGCGCAGTTGCAGGCTCTGAAAACCGCCCAGGCGAACGCGACGGCGGTTTCGGGTCAACTCTGACCTGGGACAACTTCTGAGACTCTTCTAAAACCGAACAGATTGGGTCCTTCGGTGCATCTCATCGAGCGACGAAGGAGAAACGAACAATGATCGCCAGCAGCAGAGCAAGCACTACATCTGACCAACTATCCGCCTTTTTGAGAAGGCCCTATTTCATGGCCGTCGAGGACGCAGAAACAGATGCAGAGACCGACGAAGAACTCGATGAGGAAGATCTCGACGATGAGGAAGAAGACCTCGAGAGCAGTGACGAGGGGGATGAGTTAGAAGAGGGCGAGGAAGATGACGAAGATGCGGACGATGAAGAACTCGAGGACGAACCCGAGAACTGACGCGCGTTGACCCACTCGTTACATTGGGTGGGCCATCCCCGACAGCTAGCTGGCTGAGGACTCGGTTTGCGCGAATTCGCGCAGGTAATCTCGCAATTGATTTCGCACTCGGCGAAAGATAGTCATACGTTCTTCGTCGGAGCCTACCGAGGCAGGCGGCGGGTCCTCGAAGCCGCAATGCAGGCGCTTAACCGCGCCCGGGAATACGGGGCAGCTCTCTTTGGCGTTATCGCAGACGGTGATGACGTAATCGAATCTCTGCCCGTCGAACTCATCCACATGTTTCGAGCGTTGGCTGTGGATATCTATGCCCAGCTCGCGCATGACGGCAATCGCTTCCGGCCGCAGGACGCCGGGTTGTGTGCCGGCGCTTTCGACTTTGAATTGTTCGCCGGCATCGTGGCGCAACAGCCCTTCGGCCATCTGGCTCCGTGCCGAGTTGCCGGTACAGAGGATTAATACTCGTTTCATAGCCATGATTTCTGTTCGCTGTTTTCTTGCATTTATACCGCTACGGTTTGTGCCGGGAACCAATGACGGGTGCGGTTACACGCAGCGCAGACCGAAAGCATTACCGGCACCTCGACCAGGACGCCGACGACAGTGGCCAGCGCCGCTCCGGATTGCGGGCCGAAGAGAGCAATGGCGGTAGCGACGGCCAGCTCAAAAAAATTGGAAGCCCCGATGAGCGCCCCGGGGGCGGCAATGGAATGCTCGACCTTCAGCCACTTCATTAACATGTAGGTGATGCCGGCGTTGAAATAGACTTGCAGCGTGATCGGTATGGCAATCAGCAGCACATGCGAGAGCCGGCCGGTGATGTTTTCGGCTTGAAACGCAAAGATGAAAACGAGCGTTGCCAGCAGCGCGGCAATTGTGACGGGTGCGAATTTCGGCAGGAGCACGCCTTCAAACCAGGCGCGGCCGTGCCTTCGGACGAGCCAGCTCCGTAAGAGCGTGCCGGCGGCAAGCGGCACGACAATGAAGACGATCACGGACGTGAGCAGCACCGCAAACGGCACGGTTAGCGAGGACGCGCCATGCACCAGGAACTGCACGATAGGCACGAACAGCACCAGCATGATGAGATCGTTCACGGAAACCTGCACGAGCGTATAAGCGGGATCGCCGTTGGTGAGATGACTCCACACGAACACCATGGCCGTGCAGGGAGCTGCGGCCAGAATGATGCAGCCAGCGATGTACTGATCCGCTTCGGCTGGCGTGATAAACGCCGCGAAAAAGATATGGAAAAACGCCCAAGCCAGCAGCGCCATGGAAAACGGCTTGACGATCCAATTGACGAGCAGCGTCACTAGGAGGCCAGCCGGACGCCGGCCGACATTCCTGATGGACCTGAAATCAACCTTCATCATCATCGGCGTAATCATCAGCCAGATGAGGACCGCAATCGACACGTTGATCTGGCTGCCGCTGCCGAATTGCAACCCGCGCAGGGCGGCCGTGAAGCCAGGCAGGAATTTGCCGGTAAGGATGCCAGTAAGCATGCACAGCACTACCCATAGCGACAGGTAACGCTCAAAGAAGCCCAGGCCACCGGCGGCAGGCCTTGCGGGTGCGTTGACCGTGGTGCTTGCCATGACTCGCTTACGAGCAGCAGCCAGGCGCGCAGCAACCGGCCGGTTTGGTGGCGCGAATGAATGCACCCATGAATTTTCCGGCGACGATCGGTGCAATCGCATCCACGTCGATGCCTTGTCCCGTCAGGAAATGGCGCGCATCCTCGACGTCATAGACGCGCGTGGGCTGGATCTCGATAGCGGCAAAGCCCGCCTTGGTGAGTTTCTCGATGTATTCGGAATCCTGCATTGCGCCAGCGACGCAACCGACCCACAGCTCGATGTTGCGACGAATTTCGGCAGGCACCTGGCCGCGCACCACCACGTCCGAAACCGCGAAGCGGCCACCCGGTTTGAGAACACGAAAAGCCTCGCGCAGCACCTGATCCTTGTTGGCCGACAAGTTGATCACGCAGTTGGAAATGATCACGTCGACGCTATTATCCGGAAGCGGGATGCGCTCGATTTCTCCCTTGAGAAATTCGACGTTTTCAACGCCGGCTTTGCGCTGGTTTTCACGCGCGAGAGCAAGCATGTCGTCGGTCATGTCGAGGCCGTAGGCCTTGCCGGTAGGCCCGACACGCCGCGCTGAGAGGAGCACGTCGATACCGCCGCCCGAACCCAGATCCAGTACCGTATCGCCGGCATTCAGTTTGGCCAGCGCGGTGGGGTTGCCGCAGCCCAGCGAGGCCTTCAATGCTTCCTCCGGTATCTGGCCGGCTTCGGCCGCATTGTAAAGGTTGGAGGTGATGGGATCGCAGCAGCCATCGAGCAGCGCCGAGCCGCCGCAACATCCATTGCTGTTTCCGTCGACGACGCGGCGCGCAGCCTCGCCATATTTCTCTTTAACGATTTCTTTGAGTTCCATAGGTTTCGGCATGGGGCGTCACCCGCACAGTTGGACAATGGCCTGGGGCTGTATGGCTTTATTGCGCGTGCAGCACTCGGCATAAAGAAAGCCCAGCAGTTCCTGGAGCACCTCGGCGTTGGCCGAATACCAGAGAAAGGTGCTTTCACGGCGCACCTTCACCAGCTCCTCGTTTTTCAGCTTGTCCAAATGATGAGAAAGCGTGGAGGCCGGAATATCGAGTTCCGCGCCGATGTCGCCCGCGATCATTCCCTGGGGGTGAGCGGCCAGCAGCACGCGCATGATGCGAAGACGCGGCTCGGTTCCCATGGCGGAGAACATGTCTGCGTAGCGCACCACGTCGGGCTCATTTTTCGTTTTGAGTCTTCGCCATTATTCCCATTCCTCTGTGTCCAGAGCATCGAGCGAACAGAGCAGGCAGCCGTTGACGGATTGCTTTTTGAGCTCGTTCAGGACCGCATCCGTTAGAACCGAATCCAGGAAACCTTGGGGAGGGTATTCCATACTGGGCGGGCAAGGATTACTAGCCTGTTCCATGGTTCTATAATTGCAGAAATATGAGAACGTGTCAAGACATCTTTTTTTAAAACCGCTTACTACGTGCGCGGCTCTGTTGGGCGCCGGCGTTACCGCCAGAGCCACACATTGCGGTCTGCCGTATAGTCGACGAAGGCGAGTTTGCGGCCATCGGGTGACGGAATCCCCCAGGTGTTGTAGCCGGTTTCGCGCAGGACAGAGATGTGACCAGCGGCGTCGATATAGGCCAGCGAGGGCGTTCCCGCTCGCCGAATCTCGGCAAACCAGCCGGCGCCGTTGGCGGCCCAGTTCAGCCCCCAGAGTACGCCTATGCCTCGCACCTGGATTTCACTCTCCCGGCGGCTCCCAGTCTGCAGCGGAACTAGCCGAATTTGCGCAGGCTGCCGGTCATGGTAAGGCAGCGCGACGGTAGCACCGTCGGGCGACAGAGCCCAATCTCCGAATGCGTTCTGAATCCAGGAAGTCCGCGCCAGTTCGCGTCCCCTCCCGCTTACCGGGTTAAGTTCATAAAAAACATACTGCCGGTGATCCAGAGTTTCCCGAAGAACGCAGCTAGCGCCATGCAGCGGGCAGCGGAACTCATCCAAAGTCCCGCCCAGCGGAACCTGTGCCGGAGCACCGCCGTCCAGTCCAACGCGAAACAACAAATCGCTCGAGGAGGCGATGTGCCCCTTCAGCGAGACATATAAGACAGAATTGCTATTCGGGGCGAGCTGCGCAAGAACTTGCTGTCCTTCTGCATCGGTGAGCTTCTCAGCAGTGTGTTGATCCAGCCGTTGGCGAAAGATATGAAAGGCTCCCTCGCGATCCGATTCAAAAATGACAGACTCACTGTCACGCGTCCAGGCGTGTGGAAAGTCGCGCTTGGAATCCGAAGTCAATCTGCGAATGTTTACCAGGGCCGGACCGGGCTGCTGAAGGTCCGCAATGTAGACGTCCGGCTGACCGCGTTCGGAAACCGCCGCAATTTGCTTCCCATCGGCGGATGCGCTCAGCCCGTAAGCGCGATCTTCGCCTAATGACGCAAGCAGGCGCGGCGAAGACAGAAAGGCGCCGCTCTTCTCGTCGGTTTGTACTTCCCAAATACCGCGTAGGGAAGCGTACTTCCACGGCTTTGTGCGCAAATAAAACATTCGACCGCGACTGGTAACGCAAGCTGACTCAAAAAGGATGTTCTCGGCCGAGTAGACTTGCCTTCCGGAAGCCAAATCGCGCGAACCGTACTCCCCGACGTAATTGATCTCCACCTCCCGGTTCCCGCTTTCGAAACCGCTCGGCGCAAAGCGGTGGCGCTGAAAACTCAAACGTTTTCCGCCCGCGGCCCAAAAAATAAAGGAAAAGACCCCGCCCACGTCTTTGGAAAATAACCGTGGATGCTCGCCGTTCGGACCGGCCACCCAAATCTCAGAATCGTTGTTGGCGGTAAAAGCCAGTTTGCTCCCGTCGGGCGAGGGTGTCCCGTTTTGAGCGTCATCTCGAATCAGCCGCCAGTCGGCGTCGAGTATCGATGCCATCCAGATATGGTTGCGAGCAGTAGTGATTTGCGAGCCGCTCAGCAAAAGATGAATATTGTCCGGAAACCACTCAATCCGGTTTAAGCGCACGTCCCCAACTATTCGCAGGGGATGGGTGGAACCATTCGCCAGGAATCGCAGAAACAGGCCGTCGGGGTCCGCATAGGCGAGCAGCTTGCCGTCCGGCGAAATCGCCGCCGCTGACACTGGATTGTTACTCTCATTCGTAGTGATCTGGATGGGTTCTAACTTCTTGTCCGGAACCTTCCTGTTCCGCTTGAAGATCATCCATCCGGTTACGGCGACAAGAAGCAGGGCAGTGGCGGCAAGCGAGACCCAGAGAGCACGCGACCGCCTCTGAGACGAAACCGGCACGACCGGAGCGTCGGCCGCCTGAAGCGGCAAGCTCGCCGTCTCCAACGGAACCTCTTCCACCGGGGCGATGAATCGATACCCCGCGCCGATGACCGTTTCGATGTAACGCGGCCGCCCGCGATCGTCGCCAAGCACCCCGCGGATCCGGTTGATCGCATTGTTGATGCCGGCATCGGTATCAAGCGCCCCCGGGTCTTGCCACAGTTGTGCGACGATTTGCTCCCGCGTCAGTATGCCCCCGCGCTGCTCGACCAGCAGGATGAGCAAATCGAGCGGCAATTTGGAGAGCGGAAGACGCCGCCCGGCACGCCGCAGCTCGTAGACCCTCAAATCGAGTTCATTGGGCCCGAAACGTAGAACTTTGGCTGATCTCACTGCTGTCCGGAAACCAATATTGTCTCAGGCTAAGGCGGCATCTCCCAGTACCGGGAGATCTAAGTAACGATAAATCTGCTATTTGGGCAATGAGACGAATTCCAGACGCTTTGTAGCTGGCGTTTATGCATTCGGGCTGTGTAAGCAGTTATATTTCTCTTACTTCGGAGGGAAATAAGGTGATTCGAAGATTGTTGCTCTCGCTTTTATGGGCGGGAGTGCTGGTGACGCTGCTCGATCCGCCGGCTTTCGCCGCAACCGTGGGCGCCAATTGGGTTATCGGACCTGGGAATTGGACGGACTCCTATAATTGGACCTACACCGCGCTGAGCAGTTATGGCCACTATCCGAACGACGGCGGCCAAACTTATTACGACGTCACGATCAATTCCGGTGTTGGCGATTCGGTCACGCTCTCGAGCGGCGTCACCGTTCGACGCTTACGTTGGGGGCGTTAGCAGCAATCCTGACCTCCACGCTGACCATCGGATCCGCGGGGTCGCTCACGCTCGGGGACGGCAGTTCCGGGACGTCTACTCCGCTCACTGTGAATTCAAGCGGCACTCTGAATGTCAATGGCGCGCTCACCCTGGCTGCCGCCAGCGGACAAACTGCCAATGTCCCCATTGCTGGAACCATCAACCTGGGAGGAACGGGCGCCAGCGGAACCCTGACTCTCAATGGCCAGAACGGCGCCACCTTCGATCTCGGCTACGGCGGCGGCTCCGGCACGCTTACCATGGCCAACAGCAGCCAGATCGTGGGGTCAACCGGGCACCGAAGAGTTGCACGTCGATTCAGGATTGACACTCTCGGGCACCGGTACGATAAGCGGCGTCACGCCGATGTAACGCTGGCAGCATCCTGGCGAAGGGGAGGCACGCTGACTATACAAGCCCGGGCGAATGCGAACATTCTTCGCGTCGGGTTACTCTTCGATGGCGGCGCGTTCGGGCTTTTCAATGCTGGCACGCATGCGAGGCTGCTTCCGGAAACACGCTTAACATCGATATGACCCTGTCGAGTGGGGGTCGATCGAGTAATGTCCTACAATAGCGGCACCATTTCGGCCGATAACGGCGGGAACGCTGGTTTTCACCGCCAGCACCTCAGCGCCCAATTTGCGTTATCGATCAGCGACGGGACGATCAATATCGGCGCGGCCGGGGGAAGGGGCGTCCATGCTTCTTGAGCGGCCAGGACGCGTGCGTTCGAATTCTCGTGAAACCAGGGGTACGACAAACACTCGGGAACGTGCAGCTGTTGGGCAATGGAGGGAGCACCATCACCGGGCAAACCGGCACCGAACTTCTGGACAACAACGAATGACGGAATAGGCGCAGAACAATACTCTCACCGGCTCCGGCACGATCAGCAACCTCACTTTTCTGAATAATGGCAACCTGATTGTCACTGGTCAAAGCGGAATGCTGATCAAAGCCACTCCCATCGACTTTACGATTATCTGAGCCCCTACGCGGCAGGCGCTTTTGGCTTCTTGACCGATGGCACTCTCGAGGTGACTTCCGGGAGCAAGTTAACGCTCGACATGAGCGGCCAGCAGACGAGCGGCCCACTGAGAGGCCAGTTCGCCCAGTTTCCTGTCATCAATGGAACAGGCCTATAGACGGTGGATGGGGGCGCCGCACTGAACTTCATCGCCGCGCCAAAACCAGGTTGCATTCATCGTCAACAGCATCGCCGGAATGTTCGCTAACAGCGGGTCCATCACGGTAGGAACAGCAGCCGCGAGCGCAACTATGCAGTTGAAGGGCACTGATGCCACTTTCGATCTGGGGTCTTCGGCGGGAGCGCGGGTACGCTGACGCTGTCGGACAACGCCGGGAACGCGATTACCGGCATAACCGGGACGGAAACTTTTGTCAACGACCAACCGGATGACGCTTTCTGGCGCCGGAACTATCAGCAATCTGGCCTTCGAGAACGATGGCGCCATTGTCGCCAATGGGACAAATTCGCTGATCATCAAGTCCAACGCGAATGCTTTCACGGATATCGACACCGGTGAGGCGAAAACTCATTCGGCTTCGAAAACTATAAAGGTACGGTGCAGGTCAATTCCGGCAGCACGCTGGTGCTCGATACCAGCGCTTCCCAGAACGCCAATTATGCCATTGAGAACGAGAACACGATCACAGTCAATGACGGGGGAACGCTGACATTTCGCAGCTGAGAATCAAACGACGAAAATTAGCCAACGTAGGGACGATCAGCATAGGTGGAACGAATGCGGGCGGAAAGATGACCCTGAGCGGTCAGGACGCAGTATTCGATCTGGGCAGCTTCGGTGGCAGCGGCGGGCAACTTGACGTTGTCCGACAATGCCGGGAATGCAATTACCGGTAGCGGCACGCAGAACTTTATCAACGACAGCGGCTCCACGCTTTCCGGCGCCGGAACCATCAGCAAGATGAGCTTGGCGAACATCGGCGCCATTGTCGCCAATGGCTCGAACGCGCTCGTGATCCAGGCCACCCCAACCACTGCGACGGTATACTCTAATCCCGCGAACAGCTTTGCCTTCGCGAATTTCGGCACCGTGACAGTGGACTCCGGAAGCACGCTCGAGCTGGACATGAGCACAGCCGGAAGTGCCAACTACGCCGTGGGCAATTTGGGCACAATGACGGCGAACAGTGGCGGAACCCTGGAGTTCGCTGCCTCAAACAATCAAGTAGCCCATATCATCAATTCCGGTACCGTCAGCATAGGCGGAACGATGCAGTTTGAACGGCTCTAACGCCACCTTCGATTTCGGCACTTTGGGAACTCCGGATCCGGGCAGCTTCACGCTGAGTTCCGGCAGCACGATCACCGGTTACAACGGATCAGAGAAGTTCATCAACGATACGGGCTCGACGCTTTCAGGTTCGGGAACGATCAGCAATCTGGCGTTCACCAACAACGGCACGGTGACTGCGGATACTTTGACTATTACTCCGAACTCTTCGGGCGTAACCAATAACGGAAGCTGGGAAACGGTCACCGCCGGCCTGACCGCCATCAACGGGAATCTGGCGAATAACCTGGGCGCGACATTTAACGTCGATGGCGGGCTGTACATCGTTAGCAACGTGGGACCAATACCGATCCCGGGAGGTTCCGCCACCATTAGCGCGCAACATGACCAATGGCGGGACGGTGAATCTGTATGGAGGCTACAACTCGGGTGCCGCTGCGGGCTTTGCGCCGGGCGCATCGATGAGTATTTCGGGCAATCTCACCAATAGCGGCACGGTAAACGTAATGGCGGGGCAGAACAATTTCTCCGATGGCAGCACGTTAGGTATCTCAGGTAATTTAACCAACAGCGGCGGCGACATCGAAGTGATGAGCGGCACCGTCAATGGGTTGGCCTACGGAGGCAGCTTGAGCGTGGGCGGCACACTGACGAACAGCGGCACGCTGCATCTGGCGGGCATTGGCGCGGGGCAGCCGTTCGATGCGACCGGATACGTCACCGGAACGGGCGGGATGACTAACTCCGGAACCGTGAAGGTGGATCTGGGCGCACTGCTGCAGATCACGAATACGTTCACCCAGACGGCGGGGAACACGAATGTGATTGGAAAGTTGAGCGCGCCGACGGTGGCGATCAACGGTGGCACGCTTTTGGGCAACGGCACGGTCGCAGCCGCTACGACTACGATCGGGGGGACTTTGATGCCGGGCCAGAGCGGGTCGGCAGGAAGCCTGCTCTTCACCGGCAATGTGGGGCTGGACGGCATCTTCGATGAGCAGATTGGCGGGACGAGCAGCGGACAATCCAGCTTTGCCGATATCGAGGGCAATTTGACGCTGGGCAGCGACAGCACGCTTTCGCTCGCGTTTCTCAACGGCTTTGCACCGGGAAGCCAGCATACGTACACGATTATGGATGTGACCGGCACGATCGCGGGGGACTTCAGCAATTCCGTTTTCGAATTAGATGACGAGATGTGGTACATCGATATTTGTAATGGACTCAGCGGCAACAGTCCGTCCTGCGCGGCCAACGATCCGAGCGTGATTCTCACTAACGTGCCCGTGCCAACAAGCGCAGCGCCGGAACCGGTATCGCTGGCGCTGTTCGGTCTTGGAATAGCGGGAATTGGCTTGCTGGCGCGCTCACGCCGCAAGAAGCTAGGGACCGCCCACAGTCAGGAGTGAAGAAATGATAGGAACTGAAACGCGTGTACCTATCGAGCAGCGCAGGATCCGAGCGCGACAGAATCTGGTTCCCATCCTGCTCGGGTTGTTGATTGTAGCTGTGGTCGCCGGATTCTTGTTGGATTGGCGAAGCAGGCAAAGCCGCAGCGTGGATTTTCCGACGCCGTATCAAGCCGTTCTGCTCTCGAATGGCGCGGTGTATTACGGACAGCTAGCCGGATACGGCACTCAGAATCCCGTGCTGACGCACGTGTTCTATATCGTGACCCGCACCGATCCGAATACTAAAGCGGTTTCCAATGTGTTGGTAAAGCGCGGCAAGGAGCTGCACGGGCCAGATCGCATGTATCTGAACCCGGCGTCCATCGTGTTTGTTGAGACGGTTGGCACGGGCTCTAAAGTGGCCCAACTCGTCTCCCAGGCAGAGGCCCGGTAACGTCAGATTCTTTGGGTCCCGTCAACCTTTGCCAACCCGCGGTCGAATGTGCCAAGTGGAAGGTGCCCGGCTTTCCGGGCTAGTTGCAGCATCAGGCAGTCGGAAAAGCCCAGCGATGGCCTCGCGCGGAAAAGATGGAGCGCCACCGTCACCGCATCAGATTCCTGAATAGTTAAACTCTTATGGTTTAGCAGCATCTCGAGGGCAGTGGCAAGCTCTGCGGGGCTGCGTTCGTACACGGCAGCTAAGACCCACATGGCCTCGGTAAGCGCCAGGATGGAGATCCATGCTCCCGGCTCGATGAAAGCATCGGCGGAGGCTGCCTGGCGCGAATCATCTCGGGTAATCAGGCGAACCAAAACATTGGTGTCAACGGCGCGCATACCGCTCCCGCGCGCGTCGCCGAATCCCTTCTTTTAGCTCATCGAGTGCTCGAGGCTCCGGAGCCTGCCCGGGAAATAGCGCTCGGTGAATATCCTCTGATGAAAAGGTTCCCGAACGTCGCAGAATGATCTGATCGCCATCCTCATCCCACTCCAAAATCGAGCCGGGACCTATACCGAGCTTTCTTCGCACCTCAACGGGAATAGAAATCTGTCCTTGCGATGTAACTTTCGATCGCGACAGTGGCATAGCTTTACATTACCAAGGTAATGCACCTCTGGCCTCGTCGAATCAAGGCGCACTCGCACCGGGACGCGTCATTGCAACCGACGTTTGAAGGTTCCAGATAGCTGGCTACAGTAGGCGCAAGGACTGCCAATCTGCTATAAGACGTTCAAGCGTCTTCGATGCGGAATTCTTGCTGGCCTGGAGGGTTGGGGCGTGTGCTCGTTTTTGGATCTGCGCTCCTGCTGGCGAATTCGCCGGGGCTTGCGCTCAACGCGCACAAGGCTCTGACGCAGTTCGGACGCCAGACATGGCGAACGGAAAACGGCCTTCCGCAGAACACGGTTCGGGCAATTACGCAGACGCACGATGGGTACCTGTGGCTTGGAACTGAAGGCGGCCTGGTCCGCTTCGATGGTCTGCGATTCGTTGTTTACGACGCTCAGAATAATTTAAAAAGCAACAACGTGCGCAGCCTCTTGGAAGAACACGGGGCACTCTGGATTGCGACGGCAGATGGACTCACGCGTTTGAAAAATTCGCAGTTTACGACCTTTACGGCGCGTGACGGGTTGCCCAGCAGTGACATTCTGTCGCTGTATGTGGACTCGGCTGGCGCGCTGTGCGCAGTGACGGCGGAAGGCGCGGGTTGTTTCCGGAGCGGGCACTTTCAAAAGACAGCTGGTTCGAAAAACAAGGCTGAAGCGGTCACCCTGGTCGACAGAGAAGGAAGCACGTGGATGGGAAGCGATGCAGGTCTGGCACGGATGGCGGATGGAAAACTGGAGCGGTTTCCAGCGAATGATCCGCTGTCAGGCGACGCAGTTCTCTCCATCTACGAAGATCGCGAGGGTAATTTGTGGGTTGGAACGGAATCCGGGGGCGTTACCGTACTGCGGGACCAGAAATTCACCACCTACGCCATTAAAGAAGGCAGCTCGGATGATGTGGTCCGCTGCGTGTTCGAAGACCGGAATGGAGTGGTTTGGATTGGAACAGACGGCAACGGTTTGAGCCGTTTCCAAAACGGCCGTTTCTCGAATTTGACGACGAGCGATGGACTTTCGAGCAATGTCGTGATGGCGCTGGGGGAGGATGAGGACGGCAAACTTCTGGCCGGTACGCCAGACGGGTTAAACGTGATTCGCAACGGCAGGATTTCGATCTTGACCTCGGCGGATGGCTTGGCAGACGACTTTGTCCGATCGATCTTTAGAGATCCCGATGGCTCACTCTGGATCGGAACGCGGCGCGGGCTTTCTCATCTCCGCCAGGGCCGCTTCACAACGTATACAGAGGCCGACGGAATCGGCAGCGATGTGGTGGGAGCTTTGCTGAAAGATCGCCACGACGATCTGTGGATCGGCACGTTACATGGGCTGACACGACTGCACAACGGCAAATCGACAAACTACACGATGAAGGATGGGCTTTCGAGTGACGTGATTACGGCGCTGCATGAGGACGAGCAGGGGGATTTGTGGATTGGGACGCAGGATGGCGGACTGAACCGGCTGCGGGATGGAAAGTTCTTCCGGTTCCCAACGAAACTTGGTCTTCCACAGACGATTTATGGAATCGTGGAGGACGGGCGGCAGAACTTCTGGATGCCGTCCAGGGCAGGGATTTTTCGGGTCGATAGAAAAGAGTTAAACAAGTTCGCCGAAGGGCGGCTGAGCAGCATCACGGTGATTTCTTACGGGACCAGCGACGGTCTCAGGATCAGCGAATGCAGCGGAGGAGGGCATCCGGCAGCGTGGAAGGCGAGCGATGGAGCATTGTGGTTTTCCACCTTGAAAGGCGTAGCAGTTGTACGCCCGGAGGATGCAGGCCGGAACCGAGTTCCTCCGCCCGTGGCGATCGAGTCGGTTTCCATAGACGATGAGTTCTTCGATGCCGCGCAGCCGCAAGACGTGGCCCCGGGCCGTTCCAGATTCGCATTCGAGTACGCAGGTTTGAGTTTTGTTGCGCCTCAAAAGATGCATTTTAAGTACCAGCTGGAAGGCTTCGATCGAGGCTGGATCGATGCCGGGACGCGGCGGGTCGCTTACTACACGAACATCCCGCCGGGAGCATATCGATTCAGAGTATTGGCGCGGAACAACGATGGATTGTGGAGCGAGAACGCCGCATCTTTCCGCTTTCGCGTGGAACCACGCTTCTACCAGACGTACTGGTTCGATGCCGGAATGTTGGCGCTGCTGGGACTTCTCGGGTATTCGGCGTACCGCTGGCGCGTGAGCGAAGTGGAAGGCCGCTTCAACGCGGTGTTGCAGGAACGCAATCGCATCGCGCGGGAAATTCATGACACGCTGGCTCAGGGTTTCGCCGGAGTGTCCGTCCAATTGGAGGTAGTTGCCCGTCTGCTGAATTCATCGGCCGATGCGGCCAAAGAGCATCTGGATCAAGCGCGCGTGCTGGTGCGCAATAGTTTGGCTGAAGCGCGGCGATCGATCTGGGAGCTGCGTTCACAATCTGTTGAGAACGAAGATTTCGCGGCGCGCTTGTCGAAAATGGCGAATGAGGTAACGGCGGCAGGCCCGGTCAAGGTACGATTTCAGGTGCATGGCACATATCGGCCGCTTCGACCGCAAGTCGAGGAGCAGCTATTAATGATTGGGCAAGAGGCGGTCAGAAACGCAGTGCGGCATGCCGGGGCGGAGAACATCCACATCGACCTGGCATTCGAGGCGAAGAAACTGCGCATGGCGGTGGCCGACGATGGGTGCGGATTTGCAGTTCCGTTTGAGGGCGGCGGGCCGGATGGGCACTTCGGTCTGAAAGGGATGCGCGAGCGCGCGGAGCAGATCCAGGCGGGATTGACGATAGATAGCGCAGCAGGCCAGGGGACGAAGATTTCGGTGGAGACAACGGTAAGCTGATGCCGCCCATCCGGATACTCGTGGTTGAAGATCATCATGTGGTGCGCCAGGGATTGGTCGCCTTGGTCAAGACCGTGCCGGACATGATAGTTGTGGCAGAAGCCGCAGATGGCAAGCAGGCGGTTGATCTGTTTCGCCAGCATCAGCCGGATGTGACCATTATGGATTTGCGGTTGCCGGTGATGACCGGCGTGGAAGCAATCACGGAAATCAGGCGCCAGTTTCCGGCAGCGCGAATTATCGTTCTGACGACCTTCGATGGCGATGAAGACATCTATCGGGCTTTGCAAGCGGGAGCGCGCGGCTATCTGCTAAAGGATATGTTCGGCGAAGAACTAATGGATGCGATCCGCACCGTGCACGAGGGAAAGACACGCATCCCGCCAGTGGTGGCGCAGCGCCTGGCGGAACGGATCGGCGGCCAGAGCCTAACGGGACGCGAACTGGATGTGCTGAGATTAATCGTTGCCGGAAAAAGCAACAAAGAGATCGGAGGCGAGTTGGGGATTTCAGAGGCGACCGTGAAGACTCACATTAACAATATTTTGAGCAAGCTGGGAGTTAGCGACCGGACGCAGGCGGCTACGACGGCTTTGCAACGAGGTATCGTTCACCTTCAAAAAGGCTATCCGGAATGATGCGCGCGCTGTTTGTTCTTTGGCTCGCCGCAAGCGCGATGGCTTCCGCCCAAGGGGACGAAGGAAAAGGGTCAAACTGGCGGGCGGCTACCGAAGCGGAACTCAAGCAGGTGATTCCCGCGCGAGCTACGGTGGAGAAAGAGCGCATCGAGACGGAGTTCCGAACGGCCTCCGGGATCACCGATGGGAAAAGATATATTGCGGGAGTGGTGCTGATCACGGCGGGATACTCAGCCGAAGGCAAGTACTCGCATTTCCTGCTGGCGCAGGCGCCGTTAAAAGTGGGCGACCTCCGTCTGGATCCTGGTGAGTATGTGTTCGGGTGGAAACGCAATGAAGATTCTCTTACGGTGCGATTTTACGAGGCCCAAACGGGAAAATTTCTGGGAACGGTAGAGGCCGCGCGAAACAGCAGAGTCGGCAAAATCGAATCATTTCACGTATATCCGCCGGCTGTGCGGGCGATTATTCAGATAGGACGTTTCGCGATCCCTTATAAGGCCGGTGGCTAGGATTGCGTGCGTTTGGCGGAGTGCTCTTATTCATCGCACTAGCAGGATCCAGCCGAGGCTATTCCGTACTCTCGCACGAGGCGATGATCGATGCGCTCTGGAATGCAGGGCTCCGGGACACCTTGCTCAAACGCTTTCCAAACGCCACTCCGCAACAGCTGAAGGAAGCTCACGGCTATGCGTATGGCGGGGCAATCTTACAGGACTTAGGCTATTATCCGCACGGCAACGGATATTTCAGTGACCTGACGCATTACGCGCGCAGCGGCGATTTCATTCTCGCCTTGATTGCAGATTCACAGACGCTGGATGAATACGCGTTTGCCCTGGGATCTTTGTCGCACTATGCTTCGGACAACAATGGACACCGCCTAGCGACCAACGTGGGAGAGCCGCTGCTGTATCCGAAGCTGCGGCGAAAGTTCGGCGGCGTAGTCACTTATGAAGACGACAACTATGCTCACCTTCAAACGGAATATGCGTTCGATGTAGAAGAGGTGATTAAGGGCAACTTTGCTCCGGCAGCTTACCACGATTTCATCGGGTTTAACGTAGCGCCGGCGCTGGTTGAAAAAGCATTTCGCGAGACATACGGATTCGAGTTGAAGCAGATGATTCCGGATTTCGATAAAGCTATCGGATCTTATCGGCATACGCTGAGCACGCTGATCCCTTTCTTCACGCGAGTTGCCTGGGCGAATCATCAGAACGACATTCGGCGGGCGCAGCCGGGGATTACCAAACGCAGATTTCTGTATGCGATGAAGCGGTCGAGCTATGAGCGGGAGTGGGGGAAGCAGTACGATCGCCCGTCATTGTGGGATCGGCTGGTGGCCTTCCTCGTAAAACTTCTTCCGCCGATTGGACGCATCAAAATCTTGAAATTCCGGGCGCTGACTCCGCCGGTGGAGCAACTCTTCATGAAGAGCTTCGATGTGGCGGCGCACGAATATCGCACTGAACTGGAGGGAACGGCCGGAGGACTGCAACTCGAGAATAAGAATTTCGACGTTGGGGTGGCAACGCGGCCGGGTGCTTACAAGTTGCAGGATGAGACGTACGCTTACTGGCTGGACGAACTGGCGCAAAGTAAATTCGCAGGAATGACGGCGGCGGTGTCACACGAAATTCTGAGTTACTATAGCGATCCGAATGCTCCGAACGATACGAAGAAGAATCCGAAGGACTGGACGCGAGTTTCGGAGGAACTAGAGCAACTTAGAGCGGCGAGGCCGCTTCAGCAACCGGAAGAATAGCGCGCCAGAGCCGAGAGCGAACAACATTATCGATTGAGGTTCTGGTATCTGACCGGTCTGAAATTGAAAGAAAGAGTCTCCGCCTACGGTGACATCGCCGTAAGATCCGAAAGCGCGAGTGAGGTCAACATTCGACAAATTGAAGGACGCGGAAGAATCGGCCGGGACAATAAAACTAGTTGGACCCAACAGGATAGTGGCGCCCGCTCCAAGCCCGCCAGGATCCTCATCCATGCTGGTGATATCGAAGCCGGACGCGAGTGTTCCAAGCTCGAAATTCGTGTAATCGGCGGCGCTGCTACTGCCGTTTTCGACAACCACAGTGACATTTCCCATCCCGAAGCCGTTCACGTTATTCAACGTCGCGAAGATAGCCTGGGCGTTTAGGTGAACTGGTCCCACGGGATTGCCGTTGTTACTCCACTGCCAGTCGAGAAATCCGGAATTGCCCAGCAGACCACTGTCCGGTATCTGAATGTGGACGTTCACCTGACCCCCGATCGGGACATTGGCACCTGAAAGCGTGGCAGTGTTTTGCGCGCCGCCTCCGCCCTTGGGCGCGGTCGTGGCAGGTAAATTAGAGAGTCCGGGGCCAGTGCCGGAAGTTAGCGACACGATGGTGTTCATCCCGTTGCGTTCCAGCAGGTGAAAGTCGTTTACTACCTGCCCGGTGTTGTTGATGAACGAGCGGGATATTGAAGCGCCCGATGCAGTGAATAGGCCGAGCGATAACGGAAGCAGAAGGATCGTTTGCGCACCCAGAGAGTGCCGCATTTTCAAGACGCATTTCGCCAGAGCTTGCGCGGCGAAGTTTCTTTGACACACTTGCTTACCCTCCCCGACTTGACAGCAACTTAGCACTGGCGGGCATTCGCGTCAATAGGAAATTAGAAAAGTATTTAGTATGTCGGCAACCACCATTCGGTGTGTCAGCAGGCGGATAATTTGCACGAAACAGCGTGAGGAAGATTTCAGAAATGACTGGAGAAGGACTGGAGGCAAGCACCATCGTTTTCGACAACTTGACGGTAACGATGAGCTTCGAGGTTCATGATTCGGTCCAGCTCTTCTGGCAGGAGATACCGGATGGGAGCGGTTGCCTCGATTCGCCGGACGACCTGCACCAGGCCCAGAAGGACGGCGTACTCGGCTCGCGTAATGCGCGCACTGATCACGAGCCCGCTTCCGCTCACGAGCAGAAAGGGTGGCGCCAGGCTACTCAAGAAAATGCCCTGACAGGGGTAAAGAGTGCCCGCGGAAAACAACGATTCAGAAATTGTGTCGGTGGCAAGCGCGTGCAGAGCTTCATCGGGCGGCAGTGACCATTCCGAATCACCGGCGATCAACGAGAGAGCGGTTAAGTCAGGTTTTGGAACTTGCCGCGGCAACAACGCAAGACGTTTTTCCACCTCCCCGAGCAGAGCTTCCGCTGCTTGGCAGCAGTGGGCGCCAACAACCAGGCCGTGATTACCCAGCACGAAAACGTCCGTTGCGGAATTGAGCGAGACGGCCCTTTCGACGCGACGCGCCAGAGCCAGACCGGAAGCGCTATACGGAATCCATTGCCACTTCAGACCTGCCAGCAATTCCTGCAATCTGGCCGGGGCATCTTGCCGTACAGCCCAAGCGATGGTGTTGACGGAGTGCACGTGGACGACAACCCGGTGTGGAAGCACTGCGTGCATGGCGGTTTCGATAGAAGGCCGCAGAGGGGATGCGCTAAGCATAACCACTTCGGCGCCAAACTCCCTTTCGAGGCACACACATCTTCGAACCTGGCTGAGATCCACGGGAATCAGAATCTCCTCCCGCTTCGCTTGCCGCAGCCACTTACCCGACGCCTTGATCCACAGCGCACCATCGAGTTTTACGGATGTGTTCCCGGCGCTGGCTTGCACCAGCAGCGGATTGCCGCCGATGCGAGCGGAGAGTTCCAGAAGATCGTCAATTTCCGCTTGTTTCGGCCTGTTCAAAATTCCCTTTAAGGAAGCACCCGCAGCTGCTTTTTTATTTCCGGCGGCGCTATCCGACGCACACGCGCCTGACCGATTTTCAGAGATGCCTTGAAAATGGCACCCACAGGAATGATCCCACCCAGTTTATGCTCCGCAACAGCGGCAAGACCCATTGACGCGATGCAGCCGCACGATTTGCAATCAGGCGTTCCACCAAATTGGCAGGGAGCAACTTGTGTCTTCAAGTCTGCAGATATGATTTTGGTAGTTAGCGCGAAGACGCAATCTTTGGGATTCTGAGGCGGAGAGGCGAACTGCCGGATCAATCCGGCTGCCATATCCAGCTTCGGATACGCGATGCGCAACAAAGTCATTTCCGCAACGGCCTGTTGGCGCTCCTCTGCCGTCAGAATTTCCGGGAGATTGTCTCCAACCTGGGGTGTGAAAAGGCTGAACCACACTTTCTGGATTTCAGGCCGGGCCGTCCAGAATTTCAGAAAGTCATTCAGGTATCCCGGCCGCTTCATCATCTGGCCGGTGATTGTGCAGTGGATTGTGATCTTGTGGCCCTTGATGTTGGTTAGGATCCGCTCGTAGGTTGCGGGCGCCCGCCGCGCATCGTGTTCCGGCTGCAGTCCGTCGATGGATACAACCACATTCATGTGAGGAAACGTCGACCACTCCAAGGCCATGGGCCTGAAGGCGCTGGTGACGACTTGCACATGAATTCCACGATCGAGCAATTTCGGGATCATTTGTTCCAGCTCGCGATACCGAACCAGGGGGTCACCGCCCACAATCGAGAGATGTAATGGTTTCAGACGATCAACGAGATCCAAGACGCCATCCACCAGAGCTTGCCCGCGGAGATCGTTTAACTCACGCAACGTTCTTCCACCCCCCAGGTGGGAGTCGCCATAGGCGTAGCATCCTGGACACCGGAGCGGACACTCGCGCGTGATCTCTATGGAAAGCGAGGGTTGCTCGCCCCGCAGGATTTTTGTCCAGGCATTTAGAATTTCTGAAGTTCGCACGACAATTTGCAGGCCCCGGGCCAAGGTCTGCCCCGCCCATGAAGGTCAATTTCAAGTTACGGCTTACGTTACGGCGCTGCCATCCCCTGTTCACCGGAGGGTTTTTAAGAAAAGGGGGGTTAGCGGACGATATTCTTGCGGACCGCGTAAAGCACTATTTCGGCGGTGTTATGCAGATTTAACTTTTGCATCAGGTTTGTGCGGTGGCTTTCGACGGTAGAGACTCCGATATTTAGAATGGTTGCGACTTCCTTGTTGCTCTTGCCTTCGGCGAGCAGTTGAAGGATTTCTTTTTCGCGGTTCGTCAGCAGTTCGAAGCTGTCGGAGAGCCCCTGCTGTTTGAGAACGCGGATATAGTCCTCCAGCAGAGTTTCGGTAATCGCGGGACTGAAGAAAGGCTTGCCTTGCGCAACAGTCTCGATAGCGCGGAATAGATCCTGTTCGGCGGATTCCTTCAATAGATAGCCTTTAATGCCGGCGCTTAAGGCACGCAGCAGGTAAGCCTCATCGGCATGCATGGTCAGAATAACTATGCCGATGCCATCATTCGATTTGCGAATCTGTTCTGCCGCATCGAGTCCGTTTAAGAGCGGCATGGCCACATCCATGAGAACGACATTCGGCGTCAACTCAGCAGCAAGGCGCACGGCATCGCGGCCATTGGCCGCTTCTGCAACGACTTCGATTTGCGAATACTGTTCGAGCAAGAGCCGCAAACCTTTTCGAACCACTCCGTGATCGTCGGCAATCAAAACGCGGGTTCTCAAAACTCTTCAGGCCTATCGGGATTCGTCTTTTCGAAGTCTTTCGGCAAGGGCAGATAAACTTGCAGCGCCGTTCCGCGTCCAGGCTGAGAGGAGAGAAGCATGCTGCCCTGCAGCCCTCGGACGCGTTCCTCCATACCGACCAGCCCGAGGCCGCGAGGAACAGGTCCCTGAGTTTGGAAGCCCTTGCCATCGTCTTGAACACTCACCGAAATCAGCTTTTTTTCTTCGCGAATCCAAATAGATACAGACTTGGCTTCGGAATGACGAGCACAGTTGGTGAGGGCTTCTTGTATGACCCTATACAAGCAAGTGCGCTGTGCTTCAGGCACATTGGCCAGATTTCCTTCCATTTCGATAGTGGCCGAGGTTCCACTGCGCCGCGAAAACTCCTTGGCCTGCCACCGGACCGCGGCGCCTAGACCCAAGTCATCCAACATGGAAGGCCGCAAGAGAAGAGAAAGATTGCGAACGGCGCGGAGAGAATCTTCCACAAGAGATTTGATGCTACTAAGACGTTGCTCGAACATTTCGCTAGCGGGCGCGGCCCATTGCGCCAGGCTGCCTAGTTCCATGCGCAGGCCGGTGAGTATCTGTCCCACTTCGTCGTGAAGCTCACGCGAGATGGCCTTACGCTCCTCTTCCTGGGCGCGCACTAGTTTCTGGGAAAGCCGGCGCAACTCTGATTCAGCTTGCTCGAGCTTTTGTCTCTGCCCCGCTGACCTTTGCTCCAGTTTCGCCAAGCGGACAATCGTAAAGACGAAAATCAAAGTTCCTAAGACAATAACAGCGGCAGTGGCGCGGGCGAGGAATGTCTTGAATTCCCGTTGCTCGCTCTTGAGGTCTCGTTCCTGCCGTTTGACGTTGGCCTCGTTCAGAGCGTCCATTTCGTCGGCGAGGTTGAGAACTCCTTCACGATCAATTGCTTTCTGTTCCAGCAAGTGCCGGGCGCCAGCCGGCCAACGCGCCTCTTCGTGGAGCACGAGGGCTTCGGATTGCCAATAAGCGCCCAGTTTTGCTCGAAGATCGCGAACTCTTTCGGCCTGTTCGCTGCCCAGCGAGGCCTCCAGTCGTTGCATGTGCGACCAGGTGTGCGATTGAATATCTCCCAATCTGGCGCGGATGGCGGCCAGCGAGGGTGGGCTGGACTCGAAGATCAGTTCACGGGTCAGCAGAGATGCGCGGTAGACGCCGGATCGGACCTCGGTCAGGGCATCGTCTGTTTGTTGATAAGTCAAATGCACCTGGGCAGTCCGACTACTGATTTGTTCAGTCTTATTAAAAATTGCCCAAGCGGCGAGGGTTACGAGCGCCAACAGTGCGCTGAAAGCGCCGCTCACGAGGGGCCAGGTTCGGAATCGCATTAACGGATGGTCCTTTTCCATGATGATCGGTCAACGCTTTCGAGTAACGGCGTCTAGAAATATCACGTATTTTCGGTCCTTTTCTCCACTTCCTTCGGGATGCCAAATCAGGTGGATTTTATTCAACAATTCGGTTCACGAATGCTAATGGCCGACGGTAATCGAGGGCGCGGCATATCGGCCGGCATTAATCGGTAATGAGTTTTGAGTTGGGAGCCCGTCTCAAGGCTCATAATGGTGATGCTCAATGGTTGGAGCGTTGCAACCAGCGAATGTTTTGTGGCTCCGATTGCTCGCAACGCATTGTGTCCGTCACGCCTGAGGCGATATCGGCGCAGGCGTTCTCCGAACCGGCACGGAGAGCGGATTGTTCACTCTTGGCGGATACGGTTTTACACGCCGAGCGGCCTTGGTAGGACATGCAGACTTGGACGCGGTAGCGTGGACCGTGCAGAGTTGAGTAGGCGATCAGCGCGAAGAATGCCGCTAAAAAGATCGCGATGATGACGCCAACTTTCAGGCAAATTCCTCGCTGAAGAAATTGCCCATTCGGCGGAATTTGTTATAGCGTTCTTCGAGGACCTGCTCGGGGGGCAAGGGCGCGAGTTCCGCCAAGGCCTGCTTCAAAGTTTTTCCCAACGATTGAATAGCAGCCTCGGGATCGAGATGGGCGCCGCCGGGGGGCTCCGGAACAATTCCATCGATCAGCTTCATTTCGAGGAGATCGGCAGCAGTCATGCGCAAGGCCGCTGCGGCGAGAGGCGCTTTGCCGGAATCGCGCCAAATAATAGCGGCGCAACTTTCCGGCGCGATGACGCTGTAATAGGCGTTCTCCAGCATGTAAACGCGATTCGCGACGCCGATTCCGAGGGCACCGCCGCTGCCGCCTTCGCCGATCACCACGGTCACGATGGGGCAGGCGAGGCGGGACATTTCGCGCAAGTTGTAAGCGATCGCTTCGGCTTGGCCGCGCTCTTCGGCGTCGATTCCGGGGTAGGCTCCGGGCGTGTCTATTAAGGTGACGATGGGCCGGTGAAACTTGGCGGCGAGCTGCATGAGGCGCAGCGCTTTACGGTAGCCCTCGGGTTTGGGCATTCCGAAATTGCGCAACAATTTTTCTTTTGTATCGCGGCCTTTTTGCTGGCCGATCACCATCACGGGCTTGCTTTCAAAGAATCCCATGCCGGCGACAATCGACTTGTCATCGCCGAAGAAACGATCGCCGTGCAACTCTTCAAAGCCGGTAAACAGACCCTGAATATAATCGCGGGAATGAGGACGCTTGGGGTGCCGGGCGAGTTGAACGCGAAGCCAACTCGGATTGTTCTCCGGCTCGGCGGCGCTTTCGGCGGTTTGCGGAGCGCTTTCGTCTTCAGCCATAAATCAGCTTGCCAAAATCTCCATCGATTCAGGGCCGCAGATTTTTTCAATCTCGGCGCGGAATTCACGGTCGGGACGGACCTTGCTGGCCACGTCCATGACCACGGAAAAATCGCGCGGTTTTTCGAGCCGGAGGCGGACCTCAGTGGCTCCGCGTTTGCGCACGAAAAGCTCGTTCAAAGCATTGGCCTTTTCCGAGGACACTTCATCCTTCAACCAGATTCGGATCGAAATCAGAGAGGGAAGATCCACGCGCGCATCTTCCAACTTAACCATTTCCTGAATAGAAAGTTTCGGCGGACCTCCTTCTTCGGGAAGGACGGAGGCACGAATGAACACGGCAGCGTCCTCTCTGAGAGACGGTAACAGCTCTTCATATTTGTTGGCGAAGACCATGGCATCGGCCGCGCCCCGGCGGTCATCCACCTTTAGGGCAGCCCAATATTTCCCCTCACGATTGGTCTTGCGAACAATGTTGGTAAGGATACCGCACAGAGCCACCGGGGTGTTCTTATCAAGATCTTCAAGCCGGTCCGTGAAATGAGTGGCGAGATCGGCAACCTTGTCTTTGAAGCGATCGAGCGGATGGCCGGAGACATAGATACCGAGCACTTCTTTTTCGCCGGCGAGCTTCTGCTCCATGGTCCAGTCAGGCAGATTCGCCAACGGATATTCGGTCTTCAACTCGTCGGGAAAAAGCCCGAAGAGGCCGTGCTGACCCATAGCGCGATCGCGGGAAGCGCGCATTCCGGATTCCAGCGCCCGATCGATAGCCTCGGTCAACTGGGCGCGATTGGCTCCGGTGGAATCGAGAGCGCCCGCTCTGATGAGACTCTCGACGACGCGGCGATTCACGTTTCCGAGGTTGACTCGCTCGCAAAAATTGTAGATGGAAGTGAACACGCCGCCGTCCTCGCGCGCCGCCACGATAGCTTCGACGGCTCCCTGGCCGATGTTCTTCACTGCACCCAGGCCGAAGCGAATGGCGTCTCCGGCGGGAGTGAAATTAAGATCGCTTTGATTCACATCGGGCGGAAGAACGCGAATGCCCATTTCGCGGCACTCGTTGATATACTTGACCACCTTGTCCATGTTGCCCGCCTCGGAAGTGAGAACGGCAGAAATGAACTCCACTGAATAATGCGTTTTGAGGTAGGCGGTTACGTAAGCGAGGTAGGCATAGGCGGCGGAATGCGCTTTGGGGAAGCCATAGGCGGCGAACTGCTCCATTAGATCGAAGATCTTGGCGATCTTCTTGGGCGGGAATCCAAGCTGGTTTGCGCCAGTGATGAAGCGCTCACGCTGGTTGGCCATTTCCTCGGCCTTCTTTTTCCCCATCGCTTTACGCAAGATGTCCGCATCGCCAAGCGAATAGCCGGCCAGCTTGTGCGAAATCTTCATGACCTGCTCTTGATAAACGATGACGCCATAGGTTTCTTCCAGGATTTCTTTTAGCTCGGGAAGATCGTAGACGATGGGCTTGCGTCCGTGCTTGCGGTCGATGAAATCGGGAATCATGCCGCCCTGGATGGGACCCGGGCGATAAAGCGCGTTGAGCGCGCACAGGTCGTCGATGCGATTGGGCTGGTAGCGGCGCAGGATGTCCTGCATACCTGCCGATTCGAACTGGAACACGCCGCTGGTACAACCGGTGCTGAAGACCTTCTGGTAGGTTTCGGCATCGTCGAGAGGCAGATCCTCGATGACGAGCTTCTCGCCACAATATTTTTCGATCAGCTTTAACGCTTGCTCGATGATGGTCAAGGTGGTTAGGCCGAGAAAGTCCATTTTGAGCAAGCCGAGATTTTCCAGCCCGATCATGTCGTACTGCGTCACGATTTCGTTCTTGTTTGTGACGAAGAGGGGGACAAGCTCCCTGAGGGGTATGGATGAAATGACGACACCGGCGGCGTGCATGCCTGCATTCCGGCAGACACCCTCGAGTTTGATGCTGATATCGAGAACTTCTTTGACGCGCGGCTCTTTGGCGGCGACGGCCTTCAGCTCCGGATCTTCGATGGCCTGTTCCAGCTTGATGTTCAGTTGCCGCGGAACAAGTTTGGAAATGCGATCCACTTCGGCGAAGCTCATATCGAGCACGCGGCCAACATCTTTAATGGCCGCTTTCGCCGCGAGGGTGCCGAAGGTGATGATTTGAGCGACCTGCTCGCGCCCGTATTTTTCGGTAACGTATTGAATGACTTCACCGCGGCGATTGGTGCAGAAATCAATATCGATATCGGGCATGCTGATGCGCTCAGGGTTAAGGAAACGCTCAAACAGCAGGCCATATTCAAGCGGATCAATATCGGTAATCTCCATCGAATACCCGACTAAGCTGCCGGCAGCGGAGCCACGTCCGGGTCCAACGGGAATGCCGCGCTGCTTAGCGAAACGGATGAAATCCCAGACGATGAGGAAATATCCGGAAAACTTCATCTGCTGAATCATCCGGATCTCGGATTCGAGACGCTCGACGTACTCGGGAAGATCGTGTTTCAGGCGGCCTTGTTGGCGCAGCGCCTCCAGACGGATTCGGCGCTTTTCGAAACCCTCGCGCGCGATCTGGGCGAAGAAGCTGTCAGCCGTGTGATCCTGCGGAACATCGAAACGAGGAAAGGGATCAGTGACTTTTTCAAGCTTGACGTGGCAGCGCTGCGCGATATCCCAGGTGCGGTCAAGGGCGTCCTCGACTTCGCCAAACAGCGACATCATCTCGGCGCGCGATTTTACGTAGAAATCGGGAGTGCTGAAACGCATCCGATTCGGATCGGACATCGTTTTCCCGGTTTGAATACACAGTAGGATTTCATGGGCGCGGACATCGTCATGCTCCAGGTAATGAGCGTCATTGGTGACGACCAGCGGAATCCCGGTTTCCGAAGACATACGGCGGATGGCGGGCAGGACGAGCTTGTCCTGATCGAGTCCGTGATCCTGCATTTCGAGAAAAAAGTTGCCGCTGCCGAAGAGGTCGACGTACTGGTTGGCGAGGCGCGTGGCGTGATCGTAGCGGTCCGCGAGAATCGTCTCGTTGATGTCGCCGCGCAAACAAGCGGACATGGCAATGAGGCCCTTCGAATGCCGGGCCAGCAGATCCTTGTCGATTCTCGGCTTGTAATAAAAACCGTCCAGGTACCCGATCGAAATCAGATTAATGAGATTCTTATAGCCCTCCTGGTTTTCGGCCAACAGCACGAGATGGTTATAGCGATCCGAATCTGAACGTGTCTTATGCCCCTGCTGCGACACATAAACTTCGCACCCGATGACCGGATGAATGCCCTGGCTGGCGGCCTCATTGTAAAACTCGACCGCGCCGAACAGATTGCCGTGATCGGTCATGGCAATCGCCGGCATTTCCTGGCGTTTCACAACGCGCATGAGCTTCTTGATGTCGCAGGCGCCATCGAGCAGCGAGTAGTCAGTATGGCAGTGAAGGTGAACGAAGGGACGTTCGGACATGCGGGTTAACTCCTAGTTTACCGGCAATACTCGAATGCCTCGCCGGAGCGTGTACGAGAGGCGAGAGCCGTCTTTTATCATCGAATGTTAATTGCTATGTAACAGCACTTCGATAACTTCATTAAGAATATGACCAAGACTAAGAAACGGAGTATCACGCTGCTTTGCCTCCCCTGGATGGCGCTGCAACTCTGGGGCGCCGAAACCGGGGCGAGCCTTGCGACTTCCGCCGATTTGCAGAAGCTGCGCGAAAGAATCGCGAAACAAGAAGAACAAATTAAGGAGCTGCAGCAATCCGTCGAGGAACAGCGCGTTCTGCTTGACAAGGCATTGCAGAATTCAACGGCCGCGGTACAGATTGTGCCGGCTGTCAATATCTATCGCCCGAAAGTGGCTTTCCAGAAGAATGAGACCGCGCCCCGGCCGCCGCTTTCGATCAGCATCGGCAACACGACATTCACCCCGCTGGGATTTGTCGATGCGACGTTCTATGGGCGCTCTACAAACGTAGGGAGCGGTATCGGCACGAATTTCGGCGGCATTCCGTTCAACAATGCCGCGACGGATCATATTTCCGAAGCAAGTTTCAGTACACAAAACTCGCGCATCGGATTCCAGGTTAATTCCACCGTGCTGGGCGGCAAGGTGCTCGGCTATTTCGAGGCTGACTTTTTGGGTCAAAACGGCGGGAACGTTTTCGTGACGAGCAATTCGGACACCTTCCGCATGCGCAACATCTTTGTCGATTGGCAGAAGAATGGGTTCGAAATTCTGGGCGGCCAAGACTGGAGCCTGGCTACACCAAACCGCAGGGGGCTCTCGCCGCTGCCGAGCGAGATCTTCTACTCGCAGAACATGGACACGAACTACCAAGCGGGCTTGGTTTGGTCACGGCAAACGCAGTTCCGCTTCATCGCGCATCCGAGCGATAACTTGGCCTTCGGCGTTTCGCTCGAAAATCCGCAGCAGTACATCGGCGGTTCCGGTGGACTCTCCGGTACGGCAGTCGCGCTACCGGCTGCCACCGCACTCTCCGGACTCGCCGGCACTCAGCTCAACAATGGCAGCAACACTTATACCGCGGCTAATCTGCATCCAGACATTATTTTCAAAGCCGCCTATGATGGGCACGTAGGAAACGATCAGATCCTGCACGTCGAAGCCGCCGGTATAGTCCGCAGCTTCAAAGATGCTTTCCCGGTGGGTACGCCAGTGAGCTACAACAGCGCGACGGCGACGGCGGGGAGCGGAGAAGTGAACGCGAACCTGGAGGTCGCGAAGGGTTTTCGCCTGATTGCGAATACGTTCTTCGGTTCGGGAAACGGCCGCTATGTGTTCGGGCTGGCGCCGGACGTGATCGTTCGGGCAGATGGCAGCCTTTCGCCCATTCACACCTACTCGACGGTGGACGGGTTTGAACTCACAGTCAAGAAGAACACTTTGATCGACGCGTACTATGGCGGAATTTACGTCAAGAAAGATGTCGCAGTGGACGCAAACGGGCGTACTCTCATCGGCTACGGCTTCACGGGATCGTCTAACAACGACGACCGGACCATTCAGGAAGGGACGTTCGGCGTTACACAGACCTTCTGGAACAATCCGAGCTACGGCGCGCTGTCGCTGATTACCCAATACTCGTATTTGTCGCGCAATCCGTGGTATGTCGCGCCGGGAAGCCCGAAGGCTACCCACACCAATATGTACTGGATCGACCTTCGCTACACCTTGCCGTAGATTGCAAGGACGCTTAGGCCTGCGTCCCCAAGCCGAGAACTTCTTTGGCGTACTTGAGACTTCGCTCCAGGTCGTGCCGCTGCTGAAATTCCAGCGCGGGCTGGAACTCCGGCGCCGGAGGTTTCGCTTCCAGGTCCTCAAGCACCATGCCCCCCATAAACGGCTGACCTTTTTTCGATAGAGCGATGAAGCGCGCAAAATCGGGCGCGGACATTCCTTGGTAAGTTCTCCAGAACGCCGGGTCGAGATAAGGGAGGAGGTAAGGCGCACGCCCGGTGATGATCTCGAGATGCACGGACACGCCGGGACAGATCTGGGCGAACGTCCGGATTAGTTCTTTCAGATCGAGGCTGCCATCGCCCAGGGCGGTCCATTGCGCCGCCGCGCCACTGGGAGTCTCATAGACGGCGGTGTCTCTGAGGTGCGATGTGACGGCGTACGGTCCAAGAACTTCGAGCGTGGTCAGGGGATGCTCCAAGATCGTGGGTGGATTTCCCAAGTCGAGATTGCAGCCGACGAAATCGGTCCCAATCATTTCGATGAGCTGCTTGGCCTGCCAAGCCTGAAGGTCCTTATGGTTCTCGAGCGCGATCTTAATTCCGAGATCCAGAGCCTTCGATCGCACGGATCTGAGATTACGGGCGGTCGCTTCGGTGAGCTGCTCGAAAGGGATCGAGCCGTCGCGGTCCTTATCGGTTCCCATAAAGCAGCGCATTGCTTTTGCGCCGATAGCGTGAGCGACCTCGAGACCCTGATCGAGAATCTTTCCGGGACCGCCCGAGGCGGGCTTCCAGCTTTTCGAAAGCTCGCAAACGCAGCCGACTCCAGCATCTACTTTGATGCTTAGCTCTTCGGATCGACGTTTAACGCGGGCCAGATAATCCGGCTCGAAACTTTCAAAGACGTTGAGGTTGGAAAACTGGATGGCATCGAGCCGTTGTTGCGCCGCATACTCCAGATGCTGAAAGGCGTTCCACTTCAGTGCGCGAATGGAGTAAGTATCGTAGCCGAGGCGCAGGCGCATGCCCGTATTATGGGGCACAAATAAAAACGCCCTCGGGAAACCCGAGGGCGAAAGGTTCATCTAACCCGCTATCGCGGGCGGTTGTTATTTCTTTCCAGATTTCTTCGACGAGCTGCTCTTCTTGGAGGAAGAGGAACTTTTCTTGGAACTGGACTTCTTGGTTGCGTTCTTCATCGAGCGATTCTCCCTAACGTAAATTTGCAATCCTATACAGATCGCAGTGTGATTCATATATAAGGTTCTTCGCAACGGAAGTCAAGAAAAAAATTGCAGCGGGACCATCCGGGGACCCGTCGCGGTCCCGAAACGGGGCCGAAACGTAATTCTGAAATTTGTTTTACCCTTTCGGAGATCGCAATTCGTCTTTTCAAGCGAGTACCAGCAGGAGCTATCCTCTTTTTTGGAAATGCGCGCAGGCGATCTCACGAGCAACGAGTCGATGAAACATCGGATCTTCATTCCCGCGGCGATCGTTGCGCTGACAGCTGTCTTCATCCTGTTGCCCGCGTGCCGGAAAAAACAGCGCGGGGCCCACACACCATCGGCTCCGCAACCGGCGAGAGCGGCTTCGCAGCCGCATGCCAAGCCACTGGCGGTATCGATCGGCTATACGGAGCAGGGCGTTGCGAGTTGGTACGGGATTCCGTTTCACGGCCGCCCGGCGGCGGACGGGGAGATCTACGATATGGAAAAATTGGTCGCGGCCCATCGCTTGATGCCCTTCAATACGTGGCTGAAGGTGACGAACCTTGCCAATAATAAGTCGGTGAACGTGAGAGTGATCGATCGGGGTCCGTTCGTGGGCGGCCGCATTATCGATCTTTCCAAAGCTGCCGCGCGGCAGATCGATCTCCTGGGTCCGGGCGTCGGATCAGTTCGTTTGGAAGTGATAGCCGCGCCGGTCGATATCCCTTCGAACGATTTCTATGCCGTTCAAGTGGGCGCATTTTCCGTTTACGCGAACGCCGAGAGGGCGCGCGAACAGTACGCACAAAGGTTCGGCACGGCTCAACTTGCAGTAAAGCAAGGCGTCGCTCCGCTTTGGAAAGTTCTGGTAGGCAAGGAATCGTCCCTTCCAGCGGCGCAACGATTGGCGGATCAGTTGAGCGTGGAAGATCAGAATGTGTTCGTAGTGCGTCTGGACCAAACCGAACCGAGCACATCCGGTCATCCAGCTGCCAGTGGGCCTCCCGCTTCCCCAACGCCGCCGATTTAATTCCGGGTTCAAAGAGTGCTGGGCATCGCATTGGCCCGGGAGAGTTTACCGGCATGCGCGCCACTAGCTTGCCAAGGAAGTCTTCGTTGTTTCGGGTGACCAGGTAATTTTTTCAAAAAACTTTCTCATCCAACGATTTTTTGTGACACCGCAGATTGCGTTAGACTTATCGGCACTTTCGACGCTGGTCGGAAGCTCCCCCGCAATGAGACAGGTACACCGCCTTGTCACGCGCATGGGTAGATCACGGTTTCCAGTTCTGATCCTCGGCGAGACGGGCACCGGGAAGGAATTGGCGGCACGCGCGATTCACAACACCGAGGCTAGGGGGCCTTTCGTGGTGGTCGATTGCTCGTCGATGGTGGGCCCGTTGATCGAAAGTGAACTCTTCGGCTATGCGAAGGGGGCATTCACCGGGGCGCACAACCAAAAATTGGGTCTTCTGGACGCGGCCAACGGCGGCACGGCATTCTTCGATGAAATTGGTGAACTGCCACTCGATGTGCAGATGAAGCTATTGCGAGTGCTGCAAGAGAAAGAATTCCGGGCCATCGGAGGCCTTGCCCAGCGCAGTTCAAATTTTCGCGTGATTGCCGCCACGAATCGGGACCTCGCCGCCGAAGTGGAGACGAAGCGGTTTCGGCAGGACCTTTACTATCGGTTGAATGTAATGCGCTTGAGACTTGCGCCTTTGCGGGAGCGCAGGGAGGATATTCCCACGCTAGCCGCGCATTTTCTTCGCCGCTACGGAAACGCTCATCAACTAAGCGATGAGGTGGTGGCTGCACTGAGCCAGTATGACTGGCCTGGGAATGTCCGGGAGCTGGAACATACCGTGCAGCAGATGGTGGCAATGAACTCGGGTCCGTGGTTGACGGTTGTGGACCTTCCATCTAGCGTGGTGAATCGATCGCGCGAACGCGAGTTTGAACAGCAGGCCTCCGGAAGCGCTGGGGCGAATGGCCATTCATCCCCGAAGCTTACAGCTGAAACCGTGATGCCTCTGGCCGAAGTAGAAAAGCGCGCGATCTTGAACACGCTCGAATACACAAAGGGCGACCGCACGGTTGCGGCCGCGATGCTTGGAATTGGAAGAACCACTCTCTACCGCAAGCTGAAGGAGTACGGGCTGTAAGATTGGGAGCGTGCGGATCGCGCTCGATGCCACATACAGCATAGATCCGCAGCCATCGGGCATAGCGGTCTACTCGCGCGAGCTACTCTCCGGGCTTGCGCGGATATATTCGGAAGACGACTTTCTTCACTGCTACCGCCTGAAGCAGCTCCAAAAAGCGCCCCAACCGGCATTCCCGAACGTGCATCGGCGCTTGCTGTTGCCTCCGCTCCCCACGTTCCGGGCCGGTCTCTTTCACGCGCTAAATCAACGGGTGGATCGGCGTCAGGCGAAAAAAGTCGTATCGACCTTTCATGACCTTTTCGTGATGACGGGCGAATATTCGTCACCGGAATTCAGACTGCGGTTCACGAAGCAGGCGCGGCAAGCCGCGCAGAACAGTGATTACATCATCGCCGTTTCCCAGTTCACGGCCAACCAGGTCAGCAGCCTGCTCGGTTTCGACTGTTCGCGAATTCGAGTGATCCCGCACGGCGTTCACGAGCCGAGCGTCGATGAAGCCGGAGCGCGGGAGGACATGATCCTGTTCGTGGGCGCATTGCAGACCCGCAAGAATATCGGGCGACTTGGTGGAAGCATTCGAACAAGTCTCTCCAAACTGGACACTTGTTCTGGCGGGCGCGCCGACGGGCTATCAAGCCGCGAAAATCATGGCCCGCATTAATGCAAGTAAGTGCCGCGATCGAATTCGAGTGACCGGATATCTTCCCCCGGCGGAGTTGAATCGGCTTTATTCACAAGCTTCGATCTTTGCATTTCCATCGCTCGATGAGGGATTCGGCATACCGGTGCTGGAAGCCATGTCGTATGGAGTGCCGGTGATCACCTCAAACTGTTCTGCCCTGGCGGAAGTGGCTGGCGAGGCAGCGCTGCTGATCGATCCTCACCGGACGGAAGAGCTTGTTGCCTCGTTGAAGCGGCTCATCGAGGATTGCGAACTGCGAGCGAAATTAGCGGATCTCGGCCGTGAACGGGCGAAATCGTATACCTGGGAACGAGCGGTCCGTTCGAGCTATGCGGTTTATAGAGAAGCAGCAGATTAGCGGAAGCGGCGGATAGTACTACTTCTGCTCTTCTTCCACGGAGATCTTCAGAGCGCGCAGAAACTTTTGGTCCTGGCTAGTGAGACGGATTTTACCGGCGGATTCGAAGTGAACAGGATGTTCGGTTTCGTTTTCGCTGCCCTCGGCATCGGAGTCGTCATCATCATCGCGCTTGTTGAATCCAATGGTTGCCTCGAGTACCAGGAAGACATCGTAACCGGCGCGTTTGATCTCGCCGATAGCGCCCGCAATGCGATCTGAGTCGGAGAGCGATTCATTGATCGCGTTGCCCAGCTCCTGCATCAGCTCCTTCAGTCTGTCGTCCACCAATATCCCCTTTCGCGGGCACCTTCAGGTTATCACCATATTCGGAGTTTCCAATCGATGGCGGAGATCGCGTCCAGTAACAATCAGGACCCTCAAAGTACTAGTGGATACAACCTCAAAACCCGGTGCATTTATTTGATGCATCGGCTATAGGATTTGCTCCTTGTACCGGGGGATTCCCTGCGCCTACGGCTCTGAAAGATCGAAAGATTACTAGTAAATCAACGGCTGTCGAGCTCGGAATCCTTCTGCTCATAGGGTTTAGTGGAATAGCGAGCCGCTTCTTCCTGCGCGCCTCCGGTATTGTCGTGCGTGCGAATCGCCTGCTTATATTCGTTTACGGCGCGATCGCGCTGGCCGGTCACATCGAAAATCTTGCCCAGAAAAACATGCGACCAAACCTCGGTCCACTTCGGATCGAGATCGCCATTAATGGCGGAGCGAAATTCATTTGCGCCGGATTGGAAATTATTCTGTTTAAAGAAAAGCTCGCCAATTCGATAATGCGCGAGCGAGCTGTTCTTGTTCACTTCGAGCGCTTTCTGATACGCTCTCAGCGCATTGGCATAGTCGTTGATCTCAACGAACTGCTCGCCCCGGCGAATAGCGACGGCAATTTGCATGGTGGAATCCAGCCGCAGCAAAACGTGGTTAGGATCCAGGGTCAACTTACGCGGTTTTCCGAAGGTATCGACGCTGAACTCGGAGGACGTGCCGGTGACCTCGATTTTCTTATCCTCCGGATTTCCTTCCGTTTCGATCCTCAGATCGACGGGCATTCGGAACGTATCGAGATCCTGAGTGATCTTGCCGACCACCCGAAATCCTTGTTGCGTCCTTAGAACGGTGTACTCGAGTTTGAACTCGGGCGAGCCGCTCGATTCCAGCCACTGAATGAAGAAGTAGCGCAGATCCTGGTTCGCGGCCTGCTCCATTACTTTTCGGAAATCATCGCTGGTGGCGGATTGCCAGCTGTACTTATCCATGAAGGCATGCAAGCCCTTGGTGAAATTCGCGTCCCCCACCACGTTGCGCAGCATGTTGAGAATAGCGGCCCCTTTGGCCGCGGTGAGCGCCCAATACTCGGGCGAGTAGTCGTCCAGCCGCGCCGCTTGCAGGACCGGAGGATCTTTTACCGTGAGGGCCTCGACATAAGTTGACTTGAGATCTGCGTCCATTGCACCTGGACCGGCCGTGTGCTCGAGATACAGCATCTCGGAATAGCGAGCGGGTCCGTTCACGAGCCAAAGATGATTGCGGCTGGCGGGCGATACCAGAACGCCCCACCATTGGCGCGAGAGCTGATTTGCGAGCACGCGGGTGTTCACTTGATTGGTGATCGAGCCTGGCGCGAGAAAGATTATTCCCGGGGCGGAGTAGCCGTTCACCGCGCCATCCTCCGTCTCAATGAGCGTGAGGTTTGCTTGAGGGGCCAGACCGTACTCGGACGTGAATAAGGTCATGATTTTGCCGGTTTCATCCCCGTAGGCTTTGGGCGCTGGCGGTTTTCTGATCGCGGAAGAAAACGTTGGTACTGATTCCCTGCGAGGAGACCCGAACGGGGTCGCCCTTCACGATGGCGATACTGCCTGGGAAGCTGGCTTTGTCGTAATGAAAAGAATAAACTGTTCGACCGTTGCTCGCACGGTCCGTTTTCATATCTCCGCTAGCGATTACCCGGTATTCCGAAGGCGTCGTGATTCGAATATCGGCCATGAAGCGGTTGGTCGTATAGCCGCTTACCGGGAACCAACGCGCGGGATAAAGCAAATAGCCGAAATCCGGATGCAGAGCGGCGAACTTAAGTCCGTAGATGGGCGAATCTTCGTTGCCTGTCAGTTTGCCATCGTAGGTTAGCGACACTGCGCAAGGCTGGCTCTTCTGCAGTCCGTTGGGGAATGCAACCTTCACCGTGAAATCCTGAGCCGTGCGCGAAGTTTGCAGAGCCTGCCCTTGCTGATCGACGGCTTTGGAGACGCTTAACGCGTTGTTGAGTTCAAAGCTGGCATCGTTCGCGGTCTCAAGAGGCGTGAAATCGATTTTTGCCGTGGCGACGATCGACTGGGTTCGAGGATTGATGTCGGCGTCGATCGTATACTTCTGCACTACTATACGCGCGCGCTTCTCCTGGCCCCAAACGCTGGTGATCAGGGTTAGAAGAAGAATCGTCCATTTACAGCCACGCCTCATCAACTTATTGTCTCCCGGAGCAAATCGGAAGCGCGGTTCCGGAGGCCGAATCTGGCATCGCACGCGCGTGCGATTTCGCCGGCCGCCCTCCGCAGGGGATCCCCTTCCAATGTCAGCAGTTTGCGAACACCGGCCAAATCGGCTCGCATGCGCTCTGCCTGTGAACTGCCATCCAACAGCTTTTCCGCAGCGGCGGCGATTTTAAGGGGGGTCATATCATTCTGGATCAATTCGGGCACGATCTCGCGCTCGGCAATCAAATTCACCATGGAAAGAAACGGAACTTTGACGAGGTGACGCCCTCCGTACCAGCTCAGCGGGTTCACCTTATAGAAGGCCACCATCGGAGTACCCAACACGGCCGCTTCAATGGTTACCGTTCCGCTGGCAGCGAGAGCAAGGTCGGCATGGCCGATACAATCCCAAGTCTCGTTTTCTATTATTTTGATGGACAGCGCATGGATGCGTTCCCGAAATTTTGAAAAAGCTTCACGAGTCCGAAAGCCTTTCGGGATGGCCAGAATGACCGAAAGGGCGAACCGGCGGCGAAGAGTGGCGACCGAATCTAAAAGAATCGAAATATGCCGGCGCGCCTCTCCCGTCCGGCTGCCCGGCAGCAGGACTATCATTTGCGAACTCTCCGGTAAGCCATGGCGTTCAAAAAACTCATGGCGGGACAACTGCACCTTCGCCATGGCTGCCAACGGATGACCTATATATGTTGCGTCGACCCCCCGCGCCCGGAACCACGCCTCTTCGAATGGAAAGAGGCAGAAGAGCTTGTCGACCAGCTGCCGGATCGTCTTGACCCGGTTTTGCCGCCAAGCCCAAACCTGAGGCGCGACCAGGTAGAACACGGGAACTTGGAGATGTTTCAGCCGGCGGGCAAGCCGCAGATGAAAATCAGGGCTATCGGTCAGCAGCGCAGCATCGGGGCGGCGGTGTTCTGCGAAATGGACTAGCTTACGGTATTCCCGATAGATCCCCGGCAGGTGGCCCAAGACTTCCGCCAAACCTACGACAGCCAAATTCGCCGCGTCGATAATAGGAGTGACGCCAGCAGCCTGCAATCTGGGGCCGGCGCATCCGTAAAAGTCCGCAGTGGGGTAGATCTCCGAAAGGCGGGAAACAACTCCGGAGGCGTAAAGGTCGCCAGACGCTTCGCCCGCGGAAACCAGGAACTGCACTTCGTTTCCTCAAGTGTATCAGCGGAGATATGGGCGCCGAAGCTTCGCAATTGGAAGCTATAGCGAGTGTAAACGCGGGTTCATAGGAGACCTGCTCTGCTAGAATCGAGGTCGAAAAATATAGATGTCCATCCAACGAGAGTCGATGCCGACGAATCCCGCTCAGCCGAGTCTCTCCAGGGTTAGTGTCGGTCAGTTTGCGGAGCGCTTCCGGGGTGAAGTAATTCCCCTGAGCAACACTTTCGGTTACTTCTGCGCCTCGGTTCCGATGAGCGAGGAGGTCCTGAAGGAATATCTGGAGGAGCCCGTTGCCGCGCTTCCTCCTACGCTGGCCGCGATGCTGCCGCGTATTTCGATTCTGCTGGTCCCCTATTTAGAGCGTTGTGGCGAGCGCGGTTCCGGCACGAAGAGGAAATCCCGCGCTGCTCTCGAAAAAGTTGGTGATTTCGTCGTTGCGGAGCGGCCTGCCGATGGCCGGCAATCCTGGGCTTCGCAAGTGAGCTTTGAAAACGAGACTGTCCTTGTCTTCGCCCTGAAAGAACAGGATGTGGCCGAATATCATTACCGGCTGTATCGGCGCCTGGCTGCGCTGGTGGCGGAAAAGTGGTCTACGGACGCGGCAGCAAGCTATAAGACGATGATCCGGGAAGAGCTTACCGCCAGCGTGCACGGCGAAGTGGATGACGAGAGCTGGCAAGCGAAGCAGGCTCTACTGCGCCGGCAAACGAACGTGAATCGAGAGAGCCCCTTGTTCCGCGATTACGTGCGGCAATCGTTTGTCGATACGCTGACCCTGTACTTGCACGGAATCTGCTGCGACATCGATGTAGAGACGGGACCCCGGCAACTGCCCAGCCGTTATTTGCGCAAGCGACTGAATCTTCTGAAGAGCTTCTACGCTCCGCCTTCGGGATATGCGGTGTTTCCGGAAGGTAACGAAGCGGGGAAGCCGGCGGAATAGTTTTTATGCGGCGGCTATCATTTCCCGCAAGATTCTAATCGCACCCTCCTTGCCGCGTGTTCCGATCTCGTTCAGCGGACCTACGCAGCTTGGGCAGCCTGAATCGCAGGGGCAACCGGCGGCAAGATTGAGGGCCGCTCCCATGAGCTCTTTACTCCGGCGAAACAGCGGGTCACTTTGACCGATTCCGCCTGGATAATTGTCGTACAGCACCACATCCGGCTCGAAAGCGGCCTGCATTTGTTCCGAATCATCGAGTACAGCCACGGCGATATCGCGCGGATCGCTGAGCAACAATACGGTCGAGACGGTTTGCAGAACGTTCGCTAATCCCCGTAGGGCATCTTGTAAGTCAGCAGTCGAATAGCCCTTGAAATCTTCGAAGAAGCCGGTTGCAAAATGGAGCCAAAAGGCTGTTGTGTGCATTTCCTGCTCGGGAAGAGAAAGTTGGCCAGCACCGATATTTTCGAGCGTGTAGAATTTGATCTTTTTGAAGCCGACGATCTGCCGCTTGACGCGCACCTCGCCATGCGCCGACTGCGCCAGCGGATGAGCCGCGGCGATGCCGCTTTCAAACTGCGCCAATTCGCTGACCTGCGTGTACACGATGGCATCGGTGAAATAGTCGGAATCCACTTGCCGGACGAAGGCTTTTCTACCGTCGTAATCGAGCTTCTCCACCTGATATTGACGCGCATCATGAAGATAGATCGCCTTCTCGTGCAGGGTGGCCAGCGCTGATGGAAAATCCACCTCGCCGATAATTCGATGGTTGTCCGTAATATCGACGACTAGAAAGTTGTCGCTCGTCACGGCGCGCAGACTAACCGCATCGGCTGGATAGCTGTCGTTCACCCAATGCCAGCAATCGCCGGAATGGTGCAGCACCTGCAAATCTTCGGCTAGAAACCGGCAGAGTTTCGCAGTGTCTTGCCGGCCGAATTCCTCGCCGTCTCGAATAGGCAACTCGAAGGCCGCGCACTTCAGATGGTTGAGGAGGATCTCTAGATTGTCCGGGTTAATGTGCGCTTCTTCCGGGGAGCGACCAAAAAAATAGTTTGGATGCTCGATGATGTACTGATCCAGCGGCGCACTCGAGGCAATCAGAACCGCAATCGACGAGGACTGGCGCCGGCCTGCGCGTCCCGCCCTTTGCCAGGTAGAAGCAATATTCCCCGGATATCCGGCGAGTACCACGCTATCAAGCGAGCCGATGTCCACGCCTAACTCGAGCGCATTCGTGGCCACCACCGCCCGGATGTCGCCCTTTTTCAAACCTTGCTCGATGTGGCGCCGCTCTTTCGGAAGGTAGCCGCCGCGATAGCCTCGGACTGCTTCATGCGAGAAGGGAAGTTGTGAGCAGGCGTCTTTCAGATACGTAGTTAGAATCTCGGTCGCGAGACGATTGTTTGTAAAAACAAGGGTCTGCTGTTGCTGGCGAATAAACTCGAGAGCAATCCGGCGGCTCTCATGCAAATAGCTTCTGCGAATTCCAAGCTGCCGGTTTACGACGGGCGGATTGTAGAAGATGAAATACCTGTCGCCTGACGGAGCGCCGTTGTCGTCGACCAGTTCGAATGACTCATTCGTGATTGCCTGGGCCAGGTGTTTGGGATTCGCGATGGTTGCCGAGCAGCAGATGAATTGCGGCTTCGCTCCATAAAATCCACAGATCCGCTTCAGACGGCGCACTATGTTCGCCAGATGACTACCGTAAACGCCGCGATAATAGTGCAATTCGTCGATAACGAAATAGCGCAGATTTTCAAATAGCTTCACCCATTTGGTGTGGTGGGGAAGTATTCCGGCGTGCAGCATGTCCGGATTAGTGAGGACGATATTCGCTTTTTCGCGAATTGTCCGCCGTGCGTCTTGCGGCGTGTCGCCATCATAGGTGTGGCAGGAGAGCGGACCCCCGATGGCATCGTTCAGCCGCTGCAGTTCAAGGCGTTGATCTTCGGCGAGCGCTTTGGTGGGAAAGAGAAAAATGGCTCTGGCCGAAGGATCGGTGAGCATCGCTTGAACAACGGGCAGGTTGTAGCAGAGCGTCTTTCCACTGGCGGTGGGCGTGACGACGACGGTGTTCTTACCATCCAGCGCATGCTGCACCGCCGCGGCCTGATGCGTATAGAGGTTCTCAATGCCTCTCGAAGCAAGCGCGGCACGGAGCGCTCCATGAAGTTGTTCGGGATAGGAACCGTACTTTGCTGCTCTGGCTTGTTGATGCCGTACCGCGCGAACGGGCGAGCCCTCCTGCTGCATCGTGTGCTCGAAACGCGCAGCCAACGCTTGCACCGTCGAAGCCGCTTGTAGCGAAATCTGGGGCGCGGTGCTGGGAGCTTCGCCGAAATCTAAAGCAAGGTTCATTAATTCGCCTTTTGTTCCACCCTACTCGAATTTAAGGCCGAGAACAAGAGGCTATTGAAATGTTCCTGCGAGGTTTTGGACGGTCTCGAAGGTGTCGGAGTCGCTGGCGGATTTGTCCGTGCGATACCGCTTCACGCGGGCAAAGCGCAATGCGAGTCCACTTTCATACCTGGGACTCACCTGAATCTCATTGAACGCAATCTCGACAACTAGCTTTGGCTCGACATGAACGGTGTGGGCGTCGCGCGCGATCTCCAGTTTGAGGAGTTCTTGTGTCTGCCAAGCAAGCATCTCATCCGTTAGACCCTTGAACGTTTTTCCGAGCATGGCAAAGCCGCCCTTCTGTGTATCCCGCGCGCCGAGATGCAGGTTGCTCAGCCATCCTTGACGGCGGCCGTTGCCCCATTCGGCGGCGAGGATCACTAGATCAAGCGTTCGCGGCTTCTTGATCTTCAGCCAGCTTTGGCCGCGCGCTCCCGCCGCGTACCCCGCCGTTCGCGATTTGGCCATGATGCCTTCATGACCCCGTTCGAGCGCGCCATGCAGAAAATCCTCGGCGCGATTGCTATCAGCAGTAATCAGGTTCGGCACCAGCGCTTCCGCCGGGACCAGCTTTGCCAGCTCCGAGAATCGCCGCGACTGTGGTTCATCCATCAGAGAAGCGCCGTTCAGGTACATCAGGTCAAACCAGAAGGGCGTCATTGGCAGCTCCAGGAGCATGCGGTCAACGTCCAGCTTGCGCCCGAAACGCCGCATACTCACCTGGAATGGCTGAGGCCGTCCTTGCGCATCCAAGCTCAACACTTCACCATCCAAAATTAGATCGTGGGCGGGCAGCGCTCGTACCGCCTGCACAATTTCCGGCACTGCCACCGACACGTCATTCGAACGGCGCGAAAACACGACCACGTTGTCGCCGGATTTATGCGCCTGGACGCGAGCGCCATCGAACTTGTACTCGAGCGCCGCTTCCCCGAGTTCCTCTATGGCGGAGCTGGCATCTTCCGCTGTTTGGGCCAGCATCGACTGAACCGGGCGAAACAACTGAACCTCAAACTCCGCCAGTCCGGCCTCGCCTTTCTCCAGAACGGCCCGTGCAATGGCGGCGGCTCCTCCGGCCATCATCCCGGCTCGCCGAACTCGCTCGGCGGAAATGCCGGAAGCCCTCGCCAGCGCGTCCAGCATAATGCCCTCGAGCGCGCCTTGCCGCAGCTCACCCATTAGAAGGCGAATCAGGAACTCTTGTTCGTCGTGAGTGGCGCGAGCGAGAAGAATATTCAAGAGTTCACGCCGGCGCCGTTCGGAACCGGAGCCTTGCACAGTCTCGATTTCGTTGAGAATCCTGTCGAGATCGAGAATCTGGAGAGTCGCATTCTCCGCGGCGGACGTTTTAGCGTCGCGGAGCGCGGCGTATCCAATTCCGATGCGGCCCTGGCGCGTCGCTCCCGACAAATAAGCGACGGCGACTTCAACTTCATCCGGGTGAAGCTGTCTCAGAAGCTGAGTCAAGAGATTCGCCTTCTCGAGGCGTTTGGCCGTGTTCGCTATGCGGCGGGACGTCTCTACCAGATTCGCCAGCAGCATATCCGCTACGTCACCCGAGCCGTCCGGACTAACGAACTCTCATGACCTCGGGCGGAAACGGGCTCTATTCTCTGAACCTTTCGATCCACGATGAAGAGCGCTTCATCAAAGTTATTCACCGTGGGGCAGACATGTCGCGGCAGCAGATAAAGCTTCTCGCCTAACGCCGCATTCTGGTCCGATGAGATTTCGATGGGCAAGTGCTCCTCACTTGGTTTCGCCGGTTTCCAATCCGGACGGCCAATGACACGGCAGGTGGGAACGCCGGCATCCGCCGATACGCTTTTATGACCGGCATCGCACGTGATGGAGTGTGCGGTGGGACGGCTGACAATTGTCGACAGCACAATAGCCGCGGGCCGATACCCGTATTCAGCAAGCTGTTCCAGACTGCTCATGTCGTTATACACGACCGTACCCGGGGAAACGCGATGCACAAACCCGGCGTCGCGAAAGCCGGCATACGAGATCGCGAAAGGAGCCGCGGGTGTTCCCGAAGTAATCACCTCGCCCACGGGAACCTGAGCAGCCTCAAGCGCGTGCACAATTTGTAGAAGACGATCATATCCCTGATGCGCGCGCGGCTCCCGTTCCGCGGCTTCAACCCCGGACATATGACCGTCGTAATAATGAACGCCGCGAAATTGCCCGCCCAAAGCTTTGGCGAATCTCACAATATCCGCGACACGGTCCTGGTCGATTCCGGTGCGGTTCATTCCCGAATTGACATCGATGAAGATGCCGACGTTCGTCTCACGCCACAGAGCCGCTTGTTCGGCGCTTTCGACCAGGACGGAAACACGAGTGCCGGGGAAGCGCTCCGCCATTTGCTGAGTGCGCCGGGCGTTCGCACCCATCACGGGATAAGCCAGCAGAACATCCACTGCTCCTACCTCGCAGGCCCTAAGCAATTCCAAGGTCGTCGAACACTTGAAATTCCGGACGCCATGAGCAAGCAACTGCCGCAGGACTGCGGGAATCTTCGCAGTTTTTATGTGTGGCCGCCAGCGATTCGCATCATTCTCCACCATCTTCAGGGTGACTTCAATATTGGCGTCTACCAGATCGGGATAGAGGAGCAGCGCTGGCGTCAAAACGGAATCGACGTCCTCGATCTTGTAGCGGTCTAAGGATAAGATCACGAGCATCATTCTCCCAAACAAGGCGCTCCCCAATCACTCGCAGAGTCTTGAACGGGAATTGATTAGTTTGTCGTCCACGAATATATGGCCTGGATTGCCGGGATACTTGGCCTCGTCTTATTCGCGGCTTTCATCAGCGACGCATTCGAGGTCATGCTCCTGCCCCGGCGCGTGCGCCGACAGTTGCGAATTGTTAGCTTCTTTTTCCGCTATAGCTGGCGAGTCTGGTCTGCCATTGCCAGCCGGATCCCGGCAGGCAAGTCCGCGATTTTAGATAGCTGCGCGCTCCTTCTCACCGGATTCAAAGGCGTTCGCACCTTTTCGGCGCGCATGACGTTCCCCATGGCGCGCTTGGCCGTGGTTGAACTCTCGCGCGTGTTCCGTCTCTCCCTCGGCGCGCCGCGCGCGGATCGTTTGCCCGCAACTAAATTCGATGAACTGCAAGATTTGCTCACTGACGCTGGTCTGGTCCTCAGCGAAAGCGAATCGGCGCCACAGCAGCCGGAATAAACGTTGGCTACTGCGGCCCCGTTACCTATTCCGGTTTCCGCTTGCGCGGACGGCGGGTTTGACTGCTTCCCGAAGCGGCGCGCTTGCGGGCGGGCGCCCTCTTGGGCTTCGGAGGCGGTGGGTTTGGCTCAAAGATAGTGGGCTGGCCTTCGACGATCGGCTGCGGCTCGTCTTCCTCCTCCTCCATCGGCTGTTCGGGCGGAGCCTCGGGCAGAGCGGGAGGATAAAACTCGGCGCCCAAGTGCACGATGATGCCCCGTTCCTCATCCGGCTCGGTGCGAACTACGGTCTTATCCTGCGCATAATTCAGGAACTCCGAAAACTGCTGGAATCCGAATTTCGCCAGATTGAAATCGGGATGCTCGGTTTGCATCCACTGCTCCAACTCTTCCGCAGTCGCGCCTTCCTCCAACTCCATGCGATGCGTTTCCAACATGTCACGCAATTCGGGCAGCGCCTCTTCTGGTTTCGGCGCCACCTTTTCAGGCCCGTGCCCTCCGCGCCGTTCAATGATGTAGCGTCCACCCGAACCGCTCACGTTCACGAAGTCGGCTTTCTTCAGCTTCTCCACGAAATCGGAAAAGCTTCCCGCGCCATAAGCACGCTCGCTAAAGGCCGGGTCGAGCTGTAGCATGGTGCTCTTTAAGAGGCCGAGTTGCGGTTGCACAGCGCGGCGTTCCAAAACCTGCAAAGCGCGTTCTACTAGCGGCATCGCTTGCCCCAGGTCAAGCGGGGCAGGACGCGGACCGCGCTCCTTTCTATCTTTTCGATCCGGCCGCTCACCTCGTTCAGCTCGCTCCGGCCGGTCACTTCGCTCGCGTCGATCCGGCATGGGCTGCGGTACGATCCGATCGCCGTCTTCCAGCAGCGATTCGTAGCTCACGAATTCATGGCAGTTTTGCTGAAGAATCGTGCTGGTAAAAGCCTTCCCGCCGAGGACGAATACGGTTTTTCCGTACTCCTTCAGCTTGTTGACGAGCGGGATGAAATCGCTATCTCCGCTGACAATAGCGAAGGCGTTGACGTGCGCGTGGGTAAAGGCCATTTCCAGCGCGTCCAGCGCCAAATTGATATCCGCGCCATTCTTGTCGCCACGAGGCGAGGGAATGCGCTGCACCATCTGCACGGCGTTTTCCGCCATCTGCCGGGTTGCGCCTTCCTGTCGCCCCCAGTTCGCGTAAGCGAATTTAGCGACGATGTCGCCGCGCTCTTTCAAAGCGCTGAGTGCGACCGATACGTCGAATTCGCGCCGCAGCGTCGATTTCACGCCAATTTCGATATTGTCGTAATCGACGAACACGGCAATGTTCAATCTCTCTTGCATTAATTTCCTTTTCTGTCCGCTGCTCGGTTCTAATTCAGATCGGAGCTTCACGGATTATCTTTTTGCCGAGCTTTCGCTCAGGCTACCTGTTTCACCGAATCGCGAATGAAATGAATGATTCTCTCGAGCGAAGCGCCGGGCTGAAACACTTCAGCGACTCCCAGCTTTTTCAGTTCCGCCGCATCGGCGCCGGGGATGATTCCACCAACGACGACGAGAACATCGGTCATCTCCTTTTCGCGCAGCAACTCCATGACGCGCGGCACAATGGCATTATGCGCGCCTGACAGAATGGACAAGCCAATCACTTGGACGTCTTCCTGTAGGGCTGCATTCACAATCATTTCCGGCGTTTGCCGGAGACCCGTGTAAATTACTTCCATTCCTGCATCGCGAAGAGCTCTTGCGATCACTTTCGCGCCGCGGTCGTGTCCATCGAGGCCAGGCTTGGCCACGAGCACACGGATTGGAACATTCATACTTACACTGTCCAGATTATAAAACGTGCGTCTAAACTCAAACTTGGTAAGAACGTGAGCGACCACACCTTTAACGAACCTCGAATCGCCCTCAACCGGATCTACACACGCACTGGGCGATGCCGGCCAAACAGGTTTAGTTGGCGGCCAACGAGTGCAGAAAGACGATGCGCGGATCGATTGCTATGGCACCGTTGACGAGCTGAATGCATGCATTGGCGCTGCCCGTGCCACAGCTGAAGAGTTGTCTAGCCGCTTCGAACGGCTGCGAGATTTCGCCGCCATATTGAAGCGCGTGCAACACGAATTGTTCAATCTAGGGTCCATCCTGGCGACTTTGCCGGAAGACGTTCATCCGAAACAGCCTCGCGTGACGGACGCGGAGGTGGAGCAACTCGAGCGCGAGATCGACGCCGCCAACGAAGAGTTAGAGCCGTTGCGATCTTTTGTTCTCCCGGGCGGAAGCCGTCTGGATGCGGAGTTGCACCTTGGCCGCACCGATTTGCCGGCGAGCCGAGCGTCTGCTGGTGACACTCGCACGGGACCAAGCTATACCCGCTGAGGCGCTCCGTTATCTGAATCGTCTCAGCGATGCGCTTTTTATCTGGAGCCGCTGGGTGAACCACGTGCTCGGCGCAGCGGAGACGCTGTGGGAACCTAACGCAGCCGCCAGCGGGCTAAGTATCGGCTGATATTTAGAGGTTAGAGAATTCCAAGCAGCCGGAGCACGTCGCGGGCGTTGGTGCGAGTGACCACACCGTCGCGCAAGCGATAATCAAATCGCATTTCTCCGTTCTCGAACTGATCTATGAAGTGAACGTTCTTAGCCAAACCCGGATGGTCGTCGACAAGATGCGCCAACGTCAGGTCATGCGTGGTGAGCAGACCGGACGCGGAGCGCTCGAGCAACTGATTGATCACCGAAGCTGCCCCGACCTGGCGATCTGACGAATTCGTGCCGCTGAGTAATTCATCCAGCAGGAAAAGCACCGGTCCGGTTGCTGCCCGATGCAAAATCGATCGAACCCGCGCCACCTCAGCGAAGAACCGCGATCGTCCGTCTTGCAGCGAGTCCTGGACACGCATGCTTGTCTCCAGAGAGAATATCGAAAGCCGCAGAGAGGAAGCGCGGACGGGAGCGCCGGCTCGCGCAAGAACGAAGCTTGTACCGATAGAACGCAGATAGGTGCTCTTTCCTGACATATTCGAACCACTCACCAGCAGGAAGCGATTCTTCGAGCCGATGCGGACCGGATTTCGAACGCAAGTTTCTTCGGGCAATAACGGATGGCCGAGCGAAACGGATTCAAAAACCGGGAAGCTATTAAGAGCCGGTTCCACAATCTCAGGAAAGGGATCTTCCGGATGCTCGAAGGCGTAAGTCGCAAGCGAGTTCAGCGCTTCGAATTCACCTATCGCGCGAACCCAGGCCGCGAGTGAATGGCGCAAATGCGTTCGCTGCTCCTCGGCAGCCATGGCGAACTGAACACCCCAGAGAGACAGATGAGAAATATAGTTGAATGACGGATCCTGATGCCAGCGCATGAATCGGATGATTCGCATGAAAGGCCTTATTGCCCGCGAGGCAGATTTATTGCCGGAACTTGCAAAAGTATCCCGAAGACGCGTGAGCAGCGGTGATGAAACACGCTCCCGTTCCAGTCTGCTGGCGTAGGCAGCCAAAGCCTCCAGCTCTTCGTACAGGGGCGTGCTGCTGCCAAGGATAGGACCGATCCGTTTGCGGGTGGCGAGTGAGAACACCGCTACGAGCGCGATGATCGCCAGAGGCGCAGAAGGGCTCGCCAAGCCAACTATTGACAAAGGAATGGAAACCAGCAGCGCAGCGCAGATAAGCGCGGCGAGCACCCGGACAGCACGAGGAAACGCCACCCCCGGAGCCTCGAACCATTCAAACAGAGGAGCCGGATCGACTGAGCTGGGGCTGTCGGCCGCTGCGATCGCAAAATATTCGCGCAGCTCACGGCGGCCCCGCAGCTCATCAATTGCCGCCTGACGTCCCGCGATTTCATCTGCGCGCGCCGGCTCCCTCAACCATGCCGCCAGCGTCTGCTTCCCGATGCCTGTACGTGCAGCGCACAGATACTCGAACAGAGAACCCTCACCGAAAACATCGAGGTCTCCGGTATACGGATGATCCACATCAGAATAAGCGTCTCCCGGATCCCCAGTTCCGCGCCACCGATTTTCCAAACGAGCGAGCCGGCTGTCATAATACGACGCAAGCCGTCGTTGTTTGCGAATGCCCCTGATAACCTTCTGAATTCCAGGTACTAAAAAGAGCGTGAGCACTGGGCTCACCTTTGCCAAGCCTCGTGGAATGGCTTTGTACGCATACGCGCCATAGAAAGCAAGAAAAACCAGGATGAGCGTCGCCGCTTCGGCATTCCACAGAACCCGATACCGATGACTGAGTTGCGCGATCGATTCGTGCAGAGAAGCCATGCGCTTTCGATATTCCGCAGCAACTCCGGCCGATGTCGCAGGAAAGTCTTCCGGCTCTGGTTTATAGTTGCTCGAAGAGTCTAGGCGTACTGCGCTCACGTGAGAACGCATTCAACTAATGAAATCACAACCGTTAGCCGGCGCCGTAGTAACCGACCACTGGAGCGCTCTCACCGCGAGCTTTCTCGGATGGACACTCGACGCCTTTGACTTCTTCCTCGTCACCTTTTGCCTGATCCCGATTAGAAACGATTTCAAACAAGACGACACCGCGATCGCGCTTTCTATCGCCCTGACTCTTGCCTTTCGTCCGGTAGGCGCTTTTCTCTTCGGTTTGATCGCCGATCGTTACGGACGAAGGCTGCCGTTAATGATCGATCTAGTCTTCTATTCCATCATTGAGATCGCAACCGGGCCTGGCGCCCAATTTCACGACCTTTCTCGTTTTACGCGCGCTGTTTGGAATCGGAATGGGTGGAGAGTGGGGTGTCGGGGCCTCGCTCGCCATGGAAAAAGTTCCGCCCAAATGGCGTGGCATTATGTCGGGTCTGCTGCAGCAGGGTTACGCCTTGGGTTATTTGCTCGCCGCTATGTCGCGGTTCTTGCTTCTCGACAGGTGGGGCTGGCGTCCCTTATTCTTTCTCGGCGGCCTGCCGGCTCTCTTAGCTTTACTTGTCCGCTTCCGCGTGAAGGAATCCGAGGTTTGGCAGAAATCCAAGCAGGAGAGTTGGACCCGGCTCGGCGCGAGCATTCTGACGCATTGGAAATTATTTTTATATCTCACAGTGCTCATGACGGGGATGAATCTCGCCTCTCATGGTACCCAGGACATGTATCCGACGTTTCTTCAACGGTACTGGCACTTTACGGGAAACAAAAGCGCCATTATTTCGGCAATTTCGATAATTGGGGCGCTCATCGGCGGGATCGTAGTCGGCTTTCTCTCCGAAAAAATAGGCCGCAGGCGCGCAATTGTTGTCTCCCTGCTGACAGGAATCCTACTGACCCCGTTGTGGGTCTATGCGCCGGGAATTTTTCCGCTGGTACTGGGCGCATTCCTGGTGCAATTTTGCGTCCAGGGCGCCTGGGGAGTTATTCCAGCTCATCTCAGCGAGCTTTCTCCGAATGAGGTACGCGGGTTCATGCCTGGATTTGCCTACCAATGCGGCGTATTGCTGGCGGGCTCCGTGGGCGCGGTTGAAACGGTGTTCGCTAAGCACATGAGTTACGCGACCGCGATGGCCTCCGTGGCTGTCACTGTTTTCGCCGCGACCGCGATCATTGCGGCGGTGGGCAAGGAGAAGAGAGGCATCGATTTCAGCAGCCCAGCGCCTTGACTCTAGTCGTGGGTATTAAATGTTGATTCCCGCTTGCCAGAGAAAGAACCCGACCGCTTGCCGCAAGTAGAGCCAGCGAAGCTCCAACTGGCTTGGTGAGCCGGCAGGCGGCCGTGGCGAGCCGTAGACCTTAATGTGCTGCCACTCGAGCAGGCGCTTGACCCGATAGATGTGGTAGCCGTCGCTCACCACAATGCAGGAATGCAGGTCCATGCGGCGCATGATTTCGGCCGCCGCATCAACACTTTGCGCGGTAGTTGTGCCCTCCGGCTCGACCAGAATGGCTTCCGAAGGAACCCCGTGCTGGCTCAGGTAGGCCCGGCCCACTTCGCCTTCCGTGTAGTCCGGGTCCCCGCCCGCTCCCCCGGTCGTCAGGATATAAGGAGCAAGTCCTCTCAGGTACAGCAGCAAGGCATGATTGAGGCGCCCTTGCAGAACGGGAGATGGTTTGCCGCGATATTCCGCCGCGCCGAGCACGATAATGACGTCGGCTGGGCCCGCTTCGTCGATGGTCGATTCCCGCTCAATTTGCTTCGCAACATGGAACAGGTAGGCTAAGAGCAGGATGGAGAGCAGGCACAGCAGACCTGCAATGGCGCGCTTCATGCGGCTGGTTCCAAAGCCCAAATGATGGATTGTCTGAAACTCCAGTCTACGCCGGGTGCGCCTGAAGGCGGCGAATATCGAATGCAACTCACTAGCGCAAAGAATCCGGCCTTGCAGAAAATCCGGCGGGCAGCCGCCGAAGGCCGCGCTACCGAGGAAGGCTATGTGGTCATCGAGGGACCTCATTTATTGCAAGAATCGTTGCGCGGAAAGTGGCGCGTGGAACGCATTTTCGTTACGCCAGAGGCGGGTATTCGCTACTTCGATGTGTTACGGCAAGCGTCCTGCGAGGTGCTCGAGGTGTCGACGCGCGCTATGGCTTCGACTGCGGCAACTGAGGCCCCGCAGGAAGTGTTGGCCCTGTTAACGCCTCGCGCTTGGGCCTGGGATGACCTGGTTTCGCCGACGCGCGCTCGTCGTCATACTAGATGGGATTCAAGACCCCGGAAACGCCGGCACAATCGTCCGATCCGCCGAAGCGTTCGGCGCCAGCGGGGTGGTTTTCCTGAAGGGATGCTCCCGCGTTGCCAACGGAAAGCTGCTCCGCGCCACGGCCGGATCCATTTTTCGGGTACCCTTCCTGGAAGGAGTGAGTGTCTTCCAACTCGCGACTTATCTTCGAGCAAGCCAACTGAACCTATATGCGCTGGCGGCTTCGGGCGAAGCCAGTCTCGCGCATGCGAACCTTCGCGCCCCGTGCGGTCTAGTCGTCGGAAGCGAGGGCGCCGGGGTGTCGCCGGAACTGCTGTCCGGAGCACAAACGCTTCGCATACCGACTTCGAATGTCGAATCGTTAAACGCTGCCATCGCGTGCTCCATCGCTCTGTTTGAGGCGCAACAGCAGAGGACAGATCAGCAGAGGACAACTACGTGAGCTTGTTTGACGCCGCGCCTGCACCGGGAGAGCAGCGAAGTGAGTCTGCGGATCGTCCGCTGGCCGATCGCATGCGGCCGCAAACTCTGGATGAATACGTAGGTCAGGAGCATATTCTCGGACCGGGCAAACCACTCCGCGCCCAAATCGAGAGTGGCCACCTGACATCGCTCATTTTGTGGGGCCCGCCGGGTTCCGGTAAAACGACCTTAGCCGCGCTGATGGCGCAGAAGAGCCGTGCCGATTTCGTTCCTTTCAGTGCCGTTCTGAGCGGCATCAAAGAAATCAAGGCGGTTATGAACGACGCCCAGAAAGCCAAGCGCGCCGGGCGGAAAACGCTCCTATTTATCGATGAGATTCACCGTTTCAACAAAGCGCAGCAGGACGCCTTTCTGCCGTATGTCGAACGCGGTGATGTAACGTTGATCGGCGCCACGACGGAAAATCCGTCGTTCGAAGTGATCTCGGCCCTTTTGTCGCGGACCAAGGTGTATTCGCTCCGGGCGCTTGCCAGCGCAGAGGTGGTGAGGCTGCTGAAGCGTGCGCTCGAAATCCCCGAGCGCGGCTTAGGCCATCTAAGGCTAAAGATTAACCCTGAACTGCTCGATGAGATTGCAGAAGGATCGAGTGGCGACGCCCGAGCAGCGCTAAATACGCTGGAAATAGCCGCGGAACTCGCGCATGAAGGAACAATCGATCGGCAAGCAGTGGCGGATGCGTTACAGCGCAAGGTGCTGCTGTACGACAAATCCGGAGAAGAGCATTACAATCTTATCTCCGCCTTGCATAAATCCGTCCGCTCGAGCGATGCCGATGCGGCGCTGTATTGGTTAGCACGAATGATGAAGGCCGGAGAGGACCGGCTCTACTTGGCGAGACGGCTTATACGGATGGCGATTGAAGATATCGGCTTGGCGGATCCTCGAGCGGTGGAACAAAGCATTGCTTGTATGCAGACAGTACATTTTCTGGGCATACCGGAAGGAGATCAGGCGCTGGCCCAACTGGCTATTTATCTGGCGCTTGCGCCCAAATCGGATGCCGCCTATCGGGCCCTCAATAAGGCCAACGCAACCATCGAGACCACAGCCGCTCCGCCCGTTCCGCTGCATCTCCGGAACGCCCCCACTCGCCTCATGAAGGAAATGGGCTATTCCAAAGGATACAAGCACGCCCACAAGGAAGAAGATGCTGTCACCGATATGGCGTGCCTTCCCGATACCCTAAACGGCGTCCGGTTTTACGAGCCGAGCGACAGGGGCTGGGAACAAAAGCTGCGGGAACGCTTGCAATGGTTAGAGAAAAGACGCGATAACGCGGCGCAAACAGCCGATTAAGTAAGATGTACTGTCATTGTGTAAGCTTAGAAATCGGAGTTATGACACTGTGTCCGACAACATCTTAACTCTAGGCAGGCGTCTTGAGACTTCGGACGTGAATGTCACCGAGCGGCGGCGGTCCAGCCGGTTTCCCATTGAGCGTGAGCTGCGTTACAAGACGCTGAATCAGCGGGCTGAGGTTATGGCCGGCAACGGCAAGACTCTCAACATCAGCAGTTCCGGCGTACTTTTCACTTCCGATCACGATTTGCCGATGGGCACGCGTCTGGAAGTGTCAATCAGTTGGCCCGCCCAACTGAACGAGAAATGTCTCCTGAACCTGGTGGCCCGCGGGCGTGTCACACGCCACAGCAAGGGTCAAATGGCCCTCCAAATACAGCAATACGAGTTCAGAACGCAAAGCCGCCCGGGCAAATAGGAGTGATCTCTCATTTCAATCCGAGCCCCGCGAGCCGGAGGTGGGCTACCATGGCAGTGTTGTGCGCCGACGTCTTGCCTCCGCTGCCGCCGCGCTGAGCTTCGTCATCCTGCTGGCCCTGCTCATCTGGCAGGGCTCGTTCCGCATTACCTATTCGCCCTCCAATCTCAACGAGACCATTGTTCTTTGGGCCGTCTCAACGCTCATTTTCCTGCTCACTGTCCTTTTGGCTTTCCTGCTCTTCCGGGCGGGCGTAAAGGTTTTTATCGAGCGCCAGCGCAACAAGGAAGGGTCGCGCATACGCTCCAAGCTGCTCTTTGGCGCGCTCGTGCTCACCCTCGCTCCGGCTCTGTTCAACGTACTTTTCAGCTATTACGTTTTGAACCGCCACCTGGACGTATGGTTTAATCAAACCTCGCTGAAAGCAGAGGCTCAGGAACGAGTACAGGCCGAAACCGATTGGATCAGTTTGCTCCCGCAGACCCGCGAGGCAGCGTACACCGGGCATATCGATGCCTCCTTCTTCCGCAATCTCTGTAAACCGCGTGGTATCCGGCAGCTAATTTTGAAGCGGCCGGCCGGCGTGCCGATGCTGCTCTACCAGCTTTTTGAAGAGCCGAAGAGCTCTCTCGTGAGCGCCGCGGCGGATGTCATGGATGGCAGCAAGAACTTGGGCCGGATTACGGTTGTCTCATCCATAAGCACTCCTACCGCGAATGGCGATATCCAATCCGGGCGGCCGAAGTTCTATCACGATACATATTTCAACCTGATCTGGCTGATCACTCTATTCGTGCTTTTCTTTGCATCCTGGTCGGCTCAACTTCTTTCGCGGCAGATCAGCGTTCCGATATCCGCGCTGTTGGGAGCGGCGCAGGAAGTGCGGCGGGGGAATTTGTCGACGCGCGTTCGCGTGAACGCCATCGACGAGCTCGCTACTTTAGTGCGGGCCTTCAATGAGATGACGAGCGGACTGGAAGCCAACGCGCGCGAGCTCGAAGCACGCCGGCGCTTCACTGAGGCCATCCTCGAGAGCATTCCGACAGGCGTTATTTCGGTGTCGCCGGACGAGCGGATTGAGCGCGTCAACCGAGCTCTGGCGGGCATCTTTTCGGAGGAAGCGACCGCTTCCGCGAAAAGGCTCGAAGATCTCTTTTCGGGCGAAGACCTGGCTGAGATCCGCTACATGTTAAAGCGAGCGCGGCGCACTGGAGCGGCCGCCTGCCAGCTGGATATCCAGCGTCCGCGTTCCGTTCTTCATCTGGCCGTGACCGTCGCCTCGCTTGAAGAACAACGTGGCTTCGTGATGGTTCTCGAAGACGCCAGCGACCTCCTGCGCGCCCAAAAGGCGGCGGCTTGGCAGGAAGTTGCGCGCCGCATCGCGCACGAAATCAAGAATCCATTGACTCCGATCTCGCTTTCCGCCGACCGTATCGCGCGACAGCTCCCGCGCCTGCCGCTCGAGCCGCATGCCCGCGCGATTCTTCAGGAGTGCGCCCAAACAATCCAGCGCGAGGTGCAAACTGTAAAGTCGCTGGTCGACGAATTCTCGCAATTCTCTCGCTTTCCTTCCGCTCAGCCCGCGCCCACGGATCTGAACGAGATTGTCGATAGCGCCATGACGGTTTTCGCCGGAAGGCTCGAGGGGGTCGCTGTTTCCGTAGACCTCGACCGAAACCTGCCCTACGTCATGGCTGATAAGGAACAGATCAAGAGAGTGATTGTGAATTTGATCGACAACGCTGCCGAGGCAATGAACGACGCACCCGTGCGCCAATTGCTTGTTGCCACAGCTCAAGCGGGACCGGACACGGTTGAGTTGTCTGTCACCGATACCGGAACCGGAGTCTCCGCCGCCGATAAAGAGAAGTTGTTCCTGCCCTATTTTTCCACCAAGGAACGTGGCACCGGTTTGGGTCTTGCCATTGTCAGCCGTATCCTCACTGAGCATCATGGCCGCGTCAGGGTAGAAGACAATTACCCTAGCGGCACTCGTTTCATTGTCGAGTTAAATGCTCTCCCCGCGCCCGATTCGGCATCGCAGGAAGCCGGCGAGGCCCAGCTTGGCGAACCTCAGCCCGATGGCGAACCCCAGCCCGCTACCCTGAAGGTGTAGCGTTCCACTCATGGCAGTCCGCGGACCCAAAGTTCTTATTGTCGACGATGAAGCGAGCATTCGCCAGTCGCTTCGCGGCGTTCTCTCCGACGAGAATTATCAGTGCTCGGGTGTAGATACCGGCGAAGCCTGTCTGTCGGAACTTACGCGCGAATCGTACGAGGCAGTGTTGCTCGACGTATGGCTGCCGGGAATCGATGGCTTGGCAACACTGGCCCGCATACAGGAACTGCCCGCCGGATCGCGTCCGGCCGTGATCATGATCTCCGGCCATGGCAACATCGAAACGGCCGTCAAGGCAACCAAGCTCGGCGCCTTCGATTTCGTCGAGAAACCGCTGACCATTGAGAAGGTCAGCGTCGCGCTGAAGAATGCTGTACAGCAGCGGCGCATGGACCTCGAGATTCAACGCCTTCGTGAAGACACCGCCTCGCCAGAAATTATTGGTAACAGCGTTCCCATGAAAGCGCTGCGGCAACAGCTCAAATTGATGGCTGGAACCAACGGGCGCGTTTTGATCTATGGCGAAAGCGGCACCGGCAAGGAATTGGTCGCTCGCGCTATTCATCGAGCCAGCCTGCGCGCCAACGGCCCGTTTGTTGAGGTAAATTGCGCGGCTCTACCGGAGGATCTGATCGAGAGTGAGCTTTTCGGACACCGCCGCACGAATCTCGACGGCACCGCCGATCATAAGATTGGAAAACTGCAAAAGGCGCACGGCGGAACCTTCTTCCTCGATGAGGTTGGAGATATGAGCCTTAGAACTCAAGCCAAAGTGCTTCGCGCTCTCGATGAGCACCGTTTCGAGCCGGTCGGCGCGCCGCAATCCATTCAGGTGGATGCCCGCGTGATTGCCGCGACAAACAAGAACCTCGAGAAAGAAATCGAACGCGGCAATTTCCGGGAAGATCTCTTCTATCGACTCAACGTGATTCCTTTCACCGTGCCACCGTTACGCGAACGCGCCGAAGACGTTCCTCTGCTAGCGGCGCATTTTCTGCATGAATTCACGGTTGCCTATGGCCGCAAACCAAAGGAATTGAGTGAAGACGCGCTCTCGGCGCTTATCGCTTATCACTGGCCGGGAAACGTGCGCGAGCTGCGCAATTTAATGGAACGGATTGTCATCTTATATCCGCAGCGCCGTATCGATGTGCGGCACCTGTCGCTCGATGGCAGCCGCAAGGGAGTAAACGGCAAACCAGCGGAAGGCTTCGGCAGTCTGCACGAAGTGCGTGGGGCCGCCGAGCGCGAATACATTCTGCGCAAACTCGAGGAAACCGGCGGGAATGTCAGTCGCGCCTCTGAGTTGCTGGGCCTCGAGCGCAGCAATCTCTATCGCAAGATGAAGGCTCTCGGCATCGCCCCCAAAGAATAAGAAAGCTCACGCTCCCGCGCTGCGATTAGCTGGCGGCCCGAAGGGTTGGAACTGACGAACTCGCGTTTCCCGAGCCGCGCAGATCGGGAACATTGTCGTAACGGTTATATGATCCAAGAGGAGCGTAAAGCGGGAACATGAAAAGCAAGGAAATCTCAAGACGCCACTTCTTCTATGGCACTCTGCTCGCGGGAGCGGTTCCGCTGGGAGGTTTTGGCAGCGTGCCGTCGCTGAAGATGCTGGGTTATAAGTCGCCTAACGAGCGGCTCAACATTGCGTCGATTGGCGCGGGTGGTAAGGCTACGAGCGACATTCAGGCTTGCGCCGAAACTGAAAAGATCGTGGCACTTTGCGATGTCGATGAGGTGCGCGCAAAGACGATTTTTGGGCTTTACCCGAATACTCCCAAGTACAAAGACTTCCGGGTGATGCTCGACAAAGAAGGTTCGAACATCGATGCGGTGATTGTGACTATCCCCGATCACATGCACACGGCGGCGGCGCTTGCGGCGATGGAGCGCGGCAAGCACGTTTATGTACAGAAGCCGCTGGCGCACACAGTTTGGGAATGCCGCGAACTGATGAAAGCCGCCGAGAAATACAAAGTGGCCACACAGATGGGCAACCAGGGCTATTCGAATGAAGGCACGCGCCAGTGCGCGGAAATGATCTGGTCCGGGGCAATCGGAAACGTCACGGAGGTGCATGCCTGGACGAACCGGCCAGCGTGGCCACAAGGCATTAAGGAAGCGCCGGCTACATCGGCCGCTCCGAGCACTCTCGACTGGGACCTTTGGCTGGGCGTCGCGAAGGAACGGCCCTATAGCGAAGATTACGCGCCGTTTGCCTGGCGCGGATTCTTCGATTTCGGTTCAGGCGCTTTGGGAGACATGGCGTGCCACATTTTAGGAGCGGTGAATATGGCGCTGTGCCTGGGCGCTCCGACGACGGTGGAATGCGTTCATCAGGAAGATCGTAGCGACATATATTTCCCTGCCAAATCTGTCGTCCGTTTCGACTTTCCAGAGCGGCCGGGAATGCCGCCGGTCAAGATTTTCTGGTACGACGCCATGCGCGAGAGCGAGCCCTCGTTTGCGGGGGCGCCGCAGGGCGAAATTCTAGGAGACCTCCCTCGCAATCGGCGTCCACGCCAAGCATCTCCCTTTACTCCGAAGGAACACCAGATCCAGGGCGGCGTGTTCACCGACGAGTTTTTCACTCCGAGAGAGCTTCCTCCACCAACTCCGCGGCGGGAACCAACGACGCCGCTGGATGCGCATGCCCAGAAAGAGGCCGAGTGGATGAAGCTGATCAATACCGGAACGAATGGCAGCCTCTTCAAAGGCGAGAAAGGCATGATCACGACCGGCACTTATGGCGAGTGGACGCGGCTGCTGCCGGTAGAGCAAATGAGGGACTACGAATTCCCGGCGGAGTTTCTGCCGCGATCGCCGGGACATTACCGGGATTGGATCCGCGCGTCGAAAGGCGGCGTTCCGGCTTGTTCCAACTTCCAAGTGTCGGCGCCATTCACGGAGTGGATCGCGCTGGGCGCGGTTGCAACTCAGGCTGAACTGCAAACTGGAGTGGGACTCGGAAAAGATGCACATCACCAACAACGCGGAGGCGAACGAGTTGTTAAAACCATTCGTCCGAAAGGGCTGGCATATCGGCTAGTACCGTCGCATCGTGTTGCGCTTCGGATTAGTACTGGTCTTACTAGCTGGATCAGCCGGAGCTGAAAAAGCTCGCGTCGGCAAAATCGATTTTTTTGGAACAGTGGGTGTCGATGTACAGAAAATCAGATCGGTGTTGCCGATACGAGGCGGCGAGCAAATCTCCGAGGATGAGAGTTCCGAGATTCGCGACCGAGTTAATCGCGCAATCGATGGGGTGACTGGACACACCGCTACCGATGTAGCTTTTGTGTGCTGCGACAGCGAGGGGAACGTTTCGACCTTCATCGGGCTGGGTGGCAGGAACACGAAGACCATTGCCCTTGCCCCTGCACCGCAAGGTTCTGGTTGCCTTTCGACGCAAACAGTAGCCCTTTATAAGGACGCGATGGCAGCGCTCGCACAAGCGATCGCGAAGGGCAATAGCGGCGAGGACGATTCGCACGGCTACGCCCTTTCAGAAGACCCGACGACGCGCGCAAAGCAGATGGCCCTGCACGAGTACGCCATGACTCACGAGCAAGAGTTGGAGCAAATACTTCGAGAGTGCAGAGAACCACAGTCGCGGCAGGCCGCGGCCGCGATACTCGGGTATGCGCAGAAGTCAAGTGGTCAGATGGGAGCGCTTGTTCGGGCGAGCCGTGATCCGGATCACGGCGTCCGCAACAACGCCCTAAGAGCGCTGTGGGTTCTCGCATCGGCTAACCCGAATGTAGCTTCGGAAATACCGACATCCGGTTTTATTGAAATGCTGAATTCAGGCATATGGACAGACCGCAACAAGGCCGGACAGTTGCTCGCGGCGCTCACCGCGCGCCGCAATCCGAAATTGCTTGAACAAATCCAGAAATCGGCATTGGCGTCTCTGATTGAGATGGCGCAGTGGCGCGATTCGGACCATGCGTATGCATACCTACTCCTGCTCGGCCGCATTGCGGGCTTCAGCGAAGCCCGCATACGAGAGTTGATTGGCGAGGGGAGAGTGGATGAAATCATAGCTGCGGTGAAAAGCAAAACGATGGGCGAATCGCAGAGGAATATACAGGCATATTTCACTTGACAGGCAAGTGGAACGTGAGAAAGACTGGTTTCATGGAGCTTGCTTGACTGCCAAGTGGAGAAGATATTTAGCGAAATTCTACTGCTTGTTTCAGCATCAACGAGCCGAACGGGAACTGGCGCGTGAAGTGGCCACGCACCTGGCGCTGATGGAGGAGGATTTTCAGCGGCGTGGCATGACAGCGGAGGAGGCGCGATTGGCGGCCAAGCGGGCCTATGGCGGCGTCGAGCAGGCGAAGGAGCTTCATCGCGATGAGCGTTCGTTCGCGTGGATAGAACAAATGGTGCGAGATCTCCGCTACGAATGCCGGAGCCTGGCAAGAAACCCGGGCTTTACGCTGGTGGCGGTGCTGACGCTCACATTGGGAATCGGCGTAAACGCGACACTGTTTTCGGCCTACAATGCAGTGGCGCTGAAGCCTCTTCCAGTGGCCGATCCGAACGAAGTGGTGCGGATGGAGCGATGGCTCGAGAGCGGCTCCAAAGGGGACTTGCAATATGCTTTTTCCTATCCCGAGTACGCCTACTGCCGCGACCACAACAACGTGTTTTCGAGCCTGATCGCGGCAAGCTGGCCGCATCCGGTTCTGGCGGAAGGCACTTACGGGACGGATCGTCTGCAGCCCGAAAGGGCCGCGGCCCAACTTGTCTCAGCGAATTATTTTGCGGATCTCGGGGTCAGCGCCGGGCTTGGGCGAACATTTCTTCCTGAAGAGGACCGAGTGCCTGGAGGGAACGCGGTCGCGGTGATCAGCTACCCCTATTGGCAGCGGCGTTTTCATGCGGATTCGCAGGCTCTCGGGAAAATCGTCAGAATCAACGGCATCGCATTCACGATCATCGGAATTGCCCCGAAGGAGTTCACCGGCACGTCGACGCTGCCGCAGGTTCCGGATTTGTGGGCGCCCCTCTCCATGCAGGCGCAGCTTATGCCGGGCCGCGACTGGCGGCATGAGCCTGATAACGCGCAATTTCAAATCCTGGCGCGGCTGAAAGCGTCCACTACGCTCAAAGGCGCGCAGGCCGAGGCTGACGCGCTGATGCGCCAATACGCGGCCACATTCAAACAGCGCGACAGAACAATTGCCACAACGCTGCAGCACACAGCTTTCTTTGGGAACACGGACGATATCAGGTTCAAGGCATTGGTATTCGCTTTGATGCTGATTGCCGGATCGGTGCTGCTGGTGGCGTGCGCGAACATTGCGAACATGCTGCTGGCGCGGGGCGCCGCGAGACAGAAAGAGATTGGGGTGCGCTTAGCGCTGGGCGCGAGCCGAGGGCGCTTGATCCGGCAGTTGCTCTCCGAAAGCATCCTGCTTGCGCTTCTTGGCGGGGTGGGCGGGCTGCTGGCTTCCATATGGACAACCAAGCTGCTTTGGATTTCGATCGAGCAAATTTTCGCCGGACTGTTTGCCGATACTGTGGTCTTCAAGCTGGACGTTAGCCCCGACGCGCGCGTTTTAGGATATGCTCTGGCGCTGTCACTGTTGACGGGAATTCTATTCGGACTCTCGCCCGCTCTGCAATTCAGCAGGGCGGATCTCACGATGGCGCTCAAAGATGAGGGCAGTGTTTTGGGCCGGCGATGGGAGCGCTCCCGGCTTCGCGGCCTGCTGGTCGGCATGCAAGTGGCAGTATCCATGGTCTTGCTCATCGTCACGGGGCTTTTGCTGCGTGGCCTGATGCGATCTCAGAGCGCCGATCCCGGGTTCGAGACGCACAACGTGATGGTGGTGTCGGCGGAGCTTGGAAGCGATCTCGCTACGAGCGTAGCTCTGGAACGGCGGCTGATCGACCGGCTTGAAACTTTACCGGGAGTCAAAAGCGCAGCGCTCGGCACGGTACCGCTTTTGGGCACTTGGACTCCACCGATTTTGATTGAGGGGCAGCATTCTTCGAAAGCCACGGAAACCGGAAAGGCTCTGGCAAGCTACGCTTCGGATACATACTTCAATACCCTGGATGTCCGCTTGTTGTGGGGACGTTGCTTCACGAGGAGAGAAGCTATGAACGGCGCGCACGTGGCAGTGATTAGTGAGTCTACTGCGCGGCGCTTCTGGCCAGGAGGAGATCCACTCGGGAAGCGGTTTAAGTTGGATCTGGATTTCCGAGGAAAGTTTACCGAGTTCGAAGTCGTGGGGATAGCCAAGGATGTGCGTTTTGCTAATCTCACGCGGACGGATCCAACACACGTTTATGTGCCTACTGGAAGGAAGGACTTTTATGGCATATTGTTGCGTACTGAAGGGGATGCTCAAAGCGCGACCGCGTCTGTTCGAGCCGCGTTGGGAGCGCTGGATAGGAATCTGCTGCCGAGCCTAATATTGGTAAGCCTGGAAAAGGGACCTCTGCGCGTGCAGAAATCTCTGGCACAAATATACGCGACGTACGCAGGTGTTCTGGCCCTGCTGGCGCTGACACTGGCTAGTGTTGGAATCTACGGAGTAATGGCCTACCTGGTGAATCAACGCGTGGCCGAAATTGGTATTCGAATGGCGTTAGGCGCGACGGCAATGAAGGTGCTGAAGGAGATTGCGATTGAAGGGCTGCGGCCGGCGTTCGTCGGGGTTTTGGTTGGAATGGCAGGCGCGAGCGCGCTTTCCTGGGTTGTGCACACTACACTGGTGTTTCCGGGATCCGCCGACCTCTTCTATGGCGTGCCGTTCTACGATCCAACAACCTTTCTGGGCCTCGGCGGATTTTTCACGATTGTGGCTGGAATGGCGATGTTAGTGCCTGGGCGCCGGGCAGTTCGAATCGATCCCATGATGGCTCTGCGGTATGAATGAGCCGAGGGGCTGAAGGACATCTATAGCCAGGCATCGGAACAGTGGCGAAGGCCTCGCACACCGGTCGAAACAGTCGAAGAATGGGCGGCAGTGCTCAACTTGCGGCAAAAAGGCGTCGATGGGCACTCCATCGACACATTCCATTGACAAGGTACGGCCGCCCGGAATCTGACGCTCCTGCAAGCACCGGGTGCGGAACACGTGCGGCGCGTCCACGCCTCTGATGAACTTAATGGCGACCCGGAGGTCGACTTCACCATCACGGCGGCGAGCGCGGGCGGCCCGCGCGACTGAAAGAAATTATGCGACTACGTAAGGCTTGCGATAATTTCGCGTCAGCAGTTTGTCGGCCTCGGGGTCATTGGCAAACTTCGGCCCGGGCGTGAGCGTCAGTTTACGGCCGGTACGATAACTGATATTGGCTAAGTGACACAGCGAGGCGCTCAGATAGGCATTCGCAATTTCATCGTGGAGATCTTTGTAATTGCGCGACCTGCAAGCGGCGAGAAAGTTTTGCATGTGAAGCGCCGTTGCATCGGAACCCGGACCGCGTTCCGGCCGCTCATCGGCGACAAGTTCATTGCTTTCGCCCTTGAAAGCCTGGAAGCCCTGGTCGCTCATAGCGGCCCAACCCTCAGTGCCATAGAACAAGTTGCCCACCATAATATTCAGTGGAGCGCCTTTGCTGGGAATAGTGGAGATCGGGGTGGGTGAGGAGGGAGGCGCTGTGGCTCCTTCGGCGGGCGCGCGAACCGCACGCCGGACAGGAACACCTTCGGCTCCGGTCAGGAGGCCGCGAACCTCGAAGACAAGTTCCGTCGGTCCGTAATTATAGCTTGCGAGCAACGTGTTGGGCGTTTCCTGATCGTCCTGATAGGCGTACTTGCCGCCTTGCGCGTAGGCGCTCCGAGGCCACTGGGGATCACCTAAGCCCCATCGAGCAATTCCAATTTCGTGCACGCCCTGGTTACCAATGTCGCCGTTGCCGGTATCCCAAAACCAATGCCAGTTGTATTTAAAGCGCAGTTCATTAAACGGGCGCATGGGAGCGGGCCCAAGGAACAAATCCCAGTTAACGCCCGGGGGGGTTGGACTATCTGGCTTATGGCCGATAGACGCACGCCGTTTGAAGCACAGACCTTTCGACAAATAAACATCACCGATCAAGCCACCATGTATGGCGTCCATGGCGCGCATTTTGAAAGGCATACTGCGATGTTGAGAGCCAATCTGCAGCATGCGGTTTGTTTCCCGGGCCACCTGCAGCATCTTTTGACCTTCGTAGATGTCGTAGCAGGCAGGCTTCTCGCCATAAACATCCTTGCCGGCCCGCATCGCCCAGATAGCAGCCAGGGCGTGCCAGTGATTGGGCGTGGCAATGGAAACCGCTTCGACCTCCGGATCCGCGAAGGCTTGGCGCATGTCTTCGAATTCCTTGCCCTTTTCGCCGGTGTTCTTCAGAAGCGTCGCTTGCGCGCGTTCGCGGGCCGACTGATCGATGTCACAGAGCCCAACCACGCGCGCCTCGGGCAGTCTCGAATAGATATTCAAGTGGCTGGTGCCGCGGCCACCGAGTCCCACGATAGCGACATTCACGCGGTCGTTCGCGCCCCAGACTCGCGTCGCGGCAGCAGCCGTTGCGGCCCCCAGAAAAAAGCGCCGGGACATGGGATTTGTCATAGTTGTTCCGATTTCCTTCACCGCGGCCATTCTATCAGCGAGTCGAAAGGGCTCTCGACGAGCGGCTGAAACCGCCATAGGTCAAGTAAGCACCGATGAGTATTGAAATGCCAATGTACAAATAGAAAAATTGGTCGACGCGAGCCATCGTGAAAAGCGCACCAAGGGTCTCCGGCGAGAGGAACAAGAGGAGTAAGCCCCGGATGAGAATGATCCACCCGAAGAGGGTGACGACGACGGGCAGCACGCCGCCTGACCAGATATTGTGTTTGAGAACGATGGCTAGACCGGCGATCAGAAAGATCATGCCGAGAACGAAGAGCAGCAGCGGTGTGTGGGTGAGCGCGATTAGAGTCTCCTCAGTCGCTTGTTTATGTGTAAGCACAGATAGCCCGACGAGAATCAAGAACAGACCGATGAGCCTGCTGAGAAATGTGGTCAATGGCGTCATAGGAGCCTCCAGAGATAACCCAAAGTCGTATCTCACGTAGCCTACGCGCATCCAGCTTGTAAGTCAACGTGTCCGCATACGAGGCTACAATCGTGCAATGCCGATAAGACTTGGATGCCGCGACTTCGCGATTGTGCTGATAGCTTTTGGCGCTACCTTTGTTTCGGGCAACAAGGAGTGGCGAAACGAGCCTGGAAAGGTTATTCGATCCTAGGCAACGGACATGTTACTGCAGTTTTCTCGGACGATAGCCGGATCACCAGTATCACAGGCGCAAAAGGTATCCAGCATCTATATTTCAAAGACTACGCAACAGATTATGTAGCATCGACTTCGTTTGAAGTGGCCGAGAAATACGAAAAGGCGGAGCAGGGACACACTGGCCCAGAGATCGGCATGGCGAACTTTTTTACTGCAAGCACTGTAACTTCTTGGTCGAACGGATCCAGTCAACAGGTGCAGTGTTTTGTGCATCCGAGCGATGCTGTAGTGCTTGCGCTGAACATTACCGGCTGGGACGGAAATACTGAATACAAGTTCGAGGCTCGCTTGCGGAAGGAGATCAAGACCGATACCACGGTGAGCCTGATCTCGCTGGAAGAAGATGGCAGTGTCGCGGTTGCCACCTGGTCGAATGGAACCGTGCTCGCGGTCGGTTCGAAGAATGCGAATGACGAGGTGACCGCAGCGGGAGGCTCGACCATTGTGGTGACCGGAAGCCTGACTGGACGAAACGCCAAGGCGCGGGTTTTATTGGTCCCGGCGTCCTCGCGGGCCGAGGCTCTGTCGAAGATGCGGGCCGTGCAGGAGGAGCAAGATCTCGAAGCGACGGCCAAGAAGTATTGGGAGTCATGGATGAATGGCGGGCGGCTACCAACTTTTAGAAGGAGTGGGCAGGAAGCTGCAGGTTATCTGGAAGCTTACAAGCGCAACCTCTATTGCGTCAAGGCGGCCACTCTGAACGGTCAAATTCCGGCAGATATTACAGGGCAGTTCGTGACGAACAATATGCCGCAGCTATACCCACGGGATGCGATGATGTGCGCGCGTGTTCTGCTTGCGAGCGGGCATGCGCAAGAAGCGCGGCAGGTGATAGAGTTCTGGGCAAATCGCCAGGTCCCGATGAAGACTCCGGGGGAATGGTACGCCCGCTATGACGCTCACGGTAAAGCGGTGGACGGCGGAAGCGGCGCGCGTTTTGATGAACCGGAGTGGGATGCGAACGGATATTACATTTACCTGCTGAAGGAGTACCACCGGCTGACGGGTATGTGGCTAGCTGATAGAAAACTGTTTTACGAACTAGCGGATTTTCTTGTCGCTCACGTCAGCCAGAACGGATTGCTGGAGGAGGGCGGGATCGTGGAATGGACTGGATATCTGCCGGCCACCAACATGATTTGCGCAGCCGCTCTTCAGACGGCCGCGAAGATGGCACGCGACTTCGGACAGGAAGGCAAAGCACAAAGTTATACAGCGGCATCCCGCAAGATTACTGCGGCATTGCCTGAAATGTTCGACAACTCCCGTCAGACATATGCCGACGTTCGGTTCAGCGGTATCAAAGGAAAGAGCGGGGAAAGCTTGACGGACGGATCCGGAGAAAAGATGTATCTATGGGACACGACCGCGAACGTAGGTTTGGTCTGGGGCTACCCGGATCATCGCGAAATGGAATTGTCGAATCGCTTCTATGCCAAGAACACGGTGAAGCTGGGGGGAGGCATGCAATATTTCGACTCCCCCGATCCGGGATTGGCCTCCTACGGCCACGGAGCATTCTTCTTCACGACTGCGGCAGCTTCGGAGTACGAATCTCTGTACGGCGATAAAGCGACTGCGAAATCATTCATAGACTGGATGATCCGCAACGCCAATTCGTACGGTCTGATGCCGGAACATATCAATCCGGATGGCCGCGACTGCAGCCCCGCCTCGCCATTGTCCTGGTGTTGCGCCGAGTTTGCAGCCGCGCTGTTGTTATGGAGACAATGACGGATTTAGCGGAGCCCGCCGCTAGCGCTAAGCAACTCGCCGGTCAGCCAGGCAGAGTCGTCCGAAGCCAGGAAGACGGCAATGGAAGCGATGTCACTGGGTTGGCCGGCGCGGCCGAGCGGGGTCTGGGCCACGAGGCTCTTCTCGAAGTCAGAGCCGACAAAGCCGGCGGTGTGCGTGCCTTCGGTCTCAACTATGCCGGGGTTGATGGAGTTGACGCGGATCTTCTTCTCGCCGAATTCCTTTGCGAGCACACCGGTGATCGCGTCGACAGCGCCGTTGGTGCCGGTATACACGGCGGAGTTCGGAGGTGCGCTGCGGCTGACTACGGAGCCGATGTTAATGATGCTGGCACCGTCTGAGAGATGCTTGACGGCTGCCTTCGTGGTGAGCAGAAGACCGAGCACATTAATTTCAAACAGCTTATGGAATTGGTCTTCGGTGACGGCCTCGATTGGGCCGAACTCGTAGACGCCCGAGTTGTTGACGAGGATGTCGAGGCGGCCGTATGTATCGATAGCTGCATCGATGATGCCCTGAGCTCCTGCGGTTTTAGAGACATCGCCATTCACGGCGACAGCCTTGCCACCAGCGGCAGCCTTTTTCTAATTCGCCAAACGCCTAATTGATCGCTCGGGAGATCAGAGAGATTCAGAAGCAGTAAAAATATGTGGAGGCTTTCAGGCAATCCGGTAATAGTCTGAGGGTGTGACGTTCGATCAGTCGGAGTTTGAAATTCGCTGTGAGTGGGGTTCGAAGGGCCTCAAAACGCTTGCACCCATTTCAGATGTTGTGGTGATCGTTGACGTTCTCTCGTTCACGACCGCCGTTGACATCGGCATTGCCCAAGGCGGAGTCATCTTGCCGTATCCGCTTAAAGGCCCGTCAGCGGCTGCATACGCCCACTCTGTGGGAGCCAAGCTCGCAGGGCGCGACCGAGGCGTTGATTTTTCGTTGTCTCCTGCCTCCTTGCGACACCTGCCGCCTGGATATAGATTAGTGTTGCCTTCCCCCAACGGCGCGGCGCTGTCATTCGCAGCGGATCACCCGATTGTGCTGGCCGCCTGTCTGAGAAATGCCGCGGCCGTGGCTCGGGCAGTGGTTGGGCTCGGCAGAACTGTTGCCATTATTCCAGCCGGGGAGATGTGGGACGACGGCACCCTACGGCCCAGCGTCGAAGACTGGATTGGCGCGGGAGCAGTAATCAACGCATTGTCGGGCAACTCTTCTCCAGAAGCGCGAATAGCTGCTGCCGCATTCGACCATGTCGGCGATTGCCTGGGCGAGACGTTGCGAAGATGCTCCTCCGGCAAGGAGTTGATCGAGCGCGGTTTCTCGGAGGATGTGGATTTGGCAGCCGATTTCAATGTGAGCAATTGTGTAGCCCGGCTCGTCAATCGAGCCTTCGTTAGATGATCTCTTCTTTGCTGGTGTCCCAGCGCATCGTGCGTCCCTGGCGATAGCTTTCCACGGCCATGCGGCAGGCGATCGAAACGCGATAACCGAGCGCCAATGGGCAATTCACTTTCTCGCCCGCGCGAATAGCATTAACAAAATTGCGCATGTGCGCGGAGGGAAGAGTGGGCGTTTGGCCAGTGAGAGCTTCGCCCTCTGGACGATTGACCTTTTCCGGCAAATACCGAACGTCGCGCTGACCTCGCTGGATAGTTCCGTCCGAGCCCAATACCTGCTCTGTCACTCCCCGGCTCGCGTTTCCGAAGCCGGAAATCCAACTGAACAGCAGCTCTTCGGGTTGGACCATCGACACGTTCATGGTATCGGGCACCTGGCGTCCGTCTTTCCACAGATACAGACCGCCGGTCGTGGTCACCGCTTGCGGAACCTGCAATCCGAGAACCTTGTACCAGAATGCAACCTGGTGACACATGTTTTCGTAGACGTTTCCGCCGGAATAGTCCCAGAAGAAGCGCCAATTGCGGTAACGGTTCGGATCGAATGGGACCTTCGGCGCCTCGCCTAAGAACTTGCTCCACACGATATTCTCGGAGGTCATATCGGGCTTGACTGGCCGCGACCACTGCGGTTTTCCATGCGGAGTATTGCGGTACATGCTGGCATCGATGGCCGCAATCTTGCCGAGCTTGTCGCCCGCGAGGAAGCTGGCTGCATCGGTAACGTGGCCCGACGAGCAGGCCTGATGCCCGATCTGCACCACCTGCTTGTCCTTGACCGGTTCATAAGCAGCGCGCATTCGCTTGGCATGCTCTACCGTGAAGGCCATGGTCTTCTCCTGGTAAACATGCTTTCCGGCATGGATCGAATCGACAAAATGTTCGCAATGCAGATGCTGCGGAGTAGCAATCAAGACAGCATCGAGATCTTTCTGCTCGAGCATCAGACGATGATCGATGAAGGTTTTGATAGCCGAAGAAACCGACTTCGCTTTTTCGCGCTGGTCGGTATAGATGTCGCAGACTGCGGCAAATTCCGTGTTCGGGCAATTGAGAGCGTCAGCCACGATCTGCTGTCCGCGATCACCATAGCCGATGATGCCGAATCGCAGGCGATCGTTCGCGCCGAGCGCCGGAATCGCCAGACCTCCAAGGCCGGTTGCGACCTGGCCCAGAAAAGCGCGCCGTGAACTCATATTTAGAACTGCTCTCCCACCAGGAATTGTTCAAACTTGCCGTCCGGCAGGATATAGATGTTGAGCAACACGGTGTTCTTTTCGAAATGGGCGCGATAGCTCAAGTGGGTCATGCCGCCGCGAAGTTGCTCGCTTTGCCGGCTCAGTAACTCGAGCTTTCCGAGCGGCGCAAGCGAGTTGCGGTAGTCGTTCAGCGCGAGGTCTCCGAAATAGGAATTCGCATTTGCGCTAAAGCGCGAGCGGTCAATTCGGCCATCCTGCAACGCTTCGAGGATCTCACGCACTTCGCGATCCTGCTTTTCCGTCGTGGAGTTTGGCGGTTCGAGAAGCAAGGACGCGATCTGCTGCGTTACGGGACCGATGAGGTTGACTCCATCCTCATTCGACAACACCACGATGCCAATGTTCTTCGTCGGAAACAGACTGTTTGCCGCCAGAAATCCGGAAACCTCACCGCCGTGAGAGAGCATGGGCGTGCCGCGCAGGTCGCCCAGCTGAATCCCCAGCGCGTAGTGAGTCGATTTACCGTCTTTCAGCTTCACTTCCATGGTGAATTCGTCATAGGATCTCTTGGATAGGATCTTCTTCTGCAGAAACGCGATGTCCCAGCGGGCCAGATCAGAGGGCGTCATGCACAGTTCACCGGCGGCGAAGTACCAGCCGTTGGCCTCGCGCCCAACCGGCCTGGGGGTCCCAGCGCGTAGCGTGTATAGGCTGAAGCATCGTCGGCGCTGTGAACCTCGCAATCGCCGGCCGACGACATGCCGAGCGGCTGAAAAATATGCTCCCGCAGATAAGGCAAGAGCGCCTGGCCGGACACTTTTTCTAGAATCTTGCCGGCTAGAACATAGTTTGTGTTGCTGTATTGCCAGCGGGTTCCCGGATCGAAATTCAGCGGCTTCTTGGCCCAGCGGTCTAGAATTTCGTCCGGAGTAGTTGGTTTGTTCCACTCGGGAATGAGGTAGTCCTGCGGCGCGTAGTCTTCGTATCCGGAAGTGTGCGAGAGCAATTCGCGTATGGTGACCTCATTGGCGCGCGTGAGTTCCGGGAAGTACTTGGCTACCTTGTCGTCCAGCGAGATTTTCCCGCGCTCCTGCTCGAGCAGCAGCGCGGCTGCGGTGAATTGCTTGCTGATGGACCCGACGGCGTAGCGCGTGCCGATCTCAGCGGGTCTATCCTTCCCGATATCGGCTTTGCCGAAAGCATGTGCATAAGAGATCTGCCCGTCCTGAGCCACTGCGACGGAAACGCTGGGCGCTCCAAACGCCGCCAGAGTGGACGCGATCGTGCCGTCCAGGTCAGCAGCGAGGGGTGGCGCGCCGGCGGCCAAGGCCGATAAACAGAAGAGTAGTAGGAATACTACGCACCGCCTGCAATGCCTCTTCATAGTTAATGGCGCTTCACCAGGACGATTGTGAAATCGTCGGCGAATGACGCATTTCCGCACCAGCCGCGCACATGATCCACCAGAGCTTCGACGATCTCGGCGCAGGATTCAGACTTGCGCGCCAGCAGGAACTTCGCCAAACCTCGGTCACCGAACTCCTCACCATCCGCGGTACACGCCTCGGTAACACCGTCGCTGAATAAGGCCAGCATATCGCCGCGGTCGAGCTTAGTCTGTTGCAACTCATAGGTCACGGATGGAAAAATCCCCATCACCAATCCACTTCCGGAAAGTTCTTCGATGCGAGCATCGGCGCGTACCAAGAGCGGGTAATTATGTCCCGCATTGCTGAATTGCAGTATGCCGGTAGCCGTATCGAGCAGCCCGTAGAAGAACGTAATGAATTTGCCTGCCGGGCATCTTTCCGCCAGGTTGCGATTTAAGATCGTAACCGCCGTAGCAGGGTCGGGCGTAGTCTCCACAAGCATGTGCATACGGGCTTGGAGGCTGGACATCAGAAGCGCGGCCGGTAAGCCCTTGCCGGAGACATCTCCGACGGCTAATCCAAGCCGGCCATCCTGGTACGGGAGGAAGTCGTAGTAATCGCCTCCGACGGTGCGGCACGGCAGGTTGTAACCGGCGAGATCGTAACCTTCATAGATTGGTGCTTCATGCGGCAACAGGCTCTGCTGGATTTCGCTAGCCTGGCCAAGCTCCACTTCCATGAGCTTTTCCGCTTGCTCCACCATGGTCAGGCGCGCGTGCTCGATGCGGATGGCGGCTACATTGGCCATCACCGTGAGCAGATCAAGATCTTCTTGCGAGAACGGCCGGATAAAAGAGGCATTGTCCACGTAGATCAAGCCGATCACCCGGTCGCCGGTCTGCAGCGGCACGGCCATCATGCTGCGCACGCTGTGCATGACAATGCTTTTCTGCTGTCTGAGCGCGTCGTCCATTTGCGCATCACTGATGACGAGAGAGCACCTTTCGCGGATGACGCGATCGCGTACCGCCGTGCTGATGGAGAACCCTTCACCTTGACTGGCGCGCACAACCAGTTCGCCATCCTCAAGCGTAAGAATCACGCCTCGTTTAGCCTCCACGGCCGATAAGGCCAGCTTCAAAATGGCTGGAAAGAGCTCTTTCAATGGCTGATGACTGGCGAGTTCCTGACCGGCGTGAATCAAGGCGCTCACTACGCGACCGGAGCCAAGCGTCGGCTCACTCTGTTGTTGACCAGACTTTTCGGCTTTGCTGAGTACCTTATCCAGGCTGGTGACGATGGTCGCCTCACGGGTGGTCTTTTCCTCGGTCTGAGGCACGAATGAAATAACGTTCTTCTTCGCCTCCGATCGCGGCTCGCGCACTTCAATGGTCAAGTGGCCGGCATAAATGCGATCGCCCGCATTCAGCTTTTGCGGCTCCTTCAGACTGGTGGCGTTGAGAACCGTTCCGTTGCGGCTGGCACAATCCTTGACAAACCAGGTATTCTGCTGGCGCTCAAAGCAGAGGTGATAGCGGGATAGCCATTGATCTTCTGGATAGGCGAGATCGTTGTCGGGGGAGCGGCCTAGAGACAGAGAGTCCTTGTGCAACTCGACTGTTTTGGGAAGGCCTTCCGGGCCCGAAATCAACAGCTCCATTTTGAGTACTAAAGTACCATCCGGATCAAGCGTCAGGTATGTTGCTGAGCGGCTCCGTGGCTGTCACGGACTTTGTGGCTGCCGTTCCGGTAATCAAACGCGCGCCGCGATTGTAGGTCAAGTACAGGAATCCCCACTCGATCAGGACCACGACCCTGCTTTCGAACTCAACGATGTAGAGCAAATGGATGAAGAGCCAGACTATCCAGGCGAGGAGGCCTGAGAGATGCATCCCGAAAACGTTCGCTACTGCCGCGGCTCGGCCGATAACGGCTATGTCACCTTTATCGAAGTAGTGGAACGGTTCCGAGCCCGGTTTGCCTTGCGTGCGGTTGGCAATGGTCTTGGCCGCATAGGCTCCTCCCTGCATAGCGACTTGCGCGACGCCCGGTAGAGGTTTGCCATCGGGCCGCGTGGAAAATGCCAGATCGCCAACAACGAAAATATCAGGAAAATTGGGCACGGTCAGATCTGGTTTTACTTTGATGCGGCCTGACTTGTCCGTTTCAGCAGCGGTGCGCTTCACCAACTGCTTTCCAAAATCGGACACGGCGACACCGGCGGCCCAAATGACGGTATGGGAGGGAATGTGATCCGACCCGGAGCTGGTCTTGATCGTGACACCGTCGGCATCAACGCAGGTTACGGTGACACCAGTGCGTACGCGGGCTCCGAGCTTCAGGAGTGAGCGCTCCGCTTTGCGGGAGAGATCTTCGGGATAGCCGGCCAGGGCGCGCGGCCCGGCATCGAGGACCAGGATGCGGGCATCTGCGGGCCGTATCGAACGGAAGTCGTGCTTGAGCGTATGAAGAGCGATCTCCCCCAGGGCTCCCGCGAGTTCGACACCGGTTGCTCCGGCGCCCACAATAACAAACGTAAGCCAAGCCGTCCGTTCGGCTGGATCCGTGGTTCGCTCGGCGGCTTCGAATGCGAAGAGAATCTTGTGGCGAATCATGGTGGCCTCTTCGATGCTTTTAAGGCTGGGCGCCCACTCCCGCCAAGCATCATGTCCGAAGTAGGCGCTCTGGGATCCGGTTGCCACAATGAGCGAATCGTAGGAGAGGAATGCGCCGTCTTTCAGAGTCACCTGTTTTGCCGATGGATCGATATCCACGGCCTCGCCCAGAAGCACGCGCGTGTTCTTCTGTTTGCTGAGGATGCCGCGAAGCGGGGCTGCGACCTCTCCGGGGGAAAGCGAACCGGTTGCCACCTGATAAAGCAGCGGTTGAAATAGATGGAAGTTTCGATGGTCTATGAGCGTTACGTCCAGCGGCGCGTGTTTCAACGCCTGGGCGGCATATAAGCCTCCGAAACCACCGCCTAGAATGAGAACCCTATGTTTGTCGGCCATAAGCCTGTCTCTTGGATGCAGTTCAGGCGTAGAAGTTGACTGTAGGTAGAAACTCCGGTTTACGCCGTGCGTTGCGCGCCTGCTCGAAGGCATAGGCAAACTTGATCAATTTGGGCTCGCTCCAGGCAGCTCCAAAGAATGAGATCCCCAGCGGCAGACCAAATTTAGAACCGGCCGGGACAGTGATATGTGGATAGCCCGCTACCGCCGGCGGTGAGGCGCAGCCGCTATCCGTGCGATCGCCGTCTACCCAATCCGTCAGCCAGGCGGGCCCGGCGGTGGGACCGACGATAGCCTCGACTTTGAACTTGCTCAATACTGCGTCGATTCCTTCTTTGCGCGCCAGGCGATGATTCGCACTCAGTGCGTCTTTGTAAGCCTTTTCCGTGAGCGGCCCTTTCTGATGCGCTTGCTCCATGATTTCCTGCTCGAAAAACGGCATCTCTTCGGCCCTATGCGCCCGATTGAAGGCGATGCAATCGTCGAGCGATTTGACAGCCGCTCCACGGGCTGGCCAGATAGCTGTTCAAATCAGCTTTGAATTCGTAGAGCAAGACCTGCAACTCGGTGTCGCGCCAGGCTTCATAGGACGGCAAATCCGCGGGATCGACGATCTCCGCGCCTGCATGGCGCATTAAAGCGATGCACTCCTCCATGACGGCGGTCACGGCAGGACCGATGTTGAAATATTGCCGCGCAATCCCAATTCGCGCGCCGCGCAAACCATTGGCATCCAAGAATTGGGTGTAATCCTTATACGATTTGCCGGCGCTGGGTTGGGTCGCATTGTCGCGAGGGTCTACACCTGTCATTGCGCCCAGCAACAATGCGGCGTCGCGAACGGTGCGCGCCATTGGGCCCGCCGTGTCTTGGCTGTGCGCGATAGGAATGATTCCGGAACGGCTGATCAAGCCGAGCGTAGGTTTTATACCTACGATGCCGCACATAGATGACGGGCAGACTACCGATCCATCCGTTTCCGTACCAATGGCGAGCGCACATAGATTGGCGGAAATGGCCGCACCCGAGCCGGAGCTGGAGCCACATGGGTTTCGATCGAGCGCATAAGGATTTCTTGTTTGTCCGCCGCGGCCACTCCATCCGCTGGTGGAATGCGTGGAGCGGAAGTTGGCCCACTCGCTGAGATTGGTTTTGCCGAGGATGACTGCGCCTGCCGCGCGTAAGCGGTCTGCAACCCAGGAGTCACGCGGCGCGGGCGCTCCGGCTAGGGCCAGAGAACCTGCGGTGGTCTGCATCTTGTCGGCGGTATCGATGTTGTCCTTCAGAAGAACGGGGATGCCGTGCAGCGGGCCGCGTGGGCCTTTGGCTTTGAATTCGGCATCGAGCGACTGCGCAATGGCGAGGGCATCCGGATTGATTTCGAGAACAGATCGGAGCATGGGACCACGGCGGTCAATCTCTTCAATTCGCTCAAGGTAGAGTTCGGTGATGCGCTGGGCGCTCAGGGCGCCTTGCCGCATTTGCTGTTGCAGATCCGAAACGGTTACTTCATCCAATACGAAGCTGGAAGGCCGAACACCGGGAGCTTGGCGTATATCGGCGGGAGAGGGCGGCGGCTGCTCTGGTTTGGGTTCTTGAGCGCGGCTGCTTATGGCGCCCACGACACCGGCAGTTGCAGAAAGAAATCTACGGCGATTCATTTGAAGATCGCTTTCAATTTACAATGGCAGTATGGCGGTAATTACAGCAGCTCCGCTCTCGTTAGAGCAGTTTTCTCAGTTGCCACGCGGGCAGGAACAGCATGAGATGAGCTGCGGAGAATTAATTACGATGCCGCCACCGAAATCGCTACACACACTTGTTGCGTTAGCAGTCCTTCAGGTGTTGCAAGTCTACTTGAGAAAGAATCCGTTCGGTCTTGCAATTCCGGAAGCGGGCTACATTCTTTCACGCAATCCGCTGACGATTCGGCAACCTGACGTTTCGGTACTGAATAAAGAACGGGTCCAGTCTACCGGCGCGGATGATTACTTCGAGGGTGCTCCCGAATTAGCAGTTGAAGTCGTATCGCCATCCGATTCGGCACAAGATTTGCAAGTCAAAGTCGGCCAGTATCTGCAGTCTGGCGCAAAGCAAGTCTGGGTTCTCTATCCCAAGACAAGACGCATCCATGTTTTCCATGCAGGCGGCGCTACGGTCATCTTCGATGAAAGCCAAACACTGGAAGGCGGCGATTCGATGCCTGGGTTCTCGGTCAAGGTTGCCGATCTTTTTACTTAATGAAAATCATGCGAGCGCATGATGGCGGAATCGCGAAAGCTCAGTTCCTCAATATCCGCTGCCTTCACCGAAATGACGCCGGTAATGCTTTGCAGGACACCTTTTATAAGTACATACGGGGCGCAGGTGCAAATTTGACGTTTTCTATCGAAGAGATCGGGCTGGACGATGATGTTGACAATTCCGGTTTCATCTTCGAGGCTCATAAATACAAATCCTTTGGCCGTGCCCGGGCGCTGGCGTGTAATGACACAGCCGGCGACCTTCAATAGCATTCCATCGCGCTGCGCCTTAGCCGTGGCTGCGTCCATCACGCCCATTTGGCGCATTCGTTCGCGGTAATAGCTCATGGGGTGCTTGCCGATCGTGAGACCGCTGTTATCGAAATCGGCGTAAGTGCGTTGACCCGCAGTCATGGGTTGCAGAGGCGAGACCGTAGTGTCATTCGTAGCGGGTTCCAAAAGTTCCCCAACCGGCTGCAATGCCAGCTCCGCTTGCCACAATGCGCCGCGCCGATGCCGGTCTGCTTTGTCTTTAGGCAAGGCGTTCAAGGCTCCTAATTCGGCAAGCGCCGAAATCTCATCTTTCTGTAACTCCGGAACTCGCCGGATTAAATCACGCAAGGATCTAAACTCATTCTGCTTTCGCTCTTGCTCAATCTTCCGAGCAGTTGCGGAACTCAATCCAGTGACGTAATTCAACCCCAGACGTACATACATCGCTTTTCCGTCTGTTTCCACCTTGCACGGATAATCGGAACGCAGAATGTCGACGGGCCGGAATCGCTGCCCGTGCCTTTGCGCATCTTTGACCAGCGTAGCCGGAGAATAAAATCCCATCGGCTGGTTGTTCAACATGGCAACAGTGAATGCTGCCAGGTAGTGGCACTTCAAGAACGCGCTGGCATAAGCAAGCAGCGCAAAACTTGCCGCATGCGATTCCGGAAAGCCGTACAGTGCAAACGATGTAATAGCCTGCACAATGCGTTCCTGTGTTTGGCCGGTGATCCCTTTGCGCTCCATGCCTTCGCGCAGCTTCACTTCCACTTCGCGCATGCGCTTTTCGGAGCGCTTGAAGCCGAATGCGCGCCGCAATTCTTCTGCTTGGCCCCCGCTGAATCCAGCCGAAATCATGGCGATTTTGATTAGCTGTTCCTGAAACAACGGAACGCCAAGAGTCCTCTTTAGAACGGGCTCCAGGTCCGGATGCAGGCAAACCGGTTCTTCTAAGCCCTGCCGCCGCTTCAAATACGGATGCAGCATCTGCCCGACAATCGGCCCGGGACGAATAATCGCCACCTGTACGACGATGTCGTAAAACTTCACCGGTTTCATACGGGGCAGGCAGGACATCTGCGCCCGGCTTTCCACCTGAAACAAGCCGATCGTGTCTGCTTTTTGCAGGCAGTCGTAGACCTGCGGATCATTTTCCGGCAAGTGGGCGAGGTCCACTTCCTCGGCGTACTTATCGCGGATGATCTGGATGGTGTCTTCCAGAACCGCCATCATGCCCAAGCCGAGCAGATCTACTTTGATAATTCCAAGATCGGCGCAATCGTCTTTGTCCCACTGCACAACGACGCGTCCCGGCATAGTGGCGGGCTCCAAAGGCACGATGCAATCGAGTTGGCCCTGGCAGATGACCATGCCTCCCGAATGCTGGCCGAGGTGGCGAGGCAAATCGAGAATTGCGCTGGTCAGTTCGAAAAATTTCAACGTGCGGGGATCGCGCAGATCGAAGCCTTGCTCGCGAAAGCGGCGCTCCAACGTGTCTTTCGGATCTTTCCACTCGAAGGTGTTGATTTGGCTGGCGAGTTGTGCGATTTCCTGCTCGTTGTAACCCAGCACCTTACCGATATCGCGCACGGCCGATTTCCCGCGATAGGTGATGACATTGGCTGTCATCGCGGCGCCGAGCTGGCCATAGCGGTTGTAAACATATTGAATTGCTTTCTCGCGCTGATCGCCGCTGGGAAGATCCAGATCGATGTCCGGCATCTCGCCGCGTTCTTCGGAAAGGAAACGCTCGAAAAGCAGATCCATGCCGACGGGATCGACCGCGGTAATGCCAAGCGAATAGCAGACCGCGCTGTTGGCCGCCGAACCCCGGCCCTGCACAAGAATATTGTTTTTGCGGCAGAAATCCACGATGTCCCAAACAATCAGAAAATAGCCAGGCAAGTTGAGCTTCTCAATGAGCGCTAATTCACGCTCGACCTGCCGCTGGGCCTTTTCGAAATAGGGTTGATAGCGGCGGCGCGCTCCAGCGTCTGTCAATTGCCGCAGGTAAGACATTTCAGTTTCGCCAGGCGGTACGGGATAGCGCGGAAACTGATAGCCGAGATTAGTGAGCGTGAAATCCAGGCGATGGGCCAATTCGCCAGCGTGGGCAAATGCATCCGGAAGATCGGCAAAGAGCCGCTGCATTTCCTGGGAGCTCTTCATGTGGCGTTCCGAGTTAAAACTGAGGAGAGTTCCGGCTTCCGCAATTGTGGTCTTGTGATGAATGCAAGTGAGCACATCCTGCAATTCACGGCGCTCTGCTGTCGCGTGCGACACGCCATTGGTCGCCAGCAAGGGCAACTTTAAACTTTGCGCCAGTTCGACCAGAGCTTGGTTACGGGCCTCCTGATCGCGGCGATAATGCCGCTGCAGTTCTACAAACACGTTGTTAGCGCCGAAAATTTGTATTAGCCGCTCCAATGCTGTACGCGCTTTGAGTGCAGCGTCCGGGCCTGCCGTTTCGCGAAACACCTGCGCGAGCGGCCCTTCATCACCGCCGGTCAGACAAACCAAGCCGTCCGCGTACTCGGCAAAATCTTCGTGTGTCGCGAAGGGATTTTCCGGCTTGCCAGGCGTGCCGCCTCGAAATTTGATACGGGTAAGCAAGCGGCATAGATTCTGGTAACCCCGTCGGCTCTCGGCCAGAAGCGTGTAGCGGCTAGCCTCTGAAGAATTGATTTCCGCCCCGATGAGTCCCCGAATGTTTAGATTTTTTGCCGAGAGATGAAAACGCGGCGCACCATATACCCCATGCGCATCGCTGACAGCCATAGCGGGCTGGCCGAGTTCCGCACATCGAGAAGCTAACTCCTCCGGCAAGGAGGCGCCTTCGAGGAATGAAAATGCCGAGCGTGCATGCAACTCGACATAAGCATTAGCCGGACAGGAAGGCACGGGACTATTATAGGCGAATAAAAGACGAATATTCTTAAAAACGAAACGATCTCGCCGTGCGGAAGTCGGTAAGTTGCTGGAGGAACTAAACGTCTGCGAGTCGGGCTCTTTACGCGGGAATACCCACCGAATATCTACGGGGGTGCCGGGGTTCACGTTGATTATCTAAGCCGCGAACTGGCCAAAAAAATTGAAGTAGAAGTGCATTGCTGGGGAGATCAACATGACGATCAGGGCAATTTGCACGTGTGCGGCGATCAACCCTGGGACGAGATCACCAATGGCAGCTCGGGGAAGTTCAAAGGCGCGCTAGAAGCATTGAGTCTGAACCTGACGCAGATCAAGGCGCTGACCGGAATTGATATTGTTCACACCCACACCTGGTACGTATCGATGGCCGGTTATCTGGCGAAAAAACTCTACAATATTCCCTTTGTCCTCACTACTCACAGTCTGGAGCCATTGCGCGCCTGGAAGGCCGAGCAGCTTGGCAGCGGGTACGCAATGAGCTCGTGGATGGAAAAGACCGCGATTCTGGATGCGGACGCCGTGATTGCCGTCTCGAATGGAACCAAGGACGATATTCTGCGCGTTTATCCGCTGCCGCCAGAGCGCGTCCACGTGATCTACAACGGCGTCGATTTGAACGAGTATAAAAAGACGAACGATACGACTGCGTTGGACACGTATGGTGTCGATCCGAATTCGCCCTACGTGCTGTTTGTGGGACGAATTACGCGGCAGAAAGGCGTTACGCACCTGGTGGATGCTATCCCATACCTGCCCCCCAACACACAGATTGTTCTGTGCGCCGGCGCTCCGGATACTCCGGAGATCGCAGCCGAGATGCGCGAGAAAGTAGAGCAAGCCAAGAAGATTAATCCTCGTGTCATCTGGATCGAGAAGATGGTCTCTAAGCCGGAGGTGATTCAACTCTACAGCAATGCGCGCGTATTCTGTTGCCCTTCGGTGTATGAGCCTTTCGGGATTATCAATCTGGAGGCGATGGCCTGCAACGCGGCAGTGGTTGCCAGCGCGACAGGAGGCATTAAAGAAGTGGTGGTGGATAGCGAAACAGGTTACCTGGTTGCTTTTGACCCCGATCCAGGCACCGGTTTCCCGAAGGATCCAGAGAAGTTTGCGAAAGATTTGGGAGGCAAGCTTTCCGATTTGCTGGGCGATCCCGAGAAGTGCCGGCGATTCGGCGAGGCGGGGCGCAAGCGCGTAGAAGAGAAATTCAGTTGGACCGCGATTGCGGATCAAACCATCGAGCTTTATCGTACGCTGATTGAGCGGAGAAAATAAAACGGGAGCGATTCCTTTGAAACCGAAGCAGGACGGGCGTAAACGCGTCATCCTCGAAGGCGTCTCGCCGGAAATCGATGGCGGTAGATTCCCGGCCAAACGAACCGTTGGCGACCTGGTGCGCGTGGAAGCGGATATCTTCACCGACGGCCACGATTCCATCTCAGCGGTGCTTTTGTTCCGGCAAGAGAAGGCGAAGTCGTGGACCGAACAGCGGATGACGGCGCTGGTGAACGACCGCTGGTTCGGCGAGTTTCCGGTATCGGAACTGGGGCGCTATCGTTACACGATTCATGCTTGGGTAGACCACTGGGAGACCTGGCGCCGCGATTTGCTGAAACGCATTCAGGCCGACTCCGATGCTCCCGTCGACTACCTGATCGGGGCCGAACTGATTGCGGCGGCAGCCGGACGAGCCAAGGAGCCCGACATCGGTTGGCTGAAGCAGCAGGCGGAGTTGCTGCGTACGGGCGAGGACATGACGGAGCGCCGGAATCGCGCCACAGAGGCGGCTCTGAACAACGTGATGATTCGCTATCCCGACCGCCGCTTTGCGACGGAAATGGATCGCGAACTGGTGATTGTGGTGGATCCCGTGCGCGCGCGATTCAGTTCCTGGTATGAGTTTTTCCCCAGATCTGCCTCGCTGGAGCCCGGCCGGCACGGAACCTTTGCCGATTGCGAAGCTCGATTGCCTTACATCGCGGGCTTGGGTTTCGATGTCGTCTATCTTCCGCCGATTCACCCGATTGGGTACACGTTTCGCAAAGGTCCCAATAACGCGGTCATAGCCGAACCGGGAGACCTGGGAAGTCCGTGGGCGATTGGAGCTGCTGAAGGAGGCCACAAAGCCATACATCCGCAGCTAGGAACCTTGGAAGAGTTTCGAAGCTTAGTCAAGCGCGCGGCAGAACTGGGCATGCAGATGGCCCTGGACATTGCGTTCCAAGTTTCTCCCGATCACCCCTATGTGAAGGAGCATGAAGAATGGTTTCGCAAGCGGCCGGATGGAAGCATTCAATACGCGGAGAATCCCCCCAAGAAGTACCAGGACATTTATCCTTTCGACTTCGAAACGGAAAAATGGTTCGAGCTGTGGCAGGAGCTGAAAAGCGTTTTCATGTTCTGGATCGAGCAAGGCGTGCGCATTTTTCGCGTCGACAACCCGCACACCAAAGCGTTCCCGTTTTGGGAATGGTGCATCACGGGCATTAAGAATGAATTTCCGGACGCGCTCTTCCTCTCGGAGGCATTCACGCGCCCGAAGATCATGTATCGATTGGCAAAGCTGGGTTTCAGCCAATCGTATACGTACTTCCCGTGGCGAAACGCGAAGGCTGAGTTGACGACGTACTTGACGGAGTTGACTAAGACTCCCGTGCGGGAATTTTTCCGGCCTAATCAGTGGCCGAATACGCCCGACATCCTCACCGAATTCTTGCAGTTGGGAACTCGTTCCGCTTTCATGATCCGGCTGCTGCTGGCCGCGACATTGGGAGCGAATTACGGAATTTACGGGCCGGCTTTCGAGTTGCTCGAGGGAAGACCGGTCAAACGGGGCAGCGAGGAATACCTGGATTCGGAAAAGTATCAGATTCGGCAGTGGGACTTGGATCGGCCGGACAGTTTGCGTGAATTCATCGCGCTGGTGAACCATATCCGCCGCGACAATCCGGCGTTGCAAAGCGACTGGCTGCTTGATTTTCATCCGGTGGATAACGATCAGTTGATCTGCTATAGCAAGCGAACTGCAGATGCCACGAACCTGATCTTGGTGGTGGTCAATCTGGATCCCAACCGCAGGCAATCCGGATTTGTCGAACTGCCGCTCGATCAATTACAGATTGATGAAGACAAGCCCTATCAGGCGAATGACTTGCTCACCGGCGCGCGTTACCTGTGGACGGGCCGAAGAAACTATGTGGAATTGGACCCCGCCAGCGTGCCTGGCCATATATTCCGAATTCGCCGGCGTCTGCGCGTGGAAAGCGATTTCGAATATTTTCTGTGAACAGCCAAGCATCGTCATTTAACGTCGACGCGGCAGCCTCCCAACTGGAGCCGCTACTGCCGGATTTCATCAGCGCACAGCGGTGGTTTCGAGCGAAAACCCGAACTATTCAGAAAGCAAGCATCGAGGATGTACTTCCCGTTCCTGATAGCGGCTGCTACATCCTGGTGATTCGTCTCGATTACACGGACGGCAATTCTGACAATTACATCCTCGTTTACCAAGCCGGAGACCGAGGCGGCGCTAATTTCCGGACGGATTGTTCAGCACAGAATTCCACGCTTCGCTGCTGAACGGGATCGCCTGCAATGCCAGGTTCCCAGGCGAGCAGGGCGTCCTGACAGCATCACGTACCTCCGCATTTCGCTCGGACATGTGGCGCTGTCGATCTGAAGCTCGACAGTTTTCTTTCGCGAGCGGAGCAGAGCAACACGTCCATCATTTACGGCGATCGCTTCATTTTGAAACTGTTCCGGAAAATTGAGCCGGGCATCAATCCGGATATCGAGATGGGAATATTTCTCACTGAGCGTGGCTTCAAACACACGCCAGCCGTGTTGGGAAAGTTGGAATACCGGCGAGAGCACGAGGACACCGTCTATGCCGCCGGAATCCTACAGGAATTCGTTCGAAACGAAGGCGATGCCTGGAAATACACGCTGGAAGCGTTGGATCGCTTTTTTGATCGCGTATTATCGCGCGATGAAAGCGCGCCAGTACTGAACAGTTATCACCCTATGCAAGTCGTGCCTGAAGACATGCGGTGCGGAGATGCGCGGTTTGATTGGCGAGTATGTGGAGTCGGCGCACCTGCTGGGGAAACGTACAGCCGAAATGCATGCTGCACTCGCGGATGCGCAAGGTGATCGGGACTTCGCGCCTGAGCCATTTACGCCTGCAGATGGACAGAAGCTGTATGAGGAAATGTTGGGCCAAGCAGATATCGCCTTCGAGCTGCTGCGACGAAAACAAGGTGCGCTGACGCAAACAGCGGCAGAAGACGCTCGCACGCTGCTGCGCATGGAACATCGCGTGACACAGCTATTCTCTCCGTTGCGCCAGCAATCCATTACCGCGGCGCGGATCCGCACGCATGGCGACTACCACCTTGGACAAGTTTTATACACCGGAACGGATTTCATGGTCATCGACTTTGAGGGCGAGCCGGCGCGGCCGCTGAGTGAGCGGCGCGCCAAGACACTTGCCATGCGCGATATCGCGGGAATGATCCGATCCTTTCAATATGCCGCCTACGCGGCGCTCTTCGGCCGCGCCGCGGGCGCACATCAGGGATGCCCAGACCATCAGCAGGCAGGAATCCTGGGCTCCATTTTGGGTGGCATGCATCAGCGCGACATACTTGAACGCATACTTCAGCGTCGCTGAAGGACTCCCGTTTGTTCCGCCGAATGTTCAGGAACGACGGCTGCTGTTCGATTCGTTCCTCTTGCAAAAAGCGCTGTACGAAGTCGCCTATGAGTTGAATAACCGTCCGGACTGGGTTCGTATTCCACTCCGCGGGATCTTAAGTCTCGTAAGTTGAGGACGAATCAAATGGCGAATTCCCGGCTACTGAACGAGAATGATCTCTACCTGTTTCGGGAAGGCACCCATGTCAAGCTGGCCGATGTTATGGGCGCGCATGTCTCCAGCGAACGCGCCGGAACGCACTTTGCGGTTTGGGCTCCGAACGCGCGCGCAGTTTCCGTAATCGGCAATTTCAATGGTTGGCAGAAGCGGGCCACTGCGCTCTCGCCAGGGTCAAGGCGGTGTTTGGCACGGGTTTGCCGCTGGTGTATCCGCGGGGGAGAAATACAAGTACCACGTTGAATCGAATTTCGGAGGATATCAAGCCGACAAAGCGGATCCGTTTGGATTTTTGCACGAGATTCCACCGCAAACCGCTTCCATCGTTTGGGACCTGGCTTATCAATGGGCCGACGAATCGTGGATGTCGAAGCGGCGCGCCGCGAACAGCCTCGACGCGCCGATGGCGATCTATGAGGTGCACCTCGGGTCATGGCGTCGCGTAGCGGAGGAAGGGAATCGATCGCTCTCTTATCGTGAACTTGCGAATCAGCTTATCCCTTATGTCAAAGAGATGGGCTTCACGCACGTCGAGTTCATGCCGATCATGGAGCATCCTTTTTTCGGATCGTGGGGATATCAGATCACGGGCTTCTTTGCGCCCACCAGCCGCTACGGCACGCCGCAGGATTTCATGTACCTGGTCGACCGTTTTCATCAGAACGGAATCGGCGTCATTCTCGATTGGGTTCCATCGCATTTCCCGCAGGACGAGCATGGCCTTGGGTTCTTCGATGGCGTGCACGAATACGAGCCGGCGGACCCGCGCCGCGGCGTGCATCCGGATTGGAACAGTTTTATTTTCGATTACGGCCGGAATGAAGTACGAAGCTTTCTTTTGAGTAGCGCGATGTTTTGGCTTGATCGGTACCACGTGGATGGATTGCGTGTCGACGCGGTCGCGTCCATGTTGTATCTGGACTACTCACGCAAACCAGGCGAGTGGATTCCGAATCAGTATGGCGGGCGGGAAAACCTGGAGGCGATCGGGTTTTTGCGGCGAATGAACGAGGATGTTTATCGCGAACATCCGGACACGCAGACCATCGCGGAAGAATCCACCGCCTGGCCTATGGTCTCGAGGCCCGTGTATCTGGGAGGGCTTGGATTTGGACTCAAGTGGGACATGGGATGGATGCATGACACGTTGCAGTACATGTCCCAGGACCCGCTCTTCCGTAAGTTCCACCACCACGAGTTGGCCTTCCGCATGGTCTACGCCTTCAATGAGAATTTCGTCCTGCCCCTTTCGCATGATGAAGTCGTTTACGGCAAAGGGTCGCTCATCGGCAAAATGCCGGGCGACAATTGGCAGAAGTTCGCTAATCTGCGGTCGCTGTTTTCGTACATGTACGGGCAGCCCGGCAAGAAACTGATTTTCATGGGAGGTGAATTCGGCCAGTGGGCGGAATGGAGCCACGACGGCAGCCTGGACTGGCCGCTTCTTCAAGTTGCGCCGCACGCGGCGTTGCGACTGCTGCTGGGCGATTTGAATCACCTCTACCGCACCGAAGCAGCGCTTCAGACTTCCGAAAACAGCCCTTCCAGTTTTGAGTGGATCGATGTCCATGACGCGGAGAAAAACGTGCTGAGTTTTCTGCGCAAGGGACCCTCGGTGGATGAGACGATTGCGGTGGTTTGTAACTTCAGTCCGGTGCCGCGCGGCAGTTATCGGATTGGAGTGCCGCGAAAGGGTTTTTGGAGAGAACTCTTCAATTCGGACGCGGCTCAATATGGCGGCACCGGGAAGGGCAATTTCGGTGGAGTGAATACCGTTCCAATTGCGCTGCATGGGCGTAGTTATTCGATCACCATCGACCTGCCGCCGCTGGCCGCCGTTTTCTTCAAATGGAACGGTGAAGGAAGATAAGCGGAACCTGCAAGAGTTTAGCGGTGCCGCAAGCGCAAGCTTTCCCAACTGGCATCCGCGAACCAACCGCCGTCGACCGAGAGAGTGTGGCCGTTGACGAAGCCGCTTTGAGCCGGATCGGCCAGGAAAGCAATCGCCGAGGCGACATCATCCGGAGTCGCAAAGCGCGCCATGGGCACGCGGTCCGAAATGTCGGAATCGCTGTATAGTCCGGCAGCTTGGGGCGCGACATCCATGGGGGTCTTCACCCATCCCGGACAGACCGCATTACAGCGCACGCCGCGACCACCCCACTCGGCGGCGAGCGTTCGCGTTAATCCGATCAGACCGTGTTTGCTGGCGTTATAAGCGGCGCGATCAGCCACCCCGAGCAGCCCTGCAATAGAGGCCACGTTGACGATACTGCCGTGACGCTGCTGGAGCATCAGCTTGCCCAGTTCGCGGCACAGCAAAAAGGGTCCGAGCAGATTCACGTCCTGAACTCGCCGCCAATCGGCGGCGCTGATGTTTTCGGCCGGCGAGATATGTGAGATCCCGGCATTGTTCACCAGAACATCCACCCGGCCAAACTGCGTGCTTGCGGCGAGCGCGATCGCTTTGGCGGTTTGCTCTTCTGAAACGTCGCCTACGACTTCGATCGCCGGCTGGATGATGCGGCGCACCGCCGCAAGCGTGTCCGCGCAAGTTTGTATGTCTGTCAGCAGCAGGGCGTAACCTCGTTCAGCCAACACTTCGGCTGTGCGCTTGCCGATGCCCTGCGCGGCTCCCGTGACAACTGCTAGCTTTCTTTGAGTTTCCAAGAATTAATGGTCTCCGCTGTACTGTACGATGAGTTAGAAAGAGACTGCCTGGCGGAGGGCTCTGGCTAAGTCTCTCCCGCTTTGCAACTATGGCCAATATAGTAGAGGATTCTCTCGCCCAGCGCTTGCAACCCAGAATTGCGGTTGAGGAAGAGTTGGCCAGGACCGGCCGGCGCCTACGCAAAAAATCGTTCGTTTCCCGCTATGAACGCTACTGGATCAGACCGCTGCTAAAAGCCGGGCTGCAAATCGCCGGGTTGTATTCACGCGGCATCCAAAACGCTCGCAAGCCGATCGTCCGTAGATTGCGATTACATTTTCCCGATCTGCCCGCCGCCTTCGATGGATTCCAAATCCTGCATTTGTCCGATCTGCACATTGACGGCGTCGACGGGCTTGCCGAGGCGCTTGCAGGTGTGCTGAAAGATTTGCGGCCTGACGTTTGTGTCATCACGGGCGACTATCGTTTCGACGACGAAGGTCCCTGCGATGAGGTCTATCGCCGCATGCCAATTATCCTCTCCAGTATTTCGGCCAAGTACGGCATATTCGGCATCCTTGGCAATCACGATGCTTCCGAAATCGCATTCGCGCTGGAGGATATGGGAGTGCAAATGCTAATCAACGATGCTGTGGAGATTGAGAAAGGTAGAGCGTCAGTTTGGTTGGCCGGGATCGATGATCCCTTCGATTATAAGTGTGACGATCTACCGGCGGCTCTGTCGGGCATTCCATCTCGCGGCTTCAAGATATTGCTTGCCCATACGCCCGAGTTGTACGAGGAGGCCTCAGTTCGCGATGTTGATCTGTACTTGTGCGGCCACACCCACGGCGGACAGATTCGCTTTCCGAAAATCGGAGCGGTGCGCAACAATGTCGACTGTCCGAAAGAATATACGCACGGCCAGTGGCTGCACGGACGGATGCACGGCTATACCAGCGCCGGTGCCGGTTGTTCATCACTGCCCATTCGCTACAACTGTCCGCCAGAGGTCGTGCTGATCGAGCTAAGCCGGGAAAAGTAATCCCCGCGCCGAAAGATTCAGAATTCGCGGCTGCGTTTATCACATCAAGCGGATTGTGTCGCTTAGGGCGTCATTAACATCGTTCCAGACTGTCAGCATGCTCGATCTAGCGCTGGATAGAAGCCCGACCACTGCCAGCGCTATAAACCCCATCAGCAGCGAATATTCTACAAAATCCTGGCCGTCTTCTTCTTTCCAAAACTTGCGCATCGAGCAATACCTTGTTAACTCATCGGCATAGTAGGGCGGGGAAAGAGTGTGGAAACTAAGATAGCCCCTAGGACGGAAGTTCTTGGACGAACTGACCTTTGTCTGGGATCATCAGCGCATATCGGAAGTTACGTTTGCAGGAAGCGATCCACCTCGATATTCGGCCTGCCTTAAGATCGCTGCTTGCCGATCGAACTCGAAGCCACAGGCCTTCAGTTTTCGCACGATGTCACGGTAGCGAAATCCGGAGAGGCGGCCCACTCAGGCTGCGATCACGATTGTGTAGTCGCCTCGATCAGGTGTTGGCGCAAGGTTCGGCCCTCCGTCACGTTCGCGTCGCGCTTCAATGAGTTTGCGAGCGACATCGCGCGCGATATCGAGCGCCTCAGTAACAGTCCGCCCTTGTGCGATGAGTCCGGGGAGTTCGTCCGCACTTGCGAGGAACAGGCCTTCGGGCAACCGCTCCACGTGTATACGAATGGCCAACTCCATCCGTTTGATCGTATCACTGGAGACCAGACACCGCTGCAAGAGCCCGTTGTCCTATGCGCCTCTAACTACTGATCCTAAAAACGACGAGCGTGGTGAGCGCGGTAGGAATCGAACCTACAACCTAGTGATTAAGAGTCACTTGCTCTGCCAATTGAGCTACGCGCCCGTTCTGGTGGGATGTGGAAGCGACGACCGCCGCCACACACAACTATAACATCCGAAATTGCCTAAGAATCGCGATGAACAGTCTCCATCGAGAAGGCGGGAAGGCAGATGGCGAAGTATTCGGCGCCCTCCGGTTCGGGGGTGCTGTAGCGTACCCACTCGCCTCTGTGCGCGATGACTGCTTGGCCCGCGCGAACGTCCAGCGACCCGCCCGAATACTCAACGCGAATCATCCCTTTCACGACGACGGTGAACTCATCGAAGTCAGGCGTCTGGCCGGGTTCCTGCCAACCTCCAGGGCTGCGCATATGCGCCACGCTCAACTCGCCAGTACGTGAGTTCACGCGCCCTACGTATTCGTCTATCAACTTGGGTTTGTTGCCGGCCGCTTCGACGCGGCTTGGTCCGGGAATCAACGTTGGCTGCTTCATGAGAAGAATCATTCCAGCATAGGCGACGCCGCGGCCGACGGTTTTCGGAAACGGCTTACCCGCTTTAGCTCGTCTTAATGCTTCACCCATCCTGAGCACGTTCTTACGTTCGTTAGAATTGTGCCGTCTGGAGATGTAATGCCAAAGTCGCAAATTGATTCCGCAGCTCTCGTAGCTGCAGCGCTGGCCGGCGCGCTGGCCCTGATGCTATTACCAGGGCCGTTCGTCTGGGTCGGCAGCATCGGAGGCCTAATTTTATTTTTGATTCTCTTGGCCTACGACCAGGAGGGTTATCGGTCGTTGTTTCAGAGCCTTGCTTATTCGGCGGTGTGCGGGTTCTGCTTCATGGTCGCCTCCGGCGGCAATACTTCAAATGCTGGGAGCGCATGGCGAGGTCCACCTCGGCAACGGGCAGTGGCCATGGTGGTTGCCTCTCTCTTGGGGGTTTGCCACTGCGATTATTTGGGCCATAGATCGAGCTCGGATGAGCGGCCGCGGGTTACGCGTGGGTGAGCAGCCTGCCTCAATCCAAAGAAGCTTCATCCCTGCTTTTGCGCCTCCAATGACGGCGGCGCCCAATGTTGCAGCGCCGGCGCCTGCCCAAACCGCACCTATGTATGGCGGGGCTGTGATGCCCGAGCCTGCCCCTCCCGCACCTGACATTGCTCCTGCTCCGTCGTTTGAAACGGCAACGATGTATGGCCGAACTTCCGTTCCTGAAGCTGTTGCTCCGCCACGCGCGGCTCCTCCGAGTGGGCACACCGAATCGTTCCGCACCGAGCCTATTCCGGAGCCGGCGCGAGTCGCGCCCCCAGTTACAGAAGTTCCCCGGCCGAGTGTGACGCCGATTATCCCGCGCACTGGCAAGGAGGCGCATGATTTACGTCAACCTTACAGGGGAAGGTCTCAACCTTCTGCGCTCAGTCCAGGCCGAGCACCTGGGCCGGGATTACTACAGAATTATCGAGGCCATGCCAGAGGGTGAAACGTGGGAATATCAGCCCGGCCAAGTGGTTCGCTGCAAGAAGAAGAATCTGTCGACCGGCAAAGCGCTTGGTTGCTTTCGAGGAAGCGCCCCGGGCGCAGTAGCCCCAAGCCTCAGCGCGCATGACTATCAAAGACGACATCGTTGTCGAAGTCCAGACCCCCACTGGGCCTATGCGGACGTATGTGTTTCGTCCCGCTGACGACGGGAAGTACCCCGGAGTGGTTCTCTTTTCGGAGATCTTTCAAGTTACCGGCCCGATCCGCCGAGCTGCCGCCATGATTGCGGGGAACGGCTATGTTGTCGCAGTTCCCGAGGTGTATCACGAACTGGAGCCCGCCGGGACTGTTCTGGCCTACGATCAGCGAGGAGCGGACATCGGCAATGCTCACAAATTTGCGAAAGAAGTATCCTCCTACGATGCGGACGCGCGCGCGGTGCTTGACCATCTGAAATCCCGTGACGACTGCAACGGGCGTTTGGGCGCGGTCGGGATCTGTCTCGGCGGCCATCTGGCTTTTCGGACGGCGATGAACCCGGAGGTGCTGGCCACCGTGTGCTTCTACGCAACAGACATTCACTCGGGCACCCTGGGACAAGGCAAGAAGGACAATTCGCTCGAGCGCGCGGCAGAAATTCGCGGTGAATTGCTGCACATCTGGGGACGCCAGGACCCGCATGTACCGCTCGAAGGACGAAATCGAGTTCGAGCGCGACTGGAGGAAGTAGGCGCGCGATATCAGTGGGTAGAGGTGAATGGCGCGCACGCTTTTATGCGCGATGAGGGATACCGTTACGATCCCGCGCTCGCGTATCACTGCTACGGATTATTGTTCGAGTTGTTTCATCGGCGCCTCGCAACGTCGGGGCTGTGAATAGGAACTATTCCTCGGGAAGAACTTCGCTGAGCGCGACTTCCAAGCTAAGGTTCTCGCACCGCAACGTGTCCACTTCGGTCGTTGCCATTTGCTGGGTAGCCATCCACGCTTGCTTCGCATAGGGATCGATGATCCAAATAGTGTCTACGCCGAACCGCAAAACATCTGCGAGTTTTGCCTGGACGCGGCTCCATCGGTCGTCAGGCGAAAGGATCTCAATCCAGAGTGCAGGAGGATGCTGAACGATTTCTTCCGCGTCGTCCTTGGGAACAAGACAGATATCCGGAATGCGGAAGCGAGAGCGTGAAAGCTGAACGCGCTGCTCCAGCCGAATATCGTGCCCGTGCTTTTGCGCTTTCGACAACAGCCAGGTGTAAAGAAGTCCTTGGGTCTGGCTATGCCGTCTCGTGCCCACATTTCTCTCCTCAATCACTCCGTCGATGTACTCGCAATCGGGCTCGTACTCAGTGCTGAGGTACTCGGCTAAGGAAATTTGGACTGCGGCGGACATGTCTTTAGGCTACCGCCTTTTCGTCTTCACCACGATCGGAGTTCCTTCAAAACCAAACTGCTCACGCAGGCGGTTGATGAGCGCGCGCTCAATTGAAAAGTGCATGTTTCCGGCTTTATCCGTGAAGACCACGAATGTCGGAGGCCGAATGGATGCTTGCGTGATGTAGTAGATCCTGATGTCGCTCTCGAAGTTCAGCTTCTCGACGAAGCGGTTCAATTCCCCGGTTGTGACTCGCTTCGAAGCAGCCTCAAAACAGTGCCGAATCGTCAGCATGATCCGGCGGATGCCTTCCGCGTTCTTGGCCGAGGCAAATACAACAGGCGCGTACTCGAGAAATTTAAGCTCATCGCGCACCGTCTCAGTGAATGCACGCTTGCTTTTGCCCTCCGCTGCGTCCCATTTGTTCACAACCAGGATGACGGCGCGACCTTCTTCGTGGGCGTAACCGGCGATGGTCGCGTCGGAGCCGACCACGCCCTCTGTGGCATCGATGAGGAGAAGGGCCACATTCGCCATTCGGATATTCCGCCGCGCCATGATCACGCTCATCTTCTCGGTCATCTCGGTGGTCCGGCCTTTGCGCCGGATGCCCGCCGTATCCACAAAGCGGTACGTCGTATTGCTCTCTCGAATGGTTTCGTCCACCGAGTCGCGGGTGGTGCCCGGTACCGGCGAAACAATCGATCGTTCCGATCCAACCAGCGCATTCAACATCGTCGATTTGCCGACATTCGGCCGCCCGATGATCGCGACTTTGATCAGTCGCTGGTGGCCCTCTGTTTCTTCCTCTGTCTCGTCCGTCTGTTTGGGAAACGGACCGGTGACATGTTCTAGCAATTCGTCCAGGCCGATCCTATGTTCGGCCGAGACGGCAACGGGATCGCCCAGGCCTAACGAGTAGAACTCAGGCACCAAATCCTCGCGAGCTCTGACGTCAATCTTATTCACTACCAGCGTCAAGGGCTTGTTGAGCGGCCGAAGCAGCTTGGCTAGGTCGCGGTCGGCAGACGTGATTTCGGTACGGCCGTCGATGACATACAAAATGTGCGACGCGATGTCGAGGGCAACGTTGGCTTGTTTCAAAATTTGCGTCGGAATCAGCGCCTGATCATACGGAATAATGCCACCGGTATCGATCAGCCCAAAGCGCTTGCCGCGGTATTCCGCTTCACCGTAGATTCGATCGCGCGTGATGCCCGGCTCGTCTCCTACAATCGAGCGGCGATTTCCCAGGATGGCGTTGAAGAGAGTCGATTTCCCAACGTTGGGCCGGCCCACGATCACAACTGTCGGTAGCGGTTCGTCTGCGGGCATTCCGCTAACAGGTTCGCACACAGTGCGATTTTCCTTAAGGCGAACCGGGCGCGTCTGCATGCGACCATGAAGTTGCTGATGTCAGAAGGAACTGAAACGATCAACACGCGCAACATCGCGATCATTGCGCACGTTGATCACGGAAAAACAACGCTCGTGGATGCCATGCTCCGGCAGAGCGGCATCTTTCGCGCCAACGAAGAACTGGTCGAGCGGGTGATGGATTCAAACGACCTGGAACGTGAGCGCGGCATCACGATCTTGGCAAAAACCACCGGCGTCCGCTATCACGGAACGAAGATCAACATTGTTGATACGCCCGGCCACAGTGATTTCGGCGGTGAAGTAGAACGGGCCCTGAAGATTGTCGACGGCGTGATGTTGCTGGTGGATGCCAGCGAAGGCCCCCTGCCGCAAACCCGCTATGTACTGATGAAGGCGTTGGAAGCCAAGCTTCCGCCGGTGCTGGTCATCAACAAAATCGACCGGCAGGACGCGCGCGTTCAGGAAGTGCTGAATGAGATTTACGATCTCTTTATCGATCTGGATGCTACTGAAGATCAGCTCGATTTCCCGGTGGTCTATACGAACGCGCGGGCGGGCATCGCCAAGCTGGAGCTAAGCGACACTAGTCAAACTCTACAGCCGCTTTTTGAAACAATCCTGCAACGCATTCCGCCGCCAAAGGGCGATCCGGCCGGTATCCTGCAGTTGCTGGTTGCGAATCTCGATTACAGTGACTATCTCGGCCGCCTCGCAATCGGCCGGGTATTCAATGGGACGTTGCGGTACGGTGACGACGTTGGAATCGTCAAGCTCGACGGCTCCTTGCAGAAAACACGCATCACGAAGCTTTACTCATTCGAAGGCTTGAAGCGCGTCGATGAAACCATCGGCAAGCCCGGCGATGTTCTCGCCATCGCGGGCGTCGAAGGAATCACCATCGGCGAAACCATCACCAGCGCCGAAAAGCCCGAACCGCTGCCGAACATCGCTATCGATGAGCCTACGATTGCGATGACGTTCACCATCAACAATTCGCCCTTTGCCGGACGCGAAGGCGAGTACGTAACCTCGCGGAATCTTCGCGACCGCCTCGATAAGGAACTGTTGACGAATGTGTCCATTCGCGTGGAAGAAGCCGGTGGACCCGATGCGTTCAAAGTGATGGGCCGCGGCGAATTGCAGCTTGCGATTCTCATCGAGATGATGCGCCGCGAAGGCTACGAGCTTCAGGTCGGGAAATCCCAGAGATCCTGACGCGCAAGATCAATGGCGTTCTGCATGAGCCAGTCGAACTGCTGGTGATCGACTGCCCGGAAGAGTTTATCGGCGTGGTAATAGAAAAGCTGGGAAGCCGCAAAGGCAAGATGGCCAAGATGGTCAATCACGGCTCCGGGCGAGTGCGGCTCGAGTTCCACATCCCATCACGCGGGCTGATCGGCCTTCGTAGCGAGATGCTGACCGAAACGAAGGGCATGGCGATCATGAACTCGCTTTTTCATGGCTATATCGAATGGCAGGGCGCTATCGCGATGCGCCCCACTGGATCCTTGGTAGCCGACCGCGCTGGTATTGCCACCAGTTACGCCATTTACAACTTGCAAGAACGCGGCGTCATTTTCATATCGCCCACCACGGAAGTCTACGAAGGAATGATCATCGGCGAGAATTCACGTGACAGCGATCTGGACGTGAACATCATCAAGGAAAAGAAACTGACTAATATGCGAGCATCCACGTCGGACGAAGCGATTCGGCTGATACCGCCGCGAATTCTAAATCTGGAGCAGGCCATCGAGTTTGTTCGCGAAGACGAGCTGGTCGAAGTGACGCCAAAATCCATTCGTCTGCGCAAGAAGATTTTGAAATCGAATCAGCGCTAAGCCACATCGGGTACTAGGAACTTCCAGGAATCCCCGAACGAGCGCAGAACCGCTTCCGCCGCTAGATACCCGCTCCGCACCGCGCCTTCCATGATGGCGGGCCAGCCTGATCGGGTCCAATCGCCGGCCAGAAAAAGGTTCGGAATGGACGTTGCGCTGACCGGTCTTTGGTGCTCAAGATTCGGAGCTGCGGAGAGAACCGCCCGGATTTCCTTCACGACGTGAGCGCGCTCGAGTTTGGCTTGCTGAACGGCCGGAAAGAACTCCCTTAGTTCTTTGAGGGCGAGCTCGATCACTTCCCCTCGAGGCATTTCCGTTAAACTCCGGGACGCGCTGACGACGAGTTGGATGTGCCGTCCCTCATGCTTGTTGAACATCCACTGGATCGTGCGGTCCAGCAGAGTAGCGTGCGGCAAATCGGTAATGGGGCGGTCGAACCACAGATGAATACCGGTTATAGGCGAGTGAGTGAATCTCGATAAATTGAGACTAAGCCCAGGTGCAAGCGTTGCGAGCCGTTCGAAGGGCACGGCGAGAACGTATGCATCAGCCGTAATGCTCTCGCCATTCACGGTGATCCCGATCACCCGGTTATTCTCAATGCGCACTTCTTGCACGGGCGCGCGGTGCGCAATCTTTACCTGCGGATAAGAAGACCACGCATCTTCGGAGTATAGGTCGCCTAGCGGTACAGCCGGAACACCGAATTCGTAGGAATCCGCACGTGAAAGAAAACCGAGATGAAAGACCTGAAGACCGTGACTGGCGGCCATGCGGTCGAGATCTTCGCTGATGGCGCTCACGCAGACCTGATGCCAGAAGCGCTCGATCGCCCGCTTGGTTTGTTTTTTCTCGCGCAGCCAATCCAGCATCGTGATCTGGTCAAGATCGGTTCGTTTTCCGTATTCGTATTTGATGGCGAGAAGACCGTTCGCGACACTCATCTTGTCCGAAAGAGAAAGGAATCGGAGTCTCAGGAACGATCCAGTGAAATGCCATGGGGCTGGCAACACGCCTCGGCGCATCACCGAAGTGCGGCCGCCGGGTTCGATCCAATAAAACTCCCGGTAAAACTGTATGCGGTCCGCCACGCCGAGCCGCTTGTAAAAGTCGAGCAGATTCGTGCAGCAGCGCAGCAGCACGTGCTGGCAGTTGTCGATGACTGGGCTGGTTTCATCGGCGGCGTTGAGCGGATAAGAGGTCGCTCTGCCACCCAAAAAAGGGCGCGCTTCAAACAGAGTTACGTTTTGTTCGGCAGATGCCAGCGCCACGGCCGTCGCAAGACCTGCAAGTCCGCCGCCCACGACCGCAACGCTCCGGGGGGAACTCAAGCTGCTAACTTTGCTCCACGGCGGCTGCGGCACGGGCGTACGTGTCGATCATGTTCTCCATCAGGCGAAGTCCGCAATCCCGTTCGAGCGTAAGAATGGATTCCGGGTGAAATTGCACGGCTTCAATCGGCAAATGGCGATGCCGCACGCCCATGATGACGCCATCTTCGGATTCAGCCGTGATCTCGAGACACGCCGGAAAACTGTCGCGATTCGCGTACAGAGAATGATAGCGCCCAACCCGGAACGGTGAGGGCAAGCCTCGGAATACGCCCTTTCCATAATGCGAAACGGACGAACCTTTGCCGTGCATTGGATAATCCAGCACATCCAGTTGACCGCCGAACGCTTCGACAATCCCTTGCAATCCAAGACACACGCCGAATGTCGGGATTCCGCGTTTCGCCAATTCCTGTACAAGCTTTGGCACGCCGAAATCAGCGGGACGGGCCGGACCGGGCGAAATCAGAACAATGTCAGGCTTAGTTGAATCGATAACGTCCAGCGCTACGTTCGAACGAAATGTGGAAACCGTGGCGCCTGTTTGGCGGGCATAATTCGCCAGCGTATGGATGAAGCAATCATCGTTATCGACCAGCAGCAGATGCACGCCTTCGCCCACGCGCCGCGTCTCATGAACTTCAGGGCCGGAAGCGACGGCGGGATAGAGAGCGCGGAAAAAGTTTGTTGCCTTGAGACGGCATTCCTGATCTTCCGCCTTGGGATCTGAATCGTAGAGCAGTGTCGCGCCGGCGGCGTAGCGGGCGATGCCGTCTTTCAAATGAACCGTCCGAATGGTGATGCCGGTATTGATATCGCCATTCAGGCTCAGCATCCCGATAGCTCCGCCGTACCAGCCGCGAGCATCTTTTTCGAGATCTTCAACTGCCTGAGCGGCCGCTTTCTTCGGCGCGCCGATAATCGTAACGGCCCACATGTGAGTAAGGAAAGCGTCGAGTGCATCGAAGCCATCCATCAACGTACCCTTTACGTGATCGACGGTATGGAACAGTCCCGCGTACGATTCAATCAGCCGCCGTCCAATCACCCGCACAGAACCAGGAACGCAGACGCGCGATTTATCGTTGCGGTCTACGTCGCTGCACATGGTCAGCTCTGATTCTTCTTTAGTCGAATTGAGCAATTGCCGGATGCTTTCCGCATCGCGCAGCGGATCACCCGAGCGTCGCGCGGTGCCTGCGATGGGGCAGGTTTCCACTCGATCGCCTTCGACGCGCACGAACATCTCCGGGGACGCTCCCACAAGCTGTTCGTCTCCCATTTGGAGGATGAACTCATAAGGGCTAGGGCTGGACTTTCTGAATGCGGCGGAATAACTCAGAGGGGCTGCGGTCGAAAGGAGCGCTGAACGTTTGCCGAAGAACCACTTCGTAGTAGTTGCCTTGGCGCATCCCTTCGCGAACGGTTTCGACCTTCGCCATGTACTCTTCCGGACTGTGATCGGAGACGATTTCGCTGCGAGCGCCAGTCGATCGCACCGATGCAAATTCAGGCGAGGTACGCGCCAGGCCGGCTGTATCTCCGCCCTCACCGGCAAAATCGTACTGGAAGCGCTCGATGATCTCCTTCTTGCGATCCATGAAGTAAATGTCGTCGCACAGGAAAAGATGCAGATCTTTTTGATCCTCGCGCGGCAGTCGCAAGCGAATAGGATCGAACTTCAGCAGCAAGTCGTACCCGAAAGCCCCCACCAAGCGCCAGCCGCGAATCGTCAGGATGCCGGAACTCTTGAACCAAAGTTCGCAAAATAGAAAACGGTGATGGCTGCTTACTGCGTTCTTCTTCGGGAAAACGCTCGGAAAACGTCTTCAATTCCAGCGCAATTGCATAAGGCGATCTCAAGAAGCTCTGCCTGTGTGAATGCTGCTCGAGAACAGGCGTAAGCAGGTTCAGCAGAATTTCACCGCGCTGATTCAGCGCACGAAATTCAAGCTTTTGTCCAAGCCCAACGATTTCCAAAGGCGGGGCGACGCTCGCGACATCCCAGCGTGAATAGCGCTCCGGGTATTCGTAACCGGAGGAGAGATAAATGCCGCGCTTGGTATCGAGCTGTTTCAGAAGGTGCTCTAAACCACGCCTATACGGAACTTTAGAGCCGGACCGGGTGACAGTGATCCCGTGTGGAGTGATATAGCGCAACTGCGGCATGAGCGAAACAGCGGAAATGCGGGCCTTTACCGACCAGAATAACAGTCAATCTTCGATTGCCGATCGGGCCGCGAGTCTATACTGGATACCTTCATGGATCGCCGACTGGTCCGCCGCGCTTTTTTCATTGCAGCGCTACTGCTGTTTACGTTGGGCGCCGGAACGGTAGGCTTCCAAATCATCGAAGGATATCCGCTGTTCGATGCCTTCTACATGACGCTGATCACCATCACGACGGTCGGTTATCAGGAAATCCATCAGCTTAGTCACGCCGGAAGAATTTTTAATTCCTTCTTAATTCTTTTTGGCGTGAGTGCGGTGTTTTTCGCTGTGGGCGCCATGACGCAGACGATCATTGAACTGGAGTTGCAAGACCGGTATGGACAACGCAGGAAAAAACGCATGATCCAGCAAATGCACGACCACTTTATTGTTTGCGGGTTCGGCCGCGTGGGCCGCAACGCCTCTTATGAGCTGCAGCGGGCGAACGCTCCATTCATCGTGGTCGATCGCAACGAGCAGCGCGTCGAGCGAGCCATGCATGCGGGCATGGTGGCCGTGGTGGCTGACGCGACCCATGATGACAGTCTGCGCGAGATCGGCGTAATGCGCGCTCGCGGACTGATTGCCGCCCTGCCCTCGGATGCCGAAAACCTCTTTATTATTCTTTCCGCCAAAACGCTCAACCCTAAGCTGACGGTTGTGACGCGAGCCGCGGAGGAAGAATCCGAAGGAAAGCTGCGCCGCGCCGGCGCCGATACCGTCTTCGCACCGTATACCATGGCAGGACACCGGCTTGGCGCAGGCTTTGGTCCGGCCTCACGTCGTAGAGTTTCTCGATTTTGCCACTACCGGCATGGCTCCTAAAATCATGATGGAGCAGGTTTGCGTCGCTCCGGAGGCCGAGTTCGTCTCGAAAAGTCTGGGTGAAATACTGCAGCGGCGGGATTTTGGAGTGATTGTTCTCGCCATACGCAAATCCGACGCCCAGATGATTTTCAATCCTCCCGCCGAGACGAAGATTGACGCAGGCGATTTCCTGATCGTATTGGGCGAGCAGCCTAACCTGCAAAAGCTGGAAAAGGTTCTTACCTAGCCGGCACAGGGCGGGACGCCTACCATGCAGGTGTGAAACTGGCGTCCCGCTCCGTTGTGCCGGCTGTTACTTCGGAGGACGACTGTGCCAAACTGAAGTTATGGCACGCGGCTGGGAGAGTAAGGCTGTCGAGTCACAAATTGAGGCAGCCGAGACCCGCGCTTCGCAATCCAGAGCGCGTCAGGTCAGTCAAGACCAATTGAATCGTCAGCGGGAACGCGAAAGCATCGAGCTGTCACGCACCAGAGTGCTGCGGGATCTTGCCGCGGCAACTAACCCGAAGTATCGGGAGCAGCTCGAACAGTCTCTTCAATATTTGGACGAGAAGCTGAAAAGCTTTAGCGCAAACGCTAGCAAACCAGATCGTCCCGAGTAACTTCAATCTCGCCAATTCGTCCGAGCATAGCTAACGCAATGTTCTCGGGCCGGAAGAATTCCTGAGCGATCATCTGTACTTCCTCGCCGCTGACGTTTTCGATGCTTTCGAGCATTTCGTCGAGCGACATGAAATGGTTGAAATACAATTCCTGGCGGGCGAGATTCGACATACGGCTCGAGGTCGATTCCAGACTAAGCATGAGCGACCCTTTCAGATGATCCTTGGCTCGCCGGAGCTCGTCCTCGCCGATGAAGTCATCTTTTAGCTGCTTGAACTCGTGAATGACAGAGGTAACCACTTGCTTCGCGGTTTCAACGGCCGTCCCCGCGTAAACAGTGAAGCAACCCGTATCGCTGAAAAGATTCAGCTCCGAGTACACCGCATAAGCAAGCCCTTGCTTTTCGCGGATATTTTGAAATAACCGGGAACTCATTCCCCCGCCTAAAACCGTGTTCAGTATGTAGAGCGGAAACCGAAGCTCGTGCGCCAGCGGATATGCCGGTACGCCAAGCGCGATGTGGACCTGCTCCAGCGATTCTTTCTTCTTCAGAATGATGGGCGCGTGCGGTTTCGGGACCGAGTCCGCCGGCAAAGCACCGCGTTCCTCCAGCCCGGCAAATTTATCGCGGACGCGCTTAACAATATCGTCGTGATCCAGATTGCCGGCCGCCGTGATCAGGATGTTCCTCGGCGAGTAGACGCGCTTGAAATAATCGAACAGCATCGGCTGCGCAAATTTCTTAACCGTCTCTCTCGTTCCAAGAATTGGCTTGCCTAATCCGTGGCCCTTCCAAAAGTTGCTGATGAAGGTCTCGTGCAGCACGAACTCGGGCTGATCCGCCTCCATCTTGATCTCTTCGAGGATCACGCCCTTTTCTTTCTCAATATCGGTTTCGCGGAACAGCGGATTCAAGACCAAGTCCGCCAGAATATCCAAAGCGAGCGGCAGATGCTCATCCAGCACTTTGGTGTTGAAGCTGACCAATTCTTTGCTGGTGAAGGCGTCCAATCCGCCGCCGACCGAATCGACCGACTTGGCAATATCCTCCGCCGACCGGTGCGCGGTGCCCTTGAACACCATGTGCTCAATGAAATGGGAAAGGCCGTTCTCCGCGCCTCGTTCCATTCGGGAGCCGCTGCCGATCCACACGCCCAGAGAGACCGAACGGACATATGGCATTTCTTCCGTAACGATGCGGAGCCCGTTGGGAAGAGTCGCCCGTTCAATTTCTCTCACGTGTGGGCTTGCCAGAACCATATATAAGTGCCCTTCTAAGTGTACGTCGGTACACTAAAACTTGATGCTGCAACTACTTGAGAGCCGCGCGCTAGTAGGAATGGAGCTTCCCGACCTGCAACAATTGCTTGGCCCGGAGCAGCCCGCCTATCGCGCCCGACAACTATATGACGCGCTATACCGGAAACAAGTGGCTAATTTGTCGGAAGTTTCAAATCTTCCGCAAGTCCTTCGGAATGAGCTGCTTACAAAGGGCTTGCTAGGCCTGCCAGCGGTCGAGCGGCGCTTCGATTCCAGTGATGGCACGCGGCGATATTTATTACGGCTCCAGGATAACCGGACAGTAGAAGCAGTTCTTATGCCCGAAGAGGCCCGCGATACGATCTGCATCTCCAGCCAGGTCGGATGTCCGGTAGATTGCAAATTCTGTCTGACGGCGTTGATGGGGCTCGAACGGAATCTGACCGCTGGGGAGATCGTAGGTCAGGTGTTATTCATTGCCCGTGCGAACGGCCTGAAACCCACCGGCGCGCGCATGAATGTCGTGATGATGGGCATGGGAGAGCCGTTACTGAACCTCGAGAATGTCCTGAAAGCGACGCGTCTCCTGACCGACCCCGATGGGATCGCGCTATCGCAGAAACGTATAACCCTCTCCACTTCCGGCATCGTTCCCCAAATTCGGGAGCTCGGCCGCGCCGAGATTCGGCCCAAGCTGGCGATCTCCTTGAATGCATCCAGCGAAGAGCAGCGCCGCGAGCTAATGCCGATCACCAGGAAGCATCACCTGAAAGACCTGATGGACGCCTGCCGCGAATACCCGCTGCGCCCGTGGGAGAAGCTGAGTTTCGAGTACGTGTTGCTGAAGGGCGTGAACGATACAGATGCGGATGCCAAGCGAGTCGTCCGCTTAATAGCAAATCTGAATTGCAAAGTGAATCTGATTGCCCTGAATCCGGGACCAGGCATTCCCTTTGAAACTCCCCATCCCGAGCGCGTCGAAGCATTTCAAAACACCGTTCGCAGAGCCGTGCCCTGCTTCATTCGAAAACCGCGCGGCTTGGATATCTTTGCAGCCTGCGGACAATTGAAGCGCGTCGCTCCCGATTTGGTTGAAATCGGCTGAAGCTACATGCCGGGCTTTGGATGGGAAGCGGTGCTGCCCTCGGTCAATCCGAGGACCCACTTGATCGCCTCAAAATACATTTTCTGAATATCCGGATCGTCCCAAGACTGTTTCGTATGCCCGAGCGTCGAGTAAAAGACGCGCCCTTTTCCGTACATTTTTGACCAAGCGACAGCGAAGTCGTGATCGGTCCGGTGAACGCGCGGGTTGTTGTAGTCGAGCTTATTCGGATCCAGGCTCAGCAGGACGTTCACCTTGTCGCGAGACCACGATTTCGGCTGATAAATCTCGTCATATTTCATGAACGCCTTGGGGAAGTGGCGCACTGCGGGGAAACTCGGGTCCTCCAGGACGATCGGTGCCCAAAACGTGCTCCAAGGGTGCTGGTCAAACCAGCCGCCGATCATTTCCCCGTATTCCGGCCATTTGTAGTTTGTATCGAGCGCCGCATGAATTCCGACGAATCCTTTTCCGTCATCGTGGATGAACGACATCATGTCCCGCTTCTGGTCGTCGGTCAAGGTCAGCTCCCCGGTAGTGCTGGCGAACACTAAAGCGTCGAAATCGTCGAGCGTCTTCACGTTTCGTGCTTTAGGATTGGTTTTGGTAATCAGCTCCGTATCGGTCCGAAGGGTCGCCTCCCATAATCCGCTTTCATGCCCCATCTTCCAGACGTTTGCCATGGCGTCCGGAACGGAGTCGTGCTCGAAGCCTTTGGTTTCGGCGACTACCAGGACGCGCAACGGCCTCTTTGTCGGCAAAGGAGAGGTGGGCGGTCCCGTTTGGGCGCGGGCACTCACGAAAAGAACCGGCAGGATAACCGCGCTCAGGAGCGCAACCTTAATAAACCCTTGGCATCTCACAGACATATAGCTTACTGGAAGGCGAGCGAGCACCACCAACTTGACCCAATTCTTTCGTCCGCTCCTTCATTTCTTGTTCCATCTGGGATATTTCGGCCCGTTGTTGATGGGGGTGATGGATTCATCCTTCTTGTTCTTGCCTTTTGGCAATGATCTGCTCGTAGTTGCCTTGGTGGCTCGCCACCACGAAGCGTTTCCCTTCTATGTACTTTCGGCGGTATGCGGATCGACGCTGGGAGTATTTCTGCTGGACCTGGTCGCTCGAAAAGGCGGCGAAGCGGGAGTGCAAAAGGTCGCGGGTCAATCGCGATTCAACTACCTGAAGCGCAAAGTCGGCGAAAAAGGCGGACGGGCATTGATCGTCGGTTGTCTCGCGCCCCCTCCTTTTCCGTTCACCATGGTGATAGCGACGGCCAGCGCCTTAGGTTATCCGCGGCCGCGATTGCTTTGGACCGTAGCAGCCAGCCGCACAGTTCGATTCGTCATCTTGAGCTTGCTCGCGATCAAGTACGGACGTACCATTCTCCGCATCGTCAACCTGCCCGCGTTCAAGTGGACGATGATCGGATTTATTTTCTTTTGCCTCGCTGGCAGCGTTTTTTCGATCGTGAAATGGGTGCGAAGCAGCCGGGCTGTGAGGCCGGTCTACACCGCCTCATAATCGACGCTTCGCACCGACGCCCGAAGCGCCCGTTTCTTGGGCTGATAGCGAACCCGCCAAATCGTCGCGACAACGATCAGTAACGCGCAAACTTCCACTAAAATCTTTTCGCCATCGAGCGGATCAGGGGGCGCATTCTTCAACTCGGGATCGATCGGAATTCCGTGCACAAACACGAAAGCGGCGGCAGCATAGGCGACGTAGTGAAGCTTCTTCCATAGCCTGCTCCCCAGCCGGAAACGCAAATACGACGTCACGACAACGAAGACCACGCAATAGAACGCGAGCGCTCCGAAGCAGTTGTAGAGCGTCTGCTTAGGCGAGTGAATCGGCAAGAGAACGTCGCCGATATGGAATCCCGCCGTACTCGAACACAAAAGGAGTATGGGATGCAAGAAAACCAAGCCGAGCGCGATATAGGCGGTCCAATTGTGAATATCGAAGATTGGAATCCGGCGGTGAGGCCAGCTGCGAACCGGGTTATAACGGGCCGAAAGAAAAAGCCCAAGCAGGATATTCACAGTCAGCAGGACCATGGCCACTAATCCGGCGTCGCTTGATAGATCGACGGCTGTCATCTAAGCTGGATTTCCCGAAGATAGCACTGCATCTGACGCCGAATACCAAAAAGAAGCGTCCATTCCACATAAGGAAAGAATGAAGCTTAAAACCAATTCGCAGGTCACTCGGTCTTTTGCTATTAGCAGATGGCGTCAGAGCATTCGTCGCGCCCGAAAAGTATGCACGAAGTCTGGAGTGTGGTACGCCACTCATCGATGACATTCTTGAATATTTCGCTGAGAATCCCCGGCTAATACTTGGTTTCTCGGTCGCCGAGGTCACCGCCGGCCTGTGGCTCACTCTCGGCTAGCGCCGTCTGCCGTTCAGCTATTGCGGGCGTCCCCAGTAATATCGGACACCCACCCACGCTCCCGACAACGTGTCGCCGAAATATTCGTCAGCCTGCGGCGACGTCTTGAAGTGGTAAACTCGCTCTCCCCCGAGGATCTCAACCTGTCCAACGCGAATAGCAATGTCCGCTTGCGCATCGTAAATATTCCCGCGATGAGGGATGTCGAAACCTGAGGCCTTTACCTCCCATCGGAAATGATGGCCAAGCGCCTCTTCAAACTCGACGCCTAAAGTCGGGTAGATGAGATTCTTCGATCCGTTTGCCGTATTGTCATTTACGTTTCCGCTCGAATCGGTCGTTGTAGGCTTCAACGGCGCCTCCAGATTCGTGGAAATAGTTACGAATTGTACCTCGTAAAGCGTTTTGAAACGAATCTTCCCGGAAGGCTTGTACCAGGTATACGACAGAAAATCCCAGGAAAGCTTCGCGCTCTGAAGGTTGTAGCTGGCGTTGATAAAATCGCCGGCGTTATACGCTTGGCTAAAGATCGTCGCGTCCTGGGTAAGCGTCGAGTTTCCGTGACCCTGCACCCGGAAGTAGGATAATCGCAGCGTGTTCGATCTTCCCGCCGGGATGCTGGCTTCGCCTCCCAGGCTGGGTCTGGCGTTGCCCGGATAGCCCAGCGTTCCATATGCCGTCGCAGCGGCCCCGCCGCGCATCAGCGGCTGAGCTCGGTTCAACCAATAGATCGGTTCAATAGACAGGCCGCCGTCCTCAAGAATAGGCGGGTCCTCCGGAGGCTTTTTCTGGTTTTGCCAGGGAAGCACGGGCTGCGCCTGCGGTGTGGTTTGATCGGCGGTCGTCGATTGCTGGGCCGCGGGTGTGGCCTGCGGATCCGTGGTTTGCCCGGGCTGTTGCTGCGCCCACGAAACCTGATAAGACGCCGCCAATACAAGAAGAAGTTTTGGAAAGCTGAAGCGAAGATGTGAACCCATTGGAACTCAAGACGTACCACAGATGCCGCGGTTTGTAAACTTTTGTTGTAGGTGATCTATGACCCCATCCGAACAGGAAAGCCTTGACGCTAAAGGCTATGTCGTCCTCGAGAATTTCCTGAATAGCGAAACACTCAAGCAGGTTCGCCATCGAGTAGATGAGCTCCACCAAAGCGAGGGCGAGAACGGAGGCTCCGAATTCCGCCAGGAGCCAGGCGCAAGAAGGCTCGCAAATCTAGTCGACAAAGGTGAAATTTTTCAGCGGCTGATTGCCATGCCCCGCGTTCTGGAACTCGTCGCGCACGTGCTCGGCCCGCGGTTCAAACTGAGTAGTTTTAACGCACGCTCGGCGAATCCCCACAGCCAGCAGGCTCAGCCGCTGCATTGCGACGCTGGCGCTTTACCCGATAACGAGGGATTCTGGGTCTGCAATACGATCTGGCTGCTCGACGATTTCACGCCCGAAAACGGGGCCACGCGCGTAGTTCCGGGGTCGCAAAGCTGGGGAAAATTTCCCCAGGAGTTGCTTCGAGACCCGGCGGAGCCGCATCCTGACGAGGTGCTTCTGCTTGCTCCAGCCGGAAGCGTGGTGGTTATGAATACGCATGCATGGCATGGCGGCACAGCCAACAAGACAGCGAATCATCGGCGCGCTCTGCATGCATTCTATTGCCGCTACGATAAACCGCAGCAGCAATACCAAAAGAAATTGCTCCGCCCCGAGACCCAGGCGGCGCTCTCTCCGGAGTTGCGGAATCTGCTCGCGCTCGATGATCCGCTGAACGACGAACTCAGTTCCAGCGGTTCCGGAGCCAGCGGGTTCCTGAAGTGATCTGCGCATGATCGCCATCGAGATCTCTTCTTTCGGACCGCCGGATGTACTGAAGCCCGTCGAGCGCGCGAAGCCTGTTGCCGGAAATGGCGAGGTGGTGATTCGCGTCGAAGCTGCCGGTATCGCGCGAGCAGATACATTGCAGCGCCAAGGCAAATATCCACCGCCGCCTGGAGCATCCGATATTCCGGGACTGGACGTTGCTGGAACAATCGATTCGCTCGGCCCAGGTGTAGAAGGCTGGAGACCAGGCGATCGCGTTTGTGCCATCCTCACCGGTGGCGGCTACGCGGAATTCTGCGCAGCGCCTGCCGTGCAGGTGCTTCCAATTCCCGAGGGCTGGACCACCATCGAAGCCGCGACCCTCCCGGAGAATATGTTCACGGTTTACGACAACCTGATCACGCGCGCCGGTTTGGTTCGCGGCGAGACCGTGTTGATTCACGGTGGTACCAGTGGAATCGGCAGCACGGCCATTATGCTGAGCCGGGCTTGGGGCGCGATTCCCATCGCCACCGCTGGCAGCCAGAAGAAGTGTGAGGCTTGCTTGGGCTTTGGAGCGGCTCACGCCATCAATTACAAGGAAACGGACTTCGTCGCCGAAGTAAAACGGCTCACGGCGGGGCGCGGCGCGAACGTCGTGCTTGATCTGGTCGGCGGTCCGTATCTCGAAAAGAATGTCGACGCATTAGCGACTGAAGGCCGTCTCTCGATCGTCGCTACCCAAGGCGGGCGTACTGGCCAACTCGATATCGGCAAACTGATGCGCAAGCGCTGCCGGGTGGTGGCATCCACCATGCGCGCCCGCAGTGCCGAAGAGAAAGGTGAGATCGCTCGCCGTCTGCTCCGCGATGTATGGCCGCTCTTGCCTGCCAAAGATCCCATCCGGCCAATTCTCGACTCGACCTTTCCCCTCAAAGATGCGCGGCTCGCGCACGAGCGTATGGAAAGTGGCGAGCACATCGGCAAAATTGTGCTGACCGCGTAAGCTGCGCCAGTTCGATACTGGAACCATGCGGATCGGCATCACGTGCTACCCCACTTACGGAGGCAGCGGCATCGTCGCCACGGAACTCGGCCTCGAACTCGCTCACCGCGGGCACCAGGTGCACTTCATCAGCTATGCCAACCCGATCCGGCTCGATCCCGATACGCCCGGAATCTATTACCACGAGGTAGAAGTCTCCGCCTATCCGCTGTTTCAATACCCGCCTTACACTCTCGCCCTGGCCTCGCGAATGGCGGAAGTAGCCGACCGGCACAGTCTCGATCTTTTGCATGTGCATTACGCCATCCCGCACTCTATTTCCGCTCTGCTGGCCCAGCAAATGACGGTCGGGCGGCGCTTGCCCTTCATCACCACGCTGCATGGGACGGACATCACCCTGGTCGGTACGGACCGATCCTATTTCCCCATCACTAAATTCTCCATTGAAAAGTCCGATGGAATCACCACGATCAGTGAATTTATGCGCCGACGGACAGTCGATTTCTTCGGCGTCAGTAATCCCATTGAGGTCATTTACAACTTTGTGAACTGTTCCCTCTATCAGCCCGACGAGGAGGCCAGGAGCAAAGGGCGTAAACGCATTCTGCACATTTCAAATTTTCGGCCGGTCAAGCGTGTGCTCGATTGCATTCACGCCTTCGCCAAGGTCCGCCGAGCATCGTCGATGCCGAATTGGTCATGGCCGGCGATGGGCCCGACCGGGGATCAGCGGAAAGCCTGGCACGAGAGCTGCACGTCGAGGCGCACGTCCGTTTTCTGGGCAAACAAGATCATATGGAGCGGCTGATCCCAAGAATGCACGCGCTTCATCTGCCCAGCGAAATGGAAGCCTTCGGTTTGGCGGCGCTGGAAGCTATGGCTTGCGGGGTTCCACCCGTGGCCACGCGAACCGGCGGCGTGCCTGACCTGATTACCCATGAAGTAGATGGGTATATGGAACCGGTAGGCGATACGGTGGCCCAAGCCGCTCGTCTGACGCAGTTGCTGACCGACCAACAATTGCACGCCAGAATCTCCCAAGCGGCTCGCAACACAGCTCAAACCCGTTTTTGCACGGATCTAATCATCCCGCAGTACGAGGCGTACTATCGGGCGGTGTGCGCTGAATAAAGGAACTTACTGGCCGCGCGCGGTGTCTATCTAGACAGCCGGCATTCTCGAGTGCGCGGGTTTAGAAGTGTAGCGCACAGGCTGTTCGTGTCCGTTGTGCGCGGTTAATGTAGAATACTCCAAGCGATGGCGCAACCGTTAGTGGGCAATACGGGCATTTTATCCATCCTGGCGGGCGCCCCGGCCGGGATTTCAGAGGAAGACGCTCGTATTTTACGCGGCCTGCGGGCCGGGATCGAGGGCGCTTACGAAGAGCTGATCACTCGCTATGAACAGCCCGTCTTTGGCTTGGTTTACCGGCTTCTGGGAAACCAGACGGACGCCTGCGATGTGGTTCAGGACGTGTTCCTGAAGATCTTTCGAGGCGTGAATTCTTTTCGCGAGCGGAGCAGCCTCCGGACATGGATTTACCGCATCGCGATAAATGAAGCTCATAATCATCACCGCTGGTGGGTGCGCCGCTGCCGCCGCGAGGTGTCGATGGAAAAGGATGGAACGGACCGCGACCGTCCGGTCGACTTGGCGCGAGATCCGGGACGCTCACCCTTTGATCAGGTGCTGGACAGCGAAACGCGCAGCTTGATCGAGAAGGCGCTCACCAAAATCAACCCGGTATTTCGGACGGCCGTTGTTCTTAGAGATATACAGAATTTAAGTTATGAGGAGATTGGGGAGATCTTGCAGGTCTCGCTCGGCACTGTGAAATCGAGAATTCTGCGCGGCCGCGAGGCCTTGCGCCGGGAACTCACGCAGCGGCCTGACCAGGGCTTTGCTGAAGTTGTGGCCGGTTAGTGATTGAGAAAAGAATGGAACGCCCATGATTTGCTGGAGTGCCAGACGCCGAAGAGCTGAATTCGTAGACGGAAGGCTGCGCAAAGACGAGCATTCCCGGGTAGAAGCGCACCTGAATGAGTGTGCATCGTGCTCCGTTCGATTTGACGGCATAAGTTCGGTGCGTTCCGCGCTGGGGCGCTTGCCTGAGGCCCATACACCGGCGGCTTTGGGCGCTGGCTTACGTGTGCTGGCATCGCGGGAACAGCAGGCGGTTGTTGACCGCTTAGGTTCTCGTTTGAGGCGTGCGTGGTGTAACTGGAAGTTCCGAGTCGATCAGTTCATGCGCCCGTTAACCATTCCGGCAACCGGCGGATTGTTGTCGAGTGTCATCCTTTTCGGAGCTTTGGCATTCACCATAGAAAGCAACACCCACAATGTGAGTTACGAAGTGCCGGTGATGTATGCCGATCACGCGGCTGCCAATCTTGTGCCTATGGAACTGCGATCTTCCGTCATCCTGACGATTAGCCTGGATGGCAAAGGACGTATTACCGACTATGCGGTTCGCGACGCATCCGCATCCTTCGTCGGTGATGCCTCGCGGCTGCAAGACAACAACATCTCGCTTCCGTCGTTTCCCAGCGTTTTGGCTCTCGCGCAACCGATCACCGGCGACGTAAGTATCTTGTTCAGACCGCTCGTGTTCCGCCAATAACGGTTACGGAACCGCGCGCGACCGCCTTCGTAAGTCCTTGATACTGAAACTGAGCCGGAAGCGTGAGCGACCTAATCCGCCAATTTTTTCACAGTCCCGTCAGCGTTGTCCTTTTTCCGCATCCTGCTACCCGCGCGTCCGCAACGAATAATCCTCATCCTTCCGCGTGAGGTTCGGACTGTAGTAAGGATCTGCCGCGATAACTTGCCCCCATTTAAATCGCATGCGCGCGACCTCTTCCGGGTGCGGAAGAAGGTCCTTCGAGGTTTTCGAAAATGCTTCGTGATGGTGCAACACGGCGTACGGCGTGTAGAGCACGCGATAACCCAAGCTGCCGATTTTCAGGCACAGATCGACGTCATTGAAAGCAACGGCAAATTCGCTTTCATCGAAGCCTTCCACCTGCCAAAAAACATCCGCTTTGGTCATCAGGCACGCTCCCGTGACGGCGCTCACATTGCGAATGACGTCTGAAAAATCGAAGTAATGGCTCGCATTCCCGTCCTTGCCTTTGAAGGCGTGCCCGCAATTATCGTAAATACCCATGACTACTCCGGCGTGCTGGATACGCTGGTCCGGATAAAGAAGTTTGGCCCCCACCGCGCCTACCTCCGGCCGCGCGGCCAACTCCAGCATCGATTGCAGCCACTCGGGAGCAATCACGGACGTGTCGTCATTCAGAAACAGCAGTACCGGTGACTCGGATTGCCGCGCCGCCATGTTATTGATTTCCGAATAATTGAACGGCTTGTTGCGCCAGTCGATGTAGCGCAAAGCGCGATTAGCCGATTGAAATTGGCTTACCAGCTTCTCGATCAGAGTGCTTTTCGAATTGTCAACCACCACTACTTCGTAATCCGCGTAAGTCGTCTTTCGAAACAGGTTGTCCAGGTTGACGCGCAACACCTCCGCTTTGCCGCCCGACGCGATGATGATGCTGACGCGAGTTCCATCCGGTATTCGATATCGCGCCCGCCAGCGTCCCACAATGTGGGCCGCTTCTACTCTCATCTGGTTTCCCGCTCGAGCGCAATACCGCTGCAGAGCTTCTTGCGCCGCGTCTAGGGCGTATTGCTTATTCTGGATTCCGCTTGCCGTGGAAGCAACCCCGGCCCGCCAATGGTAAAGGACCTTTGGAACGTGTTCGATTCGCGTGGCGTGCTCTGTCGCCCTCAGGATCAGATCGTAATCCTGGCTCCCGTCACAATCTGAATGGAACGTGCCGATCCGTTGGGCAAGGCTTTGCCGCAGCACCAATAGATGACAGATGTAGTTCTCCGACAGCAGCAAGTCCGGCGACCAATCGGGCTTAAAGAAAGGGTCAAAGCGCTTGCCCTGGCGATCTATCTTGTCTTCATCGCTGTAAATAAGGTCGGCCTCCGGGCAGCGCTCCAGAGCCTCGCAAATGTGCGCCAGCGCGTGCGGAGCCAATTCGTCATCGTGGTCGAGAAACGCGACGTACTCGCCCGTCGCCATCTGCCAGGCGGCATTGCATGCCTTCGAGATCCCGCCCCGCTGAGCTTGAAAAGCTAGTTTGATTCTGGAGTCGTGCCGCGCGAATTCATCCAGCGTCTCTCGAACCTCTGGCTGATCGGAAGAATCGTCGGCGATACACAGCTGCCAATTTTCATAAGACTGGTCGAGAACCGATTGGATGGCCGCCCTCAGTTCAGCGCGATCGGTGTTGTACACCGGCATCAGAATGCTGATCAGGGGCCGCTTCTGGATGCCTGGCAGCTTTAGCTGAATCAACTCGTTATCCGGACGCTCGAATTCATGAATCCAGCGATCGTAATCGGAGGCGAAGCCCCTTTCGTGATCGATGATCACGGATGTCCTCGTCTCCCGAATCGCGACTCCTGCCGAGATCAAGCGCAACGTGACTGAGTGGTGGCCGTTAGCGAGCTGAAGCGAATCAAACTCCAATACGAAACCCGACTTGCCGGTTTCGTCCAGGTCCGGATGCGCTTTCTTTATGTCGGGACGCGGCACAGATGGAATCGCTTCGATGCGCGGCAACCCGGGAATGTCTACCTGAACCCGATCCACTCCTCCTTCGGCCAGGCACCAGCCTCGCATCTTAATGGTCCCGCTCCGGGCGTTTCTATCCGTCGGCTTCGGTTCATCGCAGATCAGGTAGGAGCGCTTGTCGGTCAGCGCGACGGATGAACCGGCGCCCCCTCCCTCGCGTGAAGGGACAAGCCGTTTGATCAAGTTACCGGCCGCGCGCAGCGCCCGCCACGTCCGCCCGCCCATGAGTTCGGACAATGTTTGGTCGATTCGGCCCACCGAAGATCCCTGAGAATTCAGTTGATCCTGTTGCTTCTCAATAACTTCCAAGATCTTGGCGATCTGCCGTTGCGACATCAGCACGTCAGCTTCAAGCTGTTGCAGCTTGTCTTTCGCGGCTCGAAGCTGAGCTTCGAGATCGTCCTGCTGATTCATACTCCTTTAGCAAGATAGCAACGAGCTACCGAATACACCCTTAGTAGTACGATCAAGAAACAAGGGCTTCCGAGGAACCGTAAGCTGCGTCACTTTTTTCGCGTTAGTATAGGAAACTTTTCGACCGGACTGTCGTTCAACGTATTTTGGACCGATGACAATATCCCGCCGGCTGCGACGCATGATTCCCGCCTACGTCAGGGGTGTTCTTCGGCGGCAGGCCGGGCAGTCCTTCCCCACCCGCGAAGCTCGTGAATACGAACGATGGATGGCGCGCCATTTGGAACTGCGCCAAGCGCTCTACCCGGACGTGCCGGAAGCCGGGCTGCTATCGGTCTTGACACCGGTATGGGACGGAAGTCCCGTGCGTTACCTCAAAGCTTTGGCAGATTCCCTCATCAGCCAGAATTTAGACGGCGCTTGCGAGTGGATCATCCTCGACAATGGTTCGTCCGGCCGAAGGCTGCTTTCTTACCTGCGAGGACTGCGGCAACATTCGTGGATCAAGTTGCATCGGGTTGAGCCGAACACGGGAATTGTTAGAGGTTTGCGCCATTCCCTGGAGCAGGCGAGCGGCCGCTATGTCCTGCCGGTCGATGCAGACGATTACTTATACCCCGATGCGCTGCAAGTGATCGCCTCATACTTGCGCCGCACAGGTTATCCGTCGCTGCTCTATAGCGACGAGGATAAAGTCATCGGGACGAGATCTTACCAACCCTATTTCAAACCCGATTGGGATCCCGTCCTTCTACTGAATTCACCCTACACCGCGCATCTGTCGATAATCAATCGCGAGAAGGCGCTGGATCTGGACGTTTACAGCGATCCGGAAACAGAAGGCAGTCCCGATTGGGATGTGTTTGTCCGCTTCATGCTTGCGGGCGATACGCCCGTGCACATTCCCGAGGTTCTTTACAGTTGGCGAGCTCATGCGGGGTCTACCGCGGATCACCCCGAGAATAAGCCCTACGTTCACGCTTCTCAGAAGAAAACGCTCCAGCGCTTTTTGGATGCTCGGCTCGACCCTGCGAAATTCAGCCTCGACTACAGCCCCTGTGTGACTGGGGCGGCGCATTGGCGCCTCTCCAGATGCCGCAGCGAACCGAGGTATTTCGCTTCTGTGGTGGTCAACCCCTTAGAGGCGGATCTCAAGGATCTTCTGCCCATCGCCCGAGATGCGGCGAAAGAAAATGGTTTCGTTCAGTTCATGGCCGAAGACGTTCAAATCGACGATCCCGACTGGCCCTGGGAAGCGCTCGGCGTCTTCGAACTGCATCCTGACACGGTCATGATTGGCGGCCGGATTCGCAACGGAAAAGAGTTAATCACCGGAGCAGGCCAGTACTTTGGCTTTGCCGGCGTTTGCGGTTGCCCTAGCCGGGGCAGCTCTTTTGCGGATCCGGGATACTTCGCGCAGATGTGGAAACAACGCTCCGTCAGCGCGGTTTCGACTCAATTCGCGGTGGTAAAGGCAAAGTTCCTGCTAGAGGTTTTGAACGACCTTCCGCGCGAGGCCTCATTACCGTTCTTAGGAGCTTGGGCCGGCGCCCACGCCCGCCGCACCGGCAAGCGCGTGGTCTATTCGCCCTTCCTCAGCGGCGTTTCGGAACTCGATTGGGAAACGCTCGTCGGCGCCTCGGAGCTCTCCGCTTTCCAGGAAATGAACCGCGACATCATTCCCGATCGACGTTACTACTCACCCTATCTATCGCTCGAAAAACCCTTTACGCTTTGCGAGGCGCACCTGGAGACGGCTAATGCTATCGCGAGCGAACTAGGGACCGGCGACTTGGTTCGACTTTCGGAATTCTGCCATCAGCCACAGACTGAAGACCGCGAGGCTGCAGCCGAGCACTTCAGGCCATAAGATCACGCTGTTTTACACTGAGGCTTGCCGCGCAAGCTAGGGCAGCATTTTCTCGTCAACGACGCGATTCTGGAACAGCTTGCCGCTGCCGCTTGTGGCGATCGCACCCGGTGTGTCGTAGAGATTGGGCCTGGGCGCGGAGCGCTGACCCGACACCTTCTCCCGCGTACCGATGAGCTGCATGCCGTCGAAATAGATGCTTCGCTCGTGAGGTATCTTGGGTGCGAAGTTCTCGGGTGAGCAAAAATTCCATCTGCATGCTGCCGATGTGCTCGCCACGAACCTTGCCGAATGGGGACCTGCTGTTATCGCCGGAAATTTGCCGTACTACATCACGTCCCCGATCATCGAAAAGTTCCTCGCGCTCGACGCGCGCTTCCCGCGCGCGGTATTTCTTGTGCAGTGGGAAGTAGCCGAAAGGTTGTTGGCGTCGCCCGGCACTCGGGCCTATGGTTATTTGACGGTGATAACGCGGCTCCTATGCGAGGTCGAGCTTATCTCTAAAGTCTCGGCATCCGCATTCGTTCCGCCGCCGAAAGTAAATTCGGGAGCCCTCCTCTTTCAGCGCAAGTCAGAAGCGCCTGCCGATTTGCGCGAGCTGCGGACCTTTGTGAGTCGCTGTTTTGCGCACAAGCGAAAGACCCTACGCAACAACTTGCGCCCCTTCTACGGCCCTGCAATAGACACTTTTCCCGAAGCGGGCTTGCGCGCCGAACAACTCACATTGGATCAGTTCATCGACTTACATGCCCGGTCCTCGGCTCTTCCGCGAAATTCCTGAGCCCTTCTGTACACTGAAACTTCATGATTCGGGCTCGCTTCGCGCCTTCGCCGACAGGCTACCTGCACATCGGTAGCGCGCGCACTTTTATTTTCAATTGGCTGTACGTTCGCAAACACCAAGGCGCCATGGTCTTGCGCATTGATGACACCGACGTCGATCGAAACACCGAGGCCTCGCTCAACTCCATCTATGAGGGATTGAACTGGCTCGGCTTGAGCTGGGACGAGTTTTATCGCCAGTCCGAGCGTCTGGATTTGCATCGGAAGCTGGCCTACGGGCTGCTAGAGAAAGGACTCGCTTATCGCGACTTCAAACCCGCCGCCACGGACCTTGAGGACCGGCCCCATGGCGACGGGCCCTGGTTGTGCAATCCGGAAATGCGCGCCCTTTCGAACGAAGAAAGTGACAAGCGCGCTGCCGCAGGTGAACCCTTCGTCATTCGATATCGGGTGCAGCGCGAGCCGGCCTATGAAATCACTTTCCACGACGAAGTGTACGGCCCTCAATCCAAACTGACGGCTGACATCGAGGATTTCGCGCTGCTCAGAAGCAACGGCATGCCGACTTATCATCTTGCCTCCTGCGCCGACGATTTAGATCTCAAGATCAGCCACGTCATTCGCGGCCAGGATCATCTTTCGAATACGTTCAAGCACATCCTGATTTTCCAGGGAGCCGGCACCCAACTTCCCCGCTTCGCGCATCTGCCGTTATTGACTGCTCCCGATGGCTCGAAGCTTTCCAAGCGCAAGCACGGGCCGGTGGTTAGCGTCACCACTTATCGGGACAACGGATTCTTAGCCTTGGCCTACATCAACTTCCTATGCCTGCTTGGCTGGTCTCCGAAAGACAACCGCGAACAGATGAACCTTTACGAATTGACATGTGCCTTCAACTTTGACGGTGTGCATCGAAGCAATGCCGTAGTGAACTTCAGTGAGGCGGACCCCATCGATCCAAAAGCTCTATGGCTGAATTCGCAACACCTGCGCGCCATGCCTATCGAGACGCTCGCGCCGCTGGTCCGGCGAACGCTCGAGGATCACGGATTGGCTTCTTACGGCGATGAGGCATTCTTTCAGCGCGTGGTCGACACCATTCGGACGCGGTTTACCACTTTACTGGATTTCTCAAGCAAAGGCCGCGCCTACTTCTCCAACGATTTCCATATCGAGAAACAGGCGCTCGACAAGTTGGACGTTCCCGGCGCTCGCGAACTACTGCGCGAGCTGGCGGAGCGTATCGCCGCGAATCCGGAGTTCAGTGAAGCCAGCGTCGAAGCAGAGTTGCGGAAGCTGGCCGAAGAACGTGGCGTAAAGGCTGGCCTGTTGATCAATGCCAGCCGCGCCGCTTTGACCGGACAGCCGGTTGGGCCCAGCGCTTTCGCCGTGTTTGCGTGCATCGGGCGCGAGCGCGTCATTCAGAGGCTGCGAAAGGTTTAAGGCGTGTCCCGAATCATCGTCGGCCTGGGTGGGCTGCTCAGCGATGCCGCCTGCTGCGTCGTCAAGAACGGCGAGATCGCTTCCGGTGTCGAGCAATCAAAAGTGTCCCGCCAAGACCGGCCCGGTTCTTTCCCCGATGAAGCATTTCAGTTGGCGCTGGAAGTAGCCGAAGTCGATTCAAAAGACATCGATTGCGTTGCGCTGGCTCGGCCCTTTGCATCAGGCGCGGAGAGCACTGCGCAGTTGGAGCTGCGGGCGCGTTTTCCCCAGGCCGAAATAGTTGTCGTAGAGCATCATCACGCGCACGCCGCCTCTGCCTATTACGCCTCCGGCTTTGAATCCGCATCCGTCTTGAGCATCGACCGGGCCGGCGATTTCCGTTCGGCCGTCCTCTTCCGCGGCGAGAAGAACCAGCTTACGCCTGTTCGCGAGCTTTACTTTCCGGATTCTTTTGGAGATCTGTTCAACCGTGTGACCCAGCTTCTCGGTTTCGAACCGCGCGCCGATGAGCACAAGGTGCAGTGGTTATCCGCCTCCGGTGAAGCCAAGCATTTGCGTTTGTTCCGCAACATTCTGCATCGGGGCGGTCCGGCTTGGCCACAGATCGACCGAAGCTATTTGGATGCGGATCGGCTGACGCAAGGAGGATTCAGCGCGCGCTTTTACGAGGAAGTTGGAACGCGCGCCGGCCAGCCGCTCTCACCCGAAACAAGGGCGGACATCGCCGCTAGTCTTCAGGCCGCAGTCGCGGAGACGATCATAGCGATGATCGGGAAGGCAGGGAACGTATGCGTAGCCGGCGGTCTGGCGCTCAATGCGTTTCTTGTGCATGCGCTCGAGGGCACTTTCGAAAATGTCTTTGTCCAGCCAATGGCCGGGAATGCAGGTACGTCGCTGGGCGCGGCTCTACACGTCTGGCACAATTTCTATGGCGAAGTCCCACGCATACCGTTCCGCACGTTGTTTCTTGGGTCCTGCGTATTCGCCGGAGGCAATCAAGCGGGTGTTGGAAAACTGCAAGCTGCGGTTCCGCTTTCTCATGACGGAAGGCGAACTGATCCAGCAAGCGATTCGCGCGCTCAACGATCACAAGATTGCCGCCTGGATGCAAGGGCGCATGGAGTTCGGACCGCGCGCCTTGGGCAACCGCAGCATTCTCGCATCGCCGCTAAACCCCTACTCGACCGAGAATCTCAACGTCTATATCAAACATCGCGAAAGCTTTCGCAAGTTCGCGGCTTCCGTTCCGGAAGAGCTAGCGGACAAATATTTCGAAACCGGCCCCAATGCGCGCTACCTGGCGACCGTGGGACGCATTCGACCCGAGTATCGCGAAATGTTCTCAGCCGCCATTCTGGGCACTGATTCGATTCGCGTGCATACGGTGAGAAAAGACGAAAATCCGCTTTATCACGCGCTTCTGATAGCAGCCGGAGAATCGACCGGAATGCCGGTTCTCTATAACACCAGCTTCAATCTCTTCGGGGACCCGCTCGTATGCACTCCGCGCGACGCCGTTCGCAGCTTCTATTCTTCGGGAATCGACGCCCTCTTTGTGGGTAGCTTCTATTTGGAAAAGTGATGCGTTACGGCTTCTGGTTAAAGTACGACCGGACCCCCTGCTCAGCCAGACCCAGCGCTCGCGCCAGCGATACTTTCGCAACGTTGTATTGGAATTGAGCCGAAATCAGATTCTCATTGGCCTCCGCTATTGCCTGCTGGGCCTGCACAACCTCTACCGTATTTGTCACGCCGGCAGTGAAGCGGTCCCGGCTTTGTATCAGCGTCTGGTTGGCGAGATCCACGTTGCTGCGCGCCACATCAACCTGATCGCCCGCCGATTTAAGATCGAGCAATGCGTTGCGAACTTCATAATCGATCTGGCCGCGCAGGTTCTCGAATTCGTTCCGGCGGTTTCGCAGTTCGGCGTCATTCTGAAGAATGTCAGCCCGGATGCGGCCTCCATCGAAGAGATTAAATTGAATTGCGCCGGTTGCTTGAAAGACCCCGTGCGAATTGGAGAGCAGCCGCAAACCCTCATCTCCATAAAAACCGGAAGCGGTCAGCGTGGGATAACGCTCGGCCTTCGCGCCGCGCAATGAAAACTGCGCCGCAAGTACACGTGCTTTGGCGGCCTGATAATCGGGCCGGTTCTCATACGCTTTTGCCAGCGCATCTTGCAGCGACATCGCCTCGAGCGGAACCGAGGGCGACGGATCGGTGACGGTGAAGTCCTGTCCGACCGGGAGCCCGATGATGCGGCCGACCGTCAACTTGTCCTTCTCAAACTGATTCGTCACCGCGACCAACGCCTGCTGCCGTTGCTTCAACTCGACCTGTGAGCGCAGCACATCGATGCCGATGGCCGTCCCGGCATCGTGCCGATGCACCGCGTTCATGTAAACCGCGTTATCGGCATCGATCTCGGCTTGAGTCGCCACGACACGGGCGGCGTCCGCGATGATTTGCAGGTAGGCGTTCCCGACCGCCTGAACCACCAGATCGCGCGCGTTCTTAATCGATAATGCGGAAGCTTTGGTGTCTTCCCGCGAAGCTCTGAAGTTACTAATGGCGCTGAAGTCGAAGAGCGGAATGGTCGCGTTGGCGAGCGCCGCCTGATAGGAATAAGGGCCCACGATATGGGGAGCGGAGAATCCCAGGCCGGGAGGAAAGGTAAAGAGAAAACCGAGCGCCTGAAGATTGAGCTGTTGCTCGGTCATGCTGAGCTGCCCATTTACTTTCGGTAAGAGGCCACTCAATGCGCGCAGGCGCTCGGCGCGAACCTCGCGGCTCGCTTGTTCGCTGGTCAACAATCCGAGATTCGCCTTGAGGCCGCGATTGATCGCGTCCGCCAGGCTGAGCGGAATCGGCGTAGCTGATGCGCTTCCCTGGGGAACGCTTCCGCGATAACTTGGATCGCCGGCCTGCGGTGGCTCCGACGTCTGACTCTGCGCGAGCAGAAGCGCGTGAGCACCTATTAAGAACATTCCAAGAGCCAGTAAATCCCGTCGCATCTTGCACCATGTTCCTACAGGCTGCGTTTCAAGAACGAGCAGATCTCGTAGCCGGTGATGTACTTGAAAGGGAATTCGCCCATCGTGTAGTGGCCGCAGGGCAACACGGTGACATCGTAATCCCAGTTATGCCGCCGGGCGCCTTCGATTACCTGGCGCGATAGATGAACCGGGAAAGTCGTGTCGTAGCGAGTGTAGATGAATTTCGAGCGCTTCTTCTTGGTGGTAAAGAGCTTCCAATAGCTGGGCGGGCTGATGCACAACCACAACTTACGAAGGGTTTCCAAATCCACGGCAGTCTCCAGGCTGGCGCGAATATGGCGCGAAGATAGTCCTTCCCAAACCGGATCGGCGAAATAGGTAGAGCAGTGGTTGAAGACGTTCACGCGGATGCGCGGGTCGTGAGCGCTGGCCAGAAAGGCGTAGCAAGAACCCAAGCTGGTGCCCACAATTCCAAAGTCCTCGAATCCTTGCTGCTCCAGCCAATCGAAACAGGAGCGCGTGTCTAAGACGGCTTGCCGGGTGGCATCGATCGTCCGGCAGATGTTGGATGAGACCGCGTAGTCCGCGCGCGTGAGACCGGCCGGTGTTCGCGAATCGTGATACGGCGGGCTCAAGCGCAGCGCCGAGATTCCCAAGCGCTGCAACCCGCTGCAAAGCGCGTTGTGCTGCGGTAGTTTCGAGTTCCAATGCGGGAGCACGACGACGGCTTTTCGCCCATGATTCCGAGCGGGAAACCAGCGCGCGCGAACTAAATTGTTCTCCGGGAACGGCGTCGATACCGGTGACGTGAACTGAAGCCAGTCGCCGTTCAGTTCAAAGTTGCCCGGTGCTTCGTACCCGAAAAAGCGTTCGCTGTCCGCAATCGCAAGCTGGTTCAAACGGATCAGGTATTCGACTGGATCGGATCCGTTGAGCGGATATTCCTTTGCGCAGGGCCATTGCCTGGTCCATTCGAGTCCGTACTCAAACGGCCGAATGACGCGATCGGTGGCGCGAAAACAAAGCTCGTTTTCCCAGCGGTCCATCCAACTCCGATAGCGATGCGCGACTGGACGCAGCAGAAGTTTCATGCCCGAAAATCCAGTCTATCTGCTCGACCGACATTGCTATAAACGGATATGCCCCGATACGCAGCAATCGATATCGGAAGTAACTCGGTTCGAATGATGGCTGCAGAGGTGAGCCATGGTGAGACACACATCCTGGCGCAGGAACGGCAGGTCACGAGGCTGGGAGAAAGCGTCTTCCGATCCGGCCGCATCAGCAAAGAAGCGCTTGATTTCGTAACGGCGAATCTGGCGCGCATGGCCGCGATGTACAACCGGCTGGAGATCGTGGGTGTACGCGCTGTCGCCACCAGCGCGGTTCGGGACGCAAGTAACCAACAGGAGTTTCTGCAGCGGACGAGCGATGCGCTCGGCGCCAATGTTGAGATCATCTCCGGGCCGGAAGAGGCGCGGCTGATTCACCTGGGAGTGGAAGCGCGCTGGCCGCGTCCCAAGGAGCGCACGCTGATCATCGATGTCGGCGGGGGCAGCGCCGAGGTAATTATCAGTCAAGGCGGCCAACTGATCGATGCTGTATCCAAACCCTTGGGAGCTGTCCGGCTGACCGAGGTTTTCCTAAAAACCGATCCGCCGCAAGAAGAAGAGCTGCATCGGATGGACAGGTACATCGGCGAAAAGCTCATGTCCTTCCATAAGCAGCATGGCTCGGAAAAGTTCGACCGCGCTGTGGCGACGTCAGCGACGGCTGCGGCCATCGTATCGGTGACTAACCAAGTTGCGCGCGCGAAGCGCGATGAGGCGGACCGGCTGCGTGCTTCCGCCAGCCAGATCCGGGAACTCTACGCGGCGCTGGTTGAAAGCGACTTAGCCGCGCGCAGGAAGATCACGGGCATCGGCCCCAAGCGCGCCGAAATCATCATCGGCGGCACGGCCGTCTTCTTGCGTGTCTTGGAGCTGTTCGAGCACCGCTCGTTGTATTACTGCGCAGCGGGCGTCCGCGACGGCATCATTGCAGACCTGGCGGCGCGCGGCGTTGGGCGCGAGTTATCGCAGCTATCGCGCGAGCAGCGCTCCATCGTGGAAACGATGGCGAAGCGTTATGGCGTGGCGCTCCGGCATGCGCGGCATGTCGCCTGCCTGGGACATCGTCTATTTGAAGTCCTGCAGCCGGTTCATCAGTTGCCGCCTCCAGCCGGGAAGCTGCTGGAAGCCTCCGCTTATTTGCACGACATCGGGCACTTCGTCAGCGGAACAGGGCATCACAAGCATTCCGCCTACCTGGTTGCGAATTCCGATCTGCCGGGCTTTACGGATCAGGAACGAGTCACTATCGCGGCCCTGTGCCGTTTCCATCGCAAGTCGATGCCGCAGCCGAGACATTCCTATTTTCAAGCGCTGGCCCCCGATTCAAAGCGCATGGTGACGAGTCTCGCGCCGCTCTTGCGAATCGCGGATGCGCTGGACCGCGGACATGAGCAAAAGGTGCGGGACATCAGCAGCGTCCTGAGGGACGGCAACGTCAACCTTCTGGTGCAAGCGGATCAGGACGCGGACTTAGAGATATGGGCCGCGAACGAGGCCGCCAAAACCTTTCGCGAGGTTTACGCCAAGCCGATATCATTACAGCGTGCGAGATCACCAAGAGCTTAAAGCAGGCCGTGCAAGACGGCGGTTCTGGATCTTATTGTTAATTGCTGCTCCAGCGTTTGCCGCCCTTACTCCTACACAAGAAGGCATTGTGTATGGGAAAGCCGGCGATCAAACGCTGACCATGGATTACTACGCGGGCGCTGGGGTTGGGCCGCATCCTATCGCCATCATTATTCACGGCGGCGGCTGGACAAGCGGGACCAGCAGGAACGGCAGCGAAGCGTATTGCGCCGATTTTCTGGCGCCAGCGGGATACGACGTCTTCTCGATCAATTACCGGCTGGCTCCGAAGTATCCGTATCCGGCAGCGGTGGAAGACGTCGAGCGGGCGATTCGCTATATCCGCTTTCATGCTCGCGAGTGGAGCGGCGACGGAACCAAGATCGCGCTGGTTGGCGGATCGGCGGGCGGTTACTTGAGCACGATGGTGGGGCTGCTGAATGCGTCCGGGATAAAGGGCGGCGAGGATCCGGCAGACCGCGAGAGCGCGCGCGTGCAGGCGGTGGTGACGCTCTTTGGGCCCAGCGATCTGCACGGAATGGAAATAAATCAAAGCATCCATGCATTGCTCGATCCACTGATCAAGGAGAAAGGCGAAGAGGCGGCGCTGGCGCAGGCATCGCCTATCACTTACGTGAATCCGGATGCGCCTCCGTTTCTGCTCATTCATGGAGATAAAGATCAGTCCGTCCCGTTCACGCAATCGACGGAGTTGCAAGCGGCGCTTCGAAAGGCGGGGGTGCGCTGCGATCTGATTCGAATTCCGAACGGCATTCATGCGACGGGCACATGGCACACCATCCCCGACGTGCCGGATTGGGAGCGCCAGATGGCCGAATGGCTGAACAGCGTTTTGCAGCATAAGGGGCCAATTGGGGAAGGCATTCGCGCGCGCGTCCCGAAACAAGGTTGAGCGTAGCGTCATTCATAGCGCAACGAAACGGCCGGATCAACTTTCGCGGCGCGATACGACGGCCGCCAGCAAGCGACCAATGCGGCTGAAGCCCAGGAATGCGACGGCGGCCAGCATGGCGATAGGATCGTGCGGCGAGACGTCAAATAGCAGCCCGCGAACCAGGCGAGTGAGCGCGAAGCAACCGGCCAAGCCGAGCGCCGCGCCGCCAGCCGTCCAGATGGCAGCATGCTTTAAGATGTGCCGCGCTACGTCTCCAGGGGTTGCGCCGAGGGCCATGCGAACGCCAATTTCGCGCGTTTGCTGGCTGACGAGAAAGGCCATCACTCCATACAGTCCGATGGCGGCGAGCACCAGGCCGAAAGCGGCGAACAAACCTATCAAGAGAGTGATGAAGCGCGGCCGATCGTTCTCTTCGTGCAGACGCTCCTGCATGGTTTCGATGGTGATTGGCAAGCGGGGGTCGAGTGAATTGACCTGAGCGCGAATCCACGGCGCGAGGGCTGCCGTAGAGATTGAACTTTGGATGAGGGCGACGGCGCGGGAACCCATGCCGATGTCGGGAGAGCGTTTGCGTACGTGGTAATACTCGGGTTCGGGCGGATTCGCGAGCCCATTGTTCTTGACGTCAGCGGCTACTCCGACGACCAGGAGGGGCGGCGCTTCGGGACTGACGATAATCCGCTGACCCAGAGGGTTGTCGCTGCCGAACATACGCCGGGCGAGCTTCGCGCTAATGATGATGAAATTTCCAGAAGGCGTGCGATCGCTTTCCTGGAAAGAACGGCCCTGCAGCATAGGAATGTGGAGCAGACGGAAGTAACCGGGGGTCACATAACGGAACGCCACCATTCCGCCTTCGCTCGCGAGCGGCGGCTTGCCCACGACGCCCATATTGGAGAAGGGACGCGAATGCATCCAGCCGCCGGGAGGCACGGAATCGCTTAAGGCGACGGCATTCACACCCGGAATTTGTTCGAGCCCGGCTTCAAGCTGGTTGTAGAAGCCGGTCAACTTTCCGGCCGTCCGATAGCGGCGATGATTCAGTTCAAGCGCCACTGCGATGGTATGGGCGGGTTCGAGGCCCGTGGCCTGACGCTCGAGCTTCCAGAGGCTCCGCACAAACAGCGAAGCGCCGGCGAGCAATACAAGCGAAATAGCGATCTGCGAGGCAACTAGCAGGTGACGAAAGAACGTCCGGCCACGCGCAGTGGCATGCCATCCGATGAGCGCTTCTGCACGAGGGCGTTCGAGCGCGGGTATGAGTCCGAAACCGATGGCGGTAGCGATAGAGGTGATGAGCGTGACCAGCAGGACTCGCCCGTCGAGCTTGGCTCGATCGAGGCCCAGGAGACCTTCAGGCGCGATTTTTGTGAGCACGCGCAACAGCAACCAGGCGAAGGCACAGCCGGCGAGACCTCCGCAGACCGCCAGAACGAGACTTTCCACAAGCGCCTGAACTGCCAAGCGGAGGCGCCCCGCGCCCAGCGCCGCTCGCATGGCCAACTCGCGCTGCTTGACGGCGGCACGCGCCAGCAACAGATTCGCGACGTTTACGCAAGCGATCAACAGCAGCGCAAGCACCGCACCCAATAACATCCAAGACGCGAGGCGTACGTTAGCCGACTTGGCGGTCGCGCAAGGAACGGACCATCAGATGGACCTCTTTACGCAACGGGGGCGGGACATCGGTCCGCAGCATGCTTTGAAAGAAAGGCTGAAGCTGCTGGCGAGCCTGCGGAATGGTAACTCCGTCTTTCAAACGGGCAAATGCGCGCAAGAAGCGCGTAGAGCCACGCAATTGCGCGACTTCGTCGAGTTGTTGCGGAATGAGAAGGCCGGCGCGGCCCAAGGTGGGCAACTCGAAATTCTTCGGCAACACACCGATGATGCGCGTGGGCTGATCGTCCAACGTGAGAGTCTGATTCAGGATCTTTGTGCTCCCGCCGAAATGGGATTGCCACAGACCGTAGGAGAGGAGAGTGACCCGGGGCGCATTCGGGCGGTCGTCTTCCCGGGTAAAATCGCGCCCTACCGCAGGAGCCAAACCGAAAGTGGAGAGGAAGTTCGCTTGCACTGGAATGCAGCGGACACGGATAGGATCATGGCCGCCGAGATCTCCCTCACCCTATCAAGCTCAGGAGAAAGCGATGTTACGGATTCAAAGGGCGATACAAAGTTGCGGGAATCGACGTAGCTTTTGCCGAGCATGAATTCGCTTTCGTCAATGGGACCGGTGACGCCCCAGGACACCAGCCGATCCGGCTGCTTGTAGGGAAGACTGCGGAACAAAATGCGGTCGACCACGCTAAACACGGTTGTGGTGGCTCCAATGCCGATGGCGAGCGTGAGGACGGCGATAGAAGTGAATAACGGGGTGCGTAGAAAAAGACGGAGGGCGTGCCGGAGATCTTCGAAAGAGGGTTTCGAGGGAAGTTTGAAAGCGGGCAAGGCTCATGGAGACAGCGTAGCATTCTACATAGCAAGGAAACCGCGGCGGCATTTGAAAGCGCACTTCAGACATAGATGATGCCGTGCAGGTCTAAGATGAGGCGGTTAGGCGGCCTTTTCGGCCACCAGTACCGGCTCGGCGGGGTCGGGACGCCGCGTTTCGGGCGTCTTGAGCTTGGCATTGGCTAACAATTGATGCTCGGCTTGGGCTTCGGCGCGCGAAACACGCCATTTGTGCAGTTCCTTTTTGCGATTTTCGTTGGCTTGACGGTGTATTGCCGCCGTTTCCCGGTGAGCTTGCGCCCTTTGCCTGAGCTGCGGCGATTCGAACCCAATTGCGGCCTTTCTCTTTTCCGCTCTGAGCTTTAGCAGGTCGTTGAGAGCTTTATGGAAGGCTCGTTCATGGGTAATTTGGTAGCGCAGGTAGAGGGCCAGCTCTGCCGGGTACTCGCACTGCGGCGAACTCCATGCGGAAAGAGACGTGCTGGAGCTTCAGAGCGCGTATCCGGAGCCAATAATGCTGGGTCATGCTCTCGACCAGCAGCGCTTCGGTCGGGGCTAGTGGGCTTGTGCTCGGCGCGAAGGCTGTCGAATAACTCGTCGAAGTCTTCCCGGTTTTCCCAATCCATGATCATGAAGGAACCGGCCAGGCCGTGACGGAAATTGTTGATGGAAGAAGCCGCTTTGCCTGCTTCGGTCTTGGGACCGGTGCTGTGCTGAGCGTTTTCTTTATTCGCCGCGATTTGGGCTGGCGTTGACATGTGGTGAATCTCCTTTGGAAAAAATCTGCGGGACAGCGAGCGCCTTTTTTGCGCTTGCGCCCAAGAATACAAGCCAGGGCTGAGGATTCGAGCAGGATTTATGCCGATCTGAAGCAATCCGCCGAGGAAATTTATTTTGGCGAGTTGTGACTGGGTTTTGGGGGAATCGATCAGGCGCGGGAGCGAAGCGAGGCCGGCAGTTCAATATTGCCGAGACCGAGCGGAGCCGTCGAGTTCGCGCGGCGATATTCGCCGGGCGTGACGCCTACGATCCGCTTAAACGTTTTGTTGAAGGAGCCGTCCGAATCGTAACCAATGG
>CAWCHX010000027.1:0-79998 GCA_963795445.1 uncultured Acidobacteriaceae bacterium | reverse complement strand
AGCCATGCTGCAGGGCAGTTGGCGCGTACTCAGACCCGCTGGTCTCTGGTTGTGCCGGCTGGCCTCTTCGATTGGCATTGAGCATTAAGTGAAGCGCATCGCGGGACGGCGCTTTCTGTTGCCAGACGGATCTGAACGATATCTGGTTGACGAAGGGATGCTGAGCTCCTACGGAAGAACGCTTGAGCTACAGGGCGCGTGAACGGGCGGCCTGAACCTAATCGGGCTTTTTCCGCCGGATGCGTGCTCCGACCATCACCAGGCCAGCGCCTAATAGCAAGAGGGAGGTGGGTTCAGGAACGGCGGCAGCGGCATAATCGGCTGAGATCTGGCTGGCATTTAAGGCCGTGTTGTAGAACGAGACATCCTCTATGCCGCCGTTGAACCAGCGGCCGTTACCAGCGGGCGAGGCAGTGGGAAACTCGACGCCGATGGTCAATGGAAGCGTTGTTGATAATGTAAGCGCGTTGGTGAAAGTGTTAGCATCGCTGTTTCCAACGGCCACTCCGTCTATATAAAAGGTGGGGGCTCCTTCGCCCCAGGTAACCGCAATCTGGTTCCATTGGCCATTCAACACGCTACCGGTCGAGAGCTCAGCATAATTCACAGAGAAATTGTTCAGCGCTAGCTCAGGGTGATCGCCATTTAGGTCGAAAGAAAGGCCTGTCCCGTTGGCCGCGCGATTGATAGCTAAAACCGTGCCGAGCCCATTGGCGTTGGCACTGGCCACGTTCACCCAGGCTTCGATGGTGAAGGCAGTGGTTGCATCGAGGGCCGGGTAATTCGGCACGCTGACATACGTGCTGGTAGGGGTAAACATCGCGCCACGCCCATCGGGTCCGCCCGAGAAACCCGAGGTTGCGCCATTGTACGTGCCATTCTGCGCTCCGGCAATGGTTGCGAGATTGCGCGCGGTGGTCAAGGGCGTGTCGTTCAATGGTAAGAACGCAACCGGGTTGTGAGCGAGCACAGTGTTGTCATAAACGGAAGCTGCGAGTCCCGGTAGAGCGGTAGCGCCTAAGAGTAGGACAGTTAGCGAGTAACGGGAATAAAATACTGACTTCATACATTCTCCTTGTCGATGTGTTAAGCGCCATCGGGAAGTGAAAACCCTCAGCGAGTCGTATTTTTTTTCATAGCTGGGCTAGATTGGCCCAGTCCGGCTATAATTTATCCGCACGTTGCTAGTAAACTTCGCGTAAAGCAAGGACGCCCGAGTGATCAACGAAGCAGCACCCCCGCTGTCGGCGGGACCGTTTGAACGCATCCAATGCCAGTGGTGCCAGAGCATGAACGACAAAGCCGCCCTGTCGTGCGCGGCTTGTGGAGCGCCGCTCGATATTCGCAACCTGGTCAGCGAATCCGGCTGGCGTGAAGCGCCGCGGATCCGGGACATGACCGAGATCCATTTCAACTCGAGCACGTGCCAGGTGGAAGGCGAGATCGTGCCCACGGCGGAAATTAACCTGGGGCCCGGCGATTCGATTTTCTTCGAACATCACGTCATGCTTTGGAAGGATGAAAACGTACCGCTGAGCGTGATGTCGTTGTCGGGCGGATTCAAGCGCGTGTTTGCGGGCATGCCCTTCATCATCAGCGTGGCCAGCGGCCCGGGGCGTATCGCCTTTTCGCGCGATGCGGCCGGCGAACTGGTGGTGCTACCGCTGCATCCCGGCATGGAGCTGGATGTGCGCGAGCACGCGTTCCTGCTCTGCTCGCATAACATCAACTATTCGTTCGTGCGCGTGAAGGGCCTGACCAATATTCTGTTTGGCGGACAGGGCATGTACATGGATCGCTTCGTGACGGCCAATGCACCCGGGCTGGTGATTCTGCACGGGTACGGGAACGTCCTGGAACGCAGGCTGGGGCCGGGCGAAAGCATCCTGGTGGAACCGGGAGCGTTCCTCTACAAGGACGCATCCGTCACCATGCAGGTTGAGTTTCAGAAGCTTGGAAGCGGCTTTTTCGGCGGCGTCAACATGAGCCTCGCGAAGATGACCGGCCCGGGCCGCATCGGAATTCAATCCATGTACGTGCACCACAAGAACGAATAGAGGCGATATGTTTTGCACAAACTGTGGATCGCAGGTTCAGCCAGGCGCGAGCTTTTGCATTTCCTGCGGCAGCAGAATGAATGCGGCTGCTCCTAGCGCCAGCGTCACATCGGTACCGGAAGCGAAACAGCGGGCTCAATCGTTCGTTCAGGCACCTGCGGGCGGACTGGCCGGCGCTCCCCCAGCGGGCGCGATCGAGAAGTGTCCCTGGTGCGGAGCGTCTGTCCAAAGCGCGTCTGCGGCCACGGCAAACTGTCCGCGCTGCGGCGCCGCGCTACGAGTTCGATCCGCGCCTTCGCGATCCGGGTGGCTGGAACTGCCGCCGCGCAAGGACATGGCTAAGTTGCAGTTTGGCAACTCATCCTGCCAGATTGAAGGGCTCTACGTTCCGGTAGCCGAAATGAACCTGGCGGCTGAAGATAGCGTGTACTTCAGCCATCACGTGCTGTTGTGGATGGACCCGGGCGTGAATATCACGACGATGTCCCTGAGAGGCGGCTGGAAACGCATGTTTGCGGGAATGCCACTGATCATGACTCAGGCGCAAGGACCCGGCCACATTGCGTTTTCGAAGGATGAACCAGGAGAGCTGATCGCGCTACCGCTGCAACCTGGGCAGGCTGTGGATGTGCGCGAGCACATGTTTCTCACGGCAACTTCCAACGTCGAGTATGACTGGTTTCAAAGCCAGATCTGGTATAAAGTTCAGGCCGGGAACGACACTGAAACCAGTTACCCGTTGGGCATGTTCATGGACCGCTTCTCTTCACCGGCTTCTCCGGGCTTGTTGCTGCTGCATGCCGGAGGTAGCGTGCTGGTCCGCGAATTGGGGCCCGGTGAAACGATTTTAGTGAAGCCGTCGGCGTTGATATTCAAGGATCCGCCGGTCCAAATGCAGCTACATTTTGAGCATCCCGGCGCAGGCATGTCGCGTTGGGGCTCCTGGACGAACCGCTCTATCTGGCTGCGGCTGATCGGTCCGGGACGCGTGGCGATTCAGTCTGTCTTTGAGCGCATGGAGCAGGAAGGCGCGAGCATCGTTGCTCACTCCTACGCAACCAGGAGGCAATGGTAATCGCTATTGCTGGGCGGCTCCGCATTCCGGGCAGAATTTGACCGCTCTCCCGATGGACTGCCCGCAATTCGTGCAAAACTTCGTACCTGCGGCCGGAGCCGCCGACCCCGCGGGCTGCATACCGCGGGCCGGAGCCGCGGGCGCCGGCGCGGCGGGATTCATGGCATTCATCATTTGCTGGCCCATGGTCATCCCGGCGCCGAATCCCACTCCTAATCCTGCTACGCCGCCCTCGTTAGCGGCCGCGATGGGCAGCGCTTGCGCCGCCTGGAATTGCGTGTAGCGGCCCATATCGCCGAGCATATTCATGCTGATTCTCTGATCGAGCATCTTCTGCAGCTCTTCAGGCATCGACACGTTCTCCACTACGAAACTGTCGAGCGTAAGACCCAGCTCATTGAATATCGGCGTCAGCTCGGCCTTCATCACCTCCGCCAAGCGCGACTGATTGGCGGCCATATCCAGAAAATCCACTGTGCTGCCGGCGAATGCCGTCGTCATGCGCCCGACGATAGTGTTGCGCAATTGGCCATCCAGATCGCCCACGCGATAAATCGCGCGCGTGCCGCTGATTTTTTCGTAGAACGCTTTGGGAGCGGAGATGCGGTAGGAATAGATGCCGAAGGCGCGAATGCGCACAGCGCCGAACTCTTTATCGCGAATAGTGATGGGCGTGGGCGTACCCCACTTCTGGTCAATCTGCAAACGGCTGGAGAAAAAGTAAACGTCCGATTTGAAGGGAGACTTGAACGCTTTGTCCCAGTTCATCAAGTAAGTGAGGATGGGAAGAGTATTCGTGCTGAGCGTGTACAGGCCAGGACCGAATACATCGGCGATGCGGCCCTCATTGACAAACACGGCCATCTGCGAATCGCGGACGGTGAGTTTTCCGCCATTCTGAATTTCCATGTCCTCCATGGGATAGCGGTAAGCAAGCGTGCCATCGCCGCTCTCTGTCCACTGAATGACATCAATGAACTGCTTGGAGAAAAAACTCATAAGGAAATTACTCGCTACATACTGTAGAAGAACTCTTCGTAGACGACCTTGCCATCGGCAACTTTGTAGACGGCAACCTCTTCCATGGTGAACCGCTTGGCTTGTGGCTTAAAGGTGACGTCCATCTTGAAAGTTACCGCGAAATGGGAGCAGGCGACCAGCGGGCCTTCCACCTTGACGGAGTGGACTTCATGGTTAGTTATCCACCACTCACCCTTCGCCTGGACGGCCGCAAGGCCTTTGGACTCGCGCGACTGCCCGGGAGGCGCGCCGGCTTCCATGCTGACGATGTCGGGCGAGTATAAAGTCTTCGTGGCCTCCTCGAATTTGCCTTCAGAACAGAGTTTGACGAGGGTGTCCGCAACTTCCTGGGTTGTCATAATGTCTCTTTTTACGATACCAGCGGGTGTGGCCTGACGTTTCTTTGCGGTTAGCGCGCGGCGCGCGCTCTGTAGGTCTTGCTGAAACCGTTACGACTGTTGGTGACGGTGATGCCGCCAGCGCGCGTGATGTCGAGATCTATCGAATAGCCGTTGTCGGGCACTCCATTCAGATTGGCGATATAGTCGGGGTCGCCGTTCAGATCGGGATAGCGCACGGTGTAATGGACGCGCCAAAAGCCTTTGAGTCCGGGATAGGTATTCACCGTTTTGATCACTGCCTCGTCGCCGCCCTTGGTTGGACCGTTCTGCATCACCGCGACCAGCGGATCGAGCGCGGCAGTCTCAGGACTGCTGGAAAGATTCATGCCGTGGCCGGTGACGAAATAGACATCCACCTTGCCGATTTTGTTGGCCGGACACAGCAATTCAATTTCCTTGTTCCAGGTGAGATCTCCCAATTCGAGGATGCGCGTCTTGCCAAAAGTAATCAGCGTTCCCACCGAGCGGACATTCTCTTCACCGCCATTCCGGTCCATCTGAGGCACTCCGGCGCAGAGCGAATTTGGCTGGCCCGCGCCGGGCAGCGGCGTATCCAAAACACGTCCATCGCTGGTGACGAACTCAAGGCGCATGGAGCCAATATCGAGCTGCTGACCGGCTTGAGCGGTGATATGCCCGTGGCCCTGATACGCTGCCACCCACTTGGGATATTGCGTCGCGGTGGCAAAGGCGAGCTGGCGCGGCGTAGCATTCGGCGGAGGCTCTTCGCGGTTGGGGCCGTGATCGATGAACGTGCCGACCGGCAGCTTGGCGAGCAGCGCTTCCAGGCCGCCCAGATGATCGGCGTGGTAATGCGTCATGAGAAGGTAGTCGATCCTGGTGATTCCAAGCGATGCAGCCGCGGCGGCAATGCGATCCGCGCTCGAAGGCAGCGGAGGCGCAGGCGGGGCGCCAGGAACGGGACGCGGGCCGCCCAGACCAGGAGCCCAGCCGGTATCGATGAGCAGCGACTTGCCTTCCGGCGTGACAAACAGCACGGCGGCTCCGCCCTCTACATCCACCGTGACGATCTTGAGATCTCTCGATGCTTCGGGAACGCTTGGTTTCGCGCGGGCCGCAGCCGTCGCAAAGGCAAGCGCGAATACGGCGAGGAAGCCTGCTATTGTTCGCTGGAACATGATTTCTCCTATTACATAATGTCAGTGCAGCGATCATCATTGTTTGCTAAAGGAGCACTGATTTGAGCGACAAGTCCGGAGAATCGATCACCCGGCGTAACCTGCTGGGCACAGCACTTGGAGCGACGGTCGCCGGCGCCACGCTTCTTGACTCCGATAGACAGCTGAACGCGCAGGCACCGATGGTGGCGTCACGCACCCGTGAATCTATCGACTTCGGCTGGAAATTTTTCAAAGGCGATGCGCCCGGCGCGCAGGCACGCGGTTTTACCGACACTACCTGGCGAGACGTGGACTTGCCGCACGACTGGAGCATCGAAGGACCCTTCGCAGAAACCGAGGCCACTGGTGGACCCGGAGGCTATCTGCCAACCGGTATCGGCTGGTACCGAAAATCTTTCCGGGCACCGGAGGGATATCGCAGCCGGAAAGTGGTGGTGGAATTCGATGGCGTGTATCAGAACAGCGAAGTATGGATCAACGGCCATTATCTGGGGAAAAGGCCGTACGGTTACATCACGTTCGTCTACGATGTGACACCATACCTGGAATCCGGCGCCAACATCTTGGCCGTGCGCGTGGATAATTCGCACCAACCGAACTCGCGCTGGTATTCGGGTTCAGGCATCTATCGCCACACTTGGCTGGTCGTCACCAATCGGATTCACATTGCCCAGTGGGGTACGTTCGTTACCACGCCTCGCATCGCGGCCGAGCAGGCTACTGTTCGGGTGAAGACGCGGGTCCGGAACGAATCAGAGACGGCGCAAACCTGCGCATTGCATAGCTCGATTCTGGATGCGTCGGGCCACTCGGTGGCGACGGTCGAAACGGCAAGTGAAATTTCGCGTGCGGGTGAGTATGAATTTTCCCAGGACCTGCACTTAAACAACCCGGCACTCTGGAGCGCTGAAGCCCCGAACTTATATAGGATGCGCTCCGTGGTGCGCGTGAACGGCAACTCCGTGGACGAATACGACACGCCGTTCGGTGTACGCGAGGCAGCTTTTGACGCCGATCGTGGGTTCCTTCTGAATGGCAGGCCATTGAAACTCAACGGCGTGTGCCTGCATTCGGAGGCGGGCTCGACCGGTGCCGCGGTCCCGGAGCGGGTGTGGGAGCGCCGCCTGGAAATATTGAAAGAAATGGGCGCGAATGCCATTCGGACCAGCCACAATCCGGCTGCCCCGGAGTTTCTGGAAATGTGCGACAGAATGGGCTTTCTGGTGATGAACGAGGCCTTTGACGAATGGCGCGTGGGCAAGGGCCAAATCGGTCCCTACGGGTATGCGCTGTATTTCGATGAATGGCATGAACGCGACGTAGTCGATTTTGTTCATCGCGACAGGAATCATCCGTGCGTCGTGCTTTGGAGCGCCGGAAATGAGATTCCTGACCAAACGCACCCCGGGGGTACGGAGACGCTGCGCGAGTTAATCGAAATCTTCCATCGTGAAGATCCAACCCGGCCAGTGACAGCGGCCCTGGATCAAATCGCCGCCGAACCGAAAGCCACTCCGGAGGAATTCATGGCGCTTCTGGACGTGGTGGGTTACAACTACGTCGATCGGTGGCGCGACCGCAGAGAGAAATACTACAGCGTAGATCGGCATGCCCATCCGCAGAGGAGAGTTATCGGCACGGAAAGCTCCGGCATGGGGGGTGTTCGCGGAGACTATCGCTGGTTGTGGCCCGGCGAGGCTCCGGGCTTCCCAGGGTACAGGAGCAATGCTTGGCTCGACACGGAACAGTTATGGAAGTTCGTGCACACTTACGATTACGTTTCGGGTGATTTTATGTGGGCTGGGATCGATTATTTAGGCGAAGCGCGGTGGCCCTCCCGAAGTGCGAGCTCAGGCATCCTCGACACGTGCGGCTTCAAGAAGGACGGGTTTTACTTCTATCAGAGCCAGTGGACGGAAGAGCCGGTGTTGCACCTGTTTCCGCACTGGAATTGGAATGGGCGCGAAGGGCAGTTTGTGAGAGTTTTATGTTACACGAATTGCGACACGGTGGAGTTGTTTATCAACGGTAAATCGGTGGGTGTGAAGGGTTTTGAGTTTCCCCGGTTGGGTATGGAGAAGAAGTACGGAACCTATCCGGCACGCGCGCGTGTTCTTCGAACAACCGACGATTTACACCTGGCATGGGATGTTCCGTACGAAGCTGGGACGCTGAAGGCAGCCGGCGTGAAGGACGGCAAAGTGGTGATGGAGGCTGAGGTCTCGACCACGGGCGAGGCAGCCGCGGTTGTGCTCACCGCCGATCGCGCGGTTATCAAAACCGGCCAGCGCGACGTCGTTCATATCACTGCCCAGATTACGGACCGGCAGGGCCGTTGTGTGCCCGACGCGGACAACGAGATTGTGTTCAAGGTTCAGGGCGAGGGCAAGCTCATCGGCGTGGATAACGGCAATCCGCAAAGCCATGAAGACTTCAAGGCGAATCGCAGGAAGAGTTTTCACGGATTGTGTCTGGCAATCGTTCAATCCACCAGACGCTCGGGAGAGATTCAAGTAGCGGCCTCGTCGAACGGTTTGACGCCGAGTAGTCTGAAGATCGCGAGCGGCGCGTGAGAGCTCCGGTAGTGTCACGGACTAGATTGCGATAAGAACTTTCAGATTTCACCCCGCTCTATCGTAGGCAATCGCCATGAAGTAATCTGTCGCGAAGGGAGACGCGTATGATCATTTCTGAGCGAGCAAGTCGATGAATACGTCGAGGCGCATTGGCCTATGGTTCGTCTCTTTACTGGTTTCCGTCACTCTCTTCAGCTTCATCTCCAATATGTTCTTCAGTGGGCCGGGCTTCTTTTGCCTCGCGACGGTGCTTTTCGTTTTTCGCGTTACTATGATATTCGCGCTTCCGGTGTGGTGCTTGTACTTGCCTTTCGTAATTGTATTGAAGGATGCAGAGGAGCGGCGAATCTGGACCATCCTCGTCAGTGGAACTCTAATCGGGCCCGCAGCGCTCGTCCTCTGGGGTGTGATCCTTCAGATAGGAGGCGGCGATCCGAATGAGATTTGGCACGGCGACCCTCTCGCGTTCGACATGGTCTGGACCATGATCTTCGCATTGATCGTGGGATTTCTGACGAGCTCCTTCTATGTGATCGCCCTGAAAATGCTTCATCACCGCTCCGCTGCGGCCAAGAGCAGGTTCAGCTGACCGTGAAGGCGAGAGGGAGAACCTGGATGCCGCCAGGCGTCTCGCCCGTCTGCTCCTGGTGAAGCCGGAAAGCGCGGCTGCCGTGCAATTGGCTTCTAGAACCGATCGTAAACCTGCCCGCGGGAATCAATTACTAGGATGGTTAGTGTTCTCAGTGCGACATTCACTTCAAAGATGATTCGGTTTCCACCCACCCGCGCGCATCGGTGCGTTCCACCGTGACCAGCAAGCCATTTCGACTGAGTTGGCTCCATCGGATCTGCGGCAATCTTCTCGATCTTCTCTTTTATGAGTCGCTGTGTCTTCTCGTCTTGCTTGGCGATAAACTTGCTTGCCTGGTTTTTAATGCTAATGACAAATGGCGTCACCAGCTAAGGCCAGATGGATTCCCAAGACTCCGCCGCCTGATCTTTGATCGCTGCTAATGTTTCGTCCAGTTCGGCGTCTGTCGACGAACTGACTGCAACCCAGAAGTCCTTTAACTGCTCGGTGCCCTTTTTTATGTCATAGAAGGCCGGCCCGATCAGTGTACGGTTGTTTAGGCGTTTTTTTTCAGAGACATCTATAAGGCTATCCAGGGATCTAATCAGAGACGTCAAGAGCTTCTCGGTGTGCTGACAACTCACCCCGGCATACGGCCGCAAGTCTATCGGCAGCAAGAGACCGGTGAGGTGCCTCAGTCTGCGGTTTACCTTCCAGAAATCTGCCGCAAGAGAGAAGATTGTGACATTCCGCTTAACGGAGGAGCGAGTGCGCGTAGCCGCAGCCCCCGTCTCGTACAGCGAGCTTTCTACGTCGTCAATGGTGGTGGCGTCCGACATGGCGTAGTGTGCCTGTTTTCATTATCGAGCACGACGCTGGGAAACTTGTGGGAATCGAGCGTCGAATGTCTGACGAGACATATCACAACGCGAGAGGTTTTTTCGCTTCCGCCTGTGACCGGCGGCCCTCCGGAGATCACTCCGCTTCTTAGTAACCCTCCGGCTGAGGCTCCCGGGTTGCTATTGCCCAGCAATTGTGTAATTATTCATAGTAGTGAATAATAATTCACAGGAGGACCTGTAGAGTGGCAGCGCCCCTATATCACCCGGTACCCCACGGCGGAGTTCCGAACCTTCGTCATGATCTGGATCTCTCCCCTGATCAGTTGAGCGGATTGCTCGATCTGACGCAGCAAGTGAAGCAGTCGCGGCAGCGCTTTGCGTCGGCGCTGAAGGGCCGTTATTTGGGATTGCTGTTTGAAAAGCCTTCGCTGCGGACACGCTGGACTTTCGAGCTGGCGATTAAGCAACTGGGCGGCGATTGCGTGACGCAGGCCGGCATGATAGCGGATCGCGAGCCGCTGAAAGATGTAGCGCGAAATCTGGCGCGCTGGACGGATGCCATCGTGGCGCGAACGTTCGCGCAGGAAACGATCGACGAACTGGCGCGGTGGTCGGGCATCCCGGTAATCAATGCGCTCAGCGATCTTTATCATCCCTGCCAGGCGCTGGCGGATATGTTTACGCTGAAGGAACATTTCGGCCGGACGCGCGGGCTGAAGCTGGCGTATGCGGGAGACGGAAATAACGTGGCGCATTCGCTCTTGCTGTGCTGCGCACGGCTGGGCATTCATTGTTCAATCGCTACGCCGAAGGGTTATGAACCGAACGCCATGATTGTCGAGCAGGCCAGGCGATTCGCAGCGGAATCCGGCGCTGAGATTGAAATTACGAACGACGCTGTGGCGGCCGTCAGATCGGCACATGCGGTGTACACCGACGTATGGGCGAGCATGGGGCAGGAATCGGAAGCGGAAGAGCGAAACAGGATTTTCGCGCCGTATCAAGTGAATGAGGCGCTTCTCGCGGAAGCGCGCCCGGATGTCGTTTTTATGCATTGCCTGCCTGCGAAGCGGGGCCTGGAAGTCACGGATGGCGTAATGGAATCGGCGCAATCGGTGGCATTCGATCAAGCCGAGAACCGGCTGCACGTGCAAAAAGCACTGCTCGTCATGCTGCTGCAATAGCGCAAAACGCCCTCACTGTATGGGGGCTCAACACAAGAACATGAATAAAGTGACAGCAAAGAAGGTGGCGCTCGCCTATTCGGGCGGGCTGGATACCTCGATTATCATTCCGTGGCTGAAGGAGCACTATCAGTGCGAAGTGGTGGCGGTCTGCGGCGATATCGGGCAGGGCGGAGAAGAACTGGACGGCCTGAAAGAGAAGGCGATCAAGACGGGCGCATCGGAAGTGTATGTGGAAGACATGCGCGAAGAGTTCGTCAGCGATTATCTGTGGAAGCTGGTTCGGTCGGGCGGTGTTTACGAGCACAAATACCTGCTGGGAACGTCTATCGCGCGGCCGCTGCTAGCTAAGCGCCAGGCGGAGGTCGCGTTGAAGACGGGCTGTGACGCTCTGGCGCACGGCTGCACCGGCAAGGGTAATGACCAAGTGCGTTTTGAGCTGACGTATAAAGCGATAGCTCCGCATCTGCCGGTGATTGCGCCGTGGCGGGAGTGGGACATTGTGTCGCGCGAAGACGCGATTGAGTACGCGAAGACGCACAAGATTCCGATTGCGCAATCGACCACGAAGATCTATAGCCGCGACCGCAACATCTGGCACATCTCGCACGAAGGCGGAGCGTTGGAAGATCCCGCCAATGCCGCTCCGGACGACATTTGGATGCTCAGCAAGAGCCCGGCGGACGCGCCCCAGAAAGGCGCGGATGTCACGATTGGCTTCGAGAGCGGCGTGCCCGTTTCCTTGAACGGACAACATCAGCTTAGCGGCGTGGCATTGCTGGAAGAGCTGAACAAGATTGGGGGCGAGCACGCGATTGGGCGGATCGATTTAGTAGAAAACCGCTTTGTCGGCATGAAGTCGCGCGGCTGCTATGAGACGCCGGGGGGCACGATCCTTATGGCGGCCGTGCGCGAACTCGAAGCCTTGACGCTGGACAGGACGACACTGCATTACAAGCAGAAACTGGCGCTTGATTATGCCGAGATGGTTTATAACGGCCTCTGGTTTACGCCGCTGCGCGAATCGCTGGATGCGTTCTTTGCGAAAGTTTCCGAGCCCGTGACCGGCGAAGTCACGCTGCGGCTGTATAAGGGCAATCTGGAACCGCTCAGCCGCAAAAGCCCGAATTCACTGTACAACTTGGACATCGCGAGCTTTACGATGGGCGCGAGCTACGACCAGAAGGATGCGCTCGGCTTTATTAACCTGATCGGTCTGCCCATCAAGGTGCGCGCCTCACTGAAGAAGTAGCCGGCATGAAGCTTTGGGGTGGTCGATTCGAGACTGGGCCGACGCAAGTGTTCGAGCAATTTTCGGGCTCGCTGCATTTCGACCGAAAGCTGATCTTTGCCGATATTGAGGGCTCGCAGGCGTTTGCGCGGGCGCTGCAGACACAGGGCATCCTGACGGCAGCGGAATGCGAGCAACTAGTTGGAGCGTTCGGGGAGATCGCGCGCGAGGCAACAGGTCCGCAGTACTTCGACGGAGCGGATGACGAGGACGTTCACACGTTCGTCATTCGAAAGTTGCAGAAAAAAGTTGGGGCGCTCTCGGGAAAGATTCACACCGGGCGCAGCCGGAACGAGCAAGTATCGCTAGATACGCGGCTGTATCTTCGCGCGGCGGCCGCTACGTTACTGCAACAGCTCACTGGTTTCATGGCGGAGCTGCTGGCGCTGGCGCGTAGGTACCCAGATGCAGTGATTCCGGGATACACGCATTTGCGGCGAGCGCAGGCGGTGCTATGGCCTCATTATCTGTTAGCGTATTTCGAAATGTTCGCGCGCGATGTTGAGCGCATGGAGCAGGCGCAAGCCCGTATTAATGTGATGCCGCTAGGATCGGGGGCCTTGGCGGGCAGCGGCTTTCCCTTTGACCGCGAGGCGATCGCGCGGGATCTGGATTTTCCCGCGATTACGCGGAACAGCATGGACGTTTCGGGAGATCGGGATTTCGCGCTCGATTTTCTTTATGCGTGCAGTGTAATCATGCTGCACCTGAGCCGGCTATCCGAAGATTGGATTTTGTATTCGAGCGAGGAGTTCAACTGGCTCGCGTTGGGAGATGGCGTGACCAGCGGTTCGAGTTTAATGCCGCAGAAGAAGAATCCGGATTCCCTGGAATTGATTCGCGGGAAATCGGGGCGCGTGTTTGGAGACCTGACAGCGCTGTTCGTCACGATGAAAGGTCTGCCCATGACCTACAACCGTGATATGCAGGAAGACAAAGAGCCGCTGTTCAACGCTTTTGAGCAGACGTCGGCTTCATTAGGAATGGCGAAGACCGTAGCGGAGTCGCTGGTTCTGAATCCGGCGAAACCCGCGGCGGCAGCGGAAGAGAGCTGGGTAGTCGCCACTGATTTGGCGGAAGAGCTGGCGCGAAACGGCGTGGCTTTTCACCGGGCACATCAGATTGTTGGGCAATTGGTTCTGGAAAGCGTGAAGGCCGGCAAGAAGCCATCGGATTGGACAGGCGAGGCGCTGGCGGCGTTCGCCCCGGAATTCAAACCAGAGATGGCGCGATTTTTGGCGCCGCTGGAAGGAATGAAAACGCGCGAGCTACCCGGCGGTACAGGACCGTCTTCCGTCGCCCATGCGCTGAGCGAAGCCGATGAAAGATTATCGGCGATGCGCGCCCGCATTCAATAACCCATGAACAAGAGCTTCCGCCAGGGCCAGATCCTCAAGATACTCCGCAGCAAGGAAATCTACACGCAAGAGGAACTGGGCCGGGAGCTAAGCCATTCGGGTATTCAAAGCACGCAAGTCACCCTCTCGCGAGACATGCGCGAATTGGGCTTGGTGAAGACAGCGGAAGGATACCGCCAGCTTTCGACGGAAACCGCCGGCCCTCAACTGGCTGATGTGGCCAACGAATATCTGCTGGATATTCGAGTGGCGCAAAACTTAGTCGTGCTGCGTACCTCGCCTGGAAATGCCAGCCCGCTTGCGGTCAGCATCGATAAAGAAGAGCTGGAGGAAGTAGTAGGAACAATTGCCGGAGACGATACCGTGCTGGTGATTACGCTGGATGTAGACGCCGCAGATCAATTCCGGCGGAAAATGTTAGAGCTGATCTCAAGCTAATGCGCGTGGTGATGATCGGCTGCGGTCATTTGGCAGCCGCTGTCGGACAGCACGCAGGGCGTGTGCTCGAACTGGATAGTACTGTGATGGATGCCGAAGCCGCCCAACACGTCATTGAGGCGTTTTAGAATCCGTTCACTGGAAGACGGCGGCATGTCTTCGATCAACACGTGGCAACTGAGAGCATGGGTGCTGGATCCAAGGCTCCAGATGTGGAGATCGTGAACGTCTAACACTCCGTCCACTCCACTCATTGATTTCGTCACGCTGTTGAGATTCAAGCCGCGCGGCAAACCTTCGAGCAGAATGTTTAGCGACTCGCGAATGATATCCCAGGCGGTGTAGATGATCAATAAGCCGAGAGCGATGGAAAGCGCCGGGTCGATGTAGCTCCACCCGGTGTAACGAATCGCGATGGCGCCCAGAACGATGGCGCCCGCGCCCACGGCGTCCCCCAGCATGTGCATGAAGGCGGCGCGAATGTTGATGTCACCCTTTTGTCCGCGATGCAGCGCGAGCATGATGGCGCCGTTCAAGACGAGCGCCGTTGCCGCAACCCACATCATCATGCGATCGTCGACGGCCTGCGGCCGCATAATTCTACTCGCCGCTTCCCAAAAGATGACCAGCGAAATCAGAATCAGAGTAGAGGCATTCAGAAAAGCCGCGATCACTCCGGCGCGTTGATAGCCGTAGGTCTTGACGTGATCCGCCGGTTTTTCCTGGAGGTAAAGGCCGATGGCGGCGAGCAGTAATGCCAGCGCATCCGTGAAGTTATGGCCTGCGTCGGAAAGCAGCGCCAAGCTATGCGCGCGGAAACCCGCAAAGACTTCAAATCCGGTAAAGGCGAGCGTCGCGGTTAGCGAAACCCGGAGAATCCACCCGGTGCTTTGCGCGTGATGATGTTGATGATGAGCCAAACCGTTTCTAATTCCAATTTACGACAAGAGGCCGGGCGACGGCGTCCCTGTTCGGAAGCGCCTATTGCGGCGGCTGCTGGGGCTTTTCTCCCGGCCGATAGAGTGAAGGGATCTTTTTCTGCTCCTGATTGTCTTCCGATTGCGCCGCTTTCTTCTTTCGCTCGGCTACTTCTTTCGAAGGCATCATGGCCTCGCGATCCTGCTTTGCCTTTGCGTCTCCCGCGGCGAGGTCGGTGCCACGCTTTCTGGAATCTTCCAGCGAAAGCTCCCGGCTGTCGTTAGTGGTATCGATGGCTTCTTCCAGAACGAATTTATATCGATCCAGATCCTTTGGCTGGGTGTCTTCGACCTTGCCCAGTTTAGCCAGGAAATCTTTCTCGGCATTCACCACGGCGATCATGGCTTTGTCAATCGGCCGGTTGTGCCGCAGCGCATCGTCGGAAACTGAATCGATCGCTTCGATGATCTTGCTGTAGTCTTCCAGCGTATTGTGGACGAAGATGCTGCGGCCCGGCTTTTCTTTCGACAAATACTGGTCGATTAGATCCATTCGCATTTTGGCGAACTGGACGTATAGGAGAAGCCGATCGTTCGGATCTTGCGCTTCGCGGATCTGATCTACCTCATTCGGCGTAAGGAAATCACGGTCCTGAGCCAGCAACAACCCGGCCGTGCAGGCTGCCACTGAGAGAAACAGAGCAAATTTCATTTCCGCATCACTCCGTCCAGAAGTTTATCGTGGATCTCCTCGAGCTTGCGCTGCGTGTATTCGGCCCAGCCGCGCTGTTGAACTTCGATGTCATCCAGCAGCCCTTGCATGCGGCGCTGCAGATAGGCTACTTTCAGCTCCGCCTTCTTATAGAATCTCGCCTTGTGAGCGATGCCTAGCGAGACCACGCATTCATTTAGAGCATTGGTCATGTCCTCCAATTGCGCATCGCCTTTTTGGATCTCGCCCTTGGAGTAGAACTCGCGCGCGTTATCGAACGCGGTATCTGCAAAGTTCAACGCCAGCTCCGAGCGCTTGGCGGGGTCATGCTCCGCCTTCAACTCCGTCAGCAACGATTGCGCGTGTACAAGCGGCAAACCTGCGATTAATAATAAGGTGACCTCGATCAGTTTTCTAGACTTCATCGATTGGCCTGCTTTTCCAAAATCCTACTGCGCTGACGCGCGATAAACTCCTGATCGGGAAATTTGCCCTCACTCAGCTGCAAGAAGCGCTGATAGTTCGCCAATGCCGGTTTGATCTTATGCAGTTTGTCCAACACAATCGCCCTGAAATAGAAATCGCCGGCGTTCTCCGCATTCAGAGTATGTATCTTATCGAGAGCCGCGAGAGCTTGGGGATATAGTTCTGCTAGTACGAACGACGTGGCAGCCTCATTCCAGGCTTCGACCGAATCCGGCTTGAGCTGGGTGGCCGCGGTGAACTCGTTTGCGGCGGTAACGTAGTCGTGCTTGTCGCGGTGAATGCGCCCGACTACCATATGCAGGTCGTAGTCGTTCGGATTCGTGGCCAGAGCTTGCGTGAGGATTGGCGCGGCCAGATCCGGCTGATTATTCTTCAGGTACGCCGTGGCGAGCGCGAGCTTGTTTGCGGGTGTTGGTGAAATTGCTACTGCCGCCTGGAACTGGGCAACTGCATCGGCGGGATGATTACTCGCCAAATACAAGCGCCCGAGTTCTTCGCGCGCGCCGGCGTTCTCTGGAAACTCCTTCAGAAGAGGAATGGCATCGTCCGTACGATTTGCTTTCGAGAACGCGACGCTCAACTCAAGTAGAAAGGATTTGAGCTGGGGATCCAGCGCTACCGCCTGGCGATAGTGGGGTAACGCATCGTCCAGCTTTCCTTGATTCACCAGAGCTTGGCCGAGCCCCAGCTCAGCGGCTGCGAGTTTGGGATCGATCGCGAGCGCCTGCCGATAAGAATCGACCGCTGCGCTGGGATCCGAAGTAGCGAGAAAGCTGTCGCCGAGATAGCGTAGCGGTCGAGCTTGCGTGGGCTTCTCCCGCGAGGCGTCCTTCAAAAGAGGGATGGCGTCAGCGGGCCGGTGGTCGCGCAGGTAGAGCATTCCAAGGTTCAGCTCGGCTTCGTATAAACCCGGTTTTAAAGCGAGCGCCTGCTTGTAATGCTCTGCTGCCTGGTCGTCTTTCTTTAAAGCGGTTTCGGCGAGAGCGAGGTTGAAGAAAGCGGAATAATCGTGGGGGTCGGCAGCGGTGAGCTTAGAAAAGATTTGTTCGGCTTGCTGGTAATCCTGGTGATCCAGTGCCTGCAGGCCCGCCGCTTGCGGATTCGTTTGTCCGCCTGCCAACAGAAACGGCGCGAGGAACAGGAGGGCAAACAAGTGCAAACCCCTTTACCTTCTATTCTAGCGGGCAGCCGTCGAAGAGCTCCTACACATTCCGGAGGGGTCTTTTTCTGTTCTTCGCGGCAGCCGTGGCGTCGCGGTGCAGATGCGTCATATTGATGCCTGCAAGCGCGAGCGCAATAAACCCAATGAGAATAAGCGGGATGGTGACGACTGCCCATAAGATCAGCGAGAACCGTTTGGCGTGGCCGGCTGCCAGGCCGAACATGATGAGAGTTCGCGCAGCGACCCACTGGAATGAGCCCAAATTTCCCGGCGCCTGGGGAACGATGCTGCTGAGCCGCAGGAGAACCATCATGACGAACGATGCGGTCCAAGGCAGAGACAAACCATTCGCCAGCACGAGCGTATAAATGGGCAGGATCTGAGCGAGCATGAAGGCGCCGCTCACGAGAAAAGCAAAATACAAATAACGCGAGTGGCCGATCAGGTGCAAGTCTTCAATCAACGTGTTAAACCAGCGGGGCCAGGAGATCCCGAACATCAAGTCGAGCGATTGCTTCCTGGCGTACATGGCGTAACCGAGGATGGCGCCGCAGATCACAATCATGATGCCGAGAATGTATCCGCCCTCTTTCAGAACACCTGGGAGCCTGCCCATGTGCAGACAAAAGAAGAAGCAGGCCATGAGCCAGATGCCATCGAAGATGCGCTCGATCAGAGCGGAGGCGAAGGTGACGGATAACGGGATCTCACTAGATTGCGAAAGCAGAAAGCAGCGAATCAGCTCGCCTGCGCGGAGGGGAAGCACTTCGTTCGCGAACAAGCCGACATAGATGGCCTCGACAGTTTGAGCAAACCGTACAGGTTCAATCGGGGCCAGGAGCAATTTCCAGCGCCAGCCTTGCAGCAGAAAAACGAAGATATTGCACGCGACCGCAAGGGCAACCCAGCGCCAATGCATGTGCTGGACTTCTCCCCAGATGTGGGTAAGGCCGGCGCCGTTCAGGACCCACGCCATGCAAACGATAGAAAATACATTCGTGACGATGATGATCGTCCACGATCTGAATTTTCTGGTGCGCTCAACGGGGAGAGGCGCGATGTCCGTGCTCAAGCAACCCCATCATAACCCCGGAAGAACGATCTGCTTCGCTAGACATACAGGCCCATCGCGTGTTTGGTTTTGCGAACAGTGTCCTCGGCGATCGGCAACACACGAGCTCTTCCCTGGCTGAGAACCGAATCAATGTAGGAGGGGTCAGACGTGACTTCGCGATAACGCTGCTGGATGGGTTCGAGGCGCGCGATCACCGCTTCGGCCACAAGTTTCTTGAATTCGCCGTAGCGCAAACCGGCGACTCGTTCCTTTGTTATGGAAGGATCGCAGGCCTGAGCAATGCTCAGAAGATTCGCAATGCCGGGACCCATGCTTTCCGGGTCAACGGCCGGTTGCGAATCGGTAGTAGCGCGGCCGATTTTTTTTTGGATGATCTTCGGATCGTCGAGCAACGCGATCGCATGCCCCGCGCCCGAGGCGGATTTGCTCATCTTCTGAGTGGGATCGTCCAGACCCATAATGCGAGCGCCCACGGTGGGAAGAGAAGTCGCGGGCATGACGAACGTCTCCCCATAGAGAGAGTTGAAACGCTGCGCGATGTCGCGAGCGAGCTCGAGATGTTGCGACTGATCGTCACCTACGGGCACGACGCTTGCCTGGTATAGCAGAATGTCGGCCGCCATCAACACCGGATATTGCAGCACGCCGTCGCCGACCGTCTCCTGCTGCTCCGCTTTAGCTTTGAACTGAGTCATGCGATAAAGCCAGCCCAGCGGTGTGACGCAGGTTAGAAGCCAGGCAAGCTCGGCATGTGCTGGGATGCTCGATTGAACGACGATGGACGATTCGCTGGGATCGATTCCCGCCGCGATGAACAGCGCCGCCGTCTCGCGAATTTTAGCGGAAAGCTCTTGCGGATCCTGATAGAGAGTGATGGCGTGGAGGTCGACGATGCAGAAAATGCTGTCGTAGCGGCTTTGAATCTCGGCCCAGTTTTTCAGAGCTCCGAGATAATTACCAATGTGAAGCTGGCCGGTCGGCTGAACGCCGGAGAGAACGCGTGCTTTCATTCGAGTAGAGCGAACCTCTATCGTAAGGGATGCCTCTAGAAACCAAAGAAGCCCAAGCCGTTGAGGTCGACGTCGAGAAATTGGTATACGGCGGCGAGGGACTGGCGCGCCTCGACGGGCAGGTCGTGCTGGCGCCGTTCGTGCTTCCCGGTGAACGCGTCGAGATCACGACTGAGCGCGTGAAGACAGGACTCCTGCGCGGAACGTCGCGGCGCATCGTTGAACCGTCGCCTGAGAGAACGATTCCACGTTGCGAATACTTCGCCAACTGCGGTGGATGCCATTATCAGCACGCGAATTATGAATTTCAACTGGTCCAGAAGCGCGACATTCTGCGCGAGACTTTGCAGCGCCTGGGCGGTATCAGCTATGAAGGGGAGATTCAGATAATCAGCGGCCCGCCTTGGTATTACCGCAACAGAATTCAACTTCATTTCAGCGACCGCGAGGCGGGCTTTCACAAAGCCGCGTCGCACGAGTTATGCGCCATTACGCACTGCGAGATCTCGTCGCCGCTGCTGAACGAAGTGATTGCGAAATTGCAAGCAGCAGCCAAGCAGCCGGAGTGGCCAGAGTTCCTGCGATCTCTGGAAGTCTTCACGAACGAGACGGCCGTGCAGTTGAACGTCGTCGATTCAAATCGTCCGGTGGCGGCACGGTTCTTCGAATGGTGCCACAGTTTTCTTCCATCGCTCGCGAAGGGGGCCATTGAGTACGTTGCGGCCGGGCACGCGTATCGGATCAGCCGCGGCTCATTTTTCCAGGTGAATCGTTTTTTGATTGAGGCGCTGGTCGAGGAAGTCTTGGGCAATCTGCAAGGTAAGCGGGCGGTGGATTTGTATGCGGGCGTGGGACTTTTTTCGCTACCTCTCGCGCAACGATTCGAGAGAGTCGATGCGGTGGAGCGCAGCGGACAGGCGCATCGCGATTTGGACTGGAACGCGCAACAGAGTGGAGGTAAGATCCGGACGGCCAGGATTTCAGCGGAGGAGTTTCTGAAAAATCTGACCGAAACACCTGAGTTGATTGTTGCCGATCCGCCCAGAGCCGGACTGGGCAAAGAAGCGACCAGCGAACTGCTTCGCGTCAAAGCTGCCAGGGTGACGCTGGTCAGTTGCGATCCGTCGACGCTGACGCGTGATGTGAAGAAACTCTTGCCGGAGTATCGAATCGCTCGGCTTACGCTAGTCGATCTATTTCCGCAAACGTACCATTTCGAAGTGGTAGTGCATTTGGAAAGGAACTGAAGAGTTCTACGCCTTGCGTAATCCTTGCAAAAGACCGCCCCATTTACGGGCGATGAGCTCGGCGATAGTGAGCGCGATGGCTAAGCCGAGTAGCGCCGGCCAGAGCTGCCAGGTTGTGTAGATGGATCTGCCGCCGGCATCGAAGATGGAACTCGGAGACGGATTGAAACGGCCGCCCGTCAGAGAAGAGATTTGCGCGAGGAGCGCTTCGTTTGAGCCGTAGTCCTGCAACTCTTCTTGTTCCCGATATAGCCCGATTTCCGGGAAGGCGCTTGATTCACTCACCGGACGAATGCGGAAGAGTCCACGCAAGCGGCCAACATGCAAACGTCCGTGATAGACGCGCGGGGCGGTCCTCTGAACGTCGATCGGCTTCTCGAACCCGTTCGGACCGATGACGAAGACCTGTGGCATCAATGCCGGTTCAGTGACGCCCGGGCCGAGCTGATAACTGACCAGTATGTCGTCGTTGGCCGTATCGAACTGGGCGCTCGCCTCGCTGCGGTCTGTGTGGGTCAGCAGGTCACGGCTCACGTTGATCCAGAACTTGTCGAAACCGGGCCAAGAGACCCACGCTTCGGCCCAGCGGCTCTTGGCATCGGATGCGAATACGGCGGCGCGGCCCAGCCCATATTGCCAGCGCACATACAAGGGATCTTTTTTCTCCTGGTCGATATCCAGGATCGTGTCGGCCTCTGGCTTGGATGTGAAACGAACGTAACCTTTCAAAGCAGGCGCTTGATCGATGCCGACGCCCTCCAGAATCTCGGCCTGATGTTGAACGATGGGCGTGAGAGGCTTTTCAACTGCCGTCGCGCCGCTGTAATCCTGCACGTCCTTCAGCAGGATCTGCTCGAGACCTTGCGGCTCATTCAGGAAATAGCTTCGGCCGCCGGAGCTGGCGGCGACTTTTTCGAGATAGGTGCGATTCACGTCCTGGCCCAGGCCAACCGTCGAAATGGTGACCTGGTGCGCGAGCGCCTCCTTCGCCAGGTCCATACTGTCTCCTTCTTCGGAGATTCCATCGGTCAGCAGAACGATGTGCTTGTAGGTTCCCTTCGATGGCAGCACTTTGCGATAAGCTTCGGCCAGCGCGGGCGCAATCTGCGTACCGCCGTCGGGTGTGATGCCTGAGATCAGACGCTTGATCAGAGTTTTATCTTCAGCGCGGCGCATGGGAACGGCCCACTGGAAGGAGTTGTCGAAGATGAGCACGCCGATGTTATCGACGGGCCTTAGATGATCGACCACGCCGATGGCCGAAAGGCGCGCCAATTCGATTTTTCTTCCCTCCATGGATGACGATTTGTCGATGATCAGCACCACTGAGGTGCCTTCGGGCGTCTTGGGCGGCGCGAGTTTAGCCGGCAGGGCCCGATCGAGCGCATCCATCTGTTTATCTTCTTTGTAGACCTGACGCTCACCGCCAATCAGCAACAGTCCACCGCCCTGTTTGACGTACTCTTCGAGCCGGCTCTTCTGAGCAAGGCTGAACGTGTTGAGGTCCAGATTATTCAGGACGACGAGTTGCACGCTGCTGAGATCTTTGTCGATCAGGGAAATGTCGCGCGTCAGATCGAAATCGGCTTCGCCGAAAGCCTGCAGTAAGTTTGCTTCGCTTCCCGGAGGATCTTGCGAAATGTAGAGGACTTTGGCGCGTCGCAGCTCGATGGCGTGCTCGAACGGAAGCTCGCCCAGATTTCCGGCGGCGATTCGGCCCGAGATCGAAGTGGCTCCGCTCGAGTTCACACGGGCGTGAACACGAAGCACATTTGCTCCAGCCGCGAGCTCGATAGGATTGGCGCCGAGATCCTTTCCTTCCGCCGACATCTCGATGGTCGCGTGCGTCTCTTGCGGCGAATCGACTGTCAGATCGATGGGAATCTGTTCGCCAGCGTAGGCCTCGCGTGGCATGGAAAGCGATTCGAGATGAAGTCCCGTGTTTGGGCGGCCGGCCAGCGGAATAGTATCGACCGGCACATGCAAACGCTGCAGCTCCGCGATGGCGCGCGCGGTGCTTCCCTCATTTTCATTTCCATCGCTGATGAGCACGAGACGAGGGATATGGCCGCTCGGAATGGCCGACATGCTGCTGGTTAAGGCGGCTTCCAAGTTGGTTCCGTTGCCGGCTTCATTGGCGGTTTGCACCAGGCGCAATCCACCCGAGACCTCTTGAGTTAGAAGACCGCGCGTCTGACTTGCAAAAGGCACGACCTTCATCCAGTTGCCGTGTTTGTGGCGTTCCATTTGAGCAACGATGGATGAGGCGCGGGCGAGATCGTCGCGCGTGATGCTGCGCGAGGTGTCGACCAGAACCACGGCGCCCGTTTTGGTTTCGGGCATGGTCATGATCGGCTCCGCTAAAGCGAAAAGGATGGCGGCAAAGCTGAGGCCCTTTAGGACGAGCGTGAGGCGGCGCGTCGAAGAACGCCAGGACCACGCAATCCAGGCGAAAGGAAGCGGCGCCAGGAGCAGTATCCAAAGATGAACGAACGTCATTTGGAGACCAGCTCTCTTTCACGCTCAGGCGCGGTTCTACGCGGGGCAGCGGTCGCCGCTTTTCGTAATTTCAGGACGCGGCGGCGACCAAACAGCATCCATTCGACAAACAGACCCACAGCTCCAAGCAGCGCAAGCAAATGCCAGAGATCGATCGCCGCAGGCATGAACCTGGAGGCGCGGGGCAGGCCTGCTGGAGTATTTGCGGGCGGCTTCCATTCGACATCGGCGATATCGGGAAGGGTCAGGGAGAGAACGCGCTCGCGGTCATCGGAGACGATGCGCACCATGCTTGGACGGCTGGCGAACAGTTGCAGGGTCCGGTCTCTGATAGTGAATGGCACCGCGAAGCCATTTTCATCGCTAACGTGAATGCGATCCGCACGCTCGCTGGGGTCGAGAGTCACGGTGGCGGCACCGACACGGCCGGCCGTGAGGTCTAAAGTTCGAAACGCTTCGGGCGACAACCAGCGCAGAAGATTAGCGAAAAGAAGCGGGGTGGTTACTTCGAACCGGAGCTGCCCAGCCAGCGGATCGAAGCCGATGACCGCCAGTTTCGTCCCACGATCGTTTGAACCGCGCGCGACCACTGTCGGACCTTCGGAGATGCTAGCCACTGGCACATCGCCATCGAAAGTTTGGAACACCTCGGCAATGGGAATGCGAGCTTCCTTCGCATGCAGGCCGGTTCCCAGGACATTGGCAGACTGCCAGGTCTTGATAACTGCATCGTCGACGACGGTCTTCACCGGCAGCGGGGAGCCTTCTTTGGGCGGCTGAATCCAGAGGCTGGCGATCTGGGGTGGGCGTGAAGGCGCGATGCGGTCCAGCAGCATCACGTCGGCGGAAGGCTTCGGCACGTATTCAGCCGGGGTGAAGAATTTTACGCTGAGCCGGTGATTTGCTTCGAGCAACGGCCTCAGGATCTCGGGCCGATCCGTGTAGACATCGACCGTTAGTAAACCGTTCCGCGGCAATTGGAGTGCAGCTCGATCGTCACTGGTGAGACTGTCGCGGGGCTCAATTTCGGCAATGAGCTGACCGGCTGTATTTGTGACGAAAGTGTATTCGGCGCCCGTTTCTTCGCCCGGCCTTAACGTGAAGGTACGCGGAGCGAAAGAGGTTCCGGCAAAGCGCGTTCGCAGGCGAACGATGCGGCGTTGAGCACCGTAGTTTTTCAGCGTGACTGTCGCTTGCCAGGAGTTTGCATCGTCTTCGCTTCGTTTGACACCAATGCGCCGAATGCCGCAATTCTCGCGGCTCGAGTCGATGGCGATGATACGGAGATTTGACACGCGCGGCGGGGAGCTATCGTTATCCGCAATTAATTTAGGGCCGATGTAGACGATCTCACCCTGTCGGCCGCCTGACCAGCTTTGCGCCTGTTGCGCAAAGGAGAGGGCAGTTTCGATGTTGAGAGCGGTAAATCCTGGGACCGATTCGTTCAACGCCTTCGAGATTTGCAGGCGATCTGCCGTGAATGACGTAACCGGGCGTGGCGAGGCCGTCAACCCGCACCAACATCAGGCGATCCCGGGCCGGCAGCGCCGAAAGGTACCGCTGGACAGCGCTCTTCTCGCTGATCGAGCAGTGTTCCTCGACCGGTCAGCTCGGCGGCCCAAGAGGATGTATCGAGCAAGAGAACATGATCGCGGCCACGGCGCTCGCGAGTGCCCCATTGCAACTGAGCGATAGCGAGGAGCAGCAGGAGCAGACTCACGAGCTGCAGCACAAGCGACCAGGGCTCGCGCATTCGTTTTCGGCTTTGCTGTTCCTCGGCGGTTAAGGCCGCAGTCCAGAAACGCAACGTCGACACAACTTTCTTACGCTTGGTGCGGTCGAGCAGATAAAGCGCCGCAATCAATCCACCGAGCGCGCCAAATAGCGCCAGGAACTCGCCGGCGGTGAGATTGAGGAAGAACATGGAAGCTTAGTAGAGTCCTTCTATCATTGTGAGTGGTCCAAACATTGCCTCTTCGATGGGCAGGTGTGTCGAGATTCCGGCATAGCGGCCGCCATTGCGAAGCGCGAGGCGCCTTATTTCTTCGGCGTGGCCGTCGAAAGCCTCGGTGTAGGTTTGACGCGCACGATCATCGAGCGCGATTTTGACGTGAGTGCCCGATTCGGCATCGATTAATTCCAGTTCGCCTTTGCCGGGCGGCTCGCGGTCCTCTTCACCCCAGAGCTGGATCAATAGCAGCTCGTGCCCAAAATCGGCCATGTATTGCAAAGGGTGAAAGCAATCGGAGTCATCCAGGAAATCCGAAAGGATGATAGTCAGGCCGCGCTGCGGGTAGGTTGTCAAATATTGACGGGCGATGTCGAAGTAATTCGTTTTACCTTCGGGTTTCAGAGCACGCAAAAAATTCTCGGCGGGCTGGAAACGGTGGCGGCCGCCGCTGCACAGAAAGGGATCGAGCAGACGCGACGAGAAGGGTTGCAGCAAGATGCTGTCCAGCCGTACCAGGCCGATATAGACCAGAGCGGCAGCCAGTTTGCGCGCATAATCAAACTTGTTCGCATCGCCGGGACCGGTGCCGGCGGTCATGGAGGCGCTGGTATCCAGCAGCAAGCGCACGGGAACACGCGGCTCAATCTGGAACATCTTGAGGAACAGCTTCTCGAAACGCATATAAGCGCGCCAGTTGACGGCACGCAGGTCGTCGCCCTGATGAAAGCTGCGATGATCGAGAAACTCCTGGCCGGGTCCGGCAAAACGCGAGATATTGTGACCGCCCACGAGGCCGTTGAACGATTTTTGCCAATGGAGGGTAAGACGCTCGAGCCGTTCCAGAAAATGGCGATCGACGAGCGGTTCAGACATCACTTCAAGACCGAGCTGCTCAGCGGCTTAAACGCGAGCCGCTACACCTTCGAAAACCTTCTGAAGGATTGTTTCAGTAGTCTCTCCGTCGGCGTGAGCGTCGAAATTCAGGATGATGCGGTGACGCAAAACAGAGGGCGCGACCGTGAGAATATCCTCAATGCTGAGATGCATGCGGCCGCGCATCAGGGCCAGCACGCGGCCACATTCGATTAAAGCCTGCGCGCCACGCGGCGAACTCCCATAACGGACATAGCGATTGGTGACTCCAGCGGCATCGCGCGCGCCAGGTTGCGTCGCCATCACCAGATCTATGGCGTAATCCTGAACGTGCGGCGCGACAATCACCTGTCTACAAACTGTCTTCAACCCGGCAATCTGTTGCCGATCCATCACCTGCCGGATGTCGGCCTCATCGCGCTTGGTGGTCACTTCCACGATCCGGTTCAAATCATCGCGAGACGGGTAGGTGACCAGGATCTTCATCAGAAAACGATCGAGCTGCGCCTCAGGAAGCGGATAGGTTCCCTCCATTTCGATTGGATTCTGGGTAGCCATAACCAGGAAAGGCGCGTCGAGGGAATAGGTAGCGGTGCCGCTGGTGACCGTGCGTTCTTGCATGGCTTCCAGTAGCGCGGATTGTGTTTTGGGCGTGGCGCGATTGATTTCGTCCGCCAAGACCAAATTGGCGAATACCGGACCAGGTTGGAAACGGAGGTTTTTGTGGCCGTGCTCATCACTCTCCATGACCATGCTGCCGACGATATCGCCAGGCATCAGGTCGGGCGTGAATTGAATGCGCGAGTAGCGCAGATCGAGAACGCGCGCAAGGGTCCGGAGCAGAGTAGTTTTACCCAAACCGGGAACGCCTTCGAGGAGAACGTGGCCGCCCGCGATGAGACAGATGAGGACGCCTTCAATGACCTCGGTCTGGCCGACGATGATCTTGCCGATTTCAGTGCGCACGCGTGTCAAATCGCCGGTGGCCCGGTCGATTATCGCCGTTTCGGCGCTCAGTGTTTCTGCCATTTTGAATGAATTTTAGAAAACAGGTCCTACACAGCAGATTACGGCAACACTAAGAGTGGGACGTGAAGACCATATGGGACGGTTCCACTCCCCGGCGCGCGCAATCGGCTAAATAAAGTCTGCCATAGCTCTCCAGCATGTAATCGCTGTCGCGAGAACCCGAGCTGAGCCGCCATCTCGTCAATCCAGTCGCCGGGTCCTTCTAATTCGAGGAAGTCGCCGATGGGGGTTTCGTCGACGGTGACCACGCCCAGGCGGTTTTGCCGAACGAACTCGGTTCTATATTTCTCGTATCGAAAAAACGGTTGATAGCCGACTTGCATTAGTATCTCGCCCAGAATCTCTATGGAACCGACTGAGGTTTCCAGTTCCGGGCGGCTCTTATAAGGACCAGGATGGCCCGGCCCCTTCCAGGTGACGACAGCTTTGTCTCCTATCTGCCTGAGGCGCAAGAGCATCTCGCGACCGCGAAGGCTCTGATCGGGAGTGTCATAGAGAGTGTTGGCCTCGAACTGGCGAGCCACGGAGAGGGTGAGACCGGCGTGTTCAATGCGCTCGAGGATGGCGGCTTTTTCAGTCAGGCGGATTTTGACTTCGGTCTCGGTGGGAGTGGACATTTTAAAGGCGGCAGGTGCGAGGATAGGACCATATCATACTGAAACAAGAGATCCCGCGATGACCGTACGCTAAAACTCACACCTGAAACCCAGGCTGGCCTTATCTCACTGGGACAGAGAGCGGACTGTCACTGGAATTAATCGTCGGGATGCTCGAGGGACAGTCCTTTCCAGATGCACCAACAATCTATGCTCCAGAAGTGCGAGCCGCCGCCTGGCGCGAAGCCGCGAAACGGTTTCCTGACACGCCTCCATTGTCGGACGAGGAGATAAGCCCGACACATGTATTTCGATCGCGGATAGATGAGCGTTCTAATCGATAAAACGTCCTCCTTCGCCGTGCACAGCCGTCACACCCTTCGCACGCCGTGGCCGTCGAGAGCATCGCCAAGCCCTGGCGCGCAACACGCACCGTTTATTTCACGCCGCAGAATATCGCCGAATTCTGGAACGTTGCCACGCGGCCTACGGACAAGAACGGCCTCGGTCTACCCCATGAGGTAGTGATAGCAGAAATAGACATTATTGAAGAGCTTCTGACTTTACTTCCTGATTCGGCGGCTGTATATAGGGAATGGAAGCGTCTTGTGACGCTGTACCAAGTGATTGGCTCAAAGGTCTACGATGCACGCCTTGTAGCCGTTGCGAATGTCTACAACATCCCAAGCATTCTTACGTTCAACATCAGTGATTTCAAGCGCTACAGCGATGTCACGGTGCTGGAACCTAGTTGCTCGCGTAGAGGCGCACGCCAAGCATCGGCAAAACCGGCCGCATTTCCTTCTGAATTTTCTCGTCCGTATAATGAAGGCACAGCAGAAGTAGGTAGCGCGCCCGTAGCTCAGTTGGATAGTGCGATTGACTTCGAATCAATAGGTCGGGAGTTCGAGCCTCTCCGGGCGCGCCAAACCTCTCCTGCCACTAATTCGCCGCGGCAACCGGGAGGTCTCGGCCTCTATACAATGTCGAACGGCGGCGCTCTGTTCAGCCGCTCTTACAACGTGTACTCGGGAGCAACGAATATCAATTCGGCGGATTCCACCGGACTCGTTACCCAATTCGATACGGCGCCTGCTGCGTCTTCAACCGCCCCGGAACCGGGAAGCTTGCTGCTGCTTGGGAGCACTCTCATCGGCGGCGTAGTCCTCATGCGCTTTCGGAACGCCGTCTCCGCGCGTCCGGCATGAGGGTTCGCCGCGTCGAATAGTTTAGAACTTCGGCATCGCAGCCGCGGCGCCGGGGCTTTCCATCCACATATGCATGCCCTTGAAGTCGAACGTAACGACAGCCTGATTCAACAATCCGCTCCCCACCGTGACATCGAACTGCACCGCCGGCGGATGATCGTCTGACGTGAAGAAGTATAGCGGGCCGCCTTGCACCAGTTGAGTGCCTCGGAAGCTTTCCGCCGCGCCGTCGAAGCGCGCCAGTTTAATGCCGGTTTCGACAAACGGAAACAGCTCTTTGTGTTTGGCTTTAGCTTCTTTCTTTAATCCAAGTTTCTCGACCGCTCCGGGATACACCAGCATGGTTCCGGTGAACATCGTGTCCACCTGCGCGTTAACGGGTTGACCGTTGAGCGTAAATCCGTCGGCTGTCAGAGTGACCGGACCGTAAGTGCCGATGTGCTTCACAACCAGATCGCTGCAATCGTGCGGACAGGGCTGCGCCGTGTCTTGTGGCTCGGAAATTCGCACCACCTTCTTGGGGTAGTCAATCTGCAGTAACCGATTATGAAACGCCCGGTAGGTGAGAACGCCGTCTCCCGGTAAAGGCTGAAGTTTGGCGCCCGGCTTATCCGGCGCCGGAGTGGTGTCCAATACGAGGAAAGGGAAATCGCCCATCGGCAGATCGCCCAATTTCGCGCCAGGCACCACGGTCTGCTGAACTTCAGAGGCGGATGCACTATCGCCGCTGCCGGGGAGCGGTTTGAGTTCTACACCGAGCGCTTGCGCGACTTTGGTGTCAAGGTAAGAGTTGACCTCGCCCGTGTCGATCAGCAGATGCAAGGTCTTTCCACTTCCGGTGCTCATGTCGATACACGGCAAACCGGAGCAATCGAGCAGCGGAACTTCGACCATCCTGGGCGCCGGCGTTTGGGCCAGCAGCGAACAAGCAACAAATCCGGTAAGGGCAAGACAGGAGTTGAGGATGAGCTTCACACTTCTATTATTCAGCCTGCATACTTAACCCGGGCTATCGGTCAGCAGCGTTTGCAGTCTGGGGCTGAGCTGGCGCCTGTGTCCAAACCACGCCTGCAGCTTATCCATATAAAGGTAGACCACAGGTGTCGTATAAAGTGTGAGGAGTTGGCTAACCATCAAGCCTCCCACAATCGTGATGCCGAGAGGCTGCCTCATCTCTGATCCGGTGCCCGTACCTAGAGCCAGCGGCAAACCTCCGAGCATGGCCGCCATGGTCGTCATCAGAATGGGCCGGAAGCGCAGCAGGCAGGCCTGATAAATGGCATTTTTCGCGGAGAGACCCTGCTTGCGCTCGGTTTCAAGCGCAAAGTCGATCATCAGAATCGCATTCTTCTTCACGATACCTATCAACAGGATGATGCCGATTAGCGCGATGACCGTCAGGTCTGTCCGAAAGATGATCAGCGCCAGCAGCGCGCCCACGCCGGCAGACGGCAGCGTCGATAGGATCGTAATCGGATGAATGTAGCTTTCATAGAGCATGCCGAGCACGATGTAAACCGCCACCACCGCCGCCAGGATCAGGAGCGGTTCCGTTTTCAACGAGGCCTGAAACGCTTGCGCGGTGCCGGCAAATGCGCCATGAACGTTCGCCGGCATCCCGATGTCCTGCTCGGCATTTTCGACGGCGGCTACCGCCTCGCTCAGCGCCACGCCTGGAGCTAGCGCGAAAGATATGGTGATGGAGGGGAATTGACCCTGATGGTTTACTGTCAGGGAGCTCAAAGTGGTTTTGTAATGCGTGAACGTCGATATGGGAATCGGTGTTCCCGTGTTCGAGCGCACGTAGATGGAGTTTAGCGACGCAGGATTCTGCTGGAATTCCGGCAAGACTTCCAACACCACGTGATATTGGTTGATGCCGGTGTACATGGTCGAAACCTGCCGTTGGCCAAAGGCGCTGTAAAGCGTCGTATCCACCGCGTAAGGACTAACGCCCAAACGGGAGGCCGTACTGCGGTCGATCACCAACTGAGTCGTCAGGCCGTGCACCTGCTGGTCGGTGTTCGCATCCAGCACCAGCGGAACGCTCTTCAGCTTTGCCAGTAGCTTGGGAGCCCATTCGTTCAAGTCCTGCAAGTTGTCGGATTGCAAGGTGTACTGATACTGAGAGTTGCTCCCGCGTCCCCCGACACGGAAATCTTGCGCAGCCTGCAGATAGAGCGTTGCACCCGGGATGCGGGCCAGTTTGCCGCGGAGCCGATTGATCACCTGGTCCGCCGAGACTTTTCGCTCTCCCAACGGTTTCAATTGAATCCGCATGTTGGCGGAGTTGAGCGTACCTCCGCCCGTGAAGCCCTGCACGTCCTGGATGGCGGGATCGGTCTGAGCGATGCGCATATAGCTATGCAGCTTCTCGCGCATCGCGGCGAAGGAGATGTCTTGATCGGCTTGGATCATCCCGCCAATAATGCCGGTATCCTGCTGTGGAAAAAATCCTTTGGGAACGATGATGTACAGGTAAACACTGACAGCTATCGTGACCAGAGTAATGACAAGCGTCAGTTGAGGATGCTTCAGCACCACTGCCAAGCTCTTCGCGTACGCCGCGTGAATCAAGTTGAATCCGCGCTCGTTCACGCGATAGATGAAATTGTGCTTTCGGTCGTGTTGAGAGCGCAGGAATTTGGCGCACATCATTGGCGTGGTAGTGAGCGATACCACCAGCGAGATAGCAATCGCAATGGTCAAGGTAACCGCAAATTCGCGAAAGAGACGGCCGACGATTCCTCCCATCAGCAGGATGGGAATGAATACCGCGACCAGCGATGTGCTCATCGAAAGAACCGTGAATCCGATTTCTTTGGCGCCTTGCAGAGCGGCTTTCAGAGGCGTCCAGCCCTGTTCCAGGTAGCGCGTAACGTTCTCGATAACCACAATGGCGTCGTCCACCACGAAACCGGTCGACACAGTCAGGGCCATCAGCGATAAGTTGTCCAGTGTATAGCCGAGAAGATACATAGCTCCGAACGTTCCCAGCAGCGACAGCGGAACAGCGATTCCCGGTATGATAGTCGCCCACCCGTTACGAAGAAAGGCGAACACGACTAAAACGACCAGAACAATGGAAATGAGCAGCGAGTATTCAACGTCGTGCACCGACGCCCGGATAGTCGTCGTCCGGTCCTGCGCAACGTTGAGGTGGACAGAAGGCGGAATAGAGGCTTGCAGTTGAGGTAATAGAGCAAGAACGTGATCGACCGTATCTATGATATTTGCGGCCGGCTGGCGGGAAACTGCCATCAGGACGGTGGGCTTGCCATTATCGAGACCATCGTTGCGAACGTCTTCAACGGAATCGATTACGTTGCCGATATCGGCCAACCGTATTGGCGCGCCGTTCCGATAGGCAACGATCAGCGGCGCATATTGATAGGCGTGGAATAGCTGATCCGTCGCGTTCACCTGCCAACGGATTTCGTTGTTACTGACAATTCCCTTCGCCTGGTGCGCGTTGGCGTTCTGAAGCGTCGCCGCCACGTCAGTCAAACCCAGGTTCAACGTATTCAGGAACGTAGGATTCACCTGGACTCGAACCGCCGGTCTGGAGCTGCCCCAGCTATGTACCTGTCCGACACCTTGAATCTGAGCGATTTTCTGCGACAGGATGGAATCGGCGATATCGTACATGTGCGGCCGGTCATAAACATCCGAGCTCATCGCCAGCATCAGGATCGGGGCATCCGCGGGGTTACTTTTCCAGTAGCCGGGATTGCTCGGCATGTCAGCCGGCAATTGCCCGCGAGCGGCATTGATGGCGGCTTGCACGTCTCGTCCGGCAGCATCGATGTTGCGGTCCAGATCGAACTGCAGCGTGATCGAGGTACTGCTCAACTGGCTGGACGAGGTCATTTCCGTCACGCCGGCAATACGCCCAAATTCGCGTTCGAGCGGCGTTGCCACGGCGGATGCCATGGTTTCCGGGCTGGCGCCGGGAAGGTTTGCGTGGACCTGAATGGTGGGAAAGTCGACTTCAGGCAGCGGTGCGACCGGCAGCAAGCGAAAGGCGAGCACGCCGGATAACGCCAACGCCGCGGTGAGCAGCGACGTTGCGACCGGTCTGTTAATAAAGGGCGCCGAAAGATTCACAAGCTACTCCGCATGTACCGGTTCTCTTAGGGGCTGACGCGCAGCCTTTCTGATGTGTGAGCGGCGGCTGACGCGCTTGGCCAGCCGGTCAAAAAACAGATAAACCACCGGCGTTGTGTAAAGCGTTAACACTTGGCTGAGGATCAGGCCGCCCACAATCGTGATGCCGAGGGGACGCCGCAGCTCTGAACCTACTCCAGTTCCCAAGGCCAGCGGCAGACCGCCGAACAGCGCCGCCATGGTGGTCATCATGATGGGCCGGAAGCGCAGTAAACTGGCCTGATAAATCGCTTCCCGTGGAGGTTTGCCCTCGTGGCGCTCCGCGTCCAGCGCGAAGTCGATCATCATAATCGCGTTCTTCTTAACAATGCCGATCAAAAGGATAATTCCAATCAGCGAGACCACGTTGAAATCGTCGTGGCAGATGAATATCGCGAGAATCGCTCCAACTCCTGCCGAGGGCAGCGTCGACAAAATCGTAATCGGATGAATGTAGCTTTCGTATAGAACACCTAGAACGATATAAACCACCAGCAGCGCGGCCAGAATCAAGTAAGCTTCGTTCGCCAGAGAGTTCTGGAACGCCGCCGCCGTGCCTTGAAAGCTCGAGTGGATACTGATCGGCAAGCCGATATCCTGCTCGGCTTGATTGATCGCCTTCACTGCGTTTCCGAGTGACTCGCCCGCGGGCAAATTAAACGAAATCGTCACCACCGGAAACTGGCCCTGATGATTGACCGTAAGGGGCGTAGTCGATTGCTCGAAATGCGTGAATGAGCTAAGCGGCACCTCACTGCCATTGGAGGAGTGAATATAGATATCGTCTAGCGAGTTCGGATTGCGGCGAAACTCCGATGCTACTTCCAGAACCACGTGGTATTGGTTCAACTGGGTGAACATGGTCGAGACGAGGCGCTGGCCGAAAGCATCGTAAAGCGTATCGTCGATCTGCTGCATCCCAATACCTAAGCGCGAGGCCGTATCGCGATCGATCACGAGAATCGTCTCCAGGCCGCCGTTCTGCTGGTCGGTCGCGACATCGCGCAAAGCGGGAAGCGTTTTGAGCTTTTCGACCACCCGCGTGGTCCACAAACTCAGCTCGTTCGCATCCGCATCCTCCAACGTGTATTGAAATTGCGTGCGGCTGACGCGATCTTCGACGGTTAGATCTTGCACGGGCTGCATGAACAGCGTTATGCCGTCGATTCGGGCGAGCTTCGGTTGAAGCCGCCGGATGACATCGCTGGCGCTAATGCCGCGATCCTCGAGCGGCTTCAGATCCACTTGAATTCGGCCGCTATTCATGGTCGTGTTTATGCCGTCGATGCCGATGAACGATGACAAGCTTTCGACCGCCGGATCTTGCAGAATCACCTTGGCAAGCGCCTGCTGGCGTTGCGACATGGCTGTGAAGGATATATCTTGCGGGGCTTCCGAAACGCCTAAAATGACGCCGGTATCCTGCACCGGAAAGAATCCTTTGGGAACGACGACATACAGGATGATAGTGCCGATCAGAGTTGCCACCGTAACCATCAGGGTTAGCGGCTGATGGCGCAGCACCCATTGCAGCGTGGTGCCGTATTTCGAGATCACCCAGTTGAACCAGTATTCCGACTTGCGATAGAGCCAGCCTTGCGCCGACTCGTGCTTGTGGCGCAGGATCTTGGCGCACATCATGGGCGTGAGGGTCAGCGAAACCACCGCCGAGACCAGGATTGTCACCGCCAACGTTATGGCGAACTCGCGGAATAGACGGCCGACGATATCGCCCATGAAGAGCAAGGGAATCAGCACCGCGATCAGCGAAACGGTTAACGAAACAATCGTGAAGCCGATCTGCTCCGATCCTTTAAGCGCCGCTTGAAGCGGGCTATCCCCTTGTTCGAGATAGCGCGAAATATTTTCGATCATCACGATGGCGTCGTCCACCACAAACCCGGTCGAAATCGTCAACGCCATCAACGTCAGATTGTTCAAGCTGTACCCGAGCAGGTACATTACGCCGAATGTGCCCACCAGCGACAGCGGCACTGCGACACTCGGAATAACCGTGGCCGAAAGGTTGCGCAGGAACAGAAAGATGACCATCACAACCAGCGCCACGGTCAGCATCAATTCGAATTCAACGTCTTTGACGGACGCGCGAATCGTGGTGGTTCGATCGGTGAGAGTGTTGACGTCAACCGCCGACGGAATCGACACGCGCAACTGCGGGAGCAACGCTTTAATTCGATCGACGACCGCGATGATATTCGCTCCCGGCTGGCGCTGAATGTTCACGATAACCGCCGGAGTGGTATTCATCCAGGCAGCCTGCCGAGTATTTTCGGCTCCATCGACAATCGTCGCGACATCCTCGATGCGGACAGGCGCGCCGTTCTTATACGCGACAATCACCGGTTTGTAGCCGGAGCTAGTCAGGATCTGATCGTTAGCGCCGATCGTGTAGGCCTGGCGCAGTCCGTCGAAATTTCCCTTGGCTTGGTTCAGGTTCGTCTGTCCCAGGGCCGTGCGTATGTCTTCCAGGCTGAGACCGTAAGCGGCCAAGGCGGTGGGGTTCACGCGAATGCGAACGGCCGGTTTCTCGCCGCCGCTAATAGTCACAAGCCCTACACCCGGCAATTGAGAAATCTTCTGAGAGAGCGTTGTGTCCGCGAGATCCTCCACTTTCGTCAGCGGGATCGTCTTGGAAGAAAGAGCCAGCGTGAGAATCGGCGCGTCTGCAGGGTTGACCTTGCTATAGATAGGCGGGTTCGGCAGGTCGGGCGGCAGATAAGTACCGGCGGCGTTAATCGAAGCCTGCACCTGCTGCTCGGCGATATCGATATTTAAATCGAGATCGAACTGCAGAGTAATGATCGAGCTTCCGAAAGAGCTCGTCGAGGTCATCTGCTTCAGGCCGGGAACCTGTCCGAACGTGCGCTCCAGCGGAGCGGTAACAGACGACGCCATCACTTCGGGGCTCGCGCCCGGGTAGAAGGTCAGGCACTGGATAGTCGGATAATCGACTTCCGGAAGCGCGGAAACGGGAAGTTGCTTATAGGCGATAGCACCCGCGATCAGGATGCCCGCCATCAGCAATGACGTAGCAACCGGCCGCAGAATAAACGGCCGAGAAGGACTCATTCCTGTGTTGCCCTCCTGGCGCGCTTGCCGCCCGATGAAGTTCCACTTCCATTTGCGCCCGGCTGGCGAATGGTCACGTTCATGCCGTCGGTCAGCTTCTCGGCTCCATCCGTCACCACGCTGTCATTGGCCTGAAGACCGTCATCGATCGAAACGTCGTTACCTTCAGTAAGGCCGATTTTCACTGGGCGCACGGTCACCGTATCGTTGGGTTGAACCAGGTAGACGAAGGTACCCGTGGGACCGCGCTGAATGGCCACTGCCGGAATGATAACCGCGTCGTGCTTGGTTTCAAGCGATAACCGCACGTTTACGAATTGATTCGGAAACAGCGCGTAATCGGTGTTCGGGAACACCGCTTTCAAACGCGAAGTGCCGGTGGTTGGGTCGATCTCGTTATCGACCGTCAGAAGCGTACCATCCGCCAGCTTCTGAATATTGTCCCGGTCGTAAGCTTCGGCGGGCAGCTTAGCTCCGTCGCGCAGCTTCTTCAGAACCGGCGGAAGCTGATCTTCAGGAATGCTGAAGAGCACGGCGATGGGCTGCAACTGAGTGATCACCGCAATGCCGGTTGTATCGGCGGCATGCACCATGTTTCCGGAATCCACCAGGCGCAGGCCGATGCGCCCGCTAATAGGAGCCGTGATCTTGGTATAGACCACATTGAGCTTCGCGCTGTTGATCGCCGCCTGAGCAGAGGCGATAGAAGCTTGATCCGCCGCGATCGATCCGCGTAGCTGGTCCGCAGTCGCGAGTTGCGTGTCAAGCTGCTGTTTCGCGATAATCGATTCCTTAAACAGCTGCTGGTCGCGGACATAGTTGGCTTGTGCGTCGCCCAGCGCCGCCTCATCCTTGGCGAGATTGCCTTTGCCTTGCGCCAGAACGCCGTTGGCCTGATCCAGCGCTACCTGATACGGACGCGCATCGATCTCGGCCAGCACATCGCCCTCATGCACAAACTGGCCCTCTTTGAAGTTCACGCTGACCAGTTGGCCGTCGATGCGGGTCTTTACCGTGACGGTATTGAACGCGGTCACGGTGCCGAGCCCCTGAAGATAAACAGGCATGTCACCCTGGCGCGCCGCCGCGGCTACCACCGGGATGCTGCGGGGCCGTAAGGACCCTTTCTTCGCCGCGACCGCTGCCTTTCTTCCGTTCTCATATTGGTACAGCCTGTAGCAGCCGTATGCAATCACCGCAAAGACCAGCAGCCAAACCCACCAATAGTTGCTGGATGGCGTCTCCTCTTCCAGGTCGAGATTCGGCAGCCGCTGTGCAGGACGCGCTTCCAGCGGGCGTGTGTCAGGTTCGTGTGGTTCGGTTGGGTGCGGTTCCAGTGCCCCGGGTGGCTTCATCCCATTTCCCCTCTGTAATTTTATGTAAAACGAATGGCAAACGGATACAAACGTTTGACTAGTCTAGCCGATGGTTAGACGCAAAGCGCAGGCCGCGTTGCACCTTATGAGGCAAAGACGCCAGCGCTATTCCAGACGTTACCCGGAGGGATGGGTTTGTTTCCGCGCCTGTGCCGGCTAGATAGATGCTGAACCGCTAAGCTGGTAAAAGAACACCTGCCGCGATGAAAGAGCTGGAACAGATCCTGCAGTTATGGGCGCAGGCGGAACACGCGGGAGAATCCGCCGTGCTCGGCACGGTTGTGAAAACTCGCGGGTCGTCTTATCGGCTCCCGGGCGCGCGGCTTTTGCTGACCTCCAGCGGTCAACGCGCTGGCTCGATCAGTGGCGGCTGTCTGGAAGACGACCTGATCAAGAAAGCCTGGTGGTTTACCGAGTCCGGACCAGTCATTCGCCGCTACGACACCACTCCCGATGGGCGAGATTGCCGCTGAATTTGGCCTGGGATGCAACGGCATTATCCACGTTCTACTCGAGCGCGTCATGCCCGGGAAAGCTGCAGTCCTCGATCTGCTGCGCGAAGTCCGAGCGCAGCGCCGCCCCGCTGTGGTTGCCCACCTGATTGAACCATCGGACGCTGCCGGGAACAGGCTTGTGCTGGATACGCGCGGTACTGTCGCGCACAATCTTTCTAACCCTGAGCTGGTCGGTTTGCTCGAAGCCGAGGCCAGCCGCGGCGCTTGCCGACGGCACTTCGCGCAGTGTGCGCCTCGGCGAGGGCGTGGAAGCCTTTGTCGAAACCCTGTCCCCGGCCGTGCGTCTGCTGGTTTTTGGAGCAGGAGACGATGCGGTGCCCTTGACCGTTCTGGCGAAGTACCTCGGATGGCAGGTTTTCGTTTTCGACGGCCGAGCGCATTACGCCCGCCGCGACAGATTCCCTCATGCTGATGAAGTTATGGTGCAACCTGCCGGCGATTCCGGCGCGGCTGAAATCGACTCCTGGACGGTTGCCGTTCTGATGAGTCACAGCTATAGCCAGGATCTGGAAACTTTGCGCCAATTGGCCGCCCGGCCGCTTCGCTACTTAGGCATTCTGGGGCCCAGAAAACGTGCTTCGCAGCTTCTCGCCGACGCCGGCCTGGATCGAGCGCGGCTCATTCCCTCGTTGCACAGCCCCATGGGTTTGGACATCGGCGCCGATGGACCCGAGCAGGTTGCCCTCGCCGTCATTGCCGAAATTCAAGCAACTCTGAATGGACGCGAAGGCGGCCTGCTGCGCGAGCGCAGCGGTTCCATCCATGCCCGCGAAGGCGCTTCCGCCGATCCTGAGGCTTTCTGGGTGCAGTCGATTGCCTGCGCTTAGCAGCTTATTGGCACGAACCACTTCCCTGGCGCTCGCGCTAGCGTTCTGCGCGCAGGCGCAATCGCTCCACGAATTCGAAAAGAAAGTTAGCGAATTCACCCTCTCGAATGGACTGCATTTCATCGTTGTCGAGCGGCACGATGCGCCCGTGATTGCTTTCAATTCGTACGCGAATGTCGGCTCAGTCGACGATCCCGCAGGCAAAACCGGCTTGGCGCACATGTTCGAACACATGGCTTTCAAAGGCACTCCCAATATCGGAAGTTTGAATTGGCCGCTCGAGAAAGCCGCCATGGAAACCATCGAGAAGATTTACGACCAGTTGCAGGACGAACAGAATAAGGCTTTGCGCGCCGATCAGGCTAAACTGCGGCAACTCCAGAGCCGCTTAGAGCAAGCTATCGAGAACGCCGACAAGTACGTCGAGCCCAACCTTTACACGCAAATCATTGAGGAGAACGGCGGCGAGGGTTTGAACGCGCAGACCACGGCCGATTCCACAGTGTTCTTCTATCAGTTCCCGTCCAACCGCCTCGAGTTGTGGTTTCTGCTCGAATCCGAGCGTTTCTACGATCCTGTCTTTCGCGAGTTCTACAAAGAGCGGAGCGTCGTGCGCGAAGAGCGGCGCATGTCGGTGGAATCGGACCCGCAGGCACAGTTATCGGAAGCGTTAAGCGCGGCGGCTTTCGTGGCGCATCCCTATCACAACCCTCCCGTCGGTTGGAGCAGCGATATCGAGAGCTTCCGTTTGCGCGATGCCATAGACTTCTACAAAAAATATTACGTTCCTTCGAATCTTTCCATCGCGATCGTCGGCGATGTTGACCCGCGGGAAGCACGAAAGCTGGCGGAGCGTTACTTCTCGATCATTCCTCCCGGCCCGAATCCACCCCTTGTTCACACTCTCGAGCCCGTGCAGCTAGGCGAGCATGAAACAGAAATAAGCTCACCATCGCAGCCGGTTGAATTGATCGGCTACAAGCGGCCCGATGAACGCTCCGAGGACGACGCAGTTCTCGATGTAGTCTCGGAAATTCTCTCGAGCGGCCGCACCGGGATGATCTATAAGGAACTCGTCCGCGATAAACAGGTGGCGCTTGACGCTGGCGCCGAGTCTTCATTTCCCGATGACAAATACCCGAATCTGTTCTTGTTGTATCTGGTCCCCAATCAGGGCAAGAGCCTGAGTGATTGTGAAAAGCCGCTCTTCGATCTGATCGAGCGATTGAAAACCAACAAGGTCGACGAGCTCGCGCTTAAGGCCGCGAAAACTAAGCTCCGTTCCGGCCTGCTCAATCGCCTGGACGATAACGCGGATCTGGCTGCCGACCTGAATACCTACTATTGGGCTTACGGAGATTGGCGGCGTCTTTTCACCGAACTGGACGACTACGACAAGGTGACTGCCGATGACGTCATGCGCGTTTCTCGTAAATATTTCACCTCCGATGGGCGAACGGTGGCGCGGCTCATCACCGTCAACACCGGAGCGGAAAGTAAATAGTGCCACCCGTTTCCCGAAAACTTGCCTTGCTCTTGTTCCTGGCGAGCGCCCCTCTGTTGGCACAGCAGCCACGGAATCCGGTCGTCGTGCGCGACGCCGGTTCGCTGCCTTCGCCCGACGCTATCAAGATTCCTCCGCTGCGCGCCATTCAGATACCAAAGCCAACCATCTACGTACTCCCGAACGGACTCAGAGATTTTTCTGCTCGAAGAGCATCAACTCCCGGTCATTCGCGGCGCCATGCTGGTGCGTACTGGAACTCTGTTTGATCCAAAGGACAAGCGCGGGTTAGCCACTCTGACCGGAATCACTTTGCGCAGTGGCGGCACGAACGCAATGCCGGGTGATCAAATTGACCAGAAGTTGGAGTCTGTCGCTGCTTCGGTGGAAACCGAGATCGCCGATTCCAGCGGCGCGGTACATTTCCATTGCCTCAAGGAGAACGCCGATGAAGTACTGGGCGTGCTTCATGACGTCATCACCTCGCCCGCGTTTCGCGAAGACAAGATCCAGCTCGCTAAGACCCAGCTCAAGAGCGGAATTGCGCGCAGAAATGATGAAGCCGAGGGCATCGCCAGCCGCGAATTATTTCGCCTGGTTTACGGGCCCGACAGTCCCTACGGCGGCATGGAAGAATACGCCACCATAGACGCGGTCACTCGCAACGACATCCAGGCGTTCTACAGGCGCTACTTCTTTCCCGCGAACATCTTGATGTCCGTCTACGGCGATTTCTCTACCGCCGAAATGCAAAGAAAGCTCGATGCCCTCTTCAAGTCCTGGGATGCCGTACAAGATAAGGTACCTCAGTTCCCGCCTGTTCAGTCTGCACCACGCCCGGGCATTTTCTTCGTCGAGAAATCCGATGTCGAGCAGACGTTTCTTCAAATCGGTGAACTCGGCGGCGAGTATCGCGACCAAGATTTCGCCGCGCTCTCGGTCGCTGCGGATGTATTTGGCGGCGGCTTCAGCAGCCGATTGATTCGCGAAGTCCGCAGCCGCCTCGGCTATGCCTATGATGTGGAGGCGGGCTGGGAAGCTGACTTCGACCATCCCGGCATTTTCCGCATCGCCTGCAGCACCAAAGCGGACAAGACAACCGAGACGATTCGGGCCATCCTGCGGCAGCTCGACAAGCTGCGAACGAGTGAAATCACAGACGAAGAACTCAGGACCGCCAAAGACGCCGCCCTCAATAGCTTGGTCTTTGCTTTCGAACGCCCCTCGAGTACGCTCGCGCGGCTGATGACTTACGAATATTTCGATTACCCGGAAGACTTCCTGACACAGTATCAAAATGGAATTGCGGCCGTCACAAAAGCGGACGTGCTGCGCGTTGCGAAGGAGTATTGGGTGCCGGCGAAGCTGACGATTGTGGCGGTGGGTGACGAGCATGCCCTGGGCGAGCCGCTATCCGCTCTCAACTTATCCGTGAAGCCTCTGAATATTTCCATTCCGGCGCAGAAACAGGAGGCCCTGCGTTGATATTTACTCCGAGAAATCTTTTTGTGGGGCTGGCGCTAGGTGTTGCCGGCGCGCTCCTCGTGTGGCCTCAGGCTGGTCCAAATAAGGGCAAGCAGATCGTCGATCAAGCCGTGGCCGCGCTGGGCGGCGAGCGATTTCTGAACATGCAGAACCGCATCGCCTCTGGCCGGGTTTATTCCTTTTTTCACGATCAGCTCAGTGGGCTCGATATCGCGAAGATTTACACCGAATACCCGCCGGAGAAGCCCGGCAAAGGGCTCGGACTGCGCGAGCGGGAAGTGCTCGGCAAGAAGCAAGACTACTCGTATCTTTTTTTAAAAGACCAGGGCTGGGACATAACTTACCGCGGCGCGCGTCCGGTCGAGGACGAAACCTGGGAGCGCTACGTCAGAACTACCGAGAACGACATCTTGTACATCCTCAAAGTTCGGCATGACGAGCCCGGTATGACCTACGACTATGTAGGAACCGACGTGTATGTCAGCACGCACGTGGAGATCGTCGACCTCACCGATGCGCAAGATCGAACCGTTCGGGTGTACTTCGATCACAACACGCTGCTGCCGGTTAAAGAGACCTATAGCTGGCTGGATCCCGTCACCAAAGAGCATAATGACGCGGAAACCGAGTACGACAAGTGGCGCGATGCCGGCGGAGGCATCATGTGGCCTTTCACGATTGAACGCCAGCGGAATGGATACAAGACCTATCAGATGTTCGCCAACAGCGTGGCAGTCAACCAGTCACTTCCGCCCAAGATGTTCGAGCTGCCGCCCGGCGCTAAGGTATTAAAGAAGGTGGATTGAAGGCATGGAAGTGCAACTTACGCCCGATCAGGAAACCAGACTCGACGAGCTTGCTGGCGCAACGGGTCGCGGCAGGGATGAACTGATCCGTGAGGCCATTGATCATATGCTGTCCTATAACATCTGGTTCAAGGAGCAGGTGCGGAAGGGGCTCGATGAGCTTGATCGCGGTGAATTCATCGAAGATGATGAAGTCAAGTCCCGTATGGCGCGGATGTTTCATTCTTGATCCTTGTTCGCTGGTCGCCCGCCGCAGTCGCTGATCTGACGGAAATTGCCGAGTATCTTGAAAACAATCAGCCGGCGCTTGCCGCGAGCACTGTCCTGAAGCTCTATGAAACAGTTCAGTCTCTCAGAAGAATGCCCCATCGAGGCCGCGTCGGCCGCGAGCACGGCACCCGCGAGCTAATCCTTCCTTCGATACCTTACGTCATCGTCTATAGGGTCCTGGAAGATGCCGTCTCCGTGGTGAGATTGCTCCACACCGCCCGGAACTGGCCGTCAACCTAAAGGTCCGTTGGCTTCTTTCGCCAAGAACTTCCATTCTGCTGCTACAATTTGATCTCAAGCGGCTTCCACGTGTGAACCGCACGTATTGCTGCCTTACGTTTCATGGACCTCGATCAGCTCCATACGTTTCTTGAGATCGTCCGGCTCAAGAGTTTCTCTAAGGCTGCGCAGACCTGCTACCGTACGCAGCCGGCGATCAGCGCGCAAGTGCGGCAACTCGAACAGGAGCTGAATACCACGTTATTCGAGCGCTTGGGAACTCGAATTTCCTTGACCGTCGCGGGGCGAATCTTCGCCGAACACGCGGAACAGATTCTGGCTCTGCGGCGTCGCGCGCAAGATGCCATCAACGAACTCGAAAAGGTTCCTCGCGGCGAGTTGCTGATAGCGGCGAATGAGGCCACCTGCATCTATGTTCTGCCCGTGGTTTTCGCCGAATTCAAGAAACAATTTCCAAACGTTCAGCTTTCGGTCGACCGCTCCTACGGCACTCGCGTGGTGCAAGCCGTGCTCGATAATTTGGCGGACTTTGGTATTACTCAGCTGCCCGTTCAGGAAAAAAAATTGCAGGTGGTCAAAATCTACACCGATGAGATCAAATTGCTTGTTCCGGCCGGGCACAGGCTAGCATCTTATGAGCGGGTTTTGCCGAAAGACCTGTTGAGCGAGCAGTTGTTGCTGCCCAAAACAGGAACTACGCGCGCCCGGCTGAACACCTGGCTGGATGCGGTTCAAGATGAATTGAATGTTTCCATGGAGCTCGATTCCACCGAGATGATTAAACGGTTTGTCATGGCGAACCTGGGTGTTTCTTTTCTGGCGGCCTCCCATTGCCGCGAGGAGGTAGCAGCCGGCAAGCTGGCCGCCGTTTCGCTTGGTCCCGAAGCGATGATCCGGCGCGTCGGCTTAATCTATCGAAGAGATAAATCTCTGTCCAAGGCAGCTCTGGGATTTATTCAAGTGACGCTGGAAAATGCGGGCTATGAAGCCGGCATTGTTCCTATTCCGCGCCTGCGCGCGTCAGGAACCTAGGGGCAAAATTCATGGCGCTGCTCACCGCAAGAAGTTCCACCATCTTCATCGCCACCGGCGAAGAGACGCGCGTTTACCGCTCCGTCGACGAGGTGCCCCCGAAGTTGAGGCGCCAACTTCAGGAGACTACCCATGGAATTAATTCAGCCACCATTCTTATAGCCGATAAGCGCGGCCGCGAGGAATTGGTCCGGGCGCTGCAAGGCCAGCCAAGTCAAGTGCAATGCCGCTTGGCTGAAACCATCCGCTCGCGCCAGGCGGACGAACGGCCCCAGCCGGAAAAGCGCTTGCGCTTCGCTTCCCTGCGCACCTGGCTGGAACTGTTGCTGCCCGTTGCGATTGGCGCCTCGCTGTGGTTTTTCATCGAATCGCGTTTCTGATTTCGAGCTAATACTTCTCGTCATCATGCCGATTAGTTCGGTGTGATGACGTCCCTCCCTGATCAACCACGCTCCGCAACCATCCAGATTCCCGCGCCCGCCGGCGACGGAACAAAGCACAGCATTCCCTGTACCTTCAGTCAGATGCAGGGCAAACGGCTCATTTTGGAGGCGAGCGAAGCCGTGGCCGTTCGCTCCGCCGTCAGTGTTGAATATGAGGATTCGCTGTTCTTGGGCGAAGTCGTCACATGCGCCGCCAGCCACTCCGGCTGGCATGTCGAGATTAAGGTGGAGCAGATCCTAAGTGGCTTACAAAGCTTGATGGCCTTGCGCGCGCATCTGCTCAGCGAAAGCGTTCCAAAACCCTTAACGCTGATACCTCTAGGCGCTTTGAACTAGCGCCCTGGACGATCCTATCCCTTTGATCCGCTATGCTGCATAGGGAATGCCGCGTAAGGTCATCATCTTCGGAGGGGGCGGCCAACTGGGCGTCGAATTGTGCCGCGAATTCGAGCGCCGCGAATGGATTGTTCAGCGTGTCGACCGTCAATCACTAGACATAACCGACGCCCAGCGCGTGGAAGCGGCTGTCGCCAAGGCTGATCCCCAGGTTGTAGTGAATGCCGCTGCCTACAACCAGGTCGACATTGCGGAAAAGGAACCCATGGCCGCCTACCAGGCCAACGCTCTGGCGGTGCGGAATTTGGCCATGGCGTGCCGCCAAACCGACGCAAACCTGGTCCACTATTCCACCGATTACGTCTTCGACGGAACCAAAGGCACTCCCTACGTGGAAGCTGACGCCCCGCACCCCCTAGGCGCTTACGCGGTTTCGAAGCTGGCCGGTGAACTGTACGCGCAAGCTTACCTCGACACGCCGCTGGTGATCCGCACTTCGGGAGTCTTCGGGCCTGGAGGCATGTTCACTCCGCGAGGAAATTTCGTCGAGCTGATGCTGCGCCTCGCCAAGGGCAACAATCCCATTCGCGTCGTGGAAGATCACGTGGCCTCTCCGACGTATGCGCCCGCCATCGCCTCGCGCACGGCCGATCTGGTCGAGAGAAACATCCGCGGCCTGTTCCACATGGGAGGAGGGCAGGCGATCTCGTGGTACGACTACGCCAAACTGATCTTTGACCTCGCGGGGGTTTCACCCGCTCTGCAGCCTACCGATGAACGGGAGTACCGCACCGCCGCTCGCCGCCCCAAGTTTTCAGCCTTGTCGAACAGCAAGCTGGAAGCGGCTGGTATCAGGCCCATGCCGCCGCTGCGGGAAGCCGTGGCCGATTACCTACACGCGCGCGAGCACATTACTGCGCATCGGCCGGTGTAGCGTAATAACCGTTTCGAGCCTGGACGCGATAATCCGAATTGTCGGTTTTGATTTCGATATGCCGGAACGATCCATCCCGCGTCGCGTTCGTCGGCTCATAACCGATCGAATACTGATTCCGGAGCTCATCCTGAATCTGTTTGAAAACTTCGTTGAGCGGATGCTTGTTGCTTACCGTGAAAACATGCCCGCCGGTCTCGTCCGACATCCTGCGTAAGTCTCCCTCGCCGCCCCCGCCGAACATACCCGCGCCTGCATAAAAGCCTCGGTCGACGTAATAAATGCTATAGATGATCGAATCGGCCCGCTGTGCCGCCTCAATCGCCCCTTTCCGGTCATACGTACTTCCCTGGTCATCCCCGTCGGTGATCAGGATCATCGCCTTGCGTCCCACTTCGCTCTTCAATTTTTCGTTGGACGCCAGGTAAATTGCGTCATACAAAAGCGTACCCTTCGGCGTGCCGCTGGTCGGCACCGGACCGGTGTTGATGGGAACACGGCCCATCATCGGAGTTTGACCGTCGCCCCTCAAGTCCCTCATAGCCGAGGTGAGAAGCCTTGGTGAGTTGGTGTAATCCTGCAGCAGATCCGTGGTCTTTCCAAATGAGATCAGAAACGCTTCGTCTTTTTGCCGGATCACGCTCGAGAAAAAAGCAGCCGCGGCCTCGCGTTCGATATCGATCAACCGCTCCTGGCTGGCGCTTATGTCGATGAGCAATCCCAGGGTGAGCGGCAGGTCCGTCTCGCGCGAGAAGCGTTGAATGGTCTGCTCCTTCCCGTCTTCATACACCTTGAAATTGTTCTTCTCGAGGTTCGGAATAAGCTGGCCGCCTTTCTTCGCGTGGACGGTAAACAGGATATTCACGAGTTCCACGTTTACCCGTATCGTGGGCGTCTGGCTGGGTGCTTGCTGCTGTCCCGGCGGAGGTTGCATGCTCTGCGGGGCGGCCGCCAGCAGGAACGCCGCGGGAATGCAGATAAAAGGTCGAAGAAAACTGCTCATCTTGGTTATGATTATCGTCTAGACTCACTGAGCCGCAATGAAATCAGCAACGCTACACCTTCAGAACGCCGATCCCGTGATGGCCCGGATCATCAAGCGGATCGGACCATGTCAATTCGCGCTTCGCGAGCCAACGTTCGAGACGCTGGCCCGTTCCATCACGTTCCAACAGCTTAGCGGGAAAGCGGCGGGCACCATTTTCGGCCGCCTGCGCAAAGCTGTGGGCCGCCGGTTCACCGCGTCGGCCTTTCTCAAACTCACGCCGGAGCAGTTGCGTGCCTGCGGCCTGTCGCGCCAGAAAATAGCCTCGTTGACCGATCTGGCCGGTAGAGTCGCCCGCCGCGAGATCAATTTTCGCAAGCTTCCCCAACTGCAGGATGAAGAGATCATCTCGGCTCTGTCGGAAGTGCGCGGCGTCGGCGTCTGGACCGTGCAAATGTTCCTGATCTTCGCGCTGCAGCGGCCGAATGTTATGCCGCTAGCCGACTTGGGAATTCGTAACGCCGTGCGCCGGGCGTACGATCTTCCGGAGCTCCCCAAACCCGCCGAGCTGGCGAAACTGGCCGAAAAATGGCATCCCTATTGTTCGGTCGCGAGCTGGTATTTGTGGCGAAGCCTCGAAGGACCGGCCGGGATTTAGACGAGGGTTCAATGACCAACACATTTGTGTCGACGCTGGTGATCATCGGCCGCGCACATCATCGATGAATCGGTCGACAGAAGAATAGCCCAGTTCGGAAAATTTCTTTCCGCATCGTCCTTTCCATTTCCCGAGCTTCAGCTTCCTCGAAGCTTTCTTGAGAACGATCGATCCGTTGACAATGTGAAACTCCACATCGGTCTCTGGTCTGAGACCGAACTGCTCACGAATACTCTCAGGAATCGTTACTCGACCCCGTTCACCGATTTGTCGAAACTCCCGTTACCGCCGGCAACGGACGCTCCGGCTTCAGCACCACCACTCCCAATGGAGGAATCACGACGCTCGCGGATGCGGGTCTCCCATGTGAGGGCTCGGCCTCTGCATCGACGTATCCACCATTTCCCATATTGCTGCCGCCGAACATCTCCGCATCGGAATTGAAGATTTCCCGGTGCAACCCTGCTTCCGGCATGCCCACCCGATAACCCACGTGAGGTTGCGGAGTGAAGTTACAAACGAAGACCAAATAGTCTTCGCGTCGTTTGGCCCGGCGTACGAACGAAATGATCGAATTCTGTGCATCGTGGAAATCGATCCATTCAAAACCTGCGTGGTGGAAATCGACCTCATACAACGCCGGTTCGCTTTTATAAAGATCGTTCAGCGCTGCGCAGAAAGCCTGGAATTTCCTGTGCACTTGGTAATCGAGCAGCCACCACTCGACTTGCCCCTCTGAATTCCATTCAGCAGTCTGGCCAATCTCCGACCCCATGAACAGCAGCTTCTTGCCCGGGTGGCCGTACATGTAACTCAAGAAAGCACGCGCATTGGCAAAGCGCTGCCACTCGTCGCCCGGCATCTTATCCAGCAATGCTCGCTTGCCGTAAACCACTTCGTCATGCGAAATCGGCAGCACGAAGTTTTCCGTGAATGCATACACCATGCTGAACGTGATGTCGTTCTGGTGGTACTTGCGAAAGATCGGGTCTCTTTCGAAGTATTGGAGCATGTCATGCATCCAACCCATGTTCCACTTCATCGTGAAGCCCAAGCCATTCAAATAGACGGGCCGTGAAACACCGGTAAACGCGGTCGATTCTTCGGCCACAGTGATAGCGCCGGGCACCTGATGCGCCAGTTCATTGGTCTTCCGAATCAGATCGATTGCTTCCAGGTTTTCATTTCCTCCATAGATGTTCGGAACCCACTCGCCCTGTTTACGCGAATAGTCGAGGTACAACATGGAGGCGACTGCATCGACCCGCAGCCCGTCAATGTGATACTTCTTCAGCCAGAACAGCGCATTTGAAATGAGGAACGACTTCACTTCATTGCGGCCGTAATTGAAAATCAACGTCCCCCAATCGCGGTGCTCGCCCAACCGCGGGTCTTCGTGCTCGTACAGCGCCGTTCCATCGAAATACGCCAGTCCATGCGCATCTTTCGGGAAATGCCCGGGAACCCAATCCATGATTACGCCAATCCCCTGTTGATGGCAGCAATCGACGAAATACATAAAGTCTTGCGGCGCGCCATAGCGGGAAGTGGGAGCGAAATAGCCCGTCACTTGATAACCCCACGAAGGCGCGTACGGATGTTCGGCGATAGGCATTAGCTCGATGTGCGTGTAGCCCATGCGCTTCACGTATTCGACCAGCTTGCTGGCGAGTTGCCGGTAAGTTAGCGGTTGATTGTTCTCACCCTTCAGCCACGAGCCAAGATGCACTTCATAAAAGGAGAAAGGACTCTCCAGCGACGCAGCCTTGGCGCGCTGCTCCATCCATTGCTGATCGTGCCATTCGTAGCTGTCGATATCGGCCACAATGGAGGCCGATTTCGGCGGCGTCTCCATCCAAAATCCATACGGATCGGACTTCATCTGGCTGTAACCGCGAAAGCGCGACTTGACGGCATACTTGTATTCCATGCCGGCCTCGACACCTGGGATGAAGATCTCCCAGACGCCGCCAGTACGCGCCCGCATAGGATGCCGCCGCGGATCCCAATCGTTGAAGTTTCCAACCACGCTGATGACGATCGCGTTCGGACCCCAGACCACAAACCGTGTCCCTTGTACGCCCTCCGCTGTTACAGGATGAGCGCCAAAAGCGTTATAACCCCCATAATTCGTGCCCTCCGAGTGCAGATGCAGGTCGAAGTCCGTGACCAGCGGCTGAAAGCGATAGGCGTCCTCAATTTCGGAAGTCTTATCTTGATAATCGGTAATCCTGAACTTATACTTTGCTGGCTGAGCGGCCACCTGCGCCGTATAAATACCAGCCATGTGAACCCGCTGCATGGGAACCGTCTTGCCGTCCATCACGATTTCGGCCTGCTGAGCTTGCGGCAAAAACGCCCGTATCTCCCACTCGGTCTTGCTTCCGGTACCCACAGCATGCGGCCCCAGCGCGGCGAAGGCGTCGCCGTGATAGCCCCCTGCTATGGCCTCCATCTCTTGATCAGTCATTGCCACGTTTATTATGCCAAGGGACAGAAGCTACCCTGTTAGAAGCACGACTAGCGAACCCCAACCCGAAACAACCCTTCAGCACTTTCTTCATGCCCTCCCCAAAGCTGAGCTGCATCTCCATTTAGAAGGCTCGGTTGAACCGGAAACTATCCGGGAGCTCGATCCTTCGCTATCGTTGGATGCAATTCGAACCAACCTGCATTACAGTGACTTTGCTGGTTTTCTGAAGGCTTACGTCTGGGTCAGCAAAAAGTTGAGTTCACCCGAGGCGTATGCGCTGGCTGCGCGCCGGCTGCTGGAGAAGCTAAGACCGCAAAACATCCAGTACGCCGAGATCACCTTATCGGTTGGGGTAATTCTCTGGAAAGAGCAGAACTTAGAAGAAATCTTTGAGGCTATACATGCCGAAACCTCCAGCGTCCCCGGCATAGAGATTGGCTGGATTTTCGACGCAATTCGACAATTCGGCGTGGAGAAAGCGGCCCGAGTGTTTGAGATCGCGAAACAATATCGAAGCGCTGGCGTGGTCGCGATCGGCATCGGCGGAGACGAAGAGCGCGGGCCGGCGATTTGGTTTGACCAACTGTATCGTTCTGCTAAAGATGCCGGATTGGGCTTAACGTGCCATGCGGGCGAAGTCTCCGGTCCTGAGAGCGTCTGGCAGGCCCTTCGCGTCGGCGCTCAGCGTATCGGCCACGGCATTCGGGCGATTGAAGACCCTGCGCTGCTGGAGACCCTGCGGCGCCGCGGCATCCCCTTGGAAGTCTGTCCTTCGAGCAACGTCTGCACGGGCGCGGTCACAAGCTTAACTCAACATCCACTTCGCCGGCTTTGGGATGCAGGAGTGCCCATCGTTTTAGGCACGGACGATCCGGCTCTCTTCTTCACGGATTTATTGCACGAATACAGGTTGGCCGCGGAAGTCTTCGGCTTTTCGCGCGACGAATTGCAGCAGTTAGCCGCAAACAGCTTCAAATACCGCTTCAGCCGCTAACCGCGGCCTTGGCCTACCCGGTCTTCCAGCAGAAGGCGCAACAACGCTTCGAGTTCTCGAATCCGATCGTTTACTTGCTCCAGGTCTGCCGGGTCTGACTCGGCGCATTCCGCGACGCGGCCATGCTCCAGCGTGCCGAGCGCTGCCCCGCGGCCCTTCACTACCCGAGCCGGTATTCCGACAACTGTGCAACCATCCGGCACCGAATGTACGACCACCGAACCGGCTCCCACTTTGACATCGTCGCCCAAGCGAATGCTTCCCAGGATGGCAGCGCCCGTTCCAATCACGACGCGATTGCCAACTGTCGGGTGGCGCTTGCCGCGCTCATTTCCGGTCCCGCCCAACGTGACGCCTTGATATAACAACACATCGTCGCCGACTTCAGCCGTCTCGCCAATCACCACGCCGGTGCCGTGATCGATGAACAGGCGCTCGCCAATCTTCGCGCCAGGATGAATCTCGATGCCGGTCAGGATGCGCGAGCATTGCGATATAAATCTGGCCACGACATAGCGCTTGTGGCGGTAAAACCAGTGCGCGACCCGGTGGAACAGGACCGCGTGCAGGCCCGAATAGCAAAGCAGGATCTCGAGGCTGCTCTTGGCGGCCGGGTCTTCCCGCTTGATGGCCTGAATGTGGTCGCGCAGGGACATCGTTCTTATTGTCTCTTAATCCAGATGCAAGCTCATCGAGCCAGGATGCTACATCTTAGAGTCGTGAAGACCGATCGGCTTTATTACACCGACTGTTATCTTTCCAACTTTGAAGCGCGCGTTACGCAGGCGGCGAACGGCGGATGCAGGCTCTATTTGGATCAGACCGCCTTTTATCCGGCTTCCGGCGGACAGCCTCATGACTTAGGAACCCTGGGTGGACAAGCTGTTTTGGAGGTAATCGACGAGGAAGACCGGATTGCCCACGTTCTTGCCGCGCCCGTTTCATCGGAAGCCGTAGCAGGCAAGATCGAATGGCAACGCCGCTATGATCACATGCAGCAGCACACCGGGCAGCATCTGCTTTCTGCCGTACTTGTGGAGCTCTTTGGGTTTCAAACCGTCAGCTTCCACATGGGAGGCGAAGTTTCGACCATCGAGTTGGCGGCAAAAGAGCTGACGGATTCGCAGATCGACGAAGCAGAATTACGTACCAACCAGATTGTTCGGGAAGCGCGCCCGGTCAACATCCGCTTCGAAGATGCCGAAGCCGTTCAAGCACTCAGAAAACCAAGCGCTCGTGCAGGAACGTTGCGCATCATTGAGATCGAAGGTTTGGATCGTAGCGCCTGCGGAGGAACCCACGTTCGTTCTACCGCGGAACTCGGCCCCATCCAAATCCGAAAGCTGGAGAAGATTCGGGGCAATGTTCGCGTCGAGTTCGTGTGCGGCATCCGCGCGCTCCGCCGGGCGAAACAAGACTTCCGCCTCCTGGCCGAACTCAGCAAGCAAACCGCCGTAGCGATTGAAGGGCTTCCGGAGCACGTAGCCTCATTACGGCAACGGTTGACGGAAGCCGAGAAAGCGCGGCAGAGATCCGCGCTCGAGCTGGCACGCCGCGACGGCGAGATATTGTACGAAAACACCTTGCCATCGGCAGACGGCCTGCGCCGTACTTTGCTGCGGGTCGTGACAATCGAAGAGACCGTTCGCGCCAAAGTTCAAGCGTTCACCGCTCGCGCTAAAGCAGTCGCGCTCGTGATCGCGGCTGAACCGCCTGGCGTACTCATCGCTTCCTCTATAGACTCACAAATCAACGCAGGGGCAAATCTTGAAGGAGGAGCTTTCGCGCGCAGGAGGGCGCGGCGGGGGCTCTGCCACTCTGGCACAGGGGAGCCTGCCCAATCTCACCGTGGCAAACCAAGTGTCTCGGCGGCTCGGTCTAAGAGGTGATACCGACCCCGACTAAGATGATGCTGCCCACGAAGAAAACAGCCGTTACTGCCAGGAAGATCTTCGCGTTTCTCGGCGCTGAGGCAAACTCCTTCCAAACCAAAGCGCCCCAGAACATCGCGAGCAGCACGGATGCTACCGGCAAAATAAAACCGAGCGCCGGCTGTATGCCTGCCTGGCGGGGTACAGAGTTTCCCAGAGAAGTCGCCAGGATGCCGCCGACGCAAAGCGCGCCACCGGCGAAACCCAGGAAGTGCTGGCTCGGCTGGCCTTTGAAATAGGCGTTGAAGCTGAGCGGCTCGCCTTCGATCGCGATGTTGAGGAAGTAAAAGTTGAACATCACCGTGGAGAGCAGTACGCCAATTGAGAACATCAGAACTCCGGCGTAGGGTCCCAGGCCGAAATCCCCCTGGAGTCCGTTCGCGGCGACCGGATAGAACACCCCCAGCATGATGCCACCGATCACGGCCACGATCAGCCCTTTGGTGGTCCTCTTCATTTTTGGTTGAACGCGGCTCGGCTTCGCTCCGGTTCTGGGCTTCGGAACGGGACCTTTGGGAAGTACAAGATCCCTGAGCCGGCAGGCCGTTCCGTCGAAGATAACGGCCGCCAGCATGAGAATGATGCCGGCGGTCAAAGGCAGCACATTGGCTGGCCGGAAATTGAAGCATGATCCTACGATTAGAGCTAGACCGACGCTAAGCGGGAAAGCGGCTGAAACTCCGAGCAGCGAGGAAGCGGCCAGCAGGAGCATGTTGCCTAAGTTGAAAACGGAACCAGCGACGATCAGAATGGCTTGCGCAGTCCGTCCGGCCACCAACATCCGATCGCTAAAGGCGAGGTCCGAGCCTAGCGAGCCCAGGGTGAACGCAGCGATTACGGCGAGCGCCAACGCTCCCACCGCGAAGTCGAGGTAGAAGAGTTCGAAGCGCCAACGCGTCCCAGTCAGCTTGAAGGTGATAACCCAAGATCCCAAACACAGGAAAGAGATCAGGAGCAGTATCAGCCCCCAGACGTAACTAGTAGGAAGGATCACCGCACTTTTCCGTGAAGAGTGCGGCTACGGACGATTCTGCATCGACACCAGGCTAGTTGGAACGGCCTGCTGGTCTGAACCGAGATAATGCTGCTGAGCGAGATTGTGGTACACGTTTCCAGCGATTCCGGATGCGATGGGTCCGCTGATTCCGCGGCCGCCGATGAGCAATACGACGACGGCAAGCTTATTCTTTCCGACATCGTCAAAGGATCCGAACCATCCCAGGTGAACGCCCGGTTGCGCCGTGTCGGTGCAAGTTCCGGTCTTTCCGAAAATGGGTTCATTCGGATCGAAGTTTGCGCGGCGAGCCGTGCCGCCCGGAAAATCGACCGCGCCTCTCATGCCCAGCTTGACTTCCGGAATGTAGGTGCCAATATCCAGCACTCGCTTGATGCGCGGGACAAACCTGTCTACCTCTTCCGAGCTCTTCGGATACTGCAGGTAGTACATCGTTCCACCGTTTGCGATGGTCGTAACGATGCTCGTCAGTTCCAGCGGCGTCAAACGAATGCCATCTCCGAAACTCGTCATCATGCCGACGCCGGTCTCCGGAGGATCCGATGTTAGATAGCCGGCTTCTTCTCCGGGAATATCGAGTCCGGCCTTTTCACCGAGGCCGAACAGTTTGGCATACTTCTCAACGCGATCGAACCCGAGTTCCTGGCCCAACTTCGCAAAATAGAGATTGTTGGAATGCGCAATGGCTTGCGTCATGTCCATGGTGTAGCGGCGCGTCAGGTGCACCGATGTGCTGGAATTGACGATGCCTTCGCTGAGCGATGCTAGCGACACGACCATCTTGACAGTTGAGCAGGGCTGGTAGGCGCCCTTCAGCGCCAACTTCTGGTTGACTACGCTCAAGAGCCGGCCGGTCTGAGGGTCGGCCACCACAACGGAACCGTTGTAAGGCCCGAGCGCGTCGATGGCAGCCTTGCGAACGATGAGATCCTCGCCTTCGACGGAATCGCCTACCGTGGAATCGGCGTAGGTCGGCTCTGTCCAGGGGTTCACAAACACATGATGCCCGCGGCGGCGGCGCGCGGTAGCGACCTTGACGTTGGGGGCGGCGTCAGTGTGAATGACTCCGGCCTGTAGCGTCGTTTCCGCCGCCACGGGCCTGCGATGCTTCTTTTTTCTGTGCTTCTTGGCGGCCGCCGAGGCCTGGGTTGGCGGAGTCTGCGCGCCCAAGAGCGATCCCATGGCCAACACGGCCACCGCAATAGCCATTCTGCGGAGGTTCATCAGGCAACCCCTTCACTAAAGATTGAAATACCCATCAAACACACACCGGACTCGAGAGCCGATTCAGAATAACGAAATACAGATTACTTATATCGTAAGTACTTTTCCCGACGAGGTCAACTGAAAGATTCTTCAAGAGTTAAGGAACCTTCACCAGTACTACCCCGCCGTCCATCCTCCATCAATCGTCACTACTGACCCATTCATAAAATCGGCAGCGGACGAACAAATATATAGAGCCAAGGCCGCAATTTCATCCGGCCTGCCCAAGCGGCCGAGTGGCTGCCTGTCATTCAGTTCGATGCGTACTTTGTCCTTCTCGTGGCGATGGTATTTTTCCAGATACGCTTCCACAAAAGGGCTATCGACGGTACCAGGGGCGATACAGTTCGCCCTAATCTGAGTTGGGTAGTCCACCGCGAGTTGACGGGTCATAGCGATCACGGCGCCTTTGGTCGAACAGTACGCAAACCTTCGCTTCACACCCACCATTCCTGCAATCGAGCCCAGGTTCAGGACCGAGCCGCGAACCTTAATAAGGAACGGCAGGGCAGCTTTCGTCATCAGGTAAGTACCCTCGACGTTCACCCGGAAGAGGCGCTGGAAGTCGGCGAGTTCCGTTTCTTCGACGTTCCCTACCATTCCAATACCCGCCGAATTAATTAGCATGTCGAGGGCCGTTATAGAGGAAAAAAGATTCTTCACCGCCGCTTCGTTGGCGATGTCGCAGGAGCGGGCTTCCGCGTTCGAAATCGATTGTGCTACTTCCGATGCACGGGCCGCATCGATGTCGACCACGATAACTCGGGCTCCAGCCTGCGCGAACAGTCGAGCCGTGGCTGCGCCGATGCCACTGGCGCCCCCGGTGATCAGGGCGATTTTGCCGTCAAGACGAAACAGGTCAAGCATGCCGCATCCTTGTAATAGTCACATTTACTTCCGGGCGGCCGCGTCCATCAAATCGGCTGACAGGCGCTCTTGCGTAGTCTCATTCAGCTTTCCGCCACTGCGCGTGACGTAAAACACGTCGATGGCTTTGTGGGCTTCGGTATCGATCATGACCACTTCGATATTGCAGGCGCAGGAACTGATGGCGGAAGCCAAATCGTAAAGCAGCCCCGGACGGTCTTCGCCCACAAAGTCGATCAGGGTGGAAGTATCGGATGCTTCATTGTTGAAACGAACAGTGGGGACGATGGTGGCATCGCTAGTGGGGCGAGGCACAGCTCGTCTGCGCTTGAGCAGATCCGTAACTTCAATGGAGCGTTTGACCACGCACTCGATAGTCCACTGGAGCCGGTTCATTTCGCTGGGATTGAGTTCCAAAGTGCGAATGGGATCGGCGAAGCGGATGACATCGAGAATGTAACCGGCAGCGTTCGACGCGGCTTCGGCTTTCACGATGTTCATGCCGAAGCTGGCTAGCGCTCCGCAGAGCGAGGCGAAGAGGCCCGGCTCATCGTGCGCCAGAACCGTCAGCAAATAGGCGCCGGCCTCGCGGCTAATCTCGACAGCTACTCCTTCGCGCTTACTCTTTTGCGCCAAGGCGGCATGGTGCTCGATCTGTTCGCGGGTGTGCGTCCGGGCATAGCGTTTGGGGAAACCTTCCAGAAAATTCGCAAGCTCGGGAGAACCCGGAGCGTCATTTCCCGGCGCAACTGTTTCGTGAATTCGCTCGGTGGCGAGCTCGCGCCGCAATTGTTCCACGCCGGCGGCATAGACTCGCCACAGTTGTTCCAATCGCCACGGACTCATAGCAGTGGGATTTACCGCGTTGATGTCGGCATAGGTGAGCAGCGCCAGCCTGCGGAGATCTTCCTGCGTTCCGATTCGAGAAGTCAGAAAGCGCGCCGTGGCAGGGTCATCGAGATCGCGTCCATTCATGATGAGCGACAGGTCGAGATGATGTTCGATCAGAAAAAGAATCGCTTCGCGTACGGGTTGAGGGGCGTGCATCCGCTGTAAGACATTGCCGGCAACATCCAATGAACCGCGCACGTGATCGCCGGAGAGCGTTCCCTTGCCGACGTCGTGTAGCAGAAGGGCCAAACGCAGAATGGCCTGATCCTCGTCTTCGATTTCAAACTCGTGAAAGCGCGCAGGGGCTGGGGACGTATGGGCGATCAGATTATCGATAGTTTCGACAGCGATGAGCGTGTGTTCATCGACGGTATAGCGGTGGTAGAAATCGCGCACCACGAGACCATCAATACTCTGCCATTCGGGAATCGCCGCGGGAAGAAGGCCGGTCTCTTGCATCTCCTGCAAGGCGAGCGCTGTATGCGGCTGAGAGAAAAGCTCGCGCCACGCGCTCCACGGTGGTTGTTGTTGCCGGAAAGCAGCGGTTACGTTTTCCACTTCGTTGCGAAGCCGCCGCTGGGCATCCCAAGAGAGGCGAAGGCCGTGCCTGCCCAAGAACGCGAACAGGCGCAGAATGGATTCCGGCGACCGCAAAGTTTCACCCGCATTGCGGAGCAGAACACGTTCGCGGGAAATCGTGAACTCGGGCGTTGAAAGCCGGCCGCGCCAATCGCGAAATTGCCGCATTAAAGAGCCATCCTGCTGTTCGGCATATTCCAAAGCGCGAACACTGGATTGGAATACGCGGCGCGCATGTTGGAAGTAGAGCCGCATCCACTCTTCCGGCGCGACGGGCTGGGGCGGGAGGCGGCGCGCGACTTCGTCCTGCAGCTCGAAAGTGAGCAGATTGTTATCCCGGCCGGCTTGAATGTGCAGGAAGCAGCGCAGAGCGAAGAGAAATTGCCCGGCGGATTGCAGCTCTTTCACAGACTCGCGGATGGCCTCGTGTTGGGGTACCAGTTGCGCTAGCCAACGCAGCAGATGAATGTCGCGAATAGCGCCCGGAGCTTCCTTGATGTTCGGCTCCAAATGATAAACGGTGTGGTTGAATTTGGAATGCCGATGGCGCGCCAGCTCGACCAGACGCTTGATGAGAATAGCCGCGTTGCGCTCATAGACTAGCGGCAAGCGTTGCGAAAGGTCATCGAATAAGTTCCGGTTGCCGCACAGGAAACGCAGATCGAGCAGGCTGATGTGGAGCTCGACGTTTTGCTCCTGCAAGCGGCAGCACTCCGCGACGGTCCGCACCGAATGACTGGCGCGAAGGCCGCTGTCCCACAGAACTCTGAGAAACTCCGAGACAGGCGCCTTGACGTTTTCAAGATCGGACTCGTTGGCGGCCAACAGCAGAAGGTCCACATCGGAGTAGGGAAACAGCTCGCGGCGGCCATATCCGCCTACCGCGGCGATAGCGAAAGGTAAGGCGTTCAGACATCCGCCCGCGGCTTCCTCAACTACGGAATCGACGAATTCGGTGCGGCTTTCCAGCAGACGCGAGGGGTCGCGATCATCGAGGAACGCCTGGAAAGCGGGTTCACTGGCCTCCCGCATGCGGGTTGTCAATACCTGCGCCACGATCAGAGCGCGGCCTCGCCGGTGTCGCCATTGCGTATGCGAATGGCATCGAGCACATCGTAGATAAAGATCTTGCCGTCGCCGATTTTGCCGGTGCGGGCAGTGGTGGAAATTACCCGGGTAACCTCGTCTAAGCGGGAATCCGCGATCACGATTTCGAGTTTGATTTTAGGCAGCAGATCTACTTCGTACTCCATTCCGCGGTACACCTCGGTATGGCCTTTTTGGCGGCCATGCCCGCGAACCTCGGTGATGGTGATGCCGTCGACGCCGACGCTCTTGAGTGCTTCCTTGACGTCGTCCAGTTTGTGCGGCTGAATAATGGCTTCAATCTTTTTCATTCAGTGATCCTGTTGCTCCGCTGCTATGCATCGAGATTGTAGCCTTCCTCGCCGTGCATGCTGAGATCAAGCCCTTCCAACTCCTGATCCGTTGAAACGCGTACGCCGATCAGGAGATCGACAAGTTTCAAAATGAGCCAGGTTCCGGCGATTGCCAGGACCCAGGAGATGACAACGGCTATGGCTTGATTGAGCACCTGCCGCGGATTGCCGTCTATCCAGCCGAGGGGCAGCAGCTTTCCGGCGGAATCCTTAAGCCCATCATTGATGGCATTGGTGGCGAATACGCCGGTTAAAATCGCGCCGAGCGTGCCACCCGCGCCGTGGACGCCGAAGGCATCGAGGGTATCGTCGTAGCGGAAGCTATTTTTCACGGTGCTGACCATCAAGAAGCAGCAGATACCCGCGAGGAATCCGATCAGCAGGGCAGGAAAGGGCTGAACGAATCCGGAGGCAGGCGTGATGGCGACCAACCCGGCGACGGCGCCCGAGATACCTCCGAGCATGCTCGGCTTGCCGTGCCGGACCCATTCAGCGAACATCCATCCCAGAGCGGCGGCCGCGGCTCCAAAATGGGTAGCGACAAAGGCGCTGGTGGCGAGGCCGGAGGCATTGACCGCGCTGCCCGCGTTGAAGCCGAACCAGCCGACCCAGAGCATGCAGGCTCCGATGAGGCTGAGCACCAGGTTGTGCGGCTTCATGGGCTCGCGCGGGTAGCCGACGCGCTTGCCCAGATAGAGCGCGCACACGAGCGCGCTGACACCGGAGGTGACGTGGACCACCGTGCCGCCGGCAAAATCGAAAGCGGGTATTTTGCCGCCGAGAAAGGCATTCAGGAGACCCCCTTTTCCCCACACCATGTGCGCCATCGGAAAATAGACGATGGTTGACCAGAGACAGGTAAACAGCAGCATGGCGCTGAACTTCATCCGCTCGGCGAAGGCGCCGGAGATGAGCGCGGGCGTGATGATGGCGAACATGAGCTGATAGATCATGTAGGTCTCGTGCGGGACGGTGGGTCCGTAATCCGGATTCGGGGCGGCCCCGACGCCGTTCAGGAAGAGGTAACTGAATCCTCCGATAAATGGGTTGCCTGGAGCAAACGCCAGGCTATATCCGTAAATGGCCCAGAGCACCGTTACAACAGCCATAAGAACGAAGCTGTGCATCATGGTGCTGAGCACATTTTTGCGGCGCACCAAGCCGCCATAGAATAGAGCGAGGCCCGGCCCGGTCATCATAAGCACGAGCGCCGCGCTGGTCAGCATCCAGGCGTTGTCGCCGGAATTCAGCGTCTGATTAACCATGATTTGAGGTGATCAGCAAAAGCGTAGCATCCGGACGCAGTGTAGAGAGAGGCGTAAATTTCTATACGGCGCATTCAAATGTTTTATGACCATCACAAGGCACCCGCTTGCTGGGCAAGCGAGTCCGGGGATTCGCTGGGTTGTTCATCGGGGATGGTGAAGTGGAAGGTCGATCCGGAACCAGCTTGCGACTCTACCCAGATGCGGCCGCCCACTCGCTCCACGATACGTTTGCAGATGGCAAGGCCCAGACCCGTGCCGGGACGCTCATATCCGTGAAGACGTTTGAAGAGTTTGAAGACATCGTCGATGTGTTCGGACGGGATGCCGACGCCGTTATCGGAGACGGTGAAATGCCAGCCTGCATATTCGCGCAGGGCACCCACATGAATTCGGGGCGGGTCATCGCGGCGATATTTAATGGCATTCCCAATCAGGTTTAGAAATAACTGGCGAAGCTGCACGGCATCGGCGACCAGCTTGGGAAGAGGATCGTGGGTGATGACGGCATGGGAATCCGCGATGGCCGAAGCAAGATCGTCGAGAGTGCGCGCCAGGATTTCCTCACTCGACACAGAACTGACGAAGCGCTCCTCGGTGCTGACCTGAGAATAGGTCAGCAGGTCCCGGATGAGCTGGGTCATGCGCATAGCGGCAGCGACGGGAAAACGAATCAGCTCCGAATCATCGGAAGAGAGCTGGGGGCCGACGTGCCGTTCGAGCAACTGCAAGTGAGTGGTTATCGTTCTGAGGGGCGCCTGCAAGTCATGCGACGCGGCGTAGGCGAAGCGCTTCAAATCCTCATTGGAGCGCTGCAGTTTTTGGCTGATAAGCTCGAGCTCCTTGGCGCGCTCGCGCTCACGCTGGCGGAGGCGCGTACGCTCCAGCGCGGCGCTGATACGCGCGCCGAGAAGCACGGGATCGAACGGTTTGAACAAGTAGTCATCGGCCCCGCGCTCGATACAGCGGGTGACACCCGACAATTCATCGAGAGCGGAGATCATCAAGACGGGGATATCGCGCGTCGCGGGATCCTGCTTGATGGCCTCGAGCACATCCAGGCCGTCCATATCGGGCATCATGAAATCGACCAGCACGATATCGAAGGTTTCGGCTGGCAACCTGGCAAGCCCTTGCGGTCCGTCGTTGGCAGTGGCGACGGTGAATCCCAAACGCTGAAGCTGGCGGGACAAGATGTCGCGATTCGCTTCGTCGTCATCGATGACGAGTACCGAGGCTTTGTTTTCCAGTACGGTCCCGGAAATCACTCCCGGCCGCAAGCGAGTAGAATGGAGAGCTTCTTTCGTCTGCCCGCGAGCGAAATCAAGCAACTCCGCGATGGCGCTGGCGATGCGAAGCACGTCCGCGAGACTCTCTTCGGGAGCAATCGGTAGAGCCGCGCCGATAGTCTCGGCAATTTTCCGAACGGGCGCTGCGATGTCCGCGCGGAATCGATCGATATCGGCCGATGTAGGGTGCTGGCCCGCGGGTGAAAGAGAGTGCTGCAACGAGAGCAGCAATTCCTGAGCGGTAGCGTGAATAGCGCGCAATCTGCCGTTGAAATCGCTGGATGCGTCTATTCCCGCGTCTTCGAGAAGCATCTCGCTATAGCCGAGAATATGGTTCAAGGGAGTACGCAAGCGGTGGCGAAGTTCCGCGACGGCCTCGCGCGAGAGCTTCATAGCGGTGAACCGGCGCGGCGATTTCCGGAAGCGAGGAGCGCTTCCATTTTGGCGAGCAGCGCATTCAAATCGACAGGTTTGGTTTCATATTCATCACAGCCAGCTTCGAGCGTTCGTTCACGGTCGCCGCTCATGGCATGGGCAGTGAGGGCGATGATGGGGACGTACGCCGTCCCGGTATTCTGGCGAATGCGCCGAGTCGCTTCCCAGCCATTCAAGCCGGGCAGACTGATATCCATCAGAATGAGATCGGGCAGTTCAGAATTGGCCAGAGCAACACCTTGCTCACCGTCCACGGCGGAGACGATTTCGTAACCGCGGCGCTGCAATCTGCGGGAGAGCATGTCGCGGTTCAAATCGTTATCTTCGATGAGGAGAATTTTCGGCATGGTCAGGACTGGCGGTCGCGCCTCTGTCGGGGAGGATGGAGCGGATTTCGCGCAGTAAGCTCTCACGGGTCATCGCGCCCTTTTCGATTAAGCCTTGAATATCGCCGTTGAGGCGCTTGCGATCCTCCGGCGTCATGTCTTTCGCGGTTACCACGACGATGGGGATCGAGCGCCACTCGGGATTATCGCGAAGAGCGCGGGTGAATTCGAATCCATCCATTTCAGGCATCATGAGGTCGAGCAAGATCAACTCGAAACGGCGCTCTTTGAGGCGTTCCATGGCAAGCGCGCCATTTGCCGCAGTGACGGCGCGCCAGCCTTCGCGTTCGAGGAGAGCGCGCAAAAGATCGCGGCTGGCGGGATCGTCCTCAACGATCAGGACATTGCAGGGAGGCTGGGCACAACGGTAATGAGCCAAGATGGCGCTGAGCCGCTCGCGGTCGATGGGTTTGGTGATGTAATGATTCGCGCCTAGCGCATAGCCGAGAGCGCGATCGTCGGAGACGGTGGTCATCACGACGGGAATGCCACGAAGCTCGGGATCGGCCTTGAGAGCGGTGAGGGTGCTCCAGCCATCCATGTCGGGCATGAAGACGTCGAGGGTGATGGCGGCAGGTTGCACCTCACGGGCAAGCTTGAGCGCGGCGGCTCCGGCCTCGGCCTCGACGGTAGGAATGCCTTCGCGCTGAAGCGAGCGGCAGATCAGCTCGCGGGCGGCGGGATCGTCATCGACGACAAGAACCGGATTTGTTCCGGCTCCGTGCCGGGTACCGGATGCGCCGGCGGCAACTTCGGAAAGACGCACACGGGCGGGGAGACGGATGGTGAACTTGGATCCCCGGCCGATCTCACTTTCGACGACGACATCGCCACCCATGAGGCGGCAGAAGTGGCGCGTGATGGCCAGACCGAGTCCGGTGCCGCCATACACTTTAGAGATAGAAATATCAGCCTGAGCGAAGACCTCAAAGATCTTCTCGATCTGCTCGGGCGCGATTCCGATGCCGGTATCGGCTACTGAAAACGCGATGGACTCCCCGGTTTCGGATTTGTCCCGGCCGACGGTCAAGGTCACGGTTCCGCCGGAGGTGAATTTGGCCGCGTTCGAGAGCAGATTGAAGAGGCTTTGACGCACCTTGGTAAGGTCGGCGTACATGAGGCCGCAGTCCGGTTGGATCTGCACGTCAAGACGATTTTTGTTGTTCTCGATCAGCGGCTTGACCGTGTCGGCGACTTCGTTGACGGCGGAAGCAACTTCAAAGGATTCGAGATAAAGCTGCATGCGGCCGGCTTCGATCTTGGTGAGATCGAGGACGTCATTGATGAGGGAAAGCAGATGACGGCCGGCGGTCTGAATCTTGCCGAGGTCGGGAACCAGAGCAGGGATGTTCAAATCGGCGGCTTCTTCCTGAAGCATTTCGCTGTAGCCGATGATGGCGTTCAGCGGAGTGCGCAGCTCATGACTCATGTTGGCGAGGAAATCGCTTTTGGCGCGGTTGGCGGTTTCGGCGGCTTCCTTGGCGGCGCGCAGCTCATCTTCCGCTTTCTTGCGATCCGTGATGTCGGTCAGAGTTCCTTCGTAAAACAGCGCTTTGCCGGTGTCGTCAAGAATGGCGCGGGCATTTTCCAAGACAACAATTTCGGCTCCGTCCGCGCGTTTCAGCCGGAGCTCGGCGTTGCGCAGCTCTCCGTTGGCTTCGAGTTGAGCGAGTCTCCTGGCCCGATCCTGGGGATCGACGTAGAGATTACGAATGAAGCCCGGAAGGCGTAGCTCATCGGCAGTTTCGAAGCCGAGCATGCGAACCAGGGAAGGATTCGCGGTCAAGAGGTTTCCTTCGGAATCGCTTTGATAGACGCCCTCGATGACGTTTTCAAAGAGAGCGCGATAACGGCCTTCGGATTTTTGCAGGGCTTGCTCGGACCGGACACGTTCCGTGAGATCGCGCAGATAAGCGGTGAATACGGGAGGCTCTTCGTTGGGAAGGCGCGCGATCGCCAGCTCAATTGGAAACTCTGAACCATCGGACCGCATGCCAGTCAGCTCGACGCGTTTTCCTAATACGGCACCTTCTCCGGTAGCGAGATAGCGCTGCATGCCCTGGTAATGCAGGGCGCGGAGACTGGGCGGAATGATCAGTTCGGGAAGCGACTGGCCGACGACTTCTTCACGCCGATAACCGAAGACGCGCTCCGCCGCTGGATTGAACTCGAGGACTTTGCTAGAGGAATCAATGGTGACGATGCAGTCAAGAGCGGATTTGAGAATGGCAGCCTTGCGGTTCTCGCTCGCGCGGAGCGCATCGTCGCCTCGAGTGCGCTCGACGAATTGGCCAATCTGATTGCCTATTGAGAAAAGGGTTTGAAGGAGATCGGGATCCGCTTGCCGGGTTGCGCGCACAAAAAATTCGACAATGCCAACTACCTCGCCACGGGCCAGGATTGGAAAACCGACGGCGCTACGGAGCCTCTCAGACAATGCGTCGGCAGCGCGCGAAAACATAGGATCGGTGGCGAGGTCGGGAATCCACACGGGTTCCTTCCGCGCCCAGGCTAAACCGGGAAGGCCGGCGCCACGAGTGAAGGTGGCGCTGCAAGTGGCCTGTTCAAAATCGGTCGCGCCCGGACCCGGAGCGTGCCACAGGTTGGCGCAATGCAGCAGATTGTCCTCCGCGCGAACCATCCAGAAGAAACCGATATCCCATCCCAGGCGCGTCCCAATGAATTCGAGGAGAGCTGGCGCAATTTCGTCGATCGCATGAGCCGAAGCAAGCAAGCGGCCGATGGAATATTGCAGTTGGAGACGCTGTTCGGCTTTCTTGCGAACGGTAATATCGCTGAACATGACGACCGCGCCTTGAATCTCGCCCTGAGTGTCGATTGGCGCGGAGGAGTACTCGGCCAGAAAGCTACTGCCATCACGGCGCCAGAACAGATCGACATCGGATCGAGCGGCGCGCCCGGATTGCACGGTCTGAGAAATTGGACAATCGCTTTCGAGGTAAGGAGCTCCGCCGGGACGGGAGTGGTGTATCAGGGCGTGGATATTACGGCCGATGATGTCCGCGGGCGCGTAGCCCAACATTTGCGCGCCACCCTGGTTGATGAACGTGCAGTAGCCTTGCAGGTCCACGCCGAAGAGTCCTTCGCCGGTGAAATCAAGCAAGGCTTCAATTGCCGCAATACGCTGGAACACGCTGTGGTTCGATCTCCTTTAGTGCTGCCAGGGAACCTCGGCGCCTTCGCCCGGGAAAGGCCAATCCTTGTTGAGCAGCAGTTCCTTCTCGCGTTGCGCCTTGGGCACGTTATCGACCTTTAGGTTTTCCAGGAGGTGCACGCCCGTTTTGCCCGCTACGGCGATGTCGAGATCACCGTCCTGGTCGAAATCCTGAACCACAAACTGCGTACCGGCGGCGGCTGTTCCGTTGACGGAAATCGCATAGCGAGTGAACTTGGCGGCATGCTGATCGATTTTGTAGTAATAGAGGACGAGCGGATCATAGGAACCGGGATCGTTGCCGTTGTGCCCGCGGTAACGCTTGCCAGCCAGCAGCTCAGGCTGGCCATCGCCGTCGATATCGACCAGCTTGAGTACGTGAACCTGTGAAAACGATTCGTCGATGATGTGCTTTACCCATTGGCGATGCGCAGGATCGCCTTGCTGCTCGAGCCAATAGAGGCCGTAGCTGTGGCCGCGGCTGTAGATGAGGTCCATTTTGCCGTCGCCATTGACGTCGTAGCCGATGATGGGGAACCCGGTTTCGCCGAGATCCCAATCCTTATGCCATTCCCACTTGTCATTGTTGGCGTCGATATTTTTGAACCAGCCGAAGGGCGTGAGCAGGTCGACTTTTCCATCGCCATCGATATCCGCCATGCCGATGCCGTGGCCGTCCTGATCGTGGCCGCCGACGTGATGGACACGCGGCTCGGGCCCTGAGAAGTCGACCCAGATGACGCCTGAGCGGCCATAGTGGGCGAGCGCGAGATCGGGCTTGCCGTCGCCGTTGAGATCCGCCATCCAGCCACCTTCGGTTTCGATGGTGTGAGCGATCAGATGCCGCTCCCAGGGGGCGTTCAGCTTCTTTGGATTTTGATACCAGAAGAGGCCATCGGTTTGCCAACCGACCGTGACCAGATCCGGCGCTCCATCGTGATTCACGTCGACGGCCCATTCACCACAATCGGAAACAAACTCGCCGACGGTCTGGACGGGCCGGTATTGATGGCGGGTCCATTCGCCTCCCTGCGGACCGGGATTCTCATACCAATAGGCTCCGCTGAGAATGTCGGGCCTGCCATCGCCATTCATGTCCATAGTGGTGATGCCTTCGGCGTGATCGGTACCGAGGCGATGCGCGAAGAAAGTTACTTGCGGAACGTTATAGGGACCGCTGCCGCGTTGCCGATTGAGCTGTGCAAACAGAGCGGCGGCGAGGCCGATGATCAGGGCGGATGCGAAGACGGGGAGTCGGCGTGGCATACGCCTTTAATTTTATTTGAACCGCACAAGCGGGCATGAGCACCCGCTCACGATGACAGGCTCCAGATGGGACCGGCGTGGCCGGTGGCGGTTTTTTCGCGCTCGATGACTTCGAGCCACTTGTCCCACCAGATTTTCTGAATGGCTTTGCTGAACTTTTCTTTTTGAACCGGCGTGGGGTTGGCCCAGGCGTATTCGGGAGGAACGCCATTTTTGAAAACCAAGGAGCGCTCGAGGTAGACCGGAAGCTTCATGCGCTTGCTGCACCTGCGGATGACTTCGTCGTTAGGCGGGAAGTAAGAAGTTTGGGTTTGGCCGTCGACGATCTCGATTTCGACAGATTGCTCGAAGCGGAGGTCCCGGAGAGCGGCTTCGGGGGTGCCGGAAGTCCATTCCATATTGATAGAGGCGAGCTTGGCCAAGGCGAGCTCGCGCGCTTGTTCGTCACGTTGATGGCGATGATACAGCGCCTCGGTCTCTTTATAGAAGCGGAGAAAACTGCGTTCGGCGGTGGTTTTGTAGCGGGAGAAGGTGTTGTAGAGATGGATGTTGGTGGGGGTCCAGTGCCAGGCATCGTGAGGCAGGCGAAATTCGATGTCTTCGAGGCGCTTGGAATTGCGCTTGAAGAACCAGCTTTGGCGGACGACTTCGCGGACGAGCGTGAGGGCGTCGGGAGTTTGGGGATTATAGTGATCGAACCAAGCTTGGGCGTGGTGGTCGAATTCGGCGGGATCTTCGCCGGGGATGAGGGTTTTTTCGGAGCGGCAGCCGTGCGAGAGGCGGTTCATGCTGGAGGCGGCTTTACCTTCCGGGGAGTGCGGCCCGCCGGAACGCGGGCGGCGGGGATTTTCCGCGGAATTTTCTTCGAGGGGGAAATCGTCCATGTGGGCTGCTTTCTGATAAGAGTGTTGCGCGGGAAAGTGCGGAGTGACGGGAAGAGGGCGGGTAAGTTGTTGATTTGGCGGGGACGATATTTTTTGGGAATTGTCACCGGGTTTGGAGGGAGGGGTGAAACGAGCGTGGAGGGCGATTTTACCGAACGAACAGGATTGGGTTCGTTTTTTCAAATTGGGTGAAGCGGGCGCATCATATAATTATACCGTTATAATATGATGGTGGCATACATGCTTGATACTCGCGAAATCCACTCCCTGACCGACTTCCTGCGCAACCACAAAGCGCATGTGGCGCGGTTAAAGAAAACCCACACGCCGGAAGTGCTGACCGTCAATGGCAAAGCGGAATTGGTGGTGCAAGACGCGGAAAGCTACCAACGCCTACTTGAGCACCTGCACCATATGGAAACCATTACCGCCATTCAGGAGGGAATGGCGAGCGCGGAGCGTGGCGAGTTGAAGTCCGCCACTCAGGTGCTCGCGGAGATGCGGGCCAAGTATGGCCTATCAGGTTAGCCTTTCGGCTCCTGCGGAAGCCGATGGACTGTCTGTTACCGCACGCGCGAAGGTTCTCGGCGTCACCCGGCAGGCGCTTAACAATTTGTCAACGGAAAGTCCGGCATCAGCCCGGAAATGACTATCCGGCTGACCAAGGCGTTCGGCAGCACTGCCAAGACGTGGTCGCCGATGCAACTTGTCATGAACTGCGCACCATTGATGCCGTAGCGCGCCCGCATTGAACCAGGTGCTGGGGTAGCGGACAAAGCCGCACGGATGGCAGGCGAAAGCGCCTACCCTACCCAAAATGCCGAGAGGTTTGGGGCAGGGAGCGACACTTCCTTATCTAGCGGATGTTTTATCGTCGAAAACTGCCTCATTGGCAGCCAGAACCTGCGGTTGGAGGCTTCTTGTTTGTGACCTGGCGACTGGCTGGTTCGCTTCCGCGCAATCTTGCATGTGATCAAGCCGCTTCTGGGCCGCGTTGGTTAAGAGATCCACAGGTTGCGCAGATGCTGAGAAATGCCCTTTGGCATGGCGAGCGAGAGCGATACTTCTACGCTTTGCGAGCTTGGGTAATCATGCCCAATCATGTTCATGTGCTTCTGGAACCGAAGGTTCCCCTGGCACTAATTACTCGCTGGCTGAAGGGTTCTACAGCCCGGCAGGCGAACCAGATGCTGGGCCGGACCGGACACGCGTTCTGGCAAAACGAATCGTTCGATCATTGGGTCCGCAACGACGACGAACTAAACCGGATCGTTCGCTATATCGAGTACAATCCCGTGACTGCTGGGCTTGTTCAGAGCCCGGGCGATTGGGCTTGGTCGAGTGCAGGAATGGCAGATTGAAGTTCGCGGAAGCGGCGCTCGAGAAAACGGCGTTCGGTGTTGTTGGTGACGAGCGCGAGGGCTTGCGCATAGCTGCTGGCTGCTTCCGCTGAGCGTCCGAGGCGGCGCAGCAGATCAGCGCGCGCGGCGTGCAACAGGTGATAGTTCTCCAGATTGCCGGTAGCGGCGAGCGCATCCATGAGAGCGAGCCCGTGCTCCGGACCGTCGCGCATGGCGACCGCGGCGGCACGATTCAGCGAAACGACGGGTGAAGGCTGAAGACGCTCGAGCAAATCATAGAATGCGACGATTTGCGGCCAATCCGTATCTTCAGGGCGGGCCGCAACACAATGCAGAGCCGCAATGCCGGCCTGCAGAGCGTAGGGACCAATACCGCTGCGCAGGGACTCCTCGACAAGCGGCAGGGCTTCGGCGATTTGCCGCTGGTCCCAGGAAGTACGATCCTGCTCTTCGAGGAGCACCAGATCGCCGGACTTCTTATCGAGCCTTGCTTCGCGTCTGGCATCGTGCAGAAGCATCAGAGCCAAAAGAGCGGTGGCTTCGCTGGAAGGGTTGGGCGCTAAGAGGGTCCTGAGCAGACGCGCGAGACGGATGGCCTCCGCGCAGAGATCGGTTCTGACAAGCGGCTCACCTTGGGTGGCAGCATAGCCTTCGGTGAAGATCAGATAAATAACGGTGAGGACCGCGTCGAGCCGGGCGGGCATATCTTGCTTGCCGGGCACGGCGTAGGGAATGCGCGCGTCCTTGATCTTCCGCTTGGCGCGCACGAGCCGCTGCGCCATAGTGGCGACGGGCACAAGAAATGCCCGGGCGACCTCCTCGGTTTCGAGCCCAGCGAGGGTGCGAAGCGTCAGGGCGACCTGCGCCTCGGGAGCCAGCGCGGGATGGCAGCAGGTGAAGATCAAGCGCAGGCGATCGTCCGGAATTTCGTCGAAATCACGATCGGGCGTTTCAACCGTCGCGCTCGACTCAGAGAGGGCATAGGACTGCAGCTTCTCGGCAAAACGGGTGCGGCGGCGGATCTGGTCGATGGCCTTGTGGCGAGCCGTCTCGATGAGCCAGGCGCGCGGAGACTCGGGCAGGCCCGCGGCGCGCCACTGGTCCACCGCAGCCGCGAAGGCCTCCTGGGCGGCTTCTTCCGCCAGATCGAAGTCACCTGTCAGGCGAATCAGGGTGGCGACAATGCGGCCCCAATCGGAGCGGTGGATCGCTTCAACAGCCGCGTCGATTTCCATGAGATACGCCTCGATGATAAAAAATCCGTACGGGCGTGTCGATTCGGGCACTCGCCATTCGATTCAACAGTAGAAGGTCATAAAATGAAATACCTGTTTTTGACATATCTTGATGAGAAGGCTTGGGCGGCGCTGGGCGAATCCGAGCAACAGCGAATCATGGGGGACTGCATGCCTTACGTGAACCAACTTCTCGCCAGTGGGAAGTTTTTGGGCGGCGCGCCGCTGCACCCCACGTCGACAGCGACCACGATCAGCTTGCGTGATGGCAAGCCGCTGATGACAGACGGTCCTTTTGCGGAAACACGCGAGCAACTCGGCGGCTATACGCTGATTGAGGCGGGAGATCTGGATGAGGCTATCAGCATCGCAGCGGGCTTCTTAGGAACATCGAGTCCGTCGAAGATTGAAATCAGGCCGGTGGTCGAAGTCAAAGGAGTGCCTACTCATTAGGACTTCTGGGGGCAGCTATGATTTTTCTGAATGACTTGAAGGTGGCTCTGCGTTCGCTCGCGTCTACCAAGGGACTAACGTTCACGGTGATATTCACGCTGGCGCTGGGCATTGGCGCGAACGCGGCGATTTTTACGTTGGTGCGCGGGGTGCTGCTGCGGCCGCTGGTGAACCGCGACGAGGACCGGCTGATTTATATCCGGCAGAGCGCGCAGGGCCTTGGCATCGAGGACGCAACGTTCTCGGTGCCGGAGATCAAGGACCTCCGCGCGCACGTAAGAACCTTAAAAGAGTTTGGCGATTTTTCGACGATCGGGTTCACTCTGATCGGGCTGGGCGAGCCGCGCGAGGTGCGGGCTGGAGTGGTGGGCGGATCGTATTTCGACGTGATGGGACTGCGGCCGGTGCTCGGGCGGCTGCTGGGGCCGCAAGATGACGGGCCAAAGGCCGCGGGCGCGGTGGTGCTGACCTATCGTTTCTGGAGCACGGCGCTGAAGAGCGATCCGTCGGTGGTTGGAAAAACGATCAGGGTGGGGACTCGGTCAGCCACGGTGGTGGGGGTGCTGGAACCGTCGGTGCCGTATCCCGCAGAGACCGAGATCATCGCCAACGTGGTGACTAGCCCACATCATCTATCGGCGACGATGGTGACCGGGCGCGTTCATCGCATGACGGAGCTGTTTGGGCGGCTGGCGCCCGGAGCCGATTTGGATGCGGCGCGCGCCGAGCTGCGGGTGGTGTACGCGCGGATGCTCAAAGAACATCCCGAGGCGTATTCAGCGAAAGCCGACTTCCGCATCCAGGCGGTGAAATTGCGCGATCAGATCACGTCCAAAGCCAGAACCGTGCTGCTGGTGTTGATGGCAGCGTCGGGGCTAGTTTTCCTGATCGCGTGCTCGAATGTCGCGAATTTGGTTTTGGCGCGAACGGTGCGGCGCGAAGGCGAACTGGGCATCCGCGCGGCACTGGGGGCGAGCACGGGCGCATTAAGGAGAATGCTGCTGACAGAGAGTCTGCTGCTGTGCGGCGCGGGCGCGGCACTCGGGGTTGCGATCGCAGGCCCGATGGTCGGCATCCTGGCGCGGTATGCCTCACGCTTTTCAGTTCGCGCACTGGATCTGACGGTGGATTCAAGCATGCTGTGGATAGGGGCATTGTTGGCCGTTGCCGCGGCGGTGCTGCTGGCGTTTGTCCCGCGTCTGCCGTCGAGCGGCGCTTCACACGGCCTGGGCCTGGCGGGCAGCAGTTTTCGCATGACGTCGAGTCGGATGACGTCCAGCACCAGCCGGCGGCAGAGAGTGTTTGCCGTGACGCAGATCGCGGCTTCTTTCATGCTGCTGGCGGGCGCGAGCATGTTGCTGAAGACACTGCTGGCGCTGCAAGCAGCGCAGACACCGTTTGACATGCGCCACGTGCTGGCGTTGAACGTGCCCGTCATGTCTTATGGACGCACGCCTGAACAGGTTGTGAATTTCTACAAGGAAGCGGTACGGAGAATCAGAGAACTTCCGGGCGTAAGCGGCGTGGCGGTAGGGACAGCGGTCCCGTGGCGAGACGCGGATTTCGGCTTTGGCCTGGGATTTTCGGCAGACGGCCACGTGCGCGCCGCGGGCGAGGAAGACCCGCGCGCGCGATTCCGGGTGATCTCACCAGGGTTCTTTGCGGCGCTGGGGGTTCCGATGGTCGCAGGGCGCGATTTCAACGATGCCGATCGGCAGGGAAGCGAGCCGGTGGTGGTGGTGAGCGAGAGCCTTGCCCAGAAAATGTTCCCGCATCAAGACGCGGTGAACCGGCATATCATGTGGACCGATCCGGTGATCAAGTTCATCGATGTAAGCCCGCAGCCGCGGCGCATCGTTGGGGTGGCGGCGGACATGGATGACGAGGACGTAGTGCCCCGCCCGGTGTTAACGATCTATCACCCACTTGGCCAGCAAGAGCTTTGGGGAGGACGCATGTTCGTCCACACGCACACCGATCCGTACGCGCTTCTGCCGAGAATCACGCGTATCATTCGCGAGCTCTCCGCAGACCAGCCGGTAGAGCACGCGGCGACGCTGCAGGATATCCGTGCGGAAGTTCTTACGCCGGATCGGCTGAACACGCTGGTGTTTAGTGGTTTCGCAGCCGTCGCGCTGGCGATTGCAATCGTGGGAGTGGTGGGCGTACTCGCGTTTTCGGTGAGCGGCCGGACGCGCGAGTTCGGGATCCGGCTGGCGGTGGGATCGCGGCCGTCGGATCTAGTGCGTTCCGTCATTCAGGAAGGGGCGATTATGGCAGCGGAGGGCGTGGCGGCAGGCGCAGTGTGCGGGTTTGCGCTGGCGCGGCTGGCCAGCAGCTTTTTCCAGGATATGCGCATGGCCGGGGCAGCGCCGACTGTGCTGTCCGCGATTTTGCTACTGGCCGCGGCAGTGATCGCCTCCATGGTGCCGGCGGCTCGGGCGGCGCGCGTGGATGTGATGCAGGCGCTGCGAGCGGATTGATCGTCGCCGCAAAGAGCGGGCAGCAGAATAGAGTTATGCGATACATGCTGCTGATTTACCTTGACGAGCACGCGCTGAGCGAAGACGAGCGGGAGAAGTGTTATCAGGAGTCTACTCAACTGGCGCGGGATCTGGCCGCGAGCGGGCACTATATCGCGACCGCTCCGTTGCAACCCACAAGCACCGCTGCCAGCATTCGGGTGCGCGAAGGCAAGCCGCTAGTCACTCACGGACCGTTTGCGGAGACCCGTGAACAGTTGGGCGGCTACTTCCTGGTAAACGCGGACAGCCTGGATGAGGCGGTGAGCATAGCGGCCCGGATTCCGGGGGCGCGGGCCGGCACGGTGGAAGTTCGGCCTGTGATCGAAATCGGTGGGCTGCCCGGGGATACAGCATGAGACGGGAATGAAGACGGCTATGATTCGAGGCATGTCATTGTGACCGCTGGACTATGCGCTTCTGGATCACCAAGAACAGCGAGCTGGTGATTGCCGACATGATTAGCGCACGCGAATTGCCTGGGAATGCAAAGTTGAGGTTCTGCGCGTGATCTCGGATTCATCTCTGGTGGAATTGAAGGAACTGTTCCGCGGTTCGGCTGACGATACACGCAAGCTGTGTCCGCTTCCTTCGGGCGCGGCTCAGTAAAGGCGGACAGCGGTCAACACGAGCGCGTTGGCGAGGACGGCTTGACAAGCCGCTGGATTTACTGTAGTTTCTGTATAAACAGAAATTACAGACATGACGAGCCTAAGCGCCGGACAGAAGAAGTTCATCCTGCATTGGGGTGAACTGGGCACGCGTTGGGGCCTGAACCGCTCCGTGGCACAGATCCATGCTCTGCTTTTCCTTTCGCCGGCGCCTCTTACAGCCGAACAGGTGGCCTCACTTCTGTCCGTGGCTAGATCGAACGTAAGCACGAGTTTGCGCGAACTACAAGGCTGGGGACTGGTGCGTGTCGTTCACGTGATGGGCGATCGCCGCGATCATTTCGATACGGTGCACGACGTATGGGAAATGTTCACGATTGTTGTCGAAGAACGAAAGCGCCGGGAAATAGACCCCACCATTGCCATACTTCGCGAATGCTCAACGGAAATCGATCGAAATACTCCCGAAGACAAAGAGGCCCGAAAGCGGATTCGCGAACTTCTGGCATTTTTTGAACAAGCAACCACAGTGTACGAGGAGTTCCGCGGCCTGCCAGGCGGGGTTCTGCGCCAACTCTGGAAATTGAAAGGGAATCTGAAGCGTTTCTTCTCGACGGCGGCTTCGTAGGATTTATGACTGCTAGACAGCGATGCTCGCCCTGGCGAAGCTGGAATTTCCTTTGCCGGCTCTTACTGAGTTATTTTTTGGTGCCGCTATTACCGCCGGTCCTATTGCTGCTGAGTTCCCAAGGCAGCGGGCGCATGGGGCTCGGTAATTGGCTGGGAATAGTTCTCATTTACGGTGTATTCGGGTTTGCCGCGATGCTCGCGCTGGGAACGCCGCTGCTGTTCTGTTATCTCCGGCTTGGCTGGACCGGATTTCTTCCCTTCATGGCGGGAGGCGGCGTGTGTGCTGGAATTACATCCTGGGCTCTCCTGCGGCGCTCGCACGACCTGGGAATGGTTGAATTTTTCACGGTGACGGGGATCATTTCCGGCTTATTGTTCCGAGTGATTCTGTTCGGCATACAGCGACGCCTTGGCCGCTTTTGGGACGCCGCGAATCGCTCGTGAACAGTTGCGGCCGCGCATGCTGCGATCAAAGGCGGGCAAATAGAGAGATAGCGAGCGTTCAGTTTGGACAGTAACTTGCGCGATTCGCCGGTAGGAGAGAGTGTGGGAACAACCTTGATACAGGACGCGCGCTATGCGCTACGGCAGTTGAGGAAGGCGCCTGGGTTTACGGCGACTGCGATGTTGACACTGGCGCTGGGTATTGGGGCGAATGCGGCCATATTCACGCTGGTGAACGCGATGCTGCTGAAGAACCTGCCGGTAGCCGATCCAAAGACGCTGGTGCGGATTGGAGATAGCAGCGAGTGCTGCGTGAATAGCGGAACGCAAAACGAGGGCGATTATGCGTTGTTTTCGACCGATACGTGGCAGCTGATAAAGAAAAATGCGCCGGAGTTTGAGGAATTGGCGGCGATGCAGGCAGGCTTTGGGTACCGGCCGATTATCGCCCGGCGCGATGGGGAGCATGGGGGCACGCGTTCAGTGATGGGCGAGTTCGTGTCGGGCAACTATTTCCGCACGTTTGGGCTGCGGCCGCAGGCAGGGCGGTTGTTGAGCGACAGCGACGATGTTGCGGGCGCGCCGCTGGCGGGAGTGATGAGCTACGAGACGTGGCAGCGTGACTACTTGGGCGACGCCTCGGTGGTAGGCAGCACATTCTGGATCAATACAAAAGCGGTGACGATCACGGGGATCGCACCGGCGAGGTTCTATGGCGACAGGTTATCGAGTACGCCTCCGGACTTTTTTCTGCCGATTGAGGCGATGCCGGCGCTAACGAATGCTGCTTACGTACACGAAGCCGATATCCGATGGCTTTATCTGGTGGGGCGGGTGAGGCCGGGAGTGCCGACGGCGGGGCTGCAGGCAAAGCTAAGCGCGCTGGTGAGGCAGTCGTTCGCAGAGACTAAAACCTTTTCGTCCGGCGAAGGCAAGAGGGCGCTGGCGAAGGCACACGTAGTACTAACGCCCGGGGGCGCCGGAATTCAGGATTTACAGGAAGCTTACGCGTCGAATCTGCGGCTACTGATGACCATCTCGGGCCTGGTGCTACTGATTGCGTGCGCGAATGTCGCGAACCTGCTGCTGGTCCGCGGGATGGAACGTAAGGGGGAGATGTCGCTGCGAACGGCGCTGGGCGCTAAACGAGGACAGATCATCCGGCAACTGCTGACGGAAAGCGTGCTGCTGGCGGGACTGAGCGGGCTGGCGGGGCTAGCGGTTGCGTATGCGGGAACGCGAATGCTGCTGGCGCTGGCGTTCGCGGGAGCGCAGCGCCTTCCGGTGGATGCGAGTCCATCCTTACCGGTGCTGGCGTTTGCGTGCGGGCTGTCGTTGCTGACCGGCATCCTGTTCGGGGTTGCTCCCGCATGGATTGCCTCGCGGGCGGAACCGGTGGATGCGTTGCGGACCGGAGCGCGGACAACGGGTTCGGAAGCATCCTTGCTGCAGCGCGGGCTGGTGGTGCTGCAGGCGGGATTATCGCTGGTGCTGCTGGTGGGAGCGGGTTTATTTTCGCAGAGCCTGAATAAACTTCAGCATACGAATTTGCGGCTGGACAGCAGGAACCGGTACATCGTGCATATCAATCCGCAGGCGGCGGGTTACGCGACGACGCAACTGGAATCTCTGTACAGGACCATTGAGGAGCGATTCCACGCGATTCCCGGGGTGAAGAACGTCGGCATCAGCCTATATACACCTATGGAGGACAACAACTGGAGCACTGGGGTGCAGGCGCAGGGGCAAGCGAATTTACATGTGGGGGCTTCGATTGTCAAAGTCAATTCCGAATATTTCGATGCAGTGGGAACGCATGTGTTGATGGGCCGCGGGATCAGCGAGAAGGATACGGCAACGGCTCCGGCGGTGGCGGTGGTGAACCAGGAGTTTGCGAAGAAGCTGTTCAAGGACCAAAACCCGATTGGGCGCTTCTTCGGCACAGCGGAGCCGGGTTCGACGGGAGATTATCAGATCGTGGGCGTAGTGGAAGACACGACGTATACAAGCGTGAGGTGGAAGCAACATCGGATGTATTTTGTTCCGATTCTGCAGCGGCCGGCAAGCGAGAAGGGTCCGCGGGAGAAAGACGAATCGCTGTATGCCGGGGCGCTGGTTGTGCAAACGGAGAGACCGATGAGCCAAATGGCGGCGCTGACGCAACGGACGCTGGCAAGCATCAATCAGAACTTGACGATCGTGAAGTTTCAAACTTTCGAGGATCAGATCGCGGACAGGTTTACGGAGGATCGGATGGTGGCGCGGCTCACCGAGTTGTTCGGCGCGCTCGCTTTGCTGCTGGCTACGGTGGGGCTTTACGGCGTGACTGCTTATACGGCCGCAAGGCGAACCGGCGAGATCGGGATTCGCATGGCGCTGGGCGCGGGGCGCGGCGGGGTGATTGCGATGGTGATGCGCGGAGCGATCATCCAGACTGCATTGGGGCTGGCGATCGGCATTCCGACAGCAGTGCTGTGCGCGCGGTTTGTCCAGTCGCAGCTATTCGACATGAAAGGCGTAGATATTAGAGTGTTGACGATATCGGTGCTGACGCTGGCGGTGGCGGCAGCTATCGCGGGGTTGATTCCGGCGCGGCGGGCGGCATCGATCGATCCGGCGCGGGCGCTGAGGACTGAGTAAATTATTTACTGGCTTGCTGGCTGGGGCCGCTGCTGGAACTTTTGCATTAAAGTCTGCATTTCGGCAGGCAGCCGATCAGGATGACGCTCGACGTTGACGGCCCAGGCGCGGAGATCGAACGGCATTCCCCACATGATTCTACGTTGCGATGCTGGCGGAGGGCCGCCGGGTGCACCTGCAGGCGGGATGGGCGCCGGGAGTTTGAAGGCGTAGAATGCGCCGCCTGCTAGTTGCTGGCGAGGATATTGCTGGAGGTATCCGCAATTGTGATTTTCGAGGATAGACACCGCGGTGACTGCGACCCAGTGGCCGGCATCTTGGTCTGTGGGCGCCTGGCAATCCCAAATCTGCGCTTCAGGCACGACGAGCGCCGGATCGGATAGCGAGGCCCAATCGAGTTCCATCTGCTTCAGTTGCTGTTGTTGCACAAAGCGTTCCACGGCGGGCAGGCCTTCGTTCCAGCTCACGTTCGAATCATTCACCAAGTAATAGGCAGGGTGGCGGAAGGCGAACCGGTTAACGAACGGAAAAAAATAGGGGTAGGCAAGCAGAACGGGCACGACGCAGCTCACAGCCAAAATAATGGTGGCGGCTTGTAAGAGGCTCCGGTGCGGCAGGGCGCTTAGCATTCGGGGCAGGGGCGCGAGCATCAGGATGAGCAGCGTAATGGGAATCATGAAATGCCGGATGCTGATATCCAGGCGACTCAGCAGACAGACCATGAGAAATGTAAAAAAGCCGATTAGCAACACACGCCAGTGGGGGCGGATTTCGCCGGGAACGACGTGCATGCGGCGCGCTGCGGGAAACGATGCCCGCAATGGCAGCCAGCAAAAGCAGCAGCAGGAAGCCAAGCGTCGATTTGAGAGCGAACACGATGGGGAAATAGTAAGGCACACCGTGCGGGTAGATACGCCCAAAAAGGTACGTCGAGCGTGATCCCATGACAAGCATGAGGAGAACCCCGCGGCAATAGAGCCAAAGGGGCATGAGGGGACGACGGATCAGCGCCGCCCATGGTCCACTCCCGAGGCGGTCCAGTGCGTCATTCGGTTGATTCCAGGAAAAGATGAAATAAGAGACGTAGACAAACAGCGCCGCCACAAGCACGCCGCGTAGCACGCAGCGCCAACGTGCTCCGCGCCAGGCTTTGCGTTGGACCTTCTCTGCCGGTTGAGAGCTAGTTGGCCAAAAGCGCGTTTGCACAAAGAGCACAAGGACAACGGGAACCAGCAGCAGACCCGTGAACTTGGAAAGCAGCGAAGCCCCAAGCGCGAGGCCGAACCAGAGCGCCTTTTTCGGTGACGGCGCAGCCCAGATCTCCCCGAGTTGCCAGAGTGCGATAACCGAAAACAGAGTGACCGGCAGATCTGTAACCACAAGCGGACCGAACACAAGAAAGGCCGGAGTTGTGACGTAGGCGGTCAGGCATAGCAGCCCACCCCAAGGGCCGCCGAGGCGGCTTCCATAACGGAAGACAAACCAACCTAAGAGTAAGGTCAGGATGAGCATGGGGAAACGCGCCCACATCAACGTGGATTTCCATGCGTTCCAGCGGCCGAGAACAGCATCGCCGAAGATCCATTGCGCGGCATAAGCGGGAAAGAAATCAGCCGACAATTTCCAAGCCGGGCTGGAGTAATCGGCGTGTGCTCCGCGTAGGGCAAGCGGCAGGGCGGCGAGAGCTTTTCCGAGCGGCGGATGCTCAGGGTTCAGGCGGAGATCAAGGCGCTGGAGATAGCTCAATCCAGCACCCACGTGAGCGACTTCGTCTACAGTGGCGGACTCTTGCAAAGCCGCACCACCAGCCAGGAAGAACATGAGGATCAGCAAGCCGGCAGCAACTAGGCGGTGGGTGTTTGCTGGCATATGACCACCTTCATTCATACCTGGACTCAATTCAGTACAGATTTGCTTTCAAGCGGGTTAGAGGGCCCGGGGCCGACGGTGGCAGCCTCTTCCAGCAACTTGCGGACGTCCTCATCGCTGGTTTGGGAGAAGTCTTCGTACCAGGAGCCAACAGAGTTGAACGGGTGAGGGGTTGCGGCGCAGATCAGTTCATCCACTTCGCGCCGGAGCTCGTCGCAAGTTTGTCGCGCGGCGACAGGTACAGCGATGATAAGGCGTCCGGCTTGCGGGCGCAAGGCCCGGCAGGCCGCTAGCATGCTCGCGCCGGTGGCGAGGCCGTCGTCGACCAGCACAACCGTGCGGCCTTGCACGGGTTTAGGCGGCCGGCCTTCGCGGTACAAAAGCTCGCGGCGTTGTAATTCCGTTTGCTCCAGCGCTGTTATGCGCTCGATTAGAGCTGGGGACACGCGGAGGTGTTGAATCAGCTCACGATTCAAGACGCGAACTCCTCCGCTGGCAATCGCTCCCAGGGCCAACTCTTCTTCGCCCGGCACGCCCAGTTTTCGAACGAGGAATACATCCAGCTCGAGAGCCAACTCTCGCGCCACTTCGTAAGCTACAGGCACGCCGCCGCGAGGGAGAGCGAGGACCAGCGCATGGGCATCCTTGCAGAGAGGCTTTGACCAGTTTGGCGAGCACGCGGCCGGCCTCACTGCGGTTTTGGAATAGCGG